>CAXXFP010000022.1:0-105443 GCA_963678505.2 Oscillospiraceae bacterium | reverse complement strand
AGCCCGGGCTTGCGTCATGAAGGTCACGCTGGCAAAATCGGCAGGCTTCTGTTTTGGCGTAAAGCGGGCAGTTGATCTTGCTATGGGCTCTGCGGAAAAAGGGCTCAGCTGCTGCACGCTCGGACCGATCATTCATAACAGCCAGGTGGTGGATAAGCTCAGCCAGACCGGCGTTGTGTGCGTGGACGACGTAAACGGGATCCCTGAAGGGTATACGGCCATCATACGTTCCCACGGAGTCGGTAAAAGCGTTTTTGATGAACTTGACCGGCGGGGCATCCCATATGTGGACGCAACTTGTCCGTTTGTCTCAAAAATCCATAAAATCGTGTCCGAGAGCGCCCATGAAGGCCGCGGCGTTATTATTCTGGGCGCGGTGGAGCATCCTGAGGTTGCCGGAATCGCAGGCTGGTGCGATGGTGCGCTGATTTTCGGCAGCCCGGAGGAAATCGATGCATGGCTTAGCAGCGCACAGGCTGAGCGGAATGCGCCTATGTGCGTGGTTTGCCAGACCACCTTCAACCGTGCTCTTTGGCAAACCTGCATAGAAAAGTTAAAAAAAGAGTATACAAATCTTAAAATTTTTGATACAATATGCAACGCTACCGACTTGCGGCAGAATGAGGCCCGCACGCTGTCAGAGTCGCACGATGCAATGGTTATCGTGGGCGACCGGGCCAGTTCAAACACGATGCGGCTTGCTGAAATATGCAGGCACGCGTGCAAAAATGTCGTTCAGGTCGAAAACGCAGATTATTTTGAACATAATGTGCTTTCTTTTCGCGATATAAACTCTGCCGGCATTACTGCGGGTGCTTCTACGCCGGCGTGGGTGATTAAGGAGGTCTATAATAAGATGTCGGAAGAAATGAAGAATCAAGGCCAGGAATCCGGGGCACAGCAGGAGATTGTATCCCCTGAAAATGCCCAGCAGCCTGAGTCCGAGGTTCACGAGGCGACTTTTGAGGAGCTTTTGGAGCAATCCTTCAAAACTATAAACACGGGGGATAAGGTCAAAGGCACAATAACCGCAATAACGCCTACCGAAATCCATGTGGACCTCGGCACAAAGCATGCCGGCTACATCCCCGTTTCCGAGTTGAGCGACGATCCGTCCGTCAAGGCCGAGGATCTGTTCAAGGTCGGCGACGAGGTTGAAACCTACGCCATGCGCGTAAACGACGTCGAGGGCACCGTCATGCTCTCCAAAAAGCGTCTGGATGCCGTTAAGGGCTGGGAGGATGTCGAGGCCGCATGCGACAGCAAGGAGCCTCTGGAAGGAATCGTCACCGAGGAGAATAAGGGCGGAATCGTAGTCACCGTTAAGGGTGTGCGCGTTTTTGTCCCCGCCTCGCAGACCGGTCTTGCCAAGGACGTTCCGCTTTCCACAATGCTTAAGACGCGCGTAAAGCTGCGTGTGACTGAGGTCAACCGCGCCCGCCGCCGCGTTGTCGGTTCCGTGCGCGCAATGCTCTTTGAGCAGCGCCGCGACCAGGCCGATAAGGTTTGGGAAGAAATCGAGGACGGCAAAAAGTATACGGGTGTCGTCAAATCTCTGACCTCCTACGGCGCCTTTGTCGATATCGGCGGAGTGGACGGAATGGTTCACATCTCCGAGCTTTCCTGGAGCAGGATCAAACACCCGTCCGAAATTATGAACGTGGGCGAAACCGTGAATGTCTATGTTCTTTCCTTTGACCGTGAGAAAAAGAAAATTTCACTTGGATACAGACTGCGTGATGAAAATCCCTGGAATAAGTTTACCGCCCAATACGCGGTTGGCGACGTTGCGCATGTTAAGGTTGTCAAGCTCATGCCGTTTGGCGTGTTTGCAGAGGTCATGCCCGGCGTTGACGGTCTGATACACATTTCGCAGATCACCACACGCCGCATCAACAAGCCCGGAGATGTTTTAAGCGAAGGGCAGGACGTGGATGCAAAGATTACCGATATTGACAATGAAAAGCAGAAGATTTCCCTGAGCATACGCGCGCTGATCGAAAACGAGCAGCCCACGCAAAGCGAAATCGAGCAGGCTGCGCAGCCGGATGAAATCGTCGCCACCTCACAGGACGCCCAGTAACGAAATAATTCAGCAGGCCCTGTCCGCTTATTTGCGGACAGGGCCTGCTATTTTTAAGGCCCGGACATTCACAATTCGGCTTAAAAGCGCATAAACTATACCGCAGGGAACAAATTATGAAGTAAATTTGTGAATTGGGTGACGGGATGCGTGGCAGGCCGGGCAAACTAAGAATGATGTTTTATGGCAGGCGCGGCGGAAGAATGCCGCGCGCATTTGTTTCTTTGTTTATTTTTGCCGCCGTGATACTGGTCGGCTTTCTGCTTATGGAAATGAAGATGAGGCCGCTTATTCAGAAGCTGGCCTATTCGCGCGTATCATATCTCGCTTCAAAGGCCATTAATGACGCGGTTGACTCCCAAATATCCAACGGAGCCATCAAATATGATGAGCTCATCAGCTTTGAGAAGGATTCGGAGGGTAAGATCACCGCGCTCAAAACCAACATGATCAAGATAAACCAGCTCAAGGTGGAAGTCTCCAGCATCATTCTCGATAAAATAGACTCTATCAATGAATCTGAATTGAGTATCCCGCTGGGAAACATCGTTAACGGCGACCTGTTTTCGGGCCGCGGCCCGAAAATCCCCATCAAAATCGTACCGACCGGCTCGGTCAAGGCCAGTTTTTCAAATGTTTTTTCCTCAGCCGGAATCAACCAGACCCGCCATCAGATTATTATGGTGCTGACGGTAAATATGAATATCCTGACGCCCGGCTCTTCACAGACTACCAGCGTGGAGTCCCAGGTCAATGTGGCCGAAACTGTCATTGTTGGTACAGTCCCGGGCAACTACACCTATTTTAATGAATCCGGGGATACGTCCTCCACACAAAAATCCACGATTCTGGATAATAAGTAATGTCCGCTCAACAAATGTGTTTTGGTATGAACCATTGATTGACTTCCTATCAGGATTTGAAGCGGAACGGTTCAGATCCTGAGCACAGGGTTTTTGCGGCACATGCCGCAAAAACCCTGTGCTCAAGCAAATCAAAAATACCATCAAACCATTGCCGCTGTTGTATTTTTGATTTGTTCATCAGGCATTAAAGCCATCAATCGCATACCCGGTTATTAAGCCGGCCTTGCCAAACAGCCGGCTTAATGCTATGATTTTTACAGGCTTATTGACTTAGCCCGGTACCGGACAAAGGAGTAGTGACATGAACGCAAAAGAGGAAATCGAAGCTCTCCGGCAAACGCTAGAGGCACACAACCACAGCTATTATGTGCTAGATCAGCCGACCGTGCCGGATTACGAATATGACACGCTCATGCGGCGGCTTATTGAGCTTGAACAAAGCCATCCCGAATTTCAGAGCGACAGCTCGCCGACCGTGCGCGTGGGCGGCCGACCGCTTTCCTCATTTTCAAGTGTCGTTCACGCGGTACCGCTTGAAAGCCTGACCGACGCATTTTCCTATGAGGAGCTTTCGGCCTTCGACCTGCGCGTGCGCGAGACGGTGGGGCCGGTTGCGTATGCGGTCGAGCCAAAGGTGGACGGGCTCTCCGTGGCGCTTGAATATCTGGACGGTATTTTTGTGCGGGGCGCCACCCGCGGCGACGGCGCGGTGGGGGAAGATGTTACGCAAAACCTGAAAACGATCAAATCGATCCCCCTGAAGCTTGAAAACGCCCCTGCCAGACTGATTGTGCGCGGAGAGGTTTTCATGCCAAAGGATGTCTTTGCTTTGCTCAACACAGAGCGCGAACTGGCTGAAAAGCCGCTTCTTGCAAATCCGCGCAACGCGGCAGCGGGCTCGCTGCGGCAGCTCGACCCGTCCATAGCGGCATCGCGCAGACTTGATATTATCGTATTTAACATTCAGTTTATGGACGGGCAGTTTCCCGAGTTTCACAGCCAGACGCTTGAACTGCTGAGAACCCTTCGCTTCAAAGTAATTCCGTATCGAACCTTCACGACCATGCAGGATGCGTTTGAGCGGATTCGCGAGCTGGGTCTGCATCGGGACAGTCTGCCCTTTGAAATAGACGGCGCGGTTGTCAAGGTAAATTCGATCAGCCAGCGCGGCCTGCTCGGCAGCACCTCCAAAGCCCCGCGCTGGGCCATTGCTTATAAATACCCGCCTGAAAAAAAGCAGACGCTTCTGACCGGCATTACCGTTCAGGTGGGGAGGACAGGCGTGCTGACTCCAAAAGCCCAGCTTGCGCCCGTTCGCCTGGCCGGCACGACGGTGACAAACGCAACGCTTCATAACGAGGATTTTATCAGGGAAAAGGATATCCGCATCGGGGACACCGTGCTTGTGCAAAAAGCGGGAGATATTATACCGGAAATTGTGGGCGTCGTTGCTAAAAAAAGGCCGGATGACGCAATTCCTTACCACCTGCCAGACCGCTGCCCGGTTTGCGGCGCACCTGTTTTACGTGAGGAGGGCGAATCCGCCAGCCGCTGTACGGGCGCTGAATGTCCTGCCCAGCTGCTGCGCAATATCGTGCATTTTGCCTCACGGGATGCTATGGATATCGAAGGGCTTGGCCCCGCCGTGGCCGAGCTGCTTATTTCTGCCGGACTTGTTCGCTCCGCAGCAGATCTGTATTATCTTCAGTTAAGCAGCATAATAAGCTTGGAACGTATGGGGGAAAAGTCTGCGGGCAACCTGCTTGCTGCCATTGAAAATTCCAAAAGTAATGATTTATCCCGCCTGTTGTATGCCTTCGGTATACGGCATGTGGGGCAGAAAGCCGCAAAGCTTCTGGCGCAGCATTTTGGTTCGCTTGAAGGAGTTGAATCCGCGCAGGCCGAGACGTTTGCGGGAATTTTTGAAATCGGAGATATCACCGCGCGCAGCCTTAAGGCATGGCTTGACAGCGAACAGTCGCATCATCTGATTACCCGCCTGCGCCAGGCGGGCGTCAACACAAAATCGACTTTTACCGGCATCGACGATCGGTTTTCAGGCAAAACCTTTGTGTTGACGGGTACGCTTTCAGGCTGTACGCGCGATGAAGCCGCCTCCGTCATCGAAAAATTCGGCGGAAAAACCTCATCAAGCGTATCGGCAAAAACAGACTATGTACTCGCCGGCGAGGCTGCCGGCTCTAAGCTTGAAAAGGCCAGGAAGCTTGGAGTTCGTATTTTGTCCGAAAATGATTTTAATGAAATGATCAAATAGTCTGCTTACGGCAAGCAATCTGCGGATATTTTTACCATTTTGCCGTTAATTTATGACTGAAAACAAACGCCCGCTCTTAACTGAGCGGGCGTTTGTTTTCAGTTTTTCATTGTTAACTGTTATTTAATATTTGAGCCGAATTTTTATTGCGTTTAGGCACATAATGGATACAGCCTGCTTCCTTCGACAGCACACCGCGCTCGACGGCGCGCTCAAGGCTGCAGACCCCGTTTAGCTGGTATATGCAATTGCTTATGCACGCTATCAGACTCATGTGTACCCTCCGCAACATTGAGATTTTTTTAGTTTTCCGACATAGGAAAAATCGCAGTCTTTGTTATGTTTTCAGTGGGTGAGCGCGTGTTGCCCGGATTCTGTTTATAAGTTTGCCCTGAAAGCAGGAAATATACCGCGCCAAATATAGGCGAAGGGAGAGGATAGATTGCGGCGTAACCTGATAAGCATTGCATTCACCGCGGCAATAATCATAGCCCTTTGGTTTAACAGCCCCATCAGCGCAGATCTGAAAACCGTACCTGTTGAGACAGCGGTCGTTACGCAGATTGATATGTATAACCGGGTATCGGCAAAAGGAAAGGTCGAACAGACCGTTGAAAAAAAACTCTATGCCGAAACCACGATGCGCATCACGCAGCTGATGACAGAGCCGGGGGATACGGTAGTGAAAGGGCAGCTTTTGTTCCGCGCGCAGGCCGTGGAAACATCCGCCCCCGTGATACCGGAGCTATCGGATATAGCCGGCGCAGCATCGCTTTTAGGCCTTGAGGAAAGCGACATGCAAGACATTCTGTCGCAATATTCCGTACAGGGCCTTTCCGGACTTGCAGATTTTACACCGCAAACGCCTAAGCCATCAGAATTTGATGGAACCGTCACAAGTCCGATCGGCGGTGTCGTAACCGGTCTGAACGTAAAGGAAGGGGATGTCGTTTCCGCCGGACAGCTGTGTGCGATCGTATCGGATCTTTCCCATCTTCAGGTGCGCGCACAAATTCCTGAAAACAGTGTCAGCCGCATAAAGGAAGGAATGCCCGTTAATATAGAAGGAACCGGATTTGACAACCGTCTGTACAGCGGCGTCGTTACAAAAATAATGCCCACCGCGGTACAGGCAAGCACGCTGACCGGGGGCTCCTCCTATGTAGAAGCCATTGTGCAAATAACGAATACCGATATCAGTTTAAAGCCCGGCTTTTCGGCCACGCTCTGGATCTATACTTCCAAACGCAGCGCGGCACTCGCTGTTCCATATGAGGCGATCACACAGGACACGGACAACAGGGAGGCCGTCTACGTTTTGTCAGACGGGCGCGTTTATAAGCGGTACATCGAGACCGGCTTCGAGCTTGACGAGCTTGTGGAGGTGTCTCTGGGGCTCAGGCCGGGGGAAACGGTTGTTTTAAATCCGTCTGATACTTTAAAAAGCGGTGTAAGGGCAACATCGGACAACGGGGATTATAAATGAGATTCATGGATATGCTTTATTTCTCCCTGCGCGGGGTCATGCGCGGCAGGGCAAAAATGACTTTATCCGCGCTTGCCGTTGCTATAGGTGTGTCCTCGGTGCTGCTAATTTCGTCACTGGGCGAAGCGGGCAGGCAGGCCATCGTCGGTCAGCTTGAACAGATCGGAATCAGTGGGCTGACCCTGTATGCGGACACTCCGGCCACCTCGGGCACGCTGACAGCCTCCGACGTTTCCCTTGTGGAAAAATGCGTCAGCGAGGTCGTTTGCGCGATGCCCGTTAACATTGAATATGGCGGGTATAAACTTAAAAACTGGCAGGGGAGTGCGGTCATATGGGGTGTGGGCAATGATCTTGACCAGATTATGAACCTGAAGGTATCCTATGGAAGGCTTCCAAACAGTACGGAAATAGAATATGGCGTCCGGGTCGCGGTGATCGACGACATGCTTGCAAATAAAATATATAAGCGCGATAATATAGTTGGAAAAACAATCGCGCTGTCGCTTGGAAGCTGTGAAGAGCACTTTAAAATCATCGGGGTTGTCAGCAGTCAGAAAAACGGACTAAGCCAGCTGGTCGGCGAAAGCATTCCTGAATTTGTTTATGTCCCATATACTGTTTTGTCCGGAATGACCGGCAGCGACAGCATCGACCAGATTGCCATACGCTGTATGTCCGGGGCGCAGCTTGACAAAACCGGACAAACAATTACAAAGGTCATGAACCGCCGGCATCGCACGCAGGAAGGCTTTGCAATTGAAAACATCAGCGGGTACAGAGATAAGCTCAATTCGATCATCAGCCTGATCTCGCTGCTTATCAGCGCGATAGCCGCGATTTCTCTGGGCGTTGCCGGGCTGGGAGTCATGAACAGCATGCTCTCGTCCACAAGCGAACGCAGGCGCGAAATAGGCGTTTGCATGGCAATCGGAGCGCAAAGGCGCGACATTGCCGTGTGCTTTCTGCTGGAGGCCTCCATCGTATGCGCCATCGGCGGCCTGTTCGGCGTGCTGTCAGGAACACTGCTGTCCGTTGCCGTTACCGAGTATCTGTCGATTGCGCCCATGATTAAAATAGAACACATTTTAATTTCGGAGATGATCTCCACCTTTTTTGGATTGTTTTTCGGAGTTGTGCCGGCAATCCGTGCGTCGGGGCTTGACCCGATCTTTGCGCTCAAGGAGGAATGAACATCAGATTCGTATCAGCGCCCAATCTTCCGGCTGGCCGTGCCGCAGCTTTATTGCTCGGAGAAGCATACCTTGACGCGCTTACTCCGCCGCTCACCGCGCTGGGAATTTCCGTTTTACCTGTGCCTGTCTGTAAAAAGCTTCAGAAAGCGGAACAATCGCACATCGATCTTATCGTTCACCATCTCGGGAAAAACCGGCTCGTTGTGCAGCGTGACTGTGTGCAGCAGCTGGCCTTTTTAAAACAGCTCGGTTTTGAACTGATACCCGCGCAAACTGAGGTTTCTTCGCAATATCCGTATAATATCGGTCTGAATCTGGCCTCCATCGGGAGCTTCTCCGTACATAATTTCCGATACACAGACCCGGGCCTATTACGCATGCTTTCGGTTAATACGGTTCGAATTCATGTCAAGCAAGGCTATTCAAGGTGCAGCGTCTGCATTGTTAAAAAAGACGCAATCATCACCGAAGACAGTGGGATTCACGCCGCCGTACACACAAATATGGACTGCCTGCTGATTCGCCCCGGGCATATCCGTCTGAAAGGTCATCCGTACGGCTTTATCGGCGGAGCCAGTGCAAAGCTATCTGATGACACGCTGGCGTTTACCGGTACGCTTGACCATCATCCGGACAGAGCCGAAATATTCGGTTTTTATCGCGTCACAAGGTTACTCCGATATTTTTGACAAATGAAACCTGCTACGATATTGGCACAATGATTCCGGTTCTGGAAATTGCAGAATAACAAATAAATAACGAATATAATGACTGAATAAATTCGATTTTCGCATTATATTTGCAAAATTCAGCATATTTCGGACTTTTTGTGCCAAAACAAACGTGTTTTTGCACTTTGTGAACCATTTATTGACTTCCTGTTTGGAAAGGTTTTTGCGGCCATATACCATAAAAACCTTACATTTGAGCAAATCAAAAATACCATAAACCATTGCAGCTGTAATATTTTTGTTTTGCTCACAGCATTAAATATCAAAATAAAAAGTTTGCTGCTAAGTACAAATGTGAAACTGCAGACGAAACATATCAAAGCATGCAGACGAAACAATCCGGCAAGAATATGTAATATAAATCATAAGCGCGCCATATTGAGATTTGAGGATAAACGCCGGTCTTTGGATACAGCTAAAAAAAGTGAATTTTCGTCGTTCCCCCTGCCCTCTATTGAACAAAATTTTTATTTTGTTCAATTACCTATGCGTTCGGCTTCGCCCCTTCCGGCCTTACCAAAAGCGCGGCCTGCCGGAGCACCGCCGACGCATATCCGGTTTGGCACGCTGAGTGAACAAAATAACCGGTTATTGTTTAATTCTTCCGACCGTCTGTTTTTAACCGGCGTACAAAGATTCGTAGCCTTTCAAAAACATCAGCAAATCGCAGCTGCATTTGTTGTGCAGACAAATTTTACCGTTTGGTTTACGCCGTTTATAAAATGGAACGACCTGCGTGATTTACGCAGGTCGTTCTGAATTGAATTATGCATACATAAACGGATATTTGCTATGTGAATTATTCACATTAGTTTAAAAAATCCTTCAGCTTTTTTGAACGGCTGGGATGGCGAAGCTTGCGCAGCGCCTTGGCTTCGATCTGGCGGATACGCTCACGCGTAACGTTAAACTCCTTACCCACCTCTTCAAGCGTTCTGGTGCGGCCATCCTCAATGCCAAAACGCAGCTTAAGCACCTTCTCTTCGCGCTGTGTAAGCGTGCCCAGCACCTCGACAAGCTGTTCCTTCAGCAGCGTAAAGGACGCTGCCTCAGCAGGTTCAGAGGCATCCTCATCGGGAATGAAGTCACCCAGGTGACTGTCCTCCTCCTCTCCGATCGGAGTTTCCAGAGAAACCGGCTCCTGCGCTATTTTCATGATCTCCCGCACCTTGCCGACCGGCATGTTCATTTCCGCCGCGATCTCCTCGGGCTGCGGATCATGCCCGAGCTCCTGCAAAAGCTGGCGCGATACGCGGATGACCTTGTTGATTGTCTCCACCATATGCACCGGAATACGGATGGTCCGCGCCTGATCGGCAATTGCCCGGGTAATGGCCTGCCGGATCCACCAGGTGGCATAGGTGGAAAACTTATAGCCCTTAGTATAGTCAAATTTTTCTACGGCCTTGATAAGCCCCAGATTGCCCTCCTGGATCAGATCCAGAAACAGCATGCCGCGTCCGACATAGCGCTTGGCGATACTCACCACCAGACGCAGGTTTGCTTCCGCCAGACGCATTTTGGCGTTTTCATCGCCCTGACACATGCGCTGAGCAAGGTCGATTTCCTCCTCAGGAGACAGCAGGCTCACTTTTCCGATCTCTTTGAGATACATCCGCACCGGATCATCAATATTGAAGCCCTCAACAAGACTTTCCGGGTCGACCAGCTCCTCTTCCGGAATCTCCTCGAGCTCCTCGAAATCAGGCGTGACCTCCTCCGGCGTTTCAACCAGATATTCGTCAACGGATATTTCAATACCGAGATTTTCCAGCGTGTCATAAAGCTTGTCGATCTGTTCGGAGTCCAGATCCAGCTCCTCGAGCGAGTCCATAAGCTCTTTGGCCGACAGCTTGCCCTTCTTTTTGCCCTGCTCAATGAGCTCTTTGATTACAAGCTTTTTGTCTTCATTCTGTTCCATACTGTTCCTCCTGATTAGTTGCTTTTGCTTCTTTTGCTCTTTGCGAGATTGAGCAGACTTTCGTCGTCGTCAAGCGCAAGCCGCTTCGTTCCTTGTTTTTTTATAATCCCTGTCTGATCGTCTATCGCCCGCTCAACATTGGAACTATCCACGGGCTGTTGTATAAAGCGCGTGATATGCGCGAGTTCGCTTTCGCTGAAGTCCTGTGACATGGCGGCAAGCGACAGGCTTTTCCCCTGCTTCTGCCTTTCCATCAGCCTTTCAAATAGCTTTCCGAGAAACGCAACGGAAAAGTCTGCGGGAGCAAGCGCCTCGCCCGCCCTTTTCAGATATTCCGGATTGTTAAGCAAAATAGTCAACAGGCCTTCCTCCGCTTTTGCCGACACGATATCATCGTACCGAATGTCCCTCTGTAAAGGCTGGGACATGCGCACGGGGTTTGTTTCACGGCGCTGTACATCCTTTTTTTCCTTGCTGCGGCGCTTTGCATATGCCCGCTTGATCTCAAGCGTCATCGCCTCTTTGCTGATTCCTGCGGCCTGCGCGGCGTTGACGCCGTAAATTTCCCGTTCGACGGCGTTTTCAAGACCCGACAGGAGCTTTGCGGCCTCCTTGACAAATTCCACCCTGTGCTCGTCTATCTTCAAATCATATTTAGCCTCAATGGAAGCGAGTCTGTAGGCTGCGTGGTTCTCAGAGCCTTCAACCAGCAGTCCGAAGGCTTCCCGTCCGCGGGACTTAATATATTCATCCGGGTCTTTGGCGCCTGTATAGCGAAGTACCTTTACATTCACGCCCGTCTTATTGAGAATGCCGATGGCCCTTTGCGCGGCGTTCATGCCCGCCTGGTCCGAGTCGTATGCGATCACAACTTCCTTGGTATACCGCGACATCAGCCGCGCCTGTGCCTCGGTAAGCGACGTGCCCAGAGACGCCACCGCGCAGTCAAATCCCGCCTGATGCAGGGATATGACGTCCATATATCCCTCTGCCAGAATCAATCTTCCCTGTTTTGTTTTTTTCGCAAAATTCAAGGCAAACAAATTCCGGCTTTTATTAAAGGCAATCGAATCGGGGGAATTGAGGTATTTCGGCTGGGAATCATCCAGCACGCGACCTCCGAAACCAACCACATCGCCGCTTGTATTGATGATGGGAAACATAATGCGGTTGCGAAACCGGTCATACACGCCGCCGTTGTTATTCTTGACGGCAAGTCCCGCATCAAGCAGATCGGATTTGTCAAAGCCTTTTTGCGCCATGGCCTTGATCAGACCGTCCCACGCGTCAGGCGCGCAGCCGACGCCAAAACGCACAATCGTATTTTTGCTCAGTCCACGGCGCCCTGCATATTCAGAGGCTGTGCGCCCCCGGTCATCCGACAGCATATCAAAAAAGAACCGCGCGGCTATTCGGTTGAGCTCAAGCACACGCTCCCGCTTCTTCCGCTGACCAACCTGTTCATCCTCCATGACCTCAAGGCCTGCGCGGCGGGCCAGAAAACGCACCGCATCGGGATAGTCCAGATTTTCCACCTGCATAATAAAATTGATTGCGCCACCGCCGGTTCCGCAGCCAAAGCAGTGGAAAATCTGCTTGTCGGGAGAAACCGAAAACGACGGGGTCTTTTCACTGTGAAACGGACAAAGTCCAAAATAATTCCCGCCGCGCCGCGTCATCGGCACATATTGCGTCACAAGCTCTACGATATCCGTACGGCTGATCAGTTCGTCTATGAAGCTGTCTGAAAAAGCCACGGTTATCTCACCATCCGTTTTCTGTGTATATATTTTCCAACAAACTGCTTAACTATACTTTTTCAGGCAAAATACCCTCAAATATGGTCCCAACATGCCATCAAGTAAACAAGTTTTATGCTTTTTACCGTTTTTCGCGGCTGCTGACGCAATCCGCACACGCGGCGATCCTATAAGATTCCCCAGCCCTTTGGAATGAACAGTTCGACGTATTTAGCCACGGCGTAGCGGTCGGTCATGCCGGCTATATAGTCGCACACCGCGCGCGGCACGCCTTCCTGCTCACAGATGTCCCTATAGTCTGTGGGCAGCTCGTCCATATGTACGGTATAGTACTCATACAGCTTTTTAAGAATATCGCGCGCCTTGGATTCCTCCGTCTTCGCCGCGGAATTGCGATAGACGCGCTCAAACATGAATTCCCGCAGCTCCAGCATACTGCTGTGTATATGCGCGCTCATCAGGATATCATTGTGCCCCGCGCTCTGCCCCACAATGTCCCGCACGAGCGTATTGATACGGCTGCTCAGCGAATCCCCCAGTGTATCGCGCAGATGCGCGGGAATATCACTGCTTTTTAATATGCCCGCGCGGATGGCGTCGTCAATGTCGTGGCTGATATACCCGATGCGGTCGGCATAGTGCACCACCCTTCCCTCAAGCGTCTGCGCTCTGATTGGACCGCAATGGCAGACGATCCCGTCGCGCACTTCATCCGTCAGGTTGAGCCCCGCCCCGTTTTTCTCCAGACGGTCGACCACACGCAGGCTCTGTCCGTTGTGTGTGAAGCCTCCCGGAACGACCTCGTCGAGCGCCTGCTCGCCGGCATGTCCAAACGGTGTGTGCCCCAAATCATGTCCAAGGGCAATTGCCTCGGTCAGATCCTCATTGATAAAAAGCGCGCATGCGATCGTCCGTGCAATTCTCGTGACCTCAAGCGTGTGCGTCAGCCGGGTACGGTAATGGTCTCCCTCGGGCTGCAAAAAAACCTGTGTTTTATGCTTTAGCCTTCGAAAGGCCTTGGAATATGTAATCCTGTCCACATCATGCTGAAAACAGGTACGCATATCGCATTCAGGCTCCTGTGTCTGACGACCCTTAGAGTCGGCGCTTAAAACGGCATACTCGGACAAGGAATGCCTTTCCACATCTTCCGCCCGCTCACGAATCGTCATATAAGCCTCCAAGCATATGCTTGTCCATCCCAGTTTTGACACAAACCCTACATATATATAAATACGACAAAAAACCGCTTTATCCTTTTTATTTAAGCTATTATTTTATAAAACATTCGATATCAGCCGCCGGCGCATGTTATTTGACGCGTATTCCCATAAACCTATCCCCCGTTTTCTGCACACAGACAGAGCCGGAGGTCGTATTCTGTACTCTTTTCTCAAAGGGTTCAAGCTCCTGCGCGGGCAGCAGCGCCCTGATGATTACATCCGCCGCAAATTCCGTGTCCTGCTCAGCTCCTCCCGCATGAGCCAAAGCAAGGCGCAGCATTTCATACTGATGATAGCCGCAGTCAATCGCGATTTCCGACCACAGACGCATTTCCGAAACACCCGCGGCATCCAGGCCGATTTTCGCCGCTTTGGCAAACGCACGCGTAAGTCCAGGCGCACCCAGAAGCGTGCCCCCAAAGTAACGCGTTACAACACACAGAAAGTTTGTGATCCCCTCGCGCCTGAACACATCAAGGATGGGCATGCCGGCTGTTGACTGCGGCTCTCCGTCGTCGGAATAACGCATGGCGCCTCCATCCCGTATGATGTAGGCATAGGCGTTGTGCGCCGCTCCATAGCGCGTCTCGCGCGTCTTCTTTATCTGCGCGACAGCCTGCTCCTCGGCGGTGACCGGCCACACCTGCCCGATAAAGCGTGAACGCTTTTCTGTGTGCTCGTCCTCGCCATATCCGTATGGCATCAGATACGCGTCACTCATCTTCATCGGGCGCTTCGTCGGAATAATAGGGCCGCAGCCTGTACAAAAGCTTTGTCTGACACACAGCACTTACTTCGATAAAGTCCGCATCATAACGAACGCTGTTGACGACCGCTTCACGATACAGCATATCCAGCAGCGAGGACTGCGCATACGGAAGCCGCAAGCTCACGGTGCGTTTTCCCGTGTCAAGCGTCTGCACGATTGCGTCGAGCAGTAAGTTAAGCCCCTGCCCCGTCGCGGCTGACACGCACACGCTGCCGCGCTCATAAACAGCGTCCGTGTCCGCGCACAGATCACATTTGTTAAACACCTTTAAAACAGGCGTTTTATCCGCTTTCAACTCGGCGACGAGCTTTTCCGTCACCTTCTCCTGCAGCTTCCATTCCGGATTGGACTGATCGATGACGTGCAAAATCAGGTCGGCATAGGCAAGCTCTTCAAGCGTTGCCTTAAACGCGTCGATCAAATGATGCGGCAGCTTTCTGATAAAGCCCACCGTATCGGTCAGGAGTACCTCGATATCCGCGATTTTACAGCGGCGGGTGGCCGGATCAAGCGTGTCAAAAAGGCGGTCGTTTGCCTGTACGCCGGCGCCTGTCAGTGCGTTTAAGAGCGTTGATTTTCCCGCGTTTGTGTATCCGATGAGCGCAATGACAGGAATATCTGTTTTCTGCCGCAGGCGACGCTCCATGGTCCGTACACGCCGCACCTGCCTTAATTCCTCTTCCAGCTTGGTGATCCGCCGCCGGATGTGCCGGCGGTCCGTCTCCAGCTTTGTCTCACCCGGTCCGCGCGTACCGATTCCGCCGCCCAGCCTTGAAAGCTGTGTGCCATGGCCGGAAAGGCGCGGCAGCAGATCCTTCAGCTGAGCAAGCTCGACCTGCATTCTGCCCTCGCGCGTCTGGGCACGGCTTGCGAAAATATCCAGAATAAGCGTACTTCGGTCAATGACACGCACCTTAAAAATATCCTCGAGCGCGCGTGTTTGCGAGGGCGACAACTTGTTGTCAAATACGACCAGCTGCGCGCCGGTGCTTTCAACCAAATTGCGGACCTCCTCGGCCTTGCCCTCTCCGATAAACGTATGCGCATCGGTCGCCTCACGCGTCTGAAAAACACGGCCGGCACACACGCCGCCAGCCGCCAGCAAAAGCTGTTCAAGCTCTGTAAGCGAGGCTTCGTCCGACGTTTCATCTTCCGTCAGGTTCTTTGCCGACAGGCCGATCAAAACGGCGTATTCGGTTTCTTTTTTTATCGTATCCTGCATTGGCCCTCCCGTTATCATAACGTCTGGAAAAACTTGACTGCGCGCGGCTTTTTAAAGCCTAAACCTAGTATTCGTAAATCGAACAAATGTCATTCTACACGCAAAAGATAACAATCGTTCTGCCCGTCATCGTTGGTATACAGAAAGGAAAACTTACTGCCGTCAGGAGAGAAGGAATCAAAATCAAAATAGATCGGCGCGTACTGGGGCAGCGTCCACTGCCGAAGCTGCTTGCTGTCATTGAGACTAAACAGCTGCAGACAGTCGTTTTCTCCCTGCTCTCCAATCAGCACCGCAGCCGCGTAATTTCCCCTGTCGTCCCAGGAAACAGGCAGATATTCGCGCCCGGGAAGCAACAGTTCCACCGCGCCTGTTGCGGGGTCAAACCGCCTGAGTTCACCATGAAAGCTCAGCAGCAGAAAACTTCCGTCGCTCAAAAGATGAAACGAGCAGTCCTTCATCCTGAGCAGCTGCTTTTCGTTTGTTCCGTCTGTGCTGATGACATGAAGAGACGCCATATCATCTTCATATATTTCATAATAGATATATTTGCCGTCGGGCGACCACACTGGGGTTGACGGCTTGCCAAGGCCGGTTTCCCCCGCGTCCCCGGAGGCCCCGATCAGCAGCGCCGTGTCTGTAAAATTGGTGCCTGTGATGTACAGATCGCCGCTTTCCATATCGGTATATACCAGGCGTTTTCCATCCGGAGAAACATCCAGTTCCCCTACGCTGATCGCCTGCGGAAAAGTAACGGAGACCTCGCAGGTAAATTTCTCCGTATTAAACAGTAAAATCCGGTCATAGTCATACATGCACAGGCGCCCATCCTCAAGCCGCCTGCCAAACCAGCCGTAGTTTTCAATGTCTGTTGCAAACTCGGTGACCTTGCCCGACCCCGTATGATAGGCAAACAGCCTATATTCCCAGGAGCCCTCTGCTCCCTTCTGTGTCATAACCAGAAGCAGGTCATCCCGTATCCATGCCGTGCCGTATATTTCATATCCCGCCTCACTGATCGCGGGCATTTTAAGCTTTTGTGCCTGCGGAATATACGCAAGGCCGCCCGGCGGTACACTTTCGCCGGGCTGCATCCCCGGCGTTCCGGAAGGATCTGCGTCCCTGACCGTACAGCCGGAGATAAGCACAATCATTAATATCGCCCAAAAAGCCATGCGGGAAACTGGATAAAATCGGCTCATGTTCTTTTGGGCAAAGTATTTCATCCGTTTTTTTGGGATCACTTCCCTGTTCCCCACTTTCATCAAAACCCCTGTACCATATAAATGGTATATCGTTAAGCTGCTGCAAATAATTCATGATACATATATTGAATTATAAAAGTCGAATTTTGAAAAAGCAACTCGAAATATGCAAAAACCGTCAAATCAATGAAAATATATGAAAAGCCGCTCCGGGTCAGACACCCGGCGGCGGCTATTGATACCCCTGCACACATCGCGCCAGGGTACACTTGTTTGATTTTTCATCGCTAATCACGCATACACATAAAGCCGGTATACGGTAACTTTTCGCTTAGAAAAGATCTTTTTTTCTCAGTATAATGCCCGTGACCACCATCAGACCCACAGACAGGACCAGCGGAAACCACGCATAGGCAACCGGCAGACCCTTTACGTTCATTCCGTAATAGCTGAAAACGATATTGGGGATGGTGATCAGAATGGTAAGGCTCGTCAGGATCTTCATGATGACGTTTAGATTGTTTGAAATAACGGAGGCGAACGCATCCATCATGCCCGAGAGAATGCTTGAGAAGGTATTGGCCATCTCAATGGCCTGACGAACCTCAATAAGCACATCCTCCAGCAGATCCTGATCTTCCTCGTAAAGCTTTAGTATACGCCCGCGCAGAATCTTTTCAAGCGTAACCTCATTGGCCTTGAGGGAGGTTGTGAAATATACGAGGGACTTTTCCAGATCAAGCAGCTGGATAAGCTCCTTGTTCCTCTGAGATTTATACAGCTGACGCTCAATGTTGTTCGACATCCGGTCGATCTGACGCAGATAAAGCAGATACCTGTTTGCCACCCGCAGAAGAAGCGTAAAAATAAAGCGCGTTTTCAGCGCAGTTTGTACATTTTTAATCAGTCCGTCGGAAAACTCCGTTAAAATGGAGGTTTCCTTGAGGCTGACGGTAATAATATTGTCCTGTGTGACAATGATGCCGATCGGGAACGTGGAATAGGTCATGGCCTCGCCTTTTTCAGCGGTCGGCACGTCGATAATAAAAAGCGTCTGGTTGTCCTCCATCTCGATACGGGGGGTCTCCTCCTCGTCGAGCGCGGCACGCAGAAAAGAATCGTCAATGCTCAGCGCGCTGCTGACATGCGCAAGCTCCTGCTCCGTCGGATAAAGCAGGTTTACCCAGCAGCCGGGTTCTATCGTTTGAATCGGACACATGCGGTTATTTTCAGTCTTGTAAAAGGTCAGCATCTCAGTCACACCTTTCTGTCTTTTTGCACAAAAATGCCGCCGGCAAACATATGCCGCGGCATCCACGCGCCTCAGACAAAATGTATGTAACCGGCTAAACGGCCCGTATCCTCTGCACGGCCGTTATTATGAAGCTTAACTGCGTACCTCGAGGTACACTACTCATAAATAAAACCCTCCCAGGTCATCCTGTGCTGACACAGAGTGAACAAACCGATTAACCCGATGTACCTTTAAATTATACCAGTAAAAAATGAAATTGCAACCTCATCCGGGCAAATAAAGTCAAATAAAAAGAATCGAAGGAGCGCACGCGCTCCTTCGAAAAATCCCGTCTGCGTAAAAATCGGGGCCTGCTTTACTTTAAATTTGATCTATTTTTTGCTGTTAAATATTCTGAAGATGGAATCAAACGGATCCTCGTCCTCGGCAACCGGCGCCTCATGCGGCGCTTCCGCGACCGGTTCGGCTTTGGCTTCGCTCACATGGGTGGCCGCCTCGGAAAACAGCGCTTCTTCCCTGAGTGCGCCCTCTCCCTCTTCAAAGCCTGTGGCGATAACGGTCACGCGAATTTCATCCTCAAGGCTATCGTCAAAGGCAGCGCCGAAGATGATGTTGGCATCGCGATGAGCCGCCTTCTGCACGAGCGTTGCGGCACTTTCGACCTCTTCAAGCCCAATGTCCGGAGAACCCGTAATGTTTATGAGAACGCCCTTGGCGCCGTTTATTGAGGTTTCAAGAAGCGGGCTTTGCACCGCCATCTTGGCAGCTTCCTCCGCCTTTGATTTACCCGCGGCACGCCCCACGCCCATGTGCGCGTATCCGGCATCCTTCATGACGGCCGTAACGTCGGCAAAGTCAAGGTTGACAAGTCCGGGAAGCTTGATCAGGTCGGAAATGCTCTGTACGGCCTGCCTGAGCACGTCGTCCGCGATTTCAAACGCGTTTATAAAGGTGATTTTCTGTTCGGTCACATTTTTTAACCGGTCGTTGGGAATAACAACGAGCGAATCGACCTTGCTCCTGAGCTCGTCAATTCCCTTGTCCGCCTGCTCCATGCGGCGTTTGCCCTCAAAAGCAAACGGCTTGGTAACAACGCCGACGGTCAGGATCCCGGCCTCGCGTGCAACATCCGCCACAATGGGCGCTCCGCCCGTGCCCGTGCCGCCGCCCATGCCTGCCGTAATAAACACCATATCGGTGCCTTCAAGCGCTTTTGCGATCTGCGCGCGGTTCTCCTCCGCCGATTTCCTGCCTATTTCAGGATTGGAGCCGGCCCCCTGCCCTTTTGTCAGCTTTTCTCCAATCTGGATTTTATATGTAGCGTTAGAAATGCTTAAAGCCTGCTTGTCCGTGTTGACCGCAACAAATTCAACTCCGCGCACACCGGCATTGATCATGCGGTTAATCACGTTTGTGCCGCCGCCGCCGATGCCCAATACCTTTATGGTCACGACATTGTCGGGTCCCATATCCATTCCGAAAGGCATATCGCTTTCCTCCTGTTTGAATGTTAGCAAATAGAAATATAATCAAGGCTTAATTGTATCACTTTCAATGTCCTCTATTTTACTCGTTTTACGATACGAGGTCAATAGCTGACGCCGGATTTCAGCAAAGTTTTGGAATAATCTTGTACCGAATACCACAATAGCGGCCAAATACAGGTCAATGTCCAAACTCTGTCCGATATAGGTGATGATAACGGCCAGAACCGCATTCCCGAAAAAGCCGGACAGCAGGATATCAAGCTTGAATTTTCCCGCCAGCTTGGCATTGAGTCCCCCCAAAACCGAGTCAAACGCACCAAGCAGCGCCACGGCAACATATCTTGAATATTCCGCCGGGATACTGAACGGAGCTATAAAGCCGATCGCAATGCCAATGAGAAGGCCAAGGACAATATACATCACTTTTCCTCCCCGACCGACTGTGCATATTTAAAGTCAACCACGCCGGCATACCCTTCGATGATAAGTTCCTTTTTCATTTCTACCGCCGTTTCAATCTTCCACTGGTTGAGGCTGTCCACAACGCCGCCGCGTAAAAAAAGCGCGTTATACATCGTCTGTGAATCCCCGACGGCCTTAATGATAAACGGCGCGGCACAGCGCACATTGTTTACGCTGACAATCGAGCCCGCGCAGCGTATTTCCGAGGTCGAAAGAAGCCTCTGTCCGTTGAGTGAAAGCGCCTCGGCACCCGCGTCACGCAACTCGTTTACAACCATCAAAAGATCCCCGTCGTGAATGATGTACTCGCTGCCGTCGCGCAGCGTGATCTCCACGCCTTCCCCCTTCACATCCGTGAGCCCCGCAAGCAGCTCCGCTTTTGTCAGCTCCTCGAGCAGAAAGCTCGCATAATTGCCGGTAGTCGCCGCCTCCTCACGGAAACGGTCAAGCTCCTCCTTGTACTGTGAAACCTGTCCGCGCAGCGCGTCGGTCTTCTCGCGTTCATCGTTGAGGTCCTGCCACAGGTTCTCTGCGCGTTCGTCCTGCAGCGTATCCTGAACCCCGTTTTTCAGTACACTTTTAAACTGAAGTGTCAGCAAAAATCCCAACAGAACGCAGACAAATCCGATTGCGACCGACCCTTTGTTTTTGCCCGTCATTGCTGACCTCCTTTCTGCTCCCCGGATGGGGCGTCGCCGGCTGTCTGGCCGACGGGAGGCGGCGTATCCGCCTCCGGAATAAAGCGTGTCGTTTTGTCGGAGGTCATGTCAAGCTCACCCCGGTCGTTGGGGTCGAGCTGTTCCACCGCCGCCAGGAGAAAACGCGTTTTCACCTCCAGATCACACGGCATCTGGATACTTACCGTGAAACGATCCAGGTACGTCAGCTGCACCTTGTATGCACTGGTTATGGATAGTGTGGACACATTGGATAAAATGCTTTTTTCATCCAGCGCCGCAAGCACTTCAAATACCGACTTCTGCAGCCCGCGCTGCGCTTCCGGGACATAGAGGCTGTCTCCTGCCGAGGGGGAAAGCGGCGTAAGCCCGACAAGGCTCACCTTGCCTTTTACCGCCTCGGCATCCGCCTGCTCAAGAAGTTTCCCATTTTTATCAATAAGCCAATATTTCCCGTCGGACGGGATATAGGCCACAGGCTTACACTCGGTTACCTCCACCAGAAGCGTATCGGGAAGGATTCTCCGGATGCGCATCTTTTCAATGTACGGCAGCTTTTCAAAAACATTGTCAATGGCCATAAACTTATTGATGCCGAACAGGTTGTCCCCAACAGTTATGCCGGTAGCCTGCGCGATCTCGCTTTGCGTATACCGGCTGGCGCCGACGACCTCGATATGCGTAATCTTAAAAAATACGGTCAGCGCAAACGTTATAGCCGCACCAATCACAATCAGCGTCAGAAATGTGGTCAACATTCTGAAACTGCCGCGCCTGCCCCGTCTTCTTTTTTTTGTTTTTTTCCGTCCGCGGCTGCTGTAAGTATGGTAGGCCATGTCAAAGCTCCATGTTTTTTTATTCTGGGATGCCTGCATAAAGGCATGCTGCCGTAAAGGCTGATGGCGGCGCAAAATGCCGTTTGCGCACATTTTTAAAAGCAAAGAATACCATGATATCATACTCCGCACGGCGGCAATGATATAATATGTCGTCTTTTCCGGTTGCCCCAAAGGGGCGAGGAAAAGGACTTGAATCGCAGTATAATAACCGCCTGCGACTATATCATAGCCGCACCGCGGCGGTGATACAGTATGTCATCTTTATGTCATCTTTTCCGGTTGCCCCGTTGGGGCGAGGAAAAGGACTTGAATTGAAATATAATAACCGCCTGCGGTTATTATATCATACGCCCGCGCTCTCGTCATCCACCCTCACAATATCCGCGCCGACGGATCCAAGCACCTGCTCAATGCACTCATACCCGCGATCGATATGGTTCACCCCGGACACCCGGCTGACGCCATCCGCCCCCAAAGCGGCCACAATCACCGCAGCGCCGCCGCGCAGATCGGTGGCGGTCATACTCGCCCCGTACAGGGTCGGTACACCGCACACAACCGCGACCCTTCCCTCCACGCGGATATCCGCACCCATTCGGGTCAGCTCGTCGACATGACGGAACCGGTTTTCAAAGATGTTTTCCACAAAAACCGTTGTTCCGTGCGCCGTAGCGGATACCGCCATGATCGGAGCCTGCGCATCCGTCGGAAAACCGGGATACGGCATCGTACGGATCGGCTTCATGGCACTCAGCGGCCCCGTGCGTGAAATGGTAATCGTATCTTCTCCGAGACTGATCTCGCAGCCGGACTGCCGCAAAACGGATATGATCGTTGACACATGCCCGGGACACACCGATTCAAGCGTCAGGCGTCCGCCCGCGGCCGCAACGGCGGAAAGATACGTGGACGCGACAATGCGGTCGGCGATCACATAATGGTTGGCGTCATGAAGCTTGAACCTGCCCTCAATCCGTATGGTAGATGTGCCCGCGCCCGAAATATGCGCGCCGGCGGCAATGAGAAAACTCTGCAGGTCCTCGATTTCCGGTTCGCGCGCGGCGTTTTGTATCACAGTGACGCCCTGTGCCGCAGTCGCTGCAAGCATGATGTTTTCCGTAGCGCCGACGCTTGGAAAAGAAAGGTTGATCTCTTTCCCGCACATGGCGTCCGCCTTACAGATAATATTGCCGCCCTCGCCTAAAATCTCAGCGCCAAGCTCGCGCAGCGCGTTTAGATGAAGGTCAATGGGGCGCGGCCCGAGTTCGCACCCGCCAGGAAAGCTCATGACGGCCCGCCCGGTCCTTGCAAGAACCGCACCGAGAAAAATTACCGACGAGCGCATCTCCCGCATCAGATAATCCGGGATTTCACACCGCGATAATGCCGATGAATCGATCACCAGTTCGCTGCCATTTCGTACAATAGTGCATCCCAAGTGCCGCAAAATGCTCACCGAGGCATCCACATCGCGCAATTTCGGACAATTATGTATCACATTTACACCGGCGTTTAAAATCGTCGCAGCAAGAATCGGCAGAACACTGTTTTTCGCCCCATGCACCTTGATGTTTCCGCTGAGCGGATGGCCGCCCCTGATCAAGAACACGCTCATGTTTCCAATCTCCCCCGTATACGCCGGCACGGGCTCTATCTCCGCCGGCACATATCTGGGCGCTATTCGCACCTCAGGCCATAGTATGCCTTTTCGGGGGAAATGTTAACTTGTACACCCCATATGCAGCTCAACTGCCGTTTCCGGCCCCGTTTCGTACTGTAAACTGCACACCTTAGCTTGCTTTATTTTTTCTCGTTTACGGCGTCTAAAATGCTTTCATAAATCCGCTCCGCGGCGTCCATTACGGCAAGACTGCTCATTTTTTCAGACATAAGCGCCAGCTTTTCAGGCTGCTCTAAAAGCGTGCAGACCTGCGTGTAAAGGTCTTTTGCATTACAGTCCTTTTCAAGCAGAACATTGGCTGCGCCACGCGCGCCGAGCACGCGCGCGTTTTTTTCCTGATGGTTTCCCGCCACATTGGGTGAAGGAATAATTATGGCGGGCTTCCCGGCCGCGGCAAGTTCGCTGAGCGTTGAAGCACCCGCGCGGCAGATAACAAGGTCGGCAGCCGCCATGACCTGCGGCATGTCATAAATATACTCGCGCAGCTGGAGCTGCGGATTTTGCTCAAGCTCCACGCCCAGATCCCGCACAAGTCCCGGCATCCAGCGATAGCCGTAACTTCCGGTCGCGTGAATATGATAAAATGCCTTGCTTTTTTCCTCAAGACGCATAAACTCCGCTGTAATTTTGTTCATTTCCCGCGCGCCCAGCGATCCCCAGTAGGAAACGACCAGCGGACGCTCATCGAGCCTGAGCGCCTGCCTGGCCGGCTGCTTCTGCGTATAAATAAAAGCCTCGCGAACGGGCGTTCCCGTTACGCGCACTGCCTGCGGCCGTTTGTAATGCTTTACGCTTTCCTCAAAGCTGACAAGAATCCTGTCGGCGCGCCTTGAAAGCAGGCGCGTAGTCAGCCCGGGCACGGCGTTTGACTCGTGAATCACTGTCGGTATCCCAAGCCGTGACGCGGCATAAACAACGGGAAAGCTGGCGTAACCGCCGGTTCCCACCACTACATCGGGAGAAAAGGCTTCAACAATACGCTTCGCGTCCGATAGAAGCCCAGCCATTTTAAAAAGCATCGCCGCATTTTTATAAAAAGCCGCAGGAGATACGCCACGCTTGAGGCTGCGCACATCGATCGTCTTGAGTGCAAAGCCCTCGTCCGGCACAAGTTTTGTTTCCATCCCGTTTGCGCCGCCCACGAATAAAATGACACTCTCGGGACGCTTTATTTTAAACAGCTTTGCCACGGAAATGGCAGGATTGATGTGCCCGCCCGTTCCGCCGCAGGTAAACAGTATTCTCATGCGCATCGACTCCCCGGCTAGTTGCAGGTCTATATTATGTTTGCCTGCAAAAGATTTATTGCAACTTGAAGGGAAACGTTTTCCTGTAATGACGACGCCGCTTCATCAGCCCGACTTAGGCGCGGGCATCTGCCGCGAAACACTTAAAACGATGCCCATTTCCGCCATCTGGATAATCAGTGAAGAGCCTCCGTAACTGAAAAACGGCAGCGATACGCCGGTCACCGGTATGAGATTGGTCACGACGGCCACATTTAAAAATGTCTGAACGGCCAGAAGCGTCATGATTCCTGTTACCATGAGCGAACCGAACCTGTCGCGCGCATGCAGGGCAATCCAGTAGCCGCGCAGGATGAGCATTGCAAACAGAACCAGCACGATAAGCGCCCCAATATACCCAAGCTCCTCGCATACAATGGCAAAAACAAAATCGTTGTGCTCTTCAGGCAGATAAAGATATTTTTGTCTGGACTTACCCAGACCCAGTCCCAAAAATCCGCCGGAACCGATCGCGTAAAGCGACTGGATGATTTGATACCCTTTGTCGGACGGGTCTAAAAACGGGTCTCTCCATATCTCGATGCGCCGGCGTGCATAATCCATATTGTTCATGACAAACCAGCCAAGCGGCGCCGCCACGGAAATCACGCCTGCAAACCATCCCCAGTGCACGCCGCCGACAAACATCAGGCACCCGCCCACGACAAAAATAAGGATGATGCCCGACAGATGCGGCTCAAAATACATCAGTCCCCCAATGAGTCCGAGAATACCGATAAAGGGCATAATTCCGTACCGGAAGGTCTTCATTTTCTCTTTATAAACCGAAATCATGTTTGAAAAGCACAAGATGACCGCGAGCTTGGCAATTTCCGAGGGCTGGAAGTTTGTAATGCCAAGATCGATCCAGCGCTTGGAGCCGTTGACCTCTATTCCGATAAAAAGTACAAGAATCAGAAAGATTATGGTAATGACCAGCAGCGGCAGCGAAAACATGCGGAAATACTGATAATTCATAAACGAAATGACAAACATGATGGCAATACCCGCCCCGGCAAACAGAGCCTGCCGTAAAAACAGATGCAGAGAATTGCCATAATCATATAAAGAAGACGCGTAGCTGGCTGAAAACATCATTATAAGTCCGATGCCCATGATCAGCAGCACGAGCATGGCAAAGGGCAGATCCATCTGACCGCTGAGCTGCCGGGTATCCTCCGGCTGTGTTTTGCGCATTGTCCCTGTTTTTTCCACCTGCCAAAATCCCCCCTTGCCGCTTATTTAATCAGGTCAGATATTTGCCGAATACGCTCAGATAAGTCAGCGCGCACAGCACAGCCGTAATGCCTGAAAACACGATAAAAATTTTCTTTTCGCTCCAGCCGCTCATTTCAAAATGATGATGAATGGGCGACATTTTAAACAGCCGTTTTCCGCCGCTGAACTTAAAGTAAGCAACCTGCAAAATAACCGAGAACATCTCAATCAAATATATGAGTCCTACCGGTATCAATATGAGCGGGCTGTCACAGACAAAAGCCAACCCGCACAGCGCCCCGCCGAGAAAAAGAGATCCGGTATCCCCCATAAAAACCCTGGCCGGGTTAAAATTGTAAATCAAAAAGCCGCCCAGCCCGCCCGCAAGCGCCGCGGCAAAGATTCCGTAAGATGCGGGCACGCCTCCCGCCTGAAAATACTGTCCGGAAAACGCCAGAGACAAAAGAGCAAAAAAGCCTGCCACCGGAATCGTCACGCCGGTAACCAGCCCATCCACGCCGTCGGTCAGATTGACCGCGTTGACAAAACCCACAACATAGATCAGTGCACAAAAAAGATAAACGGCCCAAATAACGGGAACCGTCACATTGATAAACGGGATATACACATTGGGCGTGGTCATTCCGAAAAAACGCATCAGCGCCAAAAACGCCGCCGCAACGGACATCTGAAGCAAAAATTTCTGCAGCGCGGTCAGTCCCATGTTCTGCTTTTTAACGACCTTGAAATAATCGTCAATAAAGCCGATCATGCCAAAAGCGCAGGCAAACAGCAGCACAAACAACCCGGAATAATCCACTCCGCCAAAACCAATGAGATCAAAAATCAGCATTGTGGCGGCAACAGCCGTTATAAATATGATCCCGCCCATCGTCGGCGTCCCCTGCTTGGACATATGCCATTTAGGTCCGATCTCGCGAATGCTCTGACCGGCCTTGATATGACGCAGCAGCGGTATCGCAGCCAGTCCGATAAGCGCCGTGAGAAGAAATGACAGACCAAACGCGCACATGAGTCGAATCATTTTGCCGCCTCCAAAAAGAGCTTTAGCGCCTCTTCCATGCGCATGCCCCGGCTGCCTTTGAATAAAACCGCATCGCCCGGGACCGTATCCAGCTTCAGCGCAGCGGCGAGTGCCTGATGCGTATCAAAAGTGCGGATGTTTTCAGCCGGCATGCCGGCCATTCGCGCGCCTTCCATATACCCCCCCGCTCCTTTTCCGTAAACAAGCAGCACATCGGCGCAGGACGCGGCAAGCCTGCCGACGCGCACATGCGCGCTCTCGGACTCACTTCCAAGCTCGAGCATACCGCCAAGCACCGCATACTTCCGGCCACTGACCGGAAGCTCCGACAGGACGCCCAGCGCGGCCGCCATGGAGTCCGGCCCCGCATTGTAGCAGTCCTCCACGATGGTAATGCCGGCGCAGTCAAATATATGCTGACGCATGCCGGCGCCCTGCGCGCGCGCAAGTCCGGTTATGATCTGCTCCGGCTTTAGTCCGCAGCGAAGCGCCACCGCGGCAGCCGCCAGCGAATTATATACATTGTGTCTGCCTGCCATGGGGATGTGCGCGTCAAACCTGCACGACGGGGCGCTGAGCGAAAAAGACATGCCGCCAAGCTCGGACTTCAGGCCCGCCGCGCGAATGTCACACCGGCTGTTTTCAATCCCGTAATACAGGATATCGCAGCCCAACTTGCCCTTGAGGTTCCATAACAGCGGTTCATCGCCGTTAAATATGGCAATACCGCCCGGCCTGAGGCCCTCGAGGATCTCCAGCTTCGCGCGCAGGATCCCCTCGCGCGAACCTAAGTATTCAATATGCGTAATGCCGATGTTGGTGATAACTGCGATATCCGGCTGCACAAGCCTCGTAAGCACGGAAAGCTCGCCGAAATGGTTCATCCCCATCTCGAAAACCGCCGCCTCGTGCTGTTTTTCAAAGCGCATGAGCGACATCGGTACGCCGATGTCGTTATTGAGATTTCCGTCGTTTTTCAGCGTCTTAAAGCCCTCGGAAAGAACACAATAGATGATCTCCTTGGTGGTAGTTTTGCCGACGCTGCCCGTCACGCCGACGGTCAATGCTGTAAACCGGCGCCTGTACGCGCGTGAAAGCTCCCTCAGCGCGCGGCGTGTGTCGTCAACCATGACAACCGGCAGCCCCGCATGGCTGATTTCCTTCTGGCACAAAGCCGCTGTGGCCCCTGCGGCCGCGGCCGCACCGATATAATCATGGCCGTCATATTTTTCTCCGGTCAGCGCGACAAACAATCCTCCGGGGGCTATGGCTCTTGAATCGGTGAATATTCCCGAAACGGCAATGTTCTCCGCCCCTTCCGGTGCTTTCGCGCCGCAATCGAGCGCGATTTCGGCCAGTGTAAGCTTTTCCATCGCGGCGCCTCCTTTTTCAGACTTTTTCTATCATAGCGCACATGCGCGCATGAGTAAAGGGTAAGTTGCACTTTTAAGCTTCCGCGTCGTCTTGAATACCGAGGCACTGCCTGACGACCTCGCGCTCGTCAAAGTGGTTTTTGATCCCGTTGATTTCCTGATAGGTCTCATGTCCTTTGCCCGCAAGAAGAATGATATCGTCCGCGCGCGCGTTTTGAAGCGTCCAGGCAATCGCCTCACGTCTGTTTTCAATGACCTTATAGGGTGTCTGCGTCTCCTTCATGCCCGCAAGAATGTCGGCGATGATTTTCCCCGGCGCTTCCGTGCGCGGATTATCGGATGTAACAATGACGAAATCAGCAAGCTCACACGCAATTTTTCCCATTATGGGCCGCTTGGTCGTATCGCGGTCACCCCCGCAGCCAAACAGTACGACCACTCTTCCCTTTGAAAAAGCGCGCACGCTTTTGAGCACGTTTTCCATGGCGTCGGGCGTATGCGCATAGTCGATCAAAACGGTATAGTCCGTTCCGGTCGGCACAACCTCCACGCGCCCCACCACGCCTTTCGCGCTTTGCAGCGCCTGCGCCATGGCCTCAAGCGAAAACCCCAGCGACAAACCGCAGGAAAGCGCCGCAAGCGCGTTATAAACACTGAAAAGGCCGGGAATATTCAGCCGTACGCGCGCAATCTGACCGAGCGTGAGCGCCAGAAACTCAACGCTGCCGTTTTTAAGCTTAACTTCCTTTGCAACAACGTCCGCGTTGTTGTTTTTCAGCGAATAGGTAATGTTTTCTGACTTCGCATGCTCCATGAGAGCTCCCGCGGCCGGATCGTCGAGATTGATAATCCCGGTCGCGCATATTTCAAAAAGCTTGCTTTTGGCCCCCAGATAGTTTTCCATCGTCTGATGAAAATCCAAATGGTCCTGCGTCAGATTGGTAAAGACGCCCGCATCATAGAAAATACCGTCAACGCGTCCGAGTGAAAGTGCGTGGGAGGACACCTCCATGACGCAGTACCCGCACCCGGCTCCGACCATGTCGGAGAAAAGCTTTTGAAGCGACAGCGCGTCAGGCGTTGTCCGCTCGGTATCAAGAATGGTTTGCCCGATCATGTTCTGGTTGGTACCAATCAGCCCGACCTTTGCGCCTGTAACCTTCTCAAGTATGGTTTTAATCAGATAGGTCACGGTCGTTTTTCCGTTTGTGCCTGTCACGCCGATCATTTTCATCTTTTTCGAAGGCGCGCCGTAGAAGTTTGCGGCAATCGTGCCGAGTGCCTTATGGCTGTCCTTGACAAGCACATACGGCGCTTCCCCTTCAAAAGCGCGCTCGGCAACAATCAGGCTCGCTCCGGCTTTGCTCGCCTGGTCTATATACAGGTGCCCGTCTGTCGCAAGGCCGGCAACAGCTATAAAGGCATATCCCTTTACAATGTGCCGTGAGTCCATGCTGACACCTGTAATTTCCATGTCTCCAGGCGCATTTTGCTTTGTTATCTCCACACCGTTTAAAAGCTCGCTAAGTTTCACAAAACCGCACCTTCCTTTGTAAAACGCGTGAATCGCTTAATGATCCAACGCGTTTAAATCGCGAAATTCAACTTCTATAACAGTCCCGCGCTGCACCGAAGCGCCTGCAGCGACACTCTGCCTGACGGCGACAATGCTCGTGCCGTGCGTGGATGTGGCACCCGTTGCCTCCATATAAAGCCCCGCATTTGTGATGGCCGCATTCGCCCTCTCCGCCGACATATTGTTAACATCCGGAACCTTTACGGTACCTTCCGGCTTGACTGCGCCAAGATACAGGATTACTTCCGCGGTATTCGGAATTTTTGCTCCCTTGGCAGGTATCTGATCGGTCACCTTATCCCCGTCTCCGACTGTGCGGTATTTTAGCTTTTTCCCATTTAAGAGCTTGACCGCGGCATCGCGCGTCATGCCGGCAAGCGAAGGCGTTGTAACCTCCACGCCGCTGAGCTCCTCAGCGGAATATACCGGCTGGACGCCGAGATACGGCAAAACATCCGCCATGATGCGCCCGACCACCGGCGCCACCATCTGACCTCCCGTACGCAGGTTCTTGCTCTTGCCGACCGGGTGGTCAAGTAAAACCAGCACAGCGATTTCCGGGTCGTCAGCGGGCGCAATGCCCACAAAAGAAACCACATAGTTTCCGTCACGCTGCTCAACGGTCAGGTCGCGTTTTTCTCCCGTACCCGTCTTTCCGCCGATACGAAAGCCCTTGACATACGCGTTTTTGCCCGTTCCCTCTGTAACAACGCTTTCAAGAAGAGCGCAAACCTGTTTGGAGGTTTCCTCGGAAATCACCTGCCGGATGACCTTGGGCTCGATGGTTTTGGTCACCGTGCCGTTTTGGTCGACAAGCTCGCGCACAATGTGCGGCTCCATGAGCTTGCCTCCGTTTGCCACGGCGCTGACGGCGGTAATCAGCTGCATCGCGGTGATCTTAAAGGTCTGACCGAACGCGTAGACGGAAACCGGCACAAGGTTGCGGGAAAACGTGGCGTAATCCGTCACGATGCCCTTGGCTTCGCCCGGCAGGTCCACGCCGGTTTTATCCATAAAACCGAACGCCTCCATGTACTTATAGAAGGTTTGCGCGCCTATTCTCTGTCCCACATTGACAAAAACGACGTTGCAGGAGTTCTGTACCCCCTCGGCAAAGGTCTCGCTGCCGTGCCCGGCGTGCTTCCAGCAGCCGATGGGATGCGGCCAGCCGGGCACCCGGACCGAACCGCTGCAGAAAAAGCGATCGGTCAGGCTCACTGCCTTTTCTTCAAGAGCAATGGCGGTGGTGATGATTTTAAAGGTTGAGCCCGGCTCATAGCTGTCGACAACCGGCTTGTCGCGCCACATGGCAAGCTGCGCTTCCCGCAGCAGCTTATTCTTATCCTTATCGGACATCTGCTTCATCTGTTCCAGAATCTGCTCGTCGGTGATGGTGCGGGGATTATTCGGGTCATAGTCCGGTTTTGTCGCCATTGCCAGTATCTCGCCCGTTTTGACATTCATGATGATGCCCGAGGCGCGCTCGGTGACCTCGTTTTCAACCATAGCCGTCTCCAGATGCCGCTCCAAGAAATGCTGAACGGTTTCATCGATGGTCAGAACGACGCCCTGCCCGTTTTCCGCGTCGTAGTATTTTTCATAGTTAAAAGGCATATCCGTGCCCTTTGCATTTTTAGCCGCGATGACCCTTCCGGGCGTCCCTTTTAAAAACGGCTCGTACAGGGCCTCGATTCCTTCCGCGCCGACATTATCGCTGCGTACAAAGCCAATGATGTGCGAGGCAAAGTTCCCGTTGGTATAATACCGCTTGGTGTCCGCCTCAAGATGGATGCCCTTGACCTTGTTATCTATGATAAACTGGCGCACCTGATCGCCCAGCTCTTTTTCAATTTTTGTTTTGACGGTTTCGTAATAGCTGTTTTTCTTCTTGGTTTTTTTAAGCACCGCATCATAGTCGACATCCAGAAGCTTGGACAGCCCCTGTGCAATCAGCTCCGCCTGTTCATCGGATTTGATTTCAGCCGGAGCGATAAAAACTGTTTCAACGCTGGCCGAAACGGCCAGCGGCGTCAGATTCCGGTCATAAATTGTACCGCGCGCCGGTGTGATAACCGTGTCGCGCGTCTGCTGCTCGACTGCCTTCTGCTCATAAAAATCGTGCTGCTCAATCTGTATATTATACAGCTGCATGCCCAGCGGAACAAAAAGAAAGACTCCGCACAGCAGCATCATGAATACCGTTCTGATGAGATTGGTCCTGCTTGAGCGCGCAGCTGTTTTCTGCTTGCTGTCGTTTTTTTTCTCCATGCCGCCGACCCCCTAATTTCTGTACTTATTGCTTCATAAACGGCAAAAAGAGCAAGAAATGCACATTCATTTCTTACTCCTCCTAATCAATGTCATATATTATGGGTATGCCCTATCCTATAAGTATACTCTATGCGCGCAAGATATGCCAGTTTCCGTTGATCTATGCTGTCTTGCGCGGCATCAGTTGATGAAGTTTACGATGCCGCCCAGCGCGTGCAGGATGCCTGCCAGAAACACGGACTGACTGCCATGGCTTTTGGGCAGCACAACCGCGTGATCGCCGCCTGAAAGATCGAGGTATTTAATCTGATCCTGCTCGGGCTTAACCATACCGAGCCTGTTGACGGCGATATCCTCCACTTCCTTGAGGCTGATGCGCGCTTCATAGTCTGTAATCATAACCGCTTCATCATTTTTCAGGGTTTGAAGCTGTTTTTGAAACCCCGTGGCGGCTTCGTTGAGTTCACTTAACTGTACATAGCTGTAAACGATCAGAAGTAAAAGTCCCATGGCCATGATAAAGCTCGCAACGGTAAACAGCGACACGCGCGCAGCGGCGCGGCGCTTTGTCTGGGTCTTGCGCTGCACCTTCTCGCGCACGGGCATGGTTTCGACCGCTACGGCGCGGCGAACCGCGGTGCGCGCGTCAAAACGGGACAGATCAAAGGCAAGCTCACTCTGCCTTTTCAGCGCCAGACTGCCGTCATATTCCGGCCAGTATTCATCCCTGCGCATCTCTGCGCAGGACTGCGCGCTGTTTTTTGTTCCGCTGCTTGCATGTACGCGTGAAGTCTGTCCTGCTGCGATTGCGGGCATGGTGTTTTCCCCCTATATCTTTTCGGCAATACGCAGCTTAGCACTGCGTGCGCGCGGGTTAATGGCGATTTCCTGCTCGGTCGGAACGATTGGGTGCTTCGATATGCTCCTTAGCTGCGGCTTCCGGTTGCACACGCATACCGGAAACTCCGGCGGGCAGATGCAGCTTTTGATATACCCGGTAAAGACGGTTTTTGCGATCTTGTCCTCGAGCGAATGAAACGTGATGACCGCGATCCTGCCTTCGGGCCTGAGCAGCTCCACGGCGCCTCGCAGCGCCTGTTCAAGAGCTCCCAGCTCATCATTGACCGCGATGCGAATGGCCTGAAAGCTGCGCTTGGCCGGATGCTGTTTTTCCCGCAGCGCTTGCGAGGGCAGCGCCCCCCTGATGATATCGACCAGCTCAAGCGTGGTGCGAATGGGTTTAATTTTACGGTGTCTTTCAATGGCCGCGGCGATAAGCCCTCCGTAACGCTCCTGTCCGTAATCATATAAAATCCTGCGGATCTCCAAGGCCGGCCAGGTGTTTACAACGTCATAGGCCGTAAGCGGCGCGCCTGCATCCATGCGCATATCAAGCGGCGCGTCCTGCTGGTAGGAAAATCCCCGCTGCGCGTTATCAAGCTGTGGGGAGGAGACGCCCAGATCAAATAATATTCCGTCGATGCCGTCGATACCAATCGAGCTTAAGGCCGCCCTTATGTTGCGAAAATCATCATGAATGAGGCTCACCTTTTGCGTAAGTTCCCCGAGGCGTTCACGCGCGGCGGAAATAGCCTCGATATCTCTGTCAAAACAAAAGAGCCTTCCGGACTCCAGCCGCGCGGCAATCAACGCCGTGTGACCCGCGCCGCCGAGCGTTGCGTCCACATAGATGCCGCCGGGCTTTATATTCAGCGCCTCGACCGCCTCGGTAAGCAGTACCGTCCGATGCTCAAAATTCATATTCATTATCCTAAAATCCCAGTTCGTCCATGCTCTCGGCTAGGTTTTCCGAGGTCAGGTCGTCCTGTTCGATCTGCATCCAGCGCTGCGAATCCCATATCTCAGCCCGGTTGGAAACGCCGATAACCGTAACGTCCTTGCTTAGTCCCGCGTAAGCGCGCAGCTTCTGCGGCACCAATACGCGCCCCTGCGCGTCAAGCTCGCATTTTGATGCGCTTGCAAACAGGGTGCGCTGCAGGTTTCTTGATTTGGATAGCGGCAGCCCACTTATTCTTTCCTCGATGCTCTTCCAGCTATTGAGCGAGTAGATAGACAGGCAGTTATCCAGTCCCTTGGTGACATAGAACACCTCTCCCAACTCGTCTCGAAGACGTGCCGGGATAAACAGGCGGCCCTTGTTATCGATCGTGTGCTGATATTCGCCCGTCACCTGTCTCACCCTGTTCCGAGGTGTACTTTAATGGTACTGTCCACCACTTGTCACCACTAAGCACTCTCAGTATACCGTTCCCGCAATAAAAAAGCAAGAAATATTTTGAATTATTTTCGCGCAATTCCTCATATTTTTACAGAAAACTACTCTTTTTGATAATATAAAACATATGTTCGATGTTTTATAAAAAAATGGTGGCGCACAGCGTGCACCACCACAACATCTTGTATTCAGTTTAAATTTCGGAAGACGGAATAACGAATCGATCTTTTCCGACAGCGTAAATGGAATCCATCCGGAGACATACTTTTTTTCTGTTTTTACGTGTAATTCCGATAAAAAACGACGTCGGATAAAACCAGTATTCCCGCGGTTACGCCTGACCCGAACCCTGACCGGAAGGCTTTGAAACGGCCGAACGGAATTGGGCGCGCGACTGGCGCACCTCTCCGAGCGCCTCGTTGATGGCATCCTCGGTACGCTTAAAGGCGTCCTCCACATATTCATTGGTGACCCGACGCACCTCGCGCGCCTTTTCATCCGCGGCCGCAAGCAGATCGTTTGCCTTATGCTTTGCGGTAATAAGCACTTCCTCCTCGGAGACCATTTGGCGTGCGCGCTCCTCGGCCTGACGCTTGATGCCCTCGGCCTCGCGCTTAGCCATGCTGATGACCTCATTGCGCCCTTCCACAATCGTGCGCGCCTGCTTGAGGTCAACAGGCAGCGTCGCCTTGATATCATCAATCATATCCAACACTTTTTCGCGCTCGACAATACACCGGTCACTGCCCAGAGGCACCGACCACGCGTCCTGCACCATATTGTAAAGCATATCCAATAGTTCCTCAACACCACCAGCCATAGGTTTACTCTCCTTTGTTCAGGTTATTGAGTTTGTCCACCACATTATGTAAAATCGCGGGCGGAACAAAATCGGAAATATCGCCGCCAAGGCTGCCTATTTCCTTCACAATACTTGAGCTTAAATACAAATATTTATAATTTGTTGTTAAAAACAGTGTGTCGAGCTTCGGATTGAGCTTGCGGTTTGTAAGCGCCATCTGAAACTCATGCTCAAAATCAGATACCGCGCGAAGGCCCTTGACGATGACGTTCGAGCCCTTTTGCTGGGCATAATCGGCCAGCAGCAGCGAGGATGTGTCGATTTCAACGTTGGGAAATTCCGCCGTCACTCTTTTAAGAAATTCCACGCGCTTTTGCGCGGAAAACAACGTCTGTTTGTGTCTGTTAACTAAAACAGCCACGATCAAATGGTCAAAAATAGCCGACGCGCGTTCAATGATGTCCAGGTGGCCCAGCGTGACCGGGTCAAAGCTGCCCGGATAGATTGCAGTTAGCATGGATACAGCCGCCATTTCTCCGCGCGAAACTTTCCTGCCTATCAAAACGCGCGGGCAATGATAAGTCAGTGCCGCCGAACCGGCAAAAAACCCATACGGCCCTGCCGGACAAGGACTGAGAGCGGAAGGCCTGATGTTCAGTCAGCTGCCGCGCTCTTTCCGTAAACTGTGATTTTCTTTTTACCGTACTTGTACTCACGGCCTTTTGCATAGGGGGCGGAAAGCTCCGGCAGCTGTTTGCCGGCGTCACTTTCGCATATAATTATACCACCGTCGTTTAATATGTCAAATGCACCGATCTTTTCAAGCGCGCTTTCGGCAAGCGCGGAATCATAGGGCGGATCGATTAGAATCACGTCAAACTTTCCGCAGCCGGGGGACAAAAACGCTTCCGCATCCGCCTGAATCACGCGCGACTGCGCGTCAAACCCACAAAGCTCGATGTTTTTACGCACAGCGGCGATCGCCTGCGCGCGCCGGTCGATAAACACTGCCTCTAAAGCGCCCCGACTAAGCGCCTCGATCCCCATCTGTCCCGTACCCGCAAATAAATCAAGCACGCGGCGGCCCTCGATATCAAATTGAATGATGTTGAACACGGCCTGCTTGAGCATGTCCGATGTCGGCCTTGTCTCCAGCCCCTCCGGAACCACGAGCTTGCGGCCTCTGACCGATCCTGTAATGACGCGCATGGCGTTCACCTCTCCTACGAATTCTCATTTGTATAAAATGCCCGTCGAAGGCGTTGTTATTCCTCATTTACCGGCGTTTCATCCGGGGGCTTGCCTTCCGTCGCGTGAAAATGCAAGAAAACCGCTTGTGCGGTGTCCGCAGGCACCACGGCCGCAAGCTCATCTGGCGCGGCGCGCCGAATGGCCGCAACGCTTTTAAAGTGCCTGAGCAGCGCCATCTTGCGCGCTTTTCCCACGCCTTTAACGGTGTCGAGCTCGGAGCCGTAGCCGCGCTTTGCGCGCAGCGCGCGATGATAGCCGATGGCAAAGCGGTGAGTCTCCTCCTGTATCCTTCCGACAAGCGAGAAAAGCGCCGTTGAACCGGAGATTCCGATCTCCTCCCCTTTCGGCGTTACGAGCGCGCGCGTGCGGTGCCGCTCGTCTTTTACCATGCCGTATACAGGAATAAAAATACCCAGCCCGTCAAGCACGCCCTTGACCGTCGCGGCGTGCGCATACCCGCCGTCAATGAAAAGCACGTCCGGCAGGCAGCTAAAGTGCGCGTCTTTGTCCAGATATCTCTTCATGCGCCGGCTTACCGCCTCGCGCATGGCGTGATAATCATCCTGGGTTTCTTTTTCCTTCATTTTAAAGTATCTGTATTCGCTTTTTTTCGGAACAGCCTGCACAAACACCGTCATGGAAGCGACGATCTCTCCCCCGGAGGTATTGGAAACGTCAAAAGCCTCAATACGCGCAGGCAGCGTCTCGATATTAAGCGCCTTTTGAAGCTCCTTTAAGGCCTTGTCCACACGTTCCTCGCGTGTCGTCACCCGTTCGGCCTCCTGTTCGGCGTTTTTTTCCGCAAGCCGCACAAGGCTGACCCTCTCTCCCCGCTGTGGGGCGGTCAGTTCCACCTTCCGTCCCGCCTGCTCGCTTAGAAGGCGGGAAACAGGCTCAATATCCTCGGGCAGGCACGGCAGCAGGATCCGGCGCGGCAGCGCCCTGCCCAAGAGATAATACTGCTTGATAAAGGCCGAAAGAACCTCCCTGGGGCTGTCTTCCAGCGCCGACTCGACAAACTCGATATCCCGGGAAAACAGTTTTCCGCTGTCATAATGCAATACGGCTACGCAGCCTTTTGCGGCAGCGGCGTAATAGCCGATCACATCCATATCCATTCTGCAGCCGGAAATAACTTTCTGCTTCTCAGCAAGGCGCATAATGGCATTATATCGGTCTCGCAGCAGCGCGGCGTTTTCAAAATCCAGCCGCTGCGAGGCTTCCTCCATCTGACGGCGGATCTCACCGGCCACCTTCTCATGCCTGCCTTCCAGCAGCATGACCGCCTGACCGATCATCCCGCGGTATTCCTGCCCGCTGACTGCCCCCCTGCAAAATCCAATACAGTTGTTCAGATGATAATTCAGGCATGGGCGTCCGCGTCCGATATCGCGCGGAAAGCGTCGCTGACAGGACGGAAGCCTGAGGGCGGCCTGAATGGCGCTGATGACCTCGCGGGTGGTTGATCGCCCTCCATAAGGGCCGAAATAGCGCGCGCCGTCGTTTTCCATGCGGCTTGAAATCGAAAAGCGCGGATACTCCTCGCTGGACAGACGGATAAACGGATAGCCCTTGTCATCCTTGAGCAGAATATTATATTTTGGCTGATGCCTTTTAATCAGCGAGCACTCAAGTACCAGCGCTTCAAACTCGCTGTCGGCGACGATGACGTCAAAGTCATGAACCAGTGCCACCATGGCCGCCGTCTTTGCGCTGTGGCCGGCGGAATCGTGAAAATACTGGCTGACTCTGTTTTTTAGCTGCTTTGCCTTGCCGACATAGATAACCTCGCCTATTTTGTCGAGCATAATGTATACGCCCGGCTGATAGGGAAGCGACAGCGCCTTTTGTTTTAAGTCCGTCATGCACACCCCGCTTTAAAGCCAAGAAACCAAACGCCGCTGACAGCCGGCATGATAACAGAAAAGCGCCGCTGTCAGGCGGCGCCTTAAAACCCCGATCGGAATTATTCGGAAAAGTTTGAAGAGATCAGCTCGGACAGTGCGCCCACAGCTTCCTCTTCATCAGCGCCATCGGCGATCAAGTTGATGGAAGAACCTTTTACAATGCCGAGAGAAAGCACGCCAAGCAAGCTTTTTGCGTTGACTCTGCGCTCATCCTTCTCCACCCAGATGCTGCTTTTATATTCATTGGCCTTCTGTATAAAAAAAGTAGCCGGCCTTGCGTGCAACCCCACCTGATTGTTTACGATAACTTCTTTGGAAAACATCGCAACCCACTCCTTAGTTAAAATGCCCGTTATCCACTGGTAATAGGATATCAACAACAGACTTATAAGTCAACATTTTTTTGAGTATGCGCTGCCTCGCCGCGCAAAATGCGCCGTCCGGGCGAAAGTTCCGCCCTATTTCAGCTCGATGATGGTCACGCCGGTTTCACCTTCGCCGTAACGGCCCAGCCGGAAGCTGCTCACGCTGGAATTTTTCCTGAGCGACGCCTGTACGGCTGCGCGCAGCACGCCCGTACCCTTTCCGTGTATCACGGACACCAGGCTGAGGTTTGACATGACCGCGCCGTCAATAAACCGTTCAAGCTCAAGCACCGCCTCATCGCCCGTCATTCCCCGCAGATCAAGCTCTGTTTGGGCGCTGACCGCACGGGACTCTCCCGCCGGCTGATAAACGCGCGCCGGCGCTTTCTTAGCGGTTTCCTGCTCGACAAGGCGCACCTCATCCTGACGGGCGGTAATTTTCATAATACCCGCCTGCAAAACCAGGTTTCCATCTTTGTCAGGCGGTGAAACCACGGTCGCTTTGGCTCCTATTTTTATCAGCTCGACGGTGTCCCCCGCTTTGAGCGGACGCGACGGTGCCTGTTCACGGCGGGGCTGCTCCGGTGCGGCACCTGCCTGCTGCGCGTGGTTTATCCGCTGCCGAATCTGCACGCGCGCATCGTTAATGCGCTGCCAGTCATTGTCCTGCGATTGCTGGCGGCGCATTTCATCCAGCTCGGCAAAGACCGACTGGCTGACGTGCCTGGCGTCCTCAAGGATCCGGCCGGCCTCGGCGCGCGCACGCTCGACGGCTTTCTGCCGCTCCTTTTCGATTTCCGCAAGATAGCGGCCGGCTTTCTGCGCTTCGGCTTCGCTTTCCCGCCGCAGGACCTGCGCATTGAGCAGCTCCCGCTCCATCGTCTGACGCTTTGCATCCAGCTGTGCCAGTACGTCCTCAAACCGTGCGCTGCCGCTGTCGACAAGTCCCCTGGCCTGTTCAATCACGCTGTCGGCAAGCCCCAGCCGTGAGGATATAGCAAAGGCGTTGGAGCGCCCCGATATGCCGATGAGCAGTTTATAGGTGGGACGCAATGTTTCCACGTCAAACTCGCACGAAGCGTTTTCCACGCCGGGCGTGGTCATGGCGAATATCTTAAGCTCCGCATAATGCGTGGTGGCGGCGATTTTGGCTCCCAGCGCACGCGCCTGGCCGATTATCGCCATGGCAAGCGCCGCGCCCTCGACGGGATCGGTGCCCGCTCCCAGCTCGTCAAACAAAACAAGACTGCCCTCATCCGCCTGCTCAAGGATGCCCACAATGTTTTTCAAATGTGAGGAAAAAGTGGAAAGCGACTGCTCAATGCTCTGCTCATCGCCTATGTCGGCAAGTATTTTTGTAAAAACCGGAACGCGGCTGCCGTCTGACACGGGAATGTGCAGTCCGCACTCGGTCATGAGCACCAAAAGCCCCATGGTCTTAAGCGTTACCGTTTTCCCCCCGGTATTCGGCCCCGTGATGATCAGGGTGTCAAACTCCTCGCCCAGGCGCACACTCACAGGCACCGCGGCCTTTGCGTCCAGCAGCGGGTGGCGTGCATTTTTCAAACTCAGGCAGCCGTCGGTGGAAAGCTCGGGCATGGCGGCGTCCATTTGATAGGTCAGTTTTCCTTTTGCAAATATGACGTCGAGCCGGACCAGCACCTGATAATCGCGCAGGATATCCTGCGCGTGGTCGGCGGTTTCCGCCGAAAACACAGCCAGGATGCGTTCGATTTCCCGATGCTCCTTTGCCGTAAGCTCGCGCAGCTCGTTATTGAGCTGCACGACCTGCATCGGCTCGATAAAATAAGTGGCACCGCTTGAGGACATGTCATGCACAAGCCCGCTGATATCCCCCCTGCACTCCGCCTTGACCGGCACGACATACCGGTCGGAGCGGATGGTGATGATGGGGTCCTGCAGAAATTTTGAGTACGCCGGGGAGGTAATGATCTTCTGAAGCGTTTCACGAACGCGTGAATTGGCTGAGCGGATCTGCCGGCGTATGTCATTAAGCTCGGGGCTTGCCATGTCCGCCATTTCCTCGGGCGACAGGATGGCCGAATAGATTTTATCCTCAAGATATTTATTGGCCTGAAGCTGCATGAACAGCCGCGTGACAAGATCCTCCGGGCTGTTCGTTTGCTCGGCGTACGCGCGCGCAAGCCGTGCCGCGCGCAAAAGCCCGGCAACGTCCAAAAGCTCCTTCATGTTCAGGCTGCCGCCCATTTCAGCCCGCATAAGAGCCGAACCGACGTTGGCAATCCCCGAAAAAGACGGGCCTCCCTTTGTGCCGATCATCCGGCGGGCCCCCTGCGTCTCCAGAAGGCGCTCCCGCACCTCTTCGATGTCGGTCGACGGGCGCAGGCTCAGGCATTGTTCTTTTGCCTCATCGCACACGGCCTGCTCTGCAAGCATACCAAGCACCCGGTCAAGCTCCAGTATGCGCAAAGATTTTTCATAAAGCTGATTCATAATGCATTGACTCCGCATCGATATGATTTGATTAATTGACCGCAGACCCTCTCTGGGACGGAATTGTATTAAGCAGTCATCGCGCACATCACAGTTTTTCCGGCGTGCGCCCAAAAAACGCCTTAACTCACCGCATGTGCGGGTAAACCCGGAGATATCAGTACCCTGTCCGGCCATAAAGCGCATTGGACGACGCCTGCGCGGCGCAAGCCGGCACCGTTTTCACGCATAGGCCCGAGCGTCAGGCCTCAGGCTCGATTCAGCCGTAAAAGCCAGTTTTGCCTTCACGCGCAACCCTTTCAGGGAGCCGACTGTATTTTTTTATAAAACTCCAGCGTGGAAAAGCCGCGCTCAAGCTGCGCGGATAAAAACGCCTCACAGACCTTCTCAAGCTGCGCAGCCTGCGGGGGCGTAAGTGAGAACGAAAAAAGCTTCCTGGCATCCTTGTATAAAATATGGCGCATGGCCAGCAGCACATCCCGACTCAGCGGCAGACGCGGGCCGGAGCCGGATTCGTCCCGGCAATGCCCGCAGTAGAGCATTCCGCGTTTGACGTCAAGCTGCGCATTCTCAGGCCACTGCTCCCCGCAAACGGCGCACTGAAAGATATCAGGCTCAAAGCCCGACAGGGCAAGCAGCTTCAGCTCAAACGCAGGTTTTACGACGCCGGGCGCCTTATTGAGCCTGCCAAGGGCATAGTACGCGTTTAACCCTAAGCTTAAAAGCTCGGGGCTGACCGCGTCCTCATCGGACACCGTCTCCAAAAGCTCGGAAAAGTAAGCCGACAGCGATAGGATCTCAATATCCGAGCGCAGCTCCATCATCAGGTCGATCGACTCCGCCTGGTCAATGGTGTATTTCCCCCTGTTTTCAAACAGCGTAAAGCGCGAATAGGCAAAAAGCTGCGTCGGCCCGAGCAGGGCGCTTGAACGCCGGCGTGCGCCGCGGGCAAGCGCGGGAATTTTGCCCTGATCCGGTGTCAGCAGCGTCAGCAGCAGATCCGCTTCCCGCAGGTTAACCTGTCTGAGCACAAGCCCCTGTGTCTCAATAAACATCAGTCACCATCCCCGGGCAGACGGTACAAACCGACGGCGCCGTCAGCCCTCAAAGCCGAAGTTGCGCAGCTGATTTGGATTGTCCCTCCAGTTTTCCTTGACCTTGACCCAGGTTTCAAGAAAGACCTTTGCGCCCAACATTTCTTCCATATCCTTACGGGCAAGTTCACCGATATGACGCAGCATCGCACCTTTTTTGCCGATGATAATGCCCTTGTGGTTTTCCTTTTCGCAGTAAATCGTCGCGGAAACCCGCACCAGCCCGTCCGCCTGCGTCTCAAAGGAGCTGATTTCCACCGCGACTCCGTGAGGGACCTCACGGTCAAGCTCCATCAGCATTTTTTCGCGTATTATTTCGGAAAGCAGCCGTTTTTCTGGCTGGTCGGACACCATGCCGTCCGGATAAAGCTGCGGCCCCTCCGGAATAAAGGCGGCAAGCTCAGTTAAAAGGCTTTCCGTACCCTCCCCCGTTTTGGCGCTGAGAGGAACGACGGCCGCAAATTTAAAAACAGCGCAATAGGCTCCGATTACCTCAAGCAGCATGTCCTTTTTAACCGTATCGATTTTGTTGATGACCAAAATGGCGGGCATGCCGTTTTTTTCGATGCGCTCAATGAGCAGCTTCTCCTGCCGGCCGACGCTTGCCACAGGCTCCACCACAAGCACCACCGCGTCCACGTCAGTGACGCTCTGGCGCACAACATCCACCATGTATTCCCCAAGGCGTGAGCGCGGCTTATGAAAGCCCGGCGTGTCCATAAAGATATACTGCGTGTCATCCCGGTTTAAAACAGCACAGATGCGCCCGCGCGTGGTCTGCGGCTTATCGGACACAATGGCCACCTTTTCCCCCGAGAGCATGTTGATGAGCGTGGATTTTCCAACGTTCGGGCGGCCAATAATGGCGATCATCCCGGATTTTTCTATTTTCATTAAATTTTTCTTCCTTTTATAAATATAAGTGCCGCAGGTACGGAAAGCACCAGCGCCGCAAGCCCCACAGGGTAGGCGCGCAGCGTCCGGATGATCCATGTAACAACAAGCGGCCGGGCAAACATTGCCACGCCGACACCGCATGCGAACACCGCGCACACAAGCACAGCGCCCGCAGAAATATCCTTGATGGCCTTCGTAACGGTATCGAACCGGCCGCTCTGGCGATCGCACAGCAGCTCGATTGCGGTATTGAACATTTCCGCGCCGATAACCAGCGCAATACAGATGAAAACAAGCGCGAATTCCCCGGCATCCAGTCGGCCTATCAGCGCAAAGACAAGCACATACAACGCCGCCATAAGGTGGATGCGGAAGTTGCGCTCGTTTTTCAGACACAGGCGCACGCCGCAGCCGGCCACTGTGAAGCTTTCAATCAGCCTGCGTATATGCCTGCGCATTCAACCACTCCATTTCCTTATCTTGAAAGCCCCATGCCGGAAAGTATGCATTCCGTCTTTTCAAACATGCGCTTTTCCTGCTCCGGGCCAAGCTCATGGTCGTAGCCGAGCAAATGCAGCACCGCATGCACCGTCAAAAACGCCGCCTCGCGCTGCGTACTGTGGCCGTACTCCTGCGCCTGTGCGTACATGCGCTCGACCGACAGGATAATATCCCCGAGCCATACGGCGCCGGTTTCGGGATCGGCGTCGCCGGAGGAAAAGGTAAGCTTTTCCCCGGGTTCATGCGCAAGCAGCGGAAAAGAAAGCACATCTGTCGGCGCATCTACATCCCGATAACGCGCGTTAAAGACACGTATGCCCGCATTATCTGTGTAAAGTATATTCACTTCACATGGCGTTTCTATTCCCTCATATCGCAGGGCAGCCTGTACACTTTGCTTAATCAGCGCGCGCAGCTGCGCTGACAGCACAAGCCCACGCTTTTGGGTCAGGACATGAACTCTGTTTTTCATAGCTTTTTAGGGTGCGGCTTGAACGTGCGCGTACTTTCATAATCGCCGTAGGCCTTGACGATGCGCTGTACGAGAACATGGCGCACTACGTCCCGGTCTGTGAGCATACACTGTGCGACCCCTTCAATGTTAACGAGCACCTTCATGGCTTCCTTCAGACCGCTTATCTTGTCGGGAGGCAAATCGATCTGCGTGATATCGCCGGTGATGACGATCTTCGAGCCGAAGCCCAGCCTTGTCAAAAACATCTTCATCTGTTCACGCGAGGTATTCTGCGCCTCGTCGAGGATAATGAAGGAATCATCAAGCGTGCGCCCGCGCATATAGGCAAGCGGCGCCACCTCAATGTTCCCGCGCTCGAGATATTTGTTATAGGTTTCTGTGCCCAGCATATCAAAAAGCGCGTCGTAAAGCGGACGCAGGTAGGGATCGACCTTATTCTGCAGGTCACCCGGCAGGAAGCCCAGCTTTTCCCCGGCCTCAACGGCAGGACGCGTCAGGATGATCCGGTTGATGGACTTATTGCGAAACGCCGTCACCGCCGCAGCCACGGCCAGGTAGGTTTTTCCCGTACCGGCCGGCCCGATGCCCAGCGTCACGGTGTTGTGCGCGATGGCGTCAATATATTTCTTTTGCCCGAGCGTTTTGGCCTTGATCGGTTTACCCTTTGCCGTGACGCAGATGACGTCTCCCGCGATCTCGCTTATTTTGCTTTCGTTTCCGTCGTCGACAAGGCCGATAATATAATGCACGGTCTGCGCGTTGATCGCCTCGCCTCTTGAGGAAAGAGCCAGCAGCCCTTCAAGGGTCTTGACCGCTTTGATGACGTTTTCGTCTTCTCCGGACACCTTTAGCTCCGTATCGCGGTTGACGACATTGACCTTCAGGCTCTCTTCAACAATGCGCATGTTCTCATCAAACGAACCGAATACGTTGATGATCTGCTCCAGGCGGTCGACATTGATCGTTTGTTCAATCATCTGAGCGTGTGTCACCCTTTCCTTTGTTGTGCCGTTTTATGGGGCCCCTCAGCTTATGGCGCCCGCAGTTTCATTGGCTTTATCTCTTCCGGGGGCAGACCCGGAGGAGACACTTATTGCAGGGCGGCGTAGGCCGAAGCGGGAATCTCCTTTGTCAGCGCGATCTGCTCTTCCGCCTCAATGGTCATTTCCACCCCGGCAAGACCCGCGCGCGTCCGGCTGTTCACTTGCTTGCTTTCGATTTTCCCCTCGCCGATTGTAAGCCCCGCCCGCTTATCCAGACTCTCGCGGAGCATCGCTTCCGCTTCCTTTTCAGACAGCTCGTAGGAAACAGCCTCGTAAGCCCGGTATTCCTCTTTGACATAGACCAGCGGCAAAACAATATTCTTCAGCAGCCGCAGCTGGGTTTTTTCTGTTATTTTATCATACGTGTCAAAGGGTTTACTAGTATTAAAATATAAATTCACCCTGTTTCCCCCAAAAATAAGCGCCCGCCGCACTTTTGTCTGTCCTGTGTACTGCTTGGTCTGATGCTGTAAAGGCATTACACTGTACAATGTGCTCCAGGTTCGTGCGGTCACATCCGCCATGGCGTGCACAAACCGCGCGCCCACCTTTTCGCTGTCAATGATGCCGCTGACAAGAAGCTGACCCTTGACCACCGTCTGACCGGCTGCTACCTGGGGGGAGCCGGCAAGGACATCAATGCCGGTAATGACCCCGGCCCTGGCCGCCACGACGTTGCAAGGCATATTTCTGGGAATGATGACGGGTACGGGAATCCGCTCGCGCACCTCCACGATTGCGCGGCTGCCTTTTACGTTTATTGTAACCCATGACAGCTCACTGATATCGAGCAGCAGCTTATTTTTTGTCGTTTCGTAATCAATATCCGGGGTATAGGTGCCGATTTTGACCCCGTTTTGAGAAAGACTGTATAGAATTTTCTCATACGGAACGGTCTGTGCGCCGGTCACCTCAATATCCCAGACAAACAGGGAAAACGCGTAGACGATCAGGATGAACATCGCAAGCCCCGCGTACAGGGCGTACCGCCTGCGAAAACGCCATAAAAAAAACGGCACGCCGACCTTTTTTATCAGTTTTACGCGGCACATACTGCGTTTTGCATACCGCCTGATGCGTTTAAAGTCACTGATATGCATCATTGCCTTGAGTGAGCTTGGCGATATGCGTTCAAGCGCCCAAAACGAAATGCTGTTTTGCGAACAGATATTCAGAAAGCGTTCGGGAAAAGCGCCGTCAATGCGCACCTGCACATGTCCCCGAAAGTAATTTACCACCTTGAGCACCGCCGTCGCCCCTTACACAGCTAATTTCAGAAAGTCCGCGCGATATCCCCGCGTTTTCCCGGCATATCCGAACGCGCTAAAACGCAAACTCCACGGAAAGGATCGTCCCCGCCATCATCAGCTCATTTTGATTCATCGCTTTGAGCTCCAGATTCACGCCGTGGATTTTCACGATCACCCTGCCGCAGTTGACGTCGATCTCCTCGTCGCCATATTCAAGAATACCCTTATGGTTTTCTATAAGCATCTGGCGGCATCCGGTTATTTCAATGCGCGGAAGGCCAGCCAGCACATCCGCCGGCAAGTCGAGCGCCTGTGCAGCTTTTTCAAACATGTTTTCCCTCGGTGAAGCCATTGAAGCCTCCATTCATGAATCCGCCCTGCGTGATGCGGCACACCTCTTACATGAAACTTTATGCCGGAAGGTCAAGAAAATTGACCGATACGCATATATTCTTTTGAGGTGAATGCATGCGCAGACTGGTTGCAAAACAAAATTTCTGGAGATATGCGGCGGGACTTGCCATCCTTAGCTGTCTGATCGGGCTGGTCGCCTATCCGGTCGAATCGGGAAACGCCGCGCGAGACGGCTTAAGGCTGTGCTTTGACGCCATCATTCCATCGCTATTCCCCTTTTTTGTGCTTTCTACGCTTTCTGTGGAGCTTGGGTTTGCCGGCAGGCTGGGCAGGATTTTCGAGCCTGTCATGCGACCCCTGTTCAATGTAAGCGGCGCCTGCGCCTGCGCGTTTGCCCTTGGCTTTATCGGCGGGTATCCCGTGGGTGCGAAAACTGCCATTTCTCTGTATGAAAAAGGGGATTGCTCTCGCGAGGAGGCCGAACGGCTTTTAAGCTTCTGCAACAATTCAGGGCCCGCTTTTATTCTTGGCGTGGTCGGCTCCGGCGTATTTTTAAGCGGGCGCGCCGGGCTGCTTTTGTACCTCGCCCACGCCGCGGCGTCTATTGCCGTGGGCATGCTGTTTCGTTTTTATAAGCGCGGAGCGGACGCTCACCGGCGCGCAGGCGCCGCTAAAATCAAAACAGTCAGGCTGACAACCGCATTTACTGACTCGGTCAAATCCTCTTTTTTCTCGGTACTAAACATCTGCGCGTTTGTGCTCTTTTTTACAATCGTTATCAAGCTGCTTTTTTTATCGGGTTTTATTCCGTTTGCGGCGCGCATCCTTGCCGGAGCGCTGGCTGTGTTCGGCGTTGACGAACAGTCCGCCACGCACCTTTTGACCGGCATCATTGAGCTTTCCTCCGGCGTGTGGTCGCTCAAGGGCGCGGAGGGCGCACTGGTGTCTAAGCTGTCCATGGCGGCCTTTATGCTTGGCTGGGCCGGAATATCCGTTCATTTTCAGGTACTCTCCTTTATTGGAGAGAGCAGGCTTTCCCCCTGGACATATGTTGGAGGCAAATCCGTTCACGCGGTCATTTCAACCGTTTTCACCTGGCTGCTTGCAAAAGCCTTTCATTTTGACGCGCCGGTGTCCGCTTATCTGGCCGAGCAGATCGGCGCCATTACGCAGCTTAATTTTTCAGGCGCGCTGTCTATTTCCTTGGCGCTTGCCTGTGCCGTGTTTGTCGTCCTGATGCTGACGCTTTTGTTTGCCATGCTCTCGGGCAAACCGAAAAAGGGCGCATATGCAGGCAAAAGCGCTTCGCGCATGGCATATGCCGGAAAAAAACACTGGAAAAACGGCTGAAAATAACCTATAATGGGGGTATCCTATCAAAGGAGGCGAGATGCTTGCTTTTTCGTGAGAAAATTGAGCCCCGGTGCGCATACTGCACTCATGGAACCGAGCTTGACCCCAAACAGGTCGCATGCGTCAGACAGGGCGTCGTACCCTCCGTGTTTTCCTGCCGCCGTTTCCGCTATGACCCGTTTAAGCGGTTACCGCCTAAGCCATCTGTGCTCAATACCAAGTCATTTAAAAAAGAGGATTTCACGCTGTAACGCGCCTGGCATGTCATGCTGTCCGCATTTTAGGCGGTACATTGTATGAAACGGATGCTTTCGGATACTGAGCAAGCGGCCCGCCAAAGCTACATATTTTTCTGATAAATGCCAAGCACCGCGAGAAAAGCTCATGGGCAGCCATGCGAGCTCTTTTGCGCAAACACCCCCGTCTGGATAACATAAAGCACGCAGCGCGCGGACTACTCCGCGCGCTGCGTGCTTTTATAAAAATATGGACCGGCGCGGCTTTGCCGCACGGATAAACCACCAATGCGGCAGAGGGCCATTTTTACATCTTTTCCACTTCTTTGAGCGCCTGTCCGATATCCTCGAGGATATCCTCAATGTTTTCAAGCCCAAGGGAAATGCGGATGGTACCCGGGCGGATGTTTACCGCGGCAAGCTGCTCGTCGGAAAGCTGCGAGTGCGTGGTAACGGCCGGGCAGCTGACCATGGAGCGGGAATCGCCGAGGTTGGCAACAATTTTTAACAGCTTGAGACTGTCGCAGAACACAGTTGCGGTATCGCGCCCACCCTTCAAATCAAAGCAGTACACGGAGCTGCTTCCAAGGGGCAGCTGTTTTTGAGCAAGCGCATGATAGCGCGAGCTCTCAAGCCCGGGATAGTACACCTGTTCAACTGCCGGCTGCGCCTGCAAAAACTTTGCCACGGCAAGTCCGTTTTCGCTGTGCTTTTTCATGCGCAGGGACAGCGTCTCAAGTCCCTGCAGCGTGACCCATGCGTTAAACGCGGACTGGCAGGCGCCGATGTCACGCAGGATATGCGTACGCAGCTTTGTGATAAAGGCACGCTCTCCAAGCGCCTGGGCATAATTTAGACCCTTATAGCTGGGATCAGGCTTGTTAAACTCTGGAAAACGCGGATTTCCGAGCCATTTGAAGCTTCCGCAGTCGACAACGATGCCGCCCATGGCCGAACCGTTGCCGCATAAAAACTTTGTGCTGGAATGGATGATGATATCCGCGCCGTATTCGGCGGGCCTTAACAGGTACGGCGTGGCAATGGTATTGTCCGCAATAAGCGGAATGCCGTTTTCATGCGCGATGGCGGCAATGGCGGCGATATCCGGCACGTCGGCCATGGGGTTTGCGATGGTCTCGATAAAGTACGCCTTTGTGTGCTCATTTGTCGCGGCACGGAAGCTCTCAGGGTCGTCGGAATCCACGAAATTCACTTTTATGCCCAGCTGTGCGAGGGTTTTGGACATCATGTTGACCGCGCCGCCATAAATGGACTTGGCGGAGACAAGCTCATCGCCTGCCGACATGAGGTTAAAAAAGGTCATGACCATCGCCGCGTGACCGCTTGAGGTGGCCAGTGCGCCCACGCCGCCTTCCAGCGCCGCGACTCTGCGTTCAAGCACGTCGCACGTCGGGTTCATCATCCTTGAATAGATGTTGCCGTCCTGTTCAAGCATGAACAGGCTGCGCGCATGTTCGGTATTCTCAAAGGCATAAGCCGTTGTTGAATAAATCGGCACCGCGCATGAGTTCGTTTGCGAATCGGGCTCGTAGCCCTCATGGACCAGAAGTGTGTCGAACCCCAGTTTCTTTTTCTGCATTCTTTTTTCCTCTTTTTCCATTTTTTCATCTATTCTAATCTCAGTACGTCCTTTTTGGCGTACGCTTGATTGAAAGAAAAGTATTGATAGGCCTGCTGTGTACCGGCCGCCTGAATATATACGGAGCTGATGTTTTCAAAACGCGTCAGTGTAGCCACCACCGCCCAGACGGCCATGCGCTCCTGCTCAAGCGTAGCTGTGTGCTTAGTGACAAACTCGGGGGAAAACCCGACGCGGCACACCCCTTCGTCAATATCGAAGGAAACAAGCTTTGTCCCCTTTGGGATGGGATTATAAGACCACGCAGGCGGACTGCCCGATATCAGCTGCTCAAGCGCAAGCTGCTCAACGCTGATATCCTCGCGCCACACAACTTTTTCCGGCACGGCCGCGACTGCGTCCAGACCGGCGTCCGGGTAATAAACGGTGATGTCCTCAACGCCCGACTGCACATCAACCGGCCCCAGCGCACCGGAATTCATAATAAGCGGCTCTCCTATGGGCAGATGGTTAAAAAACTCCCTCTTTGTCCCGTCTATAAGTATTTGAACCCCGTCCACCCCGTCAAGGGAGGTCAGGGTGTTTGCAAGCGAAGCGAGAATGAGCCGCTCCTCGGAAAAATTGCCATAGAAGCCTGTTTTAAACTCACCGGACAGATTGATATAGCATATCCTGTCCTCAGTGACCACGCTTAAAAGCTTTGTTTCCTTTGAAATCAGCTGTAAAAGCGACTCAGACCGCGGTCCGCTCAGCAGTTCCTCCGCCACATACCGCTCGATCTGTTCGTTTTCGCGGATAACGATTTTATGCTGCTCGGGGAAAAGATACCGGCACTCCGCATCAGAAAAATACAGCGTGATATCCTGTTCAACCGGCTGAAGACTCATATCGGTCAGGATGATGTTATCCTTACTCAGGCTCTGCCCCAGTCTTTTCACGCTTCCCTGCTCCATGGCGGACAGATAAACCGTTTCCACGCCCTGTGTATCGCACAGGGTAAGCGCGGCACAGCTTGAAGCTATATTGCGCTCCATTTCGCTGAGCTGGGCGTATGCCCCATCAAGCACGATCATCAGCTCTCCCTCGTTTAAGCTGTATGACGCAAGCGATACGTCCTGCCCAAACGCGCAGCGCAGCCGGTCATCCTGCGGGGTTTCAAACAGCTTTTTGACAAGAAACTCAAGCCTGTCAGGCGTATCCGCCGGTATGGCCTCCTGCACATAATCAATCACCTGTGACAGGCTGTCCGTACTTTGCACACAGGAGTAATAGATACGCACAGTGTCTAAGGAGCTTCCGCTTTCCTCCGGCGCCGGCTGCGCGCAGGCGGTAAGCAGCAGTAAAAACGCAGCTGAAAGCACCCTACCGGCCAGTTTTTTCATCTTCGATACCCCTTTGCGTAAAAAACGGAAAGCGGACGGTAAATCGCGAACCCTTGCCCAGAGTACTTTCCGCCCGTATGCTGCCGCCGCAGCTCTCTATGTTGGAGCGGACGATTGACAGCCCCAGTCCGCTGCCCCCGCGCTCACGCGAGCGCGCTTTGTCCACGCGATAAAACCGGTCGAAGATGCGCGGCAGGTCCTCCTGCGGAATGCCGATGCCGGTATCATCCACAATAAAGATGACCTCGCCTTCTTTTTGATAAAGAAGAATCGTCACCCTGCCGCCGACCTTGTTGTACTTGATGCCGTTTTCCACCAGATTAAACGCAGCCTGGTAGAGATTATCCTCATCGGCAAGCATGACGCAGCCGCCGTCAAGCTGACAGCACAGCTCCACCCCTTCATGAGACGCAAGCGGGTCAAGCATATGCACCGCCCTGAGTATCACATTTTTAATATCCACCGGCGTTGATTCCGTTTTCAAAGAGGCATCCAGCCGCGTCAAAAGCAGCAGTTTTTCCGTCATGCGCGTCAGGCGGTCGATTTCATCGCCGATGTCCGAAACGAACTCATGCAGCACGGCCGCAGACATATCCTTTGTCTGCAAAATGGAATCCGTAAGCAAACGGATGGATGAAAGCGGCGTCTTGAGCTCATGCGACGCGTCGGAAATGAACTGCCTGCGCATTTCCTCCGTCTTTTGCAAGCGGTCGGCCATGCTGTTAAACGCCTGCGCAAGGCTGGCAAGCTCGTCGCGCCCCTTGATGGGAGCCCGGTGGCTGTACTGCCCCTCCTCAATTTCGGTGATCGCGCGCAGAAGCGTGCTGATGCGCCGCGTCAGCATCGACGGCAGGAAAAGGCTGAGCAAAAGGACAATGAGACAAATGACCAGTGAAACGTTGGCAAGATTTTTCTGAATGCCCCGCAGAAGAGCCGCCTGCTCGGTGTCGTATTCAAACAGGTAAACCGCACCGGTGACGGCGCCGCGCAAAATGACCGGAGCGGCGGCCTTTGATTCAAAGGCCGCGTCGGTGTATCGACTGTAAAACACATCGCTGCCGGACAGGGCGTTGTAGACCTCGGGCAGAAGGATGAGCCGTCCCTCGGCATTGTTCATAATGGAATTATCAAACACCGCCACACCGCTTTGATTGGTTACGATAATGCGGGAAAGTCCTGTGGTATCCAGATATCCAATAAAGCGCGATACGTTTTTTGGCGTAAGCTCGGCAAGACCCGACAACGTCGTTGACATCATGCTGGCCTTGGTTTGCAGACTGTCTTTTTTGGACTGAAATACAAAGCGCTGGGAAACACTTGCCGGATACGTGTTTAACAGCAGCAGCATGACGACGATGATGGAAATGTAGGAAACCGCGATTTTTAGCTGAAAACTCCGGGCAGCGACAGGCGGGCGCAGCTTATGCTTTAAAATAGTAGCCCACTCCCCATTTGGTCAGGATATATACGGGCTCTGCCGGATTCTTCTCCAGTTTTTCACGAAGACGCCGGATGTGGACGTCGACCGTGCGCACATCGCCCGGATACTCATATCCCCATATGATATTTAATAGATTTTCGCGGCTGTATACTCTGCCCGGATTGCGCATGAGCAGATCGATCATATCAAATTCCTTGACGGTCAGGTCTACCGGCACCCCTTCTGAAAACGCGCTGCGCTCAACGTTGTTAAGCTCAATATGCCCGGCCTGCGCGCGCCCCTGTTTCTGCTTAAGGCTCTGCGCGGTGACGCGGCGTGTGATGGCGCGGATACGCGCCTTGAGCTCCATAATGTTAAAGGGCTTTGTCATATAGTCGTCGGCGCCGTATTCAAAGCCGATGAGCTTGTCCGTATCCTCGCTTCGGGCGGTGAGCATGATAATCGGGACGCTGGAAAACTCACGGATACGGCGGCAAGCCTCAAGCCCGTCCACGCGCGGCATCATCAGATCCAAAATGATCAGGTCAAAGCCGCCCGCCCGCGCAAGGCTGACTGCTTCTTCCCCGTCATACAGGCCCACGACTTCATAGCCCTCATTTTCAAGGTTAAACTTAATGCCCTTAACAAGCAGTTTCTCGTCGTCCACAACCAGGATACGCATACACAACCTCCCCATAAAAGCAGGTTTTCTACCTCGCCTCGATGAAATCCTTAATATCGGAATAAATGCCCTCTCCGATGCCTTTAACCAGCATAATATCCTCAGTTTTCTTGTACGCGCCGTATTTTTGCCGGTACTCGACGATCCTCCCGGCAAGTACCGGGCCGATTCCGGGAAGGGTGTCAAGCAGCGCCGTGCCGGCGCTGTTTATATCGATCAGCTTTCCCTGCCCGCTTTCAGACTGCGCGCCGCTTTCCGCTATAGAGACGGCAGGCGGCTCCTTTTGTGGTGCCGCGGAATCAGGGGAAGGCACAACCGTCTGTGTCCCGGACGGCGCCGTGGAAACGCTTTGTGTGCTGCCGGTCTGAACGGCTGGAGACTGCGAAGGAGATGCGGCAGCCGTTACCTGCAGCGCGGCGGAGTCGAGTTCCGTCTTCACGCTGAACGTGCCTTTGGCGCTGCTCTGACCGGAAAAATATCCCACAACAAAACAAAAAAACGCGACCGTCAGCCCGATAACGGCCAGTTCGGTTTTCTTCAGAGTCATGCAAACACCTCCGGCGCTCTTGAATCACCCGGGATTATTTGTTATACTTTAAAGGCTCTCATTCGGTAGGACTCTCGCTGCACTGCCCGTAGTGTGTTTTAGTATCCATAGCGCCGTGCGCTTATGGTATACTTATCTTTTCCGGTTTCCCGTAAGGGCGAGGAAAAGGATTTAAATTAAGAATAATAACCGCTTGCGGGTTGTTATACCTATGCCGCGCAGCGGCTATGGGATAATGTGTCATTTTTTCCGGTTGCCCCCGGGGGCGAGGAAAAGGATTTAAATTGAGGATAATAACCGCTTGCGGGTTGTTATACCTATGCCGCGCAGCGGCTATGGGATAATGTGTCATCTTTTCCGGTTGCCCCCAGGGGGCGAGGAAAAGGATTTAAATTGAGGATAATAACCGCTTGCGGTTATTATACCATGTTGTTTAGGAGATTCAAATGAAAAAATTAAGGCTTCTGGTCCTGCTTTCAGTATTTACCGCGCTTTTAAGCGTCGACGCGCTCGCTTTGCCGAAAATCGACGTACAGTCCAAATCCTCCATGCTGGTCGAACCGGTCAGCGGTGAGGTATTATACGCAGAAAACGAAAATGAAAAGGTTTATCCCGCAAGCACAACGAAAATCATGACCGCTCTGCTGGCACTTGAGCACGGAGCGCTGACCGACGTGCTTACGGTGAGCGCTTCATCCGGCGAAGGCATTGATCTGGCTGGAAGCTCCGTCAGTCCCGCCCTTGTAGAGGGCGAACAGATGACGCTTGAAAATTTGCTCTACTGCATCATGGTCGCCTCCGACAACCGCGCCTGCAACGTGGTGGCCGAATATGTGGCGGGCAGCGTGAGCGATTTTGTGGATATGATGAATACACGCGCGGCAGAGCTTGGCTGCACCAACACGCATTTTGCCAATCCCCACGGGCTGCATGATGAAAACCATTATACCACCGCCCACGATCTGTATCTGATCACCCATGAAGCCATTAAAAGCTCGGTGTTCACCACCATCTGCAATACCGAAAGCAAAAAGATCCCGCCGACAAACCTGACAAAAGAAGAACGCGTTTTCTTCACCACAAACTACCTGATTTCAAAACTCAAGCAGCCGGGTTACATTTATGAGCCTGCCAAGGGTATCAAAACCGGACATACCACGCCGGCCGGCGCCTGCCTTGTGGCCATGGCGGAGAAAAACAACATGCTCCTGATCAGCGTGGTCATGGGCGCGGAGCGCGAAACGGGCGGCACCGTACACAGCTTTACGGAAACCACAAAGCTGTTTGAGTGGGGATTTAACAATTTTACCAAAAAAACGCTTGTTGAAAAGGGCGAGGCCGTAGCAGAAACCAAGGTCTCCCTTGCGCAGGACAAGGATTATGTGGTCGCCCAGACCGATGCGGGCATCGACGGCATCGTTCCCAACGATTTTGATGCGGCCAAGGTCACGCGCACAATCAAGCTCAACAGCGAAAACGGCATCGAGGCCCCGGTCAAAAAAGGGCAGGAGCTTGGCACCGTCTCGATTTCTTACGAAGGCCATGAATTTGGTTCGATCAAGCTCGTCGCCGCAAACGACATTTCCCGCTCGGAAATACTGTACATCACCAAGCGTGTGCAGGAATTCCTCTCACAGCCCTGGTTGTGGTTCACCGTTGCGGGAATTGTCATCCTCATCATTTGCTATACTATTTTCATGGTACGCCACAATCTGAAACGCCGCCGTGAGCGCGGCGTTTACCGCGGCTCACGCAATTCACACAGTTCACGCAGGCGCTGAAAACCGGTTCCTTGCATTGTACTTAAACAGGCCGCCGGCTGCAAAAGCAGCCGGCGGCCTGTTGCATTGCGATTTATTCGCGCGGACATTACTTATTGGATGCGACGATATCCTCGTTTACAAACTCAGGGATACGTCCCTTGATAAAGTACAGGCTGTTAAACTGTCTGTCGTACTGAAGGTCATAGGAAAAGTCCACCGCAATATTCGGACTCTCAACCTCAAAAAGCGGATTAAACTCAGCGGCCTTTACCGGCACCGCGTTTTCAAGAATTTGTTTGATCTTGTCCGGTTGGTCATAGGTGGTGCTGCTTGACGATTTACTTTCAATATACCCGCTTGCCGACTCGGCGCGTATCTTGGTCTCTTCATCACACATAACGGTCACGGAGCGCACCAGCCCCGGCTCGTACCCGGTGCTTATTTCTATTCCCAGCGCTTCGGCCGCGCGCAGCGTGTTTTCAAAGGTCGGATAGATCGGGCAATAAAAATACGTGTGCCCCCAGTAGCTGCCATAGTTGAGGATGTCGTCGGCATCCTCTTCGTCGTCAAGATTATAGCCCGCGTAATACGCGATGGGCAGCATGCTTTTCAGATCGTCAAACGTCAGCGTCTGTATATCCTGTCTGTAAGCCTGAGCAAGCTTTTGCTGCTTTTGGGGGTCGGTTATCTTATGCACTTTGCCCGACTTGGAAGGATAAAAGGCATTGATGTAGCTGCCGCATCGACTAAAATCCATCATGCGAAAAATAGGGTAGTTCGCGCTTTTGTACTCCCGCGTATCAAAAATGGTTTTGATATCCTCAAGGCATGCTTCATAGGGTACCGAGCGATAATACCGCGCGACCCTGCGCCCGCTTTCAAGCGTATAGACAATGCCGAGACCACGGTTTCCGTTTAAGTCAACATAATCGCTTTTTTCAGACTCGACGCCCTTTTTGGCAAGCGCAAGCGCCGTATCGATGACGCCGCTGTCGCGCATGACCGTCTTTTCCAGACGCTGCGAATCCATATTACGACCATTTTGGTCGTAATCAAGCATGGACCCCGTCATGTACCCGTCCACAAAGCTGGTCATGTCAAGGCTGACGCCCACCACGCTGTCGCGTGCGGGAATATAAGAATTGTAGCCGGTCACATCCAGCGCCATGCCTGCGCCCACCACGGCAAACAGCAGGCTGAAAATGCCGAGTCCCTTCAGGTTTTTAAAGATGGCCTTAAAATCAAAGCTGTAGATCACTTCCATCATGAAATGCGACAGCACACCGCCGCAGATAAAACCAAAAATCATCCAGCCTGCACCCTCGTCACTGGATACGCTGCTGAAAAACAGGCCGCTGAGCAGCGCAATGTTGAGCACGATGGGGTATTTAATGATGGGACGAGCCGTTTTAAACGAAATCGCATGGCCCGCCGCCTCGGACGGCCGCCCGCGGTACAGCAGCAGGGCGGATGCAAACAAAAGTCCGGCCGCAAGGGTGCCGATGAGTGCGCCTGAAAGAGAACCCATGTCGTTACCCGCTGCGTTTGCGGTAAAATAGGCGGTCACGGGAGACAAATAGATCGCCCACTTGTCAAAACTATAAAAACCGCCATAAAAGGTTGCGTACGCCTTTTGCACATACGTAACCCACATGCCAACCATAACAGGGCCTATGCTCAGCAGCGTGCCCGTGCCGAGCAGCTGGACAATCAGGTTTCCCGTCAGCATCGCGGAAATGACGCCCACGCAGTAAACCAGTATAAAATACATGGCGTTAAATAACAGGCCCTTCAGAACGATCCAAACCGATATGTACTGCATCAGTCCCGACGCCGAAAAAATGATGAGGCTGATGATCAGCATGATCAGATACGGCAGCAGGAAACTGCACGCTCCACTGAAGAAACTGACCGTAAACAGCCGCTCGCGCCGTATGGGCAGACTGTGGTAGAAATCGACCTGCTTTCTGGAATGCAGGTAATAAAACGCGGTCTGCGAGGCCACGATGGCCGCAATGATAAAGATGATCGTGACCGCCTTGTTATTGAGCGTGAAAAATTCCTGTCCTAGATTCATGCCCGCAAGCGCAAGCGTGGTATTTCCCTCTTCCACCCGCTGCATAACAACCTGTATGCGAAGCATGAGCGCAACAGGCATGGCAAAGAACATCACAATACCCGAAAGCGTAACAAACCAAAGACTGCGTCTGAGGTTTCCCAGAAGCAGCTTTAAATCAGAACAGCAGTTTTTTAAGGTCATAGCCAACCGCCTCCGTTTCATTGATAAATATTTCCTCGAGCGAAAGCGGCAGCGTTTCAAGAAACACCGGCTCATGGAGCTTGATGGAATCCAGAACGCCCGGCAATTCACCGCGCAGGATCATCGTCACCAGGCTTCCGCGCTGATCAAAGGACAGGATGTCCGGCATGCCGAGCTCCTGCCGGGAAACCGGTACGGAAAAAGCGCACTGCACCTTGTGAATGTTGAGCTTCATATCTTCCAGGTCTCGGGAAAGCAGGATGCCCCCCCTGTGCAGCAGCCCTACGTGGTCGCAGATATCCTCCAGCTCGCGCAGGTTGTGCGAGGCGATGACCGGGGTCATCCCGCGCGAAAGCAGGTCGGCGGCAAAAATGCTCTTGACGGCCTGCCGCGCAACCGGGTCAAGCCCATCAAACGTCTCGTCGCAGAAAATATATTCCGTCATGGCGGATACCGCGGAAATGACGGACAGCTGCTTTTTCATGCCCTTGGAAAACGTGTTTATTTTCCGGTCGGCGGAAAGTCCGAAATTCTTCATCAGCAGGTCAAACCGGCCCGCATCAAAGCGCGTGTATACCTGTCTGTAGTAAGCCTTAAGCTCCGCCGGCGTCGCATTGCTGAAATAATACTGTTCATCGGAAATATAGAAAAACCGCTCCTTGACAGCCGGATTTTCAAACACGGCGGCGCCGTCTATCGTAAGCTCGCCCTTGTCCGGCTTGAGTATGCCCGCCATCATGCGCAAAAAGGTCGATTTTCCGGCGCCGTTTGAACCGATCAGCCCGAAAACCAGCCCGGTTTTTATCTGCGCGGTCACATTGTCAATCGCCTTGATGTCATCAAAGCATTTCGTTACGCTTTGTGCTGTAATCACTGCTCTTTGCCCTCCCCTAATCCGTGATAGATCCTTGCGCATTCGCCGGTGAATTCATCCTGCCCGATGCCGCAGCTGTCCGCCTGCAAAATCAGGTCGTTAAGCTTTGTAAAAACAAGCCGCTTAAACTCCTTTTTCGCGTCGGCGCTATTGAGGGAAACAAAATTTCCTTTCCCCTTCTGCGCATAGATGACACCGGCGCTTTCAAGCTCGGAATACGCCCGCTGAATGGTGTTGGGGTTAATGGAAAGCTCGAGTGCGAGCTGACGCACCGAGGGAAGCTGTTCATCCGGCTTTAGCACGCCCCCCGCCACCAGCTGGGAAATTCGCTCCACGATCTGCTCATAGATGGGGCGGCGGTCTTTATAATCGATAGTAATCATCCAATCACCTCCTTATGCGTATAAACTGTATTACTACAATTAATACAGTTAGAGCATAGCACTTCATCTATTATTTGTCAACCGAAATCATAATAATCAAAAAAGGGACGCCTGCGGCGTCCCTTTTCTCGTTTATACGCTTTTGGAAACAGGGCTGGCTTTTTACTTTGTGCCGAATATACGGTCGCCCGCATCGCCGAGGCCGGGCACGATGTAGCCGTGGTCATTAAGGCTCTCATCAACCGCCGCGACAAAGATATCAACATCGGGATGATCCTCCTGCATGCGTTTGACGCCCTCCGGCGCGGCAATAATGCACATCAGGCGAATGCTGCGGGTATTGTAGTTCTTGATAAACTGAACTGCCGCGGACGCGGAGCCGCCCGTCGCGAGCATCGGGTCGACAATGATTACGTCGCGCTCCTGTATGTCGGGAGGCATCTTGCAGTAATACTCCACCGGCTGAAGCGTCTCCGGGTCACGGTACAGGCCGATATGCCCCACCTTGGCCGTCGGAATCAGCTGGATCATACCGTCGACCATACCAAGCCCCGCGCGCAGAATGGGAACCACCGCAAGTTTTTTGCCGGAAAGGGTCTTGACCTTGGTCTTGGCAACAGGCGTTTCAATTTCTATTTCCGTAAGAGGAAGGTCGCGCGTCGCTTCATAGCACATAAGCATCGCGATCTCCGAAACGATTTCACGAAACTCCTTTACGCCCGTTTTCTTATCCCGTAAAATGCTGAGTTTGTGCTGAATGAGCGGATGGTCCAAAACATGCAGTTTGCCCATGTAACTCGTCCCCTTTTTCTGTTTTTATCATGCACGGTGCCGACGTGGAATTGTGCGGTTTGAAAAACAATCCCTTTATACCTTTTCATGCCCGGAGAGCTTGCCCTGCTTTTCCAGCCTTTCGCGTTCTGCCTGTGAAAGCCTCAAATAGGTGGGCTTAAGCTCGTTTGCCGACACCAGTTCACCGCGTGCGAAGGCCTGCTGCGCGGCAAGCGCCACGCCCCACGCATTTTGGAAGCGAAGCTGCTGCGGAGCAAGCGTCACCGGCAGACCGTTCTTTTTAAAGGCATTATAACACAACGCCGCGCCGTCTCCAACCAGAATATAACTTTTTTTTGATTTGATTATATCCTCTTCCAGCTGACCGAGCGACACCGCGCGATCCGGACACATACGCGATGGCACGCCGTCTTTCAGGTCAAACAGCGCGTTATAGACCTGGCTGCGCCGGGCGTCCATCACCGCGCACACCGGCTGCCCGGCGCAGGCCGCGCCAAGCGCCATTGCCTCAAGCGTGGATACCGCGCAGCACGCAAGTCCGCTCGCCCACGCAAGCCCCTTTGCCGCCGCAACGCCGATACGAAGTCCGGTGAAGGAGCCGGGCCCCGACGCGACCGCAATGAGCGACATGTCCTCAAGCGCAAGGTCCGCGCTCTTGAGCATGCTCTCCACCATCACCATCAGCGTCTTTGAATGTGTCAGCCCATTATTTTGAAAACAGGCGGCAGTCATTTCGCCGTCAGAACACACAGCCGCCGACGCCGCGCCGGCCGACGTCTCGATTGCAAGTATTTTCATAAAACCGCCATTTCTCCGCGCATAGTGTTTGCTTTAAATGAGCCGCCGATCATCCCGCGCGGGAAATGATAAGCGGTTTTTGTCTTACATCACCTTGGGAGCGCGGGTATCTTAAAGCCCCTCTATTGTTATTTCCCGCAGACTCTCATCCCCGTCACATTTCTCTATGGTGACTTTGACGCAGTCGTCCCCAAGTGCGGACGCAACGTTTTCACTCCACTCCACAGCGCAGATCCCTCCGCGCCTGAGATAATCCTCCCAGCCGATATCAAACAGCTCGTCAGGACCTGAAAGCCTGTACATATCAAAATGAAAAAGCGGGACGGGACCGTCATACTCATTGACAATGGAAAAGGTGGGACTTGTGACGCGCGCATGGATGCCCAGCCCATGCGTGAGCCCGCGCACAAAAACGGTTTTTCCCGCACCGACGTCTCCGAAAAGCGCCACCACGCTGCCGGCGCCAAGGCGCTTTCCCAGCAGCTCGCCCGCACGCTCGGTTTCCGCTTCCGTGTGTGATAAAATCGTCATAACAAAAAAGGCATCCTTTCCGGCGGCGCACGCCGCGTGATTGAGAGTCTTTGTGCTGATTATCGCCATATAGCATAACCGCCAACGCTGTTTTCTGCGGCATAAAATGAATTTTTAAGCCGTGAATCATTTAGCCAAAACTTACGAATACCCGATGAGCAAACCAACAATGCAGCCGCAGCAACGGTCTGATTCGGGAGCTTATGCGATTACGTATTTTGTTTCATGGACATTAATTATAGCATAAAGCAACTGTCTTGTACTATGCAATGTGATTATGGCGTTTGTTTTTTATTTACGCGCTGCCGGTTTCATGATAGAATATTGCGCGTAATGAACTGAGGAGTGCTCTGAATGGAAGAATTTATGCGGGCGGTCAGGAAATTTATAAAAGAAGCGGATATGTTTCTGCTCATTTTCTGCCTTTGTGCCACGGGCTTTGGCATCGTTCTCATCTCAAGCGCCGCGCGCACGCTTGATGGCGGCGCGGGCAAATATATTGTTGTACAGGCCGCGGCGACGGTCATCGGCATCATCGCCTTTGTTCTTTTATCCTTTCTGGATATCGAACATTTTTCCGGCCTTTGGAAATGGATACTTATCTTTAACGTGGTGTTTCTCCTGACGCTCATCCCGTTCGGCATTTCCGGCGATACGGGCAACCGCAGCTGGCTGCGCCCGCCCTTTCTGCCCTTTGGCATTCAGCCGGCGGAAATTGTGAAGATCACGTTTGTCATCGTTCTTGCCCGGCAGATGTATTTTCTGCGTGAACGCATCAACCGGATATCCTCCATCGGACAGCTTGTCCTGCATCTCGCTCTGATGCTCGGGCTGATTCATATTGCCTCGCACGATACGGGCATGATGGTCGTGTATATCTGCATCTTTCTGTCCATGGCGCTTGCCGCGGGCATTTATTTTAGGTGGTTTCTGCTGGCGGGCGGCCTGACTGCGGCGGCCGCTCCGTTTATATGGAATAAGCTGCTTGACGAGTACCAGCGCATGCGTGTTCTCGTGGTGCTCAACCCCGAGCTTGACCCGCAGGGCAAGGGCTACCATGCGATCCAGTCAAAAATCGCCCTGGGTGCGGGCAAGCTGTTCGGGCAGGGACTTTTCAAAGGAACGCAGGCGCAGTCGAGCCGTCTGCCGGCCAAGCATACCGATTTCATCTTTTCCGTGGCCGGTGAGGAGCTGGGGCTTGTCGGCTGTGTGGCCATCATCCTGCTGCTTGCCGTGATCATCGGCCGCTGCCTGTATGTCGCCACCCGCGCGCAGTCGGGTCTGTCGGCACTCGTATGCGTTGGCCTCGCAGGCATGCTGATTTTTCAGACCTTTGAAAATATCGGCATGTGCGTCGGCCTGACGCCCATTATCGGCCTGACGCTTCCCTTTTTCAGCTACGGCGGCTCCTCTATTGTAACCCTTTACGCGTCCATGGGCATTATATCCGGCGTACACATGCACCCAAAGCCGCACTGGCTGGGCTATCGGGCATAGCTTTGGCCGCTGATATAAAGCAAAATAAATATTCGGGCAGGGACAGGTTCCCTGCCCGAATTATTTTTGTGCGCCAAACAAATAATGTCGGCGCGAATCAATCGCACTGCGATTGATTCGCGTGGCATTTAGCCGCGCCACAGGCATAAACCCCAAAATTTATGCCTGTGGCAGCATCCTTTGATGCCTGAGTGGACAGTAACGTCAATAAACGTTTATGTTCGGGTGCAGGTATTTTAATGGATTTGCTGGATTCACCTTGCACCCCAACAAATGAAAAATGCTTTGTAAGCCGCGAGGCATCAGCATTTTTCATTTGTTGAGTGGACTTTAAATACAGGCGATCCAGCCCGCAGAAAAACATCGAAAACAAATCACAGAGACAATTATTTTTAAAAACCTGCCTGTGTTTGTAAACGGCAGGAATATTATTGCTTGTCGGACAGAAACTAATGGCGAACAACACCCGACATTTTTAAGTGCCGATAAGGAGGTTAACAAATTGAAACCCGCTAAAAAATTATTGCTGCGGTTTATCCCCGTCATAATGGCCCTGTTTATGGTGATCTGGTCGCTGCCGAGCGCCTTTGCCATGATCGGCAGCGCTATTTCACAGCAGTCCGCCGTTCCCGCATTTTCCAAAAACGCTGTCATAGGCAACGAGATATCCTTTCAAGACTCCGATTTTGTTACCGCACTGGATAAAAAATCCGATTTGGAAGGCATTGTGATCACAGCCCTGCCAGACGCGCAGGCAGGTGTTCTCAAGCTGGGAAAACGCACGCTTTTAACCGGTGAGGCCGTAGCCGTTGAAAGCATTTCCTCGCTCAAATTCCTCCCCGCAACCGATGATGTCCTTGAGACTACATTCAACTATCTGCCTGTATTCAAATCCGGCGCATCGGTTGAAAGCATTACGGTCGGCATTCACATGCTCAGCGGGGAAAACAAAGCTCCCGTCGCCGAAAACATCGAGCTTACCACCTATAAAAACATTGCCGCGACCGGCGTCTTCAAGGCCACCGACCCGGACGGCGATAAACTGAGCTTCCGCGTTGTCGACAAGCCCGCCCGCGGCGAAATCGAGATTGCGACGAATGGCGACGGAGAATTCAAGTATACGCCGTTTAAGAATAAAACCGGCAAGGACACTTTTTCTTATTCTGCCGTTGATGCGGTCGGAAACGTATCGCAGCCGGCCACCATCACCGTAACCATCGACAAACCCTCCACCAAGCTCACCTACGCCGACATGGACGGAAACGGCGCGCACTATGCGGCCATCCGCCTGGCCGAACAGGGCATTCTGACCGGCGAAAAGCTGGGCAGCCAGTATTTCTTCAATCCCGATCAGACCGTCAGCCGCGGCGAATTTGTGGCAATGGCCGTCACCGCGCTTGACTCGGGTGAAATTCCGCCGGTCAGCCGCACGGGCTTTGCCGATGACGATGAGACCCCCTCCTGGGTCAAGCCCTTTGCCTCAACCGCGCTCAAGGCCGGAATTATCAACGGTGTAAGCATGGCGGACGGGCGCAAGGCGCTCCGATCCGATCATATCCTGACCCGCGGCGAAGCCGCTGTCATTATCAATAACGCTCTGCGCATTACCGACGCCGGCACGGAAAGCGCGTTTTCCGACGAAGCCGCCATCCCCGTCTGGGCGTACCAGGCAGCCATCAACGTTGACGCCACCGGTATCATGCCCGCCTACAGTGACGGCACCATGCGTCTGATGGATCCGGTCAGCCGTGCGCAGGCCGCCGAGCTTCTCTGCAGCGCGCTTGATGCCAAGAAACAGGCGGAAAAAAAGACCGGCCTGCTCAACTGGCTCTGGTAGAAACGACCCCGAAATCAACTTTTATTAAAACCCGCGGCGCTATGCGCCGCGGGTTTTAACTGCTCAAAAACAGTTTCTGTGCACTCCGTTTTTCCGAAAGCTCCTAAAAAACAATGTCATCCGCCGCATGTTCAATGAAACCTTGGCATCATCCCGAATACGAGAGGTTTTCAGGTTGACCATAAGGGGCGCTGCATGCCATTTGCCGGTGTGTCGGACAGACTTACTCCGTAAGCGCTTCAATGGTTTTCCTGTCGGGTGTGACAAACGCCGTTTTGAAATTATCATAGATAACCATGCCTGGCTTGGCGCCCGGCGGTTTCTTAACATTTTTGACCGCGGTATAATCCACAGGCACGTTCTGAGAGTCTCTTCCCTGCGAATAATACGCCGCGATCTGCGCCGCCTGCGTGATGGTCCGGTCGTCAGGCTGACCCTGCGCGCAGTCAATAATAACATGACACCCATGGATTTTTTGTACATGCAGCCATATATCACGCTTCGTTGCCGTTTTCATCGTCAGCAGATCATTCTGCCGGTTGTTGCGTCCGGCATAGATGTGCATTCCCGATGCGGATACAAAAGTAAGCGGGCGCGACGCTTTTTCCTTGCTTTTTGCCGCCTTGCTCTTTACGCTGATATACCCCGTGCCGCAAAGCTCCTGCTTGATTTCCGCAAGCTCCTTTGCCGATGAGGCCCGGCTCAGCTCGTCGAGCACGCTTTCAAGATAATCAAGCTCTCGCTGCCCCTGCTCAAGCTGCACGGCAAGCTTTGACTGCGCGTTGCGCGAGCGCGTATAGTTTTTATAATAGGCGGCCGCATTTTGCTGCGGAGAAAGCCGCTCATTAAGCTCAATTTCAATTTCCCTGCCCTCGGGATCAAAAAAGTCAACGAGCCTTGCACGTTTCGCGCCTTTTTGAATCGTATAGAAGTTTGCGGAAAGGATGTCGCCGAGCTGACGAAGCCTGTCTCTGTTTTGGGATGCCTCAAGCTCAGCCTGTTGGGCGGCCAGCCTGCGCGCCACACGGTCGCGCGTGCTTGTGACCAATTTTGTCAGTTCCTGTGAACGCCGCGTCATACGCTCCAGGTCGTCGCGAATGGAGAAAAAAGATTCGAGCAGCTGAGAAAAGGTCTGCTGTCTTTCCGTCTGCATTTTTGGCAGATACTGCTTGATCTCCATATAGGAAAAATCATACGGAATATCGCCGTCGAGTACCATGTAAGGTGTTAAGTTGTTTCCCTTTACATTCGACTTAAGTTCTTCAAATTCAGTAAGCAGTCGCTGCCGCGCAAATTCGTCAAATGCAGACAGGCGCGCCCCAGTATCTCCCGCGGCGCGTGAAACAAGCTCTCGGCATATCAGCGGAGACAAGCCGAAAAAGCTGTTAAGCAGCCATTTATCGGCAGCTGTATCCGGGGACGCACTTAAAAGCATATCTGTAAAGGCATTTGCATTTACAGATAGAAAATTCTCTTTTTCCTGCCCTGGCGGCAAATGATAAAAAAGTCCCGGAAGCACCTGCCGAAGCTGCGACATCCCCGCATCCACGCGTTTTACGCAGTCGATGATGCGCCCGTCCGCCCCCCTGAGAATGATGTTCGAGTGCTTACCCATCAGCTCCGCGGTGAGTATCTTTTCAGACTTTACGCCCATCTCATCGACGGTGTCGAGTAAAATATCCACCGCACGTTCAAGCGGCGGCTGCGTGATGTTCTTGATGCGCGCGCCTGTCAGGTGTTTTCGAAGCAGCATACAAAACATGGGCGGGCTTGCCGGATTCTCCTTCTGGCGATCGGTCAGGTGAATACGCGCATTGCTCGCGCTTGCGCAGATCAAAAGGCGCAGCGTGCCGGTGCTGCCGCGCATGGATATGATAATTTCATCCCGCTCGGGCTGAAATACTTTATCGATTCTTGTATTGACAAGCTGATGGTTCAGCTCTGCGACCACCGCGCCCAGGCATACGGCATCAAGCGGCATCTGACTGCACCTCCTCTGTTTGGTTTATCATACGGTCAAAATTGTACGGACTCTATTACAGAAACTGCGCGAAATCGGTATGGACGCTTGATTTAAGCACACGCAGAAGCGGAAAAGCGGTCTTTATGTGCTGGGCCAGCACATCGCACACCACGTTTTCCGTGTAAAAGTGCCCCGCCTCCACCAGATTGATCCCAAGCTGCTTTGCCTGCACAAACACACTGTATTTGATTTCTCCCGTTAAAAACGTATCGCAGCCGAGGGCGGCCGCTTCGTTAAGCAAGGAACTCCCGGCTCCGCCGACCATACCAACACGCCGGACAGGTCTTCCAGCGTCCAGGTAGCGCACACCGGCGCAGCCCAACGCATTTTTTACGCGCAGGGCAAACGCGCGCGGCTCCTCCGGTACATCCGTTACCCCAATGCGCCCAAGGCCCGCCGAGAGTCCGTCTGCGTGCTCTTCCTCGCTGCCAAACGCGGTAAGCGTCTGCGCGGAAAACCCCAGCGCGTGCGCAAGCGCGTCGTTTACCCCGCCGCGCGCCGCATCGAGATTGGTATGCATGCAGATGGCGGACAATCCGTTTTCAAGCAGCAAAATGAGATTTTCTCCCTCCGGGGTATCCCCGGTGACGCGGTGAAGTTCAAAAAACATGGGGTGATGTGACACAATCAGCTGTGCCCCCACGCGCTTGGCCTCGCGGATCACATCCGCTGTTACGTCGAGAGCTACCAGCACGCAGTCGACCTGACTGTCCGTCCTGCCCGCGAGAAAACCCGCGTTGTCCCATTTCATTTTAAGATTAATCGGGGCAAGCGCCTCGATCTCTTCATAAATTTTCCCCGCCGTGATCACGCAGCCACTCCCCCTTTGCACAGCGCAGTCCCTCAAGCACCGTCAGAAAATATGCTTCGCGCGACTCTTCGAAATCCGACGCGCCGCGGTAATCCTCCGCCGCCTTTTCAAAGCGCCGGATGAGCCGGTCGATATGCTCTCCGAAAAGCGCTTCCTTTTTTAAGAAAATCCCGGTATACAGCTCGGCCGGATGCTTGCGCTCCATCTGTCCCCCGCATACATGCAGCGTTTGATACAGTCTGCCGGCGTCAAGCGTCAGCCGCTCGTCGATGAGCATAAAACCGTTTTCATAGAGATACCCGCGCAGCGTGTCCGCGGCCGTCATCGGCTGCAAAATCAACCGCACCCCGTCCCGGCTGACCCAATCCGCACGGATCAGGATATCGCGAATGGTCTCTCCCCCCAGCCCCGCCAGCACGATCGTATCTGTCGCCTCGGGATCGATACCGTCGAGTCCGTCGCACAGCACAAGCTGGATCCTGTGCTCAAGCGAGCACTGCCTGACTGTTTCTGCGGCGCGCGCAAGCGGGCCCGGGCGCAGATCGCTGGCCACGGCGCTTTCCACAACGCCGTTTTGAACCAGCCAGATCGGAAGCCGGGCGTGGTCAGTGCCGACATCGGCCATGCGCGCGCCTTTTTTGACCAGTCCGGCGACTGTTTTTAAACGGGCGGATAAACCAATCATGCACGAACCTTTCCGACGTTCATACGTTCATGAGCTGCGTCGCTTTTTTAAGCAGGAAGCCCGCGGGCAGAGCCAGCAGGTTTAAAGCAATCAGAGCAGGGACAATGTACTGGTCCCCAACCGGCGCGAGCAGGAAAACAACCATGCCGGCAACGTGTCCGACATTCAAAAACGCATTTCTCATGGCAAGCGCTTCCATCTGGCGACCCTGACCGTCGCGCGAAACATAATCCGACATCTCATAGGAGATATACTGCATACCGTTATATAGGACCGCCTGCACGCCCGAATCGAGTACATTAAGCGCGATTATGGACACAAAGGAATACCACACAAACAGGCCGCCCGTCAGCAGCGGAGACAGCACACACATGGCAATCATCGCCGCGACGCGTGTCTGCGGCTTTTTTATATGCCCTAAAAAGAAATACGCGATGATAGCAAGCACACCGCGCCCCGTTGTGCTCATGCCCACGATAAATTCATTGGGCGTGATGGAGTATATGAGGATATTCAGATAATACATATATACGCCATCGCGGATTCCGTAAACCATGTAGCCGAGCAAGGTCAGCAGCACGGGCTTCTCCGGCAGCTTGTCGCGGATAAATTCCCACAGAATAACCGCGCGCCTTCCCGAGGGGGTGGCGGGCATTTTCTTCGTGACAAGCGCGGCGCACATAAAGGAAACGACCGACACCACAAACACCGTCATGTAGCCCGACACGCCCGGCAGACTCGAGATAATAATGCCGGAGATAATGGGTGCGATGAGCATGATGAAATTGCCGATAACGCCCATAAAGCCCATACCCTGCTGCCTGTTTTCGGGCGTTGTATAGCTGATGGAGTACCTGTGGTAGGGCACCCAGTAAAACGCACAGCCGGTCGATGCGAAAAAGGCCACCAGCGGATAGTAATACACCGATTTATCCTGCATAATGAGCAGAGACAAATAGGAAAGGGTATACATGAGCAGGCCGATGCGGCTGACCGTGGTGCTGGCCAGACGGCCGGATATTGCGGCCAGCACAACGCATGCGCACATTTCAAAGAAATAGGCGTACAGATAGTATAACCCGACCGTTAAAAAGCTCGCATTTGTTTTAAAAAGATAGGTACTGATAAAAACAGAGGACAGGGTAGACGCAAAATTGTACAGCGCGTGCATTTTTGCGAAATTGATAAAATCCTCCGAAAACACATGCGTTCCCAACAGTACGGACGTTCTTTTCCCGAGATTATGTATCAGCGACATATAAAACCTCCCAGCGCTCAAAAACCGAGCTTAATATCCTGCCGGAGCGCGGAGGATTATGCGTGCGCGGCATAATCTTAAGCCTGAATAAAGACCTCTTCATACGAATCCGCCTTAATAAAGAACTTTACAGCACAAGAGCCGGACGAAATCGCCCAGCTCTTCGGAACTAATATGTGTTTGCTATTTGGAAGCAAGGTAGGCGTTGAGCTTTTCAAGCATTGCGTCGGGATCTACCCCGTGCACCATGCAGGCCTGCTCGAGCGTTTCTCCGCGCGATGCGGGGCAGCCCAGGCAGTGCATCCCGATTTCAAAAAAATACTTTGCGGTTCCTTCATCAAGCTTTAATATATCGCCGATGATCATATCCTTGGTAATACTGGTCATTTTAAACACCTCATCAACATAATGCTGTTCTGCTGCTATTATAGCTATTTTCTTTTTAGTTTTCAACGGTTTAGAAAAAAATATACGCACGGCATAGAAGCCGGTTTATCCACGTCTTTGCCCGGTTACCCGTCAAAACGGCACGGACATACGATTTCCCCCGACCGCCTCAGGCCTTATCGGGAAGCTGCATGGAAACCATACAGGCCGCTTCGGAAAACGCCGCTCACAGCACCTGCGCCACCACGCATTTTAAATAAAGCGGCTGCTCCTGCCCGATCAGGGCCGGATGATCGCGCGACTGCATGCGCAGCTCAAGCAGCCTGACGTCACGCCCCGCGTCCGACGCCGCATCCCGGAGCATGTCCAGAAACAGCGGAAGTGTCATCAGCTGCGAGCAGGAAAACGTCATCAGCACCCCGCCCGGCCGGATGAGCTTCATCGCGCGCAGATTGATCTCCTTATAGCCGGTGTAGCCCTTTTCAAGCGCCGCGCGGTTTTTGACAAAGGCGGGCGGGTCAAGGATGACCAGGTCAAACTCCTCCCGCTCGGCCTGATACTGCCGCAACAGGTCAAAGACATTGGCGCACACCGTGGTGCAGTTTGTCAGCCCGTTGAGCGCAAAATTGCGCCGCGCCATCTCAAGGGCGCTCTCCGAAATATCGGCCGAAATGATTTCCCGCGCGCCGTACAGTCCGGCGTGCACCGAAAAGCCCCCGGTGTGACAGAACGCGTCGAGCACCCGCGCGCCCACGGCGTAAGGCCTGACTGCCGCGCGGTTTTCTCGCTGATCGAGAAAATAGCCTGTTTTCTGCCCGTTTTGCACGTCCACGAGCATACGCGCTTCGTTTTCCCTGATCTCTATGACGTCAAAGCTGCCCTTGAGCGGCCCCTTGATTTGCGGCAGTCCCTCTTTTTCGCGTACGGGGACGTCGTTTCGCTCAAAAATACCCAGCGGCGAAAACAGTTCGTCGAGGATCGAGACGATCGTATCCTTAAACCGGTCAATGCCCAGCGCAAGCGTCTGGATGACCAGATAATCCCCAAATTTGTCCACAATCAGCGCGGGCAAAAAATCCGATTCCGCGAAAACGACCCGGCAGGTCTCCGTAAAGCCCAGCTTTTTGCGCAGGCTCCACGCCTGCTCAATCCTGCCGCGAAAAAACTCGGCGTTGATTTCTTCCTTCTGCCGGGAAAGCAGCCGCACCGTTATTTTCGACTGTGGGTTATAATATCCCCGGCCCAGAAAGCGCCCGCTGGCCGCATATAAATCACAAACGGCGCCGGGTTCGATGCCGCCGGTGGTTTTTTCTATCTGATTGTCATAGACCCACAGACCGCCCGCGTCAATGGCGCCCTCGGCGCCCCGCCGCAGCATAACCTGTCCGAGCATGCTCCTCACCCCTTTATCCCTGTGTGTGTTTTTGGCGCTGTGCGCGTTACAGCTCCTTGTCGCAGTATGCGCAGCAGCCGTTACTTGCAAGCGGCGGCAGATACCCCTCAAAGGCGGTCACGCAGCGTTCATTTTTGCAAAGCCTTGTATTGCCTATTGCCACTGACGGCCTTAGTCTTTCCATATGGCTGAGTTTTAAAAGCAGCGCCATGCGTATAAACATACCGCAGCGCGCCTGCTCAAAGTAGGCGGCGCGCGGGTCCTCGTCGACATCGATGCTGATTTCATCCACGCGCGGCAGCGGATGCATAATAAGCAAATCCTTTTTTGCGTTTCTGAGCTTGCTTTGGTTGAGTATATACACGCCCTTATGCCGCTCGTACTCGAGCGGGTCAGTAAAGCGCTCGCGCTGGATGCGCGTCATATACAGCACTTCAAGCTGCGGGATGGCCGCCTCAAGCGCAGACGCCTCGAAAAAGCGCATGCGGCGCGCCTGCATAAACCTGCGCAGATAATCCGGAATGGCAAGCTCGCGCGGAGATATGAGATAAAAGGTAATATCCTGAAAATTCGCCAGTGCCGAAATCAGGGAATGCACCGTGCGTCCGTTTTTTAAGTCCCCACACAGGCCGATGTGCATACCGTCGACCTCGCCGCGCAGCCGCGTGATGGTGGTAAGATCAGTCAGGGTCTGCGTGGGATGCATATGTCCCCCGTCGCCGGCGTTAATGACCGGCACATCGGAATAAAGTGAAGCCGCCTTTGCGGCGCCTTCCCTGGGGTTTCTCATCACCAGCACGTCCGAATAGCCCGCGCACATGGTGACCGTATCCTTGAGCGACTCGCCCTTTGACACCGAGGACATGCCCGGATCGGAAAAGCCGAACACCCGCCGCCCAGACGAAGCATGGCGGCCTGAAAGGAGAAGCTGGTGCGTGTGCTGGGCTCGAAGAAAAGGCTCGCCATCACCTTGCCGCGGCAGGCGTTTTTATAATCTCCGGCATGGTCCATGATGTCGCAGCACTGGCTGTAAAGCGCGTTCCACTCGTCATGCTCATATCGTTTAGGTCAATAATATGCCTCATGCCGCACGTCCCTCCGTCAGGCAAATATCCGCCGTATCCCCCGGATATTTATTTCGTGCTATTTTATCATAAATCACAACGGGTTACAACAAGGACGATAACCGTGTATCAGGGCCTTGCCTGTGCAGATGCTCATATTGGTTTTATTGATAATCAATAAATTTTTATTGACATATAATAATTTTGATGATAACTTAAGAGCAGATCAATACCGTTTCGGAGGGTAGATATGAAAACACAGCCTGAAAAGCTCGCCTATATCCTCAAGTGGCTCACTCTGGCCGTACTCGCGCTTAACCTTCTTGTCCTGCCCGCTCTTCCCTTTCTGCTTTCACTGCGCTATAACTACCTGACGCATTCCAAAAGCATTTTAACCTTTATACCGCTTGACAGCGCTATGCTCCCCGCTTATCTGTTTTCGCTGTGCTTTTATTTTCTGTGCGGCGTTTGCTCGGCCGTTCTTTTGTGGCAGGGCTTCCGCCTGCTTAAGAATATCGCGCGCCACCGCGCCTTCGCAATGGAAAATTCGCACTATATGGCGCGCGTTTCGATGTGCCTGTTCACCGTCTCCGCGCTGGCGCTGATTCGCACGGCGGTCTGGCTGAGCTACCAAAGCTTCGCACAGGTACTCATGGCTTACAACACGCTTTTTGTACCCGTGTTTTTCATCGCGGGGCTTCTGTTTCGTATCCTCGCAGGTCTTTTCCGGGATGCGGCAATCATTAAAGAAGAAAACGATCTGACCATATAGGGAGGACGCCATGCCGATACTTGTCAATCTCGACGTAATCATGGCAAAGCGCAAGATGAGCTTAAACGAGCTTGCGTCCAGGGTCGATCTTACGCTTGCCAATCTCTCGATTCTGAAGAATAATCACGCCCGCGCCATACGTTTTTCAACGCTGGAGGCGATCTGCCGCGCGCTGGACTGCCAGCCGGGCGACATCATTGTATTTATCGATGAGGAGAATAAAAATGACTGACTTAAACTTATCCCCGTCCGCGCAAACGCCTGAAAACGCGCCCTGTGCCAAGCCCGATATGCCTGCCGCCGACAAGCCGGAACAGGCCGCCGGGAACCCGGAGCAGACCCCCGCAAAACAGGAACACCCCGCAGCATCCACAAAGCTGCAGTTTGACCGGCCGGATCGCCTGATGCTGCTGTTTGCATGGCTTCTCGGCTGGTTTTTCTTCGAGGTTTTCAACTCAACCGCATGCCCGCGCTGGGTTTGTCCGTGATTTTAACGCTTGGCTATGCGCTGCTGCTTTTCTATGTAAAACAGGGCGGGCCGCTCAGCAGTGCGGGCATGTTGATGATACTCCCGCTCTGGCTTTTATCCCTTACCTTTATGATCAATGCAGATACCTGGATGAGCGCCGTCAATCTCCTGCTGCTGCTTCCGCTGTCCGTGGCCGCCGCACTGGTGCTCAATAATAGTTTTGGGGACGCCTGGAAACGTCCGAGCGCTGTTTTGATCTGACCGCATCCGGCTTTGCCGTTATTTTTTCCGGCTTGACAAGCCGTTTCGGGTTTTTTACTCGCTGTTTGGCAAATTCAGAAGCAAACGCTCCCTGACGGCGGCGCTTTCCGTGCTCATTTCCGCCCCGCTGCTGTTTGTCGTCGTATCCCTGCTCTCAAGCGCCGACAGGATCTTCGGCGGATGGACGGACGGTTTCCTCAAAAGCCTCGACTGGTCGGTTCTTGGCCGCCCCGCCGCAGGCGCGCTGTTCGGGATTTTTATATTCGGAGCTTTTTATGCGCTCAGGAACCGGCAATGCGCAATCCTGCCCAAAAACAGCCGGAAGGCCGTCTTCCTTGACCCGATCGCGCCGATCATCGTGATCTGCTCGCTTGATTTGATTTACGCGCTGTTTGCTTATGTTCAGTTCGCCTACCTGTTCGGAGGTCTGACAAGCGGTCTGCCCGATGGCTTCAGTTATGCCGAATACGCGCGCAGCGGCTTTTTTGAGCTTGTGCGCGTAACCGTGATCAATCTCATCGTCCTGCTTTCGGGCGCGGCCCTTGCGGATAAAAAGAACCCGCTCCGGAAGGCGCAGCAGATCCTGTCTCTGACGCTTGCGGGTTTTACCGGTCTTCTGCTGTTTTCCGCCGCCTGGCGTATGTATATGTATGTGGGCGCATATGGCCTGACCCGACTGCGCGCGCTCACCGTCTGGGGCATGGCGCTTATCCTGCTGCTGCTTATCGCCGCGGTTTACAAACTTCTGCGTCCGGAATTTAAGTACTTCCCGTTTTTTCTTGCGTCCTGTATGTCCGCGTGGCTTGTGCTTAATTTCATGAATGTTGACGGGCTCATCGCACGCTACAATGTAGACGCCTATCTCTCGGGAAGGCTGGAGACGATCGACGTGGGTCACCTGACCTCGCTGTCTCCCGCCAGCATCCCTGCCCTGATCAGGCTCAGCTCCGCCACGGAGGAGCCAACATCCTCCCCTTCCGGCAATTTAGAGGATGTTACCGGCATCCTCCAGGCGCAGCAAACCGGTCTGAGCCAGCGACTCTCCGACTGGCGCAGCTGGGATATTTGCTCACAGCTTGCATTCAACGCTCTCAAATCCAGGTAAGGGCTAAATAATAGAGCGGCTAGCATAACAAGCTGCTGGACGTGAAGTCCGGCAGCTTGTCTTAAGTCTTGCCGTATTATAAACGGCTTATATGAATGTACCAATTAATTCAATACAGCACTTCACAAAACGATAATGGTGATCCCATTATTGTGTCTTTCCAGGTCGGAGTCCTTTCGCAGGCATCCGCAGCGGGCAAACGCCGCGCGCGTCTGCTCGGAAAAGATGGAAAAATCCTCTCCATCGATATAATCGCGTATCCGCCCCGCGCGCTTGAGCCCCGCCAGATACTTTCTTGTCTCCACACGGATCCGTCCGCCGGTTCCCGACGAACCGTAACCGTGTATGACCTTGAGCGCGGACGCCCCGGACGCTTTCGCGGCATGGATTTCCCACGTCAGCTTCTTGATGGCCGTATCCACCAGCGGCATGCCGACTTCCAGATTTGCTGTTTTACAGATATCCGCCATCGCCTGCCGCCTTCCCGCACCGCTCGATAAAGCGTTCAAACAACGGCATCATATCCGGGGTTTCGGATATGCGGTTGTTAAGCGTCATGCGTTCAGGATGCCACTGCACGCCTGCAATGGGCAGCGTTGGGTGCCGAAACGCTTCAACAAGCGTTCCGGTTTCGTCCGTACAGATCACCTCGAGGCCCTCTCCAAGTCTGCGAACCGCTTGGTGATGCGTGCTGTTCACGTTAAACGACGCGCCGAACAGGTCAAATATCCCGTTGCCCGGCTGTGTCTTGACGCTATGTACAATATCCCAATGGTCGCGCAGCCGAGCTGTTCAGGCAGATCCTGCCATAAGCTGCCGGAAAACATCACGTTGATTATCTGAAAGCCGCGACAGATGCCGAGAATCGGCTTTTTCGCCGCTTTGAAGGCCTCAAACAGCGCAATGTCCAAGTCATCGCGGGTCTTTTTGAATAATTACACGGTCGTTGAGCGGCGGCTCTCCGTACAGCGCCGGGTCAAGATCGTACCCGCCTGTCAGCAGCAGCCCGTCAAAATGTGCGGCGCATTCGCACGCGTCTCCGCCGACATCGAGAACCGGCACGCCGCCCGCGGCGCGAACAGCGTCCGGATAAGTTGAGCGTATGCGATAGTTCGTAATATCATTTTCTTGTGCAAGAACGCTTGAAATTAAGACAGTACTTTTCATAATGCCTCCAGAAATATATCAGATTCAGCCCGACCTGCAGATCCGCCGGCTGTAAAACAACGCATTATGTAAACCGAATGCACGCGTCGGCGGCTGTCCCGCGTTTATGTAACGGCACATACTTCAGCATATGTGCGGCAGACATACGTGTCTTTGTAATGATAATTTATTATAGAGTAATTTCAGTTTAATTACAATACCGCCAAGGCGCGCCCAATCGTTTTCGCCTCTTCCCCGGCGCTTACCCGTGGAAGAATAATACCCGCTAAGCGGCGCGCCCGCACAAAATTCATCCCGGACTGCCGTATGAACTTATGCCGCTTTTGCAGCAAGAAAGGGTTGACATTCCTGCGTGTATCCTGTATCTTATATAGTGCGGCTGGACAAAAAATATGTCCGCACAAATTGAATATGGTATGTGGAGAGGTGGCTGAGCTGGTCTAAGGCGCACGATTGGAAATCGTGTGTACCCAAAAGGTACCGAGGGTTCGAATCCCTCCTTCTCCGCCAACAAAAAGCCCTGTAACCGCAACGGTTACAGGGCTTTTTGTTGCTTCGCATGAAAGGCTCTCCACCATGAAAATGCCGACATTATCTATCTGCAGCTGCAATTTGGCGTACGATATGGCTCTCGACTCAACCCGTTATACCCATGTGAATGACTATATTTTTATCTCTAAATATACGCGTGTACCTGCGTCAAAAAGGCGCACGTCAAACTGGAATCTGAGCGAGTGCGCACTCAAGCTCCTCAAGCTGCCGCGCGCGCCGTAATTGTGCAGCGTGGTGCGGAGCGCTTCATTACCGATGTCCGGAGATTCCTCGTTAATCTCCTCCAAACACGGCGCGATTTTTAAAACCGTTTCCCGCGTATAAGGATTGCTGAGCAGATATTCCGTTGGCATGTCCGCGGTATACCCGTTGGGATACGCCGTCGTGGGTTCATACTCGATATGGTAGCGCCCCGCCCGGAGAACAGACACCGGCTGCAGGCTCCCGTTGATTTTAACCTGATCAGGCGCATAGGGCAGCACCAGTTGCGCCTCGGCATCAAAGGGAACAGAAATATCCAGACACACGTTTTCCCCCTCCAGCCGCCACCCCACCTCATATCGGCCGGCGGCGGACTGGACGCTCCCCTTGGCCCAACGTATGCGCCAGTGCGGCTGCGGCGCGATTCGAATTCTTTTAAACCCAGGATGATCTTCAAGGGGCTGAATTCCCAGCATGTACCGGTACATCCACTCTACTACGGCCCCGTAGGCGTAGTGGTTATAGGAATTCATGTCCACGTCACCGAGGCTTCCGTCGGGTTTGATGCTGTTCCACCTCTCCCAGATGGTGGTGGCGCCCTGATTGACCTCATACAGCCAGCTGGGATAATCTTCATTGAGCAAGAGCCTGTATGCAAGCTCGTTATATCCGTTTTCACTGAGTACCGGGCACAGGCAAGGCGTTCCCACAAAGCCAGTGGACAGATGATAGTTGTTGTCTTTGAGCTTTTTCACCAGATCAGCCGCGATTCTTTTTTTGTGCTCTCCGCAAAAATCCATATTAAGCGCCACCGCGTTGGCCGTCTGTGTGTCTGAGAGCCATTCTTCCTGTGGCGGTGATAAATTCCCTGTTGGCGACCTGACGTATCTCTTCTGCCAGCCGGCTGAAAACCTTATAGTCCTCTGTTTTCCCCAGCACCTTGGCTGCCTTTGCGGTCAGCTGCATGGAATACAGATAGTAGGCGGTGGCTGTGATTTCCGTCGGCGTTGCGCCAAAGCGCGACTGCGTGTGGAAATTGTCCATGGACAGCCAGTCCCCGAAATGGAAGCCGGTCTTCCACAACCGCGAGCCGTCGTCCTGACTGTGGATATGCTTTACCCACGCCTTCATGCTGGGATATTGCCGCTCAAGAATCGAGATGTCCCCTGAATGCAGATAAACCTGCCACGGAATGACCGTGGCAGCATCGCCCCAGGCACTGACGCCTCCGCCCAGAAACGGACTGATCCGGCCATAGTTTCCCGGGCAGAAAGCCGGAATAAAATTAGCCACAGAGCCGTTTCGTTGCTGCTGGTCCATCCATAAATCGTGCAGGAATTTCTTATAAAACTGCGTGGTCTGCATGTTAAAGCAGGCCGTTCCGGCAAATACCTGCGCATCTCCCGTCCATCCGATGCGTTCATCCCGCTGCGGACAGTCCGTGGGTACATCCACAAAATTGCCCTTCTGCCCCCACAGGGCGTTTAAAACAAACGGTTGACCTTCGGATTGGAGCACTCGATAAAGCCGGTCTGCTCCATATCGCTGTGCAGCACACAGGCGGTAAAGTCCTCCCTGCGGATATCCATGCCCTCCACAGCAATAAAGCGAAAGCCGTAAAATGTAAACGTCGTATGAACGGTTTTTCCCGTGCCGTCCCCGATGACAACAAACTCCTGTTTGGCGTTTCGCAGATTGTCCGTATATAAATTCCCGTCCGGATCCAGAATTTCTCCATGACGGATTTTTATTGTTTCCCCCTTTGGGATGCGGCACTTCACTTCGACCCAGCCCACCAGATTCTGTCCAAAATCGAGCACCTGCTCGCCGCGGGGTGTGACGATGTATTCTTTGGCCGGAAGTCGTTGGGCAATCCGCACCGGCGGACTCAGGCGGTCGCACAGGCGGTCGGCGCCAAGGTCGCAGGATAAAACTTCACACGCTTCGGGCAGCGCCGATGCGTAATCCAGAATTTCGCCGTCATACATACCTATTCGCCTGATATGGGAAAAACGGCAGCGCCAGCTCCCATCGGAGCATATGATCCGACCGGTGCCGTCTTCATAGGTGATGTGAAGTTCGCAAATGAGGCCTGCTTTATCCCCGTATATGCGCTCCTTCATTTCCAGTGCAAATTGCCCCTTATACCATCCGTCTCCCAGTATGGCGCTGAGCGTATGCTTCCCTCCGGTCAGCAAACCGGTCATGTCAAAGGTCTGTGCCTGAATCCACTGATCATACGCGGTGCAATACGGCGTTAAGTATTCGTCCGAAACCTTCTCCCGTCCAGCTCCAGCTCATATAAACCCAGCCCGCAAATATACAGCCGGGCGGAGCCGACCGGCTTTTCGATCTCTATCTGCTTCTCGAGTACCGGGCACAACGGCGTCTCCCCGCTCCGGCGTGATCCACCCGCCGCGCCAGGGCTCGTTCATTTTTCCTGTTTCAAACCACGCGGGGTCACTTGTAGTGACTCCGCTTCCGGTTTTGACGGAAACTCGCCACCAGTAACGGGTACGGGGTTGAAAGCGGTACCGGTATGGGAAACGCCGTGCCGTAATACCGCACCATGCCGCTGTCGTAGATCAGCTTCCCAAAGTCCTCCGACAGCGCCGCCTCCACCCGGCAGCCCAAAGCCTGCTGCTCCCGTCCGAAATCGATGCATTCCCAGTTTGCGCGCGGCGTATCCAACGTATAGCCCAGAGGATTCTCCATCTGATTGCAGGATAAACTCCGTTTCCGTGTCCCGCACATTGGTAACGGCGATAAACTCTCCGTCATATAAAAGGGTTCTGGGCTCGTTGGATAATGGTATTGATCGTATTGTTAATAATGGTATTGGATGTTTCCAGATTTGAGCGATAGGACATTTCATGGTTTTTTTCAATGATTCCGGTGGAAATACGATAGGTCGTATAGCCCATGGTAGGGATGGAAATTAAAACCAGCAGCAGCATCGACGCCAGAAATCGATATCGTATCGTCTTGATCCGGAACATTTCCTGAAGCTTATGTAACCGCATATCCCTTCCACCCCCATTTGGCCTAAGTATAATATAAATCCTTTTATTTGCAAAGCGGTTTCCCACCTCCAGCCCCACGGCCTTAATGATACCGGGCAGCGCCTCCGGCGTGTGAAGAACCGCATCTTTGAAATGCTCAATGATTTCGGAATCTATTCATTTATCCATGCATAAATATTGGCAAGCAACACAAGAACACAAGGGGACGGTTCTTGTGTGCTATCCTCACGAACAATTCCGAAGCTGATTCCCGTCAACCGAGATATCTAGGATAGTTTAGGGAGTGGAGTCAACACATAAGAACCGTCCCCTTGTGCATGAAGACAGCCCTATCTCAAATCCTTCTTTAACGGTTTTATTCTTCTTTATTTTCCAGTTCGTGCAATTTTTTAATTAAGCGTTCATCGCAAGTTTGTTCCTGTCCAATAACGATTAAACATATAAACAGTGTTGCCGCTGCAGATATTACTAAAGGTATCAATGAAACATTTGAAAATAACAATAATGCAAAAGCATATAAAAAAGCTAACAAAAACACTAGGAGTCCTAACAAAATAGTTACTCCTGGCCGAATGGTATACTTAATGGTACACTTGTCACCCTGCTCCTCAATTGTACCTATAAAGCGTATTGGACCATGCATACGTTCATACTTCTCATACATAAAAAATGAAAACGAACTTTCAGTGAATGCATTAAAGAAAGTACTTTTGGGTGGCAGATTTTTTAAGGCTTCTATAATATCGGAAGATGAAGCTTTTACAGTAATGCTTTTTTTCTTAAATATTAGCATGATGATCTTATTCACCTCACCTCTATATATAAGGTGTTGGGTTAAATGGATTAAACGAAGATTTCGGAGAATTATACCAGTTGATATTTGCTTTTCCATATACCCATTGGCTCTGCCTCTGGTTATACCATGTTGCGCTAAATCCTGCAGATCCCGCCACCGAGCTTTCTCCTCCGAACACCTCCATATATACCCCATTAAATGCTCCAGATACTCCAGTCGAGTTAGATGGAAGGTTTGCGCTGGCACCAGCAAAGAAACCTGCAAAATCCGTTGGGTTTATAATATTATAAACATATCCTCCTGTCACATTAATATCACCAAGGGGAATTCCTGTAGGTCCATAACCAAGACCGTGAAAATCATATTCACAATATTTATCAAAGTTCATGACTATCGTATGACCTCTAATCATAGAAGCTCCAGTTTTGAATATTGACACGCTTTGTGTATTCTCTAAAAACACCATTGCGTTATCCGGCAACTCTATTTCGGTTGGATCCGATACACCAAAGAACTGCATCATATTATAAGTGTTCGCACGAGCCGCATACCTTCTTATATCCTTAGCATGCTCATGTGCCTTCTCCATTCCTGCGGCATCATTATTAGCTTTCGCAATATTGTACTGTTTTGTATCCTCGATAATAAGTAACTGAGCCCATTCAGGACGATATCCGTCACTTTTATGCCAATGTCCCGTAGGATCAGTAAAATTAATAGGATTATTACTGCAATATGTATACAAATTTAAACTCAGCGGGTCTGTTGCTTGCCCGATATATGTATCTTCACTCAAAAACCGCCCTATCGTCGGGTCATAGTATCTTGCCCGTAAGTAGTAGAAATTCGTCTCTAAATCGTAATACTCCCCGCAATAGCGAAAGGGATTGTTGACAGCGTCGTTATCCGTCTCGGCTTCCCATCTAAATGTTTTGCTGAAGCCGTTTTCCTTTTCCCCGTCCTGTCTGCCGTACGGGTCGTAGCTGTAGTCCTCAAGCTCATTCCCGTTACGATCTGTCAGCTTGATTATATCACCGTGACCGTTGAAAATATAGCCGTATTGGGTGTCCCCCGCTTGGCGGTAAAGCAGCCTGAAGCCCCAGACGTTTCGGGCGGTTATGGCTTCGTCCGCGTTAGTTTCAAGGATGATATAACCGCCCTCATAGATGAAGTTTATGGTTTCGTCCCCGGATGTCTTTCTGCTCCTCAGGCCTTCGGCATTATAGGTATACTCGTAGATCACGCCGCCGGGGTCTACAACAGTCGCAAGCTGGTTTTCCCCATGAACATAAGTGGGAGATTCTCTTGTGTGCTTCCACTTTCACTCTTTTTTCTTGTAACTCTTGGCATAATACTCCACCTCCTCATCTATTTTGCATAGATGAGGAGGTGGAGTCAACACAATATGAACCGTCATCTTGCTAAGACAGAGCACTTTGCCGTCGTCCCGGCGGATTACTGCGAAGAGATTGTTAGTTTTTTTCGGCAAACCCAATAAATCACCATGAGTATAAATGTCGATATGTTGCAAATAAGAAAAACCGCAACAATCGTAAAAAGAAAATGTTCTAAACTTCCGGCAGACGGCGCAACAGTTGCCGTGCTTATAAGGTTTCCAAATGTATCCGTTTTTTCAATAGTTCGGGGCATAAAGGCGCTCATTTCCTGAAGCAATTGAAATATGGGTATTGATGAAAGAATAAGGTTAATTGAGGGCAGTATCAATCCAAGCCACTTGTTTCTTTTCTTTGAAAGAAAAGTTTGCAACCAAATAAGACATCCAAAAATGAATAGAGAAACCGCTAAAGTTATTGTATAACGCATTGTTTACCTCTCTAAATTTCCCCTACGGTTCAAGATATGCAAAAAAACTGCATCTACTACCGCCACTTGGATCTAGGTATTTTTCTATCAAACGTCCTTCAGGCCTAACTTCAACTTCTTCGCCGGGTTTTATTGAATTAATCTTTGCCGTAAGAACACCAGTAACTCTATTAGTTGGATTCCTGCATATTACGGCAACTTGCACATTCTCATATTCCTTCTTAGAATTAGAAGGATTTTCAACGAATACCCTGTCCATTCCTCCTCCGGGTGTTGGCAATGTTGTTAATTTAACCTTCGATTTTTCAGTTTCGATATGCGGTATAGCTTTTAGTTCAATGTTTGCATCTAATATTTTATCGTATATTTTTGTATCGTAATATACGGCGGTCTTTTTAGAGTCAACTATCGGCGGATAAGCGCTTACCGACTGCATAGTATCAATTAAATTACCGCTTCCATCAACTATATCAAAATTTGATTCTTTAAAATGCAATGAACCATTGGTTAAATTCGAAACTTCACAAGTAAGCAGGAAACTATACTCTCCAATATCATTTTTCACAAGCACAACATCGCTACTTACAACATTAAAACTAGGTTTATTGTCGGACCCTCCAGAACAACCGCAAAATGTAATCAACAAAACTGTACCTATTATGATAATTGTTAATTTCTTCATTTCCAACCCTCATTTCTTATAAGTGCAGTTTATTGTCTTCTTACTGCCTCTAATCACTTAAACTCCCCCCTAAATATGGTTCCATGTGTATGTCCACCATCCGCACCAAACAGCCAAACTACTAAACCGCCACTACTGCCTGACGAATCCATTTTATATTTAATGTCATAATATACATTAATACCATCTGTGGTAAAACTTTGCCCAGTCACTGAATAATAGGCACCTATACTTGCATTTATAAAGCGTGCACCTTTACGATACTCTTCAAGCACCACTTTATTATTACTATTTATGGTGTAACCTACCCACATAATCATACGCGTCTCATTCGACGACATCATTACATTATCATTATTATAAAATTTGATTTCGCCGCCAGTTTTTTTGACCTTGTTATTCCGTTTTTATCAGTACATTCATACTCGTTTCTCAACTGAGCCCTATATCCTTCTACTTCCGCGCGCCATTCAGCTTGTTGTTTAGGAGTTCCACTATTCCAGTTATCAGTAATCAACTGCATTCTCTCTATACGTCCTGGGATACCGCCCATTACATTTCTATCCCAATCGGTTACTGCTTTCCCTGAAGGATCAATCCATCTGATGGGATTATTCATTGCATAGACATAAAGATTTGTGCTTTGCATAATTGCGGCAATATCTGGCGCTGCTGAATATTTGTTGAGCATTAACGGGTCGTCCCCGTATATCGCGTTGCTCGTGTTCCAGTGGGTATCTTCACTCAAAAACCGTCCTATCGTCGGATCATAGTATCTCGCCCGTAAGTAGTAGAAATTCGTCTCTAAATCCAGATACTCGCCGCAATAGCGAAACGGGTTGTTGACAGCGTTGTTTTCCGTCTCGGCTTCCCATCTAAATGTTTTGCTGAAGCCGTTTTCCTCTTTCCCATCCTGTCTGCCGTACGGGTCGTAGCTGTAGTCCTCAAGCTCATTGCCGTTACGGTCTGTCAGCTTGATTATATCACCGTGGCCGTTGAAAATATAGCCGTATTGGGTGTCCCCCGCTTGGCGGTAAAGCAGCCTGAAGCCCCAGACGTTTCGGGCGGTTATCGCTTCGTCCGCGTCGGTTTCAAGGATGATATAACCGCCCTCATAGATGTAGTGCACGGTTTCGTCCCCGGATGTCTTTTTGCTCCTCAGGCCTTCCACATTATAGGCATACTCATAAATTACGCCGCCGGGGTCTACAACAGTCGCAAGCTGGTTTTCCCCGTTGTAGTAATATTCGTATTTGTTCGTGACCGTGCCCAGCAGCCGTATCGTTGACTTCGTGCTGCTTGTCCTGTTGCCCTCACCGTCGTATTCATAATAGTTTTGAACCGTTTCATACGTCGTTTTGCATTCCGACATCAGAATACGGTTGTCCGCGTCATAAAAATTCGTCGTATTCGTGATGTAGTCGTATGTCATTTCGACCATTTTAGAAATGTTTCCGTAATCGTCAAACTCATAGTCCTGCATCTTATCATTGGGCAGAATCGCCGTTTTCAGACGTCCAAGCGCGTCATAGACGTACTCCGTGACGACACCGTCCTCATCTTTTTTTGTCTGGTTCCCGCGCAGGTCGTATTCATACTCAAAATTATTTATGAGTTCTCCGGCTTTATAATTTCTTAGGTACTTCTGCGTGCCGGACGGGTAATACGCATACTCGGCGCTGATTCCGGTAAGCCCGTTTGTTTCATATCTGAGCTGCCCGACAGCGGTATACTCGTATGTGAATCGCACCCCGTCGCTGACGAGAAGCGTTAACCGCCCGACAGCGTCATAGCCGTATGATAGCGTCTGTTCAGATACACTGCCCTGCTTCACCGTGAGGGACGCGACACGCCCCGCTTTGTCATATGTATATTCCTTGCTTATTCCGCTGCTGTATTTAATCAGCACGGCCTGTCCGAGACTGTCATAGGTATAGCTGGTGGCGCCGCCCGCTTTACTGCTTTCCAGAAGGCTGCCATTTAAGCCGTATTTGTTTATTAAGGCGGCGGATTCTCCGTCCTTGCTGTTATATTTCTTTGTTACGCGGTTTAGTCCGTCATAGGCAGAGCAGCTGATTACGCCGTTGCGGTCTGTCGAGCTTATCAGGTTACCGTTTAGGTCATAGCGGTGCCTTGTTACGCGTCCGGAAGCGTCGGTTTCGCTGGTTAATCTGCCGTATTGGTCGTAGGCATATATTCTCTTTGCATAGACGCTGTCCGTCCAGTTTGAAAGCCCCGTGTACTGCGCGGTCATATTACCTTCGCCATCGTAATCGTATTTGACGATGTTCGACTGCTCAGAAGATATGACCTGCTCGACGGCCTGAAGAAATCCGCGGTCCGTATAGTAGTTTCTGGTAATAAAGCCCTTGGGGTCAATGGTTTTGATGAGCTTTCCAACCCCATCATAGTAATAGCGCGTAACGGCGTACACGCCGTCGCCCTGCGGCGTTTTTTGACTGATTTGCCGTCCAAGCGAATCATAGGATGAGTATGCCGTGTTGCCCAGGGCATTGACGGTTGACGTGACGTTTCCAAGTCCGTCATAGCTGCATTTTGTTGTGTTTCCAAGCGCATCGGTGCTCTTGAGAAGCCTCCCGACGCCGTTGTATTCATAAAGAGTTTTCGCCCCGTCAAATCCGGTTTTTGATATCGTGTTTGAAAGATAGTCGTATTCGATATAACTGAAATCCTCGCCGGAGTCGGATACGCGCCCGTTTTTTGCGAGCCTTCCTCTACTATCGTAGTAGCTGTTTGAAACAAGGTTTGTTGTATCTCCCACAGTGGTGACCGTTACTTTTAAGCATGTATTGCCATAAATATCCGTGAAGTTTTCATAGTAATCGACAAGCGTTTTTGACATCATTTTTCCGCTGGTATCATGTACAGTCGTTGACGTCAAACGGTTTATCTTGTCATAGGTGTATTCGATGCTGTTTCCGTTTGCATCGGTTTCCGCCGACAGGTTGTTTCTGGCGTCGTATTTTTTTCTTGTCAGTACTGTACCGGTTGATTTCTCAATCACAGAGGACAGCTTCCCGAAGGGGTCATAGTAATTGACAACACTGTTGCCGTTTGCGTCAGTTTTCGTAAGTATGTTATTTGCGTCGTCATACACATATGTACGGCACAGCCCATCGGGAAGCGTCTCTTTTAGTAGGCGCTCAGCCTTATCATATTCGTAGTAAGTTGTATGCCCGTTTCCGTCTGTCGTGCTGCGCTTAGCTCCCGTATAAAAATCATAGGTATAGCTCTCCGTGATGTTCTGTCCGCCGCCGTCTGCGTCGCCGACGTTTACGTATGTCACAGCGGTCAAAAGGGCATAGTTATACACCGGACTGTACGTATAGCTTATTGCAGCCCATGAAACCGCGTCTTTTTTTATCGCGGAACGGATCATGTTCCCGTACTTGTCATACACATATTTTTTTGCCTGAACAATAGCCCCGCCGCTTTTCGTCTCCTCGGCGACGATACTTCTCTTGTCGTAGCTCAGCGTATATGTGACGGTGACTAAACTTCTTTATCCTGCCTATAACTCTTGCTTGTGATGAGGTTATAGCTTGTGTCATAGGTATATGACGTCGCATATTCGCCGCCCGCCTCATCCTCGGGCTTGAAAGGATGGTTTTCACAGACCAGGTTGCCCCTGTAATCATAGGTGTAGGTATCAATAGTTTTGAAAAATATACCGTTTTTATTCTCCACGCTGGTTTCATTCCGGATGGGGACATTTTTATTATCATCGTATTCAGTCTTGACTATGTCCGTAGCATCGCCGCGTTCGGTTTTTTTCTGGGTAAGCTGATGCTTATAGTTATAGTAATACCTCTCCGTGACGCCATTTTCGGTTACTATGGTTGTGTAATACCGGTAATTTTCATTGATGTTCGAAGCATCGTATACCGGGTAACCATCCGGCTCATTAAAATATAAATATTGCTGCTTGTTATATATTTTAGTCCCGAAGCTGTCCCATCTTTGGCTGACCTTGAAGTAGTCCATATATCCGCTTGCGTTCAAATTTTTAGTTGCTTTAATATATGTATAATTGCTTTGAAAATCAGTCGGATAATGGGCGCAAGTCAGATTTGCATATGTATTGTTAACCGCCGTTTTGCCCAAACTGTCAAATCCTGCGTTGTCAAACGAGTATGAATAGTATGTCTGCCTGCCTATGGCGTCGATATAGCGGATCAAGCAGTCCTTTCCGCTGTCTCCCGGTGCCGGCGACTTAATAAATGTGATGACCTCGTCATCGTATTTAACACATATTTTGTTGCCGGAGTATTCGAAATAAACGTTTCTTCCGGAAGTGTCGATTATTTGTGTTAAAAGCCTTAATCCGCCTGTCTGAGTCCAGATATACCTGATGGTATTGCCGTACCTGTCGGCCTGAGCAAGTATTTCTCCATGCTCCGTGAAGTAGTCGGCGCTGCCGTCGGCATACAGGAGCCTGTATGCCGACGGTTCCGTCCCGCTTACCACCGATGTGTACTTGCTGAAACTGATATCATATAATTCGTAATCGCTCAATCCGTTCCAGGCGGATAAATCGGCCAGATAGGTCTGTCCGTCAGGCAATGTAACAAAGATACTGTCGTTGTCGATCGCAAGGCTCGGGAGGTCGAGGCTCCATCCGACGCCGAAGACATATTTTGCCGCGTCTGTTACAGACCTGGCCTGCAGATTATTTGCTATACTGCTGTTTGCGGCAATGCTTGTCCCGGACAAGGTATAGCCGTTATACACCCATGTTTCGCCGTCGGCTGTTACCGCTGCGCTGCTTTCTGTTCTGGCTCCCGTACGCAGCCAGTTGCCGTAACTGTCATAAACTTCGTAATAGTCTGTCGTGGTAGCGCTGCTTGTTAACGATGTGCAGACGGTTCCCTCGTCGTACAGCTTCGCGGCCTGACTGCTGTATATAAGGGTAAGTGTCAGATCCATTCCGTTGCGGCCCGGAATCGTCAGGAACTGATTGCTTACCACCATGCTGCCGCTCTCGGTACTGACAGACTCATTAATTCCGCTTGTTTCTTTGCTGAATGGCGCGTTGAGCTCCGTATTGTACACAGAGCCCCTTACGCTGTTTTTTATATCCAGCATCAATGATGAAACCGTGGCTTCCGAATCCGCGCGCGCACAGATCGTAAACGCGGGGATACATACGAGGCAAAGCAGAAGCGCAGAAAAAAATCGCTTTTTCATGCCTTGGTACCCCCTTTGTTTAGTTTTCCGTAACTGTGACTGACTGGATCGTATAGTAATTGACAAAGTAGCTTGTCGCACCCGTTTTTATGGTGTAGTATATCGAACCTTTGCCATATTGGCGTCCGTAGAGCCACACCATAAAATCCTCAACCTCTGTGTCGGTGAGTCCGGTTAATGTCTTTGTCGTACCGTCAATCATATTGATGGACAGAGACAAATTGGTACCGGCAAAAAAGTCTTTGGAATAGTCGGCGGATATTTTGCAGCAATAACCCACCGTTGATTGATCGGCAACCCTCATACAATAGACGACGGAAAAGTCTTTTCCCGCAAGCTGTGAAGTCAACACATCCGCGGGTATTGCCCGTACCTCCGCCGCGCTCATCCCGATCTCACTCAAATTTTCCCAGTTTGCTTGCGTATCGGAAATCAGCGTGGATATTTCCGAAGCCGTTTCGACCTGCCAGCCTGATGCGTCGTAATACTGGTACTTATTGTCGGCATAGATAAAGAATAGATACTTGGCCTCCTTGGGGATGATTTCGATCGGGTAAAGTGAATTGATCTTGCGCCAATCCGAGCCCGTAAAATCTACTTTTTTGGCGGTATACAGATATTCCCCTATATCGCTGGTGATATTCTCTTCATCGGTGACGATATATATCGACTTTATGGCCGGTGTTATGTATGGGCTTACCGAGGCGAAATATGCCGCAACATCAACAGAATAAATCTCGCTCCCGTTTTCATACAGCGGCCTATAGTCTTCTTCCGTCATTGCGCTCACCTCGGCTGCCGTCATACCATATTTGGTGAGTGTCTCTAAAGAAGGTTTGGGTCCCTGCACGACCATCTCCCACGAACCGTTTTTATGACTGTACCATGAGTTTTTGCCGTCAAATGAGAGCAAATATTTGTTAAGGTCAGTTGCCCCGTTGCGGTACCATACCCGCAGATAATCTGCAGTCGGTATATAGGCCACTGTGTTGGAGCTGTAGTCTGTATCGAAAATCATTGAAGCTTCCGTATACTCTGTGGGCCGGACACTCTCCTCCTTGTCGGTTGCCGGATCGTATATGAAATATTTATACGGCGGTTGACTCACATACCCAAGCAAAAGCTTGCCGTCGTCGATCACCTTATATATTTTTGTCGCCGTGATGTCGAACTTCCGTGTTACCCGAGTTTCTAAATGATATGAGTACAGTCTATTATCAAGCAGATAATAGACTTCTTCTCCGGAAGCGGATACCGTTATACCACCATAAGTATTATTACTTATTGATATTACTGATCCACTCCCCAGAGTGCCGTTTGCATACGTGTATTTATTTATATAACCAGTGGAACTATTGTTGTAGGATAAGAAGAATTCGTTCGAATCACCGGAAAAACTGATGTTAATATTTGTGTCATTACTATTAAAATCTTTTGATATTGAAGCGCCGTTTGAAGGTACATAATAGAGTCTAGCTTTATCAGATGAAAGAATTTCGACAAATGCAACCGAGCCGTCCTCGTACATATCGTATGCTGAATAATTAGTATCTCTTTCGCTTTGTAATAATGTAACGCCTGTAGCTGCAGTTGAATCGTATTTAAACAGGCGATAGTAGTATTTATTTGAATATAAATGTTTTGAGTTTGCACATGCCTTAGACCCGTCATAATTTGTCTTTATGCTGATTACTGTTGTTCCAGACGAGGAGTAAATTAGCGTGCTTTCACCCGATAAAAGGTCGAGCTTATATAGGCCTGCATTTCCATAATACAACGTTTTCCCGTCGCCGGATAAGGCAATAGCCGTCGCCGAGGCGATGCTGGTATATGTCGCCTTATCGTAGTTTGCAGCGGTTTCCCCGCTAAGGTCATAATTTCCGGTATCTATCGATATTCCATGCAGCTTGCCGCCTATAAACGCTGAAGGATCAGCTTCACATATAAGTTGGATTTTGATATCATGCAATACCGGTATTGCGCTCCCTCTGCAAGCTCCTTTGGACACTCTGAGCTTTAGTTTTGCATTCTGAAGATTTGCCGTCTGATTTAATCCCTGTATTTCCCCGTATTCATCCAGCTCACACCAGTCGCCCCATGTCGTACCTCCGTCGAGCGAAAGCATGGTTTCTATAACGAGCTCTGTGTCTTCCGTCGCCGTATATTTGACATGCCCGTATTCTACATCCTCAGCTGTTGAAATATCAAATTCGGCAGTTGTATAATAATCCGTTGTTGGTTGATAAAACTCTACCTCTTGGACATCCCAACATTGAGAACCATCGGTGTTGTCGTTTGCTAAGAGCCTCCAACTGGCCGCCGATGCCTCAGGCGCACAGACAAATATATCTTTCTTATTACCGCTTGTTTCTTTCAGAGAATATGTGCCAACTGTAGTCCAGGCGCTGGTGGATGTATTATAATATTGCAAAAGAACACTGCCGACAGCGCGTGGTCCCGTACTCTGATAGATGGAAAAGCCGTTAATTTGGGTTGCTGAACTGAACGTATAACCGATATATGCTTTTCCGTTAACATTACTGCCTGATTGGGAAGATTTAAATTCAGAACTGGTACTGTTATCAAAAGCATATTCCGGTGTGCTGCCAGAGCCACCGCTAATAGCGGTCCCTCCGGTGCATATATCTGAATAATCAGTATTAAAAACAACACTTCCATTGGAATTCGCACTGACTCCGCCGGAGCATATCCCGCTTTTGAAATCGGCATATGTCGTTAAGGTCTTTTCATAGGCGACCCTTGTGTTGGAAACAAGGACCGTGGGATTCGTATTATAGGCGGTTCCGGCCGCGGTCTTTTTAAACTGCAAACTGCCGCCGCTCAACTGCGTACTGTCATTGACCATCGTGGACAGATCAACCGAGTCGGCGGCGTTTTTTTGAGATGTGATCCCATCATAGAACCATATAGAGTTTTCATCCGTTTTGACAACAAGGTCGTCCCCCTGCGTAATCGACGCTGCGTCAAGCAGGTTAAGCGTAATTTGCGTCCACTTACCGCTCTCCAGATCCTTTCCAACTTCAAACCTGCCATCGCCGTTTTCCTCGCTCTTTATGATTGCGCCGTTGCTGGAAAACTCAATCCAGCCGGCGCCCGCACCGGGCTTAACCCAAAGCATGATTGTGCTGTAGCCGGCTATATCAAAAGCGTCGGAACTGACCAATGTGTACTGGGCATAAGGATTTGCCGTCTCGTCCGCAGCGGTAACCTTCAGCGAATAACCGCCCTCCTTTTTATCGACGGACAAAACGGCCGAGCTTTCGGTTGCTGTTAGCTGCGTATCGACAGCCGCCGCTTCTGCATTTGTTTCCATGGCGCTTTTAATGGGGAGGGCTGTCTCTGCTGCTAAAACATCCTGATTTATTACCGTAACGGCATGTGCATTTATTGGAAATACAATACCAAAACTAAGAACAAGGCAAATGAATGATGCTGTAACTCTTTTCAACATAATATTCCCTCCATAATTTATTGCTATTTGTCATATATTGTAAAATAATAATACATGCAAACCTGCTTGTTTGTATAGTAGAACGGCACGGCGCTCATTGCATGAGCGCCGTGCCGTTCTGACAACCAATCCGTGCTGCCTATTTTACTCTAACCTGATGGAGTGACATCCCACACATAAATAGAATGTATAATTTCAAGTCAAAGCTTACAGTTTTATTATGAAAGTGCTTTGCCGCCTCACACCTTTTTTACTTTTAACCCGAAAAGACCCCTCACGCTTTCCCCGCCTTGTCCACTTGCAGCACCTCGGCCTCAATGAGGTTTTTCAGGTCCTCCGGGCTCATTTTAAACCTGCCCTGCACCCAGGCCCCGACGTATTCAAATTTCTCCGCTGCCGCGCAGCTTTTCCGCCACGCCATTGGGGTGTTCGTTTTCCGGCATAAAGTCTACCGCCGCCTTCTCCTCATCGGAAAGCTCGGAAGAACCAATTTTTTCTTATAATGCTCCCACGGCGCGTCCTCGTTCGCCGACGGCCCCGCGCCCGTCCCTCCGGAATTACTCCTATCCCCGGAATCAGGCGGCCGCCGGTCGGAATTATTGTGGTTTTTTATTGGTTTGGGATATACTAAAGTCAGAAGTATTTGCGGAATTCGTCTTGGACGTTGTATCTGGGGCATTGGCATCAGGTGCTCGCTGTGCTTCTATTTTTGTATTGATAAGCTTTACCGGTTTGTAGTATCCTGTTGTCGGAAGATGGTTCTTGCATAGCGGGCCGGTCTGCTCGGATAAAATCTTCATCCTTTACGCGCAGTACCCAACCGATTAAGGCGTTTACCGTCAGCCGGCCGCACCGATAAAAACAAATATGGAGGAAAATCACATGATTGATTTCCAGAACGCAAGTTTTCTCAAGCTCAGCCCAACAAACGCCTCGGCCTTTGAATCCATGATTTCCCCGCTGTTTATCGGAGATGAGAAAATCATCGCAGCCTTCAAGAGTATTCGCGATGGCGTCGTTTTCACCACCAAACGAATCTTCGCCATCAACGTACAGGGCATAACCGGCAAGAAAAAGGACTTCACTTCACTTCCGTACAGCAAAATTCAATCGTTTTCGATTGAAACCGCCGGAGTCTTCGATTTGGACAGCGAGCTGGAATTATGGTTCAGCGGAATGGGAAAAGTGAAATTTGAGTTTGTCGCCCGCGCCGACGTCGCGGAAATCTGCCGTATCATCGGCGGATACGTTTTGTAAACTCGAGTCCGTGAAAAACTGCGAATTGGTTTTAATCTTTTATTGCCCGGACGTTTTTTTCGGTACCTGCATGCCGGTGTGATCCATTTCGTACTCTCCCTTGTGTATAAGCTGTGACACAGGTACGAGTTTGTATCCCTGTCGCAGCAAATCCTCTATAATGCCGGGCAGCGCCTCCGGCGTGTGCAGTGCGGCGTTATGAAACAGAATGATCGAGCCTGCTTTCACTTTGGAGAGCACTCTCTTTTGTATCTCCTGCGCGGAAAGGTCCTTCCAATCCAAGCTGTCAACATCCCACTGAATCGTTTCCATATTCATGGAACGCAGCGTGGAAATGAGCTTATCATCATATTCCCCGTACGGAGCACGAAACAGGGTGGGCCTCACGCCGGTTATCGCCTCAACGGCTTCTCCCGCCGCGTTTATGTCCGCTACGATTTCCTCGCGCGACAGCTTTGTCATGTGCTTATGCTTATCCGAGTGGCTCATGACCTCGTGACCCGCATCGGATAATGCCTTGACCGATTCGGGATATTTTCTCGCCCAGTCGCCTACCACAAAAAAGGTCGCTTTGACCTGATAGCTGCCGAGTATGTCGATAAGCTTCTGCGTATCTTCATTTCCCCATGCGGCGTCGAACGTGAGCGAAGCTGTGTTGTAATCGCGCTGCACGCAGTAGATGGGCAGCTGACGTTTTGTTCCAGATGCGCTCACGGCCGCGGGCGCGACGGCCAGCGCCGTGATGATGGCGGCGCTTGCGCACAGTACGGCAAAAAGAAGCGCCCGCTTTGGAAGCATGATGATCTTCATACTAGCCCGACCCTCTCTCCGCTTCGGCGCACACGCCGTGCGCACACTAATTCTTTACAGGTATATGCGTGCGGCGTATTGTCTATGTCTGGATTAAAAGAACATGCCGTTTTTCAGCGGCAACTGCGGCGCAGACAGCTCCGGCACTGAGCGCCGGGCGATAAAGCCGTTAAAAAAAGGCAGGCAGCTCTGTAATCTGCCTGCCTTTTGCGTTAAACCAGCATTTTAAATACCGTGAACACACGCCAGATTCGCTGCGGTCTTCTGTCGCTTTACAATTTTGAGTTATTTGCCGTAGTATGCCTTCTTAAACAGCTCCCTGATTTCCGAAACCAGCGGATAACGGGGGTTGGCGGTGGTGCACTGGTCTGCGTGCGCGTTATCTGCGAGCACATCCAGTTTTTCTAAAAACGTCTTTTCGTCAATTCCGCACTCTTTGATCGTCTCCGGGATGCCAACCTCTTTGTTGAGCGCGCGCACGGCCGCGACAAGGTTTGCCACGCTTTCCTTCGTGGTGGCTCCGCCGACGCCGATAAACCGCGCCGCCTTGGCATACTTTTCGTCGGCGATGAAGGTCTCGTATTTCGGGAAAGCCGCAAATTTCGTGGGCATGGATGCGTTATAGGCGATGACCCACGGCAGCAGGATCGCGTTGGCGCGTCCGTGCGGGATGTGGAACTCTCCGCCGAGCTTGTGCGCCATGGAGTGGTTCAGGCCCAGAAACGCGTTGGTAAAGGCCATGCCTGCGATGCAGGACGCGTTGTGCATTTTTTCGCGCGCAAGCGGGTCCTCCGCACCGTTATTAAACGAACGCGGCAGAAAATTGAACACGATATCCATAGCCTGCAGCGCAAGTCCGTCGGTGAAATCGCTTGCCATGGTGGAAACATACGCTTCCAGCGCGTGTGTGAGCACGTCCATGCCCGTGTCGCCCGTGATGGATTTCGGCATGCTCATGACAAACTGGGGGTCGATGATGGCCACGTCGGGACGAAGCGAGTAGTCGGCCAGCGGATATTTTATATTGCCGTTTTTGCGGTCGGTGATGACCGAGAAGGCCGTGACCTCCGAGCCCGTGCCGGAGGTGGTGGGGATGGCGACAAACTGCGCAAGCTTGCCGAGCTTCGGAAAATGAAAGGCGCGCTTGCGGATATCCAGGAACTTCAGCTTCAGTCCGTCAAACGTAGTCTCGGGATGCTCGTAGAACAGCCACATGCCCTTGGCCGCGTCGATGGCGGAGCCGCCGCCCAGCGCGATAATCACGTCCGGCTTAAACGCACGCATTTCTTCCACGCCGCGCATGATGGTTTCCACATCGGGATCGGGCTCCACGTCGGAATAGATCTTCGAGTGGCAGTAGTTCTCCCTTTTGCGCAGGTAGTACAGGATTTTGTCCACATAGCCGAGCTTGACCATGGTCGGATCGGTCACGATGAACGCCCGCTCGATATTCTCCATTTTTTCAAGATACTGGACTGAACCGCTCTCAAAATAGATTTTCGGGGGAATTTTAAACCACTGCATATTCACCCTCCTGTGAGCCAGGCGCTTTTTATTGATAAGGTTGACAGAGGAAATGTTCGAGGTCGTGGAGTTGTTGCCGTACGAACCGCAGCCCAGCGTCAGCGACGGGGTGTTGGTGTTGTAGATGTCGCCGATGGCGCCCTGCGAGGACGGAGAGTTTGCGATGACGCGGCCGACGCGCATGGCCTCTCCGTACGCCTGAATGAGCTCGTCGTTTTTCGAGTGGATGACCGCGGAATGGCCAAGCCCGAACAGCCGCAGCACCCTTGCCGCCATTTCAAAGCCTTCTGTACTGTCCTTGACAACATAATAGGCAAGCACTGGCGACAGCTTTTCACGCGACAGCGGATATTCCGGGCCGACGCCGGTCAGCCGCGCGATGAGGATCTTTGTGTCTTGGGGCACTTTGATACCCGATTTGTCTGCAATCCAATATGCGGTTTTTCCGACGATGTCGGGATTGACCATTTGCTTCTGCTCGTTTACCACAAAGGCGGAGACCTTTTTGGTTTCCTCTTCGTTTAAAAAATAGCAGTTGTTCTCCTTCATGATGCGCTCAAAGTCGTCGCTGATCTCCTCATCGACAATGACGGCCTGCTCCGAGGCGCATATCATGCCGTTATCAAAGGTTTTTGAAATCATCAGATCTGTGCAGGCGCGCGGCAGATTGGCGCTTTTTTCAATATAGCACGGCACGTTGCCCGGTCCCACGCCCAGCGCGGGCTTGCCCGCTGAGTACGCCGCGCGCACCATGCCGGTGCCGCCGGTGGCCAGAATCAGAGATACGCCCGGGTGGTTCATCAGAAGATTAGTCGCTTCAACGGAGGGGACTTCGATCCACTGTACGCAGTTTTCCGGCGCGCCTGCCTTAACGGCCGCGTCGCGCAGGATGCGCGCTGCTTCAGCCGAGCATTTCTGCGCGCCCGGGTGAAAGCCGAAGATGATCGGGTTTCTGGTTTTGGCACAGATGAGCGCCTTAAACATTGTAGTGGAGGTCGGGTTCGTCACGGGCGTGACGCCTGCGACGACGCCCACAGGCTCCGCCACCTCGATATAGCCTTCCTCTTCGCTGTCTGTGATGACGCCGACGGATTTTTCATATTTAATGGAGTGCCAGATATATTCCGTGGCGAAAATGTTTTTAATGACCTTATCTTCAAAAACACCACGCCCGGTCTCCTCGCAGGCCATTTTGGCAAGCTTGATATGCGCGTCGAGTCCGGCAAGCGCCATGGCGTGGACAATATTGTCCACCTGCTCCTGATCGAGCTTCATGTACTCCTCAAGCGCTTTGATCGCCTTTGAAACAAGCCCGTCGATCATGCTGCGCGCGTCGTTTTTTACTTCCGGCCCGACGCCCGGGGCGTTTTCTTTCAGATCCGGCGTGTTTTTCTTCTGCATGGTACATCCTCCTCGCAAAACTGTCGTCTTTGTTCGTTCTCTTCAGAATTGTTTGTTAATTTTTTGACAATTTCATTATCTCTCATTTGTGAATGCATGTCAAGATTATATCGTTAAAATTTTAACTATCTTTTTTACCCTCCCGTACTTTCTTTTTGTTAAACACTGACAATCGGACAGCCTGGCCTGTCGCCTCTGTATTAATGTCTGTGATTATCCGAAGTATATTCGTTTGGCTTTCAGGCATAAATTCGAATTTTCATGTGCAAAAATAGACGCCGCCGGCTAAAAAAGCAAAACGAGGGGGGCGGATGTCAAACCTGACATCCGCCCCCCTCGTTAAAAAGTCTTCCTCACTGCAAAAGTCCGCAGCGGTCTAATATGACCATCAGCCGTTCGGTGGTCACATTTGTTTTAAGCTGCAGGTCGCCCGTATCCGTCCCCTGCAAAATGCCCTTTTGCACTGCTCTTTCCACCGCACTTGCCGCCCATTGCGACGGGATGTTGCCTTTTTGTATATCGTAAAGCGCCGTCGATACCCTGTCCAAAAATGCTCCCCAGCCGCCCAGCGCGCCGCTGCGTATGCTGCGCGGGCAGTCCTTGTCGTTCCAGCGGTTGTGCTGTACCACATTGCAAAGTGGGATATTATACCGCGCGCACAGCTGTGCGGTAAGCCGCGCGGCGTTATCCACAGCTTTTTCAAAGTCGCCGTTTACGCAGATTTCGATTCCGATGCTTTTGAGGTTTCCCGGGCCAGTCCTCCCGTCGCCCGCGTGAAATGCGCTCTCCCCCACGGGCAAATGCTGGTATATTTCCTTTTCATCCGCAGTAAAATGCCATGAGACCTTGTCCGCCTCAGCCGAAGCGCTTTTGAGATACTTCGCGTGCGCCGCGGCGCCGGCGGTCTTGTCTGTGTTTCCGGTCTCATGGATGGTAATAAACTCCGGCGTTCTCAGGACGCCCGGCCGGTTCTTCGCCCCTGCGGGGATATAATCGGCAATTATGTTCATATCTGACTCCTTTTTTAAGTATGCGCGCGTTACAGTTCAATGTACGCGCGCGGCGGACCGCCGCCGGTCATCAGTGCGCAGTATCGGTCTGTTTCGATTTCCTTTTCGCCGCAGCGCGTTGGGTAAAGCGTGCGCTGATGGCAGAAATAGCGCAGCGCGTCGGTAATATGCGTGATGCCGTGCGGCTGTGTAGCGCAGTCGCCGGGATTATCTTTGTCGTGCTGAAGCTGCGGCAGGCTGCCGGTCAGTTTTTTCAGATCCCGGAATACCATCAGCCCCGGGCGTCCGTCGCAGCGGATTTTCAGATATTCCTTAACCGACAGCCACCCTTGTGTGCGCGCGGCGCTGCCCCGCACAAGGCCGATGCCGCTTTGCATGAAAATTTCCGCCATCGTGCGCCCGGTGTCCTTTTGCGTGCTCCACAGATCGGGCGGTGCAATGGTAAAGGCGATTTTTTCAAACGGAAGCGTCATACGGTCAATGAGTGCCGCGGCCTCCGACACGATCAGCCCCGGCTTCATCACCTCGCGGTATACCCACGCGCGTCCGTCATAATCGAGCGCAATCCACAGACAGGCCAGCATATCAAGCCCATAGTCGATCGCGCGGTAGCGCATCCAGCCCTCCGGAATAACAAACGGCGCACAGGTATGCACGTCCGTTTTAAATTCTGAAAAATACTGCCCGGACAACGCGTCCCAGTCGCCGTAGCGGTGCGCACGCCGGATATCCTCCGGCAGCAGGTCAAGCATCCTCACATAATCCGGCGAGCTGCGCGCAAGTACGGTGTTATCGTCCACCGTGGCCGGGATGAACGCATAGTCCACCGGGTCTTCACCCGCGTTAAAGTCTCTGGTTATAAACAGACGCTTAACCCATGCGTGCCCGATTCCGCCGGGGTTACAGGTCAGATACGCGCGCTTTGGAAAGCGGTTGACGCCCCGCAGGCACGCGCACAGCGTGCGAAATTCATTCTCGGTAAACTGCGTGGCCTCGTCTATAAACAGCAGGTCAAACTCAAGTCCCTGATATTCGTTGATGTCCGCGTCGTTGTTGAGATGTCCCATGCGGATGCGCGAGCCGTTATAAAACAAAAAACTGCGCGACGCGGCGTGATAGCGCGCCACCGCCTCGGGAAGCATTGCTTTGAGCGGCAGGATGTGGTTTTCCTCCACCTCAAGATACTTTCGCCGCATAATCAGCGCAGAAAGGCCGGGCATGCGAAAGCAGGAATACGCCGCAAGCATCCGTGCCGCCCAGCTTTTCCCGCCGCCGCGCGCGCCCCCGTACGCCACATAGCGGTTTTGCGCGCTGAAAAAGAGCCGCTGCTTTTCGTTAAGCGTGCCAAAATCGATATCAATGTGTTTATTTTCCCGCATAGCCCCTCCTGCCCATGTTTTTATCGGCATAAAAATGTAAGTCTGCCCGGAAGGTGATTTGTATTGAGTGAAAAACCAAAAATCCCTGTGATTGCCGGCATCATTCGCCGCCTTTCCGGTTATGGCCCTGGCCTGCGCACGGTGGTGTTTTTCAAGGGCTGCCCGATGGCATGTCCCGACTGCGCCCGACCGGAGCTTAAATACGCGCAGGAGCAGCTCCTGTATAACCCCGTTTACTGTACCGGCTGCCGCGCCTGTGTTTCCGCCTGCGCGCGCGGGCTGCACACGTTTGATGATGACTGCGTGCATCATGTGAAGCTTTCCGGGTGCGACGCATGTTTTGCCTGCGTGCGTGCATGCAAAACCGGCGCGCTTACGGCCTGCGGTGAGGAATATAGCCCGGAAGGACTGGGAAAAGTGCTTTTAAGCGCATATGCCCAGCAGCAGGTTTTCGGCGCCGGTGTAACGCTGTCCGGCGGAGAGCCCGCGCTTTACAGCGGGTTTGTTGAAGAGCTTTGCCGCTACTGTAAGGGCTACGGCATGCACACCGCCGTTCATACGCGCGGCTGCGTGTCCCCCGCGCAGCTGCTCGCCGCGGCGCGCGCGGCTGACCTTGTTCTTTTTGAGCTGAGCGCCTATTCCATAAGCCTGCATGAGCGCCTGACGGGCATCAACAACGTGCGCATCCTGTCAAATCTGCGCATGCTCGGCGCGCAGGGTCTGCATATACATATTAAAATCCCCGTCATCCCGGGCGTAAACGATCAGGCGGAGCAGGCCGCCGGACTTGCAGACATCCTTTGCACACTAAACGGCATCGAGCGCGTCGAGCTTGCCGCGCGCATCCCGGCCCCGCGCACCGAACTGCCCGACGGCATCCGTCCGCCGCTTATGCGTGCATGGGACGGGGCACAGGCGCTTAAGGCATACGCAACGCCTTTTATCATTCGCAGCCTCCCGGTACATATCCTTTGAATCAAATTTTTGCTCAGCCGCACAGAATCAGGCTTTGCGCCTGCGGCTGAAAACGGCCGCGCGCCGTGCGCTCAAAACGTCCGCACGCTTGCGCCCGCAGCAGCCTGACTTGCGCGCGACAGCTTGTCGATGAGAGCCTGCTTTTCGGGTATGATCCCCTCCGGCAGACGCATCAGATAGTCAGCCAGCTCAAGCTTACCCGTCTTAAGCAGATTGTCGAGCGTCTGGATGGACGCGACCTCGCTCCAGTAGCTGCCCGCGCCCACATCCAGCTTCAGCGACATGGGCGTATTACGCAGCACGCGAAAATCAAAGGGTTTGCCATCTACCATGCGCACGCCGTAATACGCCGCCATATGATCGATAAAGACGCTCCCCATATCCTCGATAAACTGCTGGAGATTTGCACGCACAAGCTCAAGCGGCGTCTGCGTCGCCCGCTGGAGCGCGACGATGGCCGATGCGTTGTTCGCGTCCACGCTTCCCAGCGCCGCGTCGGTGGCCCCCATAAATTCCTTGGTGTACGAGATGGCGGCGTCGATAAACTGGCTGATCTGGGGACTGATCTGCGCCGGGTCGATGATGGCGGCCACGCCATGCACGTCTCCCCCGTTTACCGCGATGGCCGCGCCCACGCGGTTATCCCAGTGCTCCACGCGCGTCTTGTCATAAACAACCTTAGGATACGCCGTGGTCATGAGACTGATCATGGCCATGGCAAACAGCTTATTTACGAAAATCTGGTTGGGGATGAGTCCCGTTACCGCGGCCTGTCCGTGGTAACAGTCGCGCACAAAATCCCAGCTTGCCCAGGTGACGGGATACAGCTTAAGTCCCGTATTCCACGGACGGCGTACAACGCCGTCGCGCGTACACTCAAAGGCATGGATATCGCCGTTGTCCGCGCGCCAGAATTTGATGAGTACCGTGCATTTTTCCTCCCCCGCGTCCTGACCGTTTTTTTCCATATCCGGATCCGCCCGGATGGCGTCCACATCTCCTTTGTATTTTTTTGCGCGCCGGGCAACGCCGCGCACCAGCTCGCGCGAAGAGATGAGGATCCAGGGCTGCGCCGATGCGTTTCGGTCGTTGGGGTTGCCGAAGAACACGCGCGTATTTTCAATCAGTTCCACGCTGATATCCCCCGGCACAAACTGGCCGGATGGTTTGTCCGGGTCAAAATACACATAAAAGCAGCCGTCCCCGTCAACGGCCATGTTTCGTGCCGCCTGCCGCAGCAGTGAATTGATTTTATTTTTTTCAAACAGCCGCTCAAACTGCATGTTCACCGCGTCGGTGATGCGCTTTTCCTGGTCTCGCGACAGCAGCCCCGCGGCGTTCATGGGAGACGCCTGCATCTTTATGCTGTCGTCGAGCGCCGATGAAACCAGAAACAGCACCACCCGCTTTAGAAAATTAAATACAGGCGTGGGAAGGCCGTTGGCCTGCACACCCTCCCACTGCCTGCCGATAAAGAAATTTTCATTATTTTCCACCGTGTCGTTAAGGCCGATCGACGCGTTAAAGCCAAGCGCGCGCGTATACTCCTCCCACACGCTTTTTACATCCGCTGTCTGCATGACGCTCCCCCCGTTTCCTTTGAGTTTATCCATCCTGCTTTTTCCCCGGTCCTTTATAGCTGATGATGCTGCTGATCCCATTATAGTAGCTGTCCATCATCGCCTCCGTTTCCCTGCGCTGACGCACGCCGCCCAGCTCGTCGGGCTCATCGCGTCCGGACACGTCTTGCTGACCGTCCTTTTTTTGACGAGTGCGCCAAAGCATGCTCAGCCTGATAAGCAGACTGACCTGTGCGACGCCCGTGAAGAACACGCCGATACACAGGTAACACAGAAAAATATCCGACATAGACTTTCCTCCCTTTTCTGATTATTTATTGAGCTGAGCCTGCTTGACCGCCCGGTCAAGTGCCGCCTTATCGCGGCGCACAAGCTCCTCGTACAGGCTGTCTGCAAGCGCCGCCTGTCCCTTCGCCTTTGCCTGAGAAATCAGCTGTGAATATTTTTCCACCGTCTGGCTGCGCTCCAGCTCGATATCTTTGTATGCCTGCGTCTGACCGCTTAGGAGCGTTCCAAGCTGGCTTGTGAGCGCGCCCGACTGACTCAAAACCGCCTGCGCCGCCGCGCCGGAACTGAGCCCTTTCTGCGAGGCATATTCGTTAAAGTTTCGCAGCGCCTGCGCGCTGCCGGCCGCCGCCTGATTACGCGCGTCATAGTAGTAGGGCTCAATGGCCGCCTTTTCCTCATCAAGCGCGGCAACGGCCGCTTTTTTCTGCCGCTTGAGTTCGTCTACCGCCGCGTCGGACTCCTGTGTGCGCGCCCGCGCGATGTACTCCGAATAATCCTGCGTCTGCGGCAGACTGCCGTTATCCTGCGATATATACTGCGTGCCGTCCGTGCCTCCGGAATACCCGTAGGCTGCGCGGATCGCCTCGGCCTGCCTGTGCAGGGAATCCTTTTCAGTCTGTGTGGCGGCCTTTGCATACGCCGCCTTCAGTTTGCTTATGAGTCGTTTGTCGGAATCTGAAAGCAGCGCATCGTCCGCTTTGCCTCCGGTATTGTAGTCCGCCATCCTTATTCCTCCCTGTGCGCATTTTCCTGTTTGGCAAAATAAAAGGTGATGACCGCTGTGGCAATCACCATAAACTGATCCGCCTTGATGCTTCCTTTCACGCTCAGCGCCGCAAAAACACCGATGATCAAAAAGGTCACAATGGATTTTACGTCGATTAGCCTGGCCAGCCGTTCTTTCATTTTCAAATTATCCCCTCCTTACAGTCCCATTCGCGTAAACAGCACGCCGAACACCGTGCCCACCGTCAGCGTGATGATCTGTCCGACAAGCCTCTCCCAGCGTCTGGCCGGACGTTCCTTCAGGACCTCGATCTGCCGGTCATGCGTTTCGGCCTGACTGCGCATATACTTAAGCTCCGTGAGCATTTCCCGCATGCTGCCCGAAAGCGCGCGCACCTCCTCGGACAATTGCCTGTACTCCTCAAAATTATGAAAAACCGTTTTCAGTTGCTCGGTAAGCTCGCCGACACTGAGCTTAAGTGAAATAAAAGCCTCCGTCAGCTGATCCGGCGTCATGTTGCATCACCCTCCAGCACAGTTCCCGTCGTGTCCGCAGCCCCGGCCTGCCCTTCCGTGGCAATTGTGCTTTTTTCCGCCGTCAGGAACACGCCGTTTTGGTAAAGCATGTCCGCCTGTACATCGGGAAGCTCCGTCACGTCGAGCACCGCGTCATAGTGGCGCGGATGAAAATACTCCGCCCCCGCGGCCCCGATATCCTCGCGTACCTCCTGCACGACGCCGTCCTTGATTCTCGCCCATTTCATCAAAATCCCCCTCCACTTAATAGTAGATTTTCACGCAGCCCGAGCCGCCGGAGCCGCCCGGCACGCTCGCGCTGCTGCCCCTGGAACCGCCGGAGCCGCCGCCGCCATACCCGGCTTCCGCGCTGCCGCCCTGGCCGCTTCCCGCGTGCGGCCCGCCTGTACCGTTATACGCGCCGCCGCCCGAGCCGTAGTATTCGCTGTCATACGGATTGTATGGCGGAAGGCATCGGCCGCCCGCACCGCCGGGATACCAGCTTGATCCCTCCTGCCCGGTCCCGTCCGAGCCGCCAAACCCGCCCGAGGACATATACGCTCCGCCGCCGCTGCCGCCCTGACCCCCGGGCATCGTGGTTGCCCCCGCGCCCCCGTACTGCCTGCGGCTTTCATCCAGGAACTGGGAGTAACCGCCCGACAGTCCGGATTGCGAGGCGTTTCCGGTCTGCATCCCTCCAAGACCGCCCGCACCCACCGTGACCGGAATGACCTGCCCGGGCGTCACGGCGATGTCACGGTAAAGCTTCCAGTATCCGCCGCCACCGCCGCCGTAAATTTGGGAAGTTCCCGTGGTATTATAGCCCCCGCCGCCGCCGCCCGCGCCGCATACCCATGCATCCACACTCGTGATGCCGGCGGGCACCGTGAAGGTATAGTCGCCCGCCGCCGTGAACGCGGCTGTCAGCGTTTTCTTCTCATAGGCCGCCACACCGCCGCGCACGTTCTTTTTCATATCCATCGCCATCTTGGCCTGCGTAACGCTGCCGTCCGGGATCGCGCCGAGGGCAATGCCCGCAAGCTGCGCCTGCACGTTTACCACCGCCGCCTGCACCGTGTCCGCCGGCACGCCCACCGCCGGCGCAAACGGGATATTCCCCGCCATCAAGTCCGGCAGCAGCACCTGGTTTATGTACTGCTTGATCAGGTTCGGCGCCGCGTCGAATTTTCCTTGAGCTGTGCCGCCGTAAGTCCGCCTGTGTCGTTTGGCTCGTCGTCGAGCGTTTGTATGATGCTTACATCTTCGGTAAACTCCGTAATTGACATAATTTTCCTCCTTTTCAGCTTCCTGCGCTGCCGTTCATCAAAGCAAATTTGCGTATGACACCGGTATGGATGCGGACAGCACCGTAGCCGTCGAGCTTGCGCTGGAGCTTTTTAAAAACAGCTTATAAAATGTATACCGGCCTGTTCGGAACCTGAGCCGCACCGTAAACGGCTTGCGGTTAACAAGAAATGAAAAACGGCCAAAGTTAAGTTCGGCCAAGGTCGCAAGGCCGGACGCGGCCGTCATCGCCTGTGTGCGCACGCCCACGTCGGTCTGCACACTTACGCTCACGCGCACCTGACTTTCCGGTTTGAGGGTCAGATAAACCGCGTTTGAGTATTTGTACCGGTTGGCCTGACCAAAATCCATCGATCCGGACTCCCAAACTGCGTCAATTTTCCTGCCGTCGTCATTCCGGCAGCTTTGCAGCATACGCGCGATGCCGCCCTGCCGGGACGACAGGATAAGCTGACTCATGTACCGCACGCACAAAAAAGACGGCAGCCCGGAGTAGAGATACCATGTATCGTTTGCGTAGTTATATATGACCGCCTTGTCCGCACAGCACAGCCACCATTCCGCTCCTGCTCGTTGTCAAAAACCGTCGCCTGTGAAAGATCCATTTCCGCAAGACATGCCTGCACACGGTCGGAAACGCGCTGTGCGTTGCGTTCGTCGCGCACGGAGCTTGAGACCCACTTGTACACCGCGCCCGCCGACAGCGTAAACGGCGCGTTCTCTACGAGCACCGCCTGCCCCGGCGCATCGCATCCGATTACGGAGTTGAGCGGCAGTACGGAAAAAGCGGGAATGGTATCTCCGGCGGCGGAGGTGATCGCGTCATAAACCGAATACCATGCCTCGCCGCTTTTGAATATGAGCAGCCGGTCATACTGTCTGCACAGCGCGTTTACCGGGGTGTTGCCCGTCCCCACCTCCATTGTGTTCATTGCCGGAAAATATTCGGCGCTCATGTCGCCATGCTCGGTAAGGCCCGAGTAGCAGATGCGGTTTGTCCCGTCGCC
>CAXXFP010000021.1:0-63572 GCA_963678505.2 Oscillospiraceae bacterium | reverse complement strand
TCTGCGTCATGTACGGTTCGGTAAAGGTATCGTCCGCGGGGCAGCCCTCGAACACGATGGCAATGTCCGGGCGCACGGTCTGCGCGGTGACCTTTGCGCCTCTCGTACCCATTTCCTCCTGCGTTGACAGCGCGCCCACCACGTCAACGCTGAGCTTTTTGTCCATGAGGTCATAGAGCGTGCCGACCACCGCGGCGCAGCCCAGACGGCAGTCAAAGGCCTTGCCCAGCATTAAATCCTTTTCGGCATTATATTCAAATTTCACATCCGGAACGACCGGCTCGCCCATGCGGATTTTAAAATCACGCACGGCCTCCTCCGCCGAGGTGGCGCCGATGTCGATCACCATGTTGGAGATATCCGCCTGATTTGCTTTTTCGGCCTCGGTCATAAAGTGCGGGGGGTTTGCTGGCGACGATGCCGGGAATATATTGTCCGTCCGTGTTGCGCACCTGCACCTTGTGCGCGGGAATGGTGTTATTCACCCAGCCGCCGAGCGGGATAAAGCGCAGCGTACCGTTGGGCTTAACGGCCTGTACCATAAAGGAAACCTCGTCGCTGTGCGCGTCGAGCATGACCACAGGCTTTCCGCCTGTGTTGTTTTTCCGCTTTAAATAGAGGTTACGGATGCTGTCTTCCGATATATCGGCCACATCCGATGCGTATTTGCGTACGACGGTGAGCACATTGTCCTCAAACCCCGAAGCCCCGTACGCGTTGGAAAGCTCCTCGATGAGTGCCAAACGATTCAGGCTGGATGCATTCATGGCTTGCTGTCTCCGTTTCCGTTTAGTTTTATTCTGTTTATGGATTGCGCTATCATGCCATTTATGTCGGATATCGTATTAATACCACTGAAATATTATCACAGTCGGTTCAATCGTTCAAGATAAAGCGGCACGTTTTTATCTCTGATGCTTTTTGTGCCGGATCAGGAGGAACGGGGACGTCCTGAAAGTGCTTGACAATATTTACATACGGCGGTATTCTTAGAATGCAAATGCGAATCAATCGCATCTGGGTTTTGGGCCACGGCATATTTGGGAGGCTAAGCATGAAAAGAAAAATCAGTTTATTTGCGGCTGCGGCGCTGGTGCTGACGGTGCTCGCGGGCTGCGGCGCAGAACAGGGGGCAGCGCGCGTCGCTTCACCCGGGCAAACGCAGACAAACGCGCCTGCGCAGGATAAAAAGCTTACGGTGTGTACAAGCTTTTACCCCATGTATGATTTTGCAAAAAAAGTCGGCGGGGATAAAATCACGCTGCAAAATCTGGTTCCGGCCGGCACGGAACCGCACGACTGGGAGCCCTCCCCGCGGACATCACAAGCCTTGAAAAGGCAGATCTGTTTATTTATAACGGAGCGGGAATGGAGCATTGGGTCGATCAGGTGCTCGGCTCGCTTGAAAACGACAGGCTCATCGTCCTCGAGGCGTCAAAGGGGCTTTCATTGACCCCAGAGCAGCCGGGTGCGAAGGACGGGGATGGGGAGCCGCAAAAGCAGGCGGTTGATCCGCATGTGTGGCTGAGTATAAAGGGCGCCGCAGGCGAAATGGAAAATATCAAGAACACGTTTGTCAGCGCCGACCCGGACAATAAAGCGTATTATGAAGAAAATTATTTAAAATATGCCGCGCAGTTTGACGCGCTGGATAAGGAATTTAAGGAAGGTCTGTCGCCCTTTGCAGACAGGGATATCGTTGTGGCGCATCAGGCGTTTGGCTACCTGTGCGGGGACTACGGCCTCAATCAGGTGCCGATCGTGGGGCTTTCACCCGATTCCGAGCCGGACCCGGCTAAAATGGCTGAAATCATTGCCTTTGCGCAGGAGCGCAAGGTTAAGGTGATCTTCTTTGAAGAGCTGGTAAGCCCCAAGGTCGCCCAGACCATCGCAGACGCGATCGGCGCGAAGACGGACGTGCTCAATCCGCTGGAGGGACTCAGCGATGAGCAGCTGGAAGCCGGGGACGACTATATTTCCGTTATGCGGCAAAACCTGAATGCGCTCAGGGGAGCGCTTGAATGAGCGGGGGAAACATGACAAAAGTAATCGAAGCGGAAAACCTCTCCTTTGGATATGGCGGCGAGCCGGTTTTTGAACAGGTCGGCTTTACCGTGTATGCGGGGGATTACGTGGCCGTCATCGGCGCCAACGGCACCGGAAAAAGCACGCTTTTAGCGCTGCTGCTGGGTGAACAGACACCCGCGCAGGGCTCTATCCGACTGTTCGGCGAGGACATCGGTCATTTTAAGGATTGGGCAAAAATCGGCTACGTCGCGCAAAACGGCACGCTCCGGGGCGCCGGATTTCCCGCAACCTGTGAGGAAATCGTGAAGGCCAACCTGTACGCGCAGATCGGCTTGATGCGCTTTGCAAAGAAAGAGCATGCCGACAAAGCCCGGCGCGCACTCGCGCTGGTGGGCATGGAGGCCTTTGCCGACCGGCTTATCGGCAATCTGTCGGGCGGGCAGCAGCAGCGCGTCATGATTGCAAGAGTGCTGGCGGGGGAGCCGGAAATCATGCTGCTCGACGAGCCGACGACGGGAATTGACGCGGGCTCCGTGCAGGCGCTTTACGAGTTGCTCTCGCGTCTCAACCGAGAAACGGGCATCACCATTGTGATGGTCACGCACGACATCGCGCGCGCATCCGAGTATGTCGGGCGCACGCTGTGTCTGGAAGAAGGCTCTATTGTGGAGCTTGCGCGCGAGCAGCTCAGGGACGAGCTGTCGCACAAGCATAAGCACCCCGAAAAAGGATGCGCCTGCGGGGACAATGATGGCGAGGGGCGAAGCTGATGGCGATTTTTGAATATGATTTTATGCGCAGGGCGTTTATTGTCGGGCTTCTTCTTGCTGTGATCATTCCCTGCATCGGCATCATCGTCGTGCTCAAGCGCCTTTCCATGATCGGCGACGCGCTGTCGCACACCTCGCTTGCGGGCGTTGCCGCGGGCCTGATCATGGGCATCAACCCCGTGCTCGGCGCTGTCGTCACCTGCGTGCTGGCGGCGCTGGGAATCGAAGCGATTCGAAAAAAAATCCCCAAATATGCCGAGATGTCGATCGCGATCATTATGTCGGCGGGCGTGGGGCTTGCGGGCGTGCTGTCGGGGTTTGTGAAGAACGCGGCGAATTTTAACAGCTTTTTGTTTGGCAGCATCGTTTCCATCAGCGATTACGAAATGATTATCGTCGCGTCCATCAGCTGCGCGGTGCTGGCGGCATACATCCTGCTGTTTAAGGAGCTTTTTTATGTCGCGTACGACGAACGGTCGGCAAGGCTTGCCGGCGTGCCTGTAAAAACAGTCAATTTCATCTTTACCATCCTGACTGCGGTCACGGTTTCCGTCGCCGCGCGGACGGTCGGCGCACTCATCGTGTCCTCGATGATGGTGGTGCCGGTCGCCTGTGCCATGCAGTTTGGAAAGAGCTTTAAGCAGACGGTACTGTATTCCATCGCGTTTGCGGTGGCCTTTACCGCGGCGGGTCTTTTTATCTCCTACTATGGGGCGCTCAAGCCCGGCGGCACGATCGTGCTGACCGGCGTGCTGTGTCTGCTGCTGATTCTTCTGGGCAAATATACCGCGGCAAAGCTTAAATCAAAGCGCGCGTCAAAAAATACGGCCGCGTAAAAGAGGTGAAGAGTTGATGAGCGCCGTTACTCAATCCGGCTGGCCGCAGGGCATCAAAAAAACAAAGCCGCGCGAGCGCGTGCTGGCCGTTCTTGAACGGGCGGACGCGCCCATGAGCTCGATTGATATTTATACGCAGGCGCAAAGTATGGGCGGCCCGATCTGGCTTTCCACCGTTTACCGGGTGCTGGAGGCCTTTGTACAAAAGGGGCTGATCGTGAAAACAGTCGTCATGGACAGCGGCATGGCGGTGTACGCGCTCAACCGTCATCAGCATACGCACTATGCCGTCTGCGTGGGCTGCCATAAAATCGTCGCGATGGAAAACTGCCCGATGGAAGCCTTCGTACCCAGACTCGGAGACAGCGGTTTTCACGTGTTGGGGCATAAAATCGAAATGTACGGTTATTGCAGGGACTGCGACAGGAAAAAGTAGAACATGAAAACGCAAAGGGGCGGAAACAATGTCGTTTCCGCCCCTTTGTTATTGATAGCTGCAGCCCTGCGCAGCCATTATGCCTGAGCTGTCTTATTTTTGCGGGTTTTGACCTCGGCCGTGATCCAGATGACAAGCGGGATGATCAGCGCAAAGGGAATAAAATAGTAATAATAAATCTGTATAAAATAAACTGATTCCATTGCGTTTTTATATATGAGGCTGCCCAGGCACAGGGCAAAAAGGCCGGTGGGCAGCACCATCTTCCGGTAATCCTGAATGCCGAACAGGCTGGCAATGCCTTTTGCCCCGATCAGCAGGCATACGGCGATTTTACAGACTCCTGTGAGGATAAAATTGATGGAGATAAACCCTTCCATGCGCGTAAAAAAATCACCGACGAAAAGGACCCGCGCGGTCACAAAGGAAGAGTAATATTTAGAGTTCATCATGGGTACGTCCAATACTCCAAGATTTCTCAGCATAACCAACAAATAGATGGCGGATATAAGCAGCACAGAATACAAATAGATTTTATACGGGCTGTCCTTCTTTTTAATGGAGCCTGACAGACACATAAAAATCGAAATCTCCGAATAGGGCAGCACGAGCAGCTGCAAAGCGCCGGAGACGATCTGGCCCGGACTGTGCTCGAATACCGGCAGGATATTTGTGAAATTCATCTGCTTGATAGAGAGAATGAGCGTAAACATAACAAGAAAACATACAAGCGGCAACGCTGCCAGTGCCCATTTGCCCAACGTTTCAACCCCGCTTTTACAGATGTAGGCCGTGGTCAGCATCATAAGAGCCATCAGGGGCAGCAGCGGCGTCTCCGGCATTGCCGTGATTCCGATAAACAGCGAAAAATACGACATCAGCATCGCACACAGATGAATTGCGTACCAGGTGATCAGCAGGACAAGCAGCTTCCCCAGAATTTTTCCGAACAGACTATGCATGATGTCAAACAGATCCGTCTCCGGAAACAAATGCATGATGCGGCCAAAAACCAATACAACGGGGATGATGAGCACGGTTGTGATCAGAAGGGAGATCCACGAATCCTGTCCGACTGTGGAGCTGGCGCCCAGTGTCAGGGTGCTTCCCAGCGTAAACATGATGATCAGACTGATGATCTGGCGCGAAGTAATAAATTCCTTTCCCATGGCGGTTTCTCCTCCTGCGGACGGCTTGTGTTTTGGCGTAAAACCCGGGAAATGCTTATTGCGGTTTTACATGAAACAGCGCTTTAACAACATTTTTAATTGGCTCGGACGGCCCGGGAACGATAATGTCAAACGTATACAGAATAAGCACGCAAAAACTGATGCCAAACAGCGCGCCATAGACCCAGCGCTCTTTATTCTGTCCGCTTTTTATAACGGGTGCGAAATCAAAAAGAGCGACGCCCAGAAATAAAAGAACAACGATAACGGTCTGCACTGTGCTCGCCCCGCTTTCAGGAAGTCAGGCTGGATGCGCTGTTTACGATGTGTACTTTCGGCTCAACGGTGACTTCCATGGCTTTAAACAGCTCGTCCCAGTTTTCACGCAGCTGTTTCCACAGCTTGAGATCCTCTTTGTAAATTATGCTTCCAAAGCCGAAGATATCCGAGGAAAAGTCGGACTGGACTTTTTTTATCACGTTTGCGATGTGATGCTTGAGCTGGTCTTCCGCCGCTTTTTCAAGCTTTTTGACCAGTTTCTCATCCTTAAGATTTGTGGATTCTGTAATTTCTGCAAGAATTACCTTTGTGTCGGTTTTTACTGTGAAAGCGATTTTCTTGCCGTCAAAGGAAAAAGAGCGCTTTGTGCTGTTAGACGATATCTCAAGCGTTGCGTTTTCCGGGCCGCTGCCGGTCGTGCTCATCGGGAATATGCCGCCCTGGATTTTGCCTGTGGCAAACAGGAAGTACTTTGAGTCCTCTGGGCCTAAATATCCCAGCAGCTTATCTTTTTTAAAAACCGCAATCCCGTTTGATTCTACCGAGGGTTTGCCGTCATTCATGATCACGTGAAAGGCTGGCAGCACCAGCTCCTGTCCCTGTCCTTTAAGAATATTGTACATCCGGTACAGCTCGATATCCCTCGTCGACCCTGTGACGGACTCATCCTCGTCCGTAATATTCTTAATATTCTGTGAGACAATGGGCTGGTCGATCCCGGTGGAAGAAAAGATTTCCTTTGCGGTCTTCTGCATGGAGATGACCACGTTCACGTTTTCACGGCATTCCGCATCCCGGAGAAACCAATCTGTTATGGAAAGCATACCCTGCCCGGACGCGATGGCATTGCTGACAACAACAGTGCTGACATTGCCGAAGTACAGCTTGTTATTGAGCCTTTTTTTTGCGTTTCTGACCGCTTCAAATATGGTTTTTCCTTCGGATTCAACAATTTTTGCCTGCGGCCCCTTGGTTTTTACCGGCGTGGACAGATCCACGGTCTCAAAGGAAAGCTGATAGCTGCCGGTTTTCTCATCCCGGTCGATGCCGATGCCCTCTACAATGATCATTTCGTTGAGCGAGCGGTAATTCCAGCAGCCGGTGAGAGGGAATACCATAAACACGCAAAGCAGGATACAAAGACGTTTCTTAATCATGCCCGTCACCGTCCGGCTGTTTCATGCGCACCTTATCCTCGGCAAGCAGGCTTGGGCGTGTAAGCATGCTTCTCCATGAGCTGCGGATAAAGAGGTCTTTAAAATCCTGGAAGCGCAGGTTTCCCGAAAGCGTTACCTGAGGCACACCAAAGGAAAACAGATTGAGAATATGGACGAAAGCGCAGGTTATTCCCAAAAACAGCCCGTAAAATCCAAATGACGAGGAAAGAAGAAGCAGGAAATACCGGATATAGATCACGGGGGCATTCATTTTGGGTACCAGAAGATTTGTGATACCGGTGATCGCGATTACGATGATCATGGGTGCCGCGACCAGCTTGGCCTCAACCGCCGCCTGCCCGATGACAAGCGCGCCGACGATGCTCAGTGCCTGACCTATGTTGGAAGGCATCCGGATACCGGTTTCCCTGAGAATATCAAAAACAATAAGCATAATGAAGGCCTCCAGCGCAGCGGGCAGGGGGACGCTCTGGCGTTCGCTGGCGATGCTGATGAGAAGGGGGGTGGGCATGAATTCGTGATGAAACGCAACGATTGCAATGTATAAACTGGGTACGCATACGGTCAGAAGGAAACCCAAAATGCGCAGCAGTCTTGAATAGGAGCCGTAATAGAAGTTTAAATAATAATCCTCATTGCTCTGAAGATTTTCGACAAACAGGTAGGGAACCGTCAGGACGACCGGCGTGCCGTCGAGGAAGATGGCGATGCGCCCTTCCAGCAGCTTTCCCACCACGGTGTCGGGCCGCTCCGTGTAGCCTGTTGTGCGAAACGGAGACCAGCGCGCGTCCTTAATAAGCTCGGTGATATAGTTGGTGTCCAGAATGCCGTCGATATCAATGGCGGCAAGACGGCGGTTGAGTTCGTCGAGCGCCTGCTTGTTCACGATGGTGTCGATATAGCAGATGCAGGCCTTTGTGTGCGTGCGCGTTCCGATGCTGGTAAATTTCATTTTAAGCTCATGCGAGCGCACCTTGCGCCGCAGCAGCGACAAATTGGACAAAAGGGATTCCGTAAACCCTTCACGCGGGCCGCTGAGTGTTTTTTCAACCTCCGGCTCGCCGATGGCACGCAGTGGAAAATTTTTGGTATTGAGGATGATCGCCTGCGCCGCGCCGTCGGTAAACAGGATGGTGTCGCCGTAGGTGACCGCCTCGATAATATCCTTAAGACTGTTGGTTTTTTCCGCTTCGTTTATCTGCAGCACCTGATTCATCAGCGTGTCAATGAGCCCCTGCCCGGGCTGCGCGGCCTGTGAAAGCTGCAGCGGTTTCATAATGCTGTCGTTTATGATGGCGGAGTTCACCACCCCGTCACAGTAGGCGATACAGTATTTAAGCTCCTGATTGTGGGTATTCTGAATATACCGGAATTTCAGAATATCAACGTCTGTAAAAAGCTGCTTGAGCGTGCGGATGTTTTTACTCAGCGAATGCGCGAGCACACTGTTCTCAAGCTCGGAACTAAGCTGTGTATGGTCATCTTTTTTTGATTTTGGGGTAAAACCTGACATATCGCACCTTCCTTATATCCGCGCTGACTTTTGTATTATTTGGGATTTGTGTAAAAATATACCGCACAGACTATTTTTACTGATTTGTATCAACAGCGCGGCAAAAAATGAGCATTGTATTTTCCCGAACGGTTTGTTAAGATGGGGAAAATATGGATGCCGTAAATCACAGCAGACCATATGCGCGGTTTCAGGGCGTGAACCGCTGCGGAAGGAACAGGAGAAACTATGCGCGAGACGATCAACAGCGTCGGACTTGATATCGGCACAACGACCACGCAGCTGGTATTTTCACGGCTGACGCTTGAAAATACCGGAACGGATTTTTCGGTGCCGCGAGTCAGCATCGTGGAAAAGGAGATCCTATATGAAAGCCCCGTCCACTTCACACCGCTGGTTTCTGAAAGCGAAATCGACGCGCGCAAGCTCAAGCGGCTCATTGAAGCGGAATATGAAAAAGCGGGCTTTTCCCGCGCGGATGTTCAGACAGGCGCCGTCATCATTACCGGAGAGACCGCGCGCAGGCACAACGCAAAGCAGGTGCTCGAGATGCTCGGAGAGCTTGCCGGGGATTTTGTCGCTGTGACGGCCGGTCCGGCGCTTGAGAGCATACTTGCCGGAAAGGGAACGGCGGCCGATGTGTTTTCCCGCGAACGCGGCGCGCGTGTGGTGAATATCGATATCGGCGGGGGAACGAGCAATCTTGTGCTGTTTGACCGGGGCGTGCCGGTACAGACGGCCTGCCTGGATATCGGGGGGCGGTTGATAAAAATCGAGCCGGAGAGCGGCAAAGTCACATATATTTCAGACAAAACAGCGCAGCTTATCCAAAACGCGGGCTTAAATATCCGCGTGGGCGAGGTTTGCACCCCCGACAGGCTCCGGCCGGTCGTTGATAAAATGGCCGGGCTGCTGATGCAGAGTGTTTCCCTGCTTCCGGAAAGTGCGGAGCTTAAGTTTATTTCAACGGGGACGTATACTCCGCCCATAAAGGATGTGGAATATATCTCGTTTTCCGGCGGGGTTGCGGATTTAATGGGCGCAGAAGACGGAGATATGGAGCCGTTTGCCTATGGCGACATCGGCGTGCTGCTCGGGCGCGCGCTTAAACAATCTGCGCTTACAAGTGCTGTCAGGCTTTTTCATCCGAAGGAGACCATCCGGGCGACCGTGGTGGGCGCGGGCAGCTACTCGACTTCACTCAGCGGGAGCACCATTTTCTATACTGGGGTTGAATTTCCCTTGAAAAATCTGCCGGTGGCGCGTCTTGACGCGCAAGCCGAGCAAAACGAAGAAAGCCTTGCGCATGCCGCCGTGCAGAGCATCGCGCGCCTTCGCGCAGCGGACGGACCCGAGCCCGTCGCCCTCTCGCTTTCCGGGGTGAAAAACCCGTCCTTTGCGCAGGTACAGGCCTATGCCCGGGGCATCCGTGAGGGTACACGGGAGCTTGTGCGGCAGGGGCTTCCCCTCGTGGTCATCGTGGAAAGCGATATGGCCAAGGCGCTCGGGCAGGCGCTTTTTCTGCTGCTTGAGGGAGAAAAAAAGCTCGTGTGTATCGATCGTGTCGGCGGCTTTGTCGGCGGGGGCATGGTGGACTATATCGATATCGGCAGCCCGCTTGCCGGCGGCGCCGTGCTGCCCGTGGTGGTAAAAACGATTGCCTTTCCCGCAGGACAAGGCGATCAGGGGGGGATTTGCAAATGATTTTAAAAACAAAGCTGTTTGGAAAGGTATATGAGTTTCGTTCACTTATGGAGGTCATGGCCAAGGCCAATGAGGAAAAATCCGGCGACCGGCTTGCGGGACTGGCCGCCGAAAGCACGCTCGAGCGTGTCGCGGCAAAAATCGTTTTATCCGAAGTAACGCTGGGCGACCTGCGCAACAGCCCCGCGGTAGCGTACGAGGAGGACGAGGTGACGCGCATCATTCAGGATGGGATATGCGAGACGGTTTTTTCCCGTATCCGGAGCTGGACGGTCTCTGAGCTTCGGGAATGGCTGCTTTGCGAGAAAACAAGCGGGGAGGATATCACCAGCCTTTCGCGTGGGCTGACCGCGGAAATGATTGCAGCGGTTGCCAAGCTCATGAGCAACATGGATCTTGTGTACGCCGCAAAAAAGATTTGTATTACGGCGCAGTGCAATACTGTTATCGGGCAGCGCGGGACGCTTTCCTCACGCCTGCAGCCGAACCACCCGACCGACGACCCGGATGGCATTCTGGCCTCCCTGCTGGAAGGGCTTACCTACGGCGTAGGCGATGCGATGCTCGGGCTTAACCCTGTCAACGACTCAGTCGAGAGCGTGACGCGCGTTCTGAAGCTGTTCGACGAGGTGCGAAATTACTGGTCGATCCCCACGCAGACGTGTGTGCTTTCGCATGTGACGACCCAGATGGAGGCGATCCGGGCGGGTGCGCCCGCCGACCTTGTTTTTCAGTCTATTGCGGGCTCACAAAAGGGAAACGAAGCATTCGGCATCCATGCCGCCATGCTCGCCGAGGCGCGTGAGCTTGCGCTGTCCACAAAGCGCACAAAGGGCAAAAACGTGATGTATTTCGAGACCGGGCAGGGCTCCGAGCTTTCAAGCGAAGCGCATAACAATGTCGACCAGGTGACGATGGAGGCGCGCTGCTACGGCTTTGCCCGACATTATGAGCCGTTTCTGGTCAATACGGTGGTAGGATTTATCGGCCCGGAATACCTGTACGACTCCGTGCAGGTCATCCGTGCGGGGCTGGAGGATCATTTTATGGGCAAGCTCAGCGGTCTTCCCATGGGGTGCGACGTCTGCTATACAAACCACATGAAGGCAGACCAGAACGATCTTGAAAATCTTGCCATGCTGCTCACCGCGGCGGGCTGCACGTATATCATGGGCGTGCCGCACGGGGACGACGTCATGCTCAACTATCAAAGCACGGGCTTCCATGAAACGGCTGCGCTGCGTAAAATATTCGGGCTGACGGCGGCAAAACCGTTTCAGGAGTGGCTCAAGAGCATGGGCTTTATCGATGAAAAAAACCGCCTGACAAGCCGCGCGGGCGACGCCTCGCGGCTGATGATGAAAGGGTGAAAACACAATGGAGCATACGCCGAAACAGGACGCCGACATGCTTCCTGACATCACGCTGACCGACCTGCGCACGCAGGTTCTGGTAGAGAATGCCTTTGACGCAGAGGCTTTTTTACGGCTGAAGGAAAAAACTCCGGCAAGACTTGGCGTCGGCCGGGCGGGCGCGCGCTACAAAACACAGACGATGCTGCGCATGCGGGCGGATCACGCCGCGGCGCAGGATTCGGTTTTTTCCGATGTGGCCCCGGATTTTATTCATAAGAACGGCTTCGTCTTTGTGAAGACCCGCTGCAGGGATAAGGACGAATACCTGACGAGGCCCGATCTGGGCAGACGATTTGACGAGCCGGAGCTTGAGAGCATACAAAAAGCCTGCGGGGTAAATCCGGAGGTTTTGCTCGTGGTCGGCGACGGGCTGTCGTCCGCCGCCATCGAGGCAAACGCGGAAGACACCATTCCGGCCATCCGGCAGGGGCTTAAGGTTTACGGCATAGAAACGGGGCAGATCCTTTTTTTAAAATACTGCCGCGTCGGCGCGATGGATCACATCGGGCAGGTGACCGGCGCGCAGGTCGTTTGTCTGCTCGTCGGCGAGCGCCCCGGGCTTTCCAGCGCGCAGTCCATGTCCGCCTATATCGCGTACCGGCCGCATCTGGGTATGGAGGAGCATAACCGGACGGTCGTTTCCAACATCCATAAAAATGGCACGCCCGCGGTGGAGGCCGGCGCGCATATCGCCGGGCTGATCCATACGATGCTGCGCTTTCAGGCGTCGGGCGTCGGCCTTCGCCGCCTGATGCAGGGGGAGGATGCCGGGACGAACGGGTAAGGCGCTGCCGCCCCATCACAGGGCTGCTTTATCCGGCCGTGCGCGAGGCGCGAATTCGCCGCTTTGCGTGGATGCAGAGAATTTCATGTTCGCACCGTATAAAAAAACTTCTGCATTACGCTCTTTGCGCATAAAAAAACACCCCGCCGCCGCGGGGTGTTTTTTGACAATTCACTCAATTACCTTGACCATGACACGTTCCTTGTTTACATCGAACTCTCCATTAAACGTAAAACCGAATTTTTCATATAAGTACAGCGCGTGGACATTATCGGGATACAGACTCAGAAAAATTTCCTTGCAGCCGTAAAGGCCGATCAGGTGGCTGATGAGCGCTTCAAGCAGGATGCTGCCCAGTCCCTGACCCTGATAGCGCGCGTCGATCAAAAACCGGTCGAGCCAGACCCTGCCGTTTACGCCCTCGCGCGGAAAAAGGCCATACATGGCAAAGCCGACAAGCTCGCCGTCCCTGTATAGGCCAGCAGGCCGGTAGGCGTGGTGGCGCTTTGCGTCCTCCAGACACTGCGCGGTCGTTTCGATGAAGGAAGTTTGGGTACTTTTGACGTGCAGGCCGAGAATTTCATTTAAGTTTTCCGGTGTGACCTCTTTGATTTCAATACGCATAGGTATCTTCTTTCTAATCAATTTCAATGCAGTAAGTCATGCAGTTATCGCCGCCTGTTCGGTCGTCAGTAAAGGCTCCGTAATGGAAGCGTTTATACAGCGTAAAGCCATATTTTTCATAAAAACTATAGGTGCACTCATTTGTTGTCCACAAAAAAGCGCTGTGCAGATCATTCTTTTTGCAAAACGCAAAATACCGCTCCATGAGGTTGCGACCGTAGCCCTGCCCTCTCAGCTCCGGGCTGAGAATGAGCAGGTTGATTTCACTGTCGAAATGCCGGTCGTTGGTTTCTCCGGCCCGATTGATTTCCCGCATATCCTCAAAAAACCTCAGGGCTGTTGCGCGCTTTCCGAAGTCGCCCGTCAGGATGTGAAACAGGCACCACAGCTTTAATCGGATGCCTCGAAGTCGGCTGACGAGCTTCCGGCCGGGTGCGGCGTCTTCGATGCTGCCAAACAGAATGCCCTTCACCTCATCGCTTTCGTCGACAATCAGCTCAAGGTGCTCGGACGGGTCGACGCAGGACTGCACATAGTATTCATCGATCAGGTCGGGCCTTCGCGGGCTGTCAAGATCTTCGGCAAAGTTCCAGGTGACCCTGACGATATCCGCACAGCTTTTGAGATATTTTTTTTCGTACGTTGCAAACCTAAGCTCCATGTTTCCCTCACTCCATCATATCGATCATAACGCGCAGCATGTTCTCAAACTGTGTAAGCTCCTGCGGCGAAAAGCGTTCTTCGGCCTTCCTGAGTACCTGGGCAATGTACGCGTCGCTCACGCAGGAATACCGCGTGAATTGATCGGTCACCTCCAGATAATATTTTCGCTTATCATTCTCGCCGCGCATTTTGCGCAGATACCCCTTTTTGATCAGGCAGCTTATCCGGTAGGTTGCGTTTGGTTCGGAAATTTTCATGAAGCGCGTCAGCTCCCCGATGGTGGGCCGGCCGAGCATGTAGACCACTTCCAGACACGAAACCTCGAGAGAACTCAGCTTTTGCAGCACGTCGTCCTTCTGCGCAAACGCGCGCGAGTAGAAGCTGATGGCAAACTTTGCATACAGATCATCAAAGAGCTTTTCCAGCATCCGGTTTCCATCCCCAATTCATATAATTCATGTTCGCATAAATAGCCGCATTAAATAGTGCAGTCTGTTTTTTAACGTTACAATATACTTAAAATGTTTTAAGTATATTGTAACGCGCCTTCCTTTTTTTGTCAAGAGTGCAAACGCAGGACGGGCATTCATTCGATGAATGCCCGTCCTGCGTTACTATTTGCCGGCTGCCGTGCCGCGTATGCTGTCGGTTTTCGCATGGGGGGTTTTTTCAGGCGGCGCGGGGAGACTCAATCTCCGCCCAGCGCAAGCGCGTCGAGCACCCTGTCCGTACTCCAGTAAAACTGTTCCTCTCCGACGGAATCCTTCATGCCGCAGCGGTTGAACATCTCCATGACCGCGGGCTGTACGCAGGTAAAGTAAACGGAAACGTTTTTCTCGGAAAGGCGCAGGCTTAGCTCCTCAAGCGCCTTGACGCCCGAAATGTCGGCAAATGGGACGCCGCGCATCGAGAAAATGAGGGTTTCTTTACCGCTGAGGCTGTCGAGTTTTTCCTCAAGCTTGTTGGCAGTGGCAAAATACAGCGGGCCGGTTATGTAGACAACGCTGGTGCAGCGGTGCTTTTCGTTTAGCTGCGTGCAGTCCGGCAGCTTTTTCGGATCGATGTCGCTGATAAGAATCTGCATATCGGATACCTTTATGACAAACATGACCAGAGAGAACAGTACGCCGATGGCGATGGCGACGGTCAGGTCAAAGATGACGGTTGAAGCCATGGTGATGGAAAACTGAAAGACAGCCGTTTTTATCCGCTTATGAAATATATAACGGATAGTGTGCCACTCGTTCATTTTCCACGCCGTGACCATCAGCACGCCCGCCAGCGCCGGAAGCGGGATTTTAGACATGATGCCGCCGAGCATGAGCATGGAAAGCAGTAGAAACACGGAGTGAAAAATACTGGTCAGCCGCGTATGGCCGCCGGCCTTGATGGCGACGCTCGTGCGCGCGATTGCGGCGGTCGCGGGAACGCCGCCGAAAAACGGGAGGATCATATTGCCGATACCCTGCGCGATCAGCTCCTGACGGGAATTGAGCTTTTCATCCTTCATGCGCCCCGCGCAAGCTCCGCAAAGCAGACTCTCGATGAGCCCCAGCGCGGCAATACTGATGGCCGGCATGAGGAGTGCGGAGAGCCTTTCAAGGCTGATTGCCGAGAGATCCAGCCTGTTTTCAAGAAAAAGCGTGCGCGGGATCTGGCCGACGCTTTCAACCGGCAGTTTAAACATAATGCTGAAAAACGTCGCCAGAACAATTGCCGCAAGAGAGCCGGGGAAGTACTGATTCAGCTTTTTTGGATAGAGCAGCATAAATGCGATGACGGCAAGACCGATTAAAAGCGCAGGCAGGTTCACGCTTTGCCCGGCCTGAAAATAGCCGGTGAGCTTTGAGAGGATGCTCATCCCGGAGGAGGACAGGCCGGTGAGATTATCGATTTGCCCAATGGCAATCACGATGGCAATCCCCGAGGTGAAACCCGTGATGACGGGAAGGGGGATAAAGGAGACCAGCTCTCCTAGCTTAAAAATACCCGCAAGAATCAGCAGGAAGCCGGAAATCAGACAGGCCACAAAAACGCCCTGCAGCTTGTACTCCGCGACCAGTGTGAGCAGGATGGCGGTCATGGCGCCGGTCGGCCCCGAAATCTGATAGGAGCCGCCCGAAAGTGCGCCGATAAAGAGCCCCGCGACGATCGCGGTGATCATGCCCGACGCCGCGCTCGCGCCGCTGCTCACGCCAAACGCAAGCGCCAGCGGGAGTGCAACGGCCGCCACTGTCACGCCGGCCAGCAAATCCTTGAGCAGGTTCTTCGCGGTATAGCCTGAGAATTCCGTTTGCAGCATGGTGATAAAACTTTTGACGATGCTCATTAAAAACTTCCTTATTTAAGATTGGTATTTGCACATGAGGCATACGGGTACGCTTTTTTACAAAATAATAGAGTCCTATAATCATGAAGATTATAAGACTCCTTATCTGTGTGGAAGGGGGAAAATGCCGTTAAAAGTCTGTTTAAAATGTGCTGCGGCTCAGCTGTGTTCCGCGAGCCTTGCACACAATAAAAAATTATACCGCATCTTTCCAGTTATTGCAAGACAAGATCGGCTGGAAGTACCCGAAACGAATGCCCCGCTTTACAAATGCGATTTTCCAATCACATTTGCAAAAGTCATGCCGTCCGCCGCAGGCCCGTTTTATAACGCCTGATCCAGATCGTAAATGAGGTCGTCGATGTGCTCGGTGCCGATGGACAGGCGGATGGTATTGGGCTTGATGCCGGACTCGAGCAGCTCGCGTTCGCTCATCTGGGAGTGGGTCGTGCTTGCCGGATGGATCACGAGGGACTTAACATCCGCCACATTTGCAAGCAGCGAGAAAATTTCGAGCTTGTCGATAAAGGCCTTCGCCTGCTGTGCGCCGCCCTTGATTTCAAAGGTAAAAATAGAGCCGCCGCCGCCTGGAAAGTACTTTTTATACAGGCTGTAATACGGGCTGCCGGGCAGGGAGGGGTGGTTTACGCGTTCGACTTTGGGGTGGCCTTTCAGAAAGTCGATGACCCTGAGCGTGTTTTCAACGTGGCGCTCCACGCGCAGGGAGAGTGTTTCAAGCCCCTGCAAAAACAGGAAGGAATTAAACGGACTGAGCGCGGCGCCCGTATCCCGAAGCAGCGTAACCCTTGCCTTTGTGATATACGCCGCGGCGCCGGCCGCCTGGGTAAAGGAAACGCCATGATAGCTTGGGTCCGGTTCGGTCAGATAGGGAAATCTGCCCGAGGCCGCCCAGTCGAATTTGCCGCCGTCAATGAGTACGCCGCCGATGGAGGTGCCGTGCCCACCGATGAATTTCGTGGCCGAGTGCACGACGATGTCGGCGCCGTGCTCGATGGGACGCAGCAGATAGGGCGTTGCAAAGGTGTTGTCGACAATCAGCGGGATTCCGTGCGCATGCGCAAGCTCTGCTGTCGCGTCAATATCGATGAGACTTGAATTGGGGTTACCCATACTTTCAATAAAAATTGCCTTGGTGTTATCCCGGATGGCCGCTTCAAAGCTGCCCTTCACATCGGGATTGACGAAGGTCACGTCAATGCCAAAATCCTTAAACGTATGCGCAAAGAGGTTATAGGTGCCGCCGTAGAGCGTATTGGCGGAGACGATATGGTCCCCCGCATGCGCAATGTTCTGGACCGAATAGGTAATTGCCGCGGCTCCGCTTGCAACCCCCAGCGCCGCGATGCCGCCTTCGAGCGCCGCGATGCGTTTTTCAAAAACGTCGGTGGTGGGGTTCATGATGCGTGAATAAATGTTGCCGCCTTCCGTCAGTCCGAAGCGGCCTGCGGCCTGCGCGGAGTCTGCAAAAACATACGACGAGGTCTGATAGATCGGGACGGCTCTCGCATCGGTCGCGCTGTCGGGTTTTTCCTGCCCGACATGAAGCTGGAGCGTTTCAAATTTTAGTTTTCTGTCGGCTGACATGCGGCTCACTCTTCTTTCTCTAGTAATCATATAATATTAATATGAATTTGTTTTAATATAAACCCTCATCAGACGGATGTCAAGAGGGCCCGATAAGTTTTTTTAAAATTATTCAGCCGGTTGTGAATATTTGCTTCTTTTGAGCAGATCGGCGAGCGTGATATGATCCACCACGCCGCTGATGGCGTCGTCAAGCTGCCTCCAGATATCAAGCGTTGCGCACGTGCCGCAGCGCGGGCATTGATTGGGCGTATCCTCCATACAGGCAACAGGCGCGAGGCTGCCCTCGGTCAGCCGTAAAATCATACCCACGGTATATTCCTCGGCGGGCCGCGCCAGCCGATAACCGCCCTGCGCCCCGCGTATGCTTTTTACATATCCGGCATGGCTTAAAACGGAAATGATTTGTTCTAGATATTTATCCGATATTTCCTGACGCTCGGAGATACTTTTAATAGGTATGGCTTCTCCCGTATTGTTTACAGCCAAATCAAGCATCAGCCGCAGGGCATAGCGTCCCTTTGTGGATATTTTCATCGTTTTCACTCTTTTCGCATGCTGTTTATCTAACCCAATTATACTATATGAATAATATGAATTCAAGAAGGACTGCGGCTTTCCGCTAAAAAAACACCGTGATATAACAGGGGGGGACTTACGGTCATATCGCTGCTGATTTTCAACCGAATCAGCAAAGACAAAAATATCAGCATGTAAGCGCATGCGGATGGTCATGGGCCTCGGATCGGGCTGTGCTGTTTGCCCCGCCAACAAAAAGAATCTTCCCTCCATGGGAAGACTCTTTTGGCCCGCGCGCACCCCTCCTACCGGCCTGTTTCCCCCCCGGCAGGTTTACATAAATCCTTGATGACCTCGGAGGCCAGAATAAGGCCCGCCACGGAGGGGACAAAGGAGACGCTTCCGGGAATCTGACGCCGCACCGCACAGCTCCGGGCTGCACCGGGCGGACAGACACAATTATTTTTGCAGCTGAGCGTGTCGTCTTCTTTCGGCCGAATGACCTCTTCGCGGGAATAGACGACCTTGAGCGAGGAAATGCCCCGCACCCTGAGTTCGCGGCGCATCACCTTTGCCAGCGGACAAACGGAGGTTTGATAGATGTCCGCAACCTCAAACCTGGTTGGGTCGAGCTTGTTGCCCGCGCCCATACAGCTGATGATCGGTACGTTTGCCTGCTTTGCCTGCTCAATGAGAATCAGTTTCGATGAAACCGTATCGATGGCGTCGACGATATAGCTGTATTTTGAAAAATCAAATTCGCCCGCATTCTGAGCGCTGTAAAAACATACATGCGCTTCGGCGCTGCACTTGGGGTTGATGTCGAGAATCCGGTCCCTCATGACCTCGGCCTTTTTCCGGCCGACGGTTGCATGTGTGGCAATGAGCTGCCGGTTAATGTTTGTCAGGCAGACGCTGTCGTCGTCAAACAGGGCAAGCCTGCCTACGCCGCTTCTTGCAAGGGCTTCGGCAGCATAGGAGCCCACGCCGCCAATGCCGAAAATGGCGACGGCGGAATTGTTCAGCCGCTGCATCGCATCAAACCCCAGCAGCAGCTGTGTCCTTGAAAACTCGTTTAGCATAATTTGTTCCGTTTCACTGCTGCCGCGGGCGCAGGGCAAACTGAAAACTGCCGGGCGGCCGGATTGGGCAGTTTTTAAGACGTATACGCTTGTGCCCGAAAATCAGGGAAAGCCGAGGCACAGATATTTATGCCTGTGACGCGGCCTCCGCCGTGTGGAGCAAAGGCATGCGCGATAAAATTACTTTATCACAGTTTAAGCCACAAATTCAACCCGTGCGCTTCCGATCAATCCGAAAAGCGCCGCACCGGGTCAAACGGTGCGGTGATCGTTAAGGTAAAAGAATAGATCAGAGCAATGCGTTCCGGTTTTTGCTCTGATCTGTTCTTATCATTGCGGGGCTGTATGGCTTTTTATTCAGAGAAGAGCGGGGTGGACAGATACCGCTCGCCGGTGTCCGGCAAAAGCACGGCAATAACTTTCCCCGCGTTTTCGGGCCGCTCGGCAAGCTCGGTCGCGGCCCATACGGCAGCGCCGGAGGAGATGCCGATGAGCAGACCCTCCGTCCTGGAAAGCTCCCGGCCGATTTGGAAAGCATCCTCATTTCTTACCTGTATGATTTCGTCATATACTGAGGTGTTGAGAACGTCGGGTACAAAGCCCGCCCCGATGCCCTGAATCTTGTGCGGACCTGATCTGCCCTCGGACAGCACGGGGCTGTCAAACGGCTCCACCGCGACAACCTTGATATCTGGGTTTTTGAATTTTAAGAATTCCCCGACCCCCGTGATGGTGCCGCCGGTACCGATGCCCGCAACAAAAAAGTCGACTCTTCCATCGGTATCCTCCCAGATTTCGGGACCCGTCGTCGCCTTATGCACCGCGGGGTTGGCCGGATTTACAAACTGACCGGGGATATATGCGTCAGGAATCTCCTTTTGCAGCTCCTCCGCCTTTGCGATGGCTCCCTTCATGCCCTTTGCGCCCTCGGTAAGCATCAGCTCCGCGCCATAAGCTTTCAGAAGATTCCTGCGCTCAACGCTCATTGTCTCGGGCATGGTCAGGATAATGCGGTACCCTCTCGCCGCGGCGACCGAGGCAAGCCCAATGCCTGTATTGCCGCTTGTAGGCTCTATGATCACCGAGCCCTGCTTTAAAAGCCCTTTTGCTTCGGCGTCGTCTATCATCGCCTTTGCGATACGGTCCTTTACACTTCCTGCGGGATTGAAATATTCAAGCTTTGCAACGATTGTGGCCTTCAGGTCATGTTTTTTTTCGTAATTCGAGAGTTCAAGCAGCGGCGTTTTCCCGATAAGCTCGGTCAAGCTGTGATAGATTTTTGACATTGGGCAGCCTCCATCCAATAAATTATTATATTCATATATATTTAATATGATATATAAATCATAATCTGAATCAGGCAGATTGTCAATATTTAATTTTGATAGGTATATTTATGTGTTTGAACAGACGAAAACCGCGCCGACATATGCCTTCCCATATGCCACAAGGGATTTAATTGGCGCAGAACCGGCAGCTTTCGCGCGCCGCGGCAGAGCGGCACAGCTGCGGTATAAATTTCATAAAAACCAACAGATAGTGCCATATCCTGCACTGCTATGGTATAATAACCACAAGTGGTTATTATACTTAATTTAAGTCCTTTTCCTCGCCCCTTTGGGGCAACCGGAAAAGATGACGCATGAACCCATGGCCGCTGCGCGGCATCGGGTTCATAACCGCAAGCGGTTATTATACTTAAGTTAAGTCCTTTTCCTCGCCCCTTAAGGGGCAGCCGGAAAAGATGACATATGAACCCATGGCCGCTGCGCGGCATCGGGTTCATAACCGCAAGCGGTTATTATACTTAATTTAAGTCCTTTTCCTCGCCCCTTAAGGGTCAACCGAAAAAGATGACGCATGAACCCATGACCGCTGCGCGGCATCGGGTTCATCAAAGAAAAATGCAGGAGGCGTTTTGAATGCCGGATTTGTTTTCAACGGGCGATATTCTGGGAAGAACGATCAAAAACCGCGCCGTGATGCCGCCCATGGTGTGCTTTCACTGGGCGCTTGCAAGCGGCGGCGTTTCTGAAAAAAATGTGGAACATTATGAGCGCGCGGCAAAGACAGGCATCGGCCTTATGATTGTGGAGGCGTGCGCGGTGCTCAGTGACGGCAGGCTGTCTTCGGATCAGCTGGGGATCTGGGAGGACGCATTTATTCCCGGCCTTGCAAAGCTGACCGCCGCGTGTAAGCCGTACGGTGCGTGTATGCTCGTGCAGATTCACCACGCGGGCATTAAAACGCCCCTGAAGGTAAACCCCTCGCCCGCGGGCCCTTCCGGGGACGAAAAGAAGCCCGGTTCGAGGCCGCTTACCAAAGCGGAAATCGAAGACATCCGCGAAGCGTTCATTTTGGCCGCGGTGCGCGCAAAAAAAGCCGGGTTTGACGGCGTCGAGCTGCACGGTGCGCACGGGTACCTGCTTGACCAGTTTGTGTGCTCCACTTCCAACCGGCGCACCGACGAATACGGCGGGACGCTTGAAAACCGGCTGCGTCTTTCCTGCGAAATCATTGACGGTGTTCGCCGCGCCTGCGGCAGCGAGTTTATTATTGGTTACCGTTTCGGGGCCAATATCCCCACGCTTGAAGAGGGCGTCACCGCGGCCGAAATTCTGGAAAAAGCCGGCGTTTCCGTGCTCCATGTTTCAAACGGGGTCAAGGACATGACAAAGCAGGCCGCGCCGTGGGCTTACCCGTATAACTACTGCGTATATATGGCCGCGCAGGTGAAAAAACATGTCGGCATTCCTGTAATCGCCGTCAACGAAATAAAAACGCCGCAGGCCGCGTCCTGGCTGATTGAAAACGGCCTGTGCGATTATACCGCAATCGGCCGGGGGCTGATCGCCGACCCGCTCTGGTTTGAAAAGGCGAAAAGGGGAGAGCCGGTCGATGTGTGCCTTAACTGCACCGCCTGCCAAAGTTATAAGGATTTAAACGCCTGCGTGCAGCGCAAGAAATCAGACGGCGGGCGCTGAACGCCTGTCAATGACGGATATAGTGTAAACATAAAGCGAGCCCCGAACGGGGCTCGCTTTATGTTTACAAGGCTGCTTTTTAAAATCCTGCGCGGGTTAAATCCCGTTACGCCTGTCCGACCGCCTGCGCCACCAGTCTGACGGCCTCAATGGCGTCTTCCGGGCTGATGTGCCGGTGCGTCACAAAGCGGATATCATACAGTCCGGTGTCATAGGCGAGAACGCCCTTTTCTTTGAGCATAAGTAAAAAGGGACCGGCCGTCAGCCCCAGCTGTCGGATATTGAAATAAACCATGTTTGTCTGCACGGCGGCCAGATCAAGGCTGATGCCCGGTATCTGCGCCAGCCCTTCGCCAAGGATGCGCGCCGTTTTATGGTCCTCTTCCAGCCGGTCGACCATGTCCGTGAGCGCCACATAACCGGCCGCGGCAAGAATGCCGGCCTGACGCATGCCGCCGCCGAGCATTTTGCGGATATGAACCGCCTGTTCGATGAAAGCACTGCTGCCGACGATCAGCGAGCCGACCGGGGCGCTCAGGCCCTTGGACAGGCAAAACTGCACCGAGTCAAAATATGCGGCGATTTCACGGGGCTTTACGCCCAGCACGAGCGCCGCGTTGAAGATCCGCGCCCCGTCGAGGTGCATACTCAGCCCGTACCGTTTTGCAAGCGAGCTGACCTGCGCCATGTGCTCCATGGAAATGACGGCGCCGCCGGAGCAGTTGTGCGTGTTTTCCATGCAGATGAGCTTAGTAATAGGATAATGGACGTTTTCCGGCCGGATGCAGGCCTCCAGTTCGTCTAGATCGAATACCCCGCCCGGGGTGTCGAGCGTATTTGCGGAAACGCCCGCCAGATGCGCGTAGCCGCCGCCCTCATTTACAAAGATATGGGCGGTTTTGCTGAGTATGATTTCGTTTTTTCGCTCGGGCGTATGTACCATCACGCTGATGAGGTTTCCCATCGTGCCCGAGGGCACGAACAGCGCCGCCTCTTTGCCCATGAGCTGCGCGGCGTACTCCTGAAGCCGGTTTACGGTCACATCCTCGCCGGCGACATCGTCGCCTACGGGCGCGTTTGCCATGGCGTCACGCATTGCCTGCGTGGGCTGCGTCACAGTATCGCTTCGCAAATCGATTGTCTTAATCATGCGCATACCTTCTTCTTTATCGTCAATATGGGGTTAACGACTGTTTTTTGCCTGTGCAGGCTGAAGGGGATAAAATCGCGTTACACAAGCTCCAGAATCTGCGCGGGCCTGTTGATAATCTTTTTTGCACCGTTTTGGGTGAGCTCCTGCTCGCTGCGAAAGCCCCACAGCACGCCCAGGGCAAACATACCCGCCGAAACGGCCGTGCGCATATCAACACCCGTGTCGCCGACATACAGGATTTCCTCTACGGAAAGTCGCATGCGCACAGCGATTTCCAGCGCCATGGCCGGGTCGGGCTTGGCGGGCACGCCGTCGCGCTGCCCGAGCACCATTTCAAAAGGAACGTCGGGAAAATACCATGCGACCACCGACCGGGTATTCGCCTCGGCCTTGTTTGACAGCACCGCCAGACGCACGCCTTTTTTAATAAGCGCGTCAAGCGTTTCGGGGATGCCGTCGTAGGCGCGGGTCTTGGCTTTCTGCAAACGTCCGTAATGCGCCATGAAACGGTCGAACACCGCCTGCGTCTGCTCTTCCGTAGCGTTTGCGTCCGCGAGCACGCGCTCGGTGAGCACGCGCATGCCGTTGCCCACAAACAGCTTGTAGGCCTGCTCGTCATACGTCATAAATCCGTGTTCTTCAAGCGCAAGGTTCATACTGTCCTTTATATCGTCAATGGTATTTAAAAGCGTACCGTCCAGATCAAATATAACTGCTTTAAATGGCATGTTTTTCCTCTTTCCGGGTGTTTTTTCGTATAGGGGGCGGGCGTTGTTTCACATATGGTTACATGGCGTTTTTGTCATACACGCCGAAGCCCTCGCCCAGCACCTCGTTGGCTTCGCTGAGGATAACAAATGCGTCGGGGTCGATTCCCTTGACAAGGCTTTTCAGGCTTGCGATCTGCTGACGCTTGATGACGCACAGCAGGACCTTTTTATCCTTGTTTGAATAGGCGCCCTGGCCGTTGAGAAAGGTGACGCCGCGCCGGAGCTTGCCGACGATCTCCTGCGCGATTTCCTGGTGCTTTTCGCTGATGATATACGCCACGCGCGCGTAGTTCGTGCCGTAAAGGATTTTATCCAGCACGACGGAATCAACATAGATGGTGATCGCCGCATAAAAGGAGCCGCTGATGCTGCCCAGAACAATGCCCGCCAGCGTGATGATGACCGCGTCGATCAGCAAAATCAGCTGTCCCATCTGGGCATGCGGAACCAGCAGCTTGATAAGTCTGGCCGCCACATCGCTGCCCCCGGTCGTCGCACCGCACAAAAACACGATGCCCATCCCGGCGCCCATAAATACGCCGCCGAATACCGCGGCCAGCAAGGGCTCGATATTGATCGCGGGCAGAAACGGCGCGCTCAGGTCAATGAGCACGGAAAAAATGGTGGTGCCGTATATGGTGCTAAACAGGAACCGGCTGCCGACAAATTTCCAGCTGAGTAAAAACAGGGGGATGTTGATAACCAGCACAAGCGTGCCGATGGGAATCTGCGGGAACAGAAAATTAACGGTCATGGAAAGGCCCGTTACGCCGCCCGACACGATGCGGTTTGGCTCGAGGAACATATTGACGGCCACTGCCATCAGCGCCGCGCCGAAGGTGACAAGGGCATATTTAGAAATATGCTTGATGAACCGAGGCTTTTGCTGGGTCATATTCACGCTCCTTACTGAGTAGACCGGTCAGCGCCGTGTATACGGCGCTCTGAATGAAGACAAAGGGTAGGGATAGGTTCGGCGCGGCTGCGCGGAGCCGTGGCGGGAAGCCCGGAGCTTTATCAGCGTAAAAACCCGGACAACAGAACCCTTGCGCGGCTATATTTCCAGTCCCAGCTGGGTTTGCCCCACATCCTCCGGACGCAGCAGCGCGCCTGCCGCGGGCAGATTGCGCGTGCGGTAACGGGAGGGATTCAAAATACCTGAGACTGCAAAGGACACGGCCTTAACAAGCTTGTGCTTGGCCTTGACAGACATGACCGACACACCCTGCGCCGAGCGCGTTGACTTGGGTGCGAGCGCCGCGGTGCTCAGAATAAGCACACGGGTATCGGAGGAATAAAGCGCAAGCTCGGTATCCCCCTCCAGGTGGATGGCCGCGACAAGAGGAGATTTGTCCGAATACGCGCCGGTCAGCCGGCGGCGGTTGGATACCGTCTGGTAGCAAGAAAGCTCTATACGCGCAGCCTTCCCGTTTTCAAACAGAAATAACACGCTGCCGGCGTAAGTGCCCGGCAGGCACATAAATACGGCGTTTTCTCCCTCGTCCATATTGAGCTTTGAGGGCAGATAATCACCCAGCGCGGAGGCCTTTGAGTCGTCAAACTCATACAGGCGCGCCTTGTAGCACTGGCACTTGTTGGTAAATATGAGAAGCTCCGCCTTGTTGCTGGCCTCAAACGTCTGACTGATCGCGTCATTTTCCTTATACTTGTGCTCGCCGGACATACGCAGCGACTGGGGGGTGATTTTCTTAAAGTATCCCTCCCGCGAAAGAAATACATGCACGGGATAATCCTCAATGTGCTCTTCTTCCTTGTATTCCTCCACCTCATGCTCATAAACAAGGTCGGTTTTGCGCGGCGCGCCATACTTTTTGGCGACGTTTTCAAGCTCTCCGACGATTATTTTCCTGATGCGCGAGCGGTCGGAAAGCGCGTTTTCAAGGTCTCTGATTTCGCTTTCCAATTCAGAGGTTTCCTCAATGCGTTTGAGAATATACTGCTTGTTGATGTTGCGCAGGCGTATTTCGGCGATATATTCCGCCTGCACCTGGTCGATGCCGAAGCCGATCATGAGATTCGGCACGACCTCGGCTTCTTCCTCGGTCTGCCGGATGATCTGGATGGCCCGGTCGATGTCCAGCAGAATTTTTTTAAGACCCAGTAACAAATGGAGCTTTTCCTTTTTACGTAAAAGCTCGAAATGAAGCCTGCGGCGCACGCATTCGACACGCCACGCCGACCATTCCTCGAGAATACCCGCGACGCCGAGTACGCGGGGCGTGCCCGCGATGAGCAGGTTAAAGTTGCAGGAAAAGGTATCCATGAGGGGCGTTTGCTTAAATAACCTGAGCATGAGCTTGTCTGGGTCTACCCCGCGCTTAAGGTCGATGGTGAGCTTTAAGCCCTTCAAGTCCGTCTCATCACGCATGTCGGCGATTTCACGAAGGCGGCCGGACTTGATCAGATCGGCGGTTTTGTCTATGATGGCCTCCACGGTTGTGGTGTAGGGGATTTCGTAGATTTCAATCAGGTTTTCCTTTTTTAAGTAGCGCCAGCGTGCACGCAGCTTAAACTGGCCGCGCCCGGTCGCGTAGATTTCCCGCATGGCGGCCTCGTCGTAGATCAGCTCGCCGCCGGTAGAAAAATCGGGCGCGGGCATGACGGACAGAAGGTCCGCGGCGGGATTTTTGATGTATTCCGCCGTCGCGCGGCAAGCCTCGGCCAGATTAAAACCGCACAGCATGCTTGCCATGCCAACGGCGATGCCCTGATTGGCGCTGACCAATATGTTCGGAAATGTAGTGGGCAGCAGCGTGGGTTCTTTCATGGTGCTGTCGTAGTTGTCGATAAAATCGACCGTGTCGCGGTCAATATCGGTAAAAAGCTCGGTGCAGATGGCGTCGAGCTTTGCCTCGGTATAACGGGAGGCGGCATAGGCCATGTCGCGCGAATAGACCTTGCCGAAATTGCCCTTGGAATCGACAAACGGGGTCAGCAGCGCCTCGTAGCCGCGTGAAAGGCGAACCATGGTCTCATAAATCGCGCTGTCTCCGTGCGGATTCAAGCGCATGGTCTGCCCGACGATGTTTGCCGATTTTGTGCGCGCACCGGACAAAAGCCCCGCCTTGTACATGGTGTACAGGAGCTTCCGGTGCGAGGGCTTAAAGCCGTCTATCTCAGGGATAGCGCGGGACACGATGACGCTCATGGCATAGGGCATATAGTTTTGCTCGAGCGTCTGCGTAATGGGCTGGTCAAGAACCTCGGCGTGCAGCCCTTCCACATTCGGGTTTTGCCTGTTGACGGCAGGTTTTTCTTTTTTCGGGGGCATGTACTCAGTCCTTTTTGGCATGAATGAGGGCGATTTCGGTCATTGCGCTGCCCGCAGAAACACACTCGGTTTTGCTACAGGATATATTCCAGCTGGCAGTCGCAGGGCTCCTTATCTGCAAGAAAACGGTTTATTTCGGCTGCGTCGGTACATCCGACGGCACGATAAAAGGCTTGTGACTCCTCAGAGGAATGCGCGGATATATAGAGCTTTTGCGCGCCAAGCGCCCTAGCGGATACAGATAAGCGGGAAAACAGCTGCCTGCCGATCCCGTGACCTCTGAAATGACAGCTTACATGCAGCTGCGACAATTGCAGATACTGTTTTTCACTGCCGAAAGGCTGGCTGTCTACCGCACCAAATCCCACCAGCACATCATCTGAAAAACAGCCTGTCACAATGCCGCCGTTTAGTGCGGTCTCCATGAGTTCCTTAATAATCAGCCGTTTCTCATTGAAATCCCATTCTTCAACGAACGGGATACTCGTTAATACCCAGCTTCCGCTTTCTTTTCTCCAGCACTTTTTTACCTGCTGATGTCGGACAAAGGGCTCAAGCAGGTTCTCATGGAGGTCCTCGATTCGCAGATCGCTAAAGCGCAGTCCTGTCATATGTTGCCCTTTCAAATACGATCTTTTTTGGTTTGGCTGCGTAAAGACCGATTAAGGCGCCCGCGGGTAAGGCGCGTCAGCTGATGTCGGCCAACTCAAGGTAACGAAACCCGTTTTCTGCGATAAATTCCTTGCGTCCGGCCAGGTTATCCCCCAGCAGCAGGTCAAACATTTGAGTGGTCAGGTCCGCGGCCTCGGGCAAAACGCGGATGAGCCTGCGGGTTTCGGGGTTCATTGTGGTCAGCCACATCATGTCCGGCTCGTTTTCACCCAATCCTTTTGAGCGCGAAATGGTGTATTTGCTGTTTTTGATCGTTTCGAGATGCTCGTCTTTTTCCCGGTCGGAATAAGCGAAAAAGGTTTTTCCCTTGCAGGTGATTTCATAAAGCGGTGACTCGGCGATGTACACAAGCCCTTCCTGTATCAGCGTGGGGACAAGCCGGTAGAGCATGGTGAGGATGAGCGCGCGGATCTGGAAGCCGTCGACGTCGGCGTCGGTGCAGATGATGACCTTGTTCCAGCGCAGCCCGGACAAATCAAACGCGCTTAAATCCTTGACGTGGCGCGAATGCACCTCCACGCCGCAGCCAAGCACGCGGATCAGGTCCGTGATGATCTCGCTTTTAAAGATCTTGTCGTACTCGGCTTTCAGGCAGTTTAAAATCTTTCCGCGCACGGGAATGATGGCCTGAAACTCCGCGTCGCGCCCGAGCTTGCAGGCGCCCAGCGCCGAATCGCCCTCGACGATATAAAGCTCGCGGCGCGACGTATCGCGCGTGCGGCAGTCGACAAATTTCTGAACGCGCGAGGCGATGTCCAGCGAGCCTGACAGCTTTTTTTTCAGGTTGAGCCTTGCTTTTTCCGCGCTTTCGCGGCTTCGTTTGTTGATGAGCACCTGCTCAGCAATTTTTTCCGCGTCGGGTTTATTCTCAATAAAGTAAATTTCAAGATTAGTGCGAAGAAAATCCGTCATGCACTCCTGCACAAATTTGTTGGTGATGGCCTTTTTTGTCTGATTTTCATAAGAGGTGGAGGTGGAGAAGCTGGAGCTGATGAAAACCAGACAGTCCTGCACATCCTGAAAGGTTATTTTGCTTTCGCCTTTTTGATATTTATTGTTCTGGCGCAGGTATGCGTCAATAGCGGAGACAAAGGCGGAACGCGCCGCCTTGTCGGGCGAGCCGCCGTACTCGAGCCAGGAGGAGTTGTGATAATATTCAATGCGGCTGACGGTGTTGGAAAACAGCAAAGCCGCCGAAAGACGCACTTTATACTCGGGCTTGTCCGGACGGTCGGCGCCGCGGCGCTCGGCCTGCCAGAAGCGCGGCTCGGTCAGCCCCTGTCCGTCTGAAAGCTCGCGCACATAATCGACGATGCCGTTTTCAAACATGAACTCTTCAGTTTCGAATTTCCCATTTACCTCATTGCGCAGCCGGAACGTGACGCCCGCGTTGACAACGGCCTGTCGCTTGAGCGTGTCCTTAAAGTATTCAAGCGGAATGTCGATGTCGGTAAATACATCGATATCCGGCCGCCAGCGGATCAGCGAGCCTGTTTTTTTGCGTTCGGTCGGCTTTTTTGAAAGCCCACCGATATTTTCGCCCTTTTCAAAATGCAGGCTGTATTCAAAACCGTCGCGCCAGACGGTGACATCCGTGTACTCGGAGGCATACTGCGTAGCGCATGAGCCGAGCCCGTTAAGCCCAAGGGAATACTGGTAGTTTTCCCCGTCATTGTTGTCGTACTTGCCGCCCGCGTACAGCTCGCAGAAGACAAGCTCCCAGTTGAAGCGCTGCTCGCCGACATTGAAATCCACCGGGCAGCCACGGCCGAAATCCTCCACCTCAATGGATTTATCCGCGTAGCGGGTGATATTGACAAGAGAGCCGAAGCCCTCGCGAGCCTCATCAATGGCGTTTGAGAGAATTTCAAAAAAAGCGTGCTCACAGCCGTCCAGTCCGTCCGAACCAAAGATGACGCCCGGGCGCTTGCGTACCCTGTCGGCGCCCTTGAGCTGCGATATGCTTTCATTGCCGTAGTCACGCGGCTGGGCGTTTTTTTTCACGATGACGTCTCCTTGAATGGTTTTTATACTGATTTTAAACCCGAATATGGCAAAGATTAACTCAATAATATAGGGATATGGCGGGTCTGTCAAGCCTTGCACACAGGCGGCAGGGCGGGGAGCCGCGCTCTGTTTGCGCGCAAAAAAACCACAAGGGTACCGCGTTTTCGCGGCACCCTTGTGTCGTATCTGCCGTTTCAGGCACCAGACCCTGCACGGGATGCAATAAACACAAAGAACACAGGCATATTTTCGTTGAGGTTTAGCTAATGGCACACCATATGCCGCTTCACACTGAAAAAATAAAGCTGTTTTGATAAACCTATTTTACTGCCTGTCTGTTTTAGTCATTCGCCTGAATATCCGAAATGGCACCGACCTGAAAACATAAGCTGTCTTTGTGTCCGAGCTTATTGTATGTCGGAATGCGTGCGCTATGAATGGTAAATACTGGATAACAGGACACAAAAACGAGGCAGCGCACATAGGATTGAATGAGGGAATATAAACTCCGCCCGCTTGAATAAAGCTGGCATTATTTGTCCAAAATGGAAATATATATACTATTGAAAGGGGCGTTTATTATGGCACAGGCAGCCAGAGCCTTTTCACTTTTTAAGAAATCCGGGCACAAGCCGGATGCCGAGGAGCGGGAACTGATTGAAGCGCTGATGCATACGCGCGAGCAGCTGCATTTTGCGCGCATTTATTTTGATAACGTTGCCGAGCCGGAACTGGTGGATGAAAGCGTGTATGAGCTTAACGCCCTTCAGGCGCGTCATTCCTATCTGCTTCGACGGCTGAAGGAAAAAGAAACGGCGCAGGCGTCGCAGGTGTAGAATCGGAGAGCGGATGCCCGGTCAAAAAGATAAATACCCGCGCCGCGATGAACGTGTTTTTTAGGCGGTCAGGAGCAGAGTAAGGCGCTTACCGGCTTGCGCCGGCAGGCGGATGTTTTCAGCGCTTTAATTGTAAGCGGAGAAGGGGCTGAGCTTAATATGCCGGTTTATCAGCAGGTTTTGATCGGAGCGTTTGTACTTATTATGATCCTTGCCGTAATCAAGCTGTTTTCAGCGCCGCTGCGCTGGGCGGCAAAGCTCCTGCTTAACACGGTGCTCGGCTTTGCGGGGGTGTTTATCTTTAACCTGCTGGGTACATACACAGGCGTAACGCTGGGGCTTAATCTTTTAAACGCGCTCATTATCGGCGTGCTGGGGCTTCCCGGGCTTGCGCTGCTGCTGTTTTTAAAGTGGCTGTTTTCCGTTTAGCGGGTAAATTGGCAGGTATCAGAGCGCGGGGGCTGACCCCCGCGCTGTTTTTTTCGGGAACGATCACCCGGGGCGTGGGGTATGGAATGCAAATCGTCTGTACTCTGAAGCGCTAATAAGTTGGATTACTCAAAAAAACTATCCGTTTTGACATGAAAACAGCGGGTTTGCCGCCCCTTTTTGAAATACTTTGACATTGCAATTTATAGGGAAAAACAATATAATGAAGCGTAATAATATTGCATAAACGGCGTTTTTATAAGCAACAAATCGCCGGCGCGCGGCATGCCGCGGCAGATGGAGGACAGCTATGAAGGCAATCGTCACCGTAATCGGACACGACCGCGTCGGCATCATCGCGCAGGTTTGCGCGCTGCTGGCCAGTCATGGAATCAACGTTCTGGATATCAGCCAGACGGTCATGCAGGAGTATTTTACCATGATCATGCTCGTAGACACGGCGGGCAGCTCTGTTGCCTTCGATCAGCTGCGTGAGGAGCTTGACCGCAACGGTACAAAAGAGAACCTGTCCATCCGCATCCAGCGCGAGGATATTTTCAGCGCGATGCACCGCATATAGAGGACTGGGCGGAGCATTCTTTTTGACCGCCGGACAGCTTACGCGCGGTATGACCGGGGGCGGGTTACGTTTAAATATTCTGCGCGATGAAATGGCGGTTACTTATGCTCAATAAAAGTGAAATCATGCAGACCATTGAAATGATAGACCAGCAGCATCTGGATATACGCACCATTACCATGGGAATTTCGCTTACGTCCTGCGCCCATCCGGATGTTGAGGAGTGCTGCCGCCGGATCTATGACAAGATCACGCGCTGCGCGCGCGACCTTGTGAAAACCGGCGAGCAGATCGAAAGCGAATTCGGCATCCCCATCGTCCATAAGCGCATCTCGGTCACACCCATTTCCATCGTTGCAGAGGCCTGCCAGACGGATAACTATGTCATGATCGCACAGACGCTTGACCGCGCCGCGCGTGAGGTGGGTGTAAACTTCATCGGCGGTTTTTCCGCCCTTGTGCACAAGGGCTTTACCCCCGGAGACGAGCGGCTCATTGCATCGATTCCCGAGGCGCTGGCGCAGACGCAGTATGTTTGCTCCTCAGTCAATGTGGCCACCACCCGCGCGGGCATCAACATGGACGCCGTCGCGCGCATGGGACGCGTCATCAAGCAGTGCGCTGCGCTCACCGCCGATCGCGGCGGGCTTGCCTGCGCGAAGCTTGTGGTGTTTGCAAACGCCGTGGAGGACAACCCCTTTATGGCGGGCGCCTTCCACGGCGTGGGCGAGCCGGAATGCGTCATCAATGTCGGCGTGAGCGGCCCGGGCGTCGTGCACCACGCGCTCAAGGCCGTCCGGGGCGAACCCTTTGACGTTGTGGCGGAAACCATCAAAAAGACGGCCTTTCGCATCACCCGGATGGGGCAGCTTGTGGCGCAGGAGGCCTCGCGCCGTCTGGGCGTTCCGTTCGGCGTGGTGGATTTGTCACTCGCGCCCACGCCCGCCATGGGCGACAGTGTCGCGCATATTCTGGAGGAAATGGGGCTTGAGTCCTGCGGCGCGCCGGGTACCACCGCGGCGCTTGCCCTGCTTAACGACGCGGTTAAAAAAGGCGGCGTGATGGCCTCAAGCCATGTCGGCGGGCTTTCCGGCGCGTTTATTCCGGTCAGCGAGGACATTGGGATGATCAACGCCGTAAGAAGGGGCTCGCTGACGCTTGAAAAGCTTGAGGCTATGACCTGCGTATGCTCGGTGGGGCTTGATATGATCGCCGTCGCCGGAGACACTTCCGCTGAGACCCTTTCAGCCATTATTGCCGACGAAGCGGCCATCGGCGTGGTCAACAATAAAACCACCGCTGTGCGCATTATTCCCGCGCCGGGCCTTGAAGTGGGCGATCAGATCGATTTCGGCGGACTTTTGGGCACAGCCCCTGTCATGCCGGTCAGCCGCTTTAAGAGCGACGAATTTATCGCCCGCGGCGGACGCATTCCCGCGCCGCTGCACAGCCTGAGAAACTAAAACACCCCCCAAATAAACCCGGAGGTAACAAATATGCTGTCCATTATAAAAAACGGCGCCTGCGTGATAAACGGCGAGGTTTTCCCCGCGGAAAAGATACCGGGCGGACAAGCTGCCATTGATCAGGCAAAAAAGGGAACCATCGCCTGGGATATTCTAAAAAGCCATAATACGCACGACGATATGGCGCAGCTTAAGCTGCGCTTTGACGCCATGGCCTCGCACGACATCACCTATGTCGGCATCGTGCAGACGGCGCGCGCAAGCGGGCTTACGCGGTTTCCGGTACCGTATGTGCTGACCAACTGCCACAACAGCCTGTGCGCGGTGGGCGGCACCATCAACGAGGACGACCATGTCTTCGGTCTTTCCGCCGCAAAGAAATATGGCGGGGAGTTCGTGCCCGCGCATCTGGCGGTCATCCACCAGTACATGCGCGAGCGTTATGCCGGCTGCGGCAAAATGATTTTGGCCTCCGACAGTCACACCCGTTACGGCCCATTGGGGACGCTTGCCATCGGCGAGGGCGGTCCGGAGCTTGTCAAGCAGCTGCTTTGCCAGACCTACGACCTTGCCTATCCCGAAATCGTGGGCGTGTGCCTGACAGGCAGCCCGCGTCCGGGCGTGGGGCCGCAGGATGTGGCGCTTGCGCTCATCGGGGCTACGTTTAAAGACGGTTTGGTCAAAAACAAGGTGCTTGAGTTTTTCGGCCCGGGTATTGAAAGCCTCGGCATGGATTATCGATTGGGCATCGACGTGATGACCACGGAGACGGCCTGCCTGTCCTCAGTCTGGGCGACCGACGAGGTGGTGCGCGACTGGCTGACGCTTCACGGGCGCGCGCAGGATTACCGCGCGCTTACACCCGCGGACACCGCGTATTACGACGCGCTCATCACCATTGATTTAAGCCGGGTGGAGCCCATGATTGCGCTGCCGTTTCACCCGTCGAATGTGTATTCCATCCGCGAATTTAAGGAAAACCTGCGCGATATCCTCAACAGCGTCGACGAGGACACGAAAAAGATGTTCGAGCTGAAAACCCTGCCCGTTCCGCTTTCCGGAAAGATCAGGGACGGCAGCCTGTTTGCCGATCAGGGCGTCATCGCGGGCTGCTCGGGCGGCATGTATGCCAATATGCTTCGCGCGGCCGCGATTTTAGATGGGCATTCCATCGGCGACGGCGCGTTCGGGCTTTCGCTGTACCCCTCCAGTCAGCCGGTTATGCTCGAGCTGATGCGCTCCGGCGCGCTGGAAAAATTGGTTTCCACGGGCGCCACGCTGCGTTCGGCTTTCTGCGGGCCGTGCTTCGGCGCGGGCGACGTACCGCAAAACGGCGGGTTTTCCATCCGCCATACCACGCGCAATTTTCCGAGCCGCGAGGGCAGTAAGCCCGGCGCGGGGCAGATCGCCTATGTCGCGCTCATGGACGCGCGTTCCATCGCCGCAACAGCGCTCAATAAGGGCAGGCTGACCGCTGCGACGGAGCTGCCCAACCCGCCGGCGGACCCGGTCAGCGACGGCTACCGCTATGACGGGAGTCCCTATCAAAACCGGGTCTATTTCGGCGCGGGCAAGCCGCAGCCGGAAAATGAACTGGTGTTCGGCCCCAACATTGCCGACTGGCCGAAGATGATCCCCATGCCGGAGGATCTGCTTTTAAGCGTTGCGTGCGCCATTTACGACCCGGTGACCACGACCGATGAGCTTATCCCTTCCGGGGAAACCTCGTCCTACCGCTCAAATCCTTATAAACTTGCCGAGTTTACCCTTTCGCGCAAGGATCCCGCGTATGTCGGGCGCGCGAAGGAAACCGCAGCGCTTGAAGCCGAGCGCCGCACGCTTCACGAAGGCCAGGCGCCAACCGGGCCGCTTGCCGACGCGCTTTGTGGCTATGACGCGCAGAAAACAGGACTGGGCAGCGTGATTACCGCACTCAAGCCCGGCGACGGTTCCGCGCGTGAACAGGCGGCCTCCTGCCAGCGCGTACTCGGCGGCGTTGCAAACATCGCAAAGGAATACGCCACCAAGCGTTACCGCTCAAACGTGCTCAACTGGGGCATGATCCCCTTTGTCTATGACGGGCTGGAGAAATCGGGCATAAAGCCCAGCGACCGGTTTTATATTCCGGGCATCCGCGCGGCGCTTGAAAGCGACGACACCGAAATCTCCGCCACGCTGCTGCGCGCGGACGGCAAAACGGAGCGTGTGACCCTCAAGCTGTTTAAGCTGACGCGGGAAGAGCGGGACATCATTCTGTCCGGCTGTTTGATCAATTACTATTCGGGAAAATAAAACAGCACAAAGCATAACCAGCCGCAGGCGAAAGCCTGCGGCTGGTTTAGTTATGTCGATAGTATTCTGCTTAAAAAACAAAAAACGTTATAGGAGCCGTACCACAGCTATTGAGCACTAAATAAACTTTAAGCTGATATCCAGCGCGCGCACCGTGTGCGTCAGCGCGCCGATGGAAATGATGTCCACGCCCGTGTGCGCGACCTCGTTTAAATCCCGGTCGCCCATGTTGCCTGACGCCTCGACGAGCGCGCGTGCGCCGATTTGTTTGACTGCCTGCGCCATCTGCCCGGTCGTCATATTGTCGAGCATGATGATATCCGCACCGGCTTCAAGCGCTTCATCGATCTGCGCAAAATCCGTGGTTTCCACCTCGATTTTGAGCGTGTGGGGAATGCGCCGGCGCACGGCGGCGACGGCCGGGGCGATGCCCCCCGCGGCGACGATGTGGTTATCCTTGATGAGCACGCCGTCGGACAGGCCGATGCGGTGGTTGCTGCCCCCGCCGATGCGCACGGCGTATTTTTCCAGTATGCGCAGACCCGGCGTGGTTTTACGCGTGTCGGTGATGCGCGCCTTCGTACCTGCAACGGCCGCGACTGCCTGCGCGGTGCGCGTGGCGATGCCGGACATGCGCTGGAGCAGGTTGAGGGCCGTGCGCTCGCCGGTCAGCACCGCGCGGGCCGGCCCTTCAATATCGGCTAAAATGTCGCCCTTTGACACCTTTTGCCCCTCGGCCACCCGGCATATCACATGAACCTCCGTGTCGATGAGCGCAAAAACGCGCCGGAGAACCTCAAGTCCGCACACTACGCCCGGTTCTTTGGCGACAAAAATTCCGCGGACATGGACGCCTTCGGGCACGCAGGCCTCGGTGGTCACGTCGCCCGAACCGATGTCCTCACTCAGTGCGTTTTGAATAATCCGGTCAATTTCATAACTAAACAAGCCGATCAGTCCTTTCTGAAGTGGGCGCCCACACTTTCCTCGCGCGCAAGTGCGGCCGATAAAATCCGGACGGATACGGTCGCCATATTGAGCACTTCGATCAATTCTTTACTAATAAGCGCACAATTTTCAAGGCTGTTGAAAATTTCTGTCATCTGTTCAAGGCCGCGTGTCAGACCCTGCTTGTCCCGGATGACCCAGCCGTCTTTACTCATAATGGTACGAATGCGTTTTTTCAGCTCTTCAGCATCCGGCGCCGTGCCGGAAACCGGTTCGGGAATGGGCAGAGCCGGGATCCTGAGCGGTATGTGAGCCTGCGTTTCGGAGATGTGGCGCGCGGCCCTGCGGCCGAACACCAGACATTCGAGCATGGAGTTTGAGGCGAGCCGGTTGGCTCCGTGTACGCCGGTGTGTGCCGCCTCGCCGCAGGCATACAGCCCCGGGATATCCGTCATGCCGTTTAAATCGGTGATGATGCCGCCCATCATGTAGTGCTGAACCGGACAAACCGGGATATACTGTTTTGATATGTCGATGCCGCGTTTGAGACACTCGCCGTAGATCGTCGGAAAACGTTCCGACAGATGGGCGGCGGTCAAAGCCGTGATATCAAGAAAAACGTGATCGGCGCCGGTCTTTTGCATTTCATTGACAATGCCGCGCGCCACAATGTCACGCGGGGCAAGCTCGGCCATGGGATGCCGGCCCACCATAAAGCGTTCGCCCGCGCTGTTTCGCAGCACTGCGCCTTCGCCGCGCAGCGCCTCCGAGATGAGAAAAGAGCGGCTTTCGGGCTTGTCGCAGTATAGCCCGGTCGGATGAAACTGAATAAACTCCATGTTCTTCAGCCGAGCGCCGGCGCGCAGCGCGGCGGCCAGCCCGTCGCCTGTGGCAATGGAGGGGTTTGTGGAGTGGATATAAATATTGCCGATGCCGCCCGTGCACAAAATGATACTGCGCGCGGCAATGATTTTAGTACCGTCCTGATCAACGACAACGCCTGCGGCGCGGCCGTTTTCAAGCAGGATATCAACCAAAAAAGCGTTTTGCAGAAAGGTGATGTTTGGACGGGAGGCGGCGAGGGCGGCGAGCGTCTTGACTGTCTCGCGGCCTGTTGCGTCGCCGTGGGCGTGCACGATGCGGTTTCTCCGGTGTCCGCCCTCGCGGCCGATCTGCAGGTCGCCGTCCTCATCCAGATCAAAGGGAACATTGAGGGATACAAGCGCATCAATATCGCCCGGCCCCTCGTCGACGAGTACGCGCACGGCGTCTTTATCGCAAAGGCCAGCGCCGGCGGTCAGCGTATCCTCGTAATGAAACTGCGGCCGGTCATCCTTTGAGATAGCCGCGGCAATGCCGCCCTGGGCAAGCCAGGAATTGGAAATGTCCACGCCTTCCTTTGTCAGAATGGCGCAGGACAGGCTGCGCTCAAGGTTGAGCGCGGCATACAGCCCCGCGATGCCGCTGCCTATAATCAGGGTATCGTAGGTAAGCGCCGACTCAGGCTTAAGGCCGCGGCCAAATACATAACGTCTCATCGCTGTTTTCCCCTTATCGCGCAAAACAGATACAGGATAGCGTCCCTAATGAACCGAAACCATACGCTCAAGGCTTGCGCGCGCACCCATCAGCTCATGCTTGGACAGCGTTATCTCATATACGCCTTTTTCAAGGCTGTTTAACACATCGTCTATTTTAGTTTTCTTCATGTTCGGGCACAGCAGGCGGTTTGCCAGCAAATAAACCGCCTTGTCAGGACAGGTCTGCTTTAAGCGCTCGACCACGCCCATTTCCGTACCGATAATAAATTCTCTGGCTTTCGACTGTCCGACGTAATTTAATATCCCGGTTGTACTGCCCACATAGTCGGAAAGCGCGACGACCTCGGGCGTGCATTCCGGATGCACAAGCACCTGCGCGTCCGGGTGCGCCGCGCGGGCGGCCTTTACATCGTCTGCCGAAACAAAATGGTGGATGGGGCAGTATCCGCTAAACAGGATAAACTCCTTTTCGGGTACCATGGCGGCGGTATACGCGCCCAGATTCTGGTCGGGCACGAAAATGATCCGCTTTTGCGCAAGCGACTTTGCCACACGCACGGCGGAAGACGAGGTGCAGCAGATATCGCATTCCGCTTTGACCGCCGCCGAGGAATTGACATAGCACATAACTGCGGCGTCGGGATACTGTGCGCGCAGCTTTTTCACATCCTCCGGCGTAACCATTTCGGCCATGGGGCAGCCCGCGTCCGGCGCCGGCAGCAGTACGGTCTTGTCCGGGTTGAGAATTTTGGCGCTTTCCGCCATGAAGCGCACGCCGCACAGGATGATGACGGAAGCGGCGGTCTGCTGTGCAAGCCGGGCAAGCTCAAAGGAGTCCCCGACATGGTCGGCAATCTCCTGAATATCCATTGTCTGATAATAATGCGCGAGAATTACCGCGTCTTTTTCGCGTTTGAGCGACAGGATTTTTTGCTGCGTATTTGTCAAAGCCGCACACACTCCTCCGGCCATAGCCGAAAACGTATCTTTAACTACAAATTATAGCCTTTTTGAAAGACCTTGTAAAGTATTATTCATTTTGAAAGAATACCGTCAAAACATAAAAATACAGAATCAGAGGATGCAAAAATGGGAAAAAACTATCGGTGTTTATCCCGTTTTGAGAAAAAATAAGCAAAAAAACACAGCAATGGGGCGTGAATTGTGCGCGCGTACAGCTGCGCGCGCATACGCGTATTGTTTCCCGGGGCGGCGGATGTACTCGCTCATGTGCAAAAAAAAAGACGGATAGCTGCTGCCAGCGCAATAAATTACGGATGCCATAGACGCGGCATGCGCCGTGTCTATGGCATCCGTATGTAATCGTTCAAAAATCATGCGCGGATACGTTGGGAAAAGCTGTGCAGTGAATCCCGAATATATCGGAAAGTTTGAGCTGCCGGCTTTAGTCAGGTTTAAATTTCCTCAAGCTGTGCCTGACACCGATTGATGAGAATGCCCTGTGAGGAGAACTTTTCCTCATATTCGGTCATGACTCCGTTTAAGCCCTCGGCGTGAAGGTCGTTTGTCACGTCAGTAAGCGCAAACCCACCGGCGGTAAACTCATTGAGCGAAAAATTAAACAGCGGCAGGTTATCGGTTTTAAAATGGATATCGCCGTCGGTTTTGAGAACCTTTTTATACAGAGCCAGAAAGCTCCTGTGCGTCAGGCGGCGCGGTGCTTGCTTGTTTGAGGGCCACGGGTCGCAGAAATTGATATAGATGCGGTCAACCTCGCCCGGCGCAAACCATTCGGGAATCCCGGCGGCGTCACCGCAGATAAACCGTACATTTTTAAGCTGTGAGGTATGCGCCTGTTCCATGGCCATGACCAGCGCCTCGGGCACGCGCTCCACGGCGACAAACAGGGTATCCGGGTTGAGCGCCGCGTTTGTGCACACAAAACGCCCTTTGCCGCACCCAAGCTCCACATGAAGCGCTTTCGCTTCCGGGGCAATGGCCGCCAGCCAGTTTCCGCGCAGCGCGCAGGGGCTTTCTTCAAGCAGGCCGACGCAGCGCGCCATGCGCGCGGGCAGATTTTTCTTTTTTCGCATGCGCATGTCATCATCTCCGTATCGTAAAACGGTTTGTGCAGTAATACGAGTTGGATTTTAGCATAAATTTTTAATGGTGTAAAGTGGCTACGGGCCTGTAAAAATATTGACTATACGCCAGCGCATGCATTATACTATAAGGACAACGTTTATCGAGGTGTAGCGCAGTTTGGTAGCGCACTTGCTTTGGGAGCAAGGGGCCGCAGGTTCGAATCCTGTCACCTCGACCAAAATAGCCTTAAATTGGTCATTATAGCTGATTTAAGGCTATTTTTATGACTTTTACGGTGACTTTTATTTTTTAAAAATTGGTTATTTCACCTCCGAAACGAATTTCAGGCGGCGCGTTTTAGCGCCGCCTGAACCGCTTTGACCCATGTTTGACCCATACGGGGAAATTACCCGATAGCACCGGACATGAATTGACCCATTTTATTGGCGGCTTCCTGCTGCATCTTGTTCGTGACGTGGGTGTAGGTATCCAGCGTGAACCCCGCACTGTAATGCCCCAGCATACCGGAGAGCGTTTTGATATCCACGCCGTTTTGAAGCGCCACCATGGCGAAGGTGTGTCGAAGAGCAGCCGCTGTCAAGTAAGGACTAAAAAATAAACCAAATTAATGTGCATTTTCAGTATCATTAGGCATTAGAATAGCCTGTTCCTCCGGCTTGAGGTAGGACAGCTCCACGGCGGGAGTCATGGCTATTTTCTTTTCATCGACCAGCGTCTGAAGCTCCGGAGCCAACTCGGTCAGGCGTATGTAGCGTTGAACCTGCGTTTTGCTTTCACCGGAATCTTTGGCAATTACATCGATGCTCTTTTTACCGTCCGACTTGTGACCAACTTGGTCACAAGTGAGGTCGTTCCGCGCGCCTTGGCGCTTGATACGGAGCTGCTGGACAAGCACATCCACAGCAAACGAAAATTTCTCACCGACAGCGAGACCGCGGAGTGCTTTGTCCGTTATCTGCAATCGACAGAGAAAAAAGGGAGCATGGAACGAGTGATTTCCTCCGGTTCCATGCAGATGAGCTATGAGGTGTTCTGCCAAGACGATGGTAAGGAAAGGCTGTGCGAGGCGTACACATTTGATAGTCTGGGTGCGTTTCTCTATGTGGATTTCTTCCGGGGACTGAGCCGCTGCTATCTGCCAAAGCGTTGCGACAACTGCGAACGGTAGTTCCTGCTGCTCGTCGACAAGTACTCAAATTACTGTGATCGTCCGCTGCAGGATGACCCGGATAAAACCTGCCGCGACGTTGGCGCACGGAAGCGCTACGACGACAAGTGCAAAACCGACCCGATTTGGCTTGCCTACAACCGGGCGTATAAAGCGCACTATGCAGATACATGAAAAAGAAAATGACCACTGCTCAATTTGAGCAGTGGTCACGATATGCGGTGGAGCTGCGCGAGCAGGCGGAGCGGGACGAGTTTCTGCAGGTGGAATATGAGCGGCTGCTGAAAATCTAAACAGGAACCTCGGGACCGAGTTTTTGCGAACTTAGCTTCGCGGTTTTTCTTTGATTATCACGGCGCAGAAAACGAAATGGGAACGCCCAGCTTATTTGAGCTCGCTTACGTCGTGCGTCAGCTTGAAGAAACGGTCCAAGTCACTTCGCTTCACACTGTGACTGGTCTGACGTTCACCCTCCGTTTGAACTATCCGGGAATTCCGGATAGTTGCATACTGCAATTTGCTGTTGGCGTATTTCTTCTGGACGTTATCATCGATCGCACGCATATTGATATCATAAGGTGCGTTTGACAGATTTCAATCCACGCCCCCGTGCGGGGAGCGACTCCGAATGTCTGGCGGGCAACTTCATCCCCGGATGATTTCAATCCACGCTCCCCGTGCGGGGAGCGACGACGGAACCGGATGCACGACAATCGCAAGACAAATATTTCAATCCACGCTCCCCGTGCGGGGAGCGACGCCGAGCATGTCCGGTCCGGGAATCGGTTTGCACCATTTCAATCCACGCTCCCCGCACGGGGAGCGACTTTGAGTTGCATACAAATTACGCTGCAAGAGACTTATTTCAATCCACGCTCCCCGCACGGGGAGCGACGCGACAAATGTCGTGATGGGAATAAACCAGTTCACATTTCAATCCACGCTCCCCGCACGGGGAGCGACGCTTGCTACATCCCCCCCCTACCCCTAACGATAGAATTTCAATCCACGCTCCCCGTGCGGGGAGCGACCTGATTGGGGGTATGTTCAAATGAGTCCTTCACCTATTTCAATCCACGCTCCCCGTGCGGGGAGCGACCCTACCTGGCCGTTTTCCGCGTAGAGCTGATCCAATTTCAATCCACGCTCCCCGTGCGGGGAGCGACTGTCGGTTATGCTTTTTAAGGCTTTTTTTGATATATTTCAATCCACGCTCCCCGTGCGGGGAGCGACGCGGAGGGCGCACAGGTTGACGCTACGCTTGGCTCATTTCAATCCACGCTCCCCGTGCGGGGAGCGACGCGACAGAATACATCACTTTTAATTACTCCGACATTTCAATCCACGCTCCCCGTGCGGGGAGCGACCGGAGGGCGCACAGGTTGACGCTACGCTTGGCTCATTTCAATCCACGCTCCCCGTGCGGGGAGCGACAGCGATTGTGCTTGCGTTGGCAAATGGCATCATCATTTCAATCCACGCTCCCCGTGCGGGGAGCGACTATTAAGCGATATCTGCCAATTTTTAGCCTTGTCCATTTCAATCCACGCTCCCCGTGCGGGGAGCGACTCATATCGGCTCTGGCCTCGCTCAGTCTCCCCGTTATTTCAATCCACGCTCCCCGTGCGGGGAGCGACAGTATTACACATCCGACGGCAACCGCCGCGCCCTAATTTCAATCCACGCTCCCCGTGCGGGGAGCGACACCAACGGGCGAAAAAATCACGCTTGGCGGCAAGATTTCAATCCACGCTCCCCGTGCGGGGAGCGACTAGCGATTGTGCTTGCGTTGGCAAATGGCATCATCATTTCAATCCACGCTCCCCGTGCGGGGAGCGACAGATACGTCGATTAAATCAGGATCAGCGTAAATCATTTCAATCCACGCTCCCCGTGCGGGGAGCGACTTTGCTTGCTTGCGGCGTTTCCTGCGTGTTCCTCCATTTCAATCCACGCTCCCCGTGCGGGGAGCGACTTCGTGCATGTCGGTCATGCCGTACTGTTTGCTGTATTTCAATCCACGCTCCCCGTGCGGGGAGCGACTCCGGCAAACGTGCGGCCGATTTCCCTGTATTCCTATTTCAATCCACGCTCCCCGTGCGGGGAGCGACGAAAGTAAGCGAAAGTATCATGCCGCCAATCCCATTTCAATCCACGCTCCCCGTGCGGGGAGCGACCAGTATTTTTTGGCGTACCATAAAATTACAATCCGATTTCAATCCACGCTCCCCGTGCGGGGAGCGACCGACAAATGTCGTGATGGGAATAAACCAGTTCACATTTCAATCCACGCTCCCCGTGCGGGGAGCGACTTCCGATCGCGCAGCTTGCCGATGTTCTAATGGACATTTCAATCCACGCTCCCCGTGCGGGGAGCGACTTGCTCAGGTGATTAAGATACTTATTAAAACTTGATATTTCAATCCACGCTCCCCGTGCGGGGAGCGACGGTGTCGAATCCATATCAAGCGTAACCGCTTATACATTTCAATCCACGCTCCCCGTGCGGGGAGCGACGAAAAGATAAAAGTATGTCACAAATAGAATTATCATTTCAATCCACGCTCCCCGTGCGGGGAGCGACTAAGCAGGTACGCGCAGTAGTTGAGTACGAAGTATTTCAATCCACGCTCCCCGTGCGGGGAGCGACCCTATGCTTTATGGGTGGGATGCCAAAACAACATAGGATTTCAATCCACGCTCCCCGTGCGGGGAGCGACATCTTGTTCGCAGTCGTCGCGGTGTTGGCGTAGATATTTCAATCCACGCTCCCCGTGCGGGGAGCGACGCCGCATGGTATGCAAAACATGCTATGAAACGTAATATTTCAATCCACGCTCCCCGTGCGGGGAGCGACAGTTTTTCCACCACCAGGAGGACAGAAAAAAATCTATTTCAATCCACGCTCCCCGTGCGGGGAGCGACGCTGCCAAACTGCGAGGTCACTTTACCCATTTCAATTTCAATCCACGCTCCCCGTGCGGGGAGCGACAATTTTAGATGCATCCCTGACGGAGCTGGCGACGCTATTTCAATCCACGCTCCCCGTGCGGGGAGCGACTCCATGTGCTGTTATCCGTGGATGTACGGCTGGCAATTTCAATCCACGCTCCCCGTGCGGGGAGCGACAACAAGCGATATCTATGAACTCGGAATTGCAGATGATTTCAATCCACGCTCCCCGTGCGGGGAGCGACGAAGCGGCGGACAGCTTCATCCTCAATTTTCAGATTTCAATCCACGCTCCCCGTGCGGGGAGCGACTAAAGCCTGTATGTATTCGGCAGGAATTGAAGGGCATTTCAATCCACGCTCCCCGTGCGGGGAGCGACTTACGGGGTATATTTTAATCATGATATATACTGATTTCAATCCACGCTCCCCGTGCGGGGAGCGACTCCAAAAACGCCGCCGCTCCGCTTGTACTTGTCCTATTTCAATCCACGCTCCCCGTGCGGGGAGCGACGCCGTATGGAAGCTGATCTTCCACGGCGTAATAGGATTTCAATCCACGCTCCCCGTGCGGGGAGCGACCAATAGGGTGCTTACAAGCTGGATGTTATAGCCGATTTCAATCCACGCTCCCCGTGCGGGGAGCGACACCGTATTCCATACTGACGGGCAACATCGGGTTTGAATTTCAATCCACGCTCCCCGTGCGGGGAGCGACCCCAAATTTTTTGCCGGACATTCTTTTTCATTACACATTTCAATCCACGCTCCCCGTGCGGGGAGCGACCGTTTGAATATTATATGTGTAAGTTAGATACTCTTCATTTCAATCCACGCTCCCCGTGCGGGGAGCGACACAGCCCAGCACCGAAGCCGATAATGCCTAGGGATTTCAATCCACGCTCCCCGTGCGGGGAGCGACCCCGTACAATCCCAATAATGTTGCGGTCGAAATCGATTTCAATCCACGCTCCCCGTGCGGGGAGCGACTTCTTCGAGGCTTCCGGCTTTCTCAATCATTTTGAATTTCAATCCACGCTCCCCGTGCGGGGAGCGACGACGATGGCGTTATATTAACTCCTTATGATCTTATTTCAATCCACGCTCCCCGTGCGGGGAGCGACACAAAATACACTGTGATATTTCAAGCAGAAGACATGATTTCAATCCACGCTCCCCGTGCGGGGAGCGACATTAAATCACGCACAACAACCGCCGAGGGTTCAGGTATTTCAATCCACGCTCCCCGTGCGGGGAGCGACTTGGTCATGGATATTAAGCTGAATCGGAGTGTTGTGATTTCAATCCACGCTCCCCGTGCGGGGAGCGACATCGTATCATAATTTAACAAAAAGGGGTGCGAAAAATATTTCAATCCACGCTCCCCGTGCGGGGAGCGACAACAGACAATAATAAAGGGGACATAACCATGATATTTCAATCCACGCTCCCCGTGCGGGGAGCGACTTCAAATATTCACCGTGTTCAAGGCATGCTATCAAAAATTTCAATCCACGCTCCCCGTGCGGGGAGCGACGCGGAGCAGGGATATATGTAAAAGCCGTACCAAGATTTCAATCCACGCTCCCCGTGCGGGGAGCGACTGCATCATACCAATACTGCGTTGTTATACGCGTATTTCAATCCACGCTCCCCGTGCGGGGAGCGACAATGAGGTACGCCCTTTTATTATTCATCGGAAATCATTTCAATCCACGCTCCCCGTGCGGGGAGCGACGGCTATCTCTTAGATTGCCGTTAGCGTCCATCACGCATTTCAATCCACGCTCCCCGTGCGGGGAGCGACGGCAAATATGCACAGGAATATAAAAGGAATCCTGTGCTACCTGCACAACAAACTAAGCAAATTTTGTGAATCAGGTATTCCCCAAACAGGGTAAGCCATAAAATATTGCACTTTTTCCGGTGCGAAGTCCTCAGGAAAACATGACAGCTTGTACTTCGCACTAAACCACAAGCGTGCCCTCCGGGTCGTAGCTTTCCTTAGCACCGAAGTGTTCGATTTTTGTTTCGTACCGGTTTCCCAGATAATAAAACCGCAGACTGTCCTTTCCCTTGTCCATTATGGCGCATAGCTTATGCTTGAGAGCCTGAGCCTGCGACGCGTCCAAAAGACATTCGAAGACGCTATTCTGCACCCTTTGCCCGTGGTTTACACATTGCTTGGCAATCAGCCGGAGCCTTTTTCTGCCTGCGGCATCCTCCGTATTGACATCGTAAGTGATTAAAACAAGCATTTAATCACCTACTTCCATAGAAACGGAGGGTACGCGTCCAGATCATCCCTGAAATACCTTGCAAGCAGAAGCGCTTGAACATACGGAACAAGCCCCCAAGGTATTTTTTCCTTGAGGTACGGGTGCGTTATCATGTTGTGCTTGCGCTCCTGCCATGCTTTGATTATAGCTTTTCGGGCATCGCCTGTCATGGAAACCGCTCCGCTCTCGCGCTCCTCAAAATCGCCCGCGCTGACAGCGCTGTTGTTTATCAGCGAAAGCACAAACCGGTCGGCAATGCAGGGACGCAGTTCCTCCATAAGGTCAAGTGCGAGTGAGTTTCTGCCCGAACGGTCACGGTGAAGAAAACCGACGTATGAATCCAATCCGACACTTCCAAGGGCTGAGGCGCAGTCGTTTGCGAGCAACACATAGATAAAGGACAAAAGTGCATTCATTTTATCGAGCGGCGGACGGCGGCTTCGCCCCCTGAAGAAGAAATCATCCTTGCTGTTCAGAATCATCGTGTCAAGTACCGAAAAATACACGGCCGCAGCTTCGCCCTCCAGCCCGCGAAGACTGTTCAGCGATTCGGCGCGTGCGATCTCCGGTAGGGCTCTTTTCAGGGTTTCGGAAGCATTTTCGAGCTTTTCAAGGTCGACTCTCATACCGTTATCGCGCACCGTACGTTCAATGCTCCAGCGGCAGTTAAACACCTTGCCAAAGACCATGTTGCGGGCTATCCTGCAGCTTTGGTTCGAGTCGTCCGCACAACGGTACTGAATTCTTCTCAGCAAAACGTTGCCGTTTGCTTCGCCGACCGCTCTGGCAAGGAAACGACCGTTCGGGGTGCAAAAGCAGAGATTCACGTTCCTTTTCACACAGGCACCCATGAGGGCAGGGCTTGCTCCGACGTAGGTGAACGCGACGATGCCCTCAAGCGCGTGCAGGGGAAAACGGGCAAGCTCTTCCTTTTCACGCGAAATTACAACATTCTCCCCGTCTAAAGCTAAATAAGCGTCTTCTGTGGTAACAAATAGAGTGTTGAGGAGCTTTCTCATAGGTTTTCCTCCATGTATTCCTTTACAGAACGGCTTTTCAGCAGCGCGGGCAGGCACAGCTCTTTCATTGAACAGGCGTTGCAACTTTTCGTCGGCCTCACCTTCGGCGTATAGCCGCGCTTATACATTTCGTGCATCTCCGTGAGAGCGTCAGTCACCTCTTTACGAAGTTCGGCGGCGAATTCGACGGGCAGTCTACGCCGCGTTTCACCGTAAAAGAGAGCGCCGCAAGGTATTTTGCAGCAAAGCATTTCCTCAAGGCACATGGCTTGAGCGCAGAGCTGCGCAGCGTCGCAGTCATCCTGCTTCGGCTCTCCCCGCTTATACTCCACCGGAAACGGAAGCCATAGTCCGTCCCAGCCGTTTATCGGAACGCCGCCGCTGCCGCTGTGGAATTCCAGAACGTCGCATTTGCCCGAGATGCCGAGTGTACGCGAAAAAATGCCCATTCCCCGCGTGATTATCACATCGCCGTGCTTTTCGGAAAGCGCCTCGTTATGGGTGCGCTCGTGCATGATTTCGCCGGATGTCGTGCGGAGGTTTTCCGCCCAGAGTTCCTCGATATGTATCAGCGCCCACTGGCGGCGGCAGAATAAAAAGTGCTGCAAGCCTGAAAGCTGGAGAAAATCCTCGTCGTCAAAACAGGTCATATTGCTGAACCGACAAATCAGGCAGCTTGTCCAGAGTTACAGAATAATCCTCGAAAGAACGGGCGTTTTCGCATGTCGGTTCTACATGCAGAGAACGGTGAACCTTCCCGGAAGAATACTGGCCGGAGGCGCAGTTGTGTTTCCACCAATATACGCAGCAGATTTCCATGCTGCCGTCGGGACGCGCGGAGGAAGCGTCGTTTTCAAACAGGGCCTTGAGCGCCTCAAGGATCTTTTCCGCGTCGCTGTCCGTGAAGCCGGTCTTTTCCGCAAGCTGGCAATTAATGCTGCCGTTAAAGCGATAAAGTCCGAAATTAATGCGGTGCTTTGTTCCCATTGTGTCGGAGGATTTTTTCTCCCCCGGTTCGCTGTTGACGCTCTTCGTTATCTGAAGGCTTTCAATGTCGACCGGTGTCACGCTTATCGCCGGATGTATGGAAACAGGACCGCGCACTCCGACAGAGACGCCGTCTTCCTTGTCCTTGCCGGATTTGAATGCAAAGACCTGACCGAAGGCGCGTACGTCAAACCACTGTTTGCAGGCGGCTTCGGCATAAGTCGATTTATCTTTGCCCGCCTCTTTCAGCAGGCTGTTTTTTGAAGCTCTTTCGCTGAGGCTGCCAAAGCCGTCGTCGGCACGCTCGTCCATCTGAACGAAAATGCTTTCGCCCATATCCTGAAGTCTGTTGCGAATCTTGCGTTTGATACAAACGTCGCTCATCTCACCAAAGCCGTCATAGGTTTCGCGGGGGCGGTTACCGTTGAGCGGGTCTCCGTTCGGGTTGGCGTTTGTAACAGAAAAAATTACCGCAAAGTCGATTTTGTTTTTGATTGTATCCATGATTATTCCCCTTTCTTAGTTGTATAGAAGTCGGTCATCTGGCTGGAAAAACCGAGAAGATATGTTTCATCAAGCGGTGCGTTAGTCATATTCGCGCAGTTATCGCCGTCAATTTCACTTAAAAGCTTGTTGAGTTCGGATGCCAGGTAATTCAGTCTGCCATCTGCTTTTGCCAGATACGGCTGTATCTTCTGATCGAGGATGCCGATTGTTTTTGCCGGTCTCCGGCTGAACTGGTACTTGAGCCGTATTGCGTTGGTAGGGCGTTTTTCGTCGCTCAGCTTCAGCGCCTGCTGTTCAATGTAGTTATAATATGCCAGCGCCCGCCCGAAAAGATAGGACCTTCCATGATTTTCACAATCAACTCCCACTTCATAAACAACTCCTTTATCAAAATAGTACTTTTTTATCAGAGCGCAGGCTATTGCCAGCGTTTTGCGGTATTCCCATACTTCCATCGCGTTCGGATTGCCGGCTCTTCGCGCCGCCGAAAGCACGAAATCCTTCGGAATTGGCGCCCCGTCCAAGATACAGGGCATGATCCTCTGCATCGCGGATTTTTTCAGCCTGTCTGTGATTTTGCCGCCGTACACGGCAAACAGAATGTCCTTCGGCGAAGGCGTTCCCAAGGCTCTTAAAGGCGGAGCGCCCTTGTCTTTACCAAGCTCCTTTTTATAGTCCAGCAGCCATGTGCAGCTTTCATACCAGCTTTGCAGGCGGGCGAGGAAGTCGCTGCCAAAAAACTCCTGATAGCGTATTATCGAAAGCCGTCCCGTCGTGGCGGAATCAAGCCCGAGAACGACGACCTGACTATGCTCCGTCAGGTTTTCGGCGTAGCCCGCCAGCATCTGATTGACCTTCTTTGCATATTCAGTCTGTACATCGGGTAAGGGTTCGCCGCCAAAAGAAGCCATTAACAGATCGAGACTGTCCAACTCAATTGACGGCAGCGGTTCGCCGTGCGTGCCCCAGAGGGCAAAAACCTGTTCTCCGTTTCGGAAGCCTTGTTTGCTGATAAGCCATTTGAGCGCGTTGTGAGCTTTCTGCGTCGTTTCATAACCGACGCTGGCCGCCTGCTTGGGTTCGGTGAAGCGTCCGCGATAAGTAAAGCCCGAGCTGTCGTTCGAGGAAATAAGTTTTGCCTTATCGCCGGTTCCGCGAATTTTTGAAGGACTCATATCGGAGCAGGGCATTTCCGTGCCACGCACATAACACAAATCGACATCTCCCTGCTGAGAGAGATAATATCCGATGTAACTTTCCCATAAAACAGAGTCATTCCAAAGCAAAGCCTCGTCTGTGTTTCCGGTTTCATGTATGTCGATTCGGACAAAGGCGTCCAGCGCGTCGGAAAGAGCGGAGCCGGCCGTATAAACGCCGCGTTTTTCCCGAGTTCTTTTTTCCATGCGCGTATTACCCCGCCATTTTCATCAACAGGTATCACTTTTGCTTTGACAAGGTCGGACACGAGGCTGTTCCTGCGCAGATACCCGAGAATAACGCGGACCTTCGGGTGCGAGTAGGGCGACGCGCACCAGGTCTCGAGGTCCTTCATATAGTTTTCATGGAAGGCCCGGCCCTTTTCTCCGCCGAAATCCGTATAGTCGCCGGCAAGGTACTGCAATTTATCAAACAGCGGGTGATTGACCGGATTGGAACCCGAGCGCGATTGTGACGACTCAGTACAAGGAATGACGGTGATACTGTTCTTTTTGTCCGTAATAATTCTCGGCAGTCCCAGAAGGATGCCGTCCATGTCAAGCACCAGCTCGATATGGGCGTTCTGGGTTGTGTGCGCTATCGGCATGAGCATCGGGCCGTCCTCTGTTTCCGCTTTTCCGATGAGAGAATGGCAATTTTCATAGGTGTCGTTCAGCATTTGTATCCAGCTCATAAGCATCCGCCTTCACTTTCATACAAGGCATCACAAGGAGAAAAGTTCTTTCCAGGTTCGAATGAACAAACAGACTGTTTCCTGAGCGGACGCACGACAGGGCATGCTGAGGGAGCAGGAAACTCAATCACACCGTTTCTCATTTCCGGCTCAAACAGACGGACGGCGAGTTCGTTTTCCCCGGTTTCATCGGGATAGTCCAGCCCGTGAACCATGAAGCCGAACTTCATTTCGTCCAATTCGTCATAGGCACCCCTACCCTCGCCGAATCGGCAGGGCTCGACATAAGCCTGACATTCACGTGTACCGAGAAAAATATCCCTTCTGCCGCCCTTTTCGAGCATCCTTTTTGCTATCAGATAATGTTTGTTTTCATTTCTGTCGCCCTCAAGCCCGGGTCGGTTCTGATTCCAGACGAAGTGTGTCTGAACCTGATACTCAACGTCGGTGAGGTAGGTGTAGATAGCAAGCGTATTCCGCCGCCGTATTCAATGGGGCGGATGCTCTGAGCCTCCATACGGATTTTGTTCATAATCCGCACGTGGTCTATGACCCAGATGAACGTAGGTTTCCAATAAATGCTTTCGGTAATCCCTTTCAAAGCCTGATATGTCGGCAAAGGATAGGAGAATTTCTCGCCTCCTGTTTTTGTCAGAGGATCGGTAAACAGCGCTCGCCTGCCGCTGACCTTGAAGGTAATCTCATTTCCAAATTGCATAGTGACACCTCTTTTCATAATATATAGTTGTCAACTTTTTCGGCACCCGAAATGCTTATACCGGTTTCATCGCTGTAGAACCCGTTGCTAAGTATCCAGATGCCATAAAGTTCGTTGAAAGAAAGCGCCCCGTTCGACTGAAGCTCAGCGAGCTTGTTCTCATAGACGTTAACCGTAAATTTTTGCAGATTTCGGAGATGGCGCGCACGGTCCCTGGAAGTTTTGGAATCAATCAGACTTTGAAGTTGCGCGCCGCTACTCCCAAATGGAACGATGACGCCGATGGTATTCTGGCTGATCGGCGCAAAGCGCTTTCCGACCGTTCGGAACGCCTGTGCGAGCAAAGAAGGATGATAAGACCGCTTGTATTCGTTCTGAAACGCAACCCGCGCCTTTTCGTTGAAGCCCAGAAGATTTACCGCATTATTGTCCTTGCCGATGGCGTATCCCAGCGATTTTTCCCGTCTTGTATAATAATACCCATAGTATCTTTCTATCGACTCGGGAGAAAGCAAGTCGCCGCCAAGCTTTTCCGGCTCGTGCTCAAAATCGGACAGAAGTCTGGAGGTTGCTTCAACGCCCGCAGAAATGTCCGGAAGCATATCAAGCCGTTCGTCCGCACACCTGACGATAAAAACATCGGCAATATCCCCTTTGGCGTTGCGGTTACAGCGTCCGGCAGCCTGAATAATAGAGTCGAGTCCTGCCAGAGCCCGGACCACGCAGTGAAACGAGATGTCGACACCCGCTTCTATCAGTTGGGTGCTTATGCAGATTACCGGAGTTTTGCCAAGCATTTTACGGATATCTTCGATAATTACCGTTCTGTGCGCGGGGCAAAGTTCAGTGCTCAGATAGAAGACCTTCACTTCGGAGCCGGCCATTCCTTTTATGCGCCTGTATAGGTTAAGTGCGACCGACTTGGTGTTCATAACGGCGAGGCAATTGCCGTTTTTTCTAAGTTTTCCAATTATGTACTGCGCCAGCTCGTCCGCCATCATGGCGTGGCTGCTGTCCGAAAACACAAGCGCGGTACGCTTGAAGGCGTGAAAAAGCTCCGCAGCGTTAGGGACAATGTCCTCGGGACAGCTCATGTGAACGGGGTAAGGGAGCTTTGTCAAAGCAGGTGGAGTCGCGGTGCAAAGCACGACAACAGAATTGCAGATGTATGCCAGGAAGTTTGCTGCCATATTGAAAAGGTAAGTACAGCTTGAAGGGATTGCCTGAACTTCATCAATAATGATGACGCTGTTTTGAAGCGCGCGCATACGCCTTGCCGCCGCCGTTTTTCCCGCGAACAATGCGTCCAGAAGCTGTACCGACGAGGTCATTATGATCTCGGGCGACTGCCAGCGTTCCGTCTGCCGCAGAAAGAGCCTTTCCGCCTCATCGCTGTCGTCGCCACTCTCGAAGACTACATTGGAATGATGCTCGAGCACGGCGCTTGATGTTGTGTCTTCGTTCTCTCCAAGAGCTTTTCGTATAGCAGCGGCATTTTGTTCCAATATAGTCAGAAACGGAGATGTTATGAATATATGGTCTTTCCCGCAGCGTTTGGCGGTGCTTAACCCGAAGGCAAGGCCGGAGAGCGTCTTGCCGCCGCCCGTTGGAACGTACAGCCTATAGATGCCCGAAGTCTCTGAAATGAAATTAAAGCAGGTGTCGGATATGCCTTCGCGCAGGGTACCGATGCCGCTGTGATCAAGAGTGCCAAGATGCTCTCTGAGTTTCTCAATATGAGTCTTCCAGTCGGGCACCTCATCATTGATTCTATCGTCTCGAGCTTCCCATGCAGCGGCGTCAGTTCTGTCAGCGTCAATCAGCGCGGAGTATATAAATCTTTCAGTCAAGCCCAAATATATCATTACCTCATTCTTTGCCGTGGGGGATAAAGCGGAGAGCTTGCCGCTCCTTCCAAACAGTGCCGCGACCTCGCTGCGAGCTTCGGTGAAGAGCGCTTCAAGTTTTTCCCTTGAAACGACTTCTTCAAAAAAGTTATTTTCCGCCTCACGGTTTTCATCTTCCGAATAAGAAAGCGGCAAAGGTTCATCCGGTTCACCCTCCGGAGTCAATGCGTCATGAATTCCCCCATGATGACCGCGGATGGCGAAGCAAAGCATCTGCAGGGTCAGTTCGGCGCCTGCTTCTTTCCGGTTATCCAATAAGCGGTGTGCAAACCAGACGCCGGGGGCAGAGTGCGGAATTGTCCCAGTCGTATTATTATTGACCATCAGGTACTCCTGCCACTTGTCATATGCCTTGCCCTGATCATGAACTAGTCCTAAAAGCTCCCCAAAAGATTTCAGCCCAATCGTTGTACAGCTATTCGACGTCATCTTGGCGACATTAAGAGAATGCTCGCTGAGTTTCTGAAAGCGACTCCGATTATCATCTGCTCTTGCGTATAGCAAGCCACTCACTTCTTTCAGTAATATGTAAGACAGCTCATCGACCGCATTGGGGTCATGCCGGATAATGTACTAAAAATTGTTTTCAGAGATGATAAATCTTATATTTGGGAATGATGGGCATTCCCCTTGCAGAAAACGTGATTTTGTTACATCTAATGCAAGTGTAAGTTGATCAGGATTCCAAGGATTACCGCCATTGTTTTCTTTGATAAGAGCAGGTATTTTAAGTATTTCTTCAATTGAATAATTTGGGAATTTCCTGGGTGGATTTATGGTTTTTTCCTCTTAGGAGGTTCCGCCTCTTTTTCTTCCACTGCTGCTTTTTGCTTAGTGAAAATAGGTTCATTTTCATCAGCCATAACAAATTCCCCTTTTTATCCAATAATAATACAAATATTGGCAATTATCAATGAAATTATAATAAAACATAGGTAGCCTCTAAGATTGTTATAATGTTATAAAGAAACATCTGCGCTGCATCCAAAGTAATACCGCATATGGGCGGGGGGAAGCTGCACCTATATATCCGTTTTCGCCAAGCTGTGATACAATACCCGGTATAAACGTAAACTTTATTGGGAGAGATTAAACTATGGGCAAGCACCGGAAAATGCTGTCTGACTGGGACGCGCCGTACATTCAGTCGCTTGTGAGGCTGATTGAAACGCAGAGCAAGGTGACGCTCGCCAATTGGTGCATCTCTTACTGTTACGCGCATATTTTACCGATATATGAAGGACGCTGTTCCGGCGATTCCCGCCCTCAAAACGCGCTTTTTGCCGCACGTGAATGGCTTGACGGCAAAATCAAGCTTCCGCAGGCAAAAGCGGCAATACTTGATTGCCACGCCGCCGCCCGTGAGCTTGAAGACGATCCGACCGCGCAGGCATGCGCCAGAGCAATCGGACAATGCGCGTCCACAATACACTCGGCGTCGCACTGTCTGGGACTGGCTTATTACGGCGCGCTGGCCGCCGCCTACGACAAACTGGGCGTCCATGCGCCTTGGGCAGAGCTTCAAGCCTTTGCGGCCGGGGAATGTATGCGCATGGAGGACGCTCTGCGCGCCGTGGCGGCAGAAAACGAGACGAATCCGGCTAAGTTTACTTGGCAGTGCTAGAAAGGTGAGTATATGGAAGGGTTTGCGAAAGAAGAGTTGGAAGAGGCTCTACGCGCAATCACGTCAACAATCAGCAAATGTGAGAAGGTTCGGCCAAAATTAAGGCAGGGCACTTCCTCGCACACCTTGCTTGTACGCAGAATTAAGGCGCTTAATATTGCATTGACGCTCATAAAAAGAGAACTGGGTCTGTGAGTGCATAAACCGCAAGTCCATGGCAGATTAGTCGCTGCTTCCCCTAAACAATCGCGTTCGTCTCAAGTTGCAATCAAATACATTGAGCCTTCTCATATGCAAACGCGTGCAACTTTAATTACTCCGCATCCGCCCCCATTTTATTTTCTGACGGTGACGGAAGCACCTGAAGCTCCGGCTCCGGTGAGGAAATATGATGCTCATCACACTCCTTCTGTGCCGCAATCAGGATACCCGCAGCCTGCTCAGAGGATCGAAACATCTTCAAATATAGTTATTTGTAGTCGGGAAATTGTATCACCCCGCATGATTTTAGGACAATATGTCCTTTGATATAGTTTATCAGGGTGATCATTATGAATTTAAGAATCCGTGATTTATGGGAGGATGCCGGCTTAACACAACAGCAAGTAGCAAAATATTTAATGTGCGACCAGTCACTTTATTCAAAATATGAGCGCGGAGAACGTGCAGTGCCGTTAGAAATTATGATAAAGCTGGCTGAGTACTACAAAACCAGTGTGAATTATCTTCTTGGCTTGACAAGCAATAAAACGCCGTACGGCAAATAGAAATACACGCTTCTAAAGCACCACAGGCAATCATATTCATTTACCAGCGCGGGAAAAACAGCCGGATAAAGCTCACTTTCGTAAAAGCCTGCCGCGAAATCATAGAATGAGGGATCATTTTGGATGAACAGGCAAACATCCTGTCCGAGCATCGGTTCTGGCTTCAGAACCTGGCAGAGCATGCGCGCTTTCTTTTCTATGCCATCGCGCCCAATGAAAAAGGGGAATTACACCGGCTTCAAACCTTCATTCTGGACTTTGACAATTTATTGGGCCTATCAAACCGGCATTTATCGGCGAAAGATTTCGATGAGTTCCAGCAAAACGCATATAAGCAAACAAAGCTCTTTCAGGCCTGTAAGCTCGAGCTGCTGGCGATCGCATTAAGCGGTAGACTCAACATGCACATCCCAATCCTCCGCATCAACCATATGCTTAACGAGGATGAGGAATATTTATTTATGGCGGACAGCTTCAGGCAAGGGATGGTTCCGATGTTTTATCCCATACATTATCATCTGCTGTGGCTTTTAAACACTGCGGTACAGGTGGGGGAGATTGCATCCGCACTGGATCGGGCTGAAAATGAGCTGCTTGAGCAAGTGCAGACATACGAGGCTCTGTTTAAAAAACTTTTTTTGAAGGCGATAGAATTAAATGGCCTTACACGCACGAAGCTCAATACATTTCCGGCCCTTGAGGCGCTCCAGCTTCAGGCTGAAAATACGCTCTCGGCGCTTGAAGGCTTCCTTGAAAACCTACATAAGCTTCGCAGTGACGGGAGTGCTTTGGGCTGCCTCAATCCGCTTACAATCAGCCATTTGATGCGTGAATGCGCATATTACAGGCTGAAGCTTTCACTATCCGCGGAAAACCTTAAAAATATGTGATTTGGCTTACCGCTTAGCGGCAACCGGCAAGGCGCATAATGAAGCCGCGAAACACGGTAAATTCCGTGTCTCGCGGCTGATCCTGTTTAGAGGCATGAATAGCTTTTGTACACAGCGGGCGTTTTTATCTGCCGGCTCTGTCAAACGAGGGGTTGAACGCATAGAAGTTTTTCGAGTTGAGGTGATCCTGTACTACGCGCAGCGCTTCTCCAAATCGCTGAAAATGTACAATCTCACGCTGGCGCAGAAATTTAATCGGGTCGCGCACATCGGGATCGTCCGTAAAACGCAGGATATTGTCATAAACGGTACGTGCCTTCTGCTCGGCTGCCATATCCTCAGTCAAGTCGGCGATCGTATCGCCCTTCACCGCAAAATATGCGGCTGTAAAAGGCGTGCCCGAGGCCGCGATCGGGTATAATCCAATCGTATGATCGACAAAGTAATCCGAGAATCCACCCTTTTGAATTTCCTCTTCCGTAAGGTCCTTAGTCAGTTGATGCACGATTGCGCCGACCATTTCAAAATGCGCAAGCTCTTCCGTGCCGATATCGGTAAGCGTCCCCTTTACCTCCGCGTATGGCATGGAATAGCGCTGGCTTAAATAACGCATGGATGCCGACAGTTCACCGTCGGGTCCGCCATACTGGGTGATGATGATCTTTGCAAGCTGCGGGTTTGTCTGCTTGATTTTTACAGGGTACTGTAACTTCTTGTCATAACTCCACATGATTAATTAACCTCCGTGTTCGCGGCATATTCCCATGGCCAGGGGTCTTTGATCCATTTCCAGGTGCTGGCCGAAGCTCCGTTGATGGCTGTCAGAGGCCCGTATTTCTGTTCATACAAAGCCACCGCCTGAAGGTATTGCTGCCGGTGCTGCGTATAATGCGCGAGCGCGGCCATGTCGTAGGGATGCGTGTTCAGATAGAGCTGCAGATCGTACAGGGTGAAAGCCAGCGCGCTCAAACTGCGCAGGAGAGTGTCTCTTTCATTCATGGCCGCATGCTCCTTCCCCCGAAAGCACTGCTGCCCAGCCATGGTTTATCCAGGTCAGGGAAGATCGTGCCCTGTGTCAGCCCTATTTCCGGAGCGTATACCGTACTGATCGTTTGCCATGGAACATATGCCATACCGACCGGGGTTTCCGGCGGGAAAATGCTGCGGGTCATGTTGCTTTGCGTAGCTGCTGTTGTTATCGTATTTTCTTCCACATTAATAACCTCCATTTGCGGATTCACTTCAGTATATGACGGCCGTTTCTGTACGGTGAAACCGGTGGGCTGATCCTGCGGATGTCACTGATCTGCCGGACAGGCAAGCGTAATAACAGGACTTTAGCCATGCGCAGGCAAGTCCTGTTATTGCGTTCTTATTTTGCGCCAGACAATGGTTTACAAAGTGCCGAAACACATTTGTTTCGTGGACGTTATTTATGATACACTGGAGCAAATACTGCTGATGCTCAAACAGAAAGAAGACAATTTCATGAAGAAATATGCTGCATTATTCTTAGTGATTTTATTATTCCTGTCCGGTACCGGTTGCACATCAGACCCCGGCGGCACCGAAGCGTCCCCGCGGCAAACCGGCACTCATTCGGAGCCGCCGCAAACGCAGACGCCCAGTCCGTCGGCAAAGCTGTTATTAGCGCTATCCGGGTCCGTTTCGGATGGGACCATGCAGACCCTTACCGTTAAAGCGGAGGACGGTCATGAATATACTTTTGAGAAGAATGACGCCATAACGCAAACCGGTAAAGACGGAATTATCATCGGCTGTCCTGTCACCGTGTTTTATTACGGGACGCTCAACGACACGGAATCGATGCAAAACGTAGAAGTCGAAAAAATTACAGTGTCCGATGTTCCCGTGCAAAACGCCAATGCGCAGCAAATTCTCGATAAAATGTCTCTGGAAGAGAAAGTCGGGCAAATGTTTTTTGTCCGCTGCCCGAAGGAAGACGCCGTGCAGGAGGTTTCAAAATACAAGCTTGGCGGATATATTCTTTTTGCAAGAGATTTTAAAGATAAAACAAAGAAGCAGGTTACCGCGAATATCAAAAGTTATCAAGACGTATCGAAGCTCCCCATGCTCATAGGCGTTGATGAAGAGGGCGGAACGATCAATCGAATCAGCTTATATCCGCAGTTTCGCGCGGTGCCGTTCTGGTCGCCGCAGGATCTATTCGCGCAGGGCGGCTGGGAGCTTATTATCAGCGATACAATCGAAAAAGCAAACTTCTTAAAAGCTCTCGGAGTTAATCTTAACATGGCTCCCGTGTGCGATGTTTCAACCGATCCGGCTGATTTCATTTACCGGCGCAGCTTCGGGAAAGACGCGCAATTGACCGCGCAGTATGTGCGCAAAGTGGTCGAAACCATGAATGAACACCAAATGGGAAGCGTGCTCAAGCACTTTCCCGGATACGGCAACAACAAGGATACGCATACCGGAATTGCACACGATGCGCGCAGTTATCAGAGCTTTGAAAGCGCCGACTTTCTCCCGTTTATTTCCGGCATGGATGCCGGCGCCGGCGCGGTTTTGGTTTCGCACAATATAGTCGCGTGTATGGACCCCGATTATCCCGCATCCCTTTCCCCCAAGGTCCATCAAATTTTGCGGGAGAAGCTTGGATTTGACGGTATTATTATGACAGATGATCTGTATATGCAGGCAATCAGGCAATATACCGCCGACCGGGAAGCGGCGGTGCTTGCCGTGCTCGCCGGAAACGATATCCTGTGCTGCACCGATTATGAGGTACAAATACCGGCGGTCATCGAGGCTGTCGGTGCGGATGTGATCAGCCCGAAACAGATCGACGCGTCTGTACTGAGAATACTGAAATGGAAAATAAAGCTTGGAATTCTGGACGCATAGTGCGCATAGATGGTCAAAACAGGAAGCCGGACAATGGACATGAATGATTGCTGAGGTGTGACGGATGAAACCGACAGAAAAAATTGAAACCGAGCGGTGCACACTGCAATGCTTATGCGAAAAAGACCTGGAGGAAGCCGCGCAGCTTTTTCTCAGTTTTGAGGTGAGAAGATATCTGGGCGGGGTCATTTCCAAAGAAACCGCGCTTAAAAAGCTGCGTTCATGGATGGACGCCGACGAGGGGCTGTATTTTTGCGTCAGACTAAAGTCTTCGGGTGCGTTTATCGGGTTAATAGATATTTCACCGCACCATAATCCCCGGTATAAAGAATTATCCTATCAGTTTTTACCCGCTGCGTGGGGACATGGATACGCGCATGAAACAATAAAAGCGCTCATTGAATATTGCGCGGATACTTTGCATTTAACCCGGCTTGTTTCCGAAACCCAGACAGCCAATAGCAGATCATGCGTTCTGCTTGAAAAGCTGGGGTATGCGCTTTTGGAGAAACTCGAGCGCTTCGGATGCGGGCAGTCGTTATACATGCTTGATTTATCCGGCAACCATACATAACTCTGTAAATGGAAAACCTCCCGTACCGGTCTTTTATCCGGCACGGGGAAAATTATTGCCGCTGTGCACAGGCGTAATGTTGACACAGGCAAAAAACTAAATTATAATTAATACGTATTAGTAATATTGCAGGCGTCAATTTGTCCCAACACCTGAAAGGAAGTACTTTAAAAACTATGAACGATTGTAAAATTGAAACAAAAGCCAATGAAATGGGGCTGACTGTGCGTCAGTTCGTCAATCCGCAGTGGCCGTTACGTGCGGCGTTCAAACAGGTCAGCTTTTATTCGTTTCCGGACATACGCCCACCCTTGACGGAGTGCCGCAGTTTCATGGCGTTGTCGGGGACTCGGTCGATCTGGAAACGGCGCAGAAGGCGGCCCTGCTTTGCCTGGAAAACTGTCTGGGCGCAATAAAAACCGTGCTCGGAGACTTGGACAGGGTCAGTAAGTGGTCAAACTTAACGGATTTGTTGCCAGCGCACCGGGCTTTGACAAGCAGGCGCTTGTTATGAATCCCGTTTCTCAGGCGCTTGTCGAGCTGTTTGGTCAAAAACACAGCGCGCGCCGCGTTGGGCGTCGCCATGCTCCCCGGCAATGTGCCGGTGGAAATTGAGCTGATCGTCGAAGTGAAGGATGCCTGATAAGGGCAGAAAATCTATGATGAAAGGAGAATATTCGTTATGAAGATAAACGAGGAACGGCTGTGGTCCCGTCTCAATACGGTCGGCGCAATCGGCGCCGATGCCCGCGGCGGCGTGAGCCGGTTTCCGTGGGAACCGGCATATAAGCAAGCGGTGGATCTGCTGATTTCCTGGATTGAAGAGGCGGGACTTTCGGCGCGCATTGATACGGTGGGAAATGTGTTTGCCCGGCTGGAAGGAGAAGACGCGGCGCTTCCGGCGGTGCTCAGCGGCTCTCATTTTGACACGGTTCCCTGCGGAGGATATTTTGACGGAATGGCAGGCGTGATGGGCGCGCTTGAGGCGCTTGTGACCATTCAGGAATCAAAGGCGGCACATAAGCGCCCCATTGAAATGGTCGCGTTTATCAATGAGGAGGGCAGCACGTTTTTGGGCGGCACCTTCGGCAGCAAAGCGATGTGCGGCATGCTGCCAAACGACTATGCCGACCACCTGCGCCACAGACAAACCGACAAGCTGCTGCGCGACGCCATGCTGGAATCCGGAATGGGACTCGATCCCGATAATTTTGCCGCAAGTGTGATCAATCCCTCGGATTATTATGCGTTTATTGAACTGCATATTGAGCAGGGGCGAACTCTGCTGGACGCACAGCTCCCGCTGTCGGTCGTGACCGACATTGCCGGCATCAAGCAGTTTTTTATTATAGTCAATGGCGTTGCGGCGCATGCAGGCGGAATGGACATGAAGGATCGCCATGACGCAATGGCCGCAGCGGCCGCCATCGCGTGTGAGGTTGAGCGTCTGGCGCTCAACAGCGGTTCATCGACCCGGGGCACGGTCGGGTATATCGAAGCGCAGCCGGGGAGAGCACAACATCATCGCACGGCGGTGTGTTGTTCCGGTCGATATGCGCGAGGCCAGGGACGAAATACTGGAAAAGCTCCATACCGACCTGATGGCTTCTGCGGAGCGTGAATGCAAAAAGCGTGAGCTTACGTGGTCGACCTATTACACGCTTGATGCGGCGCCGGCACACTGCGCGCCGCAGCTGATCGACGAGATGGAAAAAAGTGCGGCCGAGAGCTTGAAATCCCGCACAGCAGGATGATCAGCTTTCCCGCGCATGACGCGCTGATTCTGTCGCGCAAAATGCCCATGGGCATGATTTTTCTGCGCAGCCAGAACGGCGGCGTGAGCCACTGCCCGCAGGAGTTTACCTCAAAGGACGATTTTTGCGCGGGCACACAGCTGCTCACACAGGTGCTGCTTAAAAGCGCGCAAGAGGATTTATTGTAAGGGATGACCCGAAGCGGGAAATTTGATGCGCGGCTGCGCGCATCAAAGCGTTTTTTTTACTGTGCACCGAAGTAACTCCGGTTTGTGCAGGAGCTTTAGGATACCGAAAGCCCTCGGGTTCGGTACTGTCACAGCGGATATACCTTATGCATGTGCCGGCCCGCGTGGGCTAAATTCATACATAGGAGCGTTTATTATGGGTAACGTGCTGGATTTGCTGGTGGAAGGCGGAATCGTCCTCACCATGGCGGGAAACGGCGTCGGCATTATAGAAAACGGCGCGGTGGGGATTTGTGAAAACAAAATAGCGGTCGTGGGGCCGGCGGATGAAGTCTGCCGGAAATATACGGCGCACCGTGTTATCCACGCGGCAAACAAGGTGCTCATGCCGGGGCTGATTGATGCACATATCCATACGGGCATCGGTTTGCTTCGCGGCGTGGCACAGGATCTCAACAACTGGATGCAGCACGGGATGTGGCCGTTTGAAACCGCTTTGCGCGTGGATACGGACGCTGTGTGCAAGGGCTCGATGCTCAACATTGTGGAGGCGCTGAAAGCCGGCACCACTACGTTTTGCGACTTTGATTACCCCATGATGGAAATTGTGAAAAATCATGACTTGCTGGGTACGCGCGCGCGCGTGGCGGAGCTCATCAGCGAGCTGCCGCGCGAGAGCAAAACCGCGGTGGGCGAGCTGTATGACTTCGACAGCGCGGAGGGCAACCGCAAATTTAACAACAACATCCGTCTGATTGAAGCGTGGCACGGCCAAAGAAACGGACGCATCACCTGCATGTTCGGGCCGCAGGGCGCGGATATGCTCAGCCGGGAGCTGCTCGGCGAGGTGCTCCATGCCGCGCAGAAATACGATACGGGCATTCACATGCACGTGTCGCAGGGCGACCGCGAAATCAACCAGATGTGCAAGCGGTACGGTAAACGCTCCATCGCGTTTTTGGATGAAATCGGCTATCTTGATGAGCGGCTGATCGCGGTGCATCTGACGGAAGCGACGGCCGAGGAGACGCGGTTTCTTGCGGGAAAAGGCGCGGGGCATGGTGCTTTGCAGCGGCAGCATCGGCATTATCGACGGCATCGTGCCGCCCGCGGCGGAGTTTCTGCAGGTAAGCGACCGCCTGGCGCTGGGCTCCGATCAGGCGCCGGGAAACAACTGCAGCAATATGTTCAATGAAATGAAGTTTACCTCCATTCTCAACAAATGCAAGGCGAAGGACCGACGGTTTTCCCCGCATGGAAGGTGCTGCGCATGGCGACAATCGAGGCCGCACGCGTGATTGGCCTCGGCCATGAAATCGGCTCGCTCGAGGTGGGTAAAAAGGCGGATATGCTGATTATCGACATGGAGCAACCCTGCCTGTCCCCGGTGATTTTAGACCCCGTGCGCAACGTGGTGCCCAATCTTGTGTATTCCGCCAGAGGCAGCGAGGTGCAGACGGTCATCGTCGACGGCAGGGTGCTTATTGACGA
>CAXXFP010000020.1:0-8472 GCA_963678505.2 Oscillospiraceae bacterium | reverse complement strand
TGGGGACGGGGGTTTGACAATGATGTTGCACTGTGATACGTTAGACCTGAGGTGAGTGTTATGCCAGGGTAAGCCAGGAAGAAAAGCGAAAGCGGAATATATCATATATTATTGAGGGGATAAACCGTCAGGTTATCTTCGAGGACGAGGAAGATGCAAGCGTATTTTTAAAGACAATCAACGCATATAAAGCGGAGTTTGGCTGTCAGATATATGCCTATTGCTTAATGAGAAACCATGTCCATTTACTCATGAAGACAGATAGCGATAAACTCTCTATGTATATGAGAAAAGTCGGTGCCAAGTATGTATATTGGTATAATTGAAAATATGGCAGGGTGGGCGGACTGTTTCAAGACCGTTTTAGAAGCGAGCCGGTGGAAAATGATAGTTACTTTCTGACGGTGCTTCGATATATTCACCGGAACCCGGTTAAAGCGGGAATCTGCGAGACTGTTGCAGAGTATAAAGAGAGCAGCTATAATGAATATATTCATCCAAGACCACCTCAGATAACCGATACCGATTTCGTATTGAGTATGCTAGGCAAAGCGCAGTATATAGAATATATAAACGAGAATAGCCTAGACAAGTGTTTGGATATGCAGGAAATACTTAAAATCAATGACAGCGAGGCACGGGTGATAATCCAAGAAATCAGCAAATGCAGCAGCACTTCTGAATTTCAAGTGTTGCCCAGCGGTGGCAGAAACAAATTTCTTGCGGAACTAAAGACAAGAGGGTTATCCGTCAGGCAAATTGAAAGGCTGACCGGGATCAACAGGGGATTGGTGCAGAAGGCCTAGTGAGGTTGTCTAACCCCCGTCCCCTTTACACCTGACTTGACACCCGTCAGAGGGTTTCGTGGCTCGTTGAGAGTCAAAAAGGGAGTAATAAAAATGAACAGTGAAATTGAGAAATATAATGCAATACAAACTGGTGAAGACCAAATTATCTGTAATGGGCTTATGGATAAAATAAGTAGCAACCTCACAAAATCGGAGAGTAAAATCTGGCATGGAAATCCAGTCTGGTTCATAGACGGCAATCCGATTGTCGGTTATAGCAAACTCAAAAGCTGCATACAATTGCTTTTCTGGAGCGGCGCGTCTTTTGAAGAGAGTTTAAAACCTGTGGGAAAGTATAAGGCAGCCGAAGTACGTTATACAGCTGTGGATCAGATAAATAACGATGACTTGACTCGCTGGCTAGATAAATCAAAAGATATTCAATGGGATTATAAAAACTTAGTGAAGCGTCAGGGAGTATTGGAACGGTTAAAGTAGGCTGAGTTTATGAAATGGTTGTGTAATAGACTAATCAACATGACTGAAATATGATAATATGTTTTTAGTCATGAGGCTTAATAGTAAGATGAGTTCAATTTATAGGGAGATTAACAATTCGGCAAATTTGATTTTGATGAGGGAAAGAAGTGGAGAAGTATATTGCACTTTTGCGCGGAGTCAATGTTGGCGGCAAGAACAAGATTTCCATGTCAATTTTAAAAACCGCATTTGAAGAACAAGGTTTTTTTGAGGTTTACACATATATTAACAGTGGAAATGTCATCTTCTCATCAAGGGAAACCGATATAACGGCATTACAGCACAACTGCCAACAGGCAATTATTGATACATTCCGATTGGACATTCCTGTTGCCGTCATATCTGTCGCTGAATTGTCGGATGCGCTGTGCAACGCGCCTGAGTGGTGGGATCATGACATTGAATCCAAGCATATAGCTATTTTCGTGATTGCTCCAGCAGTTGCAGATACTCTGGCAAACGAGGTTGGGATAAACCATGAATATGAAAAGATTTCAGCGTGCGGACAGGTAATCTTCTGGTCTGCACCAATAAAGACCTTCTCTCGAACGAGATGGTCAAACATTATTGCGACGCCAGCTTATAGCTGCATTACTATTCGCAACGCAAACACAACAAAAAAACTGCTTGAGCTTTCAATACAGCAATCACCATAAGCAGAAAACATCTTTCCAAGCAAATTCTAGGTATATGAATCCCGACAAATCCCAATTTGTCAAGGGATCAGTAATTACAGAGGTTTTTCTATTGTACGGGCGTCAAACATAGGGAGTACTAACAAAATCCAGAGAGGCGAAAGGCTAAATGGATGCAGGGATTTCTTTCCCAGCAGGCGTAAGGCGATGAGTTGAGGATTTTTCGCATGAGCATAGAGGAGCTTTAGTTCTGCCTGTGAGCGAATAAAATGCAATCATTGTTACCGGAGAGACCTGAAAATGAGCCATAAATTGATTATTTAGTGTCGTGAGATGGATCCTGAAAACTGTGATTTTGTCGCTCCATGGCAATGATCCATGGGGCGGTTTTTATAGTGTATAAGGGATATTAGATAGTATAGGTTTACCAAAAAGCAAATTAGATGTTGTTATCAACAAAAAGCAGAAAAGTGACATTCAGTTAAAGAAAGAAAAAACTCAAACAGCCTAATCGAAAACAATTTTTTAAGAGGCTAAGCTGGACTTTAAACCAGCTTAAACACAGCATTATGACTGTGTTTCTAAAAGTGTGGAACAGCCAAAAAATGTCACGTTGAGGGTTGTTGTCTGCTGCTGCGCAGGCCTTTAATGCAGAACGAAAGATTATAGGATAAATCGCTAGTACGGTTTGATGAAGGAGCGGTGGGGGAAGGCCAATCATTATTCTATGATCAAGGTAACACAAATCATTCATCGATTCTTTACACCTTTCCGGTCTATACAATATTAATATTTATTTGTGTTGATTTCTTGACACGCTGTGTTTTTGGTGCTATATATTAATCGTACATTTTTATAACCTTGAACGCATAAATATTATTTACCTTGCCTGTAACATTGGGATTATATATTCGGAGGGAAAACCGATGAAACGCAGAGTAATCTTATTTGTCATTGTGCTCTTACTTATTATATCAACGTTGCCTGCAACCGCTCTTGCCGCCGATTTTCCTGATTTAACAGTGACCTATGTCAACCTTACGGGGGATAGTATCATTTTTAAAATCAAGAATGACGGCGCAGTGGAGACCGGTAAGGGGGTAGTATTTTATACCTCTCTTTCTATTGACGGAAAGCAGGTAGAAGAGGCGGTCAATACCGATACGATTGCACCCGGCCAGGAAGTTCAAGCCGCATTCTCATACAAGTTCGCCGGAAGACATCAGGTGACCGTTATGGTTGACAACCGTCAGGAAGTGAGTGAAAGCAACGAGAAAAACAATTATTACGATACCATACTTGGAAAAGAGCCCCCGTCAACACCTCCGCCGACGCCTTCACCGACGCCTTCGCCGACGCCTCAAATAATACAACCGGAAAATGAATCTTTGCCCGACCTTATTGTTACTGAAATAACCCCGGATAAAGCAACAGGTATCGTCGGGTATACGATAAAGAATGTTGGGAAAGGGACTGCAAAAGCCGGGCATATAACGGAATTATTGGCGAATAAGGAAAAAGCCAGCGAGGATATAATCGGTAAGGATTTAGCCCCGGGAGATATTTACCAATCGGTATTCAGTGGTTACAACCTTTCCAATGAGGTTGTTTCCCTCATTGTTATCACGGATGAAGGCAGCGCTATTGCCGAAACGGACGAAAACAATAATTATCTGGAGATACTGGTGGAACAGGAAACCGTTCCGATCGGACTTTTCGTTCCAGCGCAGTTAGCCGGAACGGTTCCGATTATATATAACCCGCCTGCGGGAGCAATCCTTGATCGTGTTATATTCAGGCTGGACAACGGAGATACATATACCGATTATTCGGACCCGTTTGTATGGTCCCTGGATACAACGGTTATCGCGGATGGTAGCCATTTAATCTCCGCGAGAACGGTAAACACAAACGGAACCCCGGAAGACTCAGACATCCAGACGCAGGTATTAAACCCCCGTAATGTTATTGAAGGCGCATTGTCGCCTGTGATAGTGGATATCACCTCGCCTTCTGACGAAAGGAGCTTCTACGAGCCGTTCAGCGTAATGACAAATGTGGATAACAGGTACAGATATGCCACCAGCCATATCGAACTGAGTATTGACGGAATATTGGTGAGCCAGCAGGATTTCAGCCCTGCAATGAGATACTTGCCTTCACCTTTTGACGGGCATCAACAGTTTACTTTAGACACTAATAGTGCATCGATGAGTATCGGCGCTCACAGGCTGACCGTACGGGTGCGGGATGAACGCGGAAACTGGGGCTCGGATAGCATTACGTTCAATCAGATCGCGGTTCCTGCCGCGTCTATCCAGATAACAAGACAGGTTATTAGATACAACAATTACTTTGAGGTATTTCTCTCCATCACAAATAACGGAGGAGCGGACCTGAGAAACGTACAGATCGAAGACTATAATTCCCAGTATCAGGCTACCTTCGGGCTCTATCCGCCTTCTTCCCCGGAGGTAACGCGCGCTGTGATCGAGCGCAATCCAAGAGCAAATTCCGAAAGCCTTGTTAAGGTGGATTTGGGAGATCTTCCGCGCAGGAATTCCAAGTATATAAGATATTATGCCGTTCCTATCATGGACGGCCAGGCTGGCCTGCCAATGGAACCCACATTGGGATACGATTTCATTGTTAAATATACCGCAACCGCTGGAGAGGTCACGCAGCATCCCTTGCTGTCATGGTCAAATTCGGCGGAGTATAACGCAGCCCTGCGAAGCGCTGATTATCTTATCGTAACGTCCCCAGACAGGTTATTTGAGGGAGATCAGCCGTTCCAGCTGATGGCGGACCTGGCGATAGAAGAAAACGGAGCTTTAGGATATCTCCAATATTATTCCACATACACAAGCCAATCGCCTGAATGGCTAAAAGATGTAATAACCGAAGGCGGAAGATGGAGCTCAAGGCTAGCGCCGGGGTGGGCAAGGAACGGGTATATGCTTTTGGTCGGGCGTAATGACGTAGTCCAATCATATACTGTTTCCACCGATAGATGTTGGCAAGGGGAATCAACGGATATAACAATACATAATTCCGACCAGAATTATGCCGATACAAGCGGAGCTGACAGATTGCCCGATATAAGGATAGGCAGGCTTATTAGCAACAGCGTAACACTGGAATTACGAAATTTACTTTCATACTGCAGGCGAGAGGCGGGAGCAACGACGTGGTCGAACAGGGCGGTTGTCGTGAGCGGCCCGAATCATGCGGACAGCGATGGGTTTTGTACATCGGCAACCAATGTAGTAAATGCCCTGAGAGGAAAAGGATTTACAACGTCGTTTTTAAACTCCGGAGCTACGGTAGATTCAACGAGGCCCGGGCTGTTCCTCAGTATGGCAGTCGGAGCGGACATAATATATTGGGGCGGGCACGGCAATGTAAACATATGGGAAAGCATTATAGGCCCTGCCGAATATGGTTCTCTGTCATTCGGCACAACGCATCCGATCATACTGGCTAACTCATGCCTTACCGGCAAATACACGGCCGGCGATAATATTGCTAAAACGATGATAGACAAAGGTGCCGCCGTATATATAGGCTCTACCGAGGATTCTCCGAACGGGGTAAACGGAAGGTTCGGTTCTAACTTTTTCAACAGTTATTATGACCCTTCACACCGGATAGGAGATGATTTTACCAGGTTTGAACGGGATAAGATTCAAATAGGCCCCGGCTTATTTGAAAGCATCGTCTATGACTGGAGTTATGAACAGATTTACGTATATGAGTATAACCTGTACGGCGATCCAAAGTATACGAGATGATATTTTTTATGAAAGGGTAGAAATCCGATGAAAAAAGTTTTTATATTGATTACAGCTCTATTGACGCTTATCTTTTTTACCGCCGGATGTTCAAAAGTACCGGTGCCCGGCAATACCCCCGCTCCGTCCGCTGACGGAAGCAGTGAAGGGGTCGTGGAAATAACAGTGCCCGATTATGTCGTTACTCCGTCTCTGGACGCCGAGGGCGTGTCGGAATTGGAGATACCGGACGGACAATTACTGATGGTGGAAGAGGGAAGGCCGCTTGTCCCGTACTACGCAAAATCGATCGATTATCCCAAAGGCCAAATGGTTCAGGCCGTCACCCTTTCTGATAAATCGGGAGCAGAAACTCAGACCGGGCTTAAGCTTCCGGTTGTCAGCTTGGACAGCAATGAATCAACGACCCCGGAGATGATTCAGGAAAAATACCCGGCAGTCGATTTTACCTGGAAGCTGTGGACGAACCCTGACGGAGGGTCAACTTTGATAATTGCGGTATTTCCGCTGCAATATGACCCTGCAACTACTGAGATTACATTCTGCAAAAATTACAAGTTCAAGGTCGAATACATACAAACAACAGTATCTATAACAGGTATTAAAACGGCTGATGAATCTTACAGTCCTGGAGATGATGTGGTTATAGACATCTCGCTTGAGAATTCGGGTAGTTTGGCTGATGTCACCGTAAAGACGGTTATTAAGGATTACAAAAGCGGTGAGACGATAGAAGAATTGCCGTCAAGAGTCTTAAAAGAACTGAGCGGGAAGGCGTCCTATTCTCCCGTATGGGTAAGCGGGCAAGCAGAAGCAGGGGCATATTCCGCAGAAATCTCGCTATATGACAAGAGTAATAATTTGCTGGATATAAAGCAGTTTGAATTTTCTTTGACGCCGCCGACATGATATACTCCTTTTCTGCTGTCCATCCAACCCGCTAGTGTAACAGGAGCGGTGTTGCCTTAACTGTTATGTAACCAAGTCTTTACGGCAGATTCTGTCGCAAAGCCGGAGCCCATTATACCCGTTGGATTCTGTCAAGGTCAGGCCGTATTTGCTGCGCAAATCTCCACCTTCCCCTTGACAGTTTTCTAGCGCCTGAGTGGTACCTGTGTTAACGCTCGTACACAGTAGTTATAACGACTTTGCATCCCCTTATGCTATTTTGCACCCTCCCTGATACAATTAATGGAACGATCGTTAAATCGTATCTATCTCGGTTATCTTATACACAACGGTAGCTTGTCATTGATGCAATGGCAAGCTGCTTTTTTGGGTGACAAGGGGACGGGGGTTAGACAATGAGGTGGAACTGTGATACGCTAGACCTGAGGTGAGTGTTATGCCAGGGCAAGCCAGGAAGAAAAGCGAAAGCGGAATATATCATATATTGTTGAGGGGGATAAACCGTCAGGTTATCTTCGAGGACGAGGAAGAGGCAAGCGTATTTTAAAGACAATCAACGCATATAAAGCGGAGTTTGGCTGTCAGATATATGCCTATTGCTTAATGAAAAACCATGTCCACTTGCTCATGAAAACAGATAGCGATAAACTCTCTACGTATATGAGAAAAGTCGGCGCCAGGTATGTATATTGGTATAATTGGAAATATGACAGGGTGGGCAGACTGTTTCAAGACCGTTTTAGAAGCGAGCCGGTGGAAAATGATAGTTACTTTCTGACGGTACTTCGATATATTCACCGGAACCCGGTCAAAGCGGGAATCTGCGAGACTGTTGCAGAGTATAAAGAGAGCAGCTATAATGAATATATTCATCCAAGACCACATCAGATAACCGATACCGATTTCGTATTGAGTATGCTAGGCAAAGCGCAGTTTATCGAATATAAATGAGAATAACCTGGACAAGTGATAAAGTCCGTATAATGGTGTAAATTCGACGAGCCACCCGCCCGGCCTTTGGTATAATCAGGTTGCAAAGACCGAAAAACCAAGGAGGACGAACGGAATGGCTCAGATCAATCTTACCGTAGACAGCGAACTTTTAAAAGGATTATTTAGAGCGGATGGAAAAGACGAGGCATTTGCGGCATTGGTATCGGTGATACTGAACCAGGTGCTCAACGCCCAAGCCAGTGAGCAAGTAGGCGCACAGCCCTATGAGCGAAGCGATGAGCGCCGGACGTACCGCAACGGGTATCGGGAGCGAGAGTTACACACAAGGGTTGGTACACTGCAACTCTGCATGCCTCGACTGCGCCATGGCGAGTTCAGCACGGAGCTGTTTCAGCGGTATCAGCGCAGCGAACAGGCGCTGGTGTTGGCGATGATGGAGATGGTCATCAGCGGGGTATCGACGCGCAAGGTGACGGCCATCACAGAAGAACTGTGCGGCACGTCGTTCTCGAAGTCCACGGTGTCGGCGCTGTGCATGGCGCTTGATCCGGCGGTAAGGGCTTTTCGGGAGCGACCTCTGGAAAACAGGTATCCTTTTGTGACGGTGGACGCCATCTATACCAAGGTACGGGAGCATGGCAGGATCCGCTCCAAAGGCCTCATGATAGCTATAGGTATCAACGAACAGGGATGCCGGGAAGTGCTTGGTTTCTGCTGTGCGGACAGCGAGACGGAAGCTGGCTGGACGGCTTTCTTCCGGGAGTTGAAAGACCGGGGGCTATCCCAACTGGAGATGGTTGTTTCCGACTCCCACAAGGGTCTGGTACAGGCCGTGAAGCAGTGTTTTCAAGG
>CAXXFP010000019.1:0-90635 GCA_963678505.2 Oscillospiraceae bacterium | reverse complement strand
GGTCGTGCATGGAAAGCATTCTCTTTTGAGCAAAATGCCGGGCAGCTATGAGGAAAAATTTGCCGGCGTGCGTGTGTTTTTCGCGTATATGATGGGGCATCCGGGCAAAAAGCACCTGTTTATGGGCGCTGAATTCGGCCAATTCATTGAGTGGGATGAAAACAAACAGCTGGACTGGCTGCTTCTGGATTATGACATGCACCGCAAGCTACTGCACTTTTTCAAGCACCTGAACGCATTTTATCTTGAAAACGCGCCGCTGTGGCAGCTGGATTTTTCCTGGGAGGGCTTTGAGTGGCTGTGTCAGGATGATACGCAGGGAAACACGGTCTCTTTCCTTAGAAAGGACAAAAACGGAAACGAGCTTGTCGTCATTTGCAGCTTCTCCCCCCCTCGCGCGCGCGGGTTACCGGCTGGCGTGCCGTGCGCGGGCGTGTATGAAGAGGTGTTTAACACCGATCACGAGGAATTTGGCGGCTGGGGACATAAAAACCACATCCCCATTGCGGCGGACGCGCAGCCGTGGCACGGCAAGCCCTGTTCTATCGTACTTACCCTGCCGCCCTTAGGCGCGGTGTTCTTAAAACGGCAGGGACAGGCCGGCGGCGCCCCCGGCCTGCGGAAATCAGTCACTCCCGCGCAGGCATGCGACGAACCGACCAAACCTTAAATCAGGCAAAACCAGCCGTGCGCAGCACCCGCCCGACGCCGCGGTTGAATACAGGTTTTTATTTAGCGGCACACCGGTTCTTATTTAGCGGCGTCCCGGCGCCCCATCTTTTTTGCGCGTATTGCGCATGGAGGTCACATTATGAAAAAGGAATGCGTGGCCATGCTTCTTGCCGGCGGGCAGGGCAGCCGGCTGTATGTGCTCACCGCCGACGTGGCTAAGCCCGCCATGCCCTTTGGCGGCAAATACCGGATCATCGACTTCCCGCTTTCCAACTGCACAAATTCCGGCATCGACACCGTGGGCGTGCTCACGCAGTATCAGCCCCACGAGCTGACTTCCTATATCGGCAGCGGGCAGCCGTGGGACCTTGACCGCCTTGACGGCGGTGTGCACATTCTGCCCCCGTATGTCAAAAGCAAGGGCGGTCAGTGGTATAAGGGAACCGCCAACGCCATTTTCCAGAATATCCGGTTTATCGAACACTACGACCCGGAATATGTGCTGATTTTATCCGGAGACCATATCTACAAAATGGATTACTCCCGAATGATCGCCCGGCACAGGCAGTCCGACGCCGACTGCACCATCGCGGTCATTGAGGTGCCGGATGCCGAAGCCTCCCGCTTTGGGATTATGGCGGTGGATCAAAACGATGTGATCTACGAGTTTGAGGAGAAACCCAAAAAGCCCAAGTCAAATCTTGCCTCCATGGGCGTATATGTGTTTACCTGGAATAAGCTTAAGGATTACCTGCTTCTGGATGAAGCGGATAAGTCCTCGGAAAATGATTTTGGGAAGAATATCATCCCCGAAATGCTCAGTAACGGCGAAAAGCTCCAGGCTTACCGGTTTGAGGGTTACTGGAAGGATGTCGGCACCATCGACAGCCTGTGGGACGCGAATATGGATATGCTGGCTGCCGAACCCGGGCTTGATCTGTTTGACCCGCAGTGGCGCATTTATGCCAGAAACCCGACCGCCGGCCCGCATTTTGCGGGAAAAGACGCCGTCATTACCCACTCGCTTATCACCGAGGGCTGCGAAATCTACGGCAAAGTGGAAAATTCCGTACTCTTTAACAGCGTGGTCATCAAGGAGGGCGCCGTGGTGCGCTACTCCATCCTCATGCCCGGCGTGATCGTTGAAAGCGGGGCGGTCATCGAGTACGCCATCGTGGCGGAAAACGCGCGCATCGAAGAGCAGGCGCGCGTAGGCGCGCAGCCGGGAAGCGCTCTGCCCGAGGAATGGGGCGTTTCGGTCGTCGCGGCGGACGTCACCATCGAAAAAGGCGCTGTGGTCAAGCCGCGCGAAATGGTTGCGAAATAGCCTTCCGCAAACCGCATACCCGGCAGGACCACCCTGCGTTATTCCCGCCGTCCCCGCGTGCGGCGTCGGGAAATAATCAAAATTTTCACGCGCGGAGAAAGGGCGGGTGCTTATGTTAGACGCCCAGGGAATCATATTCGCGCATACCTCCTCGACACGGCTCAAGGAGCTGACGCGAAACCGAACCATTGCCTCCATTCCCTTTGGCGGGCGCTACCGGATCATCGACTTTATGCTCTCAAGTATGGTAAGCGCCGGCGTACCGGACGTGGGCGTGATCGTGCAGGACAACTACCAGTCGCTTCTGGATCATTTAGGCTCGGGCAGAGACTGGGATCTCAGCCGCAAGCGCGGCGGGCTGCGCCTGCTGCCTCCCTTCGGCTACGGCGGAGCGGTCGCCCTTCACGGCACCGCGCGCGGAAAGATCGAATCCCTTGCGGGGGCGGCCAACTACATCAGCCGGGCGCGGCAGAAATATGTCATTCTGGCCGACGGCGACATCGTTGCAAACCTGCCGCTTGAAGAGGTGCTTTCCTTTCATGAGCAAAGCGGCTGCGGCCTGACCTCGGTATGCACGCACGCGGCGCACGGCGCCGCTGAAAACGCCGCCACCATGCTGCTCGACGGGCGCGGGCGCGTCATCGACGTGACGTGCGGGCCGAATGCCGCGGGCTGCCGGACACTGGGCATATACATACTGGAAAAAGAACTGCTTTTATCGCTGGTTTCCCACTGCATTTCCCACGGGCTGGATGATTTCGAGCGCGATATTCTTCAGAAACGGCCGGGCGGACTGGAAATCGGCGGCTATGTGTTTGACGGCTACGCCGCAAAGCCGCACAGCTGCGAATCATATTTCAGAAACAGCATGGAGTTTCTGAACAAGTCCGTGCGCGATGAGGTCTTCAGCCGCACGCGTCCGGTCATGACCAAGGTGCGCGACGAGGCCTCCACCTATTACGGCCCGGATTCAAAGGTGAAAAACTGCCTGGTGGCGGATGGCTGCTACATCGAAGGGGAAATTGAAAACAGCATCCTGTTTCGCGGCGTGCGCGTGGAACGCGGCGCGAAGATTTCCGACAGCATCCTGATGCAGGCAACCAGAGTGTGCACCGGCGCTTCACTGTGCTTTACCATGACGGACAAGGACGTTGTGATCAACCGGGAACGCATGCTCATGGGACACGCGCTGTATCCCATTGTCATCGAAAAAGGCAGCGTCATCTGAAGCGCGGCATAAGCGCTCCTGAAAGGAGTATTGAGTATGAATATTTTGTACGCTACAAGCGAGGCCGCGCCCTTTGTAAAAACCGGCGGACTGGGAGATGTGGGCGCCTCTTTTCCGCCCGCGCTTGCAAAGGAAGATGTGTCGGTGCGGGTCATTCTGCCCCTTTACGAATCCATCGCACCGGTGTGGCGCGAGCAGATGCGCTTTGTCATGAGCATTTATGTGCGCCTGTCCTGGCGCAGTCTGTACTGCGGCTTGTTTGAGCTTACGCGCGGGGACGTCACCTACTATTTTCTGGATAACGAGTATTATTTCAAGCGCCGTGAACTGTACGGACATTTTGACGACGGGGAGCGCTTCGCATTTTTCTCAAAGGCGGTGCTCGACAGTCTTCCCGAGCTTGACTGGAAACCCGACATCATCCACTGCAACGACTGGCAGACGGCGCTCATCCCCATCTATCTGCGATCGCTTAAAAACAAAGCGCTTAATGGGATACGAACCGTATTTACCATCCATAATATCGAGTATCAGGGACGGTTCGGAAGAGAAATCGTCTCGGATGTGTTCGGCCTGCCGGAAACGCTGGTTGAAAACGGCACGCTTGAATTTATGGGCGGAGTTTCGCTGATGAAGGGCGCGCTTATATTGGCCGACCGGATTACAACCGTGAGCCCGACCTACGCGGGCGAGCTTTCCTACGCCTATTACGCGCATGGATTAGAGGGAATCATCGCGGCAAATGCGCACAAGCTCACAGGTATTTTAAACGGCATCGACCAGACGCTGTATGACCCCGAATCGGATGCAAACCTTGAGGAGAATTTCAGCAGTCTGGATTTATCCGGCAAGGCCAAAAACAAGCGCGCGCTGCAGCGTCTGCTGCACTTAAACGAAAACGCCGACATTCCGGTCGTTGCCGTCGTCTCCCGTCTCGTCTCCCACAAGGGCATGGACCTGATCGCGGCAAAGCTGAGTCAAATGATGGAGCTTAACGTTCAGTTTGTGGTGCTCGGGCGCGGGGACTGGCAGTATGAGCAGCAGTTTTTAAATGCGCAGAGCCGGTATCCCGGCCGCGTCAGCGCAAACATCCTGTATTCCGCCGGCCTCGCCATGAAAATCTATGCCGGCGCGGACATTTTCCTGATGCCGTCGCAGGCGGAGCCCTGCGGGCTGTCGCAAATGATCTCCATGCGTTACGGCGCCGTGCCGATCGTGCGTGAAACGGGCGGCCTGCGTGACACGGTACCCGCGTATGATGAAAAAAGCGGCGCGGGAAACGGGTTTACCTTTAAAAACTACAACGCCGACGATATGCTTGCGGCGCTGACTGCCGCCTGCCGTCTGTATTCGGAAAAAGACCGCTGGCAAAAGCTCTCCGCCGCCAATATGACCGTCGATTTCAGCTGGGGCAGATCGGCGCGCGCGTACCGGGCTCTTTTTGAGGAGCTGACGGCCGGCGGCAGTGACGCTTGACAAGCATACCGGCATACACTACAATAGGGCTTATCAAATCGGGGCGCGTATTTGCCGACGTCAGGCGGATGTTCGGTGAGGTTTTTCGCGTATTGTGCCTGAGAAACCGCACTTTTTCCTTGATTGATCCTGTTTTTCGGGGAATCTGCCGAGGAAACAAACTGAGAATTTTCAGACAAAGCCGCTCTGACAGGGCGGCTTTTATCAAAAGCATAGCCGCCGCATACAGGCACGCTGCGGACTTCATGGCGGGTATTTGCCGCGCCGTATGAAATCAGGTGATGACGAATGCATAAAAGATATACGCCGGAGCAGCTGCGCACGGCGATTATCGACAAGCTTAACAAACACTTTGGCCGCACCGCCGAGGACACGGGGCGCGCGCAGGTCTTTCGGGCATGCGCGCTGATCGTTATGGATATCATGGCGGACCGTCTGGCGGAAACGGATCAGGCCGACGGCCAACCGGACAGACGGCAGGTGCATTATCTTTCCATGGAGTTTCTCATCGGCCGTTCGCTTGCAAAAAACGCTTTTAATTTAGGCATTCTCGACAGTCTCGGGCAGGCGCTGGCACTGCTGGGCTATAATGCCTGTGATATTTTTGAGACCGAGCCGGACGCCGGTCTGGGAAACGGCGGCCTCGGCCGCCTTGCCGCCTGCTATATGGACTCCATGACCACACAAAACCTCGCGGCCACGGGGTATTCTATCTGCTACGAATACGGGATCTTTACGCAGAAGATCGTCGACGGCCAGCAGGTCGAGCTTCCCGACAACTGGATGGAAACCGACGACGTTTGGCTGATCCCGCGTTTGGAGGAAACCGAGCAGGTGCGCTTTGGCGGGCAGGTGGAGGAAGCCTGGCATGACGGGCGCCTGCACGTCACGCATACCGACTACACCACGGTGCTGGCCGTACCCATGGACATGCTCATTTCAGGCTATGAAACCAAAAATGTGAACACACTTCGCCTGTGGGACGCCAAATCTCCGGTCGCGATCGATATGAACGCTTTTTCACGCGGGCAGTATATGAAGGCCATTGAACAAAACGCAATGGCGCAGGTCATTACCAAGGTGCTTTACCCCGACGACAATCACTTTGAGGGAAAGTCCCTTCGCCTCAAGCAGCAGTACTTTTTTGTTTCCGCCACGGTACAGAGCATTGTACGAAAGCACCGCGCGCATTTCGGAACGCTGGATAATTTTCATAAAATGCATGTTCTCCATATAAACGACACGCACCCCACGCTCGTTATCCCGGAGCTTATGCGCATCCTGCTCGATGAGGAGGGCTACGGCTGGGACAGGGCGTGGGAAATCGTTACCCATTCGGTCGCCTATACCAACCATACCATTATGTCTGAAGCGCTTGAGCGCTGGCCGCAGGCTATCATCATGGCGCAGCTGCCGCGCATCTGGAGCATTCTGACGCATATCAATGATCTGTATGTGGATACGCTGCGCGCGGCATACCCGAACGATGTCGCCCGGCACGCGTCCATGGCCGTTATTTGGGATGGAGAGGTGCGCATGGCCAATTTGTGCGTTTGCGCCTGCTTTGCCATAAACGGTGTTTCACAGCTGCACTCCGACATTCTTAAAAACGATGTCTTTCAGCACGCATACCGCCTCAACCCCGCAAAGTTTCACAACGTGACAAACGGAATCGACCACCGCCGCTGGCTGGCCCAGATTAACCCCGAGCTGCACGGTCTTGTCGGGGAACTGATCGGCGACGCCTACCTTACGCACCCGGAACGGTTAAACGACCTTCTGCGCTTTCAGGATGACACGGGCACGCTTGACCGCCTGTATGAGATCAAATTCCGCAACAAGCAAAGGCTGGCCGCATACATTACAAGGGAGACCTGTATTCCCGTGGACACCCGTTCCATCTTCGACGTGCAGGTCAAGCGCCTGCACGAATATAAGCGCCAGCTTTTAAACGTCCTGCATATTTTAACGCTCTATAACCGGCTGCGCGACGGCGGCGCGTCCGACATGCAGCCGCGCACATTTATCTTCGCGGCAAAGGCGGCGCCGGGCTACTACATGGCCAAGCGGATCATACGTCTGATCAACAGCGTAGCCCTTCACATTAATCAGGACCCCGCGGTCAACAGCCGCATGCGCGTTATTTTTCTGGAAAACTACCGCGTGTCGCTGGCGGAGCTTTTAATGCCCGCAAGCAATATTTCCGAGCAGATATCCACCGCGGGTAAGGAAGCCTCCGGCACGGGCAATATGAAGTTCATGCTAAACGGCGCGCTCACCGTGGGAACGCTCGACGGCGCGAATGTGGAAATACGCGACCTTGTCGGAGATGAAAACATCTTCATTTTTGGCTATACGGCCGAGCAGGCCACCCGCCTGCTCAGTGACAAGAGCTACAACCCGTCTTTGTTTTACAGCCGCAGCCCCGAGCTCAAGCGGGCGGTCGACCTTCTTTCGCTGGGCTTCGCAGACGGGCAGACGTATCCCGACATTGCCTCCTCCCTGCTCATCAGCGGCGGGGGCATACCCGACCCATATTTGGTTATGGGCGACTTTGAAAGCTATTGTCTGGCGCAGGACGCGGCGGGCAAGCTGTATGCCGACAGCCGGGCGTGGAGCCGGGCATGCCTGATAAACATTGCAAAAGCGGGCCAGTTTGCGGCCGACCGCAGCATCCGTGAGTACGCGCGCACCATCTGGGATCTGTAAAAACACGACAGGGCCTCTGTTTTTTAATCAGCCGGCCGGTCCGCCTGATTTTTGTTGTAGAATTTCCGGTATAAAACGGATATAATAGTAATCGTAAGGCTTTATATGACCCCGGCGCGCAGTTTATCCGCGTCGGATAAAGGAGGAGCGGTCATGAACATTGAACTGACACCCGGACAGTACAGGAGACTACTGGATCTTGTTTATATCGGAAACTGGATTCTCAATTCCACCCGCGGCGACGACCGCATCACCGAATATGACGAGGTCGAAAGCCTGCTTTTTTCGCAGAGCTTCAAAGACAAATTAGTAAACCTGGCTGAGTTTTATAACGGCGAGGTCATTCCCTCGCGCGCATTCGCCGAGGGCGGCATTCACGAGGCGATTATGGACTATGAGGACACCGTTTTCTTTGAAATCCTTGCCGAGGAGCTTGCGCGCCGCGACATGGAGGCTGACGGAGACGCGGAGGACCCGGTCAAGCTGAGCGAACGCATCGGCGACTACATCAATGAGTTTGAAATGCACGGCACAGACAATATCACCATCGACCTTTAGTCCCGACGCGCAGACCGCTTTTTTTGGGGGGCGGTGCGTGTTTTCCCTTTTCTGTCTGAAGCGTCGGATTTTTCAGGCATCAATTCAAAGTCTTGGGGCGGGGCTTATGAAGTCCCGCCCCTTTTTCGTTTTATGCCGCGAAGCAATTTTTACTTGTTTTATGCGTATGTTTAGCATATCATTATCGTGTATGTAAAACCCTGTATGCATCACGCCGGCCGTCACACAGTCCGACACGCATGCCGGACGCCCCGAAACGTCTTCCTTTATATCATGACGGCGGCACTGAGCGGCAAAAACGCACTTTTATCGGGGTAACCACGAGTCTATATTTGAATAAAACGCAGCCGCTGCGGCTTTTCGGATACGCCGCGCTGTTTGCGGCCGCCTTTTCGTTGAAAGGAGCCTTCCCATGCAAAAATTAAGGATCTGCGTGCTTTTCGGCGGGGCATCCTCCGAGCACGAGGTGTCGAGACGGTCGGCCGTCTCGGTCCTTGAAAACATGGACAAAGAAAAATACGACATTCTTCCGGTAGGCATCACGCGCGACGGGCGCTGGATGCTCTTTTCAGGGGAGGAATACGGCGTCATCGATTCCGACGCCTGGGAAACCCATCCGGGCAATCTGCCCGCCTGGATTTCGCCTGACCGTACGCAGGGACTCATGGTACTGCGCGGCGGCAAGGCCTGCCGCGAGGCCATTTCCTGCGTTTTTCCCGTGCTGCATGGGGAAAACGGCGAGGACGGCGCGATGCAGGGTCTTTTCCAGCTTGCGGGGCTTGCGTATGTGGGCTCAGGCGTCCAGTCCTCGGCTAATTGCATGGACAAGGTCGCCACGCACACGCTGTCGGATTTTAACGGGATCCGTCAGGCCGGGTGGGACAGTCTGGATTACCCGGATTTTATCCGTCGGCCGGAAAAGCATGTTTCGCGCCTCGAGCGGCGATTTGGCTATCCTCTTTTTATAAAACCCGCGGGTACCGGCTCATCGGTGGGAGTTGCCAAGGTCAAAGACCGGGACGGCCTGCTGGCCGCGGTGGCGCTGGCCGGAAAGTATGACAACAAGGTGCTCGCCGAGGAATTTATCGACGGGCATGAAATTGAGGTGGCGGTGCTCGGCAACCGCGAACCGGTTGCCTCCGTGTGCGGCGAGATCGTTCCCGGCGACGAGTTTTACACCTATGAGGCAAAATACATAAGCACCACCTCCGAGCTTATGATCCCCGCGCCGGTTCCTGAGGACACCGCCGAGCTGCTGCGCGAAACAGCGATCAAGGTCTATAAGATACTCGGCTGCCGCGGGCTTGCCCGCGTCGACTTCTTTGTGCACAGAGTAACGGGAGCCGTGGTGTTTAACGAAATCAACACGATGCCGGGCTTTACCAGCATCAGCATGTATCCCAAGCTGTTTGCGGCAAGCGGGATCCCCTATCCGGCGCTCATTGACCGGCTCATTGAGCTTGCCCTGGAAAAAAACTGAGAGGCTGATTTATATTGGATTCAAGGCCGATTGGCGTTTTTGATTCCGGTCTGGGCGGATTGACCGCGGTGCGGGAAATCATCAACAGGCTGCCCTGCGAGGATATCATCTATTTTGGAGATACCGGGCGCATCCCCTATGGCACGCGTTCGCGCGAAACCATTCTCAAATACACACATCAGGACATCCGTTTTTTACGAACCTTTGACATAAAGGCGCTGCTCATTGCCTGCGGCACAGTCAGCACCGCCGCCATGGATGAGCTTTCGGCGGTAAGCGACATTCCAATCGTCGGGGTTGTGGAAGCCTCCGTGCGCGCCGCGGCAAGCCTTACGCGCAGTGGGCGCGTGGGGCTTATCGGCACCACTGCGGCAATTTCCTCGGGCGCATATGAGCGTCTGCTTGAGAAAATGCTCCCCGACGCGCGCATCATCAGCCGCGCCTGTCCGCTGCTTGTCCCGCTCGTGGAAAACGGCCGGTTTTTACGGGGAGACAGCGTGGTGGAAACGATCGCGGCGGAATATCTGGCGCCCATTCGCGAAAGCGGTGTGGACACGCTGATTCTGGGCTGCACGCACTATCCGCTGCTCGCGGATATCATTTCCGATATCATGGGGCCGCAGGTAAAGCTCGTGGACGCGGGCGCACAGGCGGCCGCGCATCTGGGGCTGGTACTTGCGCAAAAGGGCCTGTGCGCGGCGCAGGGCAGCAAAGGCGCGCACAGCTTCTATGTCAGCGACAGCGTCTCCTCCTTCGGAGAGTACGCTTCCATGTATTTAAAAAGCCCGGTACCGGGCAGTATAGAGAAGATCGATATTGAACGGTACTGACCGATTTTTTCCGTTGGCACACGGCATCCCCGGCGGAACCCCGCCGGACACAGGCGAAAGCAGAGGGCAGCATGAAACAAGACGTCATTATTTCCATCCGCGGCACGCAGCAGCAGCAGGATTCCGATAAGGAATTCATTGAGCTTGTCACGGCCGGCAGCTTTTATAAGGAAAAAAACGATTATTTCATTTCATATAAGGAAAGCGAGCTGACGGGGCTGGAGGGGACGACCACCACCTTTAAGGTTGAACCCGACAAAATTACCCTGATGCGGTTCGGGCAGATCTCCACCCATCTCGTGTTTGAAAAGGGACGAAAGCATGTGTCCTATTATGACATGGGCGAGGGTTCTCTGACCGTCGGCGTCAGCGCCAACAAGGTAAGCTCCGCGCTGACCGACGAGGGCGGAGATATCGAAATTGAATACGCCATCGAGGTTGACCACGCGGTCACCGGCGAAAATAACTTCAAGCTCAGCATCCGGCGGGCAAACCCGCTCAGCTAGTATCCACATTCCTTTCCTGACGGAGGAACAAAATGCCCAACCGCATACGGCAGACCCAGGCGCAGATCGCGCCGCTTGTGCTTTGCGCATACAATCAAGCCGTCCGGGACGGCGCGCTGCCGCAGGGCGCGCTCGACGCGGGTACCGTGCAGTCTCCCCGGCATACGGCAAACGGTGACTTCGCCTCGGGCTTTGCGCTTGCGGCCGCGGGGATACTCCATCGCCCGCCGCAGGTAATCGCGGCAGAAATCGCCGCACGTCTCGCGCTTGCGGGCAGCTTTTTTTCCGATGCGCAGGCGGACGCCGGATTTGTTAATTTTACGCTTTCTTCGCGCTGGTATGACGAGGTGATTGCGGATATTCATCATGAGGGCGCGCTTTACGGCTCCTGCGACATAGGAAAGGGCCGGCGCGCCGCGGTGAAACTGAGCCGCCCGAACGAAAACGCCCCCATGTCCGCCGAGTCTGCGCGCGCCGCAGTTGTTGGAGACACCCTCGCCCGCGTGCTTTCGCGCGCGGGTTATCAGGTGAGTCCTGATTTTTTTGTACAGGATGGCAGCCCGGCGCAGCTGCCCGGCCTTTCCGTCAAGGCCTGTGACGTCCGGCAGCGCGGGGAAGGCTCCCCTGACCGGTTGTGCGCGTCCGGCAGCGCCGCCGACACAATAAAATCTCTTTACAAGGGCGGCCACACCTGCGAAAGGGACGGCGCCGTCTGGTTTCGCGCAACGAATTTCGGCTGTGAAAAGGACGCGGTCATCCTCGGCTCCGACGGTCTTGTCACCTGCTTCTCCATAGAATTGGCCGATACCCGCAGCAAGCTTATTGAGGGCGGTTATGACCGGAGCGTCTGCGTAACGGACGCGAGCCGCCGCGAGTACGCACAGTGCGTGAAGGCGGGTATGTCCGCTTTGGGCATCGATCCCGCGCGGCTTGACTTCGTGTTCACGCAGCAGGTCATCCTGACGCGCGACGGGCAGCCCGTACGCCTTTCCGAAACAGACACGGCTTTCCCGCTTTCCCGTCTGCTTGAGGAAATCACACCCGATACCGCGCGTTTTTTCTTCAGCTTGCGGCAGGCCCAAGCCCCTTTGGAGTTTGACTTGGATCTGGCCTTGCGGCAGGACGGCGGGAACCCCGCCTACTTCGTCCAATATGTCTGCGCGCGAATCGGCAGACTGATAAAAAACCTGTCTGCCGGGGAGACGACCGTTTCGGCCGCGACTAACACAGACGCCAATGCTTTTACCGCGCCCGAAAAAGAACTCATCAAACTGCTCGCGCAGTATCCCGAGGAAATCCGTCTGGCGGCGCGCGATCTTGATCCGACGCGCATAACCCGCTTTTTAATCAGGCTTGCGACGTGCTTTCACCGGTTTTATACCGGAAACCGGATTTACAGCTCAGACGAGGCCGCGCTGCGCGGCCGGCTCAGACTGTTGGGCGGCGTACGCGCGGTGCTCAATAACGGTCTGGAGCTGATGGGTATCGCACAGGACGAAACATAGGGCTTTTTTATTTGAATTTTTATGTTAATATAGGTAATATATTTATTATGCGCACAGGCTCGCGCAGCAGGCCATCCCCGGCCTGACTGCCGCAGTCATAAGGATCGGAGAACATATGAAAAGAAAAACAGGCAGACTGGCCGCACTTATTCTTGTAATTGCCCTGCTTCTTGCTCCTGCCGCCTCGGCGGCCGAGAGCGGACAAAGCATGTACGACAAGCTGGAAACCGTAGCCGATCTGATCACGCAGTACAATGTCAACTCCAACGACGACGACGACCCGCTTAAAAACGCGCTCGTCGACATGATGCAGGAAAACCCGGCGCTGTTTGAAAAACTGATGGGCTCGATGCTTTCCCATTACGACCGCTATTCAAACTACGTCGCCCCGGGCTTATACGATACGTACTACCCGAAAGCGGAAAAATACGTCGGCATCGGCATCTCGATGGACGCCGCGCGCCGCGGCGGCATTTTTGTCGAATCGGTGCTGAACGGTTCGCCCGCGGATGGCGCGGGCATCCTGCCCGGCGATGAGATCATCTCCGTTGCCGGCAAAGACGTGCGCGCGCTGGCCATCGCGCAGATTAGCCCGCTTGTACGCGGAGAGGAGGGCACCTCCGTCAAACTCGGCGTGCGCCGCCCCTACACGGAGAAGCCCCTGTATTTTACGATCAAGCGCAGTGGGTTATATGTCTCCAACGTCACCTTTACAGATATGGGCGACGGCGTGATGTATATAAAGATAGCCCGCTTCGGCGATTTAAAGACCTTTACCGATTTTGCCTCCCGCTATAAAAAGCTTCCGTATGAGGGCTACCGCTCCGTGATCATCGACGTGCGCGGGAATCCGGGCGGCGACCTCAACGTGCTTTCAAATATGCTCAACTATGTCGTTCCCGACAAGAATAAAACCATGTTCGCCCTGCGCTACCGTGACATGAACATTGAGCCCATCGACTCAACCGGAGCCGGCTGGAGACCCAACAAGCTCGTGCTGCTAGCCGATGAGCATTCCGCCAGCGCCTCCGAGGTGTTTGTCGGTTCTCTTCAGGATCTGGGCTACGGAGAAATTGTGGGCGCCACGACCTACGGAAAAGGCTATGGGCAGTACCACATCCCGCTCGCGGATACTTCCACCGCAATTATTTCCAATTTTGAGCTTTGGCTGCCGGTCACCATCAGCTACGATGGCAAGGGCATTAATCCCAAATATGCCGTTGCGCTTAAGCAGATTGCCTACCCCATGCCGCGCCTGACCCCGCTTTATCCGACGGACGCCGTTGCCGCGTCGCAAAGCTATTCCGAGCGCACCGAGGCGCTTGAACAGCGCTTAAAGCTGCTCGGCTATCTTGGAAAGACGGCAGACGGCATCTTCGACAGTGAAACGCTGTGGGCGGTCAACGCCTTCCAGCGCACGCACGGGCTGACACAGACCGCCGACTGTCCGGCATCGACGCTTACGGCCATCGACAAGGACATTGCAGCGCTTGCCGCGACCGTGGTCACGCAGGACACCCAGCTTAATAAAGCGCTCGAGCTTGCCCGGGCCGCGGCGGAAAAGCCGCTGAGCTATGTGCTCCCGAAGGTGGATCTTGACTGATATCCGCTCAATTGGTTTCCCTAAAAAATATAAGGTAATAAAGTAATTTTGTAAACAATATAAGGAGAAATGATTGGCTTGGACGCTTTCCCTTACAAGCTGCCTCTGATACTCGACGGAGCCATGGGCACCCGGCTTCAAAAGTACGGGATGCCCCAAAACGTCTGCCCCGAGCAATGGGCTCTTGCAAATCCCCGGGTGATTGAAGACATTCAGCGCGCTTATGTGCGCGCGGGTGCGCAGGCGGTTCTGGCCCCGACCTTTGGGGCCAACCGGATCAAGCTTGCGGGCTATGGACTTTCCGACGAGGTGGAACGCCTTAACAGCGGGCTTGCCGCAATTTCACGCGCGGCCGTGGGGCCGGATATCCTTGTCGGGGGTGATCTGTCCCCGCTCGGAATCTTTATCAAACCCTTCGGCGATACGGATTTTGAGCAGATGGTGGACATTTACTCCGAACAGGTGCGCGCACTGCTAGCCGGCGGCGTGGATTTTTTCGCTCTGGAAACCGTTATGACCCTTGCCGAGGCGCGCGCGGCAGTGCTCGCCGTGCGTGAGGCGACCGACAAGCCTGTTTTTGTAACCTTTACCTGTGACGAGCACGGAAAAACCATCTGGGGCGTTGATATTCTCGCGGCGCTCATTGTCATGCAGGGCATGGGTGTGCACGCCTTCGGGCTCAACTGCTCGACAGGACCGGAAGCCATGGCTGCAAATATGCGCAGGCTCGCGCCGTACGCACGCGTGCCGCTCATCGCAAAGCCAAATGCCGGTCTGCCCCACGTGGATGAAGAGGGAAACACGTTCTTTGACATGGATGCCGATACTTTCTGCGCATTTACCGAAGATTTTATCGGCTCCGGCGTGCGGCTGTTCGGCGGCTGCTGCGGAACGGACGAAACGCATATTTCAGCGCTCAGGCGCGAAGTAGAGCGGCTCGCTCCCGCGCCGTTTGTTCCGGCAGAAGAGGACCCTGATAATATTCCCTGCGCGACCGAGCGCGGCGCGCAGTTTATTGAACCCACCATTGATGTGGGAACGACCCTCGAGTGCTCCCCCGAGCTTGCAGAGGATATCCTCAGCGCCGAGGAGGAACCGTCGGGGGCCATCAAGATCCTCATTGAAAACGAGGACGACTTGGAGACCTTTGAACTCAACCAGTATATGATCAACGAGGCGCTTTGCCTGTGCTCGGACAGTGAAGTGATTTTCGAGAGCGCGCTGCGCGTTTTTAACGGGCGCGCCTTTTACGACTCAACCTGCGAGCTTGATGAGCCGTTTTTGCTCCGGATGTCTCAAAAATATGGACTTATTCGTTTATAAAATGCAAAACGCTCGGGTCAAGGGAGCTGAAAAGCCTGGTTTTTCAGCTCCCTTGTAAAATACAGATTTTTTCATACACCTGTTTTATCCTATTGACAGGCGCGGCGCGGGTCTGCGCAGAAACTACAGATAAGGAAACCGTCAAAATACATGGAAAATGATACGCAGTACAGCAAAAGAAGAAAAACAGTCGGCCTGATATCCCTCGTGGTTTTTGTCGTCTTTTTTGCCATTGTGACCGCTTTATTGTGGAAACCGATCACCGGTACCTTTTCCCATCCGGATCAGTTCCGCATATGGGTAAACGCGCACGGCATAACGGGCAGGCTTGCTTTTATCGGCATGGTCGTCGTGCAGGTCGTCTTCGCCCTGATTCCCGGCGAGCCCATGGAAATCGGGGCCGGTTACGCCTTTGGGGCATTCGAGGGCCTGATCCTGTGTCTGATTGGTATGGCCGTCGGTACGGCAATCATTTTTTGGTTTACAAAGCTGTACGGCGTGCGCATAGTGGAAGCCTTTATTTCCCGCGAGAAAATACAATCTATGCGGTTTTTGAACAACAGCCGGAAAATAAACCTGCTGGTAGCCGTCATTTTCTTTATTCCGGGGACGCCGAAAGACATGGTTACCTATTTTATCGGGCTTACTCCGATGAAGCTGAGCACATTCCTTATTCTTTCAAGTATTGCACGCATTCCTTCCGTCCTCACCTCCACCATAACGGGAAACGCGCTGGGAACGCAGAATTATCCGATTGCCGTGATAGTCTTTCTCTCAACGGCGGTGATCAGCCTCCTGGGGGTCGTTTTGTATTATTTGTTTTCCCGCCGCCACAAGGGCGCGCACACGCAGCAAAAACGCGGCGAGTAATGCCTGCTCAGCAAACCCATACCGGTAACCGCTTCGAGGTTTTCCCCATGTTTTTGTTTTGTTCCGGCGCATAAAAAAAGCGCAGTCCGGGCCGACTTGGTCCGGGCTGCGCTTTTTTGTCTTGCGGGTCGGTCCAATCGTCGGGCGGGCTTTCTATATGTTTACCGTCATGCCGTCGTACGCCGCCGTCATTCCGTACAGGCGCAGGCGCTCATGGATATCCTCGTAGGTCAGCCCACCCGCCTGCGGAAAATGCGTGGAGATAAAGCGGGTGTTTTGGTGGATGCACCCCTGCTGATACAGTCTCTTCTTCGCCGTCAGGTTATCCTCGAGCGTCATGTGATCGGCCGTGTCGGGACGTCCAAGGTTTGTAATATCCAGACTCACGCAGTCAAAAACCATACCATGAAGAAAGTCCCAGGTTTCCTCCGGATAAAAGCCCGTGTCGTTTGCGCACAGCAGGCGCTTGCCCGCGTGCTCAATCACATGGATATATACCTCTCCGGTGTTTCTTCTGGCTTTGAGCGCCGTTATGGTATAATCGTTTGCCGAAACGGGCACAAAGGGAGAAAGCTCCACGATCCGGATGCCATCGGGCAGCGCGCGCCCCAGCCTTTTAAGCTCGCTGTCAATAAATTCAACCGCCGTTTCCGAACACAGCAAGGTCAGTTCCTTCGGGCACGCGGGCGCAAACAGCTCCTCCAGGCACAGATGTCCGGAGTGCCCGTGCGGCACAAGCAGGCAGCGCACCTGCCCGGGCGCGCTGAGCAATCCGCTCGCGTGCGAAAACAGCCCCTCCGGCAGATTGATGAGCAGACTGTCGTCGATGAGCATGCAGTTGGGCCGGCGCACATTGCGCTCGCTTGTCTGCTTCCTGCCGCCTTCGGCAGCGGGGGTGAATTCCGGAAAACTATTCATATCTCCGGTACCTACGTATGTAAGCTTCATGAAACCAAATCCATTTCATTGTATTTTTACCCGAAAAACGGAAAATTCCTTCATTAATGCCTGCTGCGCAAACCAAAAGCACAGCATCCGCAATGGTTTTACGGTATTTTTGATTTGCTGAGGCGCAAGTCAATCAATGGTTCCAGAGTGCCATTATGAATGTGTTTTGGCCCTAAAAGTTTGCAGTATGCGGAATTTTACAAATGCGACTTAAAAAATCGTATTTATTCAGTGGACATTAATTTTTTCACGGTGCAAACATTATACAAAAAACGAATGTCAAAATCAATAACAAAATGTTAGTATTTTGTTTGTTTTTTATATATTTTTGACAATAGTACCTGCGCAAATCCGTATCCACCGGACAGTATATGCGATTGCCCGTCTTTTTATATCCATCTTTTTTCCCCGATCCGCGGAAAGCCGCGCCCCGATCCTTCCGTGCGCGGCCTGCGCCCGCAGGCGTGGGTGTCTGAATAAACCGGTCCGCGCCGGACTTTTCAAGCCCTCTTAACCTGTAAATTGACAAGCCTCTGCCATGCGCATATACTCAATTCATAGCAAATGCGCAAGCCCCTGAAGCACGGTCGATGCGGCGCGGGGCGCCTAAAAAGGAGAGTCGTCTTTTATGACCATACTGGTAACCGGAGGCGCGGGCTATATCGGCAGCCACTGTGTCGCCTCGCTTATCCGACGTGGGGAAAACGTGGTGGTGCTTGATAACCTGAGCCGGGGGCACGCGGCGGCTGTTGCGGGTACGCGGCTGTATCGCGGGGAGCTTGCCGACAGCGCTTTTCTGGACACCGTATTTTCCCGGGAAAAGATCGATGCCGTCATCCATTTCGCGGCATTTTCTTTAGTCGGGGAGAGCATGACTCAGCCTGGCACGTACTTTCAGAACAATGTGGGCGGGACCCTGTCTCTGTTGGAGGCTATGGTGCGCCACAACGTTTCTTATATTATCTTTTCCTCTTCGGCCGCGGTTTACGGCGAACCGCAAAGTGTGCCGATTACCGAGGACATGCCGCTATGTCCCACCAACCCGTACGGAGAAAGCAAGCGCATGGTGGAAGCGGCGCTTAAATGGTTTGAATCCGCGCACGCACTGCGCTACGCAGCGCTGCGCTATTTCAATGTCGCCGGAGCCGCGCGGGGCGGAAATATCGGGGAGCATCACGAACCGGAAACTCACCTGATCCCCCTTGTTTTAAAAGCGGCGCAGCAGGGAAAACCCATCCGCGTGTTTGGAAACGACTATCCCACGCCCGACGGCACCTGTATCCGCGACTATATCCATGTCGAGGACCTCATCGACGCGCACGTGCTTGCCCTTTCCTATTTAAAAAACGGCGGCGAAAGCGGCGCGTTCAATCTCGGTCTTGGCTACGGCTTTTCCGTAAAGGAAATTATTGAAGCGGCGCGCAGCGCCGTGGGGCTGCCCATCCTCGTTGAAGACGCGCCCCGGCGCGCGGGCGATCCCGCGGTGCTGATTGCCTCGGGCGACCGGGCAAAAAGGGTGCTTGGCTGGAAGCCCGTACACACCGAACTTGGCGACATCCTCACCAGCGCGTGGATATGGCACAAGACGCACCCGCGCGGTTATACGGAAAACTGAACGCGGCCGGCCGCAGCCATGCGGAAAGCAGCGTAATAAAAAGGATGATTAAATGTTTTACAGCGTCGAAACCGGCAGCCTGTGTCCAGCCGACCTGGCCGACGTACAGAATAACGCGTCCGGCCAATTCTGGGGCGTATTCTCATTTGAAGAAGCAGCGTCCGTGCCTGTGCTTGCTGAGCTTGATAAAAAGCTCCTGTCGGAGGCCATGGTTTCCAGGTCGTCAAAATACGAAAGCCATGAACAATTCGATTTGATGTGCCTTAATTTGCTCAACTACAGAAACGTCCTGCTTGCGCAAAGCCGGGTACTGGTTTTTCTGAAAAAAAACCTGATCCTGTTTATCTGCGAAAACCCAGCCTTCATACAGGGCATCATTGATGCGCTTTCCGCCGCGGAGAAAAACGTGAGCTTCGACAGGCTCATCTCCGTTTTCTTCGAGAAAACCACCGCGCACGACGCCTCCTATCTTGAGGCCATCGAGCAGGAAATTTCCGCGCTGGAAAACGCGCTGATCACCTCGCAGAAACGAAACTGCGTCAAAGAGATCGTCACGCTCCGCAAAAAGCTGATGGTGCTCAAGCGGCACTATGAGCAGCTGCTTAACGTTTTGGACGCCATCTCCGAAAATGAGAACAATATCCTCGACCGCCACTCCATCCGCTATTTCAGAATTTTTACCGGCAGGGTCGACCGGCTCTACCACAACGTCCTCAATCTGCGTGATTATGTGACGCAGGTGCGCGAGGCGTATCAGGCCGAGGTGGATATCAGTTTAAACAGCATCATGAAGCTGTTTACCGTTCTTACCGCCGTTTTTATGCCGCTCACGCTGCTTGTCGGGTGGTATGGCATGAACCTGAAAATGCCCGAGTTCGGCTGGCGCTTCGGATACCCCATGGTGATTGTGCTCAGCCTTTCCGTGATTGCCGCATGTATATTTTTCTTCAAAAAATACAAATGGTTTTAATCCGCGCGCAAAAAGGGAGCGCCGTCGGGCGCTCCCTTTTTATCCGGTTTTTTATTTTACTGAAGTTTTCGGCTTTGGGAAGCCGGTATGCCCGCGTTTGCAAGTCCTTTGATCACCGCAAACAGGGCGCCCGCATAAACGGGGATGGTTATGATCCGAACAGGGATTTTCGCCCACAGCACAAAAAGCCACGTCTTGCCATACATAAGCGAAAGCCATACCGGATTAAGCCCCAGATCCACCACCAGCGTGACCACGGCCACCGCCAGCAGTACGCGCATGAAAGACGCGTTTTTCCTATACAGCAGCAGACCGTACAGCAGGCCGCGCACGCCCGCCGACAGCGTGATGAGCGGATTAAAAGACATGCCCGAGGGATTGATGAACATACCCAGCATGTCGCCGGCTATGCAGCTCAAAGCGCCCCATACCGGGCCGAGCAGCAGCCCGCTCAAGGCGTTGGGTATAAACTGAAGACTGATGCGGTCAATGTTTCCGGGCGTATAGAAATATAGAAAACGGGCCGCGATAATATCAATCGCCACCAGAAGGGCTGCCCACGTCAGCCTGCGTAACGGGTTGTCGATGCGCTGCGACATATAACGTCCTCCCTTTTATACCGGTTGGTATATCAAAAATAGTACACCATTATGCCTCTTAATTGCAAACTTTATCGGGCTAAAACCTGATTTTCTGTATATTTGTCAAGTTTATACCCTTTTGCCTTGCGTTTTTTGTGCTATCGGTGAAAAATGCGCGCTGCCTCTATCCCCTGATTGTTTTGCGCGCCTTTTTCTGCTATAATATATTGACTGTGGTGCGCTTATTTTTGCGCACAGCGTTTTGTATTTTGTCAGCCCGGCAAACCCGGCCCATCTGCCTGCGTGTCCCACGCCGCTTGGCCGGATGGGCGTGCCCTGCGGCGTCTTCCATATACCGGCGGCATCCGGCCGGAACAACCCCTTCTCGCTCAGACTTATGCCCTGCACAGACGCGTGGCGCGTAAGCCGGTAAAAAAGGAGAAAAAGCCGATGAACAAGCGGTTTAAGCGAGTCATTCAGCCGGGTTTCCGTTTATATTTTCTCGTTATGTTGATTTTTACGATCGTTACCTTCTTTTTTGACCCGCGCGTTTTTGCGGCTGAACTGCTGATCCTGGGCATTTTATTTTATTACTACCGTGCCGTAAACCGGCACCGTCAGCGCGAAATCATGCGCTATATCGAGAATATTTCCTACCATGTCGATACAGCCACTAAGGACTCCATGCTCAATTTTCCCATGCCCATGGTCATCGTCAAGCTGGATTCCGGCGAGGTCATCTGGTCAAACGACCGGTTTAACAGCATCACAGGCGAACATGACCATCTGTTTGAAATGCATATTCTCGACGTCGTGCCGGGATTCGATACCAGGTGGATCATGGAGGGCAAAACGGAATGCCCCTATGAGGTGTCCATCGGCAAAAGAAAATACACGGTTTTCGGCTCTGTGGTGCGCTCGGCGGAGGGCGGCATGCGCGGGCTTTTGGGCACGCTTTACTGGATGGACACCACGGAATCTGCCGAAATGCGCACGGAATACGCACTGTCCCGGCCGGTGGTGTGCATGATCGTACTGGATAACTACGACGAACTGATGAAGGATACCTCTTATCCTGTCCAGTCGAGCCTACTGGCTTCCATTGACAGCAAAATTGTGGAGTGGACGGCGCAGACGGAAGGAATCCTGAAAAAATACGAGCGCGACCGCTATCTGCTCGTCTTTGAGGAACGCTTTCTGCCAAAGCTGGTTGAAACCCGTTTTTCCGTGCTTGATTCAGTGCGTGAGATCGTAAGCCCGACAAACATGCCCGCCACGGTAAGCATCGGCATCGGCAAGGACGACCCTGCCTTTAAAGGCAACTATCAGCAAGCGACGCTTGCCATTGATATGGCGCTTTCACGCGGCGGGGATCAGGCGGTTATAAAAAACCATGTTACCTTTGAGTTTTACGGCGGGCGCTCAAAAGAGCTTGAAAAAAGAACAAAGGTCAAGTCGCGCGTCATGGCAAACGCGCTGGCCGAGCTGATATCAGACGCTTCCAACGTGCTGGTCATGGGGCACAAGCTGCCGGATATCGACTCCATCGGCGCCGCGGTGGGCATCATGTGCGCCGCGCGCAAACGCCAGCGCCAGTGCCGTATCGTCTGTGACACCGATCAGCAATCGGCCGAGCTGCTCATAAAGCGGCTTTTGCAGTTTCCGGAGTATGAGAAGGCCTTTATTTCTGTTCAGGACGCCATGCTCATGGCGGATAACCACACGCTGCTCGTCGTAGTCGATACCAACCGTCCGGAATACGCCGAATCGCAGGAGCTGCTTCAGGCCTGCACGCGCGTGGCGGTCATCGACCACCACCGGCGGGCGGCGACCTATATCGAACACGCCGCGCTCAATTTTCACGAGCCGTACGCCTCTTCCACCTGCGAGCTTGTGTGCGAGCTTCTGCAGTATATCGTGGACACCCCCGACATTCTCCGCTGCGAGGCTGAGGCGCTGCTCGGCGGCATCGTGCTGGACACGAAGAACTTCTCCATGCATACCGGCGTGCGGACTTTTGAGGCGGCCGCATTTTTGCGCCGCGCGGGCGCGGACACGCTGGAAATTAAAAAAATCTTTCAAAGCGACCTGCAAAGCTGCATCCGGCGTTATGAAATCATCAAGGAAGCCCAGATGTACAGCGGAAACATCGCAATCGCCGCAGTCGACTCACCGGTTGACCGCATCATAGCCGCGCAGGCGGCCGACGAACTCATTGACGTCATCGGCGTTGAGGCCTCTTTTGTCCTGTTTTCATCCGGGGATACCATTGTGGCTTCGGCACGCTCACTGGGCAAGGTCAATGTGCAGCTGATCATGGAAAAACTCGGCGGCGGCGGGCATATGATGAACGCCGGCGCGCAGATCAAGGGCGAAACGCTTGAAACGGTCCGCGCGCGGCTGATTGACACCATCGACGTGTATCTTAAAGAAAATCCACAACAATAACAGGAGTGAATGAACATGAAGGTTATATTGCAGGCCGATGTTAAAGGACAGGGAAAAGCCGGCCAGCTCGTTGACGTATCCGACGGCTACGCCCGCAACTATCTGCTGCCGCGCAAGCTGGCCATCGAGGCCACAACGGACGCGGTAAACGCCATCAAGCTGCATGACGCGGCGATGCGCAAACGCGAGGAGTTTGAAAAGCAAAAGGCACAGCTTCTGGCCGAGCGGCTCAAGGAATGTGCAGTCAAGGTCTATTCACGCGCCGGCGCGGGCGGAAAACTGTTTGGTTCGGTCACGGCCGGAGAAATTTCGGACGCGCTCAAGGAGCAGCATCAGGTGGATATCGACCGACGTAAAATTCTGCTTGAGGAACCCATTAAGCAGTTTGGCACATATGAAATCAAGGCCAAGCTGGGCCACGAGGTCTCCGCCACGTTGTTTGTGGTCGTCACGGAGCTTGTAAACAAGACGAATAAATAATGTCCGCTGAACAAATGCGATTTTTGAATCGCATTTGTAAAAGTCCGCATGTTGCTGACTTTTAGTGCCAAAACGCATTTGTTTTGGCACTTCGTGAACCATTGATTGACTTCCTGTTAGGATTTGAAACGAATGTTTCAAATCCTAAGTGCAAGGTTTTTAATGGATTTGCAGGGTTAACCCTGCACCCGAAAAAATGCTTTGGCAGCCGCGAGGCATCGGCATTTTTCATTTGTTGGGTGGATACTAAATAGTCTTTTCCAGGATAGTGTCGAAAAAAGGGGGTGCCTTCATGGACGAGCTGCTTTCCCGCCAGATCCCGCACAGCGCGGAAGCCGAGCAGGCTGTTTTGGGCTCGATGCTCATCGATGCGCGCTGTGTCGCGGAAATTATCGAGCTTCTAAAGCCCGAGGATTTTTATGTTCCGCAAAACCGCGATATTTTTGAAACCATTTACTCCATGTTCAGCCTGTCGCAGGTCATTGACCCGGTCACCGTTCTTGCGCGCATGCAGGAGCGCGGCCTGGGCATCGACGGCAGCGCGCGCGCCTATATGCTTCAGCTGATGGATATCACCCCGACCTCGGCAAACGTCCTGGAATACGCCGCCATCGTCCGCGACAAGGCGCTTTTGCGCACAGTTAATGATGCTGCCTCCGAGATCACCGAAATGGTTTCGGCGGGCATGGGCGATGCCACGCAGGTGCTCGACGCCGCCGAACAGAAAATATATGCCATCCGTCAGGGGCGCTCAAATCAGGCGCTTATGCCGGTCGGCACCGTTTTGGTCGATGTATACGACCGTTTAGACGAGCTTTCGCGCAATCAGGGCAAGCTGCCGGGTCTGTCCACGGGCTTTGCGGAAATCGACGAGGTCATCGCGGGTTTAAACAAATCCGATCTGATTCTCATCGCTTCGCGTCCGGGCATGGGAAAAACCAGCTTCGCGCTCAACATCGCGCTCAACGCCGCGAAAGACTCGAAGTCAAGCATTGCCTTTTTTTCATTGGAAATGTCGAGAGAACAGCTGGTCATGCGCCTGATATCCAGCGAGTGCCTGGTGGATCTGAAAAAACTCATCACCGGCAGGCTTGGCGAGGAGGACTGGGTCGGCATTGCGCGCGCTTCCGCAGTGCTTTCGAAAACCGACATCCGCGTGGACGACAACCCGGCCATCAATGTCAATGAAATGAAAGCGAGATGCAGGCGCATCGATAATCTGGGCCTGATCATCATAGACTATCTGCAGCTGATGCAGGGCGTGCGCAGCTATGACAACCGCACGCAGGAGGTGGGCGAAATATCGCGCGCGCTGAAAATTATGGCAAAGGAATTGGGTGTGCCCGTTGTGTGCCTTTCCCAGCTGTCGCGCGCCAACGAATCGCGCTCGGACAAACGCCCCATGCTGTCCGACCTGCGCGAATCCGGCGCCATTGAACAGGATGCGGATATCGTTATGTTCCTTTACCGTGATGAATACTATAATGAGGAAACCGAGGACAAAAACGTGGCCGAGTGCATCGTGGCAAAAAACCGTCATGGTGAAACGGGTAAAATAACCATGCAGTGGCTGCCGCAGTATACCATGTTCTCGAGCAGGGAGTGGAAGCACGATGCTCTGCCGGATCAGTGATACCACGCGGCGGTACAATATGTTCCCGCAGGGCTGCACGGTTTTGTGCGGTGTTTCCGGCGGCGCGGATTCCATGGCTATGCTGTGCGCGCTGCTCGAGCTTCAGGGAACACTCGGGATCGGTGAGGTCGTCGCCGCGCATTTAAACCACTGCCTGCGCGGCGCGGAGTCTGACCGGGACGAGGAGTTTGTCCGTGCGTTTGCGCATGCGCGCGACATCCGTTTTTTTTCCGCGCGCGCGGATGTAAACGCCGCGGTCAGTCAGACCAAAGAGGGCGTCGAGCAGGCCGCGCGCCGTCTGCGGTATGATTTTTTTGAGCTGACGGCGGCACAGACGGGTGCGACGCGCATTGCCACCGCGCACACCGCCGACGACAACCTGGAAACGGTGCTGATGAATCTTTGCCGGGGTGCGGGGGTTGACGGACTTTGCGGAATTCCGCCCGTGCGCGGGAATATCGTGCGTCCGCTTCTCGAGGTTTCACGCGAACAGGTGCTCGATTTTCTTTCCGGCGCCGGCGTAACTTATATTGAAGACAGCTCCAATTCGGACACGGCCTATACAAGAAACCTCCTCCGACACCGCGTGGTGCCCGTGCTCAAAAGCCGCAACCCTTCTCTATGCCGCACAGTTTCGTCTATGGTCAAGCTTTTGCGCCGGGATGCAGACTATCTTTCAGCCCAAACGCAGCAGGCGTTTGACGGCATCGCCGAAATATCTCCCGACGGCGTATCGGTACGTGTCCGGGCGCTATGCGCACTGCACCCCGCTATCAGCAGCGGCGTCTGTCGGCTGCTGTATGAAGCGGCGGGCGGCGCCCCGGGCGCGCTCAGTTACCGCCACACGGAAACCCTGCTCGCACTTGCCCACTCGGGCGGGCCGTCGGACCGCATTTGCCTGCCGTCAGGCATGACCGCGCGACGGATCAACGACCGGCTTTTTTGGGGAAAACCGACCGCGCCGCCCGCCACCTTTGAACCTTTTTTACTGAAAGAAGGCGAAAACAGGAGAATCGGAAACACGAATTACCTGATCTGCGTGCGCAAAGCAGAGAAAAATGAGTTTGTTCATAATTCATTAAATACTTTTTATATAAACTGTGCTATAATTTGTGATGGTATTTTTGTCCGGCCAAGGCGTGCGGGAGACCGGTTTTCCCTGCCCGGCCGCGGTATTTCCAAAAGCATAAAAAAGCTGTTTATCGAAGCAAAAATACCGCTTTTTTTACGTGAAACCGTCCCTGTTCTCGCAAGCGCCGATGAGGTGCTTGCCGTAGCCGGCTTCGGACTGTCGGAGAAATTTGCGGCAGTCTCACCGGAAAACGCGCTGCGTGTGTCAATTGTTGATTTTTCCGTGTCCGCAGACAGCGCGGATAATATAGTATAGGAGTTAGCAGACTATGCATAGAGATATTGAACGCGTATTGCTCAGTAAAGAATGCATCGATGAAAAGGTAAAGCAGATTGCCGGCCAGATTAACGCGGATTATGAGGGCAAAAACCCCATGCTAATCAGCGTGCTCAAGGGCTCGTTTATTTTTATGGCGGATCTGATCCGCAGCATCACGATTCCCTGTACGGTGGATTTTATGGCCGTTTCTTCTTACGGAAAAAAATCGGTGACTACTGGCGCCGTTAAAATTATAAAGGATCTCGAATTTGACATCGAGGGCCGTCATGTCATCGTCGTCGAGGATATTCTTGACAGCGGCATCACACTGAGCTATATCATGAACCTGATGAACGCCAAAAGCCCTGCCTCGATCAGCCTGTGCACACTGCTCGACAAACCGGCCCGGCGGATCAATCCGGTCCACGTGAACTATGAGGGTTTTGAAATACCGGATGAGTTCGTTGTCGGCTACGGGCTTGACTACTCTGAGCGTTACCGGAATCTGCCGTACATCGGGATTCTGTCTCCCAGAATATACGCACATGAATAACAGCGGATTTTCCGCTTTTCCCCGTTTAACCTTTTGAAGGAAGTGATCTTTTTTGAAAAACAACAGTCTGCGCGATATCGGTTTTTATGTACTGGTGTTCATCATCCTCATCAGCACCGTTGTCCTGCTTTCTCAGTCGGCCAAGCCGGAGGAGCCCATCTACTCCGAGGTCGTTGAGTACTTTCAAAAAGAGCAGGTCGACAGTTTTGTTGTTGAGGGCAATGTACTTACCCTTTACCTTAAAAACTCGGTTCGCCCGGTTGAACATCAGTTATATGACGTAGGCATGTTCTATAACGATCTCGGGGATCTCATCAAGCAGCAGCGCAAGGACGGCACTCTCAAGCAGTATAACTACAAGCAGGGCTATGTCGCGCCGTGGTGGATGGTCTTTGTACCGTATGCCGTACTGTTTTTGATTTTCATCGTACTGTGGTACTTTATGTTCAGTAAGGGCATGGGCGGGGACAACAAAGCCATGCGTTTCGGCAAGGCGCGCACGCGCCTGGGTTCCGATGAAAAGCGTAAGGTGACCTTCGGCGACGTCGCCGGCGCCGATGAGGAAAAGTTTGAGCTTGAGGAAATCGTTGATTTCCTCAAGAATCCGAAAAAATATATTGAAATCGGCGCGCGTATCCCCAAGGGCGTGCTGCTCGTGGGCCCTCCGGGCACGGGCAAAACGCTGCTTGCAAAAGCCGTCGCGGGCGAGGCGGGCGTTCAGTTTCTTTCCATCTCCGGTTCCGACTTTGTCGAGCTGTATGTCGGTATCGGCGCCGCGCGTGTGCGCGACCTGTTCGAACAGGCAAAAAAAACTGCGCCGTCTATCGTGTTCATAGATGAAATCGACGCCGTCGGCCGTCATCGCGGCGCCGGCATGGGCGGCGGTCATGATGAGCGCGAACAGACGCTCAACCAGCTGCTCGTTGAAATGGACGGCTTCGGCTCAAACGAGGGCGTCATCATCATCGCGGCCACCAACCGCCCCGACATCCTTGACCCCGCGCTGCTGCGCCCCGGCCGCTTTGACCGCCAGATCCATGTCGGCATGCCGGACAGCAAGGGCCGCGAGGCTATTTTGCGGGTCCACGCAAAAGGCAAGCTGCTCGATGCGGATGTGGAGCTGTCAACCATTGCAAAAACCACCGGCGGATTTACAGGCGCCGATCTCGAAAACCTGCTCAATGAATCTGCCCTTCTTGCCGCGCGTGAGAATAAAAAGGTCATCGGCATGCCGGAGCTTGAAGAGGCCATGATCAAGGTCATCGCCGGACCTGAGAGAAAATCCAGAGTCATCCCGGAGCATGAGCGCAAGCTCACGGCGTATCACGAAGCCGGGCATGCCGTAGTCAGCAAGCATCTGAAAACGCAGGACCCGGTGCATCAAATCTCCATTATTCCGCGCGGCGGCGCCGGCGGTTATACGCTTTCACTGCCGACCGGAGACAAATACTACGAGTCAAAAAACACCCTGTTTGAGGATATTGTCTCTTTGCTTGGCGGCCGCGTGTCCGAAAAGCTGGTGCTCGACGACATCTCAACCGGTGCAAGCAACGACATTCAGCGCTCCACCGAGCTTGCCCGTAAAATGGTCACGCAGTACGGTATGAGCGAAAAACTCGGCCCCATCACCTTCGGAACGGGGCACGATGAAATCTTTTTGGGCCGTGACTTTGCCCAGACGCGCAATTATTCTGAATCGATTGCCGCGCAGATCGACGAGGAGATTAAACTCATCATCGATGAGGCCTACAACCGCTGCGAAAGCATCCTGCGTAAGCATATCGACAAGCTGCATGAAATTGCCGATTACCTGCTCAAGAATGAAACCATGGATGCGCCGACTTTCCAGACATTTTTCACCGAACAAGCCGAGGAAGCCGGCTCTGATACGCCCGACCCGGGCGCGCCTTCACCCGCACAGGCCTGACTGCTCTTTATTTACCCCCCGTGCAAGCGCACGGGGGGTATTTTCACGCGGCTTCCTAATTTTGCGGCAAACCATGCGCGCTGCGCACGCCGTGTTTTTATGGTATACTTAAAAGGGATCAAAATTACTGAAAAAGGAAACATCGGTATGGATATTCACTATCTGGACAATGCCGCAACCACGCAAGTCTATTCCCAGGCCGCGCAAAAGGCTTTCGACGCGATGACACAGGATTACGGGAATCCGTCGTCCGTTCATTCCATGGGACTGCGCGCTGAGGAGCTTTTGGACGAAGCGCGGCAAGCCCTATCACAGGCGCTGGGCTGCATGAAGAACGAGCTTTACTTCACCTCAGGCGGCACGGAGGCCAATAACTGGGCGCTGTTTGGCGCCTTTGAGGCCATGCGCCGCCGCGGAAACCATGTCATTACCACCTGTGTTGAGCACTCCTCCGTCTTAAACAGTGTCAAGCGGCTCGAGCAAATGGGCGCGCGCGTAACCTATCTGCCCGTCGGGGCGCACGGTGACTTTGATATGGACGCCTTCAAGGCCGCCTGCTGCGAGGATACGGCGCTTGTTTCCGTCATGCTGGTAAACAATGAGACCGGCGCAGTTTTCCCCGTACAGGAGATTTCCGCCCACCTTAAGCGCATACAAAGCCACGCCCTTGTGCATACCGACGCGGTACAGGGGCTGCTCAAACTGCCGTTTACCGCGCCGGGATTGGGCGCCGATCTGGTTTCCGTCAGCGGGCATAAAATACACGGGCCGAAGGGCGCCGGCGCGCTGTATATAAAGAAAGGCTTAAACCTGCCGATCTTTATCAGGGGCGGCGGCCAGGAGCGCACCATGCGTTCCGGTACCGAGCCTGTCCCTGCCATCGCCGCTTTTGGCGAGGCCTGCAAATTAGGCTTTGCTAAAAGCGCGCAGGATCAGGACACTCTTCGTACGCTTTACGCGTACGCCCTCGAAAAGATATCCGCAGATGTTCGTGACGTACAGTTTATTATCCCCGGGTTCGCGAGTGCGCACATTCTGAACATTTCACTGCCCGGCATTCCAAGTCAGGTACTGGTTCGCTTTCTGGAAGCACGCGGCGTTTTTGTATCCGCCGGTTCCGCATGCAGCCGCGGAAAGCGCAGCCATGTGCTGGACGCGCTGCATCTTGACCCCAAGCGCATTGATTCGTCCATCCGCATAAGCTTTTCCCATCAAAATACATGTGGGGATATCGACGCACTTTGCGCGGGGCTTATTCAAGCACGCCTGGAGTTGGCTCCACGTGTCAGCGGATAAATGATACATTTTGTTATTTATAGATTATATTATACGGATTGTTTTCGACTGAGAGCCGCGGATCATAAAAAGGTGTGTGTTTTTAATAAACACACACCTTTTTATTGCGCAAACTATTTAATGTCCACTGAGTAAATGCGATTTTCAAAGCGTGTTTTCAAAAGTCCGTATGCTGCGGAATTTTGATATCAAAGCGAATATGCTTTGGCATGAACCATTGATTCACTTGCTGTTAGAATTTGAAGCGGATGGTTCAAATTCTAAGTTCAAGGGTTTTGCGGCATGTGCCGCAAAACCCTTGAACTTGAACAAATCATAAATACCATAAAACCATCGCAGCGGTTGTATTTTTCGATTTGTTCATCAGGTATTAATATAAAGGTGTGTGTTTTATTGAAAACACATACCTTTTGTTTCGCAATTAAATAAAGTCAGCTGAACAAATGTATTCTGATGCTTCTCAATGCATTGATCGACTACATACTCGGCTTTGATATAATCCGCTTACAACCCAGGAGCGGGGTTTTGCGAAATATGCTGCAAAACCCTGCTCCTGGGGAATCAAGCAACCCCGTCATCCCACTGGGGTAGTTGCATTTTTGATTTGCTCAGCAGGCACTATTTAAACTCTGTATCATACAAAGCGTTATATTTCCAGCTCCTGGGCCGCTTCGCGCATAGCGCCGATGGTTTTTTCGATCAGCTCATAAAGCTCCATTTCCAGCATTTCGGCTCCGCGCGTGATTACCTCGCGCGAGCAGCCGGCCGCGAACGCGGGTGTTTTAAATTTCTTCTTTACCGACTTGAGCTCCAAATCAGATACGCTTTTGGATGGGCGCATAATCGCCACAGCCCCGATCAGCCCCGTCAGCTCGTCCACGGCATACAGCACTTTTTCCATATAGTGCTCGGGCTTTACCTCTACCGTAAGTCCATAGCCATGGCTGACGACCGCGTGGATAAGCGACTCGTCAAGCCCTTCTTCCTGCATAAGCTCAGAAACTTTGATGCAGTGCTGTTCGGGATACTGTTCAAAATCCAGATCGTGCAGCAGCCCCACCAGTGCCCAAAATGATTCGTCAAAGCCTGCCTGCCGCGCGAAGGAACGCATGACCGCCTCAACGATATACGCGTGCTTGAGATGAAACGGCTCCTTGTTATATCTTTCCAGCAGTTTTACGGCCTCCGGCCGCGTCGGTATCCTTCCCATTTCTGCGCCTTCCTTCAATCATTCTGTATTTTCGCTTTACACCCGGGTCGAATTGAATGCCAAAGCCAACCCGCGAAGCTGCACATTTGCCTGAAATAAGACCAAGGCCGGCGATTTACATCACCGGCCTGATCGTGTGGACTTAAAGCAGCAAGCCGCTTACAGCAGCTCTAAAACGGCCATCTCGGCCGCATCGCCGCGGCGCGGACCAATACGCACGATACGGGTATACCCGCCGTTGCGCGCTTCATACTTGGGAGCAATCTCGTCAAAAAGCTTTTTGACGACGTCCTCCTTGGTAATAAAAGCCATGGCCTTCCTTTTGGCGGCCAAATCATTCTGCTTGCCCAGCGTGATCATCTTTTCGGCAAGCGGAGCCACTTCCTTGGCCTTAAACACAGTTGTCTGTATTTTACCGCTTTCAAGCAGATAGGTGACCATAGCACGCAGCATTGCCATACGATGGTCTGTTTTTCTGCCAAGTTTACGAACTGAAGGCATTCGTTCTTCCTCCTTTTGGAGCGTGTGTAGAAATAATTTGCGGAAACACAAAGTGCGTCAGGCATTTCCGCACAGCCACTTAGTTTTCGTCGCTGAGTAGCGACAATCCCATCGCAGCCAGTTTGTTTATAACCTCTTCCAGGGATTTGCGTCCGAGGTTACGCACCTTCATCATATCTTCTTCGGTGCGGTTGATGAGATCCTCAACGGTATTGATTCCGGCACGCTTAAGGCAATTGAAGGAACGCACTGAGAGATCAAGCTCCTCAATGGTCATTTCCAGTACCTTGTCGCGATGCGCTTCCGATTTTTCCACCACTGTGGATTTATTGCCAAGGGTTTCCGAAAGGTCCGTAAACAGCATCAGGTGATCCGAAAGAATCTTCGCGCCCAACGACACAGCGTCGCGCGCGGTCAGGGTGCTGTTGGTCCAGACCTCAAGGGTCAGCTTGTCAAAGTCGGTCATGTTGCCCACGCGTGTGTTTTCAACGGCATAATTGACCTTTTTGACGGGCGTATAAATGGAATCAACGGGGATGAGCCCGATGATGGACTGCGCGGGTTTGTTGCGGTCTGCGGAAACGTAGCCTCTGCCGTGGTTAAGGTTGAGCTCCATGCTGAGCATGGCGTCCGGCCCAAGCGTTGCAATGTGCTGATCGGGATTCAATATCTCGACCTCGCCGTCGGCTTTGATGTCTCCGGCGCACACTTCACGTTTTCCAACAGCATCGATATAAATCGTCTTGGCTCCGGGGGAATGCAGACGTGCGATGATGGACTTCACATTGAGCACGATCTCCGTCAAATCTTCCTTGACGCCCGGAATCGTCGAAAACTCATGCTGAACACCGGCGACCTTTATCGTGGTCACTGCCGTACCCGGCAGTGAGGATAAAAGGATCCTGCGCAGGGAGTTTCCAAGGGTGATCCCGTAGCCACGCTCAAGCGGCTCGATAATAAACTTTCCATAAGACTGGTCGTCTTTGGATTCAATGCATTCTATGCGCGGTCTCTCAATTTCTACCATACAATCTACCCTCCTTGTCTCGTTTAAACCTAATCGAGGGTTTTCCGGCGCGATGATTATCGTGCGCGGTCGCGAACAGGCGCGCAGCCTTCACGCGCCTTTGCAGCCATAAATGGATAATTCGTACAGCTTACTTTGAATACAGCTCGACGATGAGATGCTCTTCAACCGGCAGGTCTATATCGTCGCGCTCGGGCAGTGCGATGACCTTCGCTTCAAGGTTTGCTGCGTTATATTCCAGCCATTTCGGCGCAACGCGCGAACCGTTTGCCTCAATGGATGCCTTTAACTTGTCCAGGCTGCGGCTCTTCTCGCGCAGGGAAATGATTTCTCCGGGCTTTACGAGGAAAGAGGGGATGTTCACCTTCGTACCGTTGACGGTAAAGTGCCCATGCCGAACGAGCTGCCTGGCTTCAGGACGGGACATTGCAAAGCCAAGGCGGTACACGACGTTATCAAGCCTTGTCTCCAGAATGCGCAGCAGGTTTTCACCTGTCTGGCCCTTTGCCTTGGCGGCCATATCAAAATATTTCTCAAACTGTGATTCCAAAACACCGTAATAGCGGCGTGTCTTCTGCTTTTCACGCTGCTGGATACCGTACTCGGAGAGCTTTTTACGGCCCTGTCCATGCTGTCCAGGCGGATAAGCGCGACGCGAAATTGAGCACTTATCAGAGTAGCACCTGTCGCCCTTCAGGAAAAGCTTCTGGCCCTCCCTGCGGCACTGACGGCATACGGCTCCTGTATATCTTGCCATTCAATTACACCTCCAAATGTATATAAACCGATTATACCCTTCTTCTTTTGGGCGGACGGCAACCATTGTGCGGAATCGGGGTCACATCCTTGATCATGTTGACCTCAAGTCCGGCTGCCTGTAAAGCGCGGATGGCTGCTTCGCGTCCGGAGCCGGGGCCTTTGACATAAACCTCAACCGTCTTGAGTCCGTGCTCCATGGCTGCTTTGGCCGCGGTCTCCGCTGCCATCTGTGCGGCAAACGGAGTGGATTTTTTAGATCCGCGAAAGCCCAGACCGCCGGAGGATGCCCATGAAAGGGTATTTCCCGTCAAATCGGTTATTGTCACCATGGTGTTGTTAAACGAGGAGCAGATATGCGCCGCGCCCTTATCGATATTCTTGCGCTCACGGCGTTTTCTCGTAACCGCTCTCTTACCTGCTGTTTTTGGAGCTGCCATTAATCATATCCCTCCCTTACTTTTTCTTATTCGCAATGGTCCTCTTGGGGCCCTTGCGTGTGCGTGCATTAGTCTTGGAGCGCTGTCCGCGCACCGGAAGACCCTTTCTGTGACGCATGCCGCGATAGCTGCCTATTTCAATAAGGCGCTTGATGTCCATTGCGACATCGCGGCGCAAGTCGCCTTCTACGCGGCGGGTTTTGTCAATATGCTCGCGCAGGCGGGAGATGTCATCCTCTGTCAGATCCTTCACCCTTGTATCGGGGTTCACCCCGGTTGCCTTGAGAATCTCGCTTGAACGCGTTCTTCCAATGCCAAAGATATAGGTAAGGCCAATTTCCACCCTTTTTTCTCTGGGCAGGTCAACACCGGCAATACGTGCCATCTTTCTTAAGCACCTCCAAAATGATATTGGTTATCGGACGGGACATCCCCCGTCCATTGTTTTTAGCCTTGCTTCTGCTTGTGCTTCGGATTTTCACAAATGACCATAACACGGCCTTTGCGCTTGATTACTTTGCACTTTTCACACATGGGCTTTACAGACGGTCTTACCTTCATAGCTAAATCCCTCCTAGAATACGTAAGCTTCCCGGACGTACCGGCGGTTCTTATCTCAGTTCCCGTTAAAAACAAACGTTTTCAACTTCCCGCCCGGAGGCGGAGTCTGCCGCATCCGGCGGCGGGAACGCTGACAATTCGATTCACTTACAAAACTTTGTTCCTGTATCTCCCGCCGAAGGTGGGAAGCGAAAATTCCTGTCGGCATTTTCAACTCTTACTGTTTATTTGCTTCTCCAGGTTATCCTGCCGCGTGTCAGATCATACGGGGACATCTGCACGGTCACCTTGTCACCGGGGAGAATACGTATGAAGTTCATGCGGAGCTTCCCCGAAATATGGGCAAGTATCTTATGTTCATTGCCAATATCCACAAGAAACATGGCATTAGGGAGCGCTTCCAGAACGGTTCCCTCAAGCTCAATCATATCGTCTTTTGCCATGAATGTTACTCCCCCCGTTTTTGGCTGTCGGACGGGGCTGAATAATCAGCCAGCGTCCTTCGAATTTCGCTGTTTAAAACTTTTTCACCTGCCTGCAGCTTTACTGCTGCATGGCCGCTGCCCGACGCTTCAAAGCGGACATGCTTGACTTTTTTCCGTTTTGGTTTTTCAACGCGGCGCAGCCTGCCATCGGCCAGAAAAACATATTCACAGTCGATGCTCAGCACCAGAAACGGTTTGCCCTTGTCTCTGCCAGCTGTGGCAACGACGATGTCGGATTGCGCAATTTCCATTAAAACGACCGCACCTTCCTCACTCAAGACCGGTAAGCAAAATCGGCTCGCCGGAAGTCACGAGCACGGTGTGCTCATAATGGGCGGACAGTTTTTTATCAGCGGTGATTACCGTCCAGCCGTCACCAAGGACTTTTACATCGAAAGTACCCGCGTTTACCATTGGCTCTATGGCAATTGTCATGCCGCGCACGAGCCGCGCACCGTGACCGGGAGGCCCAAAATTGGGCACCTCGGGCGCTTCATGCAGCTCGCTGCCAACGCCATGGCCTGTGTAAACGCGCACAAGAGAGAAGCCCTTCGACTCGGCGTACTGCTGCACCGCATGTGAAATGTCGGTTATGCGTCCGCCCTCCCGTACATATTTCAGGCCTTCGAAAAAACTTCCCCGGGTGGCTTCAATCAGCGCGCTTGCCTGTGCGGAAATGTTTCCCGCGCCGAACGTGTTCGCGCTGTCGCCGTGATAGCCGTCGTAATACGCGCCCACATCAATGCTGACGATATCGCCATCCTTCACGGCGCGGTTGCCGGGTATGCCGTGAATGACCTGCTCGTTTATCGAGATGCACGCGCTTGCCGGGAATCCGTTATAACCCAGAAACGACGGCTTGGCGCCGCTGCCTTCGATGACTCTGCGAACGACCGCGTCAATCTCCGAAGTCGTTATACCGGGTTCAACGACCTTGCCTGCCGCCTCCAGCGCCAACGCGGTGATCCGGCAGGCGACACGCATTTTCTCCAGATCTTTTTCGGACTTAATTGAAATCATGACTTCAGACCCAGCTGTTCCAGGACGCGGCCATAGGTGGCATGTTTTTTATCTTCGCATACGACCAGCTTAAGCTTGCCCTTTTTTTCGTAATAGTCCTTAACGGGTTCGATGGTTTCGTTAAAAACCTTGAGGCGTGCGCGAACGGTCTCCGGCTCGTCATCGCTTCTGCGCACCAACGCATGCCCGCAGGCATCGCATATGTCCTCCGTCTTGGGCTTGCATGTTTCAACATTGTATACGGCGCCGCAGCTTAAACACACGCGGCGGCCGGACAGTCGATTCTCTGCCATATCGTCGGAAATCTCAAGGGACAGCGCCGCATCAAGCCCAACACCCAGCGTATCAAGCGCCTGTGCCTGATTGAGTGTGCGCGGAAATCCGTCAAGAATAAATCCGTTCGCGCAGTCCGGCTGACCCAGACGCTCCCTGATGATATCGATCATCACGTCGTCGGCAACCAGCTGCCCGGCTGAAATATACTTTTCAGCACGCCTGCCCACCGGTGTACCGGCCTGGATCGCCTGCCTGAGGATGTCGCCGGTTGATATAGACGGTATCCCGAGCTTTGCACGCAGCATTTCCGCCTGCGTGCCCTTTCCGGAACCCGGCGCCCCCAAAAGAACCAGTTTCATTAAGAAGACTCCTATTCAAGAAAACCCTTGTAATGACGCATAACCATCTGCGACTCAAGCGCCTTGACCGTTTCAAGCGCGACACCGACAACGATCAGGACCGTTGTTCCGCCCAGCGCAAGACCCGAGATCTTCACAAAGTGACTCGCGATGATCGGGAGTATTGCAATGATGCCGAGGAATATCGCGCCAAACAATGTGACCTTGTTGAGTACCTTGCGGATAAAGTCAGACGTCGGCTTGCCGGGACGAAAACCCGGAACAAACCCGCCATTCTTCTTAAGATTATTGGCAACCTCAACAGGATTAAACTGTATGGAGGTGTAGAAATAACTGAAGCCGATAATCAGTATGAAGTAAATGACCGCGTAAAGGAATGACGTGGTGTCGATTGCGTTTAAAAACCCATACCAGAACGTACCCACGGCGGGTGTCGGAAAGAACATGGCGATGGTTCTCGGGAAAGAAGCAATCGACTGCGCAAAGATGATCGGCATAACGCCGGACATGTTCACCTTGAGCGGCAGATGCGTGGACTGTCCGCCGTACATTTTGCGTCCGACGACGCGTTTTGCATACTGTACGGGGATGCGGCGCTCCGCGTTTGTGATGAACACGATAAAAGCAATAATAGCCAGAACAAGTATCAGCACGGCCACGGCCATACCGGCGGACATGGACTTCGTTTTGAAAACCGCCTCGTATGCACTGGAAAGGATGGTCGGGCCGCGGGATATAATGCTGGCAAACAGAATAATGGAAATACCGTTTCCGATTCCAAACTCTGTGATCTGCTCGCCGAGCCACATGATAAAGGCCGTGCCCGCCGTAAACGTCAGGATGATGATGGCGGCAGTCCAGAAGCTGCGGTCGGTGATCAGCCCGTAGTTGGCAATGGTCGTATAGTAGGCAAAGCCGGTGAGCAGGCCCAGTATAACGGTGGCGTACCTGGTGATGGCCGCAATTTTCTTGCGTCCCTCCTCGCCGCCTTCCTTGACCATGCGCTCAAGCGCCGGGATACCTACGGTAAGAAGATTCATAATGATGGATGCGTTGATGTACGGCTGAATGCTCAATGCAAAAATAGTCGCCTGCGAGAAAGCTCCGCCCGACATCATATTCATCATGCCGAATACAGTTCCCTCGAGGCCCGCGAACGCTTCCTGAAGAAGCTCCGTGTTTATAAAGGGAACCGGGATGGCCGAACCGAAGCGGTAAATGAGCAAAATGAACAGCGTGAAAAGAATTTTCTTGCGCAACTCAGGTATACGCCACGCGTTCTTAATGGTCTCAACCACTTACACCACCTCAGCCTTCCCGCCTGCTTGTTCAATCTTTTGAAGGGCCGACGCGGAGAAGGCTGATGCCTGAATGGTTACTTTCTTATTCAGGGTCCCGTTGCCAAGCACCTTTAAGCCGCCCTTGAGCTGCGATAATACGCCGCTTTCCAGGAGCTGATCGGCGCCGACTGTCTGCCCGTCTTCAAATACGTTAAAAGCCGACAGATTCAGTGCGGTATACACCTTAGCAAAAATGTTGGTAAATCCACGCTTCGGAAGTCTGCGGGCAAGAGGCATCTGTCCGCCTTCAAAGCCGACGCGAACGCCGCCGCCGGAACGTGCCTTCTGGCCCTTGTGGCCGCGGCCGCCCGTCTTCCCGTTGCCGGTACCAAGGCCGCGCCCTTTGCGCTTACCCGTCTTTGTGGAACCGGGCGCGGGGGAAAGCTCTTGCAGTTTCATCTGCTACACCTCCTCACAGTTCTTCAGAGACTTGCAGCAGGTAGCTGATTCTGGCTATCTTGCCGCGCGTCTGCGCATTGTCGGGCTGCAGGGTCTCGTCGTCAATTTTCCGGAGACCAAGCGCGTTTGCTGTTAATATGTGATTGTTCAGTCTTCCGCTCAAGCTCTTTACAAGCTTTATTTTAAGTTTACCCATGTCAAGCCCCTCCCTAACCCTGGATTTCGGCGGTGGACTTGCCCCTGGTTTTGGCAACTTCCTCAACGCCTCTCAGGGATTTAAGCCCTTCCATGGTCGCCGTAACAACATTCTGTGAATTGTTGGAACGCAGCGACTTTGTACGCACATCGCGGATGCCCGCCATTTCCATAACGGCACGGACAGGGCCGCCGGCAATTACGCCGGTTCCGGGCGCTGCCGGTTTTAAAAGCACGCGGCCGGCTCCGAAAACACCGGTTACCTCGTGCGGAATGGTCGTTCCCGAAAGGGAAATCTTGACCAAATTCTTCTTCGCGTCTTCAATGCCCTTACGGATGGCGTCGGGCACCTCAGAAGCCTTGCCCAGACCGAAGCCTACGGTTCCGTTCTGGTCTCCGACAACCACAAGCGCCGCGAATTTGAAGATGCGTCCGCCTTTTACGGTCTTGGACACACGATTTAAGGCCACTACTTTTTCCTGGTATTCAGAAGCGGAACCCTGTGAATCAAATCTTGAAGCCATGATGTTTCTCCTCCCGGTTAAACTCGAGTCCGCCCGCACGGGCGCCCTCGGCCAACTCTTTGACACGTCCGTGGTACAGATATCCGCCACGGTCGAAGACTACGGACGAAATGCCCTTTTCCTTTGCGCGCTGCGCAATGAGCAGGCCAACCTTGCGGGCTGCGTCCTTGTTTCCGCCGGTGCCTTCAAAATCCTTATCGAGTGACGAAGCGGAAACAACGGTGCTTCCCGACTTGTCATCAATCAGCTGCGCATAAATGTTGTTCGAGCTGCGAAATACGCCCAAACGGGGCCTATCGGCAGTACCCGATATGGTGGCGCGCACTCTTCTATGACGCGCTTTACGCTTTTCATTGGTGTTTGGTCTTTTAACCACTGTTGCGCACCTTCCTTACTTCTTGGCTCCGGTCTTGCCTTCCTTGCGGCGAATGACCTCGTTTGCGTATTTTATGCCCTTGCCTTTGTAAGGCTCAGGCGGCCTCTTCTCTCTGACCTCGGCTGCAAACTGTCCCACCTGCTGCTTGTCGGGACCGCGGATAATAATCTTGTTGGGGGCCGGCACTTCAATGGTGATTCCCGGAATCTCATCGACGATGACCTGATGAGAATATCCCAGGTTCATAACCAGCTGTGTGCCCTGCTTGAGCGCCCTATAACCGACGCCGTTGACCTCAAGCTCCTTTGTAAAGCCCTTCGTCACGCCATCCACCATGTTGGCGACCAACGTACGCGTAAGGCCATGCAAAGCCCTGTGGTTTTGTTCGTCGCTCGGACGCACAATGTGCATAACCGCGCCGTCAAGCTCCACTTTCATATCCTTGTGGAGTGTTCTTGTCAGCGTTCCGCCGGGTCCCTTGACTGTGATCAGGTTACCCTCGCCGAATTTGACTTCCGTTCCGGCCGGAACGGTTATCGGCATTCTACCTATTCTTGACATAACCGCTCCTCCTTACCACAACGAATGCAAGGACTTCTCCGCCGACATGCTGGGCTCTCGCCTTCTTGTCAGTCATGACGCCCTTGGATGTCGATATAATGGCAATTCCCAAACCGCGCAGAACCTGCGGCAGGTCCTCCGTACCAACGTATACACGCAGGCCGGGCTTTGAAACCCTGCGCAGACCGATTATTGCTTTGTTCTTTTCTCTGCCGGCGCTGTACTTCAGGGCAACGCGCAATACGCCCTGCGCACCATCGCTGATAAACTGATAATTCTTGATATAGCCCTCTTCGAGCAGAATGTCGGCTATAGACTTTTTCATGTTCGACGCAGGAATGTCGACCGAATCGTGCTTGGCCGAGGTTGCATTCCTGATTCTCGTGAGCATATCCGCTATGGGATCGGTGATATGCATTCGTTTTACCTCCTTTAGAGATACAATTCCTGTATACAAATGGGCGTTGCGGGACTTCTCCCGGCCTCCCGTCTGCTGCCTATCCGCAAAAGGCTGCGCCGTCTGGTTTGTTCACGCATCACTTTTGCGGCCGTGCGGACAAATATATTCTTGCTGCCTCTTCCGCCAGGGGCATGCGCCTCCGGACGGAACCATCTTTCACGGACAGGCTTTAATGGATCACCAGCTGGCCTTTCTCACTCCGGGAATCTGGCCCAGGTAGGCGAGGTTGCGGAAACAGATACGGCAGACGCCATAATCGCGCAGATACGCGTGCGGCCGTCCGCAGATCTTACATCTGTTGTAAAAGCGGGTTGAATATTTGGGTGTACGCTGCTGTTTGAGTACCATTGCCTTTTAGCCATTCTTAGTAATCATCCTTTCACAAGGCCGTGCAGTGTGCGCATCCGCATGATGACGCTTGTTTTGCACGTTTCCGGCTATTCGTTTCTCGAGAACGGGCGCCCATGAGCGTAAGCAGCTCTCTGGCTTCCTCGTCGGTTTTCGCAGTGGTGCATATGACAATATCCATACCGCGGATTTTATCTATCTTGTCATACTCGATTTCCGGGAATATAAGCTGCTCTTTGAGGCCGAGCGCGTAATTTCCTCTGCCGTCAAATGCGTTGGCATTGATTCCTCTGAAGTCACGCACGCGGGGCAGCGCAACATTCAAAAGACGATCCAAAAACTCCCACATACGGTCGGAACGAAGAGTAACCTTCACTCCGATGGGCATGCCTTCCCTCACCTTGAAGTTTGCGACGGATTTCTTGGCGACGGTGACAACCGCCTTCTGGCCGGTAATGAGTGTGATATCGTTTACAGTGGCGTCAAGGGCTTTCGCATTCTCCCTGGCATCCCCGCAGCCGACGTTTACAACAATTTTATTCACCGTGGGAATCTGCATCGGGCTCTTGTAGAAAACTTTTTCATAAGCGCCGGAGCCACTTCGGCGGCATATTTGTCCTTAAGTCGCGGCATTATGCTTTATCCTCCCGTCAAATGGTCTCGCCACATTGCTTACACATACGGACTTGGTCCCGTCGTCAAGCATAATGTGAGCGGTGCGTGTCGGCTTGCCGCAACTTTGGGCATACACGCATGACCTTGCAGGCGGCTATGGCGGCTTCCCGTTTAATGATGCCGCCGGTATCGCCCTGGCGGCGTGGTTTTGTGTGGCGGGTTGCAATATTGATCCCTTCCACGAGCACCTTATTTTCTTTAGGCAGGGTGGAAAGCACCTTGCCCTTCTTCCCGCGATCTTTGCCGGAAAGAACGATAACCATGTCATTCTTGCTGATATTTAAGCTGTTCATCGATTATTCCTCCGTCAAATAACTTCGGGAGCCAAAGACAGGATTTTCATGTAATCCTTGTCCCTCAGCTCGCGTGCAACCGGGCCAAAGATGCGTGTCCCTTTCGGGTTCTTGTCTTCACGGATAATAACGGCTGCATTGTCGTCAAAGCGCACATATGTGCCGTCGGTACGACGCACGCCCTTGGCCGAGCGAACGATGACCGCCTTGACAACCTCGCCTTTTTTCACCACTCCGCCAGGCGCCGCCTTGCGGACCGATGCAACGATGACATCACCGATATTGCCATATTTGCGTCTGGAGCCGCCCAGAACACGAATGCACTTGATTTCCTTCGCACCGGTGTTGTCGGCAACCTTCAGATGGGTTTCCTGCTGAATCATGGCGGAGCCTCCTTACTGTGCTTTATGAATGATTTCAACGAGCCGCCATCTTTTTTCTTTGGACAGCGGACGGGTCTCCATGATCATCACTTTGTCTCCGATGCTGCATTCGTTTGCCTCATCGTGAGCCTTGATCCTGGATGTTCTCTTAATAATCTTCTTATATAAGGGATGCTGGACGAGATCCTCTATGGCTACCACGATGGTCTTATCCATCTTGTCTGAAACAACCATACCGGTTCTAGTTTTGCGGAATGCACGTGTTTCGCTCATTTTCCACTACCTCCATTCCGGCCGCTTTAAGCGTTTTTCCGGAGCTCGTTTTCACGAATGACCGTTTTGACCCGGGCTATGTCACGCCTTATATCGGCAATTCTGATGGGGTTATCAAGCTGGTTGGTCGCATGCTGCAACCGCAGATTGAACAGATCTTTCTTTAACTCGCCCAGCTTCATATCAAGCTCGGCAGGGGTCATGTCTCGAACTTCCTTTGCCCTCATCATTGATCACCACCTGTCTCAGGTTCTTGTTTGCGCACGACAAACTTGGTTTTTATCGGCAGCTTATAGCTGGCAAGACGCATGGCTTCACGCGCAACTTCCTCCGTGACGCCTGCCATCTCAAAGAGCACCCTTCCGGGCTTGACCACGGCAACCCAGTACTCAGGCGAACCTTTACCGGAACCCATGCGGGTCTCGGCGGGTTTTTTGGTGACGGGCTTGTCGGGGAAAATTTTGATCCATACCTGGCCGCCGCGCTTTGTGTAGCGCGTCATGGCGATACGGGCTGCTTCTATCTGGTTTGAGGTGATCCAGGCTGGGTCAAGCGCTACAAGGCCATAATCACCGTATGAAATCGTATTTCCGCGGGTTGCAACACCCTTCATGCGGCCTCTGTGCACCCTGCGGTATTTTACTCTCTTAGGCAGCAACATTACCGGATGCCTCCTTCCCTTCTGGCAGGGCCGGAACCATGCTGGGTAAACCCGCCCTGCTGCGGACGGCCACCAGGCGACGGCCTACCGGACTGCTGACGGTCTCCGAACCTGCGATCTGACTGCGGGCGGTCGCGACGGTCGCGACGATCCTCGCGGGGACGCGGAGCCTCGATTGTGCGCGGAGCCATTCTCTGACCCGCTTTTAAAATTTCTCCCTTATAGATCCAGACCTTTACTCCGATGCGGCCATACGTTGTCTTTGCTTCCGCAAAGCCGTAATCGATGTCCGCGCGGATCGTCTGGAGAGGGATTGTGCCTTCATGATAATGCTCGGTACGCGCGATTTCCGCGCCGCCCAAACGGCCGGAAACACAGGTTTTGATGCCCCTTGCGCCGAAACGCATGGCGCGTCCCATCGACTGCTTCATCGCGCGGCGGAACGAAATGCGCTTTTCGAGCTGTGCTGCAATGTTTTCCGCCACAAGCTGTGCGTTTAAGTCCGGGCTCTTGACTTCAACAATGTTAAGCACAACGGGCTTGTTAATCATCTTTTCTATGGTTATACGCAGCTTCTCGATGTCCTGTCCGCCCTTGCCTATGACAACTCCCGGACGGGCGCAGTGCAGGAAAACGCGCACCTTCACATTGTCACGCTCGATCTCGATGCGGGGTATGCCTGCGGAATATAAGGTCTTTTTCAGGTAGTTTCTGATCTTATAATCCTCAACGAGCAGGTCTCCGACCTTTTCGTTTTTAGCAAACCAGCGGGAATCCCATCCCATGATCACGCCGACGCGAAAACCATGAGGATTCACTTTCTGACCCATAATCTGCCTCCCTTTATTCCTTTTCCTTAAGAGCAATGGTTATATGAGAAGATCTTTTCTTGATCTGGAAAGCTCTTCCCTGCGCACGGGGCATGATCCTCTTCAGAATAGGACCTGGAGCAACAAACACCTGACTGACATACAGGCGGTCGGCATTCATGGAGTGATTGTTCTCCGCGTTGGCGGCCGCGCTCTTAAGAAGCTTCAGAAGAAGCTCGGAGGCCGCTTTCGGAGTCTGGCTGAGTATTGCCGCAGCAACCGGCACATCCTTGCCGCGTATCAGGTCGCAAACGATGGAGACCTTCCGCGGGGAAATGCGGGTATATCTTAAATATGCTCTGGCTTCCATTTTTCAAATCCTCCTACTTGCCCGTTGTCTTGCTGCCCGAATGCCCTCTGAAGGTGCGCGTGGGTGCAAACTCACCGAGCTTGTGGCCTACCATATCCTCGGTAACATAGACAGGCACATGCTTGCGTCCGTCGTGCACCGCGATGGTGTGCCCGACGAACTCGGGAAATATTGTGGATGCTCTGGACCATGTCCTGAGCACTTTTTTCTCGCCTGTCGCGTTGAGCTGAACAACTCTTTTTATAAGCTCAGGCGCAACAAAGGGGCCTTTTTTAACGCTTCTGCTCATAGTGTGCCTCCTTTACCTTCCTTGCTTACTTAGCGCCGCGCCGTTTGACAATAAACTTATCGGAGCGGTTTTTCTTGGTACGGGTCTTGTAACCCATCGTGGGCTTGCCCCACGGAGTGACCGGGCTTGGACGACCGACGGAGGCCTTGCCTTCGCCGCCGCCGTGCGGATGGTCAACCGGGTTCATGGCGGAGCCGCGAACCGTCGGGCGGAAGCCCATATGGCGCTTGCGGCCGGCCTTGCCGATATGGATGTTCTCATGATCGATGTTGCCGATCTGGCCGATGCTTGCCTTGCAGCTCATACGCACCATGCGCACCTCGCCGGAAGGCAGCCTGACCTGGGCCATCGTGCCCTCTTTGGCCATAAGCTGTGCCGATGCGCCGGCTGAACGGACGAGCTGTCCGCCCTTGCCGGGATAAAGCTCCACGTTGTGTATAATGGTACCGACCGGAATACTCGCAATCGGCAGGCAGTTGCCGGGCTTTATGTCGGCGCTCTCCCCGCTGAGCACGGTTTCTCCGACCTTGAGACCGACGGGAGCCAGAATATAGCGGAGCTCCTTATCGGCATATTCAACCAGAGCTATGTTGGCGGAGCGGTTGGGATCGTACTCGATTCCCACGACAACGCCCGGCATATCCAGTTTATCGCGTCTGAAGTCAATAATGCGGTATTTGCGTTTGTTGCCGCCGCCGCGATGGCGCACGGTAATGCGGCCATAGCTGTTGCGTCCGGCGCTATTTTTGATCGGCGCCAATAGACTTTTTTCAGGAGTCTTTTTGGTGACGTTTTCAAACGCGGACACCGTCATATGTCTTCTTGACGGCGTGGTGGGCTTGAAGCTTTTAATCGCCATTTGCTACTACACTCCTTTTATACTAGTTCGCGTCGGAAAACTGCTTTTCCAACTTTCCGCAGCCGGGCAGAGGCTCCCGCCCATTGCGGCGCGAACGCCGTCCATGCGCTTCACCTGTGAAAACTCGCTTTCACAGTGCCCGCCGCAGCGGGCCGATAAACTTCCCTGTCGGGAGATTTACCGTGATCCGCGCATTACACCATGCCTTCGAAGAATTCGATGGTCTTGGAATCCTGCTTGAGCCGGATGATGGCCTTTTTCCAGGAAGGACGGCGGCCCACATGAACGCCCATTCTCTTTTCTTTGCCCTGAACGTTCATCGTATTTACGCTTAAAACCTTGACGCCGAAAATCTTTTCAATCGCGGCGCGAACTTCAATTTTGTTTGCGTCGCGTGCGACTTCAAACACATATTTCTTGTCAGCCACCCCCGGCCATGGAACGCTCGGTGATGATGGGCTTGACAATGATGTCATAAGGCGATTTCATTGCGCGAATACCTCCTCAATGCGTGCCACGGCGGCTTCGTCGACAATAAACTTGCCGCAGCCGAGTACGTCGTAGACACTGAGTAAGCTGGCAAACGTGGTTTTTACGCCCGGTATGTTGCGCGCGGATTTAATGAGGTTCTCGCGCGGCTCGGGGGTAACGACGAGCGCCTTGCCGACGACCTTGAAGGCTTCCAGAAACTGCTTGAAGGTCTTTGTTTTGACTTCCGGAAGGTCGAGGCCGCGGATGACGATAATTTCGCCCGCCTCCGCCTTTGCCGAAAGCGCGCTCTTAATGGCTAAGCGGCGGGTCTTCTTATTAATGGAATAGCTGTAGTCTCTCGGCTTGGGGCCGAAGGCGATGCCCCGCCGTGCGTCCACTGGGGAGCGCGGATGGAGCCCTGACGGGCGCGGCCGGTGCCTTTCTGCCTCCAGGGCTTGATGCCGCCGCCGGAAACCTCTGCGCGGGTGAGTGTGTGCTGAGTACCTTGTCTGGCGTTGGCCAGGTGGTTTACCACTGCGGCATGCATGGCGTATTTATTGGGTTCTACGCCGAACACGCTGTCGGAAAGTTCGATCTCTCCAACGGGCGAACCGGCCATATCATAAACAGTTGCCTTGGGCATGGTTATTCCTCCTTTCGCAAGGTAAGGATTTGGAGTATTCCGGAGTTCCGGAAAAACTTTTAGACATTAATGACTGAATTTCTCAGATACACAAGGGGACTTTCTCGGGCCGGGAACCGCACCGCGCACAGCGATCAGGTTAAGCTCTGTATCAACCTTGACCACGTCGAGGTTTAAAACGGTGACCTGCTCCGCGCCCATATGTCCGGCCATGTGCTTGCCGGGCATGACCCTGGAAGGATCAGTGTTCGCGCCCATGGAGCCGACCGAACGGTGGATGGGGCCCACGCCGTGGGATTCGCTCTGCGTTCTGGCGTTCCAGCGCTTGACGACGCCGGCATACCCTTTGCCCTTTGATGTGCCCGTCACGTCCACGCGGTCCCCAGGCACAAATGCGCTGACTGTGACCTCGTCGCCGACGTTCATGGTCGACGCGCTCTCGAGCTTGAACTCCTTAAGATACTTTTTCAGCGACGCGCCGGCCTTCTTCAGATGTCCGATTTCGGGCTTGGAGAGCTTGCGCTCAACAATGTCTTCGAAACCGAGCTGAACAGCGTCGTAGCCTTCCCTGCCGGCGGTCTTTTTCTGAACGACGACACAGGGGCCGGCCTGAATAACGGTGACCGGTATGACTTTTCCGTTTTCGTCAAACATCTGCGTCATGCCGATTTTCCTGCCGATGATGGCCTTTTGCATAATCTATAGTTCCTCCTCTAAGGTTATTGGTTGACCCTCCGGCCAACTTGACCCGCCCGCCGTGAACGCGGGACTACGGACGGTTTGAACGGGTTAAAGCTTGATTTCGATTTCCACGCCGGCCGGAAGATCCAGCGACATGAGGGCTTCGACCGTCTTTGCCGACGGGGCATGGATGTCGATTAAGCGCTTATGGGTGCGCCTCTCAAACTGCTCGCGGCTGTCCTTATACTTATGGACGGCGCGAAGGACGGTAATGATCTCCTTCTTTGTGGGAAGGGGGATCGGGCCGGAAACGCTGGCGCCGTTGCGCTTTGCGGTTTCCACAATTCTTTCCGCGCTCTGGTCGATGAGCTGATGGTCATACGCCTTAAGTCTGATGCGAATGTTTTCCTTTTGTACTGTTGCCATGTTCTTTCCTCCCTGCAGGGCGCGTCTGATAAATGTCAAAGCCACCCGCGTCCTTATGCCTGCCCCGGCGTAAAGACCGCCTTGCCTGCACACTGTGCCACTTATCAGACACGCCCTCGTACGTTTACCAGATTTTCATCCGTAAGCATACGGCGAAAAAACTGTACGCCCCCGCCGTGCGTGTCATTCCGGTTCATAAAAAAACCGGAACCATTTCCGGCCGGGCATCTGACGGCACGCCGTCAGACCGTTTTCTCAGCCGCCCGATTATCGGACCTACTCCACGAAAGTTACCGGCTCTCGCCGCAATCTCCCGTATCATCGCCATATGTCCGCCCGCGTTTTAGCACAAACGGACATGTTGCGCCTTTTCAGACGCTCAATAAGGATATACCATATGCGTGCGCTTGTCAAGAAAAAATTTTCATTATTTGTTTGCATAAAAACAACGTCTGAAAAGAGCGGCGCGCGGGCATATACCCCGCGCGCGTTCACGCTGTCAGCAGCCCGCGGACGACCATGCCCATCCCTGTATATCATGGGTCCGGCCTCCTCGATTTCCGGCAGGATTCAGCCGTTTCAGACTGATGGTTGGCGCTTCGTGAACCATTGACCGGCTTCCCGGCTGGGATTGCGAATATTCTAAACCCCGGGCGCAGGGCCGCGCCAAATGCCTATGCCGCAGAGACCCCGCGCCTACAAAATCACAACGCCATCCAAGCCCTTGCAGCCGCTGTTTTGCTTTTGTTTATCAAACATTGCAGACGGTATGGTTATCTGGGGCTTAATACGCGACGCCCCAAACCACCATATGCTTTGCGGGTTTGCCGCAGCATACGCAGGTATCGCCCACATGCTCCTGCTCAAAAGGAATGCACCGGGAGGAAACGCCCGCCTGTTCCTTAAGCGCCACCTCGCAGGCCTCGTCGCCGCACCACATGGCGCGGATAAAGCCGCTGTTATCCTTGAGAATGGATTTGATGTCCTCGATGCTGTGCGCGTCAAACGTCCGCTTTTTGAGGTTTTCGCGCGCGGACGCGAGAAGCGCTGCCTGCTCAAGCTCTAATATTTCCCGTATGCCGGCTTCCGCGTTTTCAAGCGGCACGGTGCTCTTTTCGCCGCCCAGACGCCGTACGGCCACGCACTGCCCGTTTTCAATGTCGCGCGGGCCGATTTCCACACGCAGCGGGACGCCCTTCATCTCGTACTCTGCAAACTTCCAGCCGGGGCTGTTATCGGAGTCGTCCGTCTTCACGCGCAGCCCAGCCTTAATCAGTCTGTCCTGAAGCGCCGCGGCCGCGTCGAGCACGCCGGGCTTGTGCATAGAAACCGGAATGATGACCACCTGCACCGGCGCGATCATCGGGGGCAGTACGAGGCCGCTGTCGTCGCCGTGCGTCATGATGATGCCGCCGATGATGCGTGTGGATACGCCCCACGAGGTCTGAAACGGATTTTTTAAGGTATTGTCCTTATCCGCAAACTGAATATTGAACGCGCGCGCGAAGCCGTCCCCGAAATAATGCGACGTACCCGACTGAAGCGCCTTGCCGTCGTGCATCATGCACTCAATGGTATAGGTGGCCTGCGCGCCCGCAAACTTTTCCTTATCGGTTTTTCTTCCCTTGATCACCGGCATGGCCAGCCAGTTTTCAGCAAAGTCCGCGTAAACGCCCAGCATGCGCATGGTTTCCTCCTGCGCCTGCTCGGCCGTGGCGTGGATGGTATGCCCCTCCTGCCACAAAAACTCGCGGTGCCTTAAAAACGGGCGCGTGGATTTTTCCCAGCGCACCACCGAGCACCATTGATTATAGAGCTTGGGCAGATCGCGCCAGGAATGAACGATATGCGCGTAGTGTTCGCAGAAAAGCGTCTCCGAGGTGGGACGCACACACAGGCGTTCAGCCAGCTTTTCATCGCCGCCGTGCGTGACCCACGCCACTTCGGGGGCAAATCCCTCCACATGCTCTTTTTCCTTTAATAGCAGGCTTTCCGGGATAAACATGGGCATGTATACATTTTCATGCCCGGTCTGCTTAAACATATTATCCAGAGCGCGCTGAATATTTTCCCACAGGGCATAGGCGTACGGGCGCAAAACCAGACAGCCCTTCACGCCGGTATAATCAACAAGCTCCGCTTTCTTTACAACATCGGTATACCACTGGGCAAAATCCGCGTCCATGGACGTGATCTGCTCCACCATTTTTTTCTCCTGCGCCATTAACCCCACCGCCATTTCTCCGCGCGGACAACGCACCCTGCGTCTTCGCCAGTCATTCCGCGCGGAAAATGAAAGGCGGCCGGACCTGCACGATCCCGTCTGCCGTGCGTCTCACGCCGTGGAACCGGCGCGGCGAATACAGCGCGGCGAAGTCCGCCGCTGCGCAGACAAGCCACTGTACAATGAAGAAATATTATAATAAGAGTCCCGTATTGTCAAGCACGGCCGGGGCTTCTCCTTATTATAATGTAATGAAGAACCGCAGGTTAATCCCTCAGGCTTCGAGAAAATTTCTGTCGCGGGGAGTGTAAGCTTTGAGCGCCTCAACCAAATTTTATTTTAAACCCGGAGAAAACGAGCTGATTCAAACCATCGTACATATTAAGCCCGACATGCGCAGCGCCATATACGGCTTTGTGCGCGATCTCGACGGCAAAGCCATTGCCGACGCACTGGTCATGCTCTTTGAAAGCGGCACGGATGAACCGAGGCTGCTGTCGCAGACGTTTACCGACGACATCGGGCTGTTCCTGTTCGGCCCGCTTATTTCCGGCAAGCTGTATCTTATCAAGGTATTTAAGGACACCGTAAAAATCCGGGAGCTTGAAATCCGGCCCGAGTTCCTGCGCGAATAGCGTCCCGCGGACGCTCCGCGCGCACAGGTTTTGGACAAGCTTTTTTGCCGGCAGGGTCCCGCTTCATCCCGTCCGCGCCCATGCACGGCTTTTTCCCGTCTTGCCCATGCAAAAAACCAAACTCCGCGCGCGGGGCTTTTTGAGGGAAGCTCAGCGCGGCACGAATGCACGAATGGATGAATCCCGTGCGCGGCTGCCCACGCGCAGGATTTTGTCTGAGCGGCCGGGCAGGCCGGAACAAGGGATTGTTTTTTTGCAGAATAAGGAATATACTGGGAGTCGGTCGGTTGGCCGACTGAAATAAAACAGTGAGAAGGCGTGCGCCTTGGCCAGAGTAAGCGGAGTCTCCCCGGATACGATTCTCGATGTTGCGGAAGGTGTTTTTTCCACCCGGGGACTCAAAAACACCTCTTTGCAGGATGTCGCGCGCGCCGCGGGCATCAGCAAGGGAACGCTTTACTATTATTTCGCATCCAAGGAATCTCTGATCTTCGGCATAGCCGCCCGGTATTTTGACGCGATGAGCTCCCGGCTGCTGGGCTGGGTCGAATCGGTCAAGGAGCATGATAAAAGCGAGGACGTGCTGCGCTCAGTGCTGGAAAACGTACTCGAGGACGGCAATCGCGCCAGAATCAAGCTTTATCTGCTTCAGGACGCCGTTTCCGGCAATTCGGCGCTCAGAGAAAAATTTATAGCCCGGTATGAGGAATGGAAAAAAACACTGGCCGGCACCATCGCGGGAAGATTTGAAAAGGACGAAAGCCAGTCCTCGCTCTCCTCGGAGCTTTTGCTCTCGGTGATTGACGGCTGCTCGCTGCGCTGGGTACTGACCGGCCATCCGCCGGACTGCGGCAGGCTTGCGCGCGCCCTTTCCCTGGTGCTGGCTTATTCGTAAATAAATCGGGTACAATGAAATATGCTCTGATTATTATAAAGGAGGCGTTTTTACTATGGTATTTAATCTTCCGTGCAAGGTGGTTGTCTGCGGAGACTCCATTTCGGCGGGAATCATATATGACGAACAAAACCACCGGTATGTGAAATCCGCCGAGGGCTTTGTCGGCGTTATGCAAAACAGGCTCAACTGTGTGATCAAAAACATCAGCCGGTTTGGAAACACCATTCTGACCGCGCTTCCCCGGCTGACAAAAAGCCTGGAAAACGAAACGCCCGACGTCGTTCTGATTGCCCTTGGCGGCAACGACTGTGATTTTAAATGGGATGAAATCGCGCAAAATCCGAACGAAGATTATCAGCCCGCGACCGACCCTGACGAGTTCCGGCTCGCGCTTACAAATCTTGTCACCTCGCTGCGGCAGAAGGGCATCGAGCCGGTGCTCATGACGCTGCCCCCGCTTGACCCGGAACGCTATTTCAGGTGGGTTTCCAAAAACAGCGCCGAAGCGGGCGAGAAAATTCTTGAGTGGCTGGGCAGCGTATCCCGCATCTATTGGTGGCATGAACGCTACAACGCGGCGGTGCTCAAGGTGGCGGAAACCACAAAGTCGGCATGGATAGACCTGCGCAGCGCCTTTTTGGATACGCCGGACTTCAGGCGTTACCTGTGCAGGGACGGAATCCACCCCAACAGCGAGGGTCATCAGCTCATCTGCCTTGCCATCAGCCAGTATCTGCAGGAAAGCTGCCCCTCGCTGCTCAAACCCGCGTCGGTTTAATGTCCGCGTCCGGAATATTACAGAAAGAGACGGTGTTCCCGCATGCCCAGAATCAAGATACTCTCAGACAGCACCTGCGACCTGTCCGCTGATTTGCTTGAAGAATATGATATTGGGATCATCCCCCTCTACATAAATCTCGGCGGCAGCATACTGCCCGACGGCGTCGCCGTTAGTCCCGATGACATATACGCCTATGTGGAAAAAACGGGCGAGCTGCCCGGTACGATCGCAGGCTCCATCGAGGACTTTAAAAAAGCTTTTCAGACGTACAGGGATCAGGGCTTTGAAATCATCTGCCACACCATATCCAGTGAAATGTCCTGTTCGTTTCAGAATGCGACGATCGCCGCGCAGGAAGTCGACGGCGTTTATGTGGTGGATTCGCGCAACCTTTCCTCCGGCGTCGGGCATGTCGTTTTAAACGCGGCCATCATGGCGCGGCAGGGAATGGCCGCCCCGGACATCGTCAAAGAATTGGAAAATATCATCCCGAAGGTCCGCGCGAGCTTCGTGATCGATACGCTCGACTATCTGAAAAAAGGCGGACGCTGCTCAGGCATTATGCTCCTGGGCGCCAACCTCCTTAAAATCAAGCCCTCCATTCTGGTCAAAGACGGTTTGATGACCGTCGGCCACAAATACCGGGGAACGCTTTCAAACGTTCTGATGGAATATGTCGACCATCAGCTTGCCGGGCGCAGCGACATCCGCACGGAGCGTATCTTCATTACGCATTCGGGCTGCGACGCCGAAACCGTCGAGGCGGTGCGCGCGCGCATCCGCACGCATATCCCCTTTGATGAAATCATCGAAACGCGCGCCGGCTGCACCATTTCCTCGCATTGCGGGCCGAACACGCTGGGTATCCTGTTTATTGAAAAATAAGCTTCGGGGAGCGGAAAAACCCGTTCTCTGTTTTTTCCCGCAAAGGATACGCGCCAAATTTTTACTTGATTTAAATGCGCATTTGAGTATAATAAAAGCACGGCCCTTACAAAGGGCCGCGTATATGCGGGAGTAGTTCAGCGGTAGAGCGTCGGCTTCCCAAGCCGAAAGTCGCGGGTTCGAATCCCGTTTCCCGCTCCAAAAGAAAGAACAGGCTTTGCCTGTTCTTTCTTTTGGGTTCCGCCGCTTTTATTTGATCGCTGCGGCGGGAATGAATCCCGCCTGCGGCAAGGTTTTGGCCTCAGGCCAAAACGCTTGTGATGCCGTACTCGCGGCGGTACATTTGCCGGAAATCTTTTTTCCACCATTCCTTTAAATAAGAATCCATGTGTCAGGTTTTGAACTGGCACATGGATTCTTTTATTCTGTTTTCTTTTATTTGCTCATGTATGCTCACTTTTTGAATGACGAGATGCTGTAAGAACACTCGAATCCGAGGTGCGAATGTTAGAACTTTTTAGGCCCATCCCGTATAGACGACTTTCCCACGTCAATGGATCTCAACGGCAAACAGCATTTTCCTGTCAGCAAAAAGGTTCTGTCATCACGAAGCACTTGAATGGACTCTCGACTAATTTCATTCTAACCGAAACCGGATTAACATCTTAACCATAGTGTGAATATGCTATATATAAATGTCTGCTGAACAAATCTCGCAAATAGCGAACTTTGGCAGATGCGATTTAAAAATCGCATCTGTTGAATGGACATTATATAAGATAAAACAGGAGGCTATTGTATGAACGAGCACTATCCATTCGTAAATCCACCTCTCCCTTATGCTTACGACGCGCTCGAGCCGTATATCGATACCAAAACGATGCATTTACATCACGACCGTCATCTGCAAACATACGTGGACAACCTCAACAGCGCATTGAAAGACTATCCAGAACTGCACAGCTGGTCGTTGGAGCAGCTGATCTATAACGCCGACAGGCTGCCGGCATCGATCCGTCAGTCCGTAATCAATAACGGCGGCGGTGTTTATAATCACATTTTTTATTTTAATGGAATGTCCAATTCCGAGACGCGGTCACAGGCCGGGATACTTTATAATGCAATCGTTCGGGATTTCGGCTCTGTCGAAAAGTTTTACGATGCGTTCAAAAAGCAGGCGTTATCCGTGTTCGGTTCGGGATACGCTTGGCTTGTCGTGGATCAGAACGGGAAACTGAAAATCGTGACATCGGCAAATCAGGACACGCCCATTGCGCAAAACCTGTGCCCCGTTGCGGGCATAGACGTCTGGGAACATGCGTATTATTTAAAGCATTACAATGAGCGGGCAGCCTATATCGATGATTGGTTTAATGTCGTAAATTGGGAGCGCTCTGGTGAGCTTTATAAAAACTGCGTGGTAAGTATGCCAAGATAAAAGCTTATATACTAACGTGTATCCGTACCGGCTTTCAAATAACGCCGTATCCTGCCTTTTTCGGAATTTATTTCGAATAATCCATTTTTCAACCATCTATAGAAACGGCAAAAGAGCGTTTCGCAGTCACGAAACGCTCTAAAAATTCTACTTTTTTTGATTTTAAGGAGAGGGCATGTCTTTTTATGCGAAAAAGCATGGCTAGGCGACATTTATAGGCTGCCATCAAAGCACAAAAGGCTTCCCCCGGGGGAAGCTGCCGCCGCAGGCGGCTGATGAGGGTCCCTCATCCGTCACGGCTGCGCAGTGCCACCTTCCCCCGAGGGGAAGGCGGATTCAAGGGTTGTTTCTGTACAGCAGTTTAGGTGTATGGGAAAAATTAGGCTTCCTGCATGGCTAGGCGACATTTATAGGCCGCTATCAAAGCACAAAAGGCTTCCCCCGGGGGGAAGCTGCCGCCGCAGGCGGCTGATGAGGGTCCCTCATCCGTCACGGCTGCGCAGTGCCCCCTTCCCCCGGGGGGAAGGCAGGATTCAAGGGTTGTTTCTGTACAGCAGTTTAGGTATATCGAAAAAATAGGTTTCCCGATTGGTTAGTTTTATTTTTGCTGGGATGATTGTTTATCTAAACACATAAATCATGTCCACTGAACATTTTGTGTTCTTGAATATATTCGGATAACCGTATATAGTAAATGTATTATTTTGTCAACCATTCCGTGCGGGCATAATAAGGATGCCATGAAGCCCACCGACCCCAGAAAGAACCACATCAAGGGAGGCGGTAATCCGCATGAATGAACGGATAAATCAAGTCAGAACCAGTGCCTTATTCAGACTCCTGTTCAAACCGTCAGGTATAAAAGAGTTCATGGAAAAGAACGCAGATGAAATGCGGTTACCGTCTTTCAGCGAATATATAAGAGGATTTTGTGAAAGGAAAGGCGAAGTTCCCGAACATATTATCAGGCGGGCGAGTATTGAACGTTCCTTCGGGCATCAGCTTTTCAGAGGAGCAAGAAATCCGTCACGCGATACCGTTTTGCAGCTGGCCTTCGGCTTTGATGCCGATGTGGACACGGCGCAGGAGCTTTTGAAGCATGCCGGAATGAGCGCTTTATACCCGCGGGTAAAGCGGGACACGGCAATCCTCTACTGCCTTCATAACCACTTTACGATTGTCGAAACACAAAGTGTTCTGCACGAAATGGAGTTGCCTTTGATTGGGGGCGGTGAGACAAAATGAATGATATAAAAGCAGCTGCCGCCGATATTCAGGATGCTTTTGATGATTCAAAATATCCCGCAGGGTTTCTGGAAAAATACGATCAGTTAGAATGTCTGGCGGGAAGTCACGGCACGGAAACCTTCTTAGTAAAGCAAAAGGACGACGAACAGCTGTATGTAGCGAAGTGCTATGACAAAAGCCTCTACTCTTTCGTGCATGAGAGCGACATCTTAAAGTCTCTGCACCACGGCGGCCTGCCTGCCTTTGCGGATGAATTTCAGAATGATAAGATGGTCTGCATTGTGCGCGAATATATCGAGGGAAAACCTCTCGATCTATACATAACGGAGAACAGTCCGACCGAGGAGGACATTATAGGCGTCTGCGCTGCGCTTTGCGACATCCTGATTTACCTTCACAAGCAGGAAAAACCCGTTATTCACAGGGATATCAAGCCGCAGAATATCATCGTGAGACCGGACGGAAAAATCAGCCTGATAGACTTCGATATTTCACGAGTCTACCATGCAGAGGCAAAAACCGACACGCAGTTTTTCGGAACGCGGGAATATGCCCCGCCGGAGCAATATGGTTTTTCTCAGACAGACTGCCGTACAGACATTTATTCGCTGGGCGTGGTCTTGGGTTGGCTTCTGACCGGCGGGACGGACGCCAGCGAAGTCCTTCGTAAGCTGGGCAGCGCCCCGCTGGCGGGCGTATATAAAAAATGTACTGCTTTTGCACCGAAAAACCGATTTACGTCGGCGGAAAAGCTGAAGGCCGCGCTGCTTCAAGCGGACGGCAAACGAAAAAAAGCCGCTCTGCGATGCACGGCGGCGATACTGTCGTGCATGGTATTTCTCTGTGTGGGGTTTTCCGTCGGGCGCTACACCGATTTTCTGTCGGCCGTTTTGGAACCACATGCAGGCGTCGCCTTTGAAGAGCCGGTGATTGAAAAGGCCGTTCGGCTGCAACTGGGCAAAGCGGCGGACGAGCCCATCACCGAGGACGATCTTCTTTCGGTCACCGGGCTGTATATTTTCGGGGATTCTCTGATTGCAAAAACGGAGGAGGAACTGCACGCCGAGACCGACCGCCTTTTTAAGAGCAATCAAATGAAGGAAGGCCCTGTTCGTTCCCTTGCCGACCTCACCAAAATGCCCGGTCTGAAACAACTCTATATTTCCATGCAGGCGATTACGGACGTTTCCCCGCTGGCCGCTTTAACAAATCTTGAGGTTGTGGATATCAAAAACAATCCCGTCAAGGATATTTCACCCTTGGGCGAGCTGAAGTTTCTGAAACGCGTCAGCCTGTTTGATACCCGCGTTACGGATTTATCGCCGCTTTTAAACTGCTCCATGCTTTATGAGATCGACGCCGGAAAGCTGCCGATCCGCTCTCCCGAAGCGTTTTATGGACTAAACAGCTTGCAAAACCTTCATCTGTACGAAACGACGATAGCCACCCTCAGCGGAATTGAAAAGCTGTCGCAGCTTCGATTGATAGAAGTTACGGGCGTACTTGACGGCGACCTCACGCCGCTTAACACGCTGCCGCATCTTGAAAACGTTATATTGGGTGAAGATATGCGACATACGGCCGAAGCGATTGAAGACAGGGCGAAATTCACGATATCATTCCGGCAGGAATGAATATACGGTCCATATGCCGGTTTAAAGCCGGCATATTTTTTGCGCAAATATTCCAAATGTGGGCTGCCAGCTCACCTTTTTTCTTTTCCTGTTTTGTAAAATAATGGTGTCAATGACGGATTGACAAATTATGAAAAGGAGAACAAAATTATGAAGAAGACCGCAAAAAGCATCTTTGCCCTCATTCTGGTTTTTGTCCTGAGCTTTACGCTGCTCATTCCCGCGTATGCGGCAGATACGGCTCCCGCGGAAACACAGGCGTCGGCCCTTAAACAGCTCAGGCTGTTCAACGGTATATCGGCGAGCGACTTTGATCTTGACAGAGCGCCCACCCGCACGGAAGCCCTAGTTATGCTGATCCGTATTCTCGGGCAGGAATCGGAAGCTTTAAACGGAACCTGGTCACACCCCTTTACCGACGTTGCGCCGTGGGCGGACAAATACGTTGGGTATGCCTATGAAAAGGGCCTGACCAAAGGAGTTTCCGCTACGGAGCTTGGTAGCGGCAACGCAAGCTCGGATATGTATCTGACTTTTATGCTTCGCGCGCTCGCTTACGATGATTCTGCGGGCGACTTTACATGGGACGCGCCGGATACGCTCGCGGCATCCGTTGGCATTCTTCCGGACGGCGTGAACACGGCAAATTTCCTGCGCGCCGATGCTGCGCTTATATCCTGGGCGGCCCTTGAAGCCAAGCTCAAGGGCGGAAGCCAAGCCTTGTCACAGAAGCTTATGGACATGAAGGTGTTTAATTCACAGGAATATGCGTCGGCAAAGCTTTTCGTCGGGAAGAACGGCGGGACGGTCGTTACTACCCTTGCTGAGCTTCGGGCGGCTGCGGAGAGCAAAGACATCACCGTGATTCAAATCAGCTCCGATATGGACATATCCGGCGAGCTGTTTATTGATCGCGAGGACGGCCCGGAGACATTGGTTTATATTAAAGAAGGGGTCACGCTCACCGTCAGCGGAGAGTTTACTGCTGTTGGATGCTTCGTTACAAACGACGGCGCAATGATAATACCCGGCACATTTAGCAGGGGGCTTGGCATTTTGACAAACAATGGTACGGTAACTGTGAAAAGCGGCGGTACGCTTAGTTCGGGCATGACGGACACCTACAACCGCGGCACCTTCACCGTAGATAACGGCGGCAGTCTGCCCGTTGAACGGGGCACGCAGTTTTATAACTATGGCAGCATAATGAATAGTGGCAATATTTCCGTTGATAACGGCGGATGCATCTTTAACGACACCGGTAAAATTGTAAACAACGGCACCATTGACCTGGTTTCATATTTCTCCGGAAACATTAAAGACATTACGGGAACCGGGACGATCAACGATAAACGGCAGTAAGCCGAAATCACAGGGTAAAACAAGCGCAGTAAAGCAAGATAAACGGCAAACCTCGGCGGTGCGGCTGGCCGCTGTCAAGGCACCCGGCGGCTGACCCCTGAGAGCGGCTCCATTGGACGCGCTTGCCGGTTACATATCCCGGCATGGGCAAGCGCGTCCAATATTTTACAAAAGATATAACTCTAAAAAATCCCATTCATTGGATTTTGATTCTTTCCGGATTATCGTAATCGCATCCGCCTTTCTTCCCTATTGCACGGAGGGATTGGGACGGATCGGAGGGCGGTTTTCGAAAACGCTCATTGAAATCGGAAGCGGCTATATATTAATTTTATTTGCCGCGCTTACTACTTTTTTTGCTGCTCCCGATACACAGCGCGATTCAGGAAAGAACACCCACGCAGTAAACAGGGCAGAAAGGAGAACCGCTCATGACAAGCCCAACTGAAAACTTAAAAGCCGCCATTGAGTATTTTGGGATAAACAAAAATGAAATGGCCCGGGCGCTGGGCGTTGATCCCTCCCTCATCAGCCGCTGGCTCAGCGGCGAACGCAAGCTGCGGGCGGCCAGTCCGCAGATGGATGCACTTGCCGAATACATATTGGCGCACAGCCAGCGTGTCCATGATATGGAATGGCTCAAGGCGCGGTTTGAAGCCGCAGGCTTGCCCACGGACCTTTCTTCTGTTTATCGCACCAGGCAAAACCTGATTATGTGGTTGGCCACCGACGGCGAGGATTTACGCCGAAACCTCGGAAATTCACCGCCCGCAGCCGCGACAAAGAAAGCTCCGCAAAAAAAAGCGGGGATCCTTGCGCGCTCTGACGACAGCGCGGTAAAACTCGGCTATCTTGATATTGTGCTGGGACTTGAGCCGATTTTATCCGAGCTTCCCTGTAAAGGCGTCGTGGGTATCTTTTTGTCCAACGACAAGATCGCCACGATGATCAACGAGGACGTCGCCGCGCTCCTTCTGCGCATGATCGGAAAAAACGATCTGAAAATCCGCATGGTCGTTTGTGTATCAGGCGACACGCAGGCGATGTCAATGCTCATTGACACCTATATGGAAGCGTTGGTGTCCGGACATATTCAGTTGTCGGTGGTGCATGGCCTGACGCAGACCGTCACCAATCAGATGCACCTGATTGTCCCCGATACTGCGGCTATGCTGGTGACTGAAACGCCGGGTGTGGCCGCGCCGCCTGTGGCGGTTATTATCAGCGAACCGTCCTTTGTGGCGGAAACCCAAAAGAGCTTCGAGCAGACGGCCCGTTACGCCCAGCCGGTGCTGAACATCTACGGCGATGATTTTTCCCGCAATATCCTTGAAATCATCTACCAGGAATTTTGCACCCCCGGCGCGCTCGATGTGGTGAAGGATAACATTAACCCCATGTACATGACCGAGGAAGCCTATAACCGCGTTCTGCGCGCGCACGGGCACAGCGAGGCGGAATATGTCTGGCGCAGCATGGAGTTTACCCGCTTCAGGTCCGGTATGGATGAAACGCTCCGGAACGGCTCCGTGTTCCGTGAGATCCTTTCCCTTTCCCGGCTCAATCAGATTGTCGAGGATGGCTTTTGCCGCATGCCGGGGCTGTACTTTATGAAGAAAGGTTTTGTCAGTCTGGATGCGCAGGGCTGTGTCGCTATTTTAAACGGCTATATCCGCTATCTCAAGACCATACCCGGTTTTCACGTGCTGATTCTCGACGACATCACGATGCTTCACTCGGACAACTGCTGGCAGCTCAAGCAAAATCATCACCTCGCCATCAACCACTGGAGCGGCCCGGAGCCCGTGATGATCCACTCCGATCAGCTCATGCTCCTGCGGGAGTTTCAAGCCCACTTCGACAAGCTATGGGCGGGGAGCGCGGGCGGCATCGGCAGCCGGGCGGGTGCGCTTTCCATTTTGCAGGACACGGTGAAACGGCTGACGCAGCGGCATTTACAGAAAAATTGAGAAAAGCAAGAGAGGTAATAGGATGAACACGTTTTACTGCTTTATTGCCAAAGGCAGGTCAATGGCCCCCAATGCCGTGACGCTCGGTTCGGATAACACGCTGCCTCAGCTTCTGGGGGAACGTTACGCGCCGGCAAAGGCTTATCAAAGCGTCCTCATTGCGGCGGACGAATGGAAATATCCGGACGTCGGAATGGTCGACCCGGACGGGAAAAACATCGACTGGAACGCCCTGTGGAACGCGGCGTATGACTATTTAGTGGAAAAACGGGGGATAGCTCCCGCCAATGCCAAAGCGGCGCTTGAAAAAACAGCCGCAAACAGCATCGGCACCTTTGTGTACCTGACCGGCAAAATCACATTCGGCGTACCCGTAGAAGAAATCGACGCAGTATCCGCGCCGAAAAACATGGGTTTTGAATTAAAGCCCTATTCCTCACCGCCCAGGAGCATGCCGCATATGTTTGATCGCGGCGCACTGGCCCCGGTCGTCGCGATGGTCAGCTTCACCGAAGCAACGCCCACCGACGAACAGCTTGCCCAGGTGAGGAAATGGACGCCCGCAAAACAGAAGCTGATCGGCAGCACCTTCGTAAAAAAGCCGGAAGATGTGTTTGGCTTTTTTGTCAACGATCCCTTTTTCAATATGTATAACAAAGATTCCGCCGCCGACCTGCGCGGCAAGGCCTATGAAGCCACCGCGCTGCCGATTCGGGACGCCGACTATGCGTTTGGCAGAATCGCAAAAAGGCTTCCGTATGCCGATGTTTCTCTGGACCGGGCACAGGTAACGAAATTCGCCGCGCTCATGACGCAGGCCCTGACGGCGGTCAACACCGCCGCAACGGGCTTGCCGCAGCCGAAGGGCGTATACAACTGCTTCACCACGACCGATTTTCATGCAGCGCCTGTCACGCAGGACGTTACAAGGATACAGGCATACGAATACCTCATACTCGGGCAGGAAATGCAAAACAGCATTGCCTACCGCTGCTATGAGTTTGAATTCACTTTTCACATCATACAGGTCGGCAAGGCATACGCCCCCCTGAAGCTGTTGCCGAAATTCGACTGAGGCGGCGCAGTAAATCCACGAAATGCGGTGCGACAAGGGATGAAAACCACAAACGCAAAGCGATAGAAGGACCCGGTCGGCGTGGGCAGCCGGGCGGGTGTGGGTGCCAGTTTGCAGGACACGTTGAACCGGCCGACGCCGCGGCACGTAAGAGGATAATTGGGGGCTGACTAAAATGATTATTGGAACAACAGACCAACTTGTAACGATTATAGCCGTTGCCGTAGTCGGCGGTGTAATTGCGTTATTATTGTATCTTATTAAAAACCGAAGAGTAAAACTAATTGTTGGTACAATTATATTGACTTCATTCGGTGTGCTTTTTGCTGTTGTGAGTGTTCTTGCGTTCAAAGACGGTATCATTGGTTTGGGAATAATCTTCGCTTTGGTAGCGCTTGTGCTTTTTGCCAATGTGCCTGATTTAGTTAAAAAAATAATGAAGTAAGCCGGATGTCCCACAACTCCCCAAAAAAGGCGTCATTTACTCTGTGCCGGAAAAATCCTGGTCTGTCTGTCTGACGCACGGGGACTCTCATTTTTGTCCAAATTGCAACGCCTTTGTCCTTGCGGATAAAACTACAGACGAAAACGAAAACGACGTTATGGTTTGCAAAAAATGCGGCAATCGGGTTGCCGCACACAAAGGTCAGGCTCCGCAAAAATAAACGGCGATATCGGCTGAAACCATATGGTCCGTTACAGACAAATGCGATTTTTTGCTGAAACTATGACCGGGGGGGCGATACTATGGATGATAAAAAACAAATTGAAATAAGAGGGCATCTCATTGACGCGAATGCGCGTGTAGTGAAGAAGCGGTTAAAGTTCAACGGCATGGGCAGCTGCACCATTTGCGGCGGTATCAATGGCGTCACTGGTTATACCGTATATCCGCAAAAGCTGCTGTCGGATACTACCGATTGGGCCGCGGGACAGCGAAAAGCGGTGTGGCAAATGCTCTCCCCCGTATCCATGCCCTTATGCGACGACTGCATCCGTGAACACAGCAGATATAAAATCAAAAAATCGCTTCTGCAAATCCCCTTCTGCGCGTTGCTTACTGCCGGGTGCGCTTTTTTGATAAACATTATTCCTATTGCGTCTATACAGGGCTGCATCAAGTTTGTCGGCGTTATCTCTGCTTTAGGGATTTTGACGGGCATCATCGATATTCTGTGTACTGTTTCCGGGGCAAAGAAGAAAAAGAAGCCAACTCAATCAGACGGTCAGGTCTGCGTTCGCGACTTGATCGAATCGCAATATGAGGGATGCAAAATCAACTTTTGAGGCAGGAGGGGCTTAGAATGAAATGTGCAATTTGCGGCTCAGACGCAACACAGCTCTATCGCGCTTACATTGACAGCGCGCAGTGCCGAAATTTGCGCGGTCATATACCCGACAATGAATGCTTAACAGGCGCAACGCAGGTTTTGTCAACAAGAAGCGGGCAGACTACTTTTCTGGAATACGATTTGCCGGTTTGTAAAAAATGCGCATACCTATCACAGCTTCGATTTAATGTGACAGCCGCACTCATATCGGGGATATTGGGTATTCTGATGCTTCTTTTTTTGTCAGCTCAGGCATGGAGTCTGTTGGTGCTCGCATTCTGCGCGGGCAATATTGCTTTTGGCATTTGGCAGTTTGTCAAATACCTGGGCGATAAGCCGGGCGAAAGAACTGCGGTCGCCGCCGCAGCAGACCACTATAATAAAGGACTTGCCTCCGGCGCAGGGAGCGCCTGGTACACCCTCGAGAAGCTCAAAGACGACATGGGTAAGCTTGGTGTTTTGTCGCCGGGGCAAATATCCAAAGCAGCGCCTCACGAAAATACTGCAAGCCCGGCAGCGGTGGAAAACGAAGGCAGCTTGCCGGCCTGCTGGGTATTTGCCTGTTATGACAGAGAACGTGTACAGGCAATGGCCCTGCTTAAGGCTGATTTTTATACTGAAAAAAATGTTGTCGCCATGGTGCGCTCGCAGCTTAAAGTCCCGGATTTCATCCAGGTGAAGTATGTCGCGCCTCCCGCATGGGAAGCACCGGATATTACGGCAACCGAAGACAGGTTTAACTGCAATATGGATGAAATCGATGCGCGGGCGAACGCCTATCTTGTGAAAACGGGATACAGTGCCGATACGCCAAGGGACGCAATGAAAACGACCATGCCGTATCCCAATGCCGGGCTACTGCTTATTATTGTAAACATGGTCGCACAGGAAAAAGCGCAGCCCGTTTAGTATGCTTGAGTTAAGACTCTATGAGGTGACACAATGGACCAGTACATAAACGGGAAAGAATATACTCTGGTTTCCGCTTTTCAGAAAAACGACGCCGCGCGGCACGCCTTTAATGCTCTTGCGCAAAAGGTCTACGGGTTTGATTTTGAGCAGTGGTATCAGGACGGGTATTGGGGGGACGGCTATATCCCCTACTGCCTGATGACAGATGGACGGGCCGCGGCAAACGTTTCTTTAAGCGTCATGAATTTTTCCCTGTTCGGGCAGAAAAAACGATATATCCAGATCGGAACGGTAATGACAGACCCGGAATACCGCGCGCAGGGCCTGAGCCGCTTTCTCATGGAGCGTGTGATTGCGCAGTGGAAACCCAAAAGCGATTTGATTTTCCTGTTTGCCAACGATACGGTATTGGATTTTTACCCCAAATTCGGTTTTACGCAGGCACGCGAGTATCAGCACAGCATCGGCGTGCGCGCGCACGGAGACCCGGCCGACGTGCAAAGGCTGGATATGTCCCTGCCGGAAAACAGGCGGCTGCTTGCCGACCGGGTGGGCCGGGCTGTAAGCCTGTCGCCTTTGAGCCTGCTGCAAAACGCGGGGCTTGTGATGTTTTATGCCGCCTCGTCCATGCGGGATCAAATCTACTACATAAAATCACTCGACACGGCGGTCATTGCGGAGTTCTCCGGCGACGTCCTGCGGCTTGAGGCGGTTTTCTCGCCCGCGCCTGTAACCGTGGAGCAGATCATCGGCGCGCTGGCGGTTCCCGCCACGAGAAAAGCCGTTCTTGGCTTTACCCCGGACGAACCGGGCGGCTTTAGCGCGGATTTGCTTAAAGAAGAGGATACGACTCTGTTTGTCATGGGAAACAGCCCGTTTGACCGGCACAGGCTGATGTTCCCCGCGCTGTCGCACGCGTAGCGCGCGAATCCCACGCACTGCTTGTACTCCAGGGTTTATGCCCTGTGTGCGCCCCGCGCCCCGCGCGCGGACGGCCTTATACACTCTGCGCAGCCCTGCGCGGTATCGCGCTCCGGCGGGCCGGCGCATGCGGCCACAGGGTTGCTTTTTAAAAATACTTGAAAATTTTGTAAAAAAAGTATTGATATTTTTTTAAAACCGCCTTATACTGTAAGTACATATCTCCGATAATAGCAAACCCGGTGAAAGCCGGGGACGCAAAGCCACGGGTCTAAAGCTTATGCCAAGACAGCCGGGTTGCCGAAGAGCAAACAGGAATGTTGACTGCGTGCTTCGGCACGCAGTTTTTTTCTGCGGAGATGGGAAGGGACTGTGAAAAAATGAAAAAATTCCTGTCATTTCTCCTGGTTCTTGCGATGACTGCCTCCCTGTCCATGGTTGCGTTTGCCGCGTCAGGTGCAGCGGATCAGAGTGCAGGCAAAGAAACCGGAAAATCCGACCTCCAAAAACAGTTTAAAGCGGAGCTCAATGAGCAAAGAAAAGAATCCATCCGTGAAAAATCCGCCCTTGAAAAGCAGAAGGAAGCGCTGGAGGCCAGCTATCAGGCGCTGCTGACCGCGGGCGACGCCGCCGGTGCGCAAACCGCGCTTGCAGACCTTGACGCCCTGAACACTCAAATATCCGCGCTGCGTCTGAAAATAAAGGAAACCGCGAGCGAGCGGTATATGATCGTCAAAACCCTGTACTCAGACGAAGAGCTTGCGCAGTTTGAAAGCGCAGCGGCGCTCATTGAAAAGATGACCGCAGACGCCACCGCTCTTGGAGCTGGCTCTGTTATTGTAAAAAACAACCTCATAAAGTTTGACGCCCCTCCGTATATTAAGGGCGGAAAAACGCTGGTGCCTGTCAGAGCCATCACCGAGGGGCTCGGCGCGCAGGTTACCTGGGATGAGGCTACGCAGTCCGTTTCCATTGAGAAGGACGGCACCGTCGTGGTCATGACCCTCGGCAGCGCAACCGTTTTCGTCAACGGAATCCCGGCCACAATGGATGTCCCCGCCGAAAAAGCCTGCGCGCGGACTTATGTGCCGCTGCGTTTTCTTGCGGAGACCTTCGGCCTTGACGTGACCTGGGACGATGACACCGATACCATTGATATTGATGAGGATGCCGATACGTCCACCGAAGTTGTGACGGATGGAGCCGCGGCTGACGGCGCCGCGCCCACTCCTGACGATCAGGCGGATGGCACAGCCGGAGACTGAGCATTATTCTTCATTTCGGAAGCTGCTGAGCTCAGCAACCCGCGCTGATCCCCTTTTTTCCCCCCGGTGAAAGTAGCCTGAAGCGCCTTGATGTACAAGGGTTTCAGGCTGCTTTTTTTGCGCGCCGGCTGATTGGTTGAGACGGCTTGCGCATGGGCAGGGTACTGTGCGTCCGATCCTGCGGTTTCATGGTAACCCTTGGAAGAATTATGGAAAAATTATTTAATGTCCGCTCAGCAAATAAAAAATGCGAATGCCTCGCGGCTTACACAGCATTTTTCCGGGTGCGGGGGTTATACCAGCAGCTTGTAAAACCCTTGCGCACCAACATAAAACGCCGATCGGCGTTTTATGTCCACTCAGACATCAAAGAATGCTGCCACAGGCATAAATTTGGTAATTTATTTGGCAAATATTATTTATTGTACTTGACATATGACAGGCTGTCATATATATATGTATAGGATAAATATGGCTGTCATATTCTGCAAGGGAGGTTTTCCGGTGCCGACAAGCACATTCCTCAATCTGCCGCCTGAAAAACGCGAGCGCCTGCTCAAAGCGGCCAAAAACGAGTTTTCGCGCGTGCCGCTGGGCGAGGCGTCCATCAACCGGATTATACAGGCCGCTGAGATCCCCCGCGGCAGCTTCTATATGTATTTCGAGGATAAACAGGATCTTCTGCATTACATACTTGAGGACTGCCACGCGGCTTTTTTGAAGGTCGTACGGGACTCGCTGATACGTACGGGCGGCGATATTTTTGCGGCATATATCGAGCTGCTCGACTTTATGTTTGATCAGTACGTCGATCAGGAGAACCTGTCCTTTTTCAAAAACGTATTTTCCTATATGCTCATGGACATGCGCGAGCGCCAGTTTATGCCCATGTCCTGCAGCCAGATGGCGCAGATTAAGGAATCTTTTTATCCGCTTATTGACACAAGCGTCCTTCGAGCCGAAAGTCTGGAGGACTTGGAGGACATTTTTGATATTCTGGTCGCCGTTTCGCGGCAGTTTGCCGCTGAAACGCTTTTAAAGGAAAAGTCCGTCGCGAAGCTTCGGGAAAGCCTGATTAAAAAAATGAACATTTTAAAGCTGGGAATGCTCAGGCAGTAAGCCGGCGCGCACCTGCCTTTAAAACAATATCAAAGGAGACAATTATGAAAAATCTCAGATTAACCGGCCTGTCCCTTTTGCTGTGCGCACTCTTGCTGCTGCCGGCCTGTACGAACGATACGAAGGATGATAGCGAACCGGTTGCCGCTACAGCCGTTGAGGTGGTTAAGCTTGCAAAGGCCTCAATTCAGACCGAGTACATATATTCCGGTCAGATCAAGCCCATCAAACAGATCAGCGTTGCGAGCAAGGTTTCCGGCAAAGTCGCAAAGGTCAATTTTGACGTCGGAGACTCCGTTAAGGAAAACGACATCCTTTTTGTCATGGATGAGAAGGATGTTCAAAATGGCATCGATATTCTTCAGGCGCAGCTTGAAAGCGCGGACGCGGGCGTCGCTTCGGCGCGCACCGGGCTGGAGCTGGTCACAGGCTCGACCATGCAAAACCAGATTGCCGCCGCGGACGCGGCCAAACAACGCGCGCAGCTTGCGCTGACCGACGCGAAAACAAACTATGAAAACACCAGGTCTCTTTATGAGGCCGAGGCCGTTTCTCAGGTGCAGCTGACGCAGGCGGAGGCGGCATACAAGCAGGCGCAGCTCAGCTACGATCAGGCGGCGGAAAGCTACCGGCTGCTGACGGGCAGTACGCTTGAAGAAAACCGGCGTATGGCGCAAAATGCGCTCAACCAGGCGCAGGCCGCGCGAGGCGCCATCGTCGCGCAGATCCAAAACGCAAAAGATACGCTTTCCGACACCGCGGTGCGCGCGCCTATGTCGGGCGTGGTGACCGCGCGCAGTGCGGAAGCCGGCGCCATGCTCTCATCCGCGCTTTCACCCTTTACCATCATGCAGCTTGACACCGTCACGGTCAACGTAAACGTCTCCGAGCAAAGCATCTCGTCGCTCAAAGAGGGCGCGCTGGTGGATGTGTTCGTAAGCTCGCTGGGTACTGAAGCGATCAAGGGGAAAATCACCCTGCTCAGCCCCGCCGCCGACGAGGTGAAAAACACCTATCTTGTGCGCGTCGAGCTTGATAATAAAGACGGCAGGTTTCGGCCCGGCATGCTCGCCGAGGTCCACTTCCTCAAGGAAAAAAGCGATAACGCCCTTGTCCTGCCGCGCGGCGCGGTACTCGGCGCGGATAGCGAACGGTATGTATTTATCGCTGAGAATAATCTTGCCAAAAAGGTTCCCGTTAAAACCGGCATTGATAACGGAGAGCAGATTGAAATCACAGACGGACTTTCCGAGGGCATGCAGATCATTACGAAGGGTCAGAGCTTTTTAAATGACGCGGACGCTTTGACCGTCGAAAACGAAGGGGTGTGACGGCGTGCTGACTAAACTTTCGATCCGCCGCCCCGTATCCATGATTATGCTGCTGCTTATCATCATGCTGGCGGGCATTGTAGCGCTGCTGGGAATCAAGCTTGATCTTCTTCCATCCATGGATATTCCGGTTTCCGTGGTATACTCCACCTACACGGGCGCAGGCCCGGAGGAAGTTGAATCGCTCATCACCGAGCCGCTGGAGGAGTCGCTGGCGACCGTACCCCATATAGACAAGCTTTCCTCGGTTTCCTCAGATGGCATGGCGCTGGTTATCCTTCAGTTTGCCGACGGAACCGATCTGGATATGGCTGCCATCGACGTGCGCGAAAAGGTCGATCTGGTAAAATCCTCTCTGCCCGACGGCGCGACAGCGCCGGTCGTTATAAAAATAGACCCGTCCATGATGTCCCAACTTGAAATCGGCGTGTCCGGCGACATGGACCTGACCGAGCTTCAGACACTGCTCGAGGAAAAAGTCGAGCCCCGTCTCAAGCGCATCGAGGGTGTGGCCTCCGTCGACTTTTCAGGCGGGCCGGAGCGGGAAATCGAAGTGACCGTCTATCCCGAAAGACTGGCCGGTTATAATCTTACGCAGGCGCAGCTTGGACAGCTGCTGGCTGCTGAAAACATGAATTATCCGCTCGGGCAGATCAAGCAGGGCGAGTCGAAGCTGCTGATTCGTTCGGTCGGCGAGTTTTCAACGCTTGAAGAACTCAAAAGCCTACCCATTACCACTCCAACCGGAGCCGTAATCCACCTCTCAGACGTGGCCGACGTGAAGGAAGTCGACAAAGACCTGTCCTCCTATGCGGTCGTCGATGAAAAACAGAGCGTCATCATGACCGTGCAGAAACAGTCCGACGCGAACACCGTCGAGGTGGCCGATGCCGTGCGCAAGGAGCTGAAGGCTCTGTCCGAGGATTATCCGGACGTCAACTTTCAGGTGCTCATTGACACGTCCGATTATATCAAAAGCTCGGTAAATAACGTATTTGAGACACTGTTCTCAGCCTGCCTGCTTTCCATCCTGGTCGTGTTTTTATTCCTAAAGCAGGTCAGGGGCTCGCTCATAATCGGCGTGTCCATCCCGGTGTCCGTCATCACCACCTTCGCGCTGATGTATGTAAGCGGCATTACCTTCAACATCATCTCGCTGGGAGGTCTGATTATCGGCATGGGCGACGTGGTGGATAACTCCATCGTCGTGCTTGAAAGCGTGTCCCGACATTTCAAGGAGGGCAAGGACGCGCGCACATCCGCGCTCGACGGAACCAAGGAGGTTGCCGCGTCGATTGTCGCGGGCACCCTTTCCACCTGCTGTGTTTATATTCCGCTGCTGTTTATACAGGGCACCGTGGGGCAGATATTCCGTGATCTGTCACTGACCGTCTGCTTCTCCCTGACCGCGTCGCTGCTGGTGGCCATTACGTTTATGCCGATGGCCTGCGCGAAGCTGCTCAAAAGAGAGGCGTCCAAGAAAGCCGTCGCCGAAAAAAAGAATGTAATCACGCGGCTGCTGGGCGGCTGGGAATATCTGATAGACCATATTCAGGACACGTATCGCGTGGCGCTGACCTGGGCGCTTGCCAAAAGGGGAAAGGCCGCGCTCATTACGCTGTGTGTTTTCGTCGCGACACTCATCAGCATACCGCTGGCCGGAATGGAATTTATCCCGAACATGGATCAGGGAATGGTTACCATCAATATGGAGATGCCGGCCGGCGTCGTGCTTGACGAGACCGTGTCGCAAATCGATGTCGTCATGGCCGCCATAAAGGATATCCCTGAAATCAAGGAAACCTACGCGATTGTCGGCGGATCGGGACTTTCTACCGTTATGACGGGCTCGGGTGCCGCCACGGTGTATGCAAACCTGTCCGACAAAGAGGACCGCAAGCGCAGCGCCGAAACCATTGGCGACGAAATCCGGCAAAAGGTCAAACATATCGCGGGTGCGAAAATCACCGTTTCGGCCAGCTCCTCATCCATGGGGGCGTATTCAAACACCGGCATCAGCATGCGCATAACCGGCGCTGAAACGGATGAACTGCGGCGCATCGGAAACGACGTGGTGCAGCTGGTCGGGAAGGTCGAGGGAACCCGGGACGTGGTGAGCTCTGCGGGCAAATCCATTCCGGAGGCCAATGTGCGGGTAAACCGCGACAAAGCTTCTGCGTACGGGATTACGGCTGCGCAGGTGTCAGCGGCCATCAGCGGTGCTATATCGGGAAGCGTTGCCACCGAGTTTAAGATATCCGGCGGCGAGCTGGATATCCGCATCCGGCAGGACGCGCAGTCGCTTGAGTATATAAACGACCTGCAGAATATTCGTGTCGCAACGCCTTACGGAACCAGCGTCCCGCTTTCGTCGCTTGCCGACATTGCCGTCGAGGATGGTCCGGTATCCATCAGCCGCTACAATCAGCAGCGGTACATCACTGTCGACGCGCCCATCTACGGCAGGGATTTAAATTCCGTGCAGACGGAGATCACCGAAAAAATGAACACCTATAAAATGCCCTCCGGCTACATCTGGGAGTATACGGGCATCGTCGAGCAGATGACCGATTCATTCATCAACCTTCTGCTCGTACTGGCGGTTGCTGCTTTGTTGGTCTACATGGTGATGGTCGCGCAGTTCCAGAAGTATTTAAATCCCTTTATCATCATGTTTTCGGTGCCCATTGCGCTTACGGGCGGACTTTCCGGGCTTTACATAACCGGACATTCCATTGACATCACGTCGCTGGTTGGACTTATCATGCTGGTAGGTATGGCGGTTAAAAACGCCATCATGCTCATCGACTATACCGAACAGCTCCGGGACGAGGGCTTGAGCTGCCGGGAGGCGCTGCTGGAATCGGGCTCCACACGTATTCGCCCCATCCTGATGACCACGCTTACGACGGTTCTCGGCCTGCTGCCCATGGCGATTGCCACATCAAGCGGTACCGAGATGACAAAACCCATGGCCATTGTTACTAATTTCGGTATGATGTTTTCCCTGTTTGTCACACTGATCTTCATACCCGTGCTTTATACCTTTGTCGACGACTACCGGGTGCGCAGCGCGGCACGGCGGCTGGGCAAAGAAGCGGCCAAAAAAGAAAAAACCGGCGCGGCCGTATAGGCCGCCTTCCGGCTTCACTAAAACGCGCCAAATGATTTTACCCGTATTTTCCTGATATTGCATGATTTCCGCACCGTAGGCGCCGCGTGGCTTCATGCAGCACGATTTCTGAAGGAGGACTTTGATAAACCGTATGAAAAGATTTGCTTGCCTTACTTTATGTCTGGTGTTCGGCTGCGGCTGTCTGACCGGCGCGCTGGCCGCGGACGTCCCTGCGGCGGGCACAACGGTCAGCCTTGACAACGTCTACGACCTTGCATACAAGAACAATATAAACGCACAAATCGCACAGCTTAACCTCGAGCAGCTTTATGACGGCATCGAGGATATGCAGGACGCCCTTGACGCCGCGTGGGGCCTGTCGCATTCAAGCGACCCGGACTATGCCGCCGCCGGGTCGAGCCTGCTCGACACGCTCATGCCCAATCAAATATCCAGCCAGACAAAGCAGAGCACCGAGCTTTCCGTGGAAAGTGCGAAAAAGCAGATCGGGCTGGGCGGACGGAGTCTGCTGCTCGCCTGTTATTCACTGGAAGCGCAGGCCGGACAGCTCCAGGCGTCAAGCGAGACGCTCGCCCGCGGCCTTGCCTCCACGCGCAAAATGCAGCAGCTGGGCATGGCGACCGCCGACGCGGTCAAAACCCTTGAGCAGTCGCAAAGAACTCTTGAAACCTCCATGACTGCTGTGAAAAACTCCCTGGCCACACTCAAAACAAAGCTCAGTCTGTATATCGACGTGGACGAAGCGCAGCTGGTCATCTCCCCTTTTGCCGGTTATACCGCGCAAAAGGCAAAAGAAACCGTTTCCGCGATCGTCTATGACACTGACCTGAAGACCGCGCGCGAGGCCTGCTACAGGATCAAAATCCAGACGCTTACCGTGCAGGACAGCAGCGGCACAAAAAAGAGCATCGAAAGCCTGACGCTGGAAAACCTGAAAAAGCAGTTTCCTTCGGCGTTTTCGGATCTGTATCAGGCGGTGAATACCGGAGCCGTCGGCATCGAGACGGCAGAAGCCGCGTACGCCATCAGCCAGAGAAACGCGGCTATGGCTGAGCTTAAGCTGCGGCTGGGCATGATCAGCCGCACCGAATATCAGAACATCCTCTCCCAGCAGAGGGGCAGCGGGTACGCGCTTGAGTCGGCGCAGCTCGATTTTCTGTCTTCCTTATACGCCTATCAGGCAATGGTCGGCGGCATCTGGCAGCAGTAGACCACCGGATACGCCCATGCTTATGATTAAACGCCCCCCGAAAGCGATGCTTTCGGGGGGCAATCGTATTGTTTGCGTCCATCCTATTGTTTCATTTCCGTTACGTGCAAAAATAAAACCTCGGTAGCCGTCCATTCGACGACCCGCGGGGCTCCGGGCTGAACTTTTTTATTTAATCCCTGATGAACAAATCAAAAACACAAGAGCTGCAATGGTTTGATGGTATTTTTGATTTGTTCAAGTGCAAGGTTTTTGCGCCATATGCCGTAAAAACCTTGCACTTAGGATTTGAAACATTCGTTTCAAATCCTAACAGGTAGTCAATCAATGGTTCACGAAGTGCCAAAACAAATGTGTTTTGGCACTAAAAGTCAGCAACATGCGGACTTTTGCAAATGCGTTTCGCAAAACGCATTTGTTCAGTGGGCATTATTTCGCGCCGTGCATAGCTTAAATATCCCGTGCCGACCTGGTCAAAATGCGCCCATGCCCCGAAAGCGATGCTTTCGGGGCATGGGCGCATTTCTATCTGTTTAGGCCTGTCCTTTTTTGAGGTTACGCATGCGCTGTGCGTGGTCAAGCTGGCGCTTGCGTATGCGGAAGGTATTGGGTGTAACCTCAAGCAGCTCGTCATCCGCCAAAAATTCAAGCGCCTGCTCCAGACTCATCTGTCTGTGCGGAACCAGCCTTAAGGCATCGTCACTGCCGGAAGCGCGCGTATTGGTCATTTGTTTGCGCTTGCAGACATTGACCGTCAGGTCGTCGGATTTGGGCGACACGCCCACCACCATGCCCGCATACACGGGCGTACCCGCGCCGATAAACAGCACGCCGCGCTCCTGCGCGTTATATAGGCCATACGTCACCGCGTCGCCCGTTTCATATGCAATGAGCGAGCCGGCCGCGCGGCGCGCGATATCACCCTTGAAGGGCGCGTAATCCTCAAACACGGAGGTTAGTATCCCCTCGCCGCGTGTATCGGTCAGAAATTCACTGCGATAACCGAACAGTCCGCGCGAGGGAATGAGAAATTCGATGCGCATGCGCCCGCCCACCGGACTCATATGCGTAAGATCCGCCTTGCGGGAACCAAGCTTTTCCATCACCGCGCCCACACAGGCTTCCGGAACATCGAGCACCAGACGCTCGATCGGCTCGCTCAGCACGCCCTCGATCTCACGCAGCAGCACGCGCGGGGTGGACACCTGAAATTCATACCCCTCGCGGCGCATGGTCTCGATGAGGATGGATAAATGCATTTCTCCGCGCCCGGCGACATTGAACGAATCGGTTTTTCCGATTTCGCTTACATGCAGCGACACGTCCTTTAAAAGCTCCCGGAACAGCCTTTCGCGCAGGTTGCGCGAAGTCAGAAATTTTCCGTCGCGTCCGGCAAAGGGGCTGTCGTTAATGGAAAAAGTCATTTCCACCGTTGGGTCGGAAATTTTGACAAACGGCAGCGGCTCCACTGTGTCGGCGGCACATACCGTGTCCCCGATGGTGATGCCCTCAATGCCCGAAAACGCAACAAGATTTCCGGCCGACGCCTCTTCGACCGGCATGCGGGCCAGTCCTTCGAACTCGTAAATCGAAACGATTTTAGCTTTTTTGTTTGGCCGAACGCCGTGAAAATCGCATACCACAGCCTCCTGCCCCTGCCTGAGCACACCGCGCTCGATGCGTCCGATACCGATGCGTCCGACATATTCGTTATAGTCGATGGAGGACACCAGCATCTGAAGCGGGGCGTTCTCATCGCCTGCCGGCGCGGGGATCTGGTTGAGGATCGTCTCAAAGAGCGGACTCAGGTCCGTCCCCTCAGCGTCCGCCGAAAACGCCGCCGTGCCCTGTCGTGCAGAGCAGTAAATGACAGGCGTATCAAGCTTTTCCGGATCATCGGCGAGGTCGAGCAGCAGCTCGAGCACCTCGTCGCCCACCTCGTCGAGCCGCGCGTCCTGACGGTCGATCTTGTTGATGACGATGATGATTTTCAGCCCCAGGTCAAGCGCTTTTTGCAGCACGAAACGAGTCTGCGGCATCGGCCCTTCCGCCGCGTCTACGAGCAGCAGCACGCCGCTGACCATTTTGAGCACGCGCTCGACTTCTCCGCCGAAATCCGCGTGGCCGGGCGTATCCACAATGTTTATCTTGCAGCCGCCGTAGTGGATGGCAGTGTTTTTTGCCAGAATGGTGATGCCGCGTTCGCGCTCAAGGTCGTTTGAGTCCATCACGCGCTCGGCCACGGCCTGATTTTCACGGAACACCCCGCTCTGTTTGAGCATCTCATCGACCAGAGTCGTCTTGCCGTGGTCAACGTGGGCAATGATCGCTACATTTCTTAGGTTGTTGGCTTTCAAAAACGATTACTCCTTATGTTCATCTATCTCAAGAGTCTATCTTAAACAACCGGTTTAAGACCGGACTAATTGGGAATGCATTCCAGCCCGCGGGCGTACCCCGCATATTTTAAAAGCTTTTCGCCGCATTCTTTTTCCGTTTCGGCGCATACAAGCAGGTATATCTTTATCTTGGGCTCGGTGCCCGACGGCCGCACGATAAAACGCGTACCGTCATTTAGCTCAAAGCACAGCACGTTCGAGCCGGAAAGCGGGATGGGCTCGCTTTTTCCGCTTTGCGGGCTGAGGGCCTCGCCGCTTTGATAATCGAGTACGCGGGCGACCTTTTCCCCGCCGATCTCGCGGGGCGGCTCGCCGCGCAGGAAAGACATGATCCTATTCATTTTATCAAGCCCGTCAAGCCCCGGCATAATCAGGTTGAGCGTCTGCTCGGAAAACCAGCCGTATTTTCGGTACAGAGCCTGCATGGCCTCATAAAGCGTGACGCCCCGCTCGAAGTAGTACGCCGCCATTTCCGCGATGAGCACGGAGGCTGTCACCGCGTCCTTGTCACGGGCAAAATTCCCCGCAAGATACCCGTAGGACTCCTCATAGGCAAAGATGTATTCGTATTGCCCCTCGTCTTCCAGCTTTTTAATGACCTCCGCGATAAATTTAAAACCGGTAAACGTGTCAAACACGCGCACTCCGTTGCGCTCGCCCACGGCGCGCGCCATTTCCGTTGTCACGATGGTTTTGACCGCCGCCGCGTGCGCGGGCAACGTCCCCTTTTCCCTGCGCGCCGTAATGATATAATCCAGCAGCAGCACACCCACCTGGTTTCCCGAAAGGGTGCAGTAGCCGCCCTTTGAATCGGACAGCAGAATGCCCACGCGGTCGGCGTCCGGGTCGGTGCCGATGACCAGCCCCGCGCCTTCCTTTTCCGCCAGTGCCTGCGCGAGGGCAAAGCCCTCCTTGTCCTCCGGGTTGGGCGATTTCACTGTGGGAAAATCCCCGTCGATGACCATCTGCTCCGGCACGCACAGCACCTGCGTAAGCCCCAGCCGGCGCAGCGCCTCGGGCACCAGCTTGTGTCCGGCGCCGTGAAACGGCGTATACACCACCTTGAAGCGATCGGCCACGCGGGCGGCCGCCTCGGGCGCAATGGTCTGCGACAGTACGCAGGATAAAAACGCCTCGTCGGTCTCTTCACCCAGTGGAATGATAAGCCCCAAATCCACTGCCTGCACATACTCCATGCGCCGCGCTCCGGTGAAGATATCCGTCTTTTCGATCTGGCGCGAAACCTCGCCGGCATGCGCGGGGGGAAGCTGCGCGCCGTCGGACCAGTAGACCTTGTAGCCGTTATACTGGCGGGGATTATGGCTTGCGGTGATATTGATGCCCGCGGTCATGCCGTAGTGCCGGATGGCAAACGACAGCTCCGGCGTGGGCCTCAGCGCGTCAAACAAATAGACGCGGATGCCGTTTGCGGCGAGCACGCAGGCCGCCTCATGCGCAAACTCCGGACTGTTGTGGCGGCAGTCAAAGCAGATGCCCACGCCGTTTTTGCAGGCTTCCTCGCCCTCTGAGCGGATCAGGTTTGCAAAAGCCTGTGTCGTCTGACGCACCACATGCCCGTTCATGCAGTGGATGCCCGGCCCCATCATGCCGCGCAGGCCGGCCGTGCCGAACTCAAGCGGCGCGAAAAACCGGCTTTTTACCGCGTCCTCGTCTTCCATGATGGAGATCAGCTCCTCGCGTTCCCCATCGCTTATATAGACGCTGTTGAGCCATTTTCGGTATTCTTCCAGATACGGCATGTTTATCCCTCCGCACATTCAGGTTTTGAAAAAAACGCGTCGCATGATTTAACCAACATCCGGTTCCTCGCCGGAAGTAAGCTCCGCAAATATCAGCGCGGCTTCTTGATGCCTGTGACCGGGTACGAGCACTCTGAATAAACCCGGCCCCGGCTCGCCCGACTGCGGCTGCCGCAGGTATGCGGGGATTCCCCGCTCCTCAAGTGAAGAGGTCAGAAAGCGCGCAAAGACCGCGTCGGCCTCGGCGCTTACAAGCGCAAGGGGCGTATCCCCTTCGGGCACAGGCTCCGTCGCGTCTTTATCCGGCTTTGCGAAAAGCACTGTTTTAGCCAGCTCCGCCAGACTTTCGGGCACATACAGGTCGTAACCGCCAACGGAAATGCCGGAAATCACCTTGAAAAGCTCCGATCCCGCGACCTCGGGGGTCAAAACCTGCACGGGGATTCCAAACGCCGCAAGCTTTGACACCGCCAGCAGTTTATCCATCTCGCCGTGGATATGGCTTAATAACGCGGGCTTTTCCGGATTTTTGGCCGCGTCGCATGGCCACACGGGCGCAGGCTCCGGAGCTTTTTTCTTTTTTTCTTTCGCGTCAGGCGGCGTATCCGTCAGCGGCTCGCCGCAGTCCGGACAAACCGACACGCCGTCAACATATTCATATCCGCAATCCGCACACCACATTTTTGCCGCCTCCTTTTTATAATATCCGTAAAATTCGCATGGATATGAGTTTTTTAAAATCATATGGCTTGCGTAAACCCTATTTATGGTACCGCCCGCCTGAATTGATCTGAAACGCGCGGTAGATCTGCTCGAGGAGCATAATGCGCGCCAGATGATGCGGGAAGGTCATGCCCGACATGGAAAGCCGCACGTCCGCGCGTGTTTTGACTGCTTCGTGCAGGCCGTTTGACCCGCCGATGATAAAGCACAGCCGGGAAACGCCCGAAACACCGGCGCCGGCTATTTTTTCGGCAAGCCGCTCGCTTGAAAGCCCCGCGCCCTCGATACACAGCGCCCAGACCTGCGCGCCCGCGGGGATCCTGCCAAGTATGGCCTGCGCTTCCTTATAAAGCGCGTCGGAAAGCTGTGCCGGGGACGGGTCGGCCGCTTTTATAACCTCGTCGATTTCCACGATGCTCAGCGTGCAAAAAGCGCCCAGCCGCTTGATATATTCCTGCGCGGCAGCCAAATAGTGCCGCTCCCTGAGCTTTCCCACGCAGACGATTGTGACCGCCATCATACGCGCGCTCCGTTCATACGGCAAAAACGGTGCCCGACTCCGCGCGCGGCGCCACCTCGACGCACACGTCGCGCCCGAGCTTCGCGCCCAATTGTCCCAGCACGCCGCACACCTGGGAAAACGCAAGCGCGGGCGTATTGTTTTGCGCGCTTAAATGCCCCAAGAGCACAGTCTTCACGCCCTTTTCCACCGCGCTTGAAACGGCCTGCGCGCACGCATCGTTTGAAAGATGCCCATTGTCGGACAGAATGCGTTTTTTTAAAAAATATGGATACGGCCCCTGCTTGAGCAGTCCGATATCATGGTTTGCCTCGATGAGCAGAATATCGGCCGTGCATATGTACCCCAGCGCCTGCTCCGGCACATGCCCCAAATCGGTTGCAAGGACGATGCGCGTATGCCCCGCTTCAAGGGCATACCCCACGCTTTCCGGCGTATCATGCGGCGTCAGAAATGTCTGCGCGCCGATGCTTCCGATTTCAAACTGTCCCCCTGCGGGAAACGCGTTGAGAAGCCCCTCGGCCACCACGCTTTCCACGGCCGCGGCCGTGCGCGCGCTGGCGTAAACCGGCACGCGGTAACGCGCGGTGAGCGTTTTCAGTCCAGCTATGTGATCGGCGTGTTCGTGCGTGAGCAATACCGCCGAAAGCTCACCCGTGTGCAGACCGAGCGCGTCCAGCGCGCGGGTGATCCGACGCGCGGAAATGCCCGCGTCGATGAGGATGTGCGTCTTTCCGTCTGATACAAGCGTGCAGTTGCCGCTTGAGCCGCTTGCCAGCGTACACAGCATGGGCATGTAAAACGTCCCTTCCGGCAAAAATCATTTCCCCTGAAAAAAAGAGAAAGCGGAAACGCCGCCTTCTCTTTAAAAATCACTCTACAGTGCTCTTTTAAGCGGCTCCGTGTCCTTGATCTCAACCCGTCGGATATCCGCGCCAACGGCGCACAGCTTTTCCACCATGTCCTCATAGCCGCGCTCCATATGGTAAACCTCGTCGATCTCCGTAATGCCCGTGGCTGAAAGGCCCGCAATGACCAGCGCCGCCCCGGCGCGAAGATCGCAGGCGCTCACCGGCGCACCGGTCAGCTTCGAGACGCCCTCGATCACGGCGACCTTCCCGTCGACCTGTATATGCGCGCCCATGCGCTTAAGCTCGTCCACATACCGAAAGCGGTTGTCCCACACGCCCTCGGTAATCAGGCTCGTCCCCTCTGCCTGACACAGCACCACCGCCATCTGCGGCTGCATGTCGGTCGGAAAGCCCGGATATGGCAAGGTTTTAAGGTTGGTGCGCACCAGCGGCTGTGTGCGGCGCACCAGCACGGCGTCGTCAAGCTCATCCACCTGTGCGCCCACTTCAAGCAGCTTTGCGGTGATGCATTCAAGATGCTTTGGAATCACGTTTTTAATCAAAAGCTCCCCGCCCGTGGAAGCGACGGCAGCCATATAGGTGCCCGCCTCGATCTGGTCGGGGATAATGGAATAGGTGCCGCCCAGCAGACGCTTCATGCCGCGCACCTTGATTATGTCCGTGCCCGCGCCCTTGACGTCGGCGCCCATGGAATTTAAAAAGTTGGCAAGGTCGACGATGTGCGGCTCCTTGGCGGCATTTTCAATCACGGTCAGGCCCTGTGCGAGCACAGCGGCAAGCATGATGTTGATCGTCGCGCCGACGGAAACGACATCCAGATATACCGACGCCCCGAGCAGCCTGCCTTCCTGCGCCTCGGCATGGATAAATCCGTTTCTGACCTCGACGCGCGCGCCGAGCGCCTGAAATCCCTTGATGTGCTGATCGATCGGGCGCACGCCGAAATCGCAGCCGCCCGGCATGGACACCTGGGTGCTGCCAAACCGCCCGAGCAAGACGCCGATAAAATAGTAGGATGCGCGGATGCGGCGCATCAGCTCGTAGGGCGCGCATGCGTTTCTCACCTTGGATGCATCCACCTCAACGGTGGTATCGTTAATCAGGCGGATGTCCGCGCCCAGCCTCTGCATGATCTCTAGCTGAACGGTTACATCGCTCACCTTCGGGATGTTCTCGATCCGGCACATGCCGTCCACTAAAAGTGCCGCAGGAAGAATGGCCACGGCCGCGTTCTTCGCGCCACTGATATTTATTTCACCTTTAAGCGGGTTTCCGCCCTTAACCACATATTTTATCAAAATGCCGCACCCTCTTAATTAACTTACAGCATGCGCTGCGCGCTTATTTGTTAAAGCACCGTCTGAACTTATACCCTTGTTATCAGCCCGCGCAACGTCTGCGGTCCGATCATATTTTTCAGCTGCCCCGAAGAGGCGGAAAAATGATTAATTTATGACATAATATGTCGTCTTTTCCGGTTGCCCCGCAGGGGTGAGGAAAAGGACTTGAATCGAGATATCATAGCCGCACAGCGGCATGTTAACACATGTCCTTTTTATCGGCTGCACCGGAGATGCGGAAAAACGACTTTACAGCCCTAACTGTCGTGCGGTTTATTATATCATTATTATTATGCAAAATCAAAACAAATAATAAACCTGAATCGATATAAAAAGACGCGCATTTTTCACTTTTTCTGTGCATATTTGCAAAAAAACGAACCATCTCAGGTCACAATTTCCAAAGCGCCTGTCAGTGCGTTTATGTAGTGGTCGGCGCCGGACGCCACAATGTGCCAGACCGGAAGAAGACGGATCAGCCCCGGCGCCGCGTTCGTTGCGACATAGCCCGCCTCCATGACCGAAATGCTGCTCACAGGCGTGCCCGCGCGGCGCATCGTATCGACGAACTTCAGCAGCGCATACGCCGCCGTTTTGGAAGCCTGTGTGTCGGCCTGCGCGGGCGCCCCCGCCGTCCAGCGTCCGGAAAGTGATGTCATTGCATTTTCTTCATTGAGCAAAACGGTCAGCCGGCAGTTAAACGCCGGCAGCCCGTCAAAGGACTGCCTGATTTCCAGGGTATGCCCCGCTTCGGTCTGTACGCAGGTCACCTGCGCGCCTGACAGGTTAAAGCCCATGCGCCCAAGCAGCTGCTGCGCCGCCTGCTGCGCATCCCCCGCGGCATCCGTACTGAACGGCTGTGTAAGTGAAAGCTCCAGATTTCCGCCGCCGCGAAAGACCGCGGTGCCGTTTTGTCCGGTGTAGCTGATGATGTTGCCGCCCTGATCCTCAGCCGTCGCGTCCTTAAGCAGGTGCAGCGCAACCGCGCGCTCAAACGCCTCGTCGCGCGCAGCCTCCATGGTAAAAAGCGGACGCGTGTCGTCGGGAATGCTGTCCGGCAGGATGGTAACGCCCTGTTCCTTAAGCACCGTTACCAGATCCTCCGCACTGTTTTTCCTGACGCTGTTCTCCCCTGCCTGACGCAACAGAAAAACCGCGAGCAGCAGCGCGTTGACGACAAGCATGAGCAGTATGAGTATGTTTTTTACACGCGTCCACTGCACTTATGTACACATCCTCCGCATCGGGTTATTGCCTGCCGGCGTAACCGGGAGACTTTGTTTGCTGTTCCAGCGGTTCTTCAAAGACTTATGCCTCACGGCAGCTGCCGCGCGGCATTTTCCGCGCGCGCGGCTTATCCGGGGCTACCTGTCGCGCAGATTGTGCTTTTTTTCCACCCAGTCTTCCTTGATGACCTGACGGGCACGCGCAATGGCAAGCGCGCCCGCGGGCACATCTCCCGTAACGGTCGAGCCCGCGGCGGTATAGGCACCGTCGCCAACCGAAACGGGCGCGACCAGATTTGAGTTGCAGCCGATAAAGGCACCGTTGCCGACACGCGTGGTGTATTTTTTATGTCCGTCGTAGTTTACGGTAATCGAACCGCAGCCGATATTGACCTTTTCGCCGATTTCGGCGTCGCCCACATAGCTTAAGTGCGGAATTTTCGAGCCGCTGCCCACGCGCGCGTTTTTCAGCTCCACAAAATCGCCGATTTTAATGTTGTCGCCCACACGGCAGCCCGGCCGGATGTAGGCAAACGGTCCGATTTTCACGTTCTTGCCCACGCGGCTTTCAAAGATCTGCGAGGCGTTGACTGTGGTCCCGTCGCCGATGACCGCGTCGCACAGCATGGCGTTGGGCCCAAGCTCGCAGTCGCGCCCGACCGCGGTTTTTCCACGCAGAATAACTCCGGGCAGCACCATGGTGCCCTCCCCGATCGTTACCTCCGGGCCGATGAGCGCCGACGCGGGATCCAGAAAATTCACGCCGTTATCCATATGCGCGGCAATCACAGCGGTGCGCAGCGCCTGCTGCGCCGTGCGCAGTCGCGCGCAGTCCGACAGGCACACCACGCCCTGCTCATGGTCGAGTTCTCCGGGGGAAACCCCCTCGCTTTCAAGCGCGCTTTCAAACCCGTCCGCGCTGTCAAGGCGCGCGAGCACCCAGGAAACGTCGATGTTTTTCAAATAATAAACGCCCGACCGGCAGCCCTCGTCATCGATCATGGTCACCGCGCTGAGCCCTGTGCTTTCCAGAAACTGCGCCGCGTCCTCCACGGCCTGCCTTGAAACGATGGCCGGCCGCGTAAAGACGAGCATATCGCCCGCCGGTTCCCGCTGTACCGCGGTTTCATCTGAAAAAACGAGCGTTTGGCCGTTTGCCAGACAAGCGGCCGCGGCCGGCCTGTCCTCTTCACGGCACACGGCGTAAAACGCGCCAACGCCAGCCGGGCGCAGAGATTCGGCGGTCCAGCCAAGCACGGGCCGGAAAAGCAGCGGAGAAAGCATGAGCGGCCTGGAAGTATCCGTTTTGCGGCTGATTAAAACTGCCGCACGTAAGGTATTCATGTGGGTATCAGTCCTTTTCCATTTTTGTGTCACTGGCAGCTGCCGGAAGATGATGGTTTTAAAAGCAAAAAAGCATCCCGCCGCGCGGGCACAACGCGGGCGCGCCTGCATCCCGCGCGGGGTGCGTGCGCCCCATGCGCCGGCCGAGGGAAATCTCCCCAGTCTTCCGCCCGCGCCGAACAGCGATAAGCCGTGCCGGCAGGCAGCGCCGGGCGGGAGACCGCCGGGCTTCACAGAGATGGCGGACAGGCATTACACCCGCCACCATGCCTACTTATATTTTACGGCCGTGCCGTAGACGATAACCTCGGCCGCGCCCTGCATGACCGACGACGAGGCATAGCGCACGTTAATAACCGCGTCCGCGCCCAGCGCCTCGGCCTCCTCGACCATGCGTTTGGTTGCCAGCGCGCGCGCCTCGTTCATCATCTGATTATACGAGGTAAGCTCCCCGCCGACAAGGGTTTTCAGCGACATCTGAATGTCCCTGCCCACATTTTTTGACTGTATGGTGCTGCCCTTGACAAGCTCAAGCGTCTCCAGTTCTTTGCCTGATATAAAATCGGTGTTTACAATACGCATAAAAAACCTCCTAATTCAAGTTCATGAAGATGGGCGTTAATAGCCCTCTCTGACGGCCTTCTCCGCAGCGTCCTCCGGGATGTTCACACGCTCGCCGAAGGCGTGCCGCGCCTTGATTAGATACCATACCGACGCCACCGCGACCAGAAACACCACGCCCTCGATAAGCAGCATGGGAACACCCCTCGCCTGAAGCAAAACGGCTGTAAAGTCCACGCCGGTGTGCACAAACGTCACAAGGACAAACCCCAAAAACGTCCTGCCCTTCATCATAAAATAAATAAGCAGCACGGAAAGCGCGATGTGAAGCGCGATGGTAAACACCCGTTCCACGCCCCCGAGCAAAAACGTGTACGGCGGCGTCCCGACAAGCGAGTGCGCGGCTTTTTCCAGACTCTCCGCCGGCAGCATTCCGGAAAGCGCTTTGAGTGAACCGCTGTTTATGGCCAAGCTCAGATACAGGTTGTTTATATAGGTCAGCCCCACCAGCAGCATCGCCTCGGCGCCGCCATGCCCCGCTCCGGCGGCAAACCCCGCCACATAGGAATACCGGTCCTTTAAAAGCAGCCTGAAAACAAGCAGCCGCCCCGTCGTCTCAAAAAGACCGGCCGTGACCGCCAGCAAAAACGCGTAAAGCACGGTGTTTTGTGCTGCAAACGCCTGAAACGCGGGATTTACGCCCAGCTGCTCAAGGATAGGAATCCGTATGAGCATCTGCGGCACAAAAAAACCAAGCATGCCCGCAAAAAACGCCCCCGAAGCACCCTTACGGCCTTTGCGCACGATAAAAAACAGCGCGGCCGGAACGCCGAAGCATAAGAGCAGGGAAACGACCATGCAGAAAATAGATGCCGACGGGACGGAACCTGAAAATAACAGCATGCGGCTTCCTCCTTTTTTGCGGTGGCCTAAGGGCAGCAGGGATATTCATGCTTAATGTCCGCTCAATTAAGTATATTATGTATTTGTTTTTAAAACATTACGAGATCGTATTGCGCAGAGCATGAATCGCGCAACACCCTGCTTTCCGGTTATCCCCCGACAGACGGTCGCGAAGGGATAAAAGCGCGACATAATAACGGCATTTACCTAAATAATACGGGCAGGAGCCGCGCCTCAGCGCACCTGCCCCTCCCCGTAAATGATGAATTTTGTGCTCGTCAGCTCGCTTAAGCCCATCGGCCCGCGCGCGTGCATTTTCTGCGTGGAGATGCCGATTTCCGCGCCCAGCCCGAATTCGAATCCATCGGTAAAGCGCGTGGAGGCGTTGACATATACCGCGGCGGCGTCCACCCGGTCCAAAAACGCCTGCGCGTGTGAATAATCGTTTGTGACGATGGCCTCGGAGTGTCCCGTGCCGTATTTGGCGATGTGTTCGACGGCCTCGTCAAGGCCGGACACCACCTTGACGGCCAGAATATAATCGCCAAACTCGGTGGCGTAGTCCTCGTCGGTCGCGGGCTTTACACACTCGCCCAATATATTCTGCGTTTCGGCGCACCCGCGCAGCTCGACATTTTTTGTGTCGAGCAGTTTTTTGGCCGCTGGAAGAAATGTCTGCGCAATGCTCCGGCTGACCAGCAGCGTCTCGGCGGCGTTACACACCGACGGACGCGTACATTTGGCGTTAAACAGGATGTTTGCGCCCATTTCTATATCGGCGTCCGCGTCGATATAGATGTGGCAGTTGCCCACGCCGGTTTCAATGACCGGCACGCGCGCGTTTTCCACCACCGAGCGGATCAGCCCCGCCCCGCCGCGTGGAATCAAAACGTCGATATAGCCGGAAAGCCCCATCATTTCAACGGCGCTCTCCCGCGAGGTGTCCGTAATCAGGCACACGGCGTCGGGTGAAATGCCCGCCGATTCCACAGCCTGCCGCATGAGCTCCGCCAGCGCCCGGTTTGACTCGATGGCCTCCCGGCCGCCGCGCAAAATCACGGCATTTCCGGCCTTGAGGCATAAAACAGCCGCGTCCACGGTGACGTTCGGGCGCGCCTCGTAAATGATCCCCACCACGCCCAGCGGCACGCGCCTGCGCCCGATAAGCAGTCCGTTGGGCCGTTTGACCATGGAAAGCACCTGTCCGATCGGATCTTCAAGCGCCGCCACCTGCCGCACGCCTTCCACCATGCCCGCGATGCGCGCCTGATCCAGCGTAAGCCTGTCAAGCATGGCCTGCGTCATCCCGTTTTCCCTTGCGTGGGCAAGATCGAGCGCGTTGGCCGCGAGCAGCTCCGGCATGCGCGCGGTAAGCGCTGCGGCGATCGCTTCAAGCGCTTTATTCTTTTTATCGGTCGGGCATACGGCAAGCGCGCGAGCCGCTGCCTTCGCCCTGCCGCCAAGTTCAATCAGCATTGACACAGCCGTTTCCTCCTGCATTCTTATTTGACCGGATGCGGGCTTATAAACCGTGTTCCCGGCCCCCCGCCGCGGCAGATGTCATACAGCGCCGCGGGCGCGTCGCCTGCGGCAATGACGGTATCGATGCCCGCCTGCATGGCAAGCTCGGCTGCGGCAAGCTTGGTCTGCATGCCGCCCGTGCCGCGCGCTGTGCCCGCGCCGCCCGCAGCCGCCCGCAGCGCGTCGGTGATTTCACGCACCACGGGGATGATATGCGCGTCGGGATTGGTGTGCGGGTCCGAGTCATACAGCCCGTCTATATCCGTGAGCAGCACCAGCAGATCCGCGCCTGTCAGCTTTGCCACGATGGCCGACAGCGTATCGTTGTCGCCGAACACCTTATTATGTCCGGTTTCGATTTCGTTGAAGCTGACCGAGTCGTTTTCGTTGACGACCGGCACGACGCCCAGATTTAAAAGGGTCAAAAAGGTGTTTAATAGATTTTTCCTGCGTATGGGATGCTCGACATCCTCGCCGGTCAGTAAAATCTGGCCCACCGTCTGCCCATATTCTCCAAAGAGCTTATCGTAAATGTGCATCAGCTCGCACTGACCGACGGACGCCGCCGCCTGCTTGAGCGGGAGCTTTTCCGGGCGGCTGGTCATACCCAGCTTCGACGTGCCCACCGAGATGGCGCCCGAGGACACCAAAATCACCTCCGCGCCCGCGTTTTTGATGTCGGACAGCGTACGCGCAAGCTCTTCAAGCCTGTGCAGATTGAGCTTGCCCGTACTGTGCGTGAGCGTGCTCGTACCTACCTTGACGACGATGCGATGCGCGCTGCAGCCGGTTTGCATGTTCATCATTCCTTGCCCTTCCGCACGGCAGCCTGGTTCCGGCGGAAATCGTTCATTTTTTTGTGTTGGTTCCTGTCGCCTGAAATGCGGCAGCCCTAAAATAAAAGTCCGCTAAAAGCACTGCCGGTGGATAAATCCCTGCCATATGCAGGGCAGCGCCGCATTGATTATCCTCAATTGGGATTGCCCGGCATACCTTTGTTTATTGTATCATATGCCGCCGCACGCGTAAACCGGAAACCCCGCCCAGTCCGCGGCTTTCAGCGGACATTATTTAAACTGCATATTGTAAAGCCGCGAATACGCGCCCCCGCGCGCGATCAGCTCCTCGTGCGTGCCCTCCTCGGCGATGCCGTCTTCGGTGAGCACCACGATGCGCCCCGCGTTTTTAATGGTGGAAAGCCGGTGCGCGATGACCAGCGTGGTCCTGTTTCTGGCCAGCTTTTCCAGGGAATCCTGCACCACCTTTTCGCTTTCGTTATCAAGCGAGGAGGTGGCCTCGTCAAAAATCAGAATGGGCGGATTTTTCAAAAACACGCGCGCAATGCTCAGACGCTGCTTCTGCCCGCCGGACAGCTTGACTCCGCGCTGCCCGATGTCGGTATCATACCCGTCCGGCAGCTCCATAATGAATTCGTGCGCGTTGGCGCTGACCGCGGCCGCGTACACCTCCGCTTCCGCCGCGTCGGGCTTTCCGTAGCGGATGTTATCCATGACGGTACCCGCAAACAGATACACGTCCTGCTGCACGATGCCGATATTCTGCCGCAGGGATTTGAGCGTGACCGCGCGGATATCCCGGCCGTCGATGAGTACGGCGCCGCCTGACGTTTCGTAAAAGCGCGGAATCAGACTGCACAGCGTGCTTTTCCCCACGCCCGAGGCGCCCACGAGCGCGATGTATTCGCCCGCCCGGACGCGCATGCTGATATCGGTAAAAACATTCCCAGACACGTCGTTATACTGAAAGCTGACGTGGTCGAAGGTGATGTCGCCGCGCACGTTTTCAAGCTTGACGGCGTCCTTATCGTCCTTGATGTCGGGCGCAATGCTGAGCACCTCGCAGAACCGGTCAAAGCCGGACACGCCGTTTTGAAGCTGCTCGGCGAAGTTTATGAGCTTCTTGATGGGATCAAGGAAGGCGGATATGTACAGGATAAAGGTGATCAGGTCAAGCACGTCGGCACGCCCCGCCGCGATAAACAGCGCCGCGGCGATAATGACGGCAATGTTTATCAGGGAGCTAAACGCCGTAAGCCCACTGTGGTAGCGCGCCATATAATGATAGCTGTCGCTTTTACTTTTGACATACAGCACATTGTTTTCGCGGAATTTATTAAGCTCCAGATCTTCGTTTGTAAAGGATTTCACCACGCGCACGCCGGAGATGCTGTCCTCAAGCCCCGCGGTGATGTTGGCGATGTTTTCGCGGTTTTTGCGGAAAGCCTTACGCATCTTTGAGTTATAATAGATGGCAAAGATGAGCATGGGCGGCAGAAAGGCAAAAATGATGAGCGTCAGCTGCGCATTGATATTCATCAGGATGATAAACGCGCCCACGAGCTTGACAATTGAAATAAACACATCCTCCGGCCCGTGGTGGTAAAGCTCCGAAATTTCAAACAGGTCGTTTGTCGTACGCGACATGATCTGTCCGGTCTTCTGGTCGTCGTAATACCGGAAGGAAAGCTTCTGCAGATGCCCAAAAATGTCGTTGCGCATGTCCCGCTCCATTTTCGCGCCCATGATGTGCCCGTAATAAGTGATGTAATAGTTGCACAGATATTCAATAACGACCATGGCGGCCATGGCGGCCGATAATTTGACGATGGTGCTTACAATCTGCCCGGCGCCCGACACAAGCACATCGTTTGTTATGTACCTGACAATGAGCGGGAAGACGAGACTTACGCCCGCGGCGATAAAGGCGCACGCCATGTCGGCGGTGAAAATGCCCATATACGGACGATAATAGGATAAAAATTTCTTCGTTTTGTTCATGGATCCCTTTCCTTTCGGATGCAGTCTTGCCTGCCTTTCGGGCGCGCCCGCGCGCGTAGTTTAATCCGAAGGCTGCGGGGCTCGTTCTCCGGAAACGTGCGATTTCTCATCTGACAGCAATGGCAAAAAAGCTGTTAAAACTGAAAAACAGGGCTTAAAATTATTACAAGATAAAAATAGATCAAAAGCTGCCCAATCACCTGCGGGAAAGTAGCTTTCACCCGAACGCCGCCGCCGAAACCGCAGGACCTCTTCAGCGCCATTTCCCCCGGCATGTCCTGTTTCCCACAGAAAACAGCATAAACAGATTGGGCGCAATTAAATCCACCATGAACCGGCTCTTCAGCCAACTCGGATTTTGCGTGCCGCCATTCATTTGGTGTTATTTGCCGTAAGCGCAAAACAAGACATTTTCAATTGGATTATATATCCTCACGCGCCTCTTTGTCAAAAGCGTCCAGAAGAAACGCAGCGGTCACTTTTTCCCCCGTTTTCCTCCTGCGGACGCGAAAACATGCTTTCCGCTTTTCATTTTTACACCACAATTTTGTTTTTTTAGGTGAATATTGTTGAATTCTTAGAACAATTGGTATATTATATGGCGTGATTGCGTTGTGTCTGCGCGTTCACATCATATAGTATATATGAGGAAAAACATGCTCAATATTGTTTTGATCGAGCCCGAAATACCAATGAACACCGGGAATATTGCGCGTACCTGCGCCGCCACCGCATCCCGCCTCCACCTGGTCGGGCCGCTCGGCTTTGACATCAGCGACAAGGCCGTCAAGCGCGCGGGGCTGGACTACTGGCATATGGTCGAGATCCTCACCTACCGGGATCAAGCGGAATTTTTCTGCAAAAACAACGGCCCCTTCTGGTTTTTATCCACCAAGGCGCCGCGCGCATATGTTCAGGCGCACTTTCAGGACGGAGACTTTCTTGTCTTTGGCCGCGAAACCGCGGGTTTGGATGAAACGCTTTTGCGCGCGTACTCCGAGCGGTGCCTGCGCATTCCCATGCGCGCCGACGCGCGCAGTCTCAATCTGGCAAACTCCGTGGCCGTGGTTGCCTATGAGGCGCTGCGCCAGCTTGATTTTCCCGGTCTTTCCGGCAAAGGGCGCATGGCCGGCTGCGAATAATCCGGTGCGTTTTTCCTCGCTGCTTTTCCCGTCCGTCCGGCTGCGTCCCCCGCCTGTAAGCCACGCGTCCGGACACGTGAAAAACGCGGCGCTTTCTTCCTCCGTTTTTCCCGGTGCGCCTGTCTCCGGGAGGCGGGCGGCGTTTGAAAACTGTCCGTTTCGGAAAAACAGGTCCGGGGCAATACTTTAATTTTGTTATATTTTTACTTTATTTTCTGCGTTTATTGATTGAATATCTTGAATGGATGCATTATAATAGGTCTGCTATTTTTGATAAATTGATAACAAATCAGACGCAGCGCTAAGCTGCGCAAACTAAGTGTATGGAGGTTGAATCATGAAGTACAACAAGAAAACCATTGAGGACATCAGCGTCAGTGGAAAGCGCGTACTGGTGCGTTGCGATTTCAATGTACCGCAGGACGAGACGGGCAACATCACAGCGGACAAGCGCATTGTTGAATCCCTTCCCACCATCAAGTATCTGATAAAAAACAACGCAAAGGTCATTCTGTGCTCACACCTGGGTCGTCCGAAGGGCGAATTTAAAAT
>CAXXFP010000018.1:0-68296 GCA_963678505.2 Oscillospiraceae bacterium | reverse complement strand
AGTGCCTGGGCAAGTCCCGCAATGCCCGCCACGTTTTCCGTGCCCGAGCGCAGGCCGCGCTCGTGGCCGCCGCCTTCGAGCAGCGCGGGCAGACGCAGACCCTTTTTAATAACCAGCGCGCCCACACCCTTGGGGCCTCTGAATTTGTGCCCGGCAAGCGACAGTAGGTCAATATTCATTGCTTTGACGTCGACGGGGATGTGCCCGACGGCCTGTACCGCATCCGTGTAAAATAAAATGCCCTTTTCATGCGCGATGGCGCCGATTTCCGTCACGGGCAGCACCGTGCCGATTTCATTGTTCGCCGCCATGATGGTGATCAGAATGGTGTCCTCCCGAATGGCCGCGCGCAGTGCGTCCAGACTGATCTGTCCGAAACGGTCAACGTCGAGATAGGTGACCGAATAGCCCTGCTTTTCCAGCGCCTTGAGGCTGTGCAGCACGGCGTGGTGCTCAATTTTGCTTGAAATAATGTGCTTTCCCTTAGACGCGTAAAGCTGCGCCACACCCTTGATGGCCCAGTTGTCCGCCTCTGTTCCGCCGCCGGTAAAATAGATTTCGTCCGGCATGGCTCCCAGCGCGGCGGCAGTCTTTACCCGCGCGTCCTCAAGCGCACGGCGCGCCGCGCGGCCGAAGGAGTAAATGCTCGAGGGATTTCCGTAGTTTTCCCGCAGGGCGGGAATCATGGCTTCATACGCGCGCTCCGACAGCGCGGTCGTCGCGGCGTTGTCCGCGTAAACAAATCTTGACATTTCAATTCCTTCTTTCCGGGGCAGTCCCGGTGCTATTGTACCCTTCTGTCCGTACTGTGAAAAGGGAATCTCCGGCATCGCGCGGGCGCCGCCATCTTCCGGTTTTCCGCGGCCGGACGGGGAGGTGTTTCTTTCATTTTTAATATATACCTATTTGGAATAGAATGCAATACGTTTCTTCACATTTTTATTATTCATATATGAATAGTAGTTGATTGCATCCCCTCCGGCCGCTTCGACAGCCGACTTAACCTCTTTTGCAACCGGAAAGTGTGTATCCGGAGTGACCCGCCTCACACAGCATCGGGCGTGCTTTCAGCGTGTGGGGATCATCGATCCCTCCGGCCGGGCATTGGTCCTTTGGAAGCTGTTTGCGGGCGGTGAATTAAAACGGCTTTGCTTATAACCATATCGTCTGCATATGCGCAGCTGCTTGTTTTCAACGCAGGGCAGAGCGGCGGCAGATCCGGACGGGCATAAAGCACGCTCTCACGCTTTATGCCCGTCCGGAAAAAAGATAAATCTGAAGTGCGTTATCCGCCCCCCGCTTTGGGCATAGACAAAGGACACGCAGCTGCACATCCGCCCCATCCGATCAGGCCCGTATCTCTCATACGCACGGGAGGCGTGGGCAACGCTGTTGCCCCTGACAGATTGCTATTTTACATAAAAGGGGAGGCGGGAACCCCGCGCTGTGTCCCTACTCCGGCTTTTTAAACTGAAGAGTGGCGTCGACGGCCAGCTTGTCGCAGCGGTTATTGTACGCATTGTCGGCGTGTCCTTTTACCCAGATGAACTTTACCTCGTGCGTGCGGCTCAGCGAAAGCAGCCGCGCCCAAAGATCCGGGTTGAGCGCGGGCTCGTTTTTTGCGCGCTTCCAGCCGTTTTTTTCCCACTTGACTGCCCAGCCCTTATTGATGGCGTTTACCAGATACTGTGAGTCGCTGTACAGCGTGACGGCGCAGGGTTCCTTGAGCAGCTCCAGCGCCGCGATCGCGCCTGTCAGCTCCATGCGGTTGTTCGTCGTCTGCGCCTCACCGCCGGAAAGCTCCTTCTCGCTTGACCCATACAGCAAGATCGCGCCGTATCCGCCCGGGCCGGGATTTCCCGAGCATGCGCCGTCGGTATAGATTGTAACCTGTTTTTTCTCTCCCATACCCGTCCAAGCCGATACTGTTTGTATTAATTCCAGCCATTAATACAAACAGTATCTTTTTTTGTTCTTATCTTCCCAAATCAACCGACCCTCGCCGGGACGCCGCACGCTTGTACCAAAATCCCGGCACAGCCCTCGCCGCATCTGGGCCTGCCGTCCTATGGAGTGCGTTTTCGCTCCATAAGACGGCAGAATTCAATACGCGCTGTACTAATTGCGAGTATTATCACTATTCGTTATCGTCAGTCTGCGGCTCCTGGGTGACTTCCGCTTCCTCTTCCTCGGCCTTTTCGGTGCGCGCGACGGAAATGACATGCACGCCCTCAGCCACACGCATGAGGATAACACCCTGCGTATTGCGCGAATAAATATTGATATCGGACACCGCCATGCGGATAATAATCCCGTCGTCGGAGATAAGCATGATGTCGTCGCTGTCTCCGACGACCTTGACCGCGGCGACCTTTCCGGTCTTTTGCGTTATATTGTAGTTGATGAGTCCCTTGCCGCCGCGCTTCTGCGCACGGCGCTCGCCGGGCTCGTCGTCTTCACCGTCTGCGCTGCCGCGCAGATACTCGTCAAGGTTCGTGCGTTTGCCGTAGCCGTCTTCCGTAACCGTCAGCAGACAGTCGCCCTCGCTGTCGGTTTCCGCGCCGATGACGTAATCCGCGTCGTCCAGACGAATGCCGCGAACGCCCGCCGCGTCGCGTCCCATGGGACGCACATCGTCCTCGTTAAAGCAGATGGCGCGTCCTTCGCGCGTTGCAAGCAGGATGTTCTGTGTGCCATCGGTTTTGAGCACCGCGATCAGCTCGTCGTCCTCGTCGATCGTGAGCGCCCGGATGCCCGCTTTTCTGGCGGTGTTGAGCGCATCAAGCCGGATGCGCTTTACGGTTCCGAGCTTCGTCACCATAATCAGGAAGCTCTCGTCAAACTCCCCGACGGGGATCATCGCCGTGACTTTTTCTTCCGGCTCAAGCGGCAGCAGGTTTATGATGTTCATGCCCTTGGCCGCGCGCCCCGCCTCGGGCATATGATAGCCCTTCTTGCGGTGCAGTCTGCCCTTGTTGGTGAAAAACAGGATATAATCGTGCGTTGAAGCGACAAACAGCGTCTCCACAAAATCTTCCTCACGCACGGCCTGCGCGGCGATGCCGCGGCCTCCGCGCCTTTGGGCCCGGTAGACGCCGGCGGGCTGGCGCTTGATATAGCCCAGATGCGTAAGCGTGAAGACGCAGTCCTCGCGCTCGATGAGGTCTTCAATATCGATGTCGTCGTCAATTGCAGCAATCTCGGTGCGGCGCTCGTCGCCGTATTTGTTTTTAATCGCCGTCAGCTCGTCGACTATGATGTCGAGCACCAGCTGATCGGAGGCGAGAATCGCCTCGAACCGCTCGATTTTTTTCATCAGCTCAGCAAATTCTTCCTCAATCTTTTCGCGCTCAAGCCCCTGGAGCCTGCGCAGCTGCATTTCGAGAATCGCCTGTGTCTGCACGTCGGACAGCCCGAAGCGTTCCATCAGCCTTGCCTTTGCGTCGCTGTAGCTTGTGCGGATAATGTGGATGACCTCGTCGATGTTATCAATGGCGATGCGCATTCCCTCCAGGATATGTGCGCGGTCGCGCGCGCGCTTGAGGTCGTAACGTGTGCGGCGCGTGATGATCTGCTTCTGAAAATCGATATAGTGATCAATCATTTCGCGCAGGGAAAGCGTCTTAGGCTGGTTATCCACAAGCGCGAGCATATTGATGGCGAAGGTGGTCTGCATCTGCGTGGAGGCATACAGACGGTTTAAAACCACCTGCGCGTTTGCCTCACGCTTGAGCTCAATGACGATCTTCATGCCCTCGCGGTCGGATTCGTCGCGCAGCGCGGAAATACCCTCCACGTTTTTATCCTTGACAAGCTCCGCGATGGATTCAATCAGGCGCGCCTTGTTGACCATATAGGGAAGCTCGGTAATGACGATGCGCGTATGATTGTCATGCTCCATGATTTCCGAACGCGCCCTGACCTTTATCTTTCCGCGGCCGGTCGCGTACGCCGCGCGGATGCCGGAACGCCCGGCAATCTGGCCCGCGGTAGGGAAGTCCGGCCCCTTTATGTGCTCCATCAGGTCGTCAAGCCCGGCCTCCGGGTCGTGGATGACGCAGATGACGGCGTCAATGACCTCGCGTAGGTTGTGCGGCGGGATGTTGGTGGCCATGCCCACCGCGATGCCCGACGAACCGTTTACCAGGAGGTTTGGAAAGCGCGAGGGAAGCACGGACGGCTCCTTGCGCGAATTATCAAAGTTGGGGATAAACTCTATGGTGTCCTTTTCGATGTCGGTGAGCATATCAACGCAGATGCGCGACATCCTCGCCTCGGTGTAACGATAGGCAGCGGGCGGATCTCCGTCGACGGAGCCGAAGTTTCCGTGTCCGTCGACAAGGACATAGCGCAGGGAGAAATCCTGCGCCATGCGCACCAGCGAATCATACACCGCCGCGTCGCCGTGCGGATGGTAGCGTCCCAGCACGTCGCCGACGGTGGTGGCGGACTTGCGGAAGGCCTTTTCCGGGACCAGATTATCCTCAAACATGGTATACAGGATCCTGCGGTGAACGGGCTTGAGCCCGTCCCGCACGTCCGGCAGCGCACGCCCGACAATCACGGACATCGCGTAGTCAATATATGATTTTTTCATCTCGCGCTCGAGATCCACCGTTATAATGTTCTGGTTTTCATACCGGATGTCTACTTTATTCCTATCTTCAGCCATGGCAGCGTACCTCCTATGCCGCTTTTCTCTTCCTCCGCTTTAATGAACTGCCGGAAACGCGCCTGTACGCACGCTTTCACAAACCGGGTTTTATGGAAGAAAAAAGGGTTCACTTTCTGTTTTCGCGCAGCCCCGCGCACCACGCACCGGGCTGTGCCCGCTTACAGCGGAGCTCTATCAGTCAGTTTTCGCACCGGAACCCATTAAACGTCGAGATTGACGACGTATTTGGCGTTGAGTTCGATAAATTCCTTGCGCGGCTCGACCTTTTCGCCCATCAAAATGGTAAATATCTGATCCGCGGCAATCGCGTCTCCAAGCTCAACCTTCAAAAGCGTGCGTTTTTCGGGGTCCATGGTTGTCTCCCAAAGCTCGTGCGCGTCCATTTCACCAAGACCTTTATTTCTGGAAACATCGACCTTGGAAGGGTCATCCCCGCCGATTTCCTTTATGATCACGTCGCGCTCCGCGTCGGAATAGGCATAGCGCACCGTTTTCCCGCGCACCAGCTTATAAAGCGGCGGCTGGGCGATAAACACATGCCCATGCTCGATAAGCGGACGCATATGGCGGAAAAAGAACGTCAGCAGCAGCGTGCGGATGTGGGAGCCGTCGACGTCGGCATCGGCCATGATGATGACCTTGCCGTAGCGCAGGCGGGAAACCTCAAATTCGTCCCCCAGGCCGGCGCCGAGCGCGGTAATGACCGGGGTGAGCTTTTCATTTCCGTAAACCTTATCCAGACGCGCCTTTTCTACGTTGAGCATTTTGCCCCACAGCGGCAGGATGGCCTGAAAGCGGCTGTTGCGCCCGCCCTTTGCCGAGCCGCCCGCGGAATCTCCCTCGACGATGTAAATTTCGGTAAGATCAGAGTTTTTTTCATAGCAGTCGGAAAGCTTTCCGGGAAGCGAGGCGCCGTCGAGCACCGATTTGCGCCGTGTCATTTCACGCGCGCGGCGCGCCGCCTCTCTCGCGCGCGACGCTGTTTGCGCCTTCTCGAGTATGGAACGGCCGACCACCGGGTTTTCCTGAAGAAAATCAGAAAGCTTTTCGGAAATCAGGTTATCCACAAACGTGCGGATCTCGGAGTTTCCAAGCTTTGTCTTCGTCTGACCCTCAAACTGGGCGTCAATGAGCTTAACGGAGATGACGGCGGTCAGGCCTTCCCGCACATCCTCGCCGGAAAGTTTGTCCTCACCCTTGAGAAAGTTAAACTTCTTGCCGTAATCGTTAATCACGCGCGTGATGGCGGTCTTAAAGCCCGTCTCGTGCATCCCGCCCTCGGAGGTGTTTATATTATTGGCAAAGGATAAAAGAACCTCATTATAGCTGTCGCTGTACTGCATGGCGATTTCGGCCATGGAATCGCCGCGCTGCCCGCTGATAAAGATGACCGGCTCGTGCAGCACCGTTTTGTTGCGGTTGATATACTCGACAAACGAACGAACGCCGCCCTCATAATGAAGCTCACGGAAATTTTCCTCGTCGCCGCGGCGGTCGCAAAGGCGGATGCGCAGCCCTGCATTTAAGAAGGCCTGCTCGCGCATGCGTGTAAGCAGCGTATCAAAATCGAATACCGTTTCCTCAAAAATCTCGGCGTCGGGCTTAAAGGTGACCTTTGTGCCCGTCTGGCTGCCGGTGCCGATCACGCTCAGCTCCTGCGTCACGGCTCCGCGTTCAAAACGCATTTTATAGAGCTTCTCGCCGTCACAGACCTCGACTTCAAGCCACTCGGACAGGGCGTTGACGACCGACGCGCCCACACCGTGCAGTCCGCCGGCGACCTTGTAGCCATCGCCGCCGAATTTTCCGCCCGCGTGCAAAATGGTGAAAACCACCTCGACGGCGGGTTTCCCCGTTACGTGCATGCCGACCGGCACGCCGCGTCCGTCGTCGCACACGGTGATGATGTCTCCCTTTTCGATGATCACATCGATGTTGTGGCAATATCCCGCAAGCGCCTCATCAATGGAGTTATCAACGATTTCATAAACAAGATGATGCAGTCCGCGCCCCGACGTTGTGCCGATGTACATTCCCGGACGTTTGCGAACGGCCTCAAGCCCTTCAAGCACCTGTATCTGTGTCTCGTCATAGGTGTTTTGAGAAATATGCGAGTTGTCCATAGTTCCTCCTTACATACCCTGCACGGCAGTGTATTCCGTGGCGCATTTGCGGCACGGCCGGTATTTTCATATTTAAGCGGCGTTTGCGCCGCCGTTGCCCGTTATTTATGTCTGGCTATGCGTCCCGCCAATCATAGGCGGTGCGGCAGCGCTTTAAAAGCGTGGCAGTGGAAATCTGCGAAATGTAGACGGTGGTTTTTCCGTTTTCCACGCATATGGCAAACGATTTTGGCAGCTCCTCGCTGATATTCACCACGCTGCCCGTCTTCTCCGCGTCTTCCAGAAACCGGCGCGTCAGACGCGACTGGGAGGTGATCTCCAAATCAAATATGCCCACGACGCTTGAAAGGAGCACCATCACGTCCTGGCCTAAATGCAAATACATTCCATTTCTCCTTTGCTAAAGACGTTTTCAGCGGGGGAAAACGTTTCCGTTTTCAACATACAGTACCCGTCCCGCCGTTTTGACCAGTCCTTCCTCGCAGCAGGTGACCAGCACCTGCCCGCCCGAGATGCGGTTGAGGACAAAATCGCGCCGCCTGGCGTCAAGCTCCGAGAGCACGTCGTCAAGCAGCAGCACGGGGTACTGCCCGGTATCCTGAAAGTAAATTTCCCGTTCTGCCAGCTTCAGCGAAAGCGCCGCGGAGCGGGCCTGCCCCTGCGAGCCGAACGCTCTGGCCGGCGTGCCGTTTATCAAAATCTCCAGATCATCCTTGTGCGGCCCGGTCAGGCACGCGCGCGCATCGATTTCCGCTTTGCGCAGGGACAGCATATGCTCATATAAAATCGATGAAAGCTCCTGCGCCGGTGCGCCCGGGTCTGATACGGCGGAAACGGTTTTATAGCTGAGCTTGATTTGATCGCGCCCGCCGGAAATATCATGATGCACGCTGTCTGAAAGCGGCGCGAGCTTTCGGATAAAGGAGCTTCGGTAGCTGATGAGCACCGCGCCGAACTGCGCCATGCGCTGACTGAAAACGTCCAGCGTTTCAAGGTGGGAGGGCTTCTCCTTCAGGTCTCGCAGTAGGCGCGTTTTATGTTCGTACAGGCGGTTATATTCAGTCAGCGCCGTCAGATAGCGCGGGCGAAGCTGGCACAGCGCGGAATCCAGAAACTTTCTGCGCACCGATGCGCCCTCGCGCACAAGATATAAATCGTCCGGAAGAAATGTCACGGTGTTTAGAATGCCGCTCAGGCACGACGCGCTTTTCTGCTTGATGCCGTTGATGAAAAGCTGACGCCGCGAAGCGGTAAAAAGTCTTGCTTCCACAAGAAAATCCCGATCGTCATGAAGGATGTGCCCGGAAATCACGGCGCTGTCGCTGCCGAAGGCGATCATGTCGCGTTCCTTCTGCGCACGAAACGAGCGCGCGCAGGATAGGTATTTGACCGCCTCGAGCAGATTGGTTTTTCCCTGTGCGTTTTCCCCATAAAAAACGTTGATCCCCGGGGAAAGCTCCACCTGCACATCCTGATAGTTGCGAAAGCCATTGAGCTTTATTAAATCAACCACCATGCGTCTGTCCTTTTTCCGCCTGAGCCCCGATTTCTATAAAAAAGCGGTCAAACTCCACGGTGTCTCCCGGGACAAGTTTTTTGCCGCGCTGCGTGCAGACCTGTCCGTTTACGCGGACCTGTCCCTCCGAGATGAAATACTTTGCCTCGCCGCCTGTCCCACAGACGCCCGCGTATTTAAGCAGCGCGTCGAGAGGAATATGCTGCGTTTGGATGAGGACCGGCAAAACTTCTTTTTTCATGCGTTAGCCTTCATTTGCGCGCAGACGCACAGGCAGGATCATAAACAGATATTTTTCGGAGTCGGGCGGCAGAATAATCAGCGGGGAAACGCTCGAGCTTAGTTCAAGAAAAACCTCGTCGTCGGGCACCGCGCGCAGCGCGTCAAGCAGAAAACGGTTGTTAAAGCCAAGCTCAAGCTGGCCGCCGTTACCGTCGATCACGCACTCGTCGTATGCGCGCCCGATGGCCGCCGTGCAGCTTAAGCGCAGCAGTCCATCGTCAAACACGCAGCGCACGGGATTTTTGATTTTCTCACTGATGACAATGGATACGCGCTCAACGCTTTCGCACATGGCTTTGACTTTCCCCTTGACGCGCACCTTTTGGTCGCGGGGGATGGCGTTGCGGTAATTGATGAATTCACCCTCAAGCAGACGGGAAATAAGCAGCGTACCGCCGATTTCAAACAGAATGTGGCGCATGCCCAGCGTGATTTCCGCAGGATTTCCGCCTTCAAGGGAGATGCGCTCGACCTCTTTAAGCGCGCTGCCCGGTACGACAAAGGAAAAATCCTCCGCCTGCTCCCGCTTTGTGATGGGTTCGGTGCACATGGCCAGCCTGTATCCGTCCACGGAGACCACCGTAAGGGCCTCCTCCGTCACTTCAAAAAGCGATCCGGTATGAACCGGCTTGTTTTCATTCGAGGATACGGCGAAAATGGTGCGCCCGATCATGGTGCGCAGCGTTTCCTGCTCCACGGTAAAGGAGCGCTGCTTTTCGATAGCGGGCATTTCCGGAAAATCAGCGGCGGGCGTGGAGGGAATATTAAATTCTGAAAGTCCGCAGCGGATGGTGACCATGCCCTGCTCGTCACAGGCAATGCTTACCATGTCGTCGGGAAGCTTGCGGATGATGTCCCCGAACAGGCGTGTGTTTAAAACGGCCGCGCCCGATTTTTCGACATTTGCCTCCACCTTTGTTTTTATACCCGTTTCCAGGTTGTAGCCCGTAATCGACACGCCGCTTCTGTCCGCTTCGACAAGAACGCCTTCGAGCGCGGGAATGGTGCTTTTGGGAGAAACAGCGCGCGCCGCGGTGACAACCGCGGACAGAAGCAGCGCCTTTTCGCAGGAAAATTTCATTTTTATCATCCTTTCGGAAAATCGTCCCGATATTTTAAAAGAGTATACATAAAAGAAAGACAGAAAGAATAGAATAGATAGTTTATGTAGTAGTAGTACGCCGCATTGTTGATAAGAAGTGCAAAGTGCTGTCCTCACAGGCAAAACGCGCACACAGCCTGTCTGTTGATAAATGGAAGGTTATCAACAGTGGCCAAAACAATACCAAGGGTGCCTTATTTATCCACAGAAGGAAATATTTTTGCACAGGGAGCTGTTGATAATGAGAAATTGTGACAAAAATTTTGCTATTTATTTGATATATTGTCAATAAGGCTTTTGATGGTGTTGGAAAACTCGGTATTCTTCTCCATATCTTCTTCCACTTTTTCCACAGAATGCAAAACAGTGGCGTGATGACGATTATCAAATTCCCGCCCGATTTCCGGAAAGGACAGATCGGTAAGCCGCCGGATAATGTACATGGAGACCTGACGGGCCTGCACGATTTCGTGGTCGCGCCGCTGTCCGCGCAGATTTTTCTCACTCACGGAGTAAAACGCGCAGATTTCGTCGATGATCAGCTGGGGGGTGGGGTGCATTCCGGGATTCACGCGCAGCATGTCGCGGATGGCGCGCGCGACCGTGTCCATGTCCACGTTGCGGTTCATCAGGTCGCGCATGGCAAGCACCTTTTTCATTGTGCCTTCAAGCTGCCGGATATTTGAGGTAATATTCTGCGCGATGTATTCCGCGACGTTATCAGACATTTCAAGACCCATGCTCGCGGCCTTATTTTTAATGATGGCAAGGCGCGTTTCATATTCGGGCGGCTGCACGTCGGCGAGCAGGCCCCACTCAAAGCGGGTGCGGAGCCTGTCCTCAAGCTTGGCCATTTCACGCGGTGGACGGTCTGAGGTGAGAATGATCTGCTTGTTGGACTCGAACAGCGTGTTGAAGGTATGAAAAAACTCTTCCTGTGTGCGGTCCTTGCCCGCGATAAACTGGATATCATCAACAAGCAGGATATCGGCTAATCTGTATTTTTCCCTAAAATCCATGCTTTTATTAATCTGGATGGCGGAAACCAGTTCGTTTGTAAAATCGTCGCCCTTTATGTAAACAATACGAAAATGCGGATTGGAGCGGCGGACCTCATTGGCGATGGCGTAGAGCAGATGCGTCTTGCCAAGCCCTGATCCGCCGTAAATAAACAGGGGGTTATAGGCCTTTGCCGGCGCGCTTGCCACGGCGATGGCCGCCGCGTGGGCGAATTTATTGGAGTTACCCACCACAAAACGGTCAAAGGTAAATTCGGTTTCATTAAGGACGCCGCTTAAGGTCTTTGGGGCAGGCTGATAGTTTTCCAGCGCCTGCGCTCCGGCAAGAATCTCTATTTTCATATCCGCCGCTCCGGTCAGCTCTCTGAAAACCTCTTTGAGCTGCGGCAGATAGCGGCTTTGGATCACGTCTCTTTTAAATTCGCTGGGTGTGTGCAAAGTAACGGACGTTGCGTCAAGCTTGAGCGCCGTTGAGTCGTCAAACCAGGTGTTGACAGCCGTTACAGAGGTGTTTTTCTCAAGCAGCTTGAGCGCCTGCTGCCAAAAAGTATCGGGAACGGACATGGATAAAATCCCCCTACAAAAATATCGGACCGGCTTGGAAAAACCGCGGGAAGCAAACGGATGATGCCTGCTTCCCGTGTGAAATAATATTTATGGAAAGCGCGCAGGAAAGCGCCGGAAGCGCGCGGGGAAAAAGGCGCGGCCGGCTGAATGGGAGAGAGAAAATTCCGTGTAATCCATCCTCCTTATTTTATCAGATTTTCCACTCTAAAACAATAGCAAAAGGTCATATGAAAAATATAAATACCGCCATATTCCAGCGGGCACGTTACATTTTCAGGATTATCCATGCAAATTCCGCGGGAATCCCGCAAAAAGGCCAATGGGGCTTCCGCTGCGCGGGTAAATTATGCAAAAACACGCGCGCAGGAAAAATAGCACGTACAGACCGCCAACTTTTTTGCGTGCGGCAAACCCGAGATCCGTGAGGAGAAAAGCAAAATTCTTGTTGACATAATGAATTTCCCTAATATATAATACAATACGCATTATAGTGCGTGGCATTTTGTTGCTTTTATTACAGAATGCTCTATTTCCGGCACGTATAAACGGATAAAAAAACAGCCGGATTCGTTAACAGGAGGTGGTATGAATGTTTCGTACTTATCAGCCGAAAAAGCGTCAGCGCAGCATGGAACATGGCTTTAGAAAGAGAATGGCCACGAGAAACGGCAGAAAAGTACTCGCCAGGAGGCGCGCAAAGGGAAGAGCCAGGCTTACGCACTGATCAGGATCAGACGGGACTGGTTTTTATGAGAATTGGGCAGAAAGAAACGGGGCCTGAAAACTTCCGGAATATGATTGCCATTTTGCGGCTGTTTTCCGCAGGGCCGTGCTTTTTAAGCCCGTGTTTCCTTGTCCTGCGGAGCAACCCGCATATTTTTGCTCATATTCCGGACGTATTTATTCTCCGTTTTCTCGAAAGTCCGGTTCTCAATTTTTTTTAGAAGGTTATTGCAATATGCGCATTACCGAGCCTCTTAAGCAAAACAGGGAATTTAAACGACTGTATGCACGGGGCAAGAGCGCTGCATCTCCGTTTTTAGTTGTATACTGCCGCCGTGCGCGCGGAGAAAAAAACCGGCTGGGCATCACCGTCGGCGTAAAGCTCGGCAATGCGGTTGTGCGCAACCGTATGCGCCGCCGTATTCGGGAGGCGTATCGCTTAAGCGAGGGCTCCTTCCTGCCCGGATACGACATTGTCATCGTCGCCCGGTTTCGGGCGGTCGGGGCGCGCTTTGAGGAGCTTTGCAGCGAGATCAACAGCCTGTTCGACAGGCTGGGCCTGCGCGCAAAACCGTGAGCGTCCGATTGGCTTCGTCTGAGGGTGGAACATGAAAAAAATACTGATGCGTATGATTGGTTTTTACAGAAAGCATATATCGCCGGCTACGCGTCCGTCCTGCCGGTTTATCCCGACCTGTTCGGAATACGCCCTGCTTGCGCTTGAAAAATACGGTGCGCTTAAGGGCTCTTATCTTGCGCTCAGGCGGATTCTGCGATGCAATCCGTTTCATAAGGGCGGGTATGATCCGCTGCTCTGAGTATTAACCGCCTGAAGGCGGCAAAAAGCGACGCATATACGTCGTGGAGGACATTCAATGGGAAGCATTCTCAATGTACTTGTATACAGGCCGTTTTCATGGATCCTGCTTACGCTGTTTCAGCTGACAGGCTCTTACGGACTTGCCATCCTGCTGTTTTGCGTGGTTATCAAGCTTGTCCTGCTGCCCATCAGCATGAAGAGCAAAAAGGGTATGATGCAGACCGCGCGGATTCAGCCTAAGCTCACTGAGCTGCAGAAAAAGTATAAGGAAGACAAGCAAAAGCAACAGGAGGCCATGCAGAAGCTCTATCAGGACGAAGGCGTCAACCCCATGAGCGGCTGTCTGTGGTCGCTGCTGCCGCTTCCCATATTTTTTGCGCTGTACGCGGTGCTGCGCGAACCGATGACGTATCTGATGCATTTAAGCGCCGAGCAGATTCAGGTCGTGGCGACGACACTCGGCTTTGAAATGAGCAAAGACAGCTATCTTCAGATCACGCTTGCGCAGCAGATCCACGAGAATTTTGCGCTCATCAGCCAGAAAATCCCCGGGCTTGTGGATATCGACTTCCGCTTTCTGGGCATCAACCTTGCGGAAACGCCGAAGCTTTCATTGAGCTGGCCGATTATTATTCCCATCCTTTCCGGCGTGTCCGCCTGGTTTGCACAGACGGTCATGCAGAAGACCTCCGGACAGCCGCCGGCAGCGGACAACCCGGCGGCCGGAAATATGGCGCTTATGAACAAGATGATGCCGCTCATGTCGGTTTGGTTCGGTTTTATCATGCCGGCGGCCATGGGCGTTTACTGGATAGGAAACAGCATGCTCGGCGTCGCACAGGACTACGCGCTGGGCAGGTATTACAAGAAGATATTTGATGCGGAAGACGCAAAGCGCGCGGAGCTTACTGAACGCCGCCGGCAGGCCGAGGACGCGGCCAAGCAGGAGACGATCATGAAAAAGGAGCTCAATGCGCAGCTTCAAAAGCAGGCGGTGGCCAAAAAACACGCGCAGGCAGCGCCGCGCAGCAGTACGGCAAATGGTGCGGGCATGCCCAGGCGTGCGATAAAGCCTGCAAAGGCGGGGCCGAAAGCAGCGCAAACCGCTCTTCCGGATAAGCAGGCGCCTGCGCCTTCGCAAGCGCCTACGCAAGAGGAGAACAAGCCGGATTCGGAAGAATAAAGCTATTATACGTAGGGAGGGCTTCCTTGTGAACAATTCAGTGGAAATGACAGGCAAAACCATAGACGACGCGGTTAATCTTGCGCTTAAACAGCTCGGGGTTGAGAGAGATCAGGCCTCCGTGGAGGTTTTGGACAAGCCAAAAAGCGGCTTTCTGGGGTTGGGAAGCACGCTTGCACGCGTTAAAGTGACCTGCCTGAGCGTTACCCCTGCCGACAAGGCGAAGGAATTTGTGGAAGGCCTGCTCAGAAAGATGAACGCGGTCGCGCAGGTAACCGTTGAACAGGGCGAGGATGAGAGCATCCGCATCCGTCTTACAGGAGACGATCTTGGCCTTCTCATCGGGCACAGGGGCGAAACACTCGACGCCATCCAGCACATCACGGGCTATGTCATCAACCGCGGAGAGACGACGCGCACCCGCGTGATCGTCGATACGGAAAATTACCGCGCCAAGCGTGAGGAATCGCTGGAACGTCTTGCGGTGAAGATGGCCGGCAAAGCCGTCAAGTACCGCAGGAACATGACGCTTGAGCCCATGAACGCTTATGAACGCCATGTGATACATACGGCGCTGCAGACGTGGCGCGACGTCTCTACCTTTTCCACAGGAACGGAGCCTAACCGCAAGGTTGTAGTCTCCTATACTCCCGGCAGAAAACTTGAGAGTACCGCGAGGCCGGCGACTGTGCAGAGTCAAAGCCGCCGTGAGTTTTCCGCAGAGTAACATTAGTTATATCAAGCGTTCAAAGCGCCGGCTTCATGCCGGCGCTTTTCATATTATTAAAGTTGATTGCGATATCGGCTGCGTCAAGAAAACCACCGGTTTGCGAAGTGTTGGCTTGGATTTCGGGGCATCAGGAAAGAATTCTACGGATATCTGATACAGCGAAGAAAATGAAGCGCTGCGGCTTGATCGACTTGAGTCAAAATACGGGCACAAACCGGTGTATTGGCTGTCCAAATCAGGGAAACCCCTGGCGTACTTGGTCTGTTTGCACGTGCAGGAAGGAGAAAACGCCGCCTCCGTTGTGATCGGACGGAGGCGGTGAGCGTGTCGATAAAGCCAACACGCACCATAGGGGGTGTCCAGTGCCCCCCCTATTCGAAGCGGTAAACCTCCGGTTTTCCGCTCCCCCCGGGTTTGCCGTCCATACGTCGGACTATGGAGCTTTATATGACGTGCGGGCCGCCCAAAAACGATTTATGCTTACACATGGAGGGCTTGAGACAGACTGACGCCGCCGTCAAGTTGACGGCGGCGTTTTGTGTGCTGTATGAGCCGCGAAAAGAAACCGATACGGCGGCCATTTGGGGCAGGGGAGTTACCGGATCACGTCTGTGCCCATATACGCGCGCAGAGCTTCGGGCACCGCGATGCTGCCGTCCGCCTGCTGATAGTTTTCAAGAATGCAGGCCACGGTACGTCCGACTGCTACGCCGGAACCGTTGAGTGTGTGCACAAAACGGGGCTTATCTCCCTTGTCGGAGCGGAAGCGGATGGACGCACGGCGCGCCTGATAGTCTTCAAAGTTGGAGCAGGAGGAAATTTCCACATAGCGGCCGTAGGAGGGCATCCACACCTCGATATCATAGGTCATGGCGGAGCAGAAGCCGAGATCGCCCGTGCACAGGCGTACCACGCGGTAGGCAAGGCCCAGCTTCTGGAGCACCGCCTCGGCGTCGCGCGTCAGGCTTTCAAGCTCGGCGTAGGACTGCTCGGGCTCGCAGAATTTGACAAGCTCCACCTTGTTAAACTGATGCTGGCGGATCAGCCCGCGCGTATCGCGGCCGGCAGAGCCGGCTTCGGCGCGGAAACACGCGGAATAGGCGCAGTATTTAAGCGGAAGCTGACCCGCGTCAAGAATATCGTCGCGGTACATGTTGGTTACCGGAACTTCAGCGGTTGGAATCAAAAAGTAATTGGTGTCGGCCACCTTAAAGGCGTCTTCCTCAAACTTCGGAAGCTGCCCCGTGCCTGTCATTGAGGCGCGGTTTACCATATAGGGAGGGAATATTTCGGTATAGTCATTTTTTGTGTGGCTGTCAAGATAGAAGTTAATAACTGCGCGCTCAAGCCGGGCGCCCAGTCCCTTATAAAAGTGAAAACGGGCGCCGGTCACCTTGGCGGCCGTGCCGGGGTCGAGAATTTTGAGGTTTTCACCGATATCCCAGTGTGCAAGCGGCTGAAAGTCAAAGGCGCGCGGCTCGCCCCACGAACGCAGGACAGGATTATCCTCGCTGTCGCGGCCCGCAGGCACTAAATCATACGGAATGTTCGGAATGGAAAGCAGCAGAAGGTTTAACTCGTCGGCAATTTCCTTCAGCTCGGCGTCGAGCTGCTTGACCGTGTCGGAAAGATCCTTCATCCGCGAAAAGAGGGCGCTTGTGTCCTGCCCGGACTTTTTAAGCTCCGGAATGCTCTTTGAAACGGTGTTTTGCTCCGCCTTGAGGGTTTCTGCCTTGTAAATGATGTCGCGCCGCTTTGTGTCCAGCGCAAGCGCGCGGTCGACCTCTGCGGAGTAGTCCTTCTGACGCGCGGCAAGGCGCGCCTTGACCTTTTCAGGGTCGGCTGCGAGTACCTTGATATCCAGCATTATGACTCATCCTCTCAATCGAGCTTATCTTTGATCCGGTTATACGCTTCAAGCGGACTCAGTACGGTAAAATCCTGCGTTGCTTTGTCAGGGAGGAAGGCCGCAAGACCGCATTCTTCCATATAACTGATGACTTTTCTGCTCGATGTATATTTCTTTTCATAATAAAGCTTTTGAAGCTGCCATAAAAGCTCCTCGGCCTGACGCGTCTTTTCCAGTTTTTCTCCGGAAGCTTTCAGCGCCGCAAGCTCGGCATTTGCCACATCCAGTTGTTTTTGCAGCGTGCCCGAGGCGGCCGCCTTGTCCTTTTGCAGTTTTTCAATGCCGGACTGCAGGACGCTTACCGTTTCCTTGAGTGCTTTATTTTCACTTTGCAAATTTTCAAGAGATTCCATCGCGCTGATGACCGATTTATCCTGCTCGGTCTTGTATGCGTCAAACTGTCGGCGGTTGTTTCTCTCGGAGACAAAAAAGGATAACAGGATAAGACCAAAGAAAACGGCAAACAGCGCTATGGAATAGATTACCAAAAAACGCCGGTTTTTATGCGGGACCGGCGCCGAAGGCTCCGGCGATTCGCGGAAAAACCGCTTTACGGCTTCAATCAGTCGCAAAAAGAACAACTCCTTTGTTACTATAACCTTACTATATCGGCGGTATGCGCGTCAGGCCTGAAGGCTCTCAAGCGTGCGGATGAGAAGCTCAAGATCGTCCTGCCCGTAAAATTCAAACTCAAAACGGCCTTTGTCGCGGCCGGAAACGATGCGCACCTTGCGCCCAAAACGCTCAGATAGTTTTTTTTCGGTGTCCTCAAGGTAATTTGGCTGCGGACGGTCTGTCTGCGGCTTAGCTGCATCCGTGAGGAGCTTTTTTACATACGCCTCCGTTTGACGTACGGAAAGACCCTTGGAAAAAACATGTTGCGCAGCGCGCATCATTTCACTGTGCGTGGAAAGCTGCAAAAATGCGCGCGCGTGGCCGCTGGACAGCGTGCCGGTACAAATCATGTCTTTGATTTCGGCAGGGAGCCCGAGCAGGCGCATACTGTTTGAAAGCGCAGGGCGCGACCGTCCAACACGAGCGGCGGCCTCTTCCTGGGTAAGTCCATATTCATCAATCAGACTGCGGAAGCCCTCAGCCTCCTCAATGGGGTTTAAGTCCTCTCGCTGCAGGTTTTCTATTAGCGAAAGCTCCATTGTGCGGCGGTCGTCGGCTTCGAGCACCATGGCGGGAAGCTCGGTAAGCCCCGCCATCCGGGAGGCGCGCCAGCGCCGTTCTCCGGCGATGATCTGGTAAAAGCCCGTTTTCAGGCGGCGCACGGCCAGCGGCTGCAAAACGCCGTGGCGGCGAATACTGTCGGCAAGCTCGTTTAAGGCCTCATCGTCGAAGGCCTTGCGCGGCTGCGACATATTCGGCTCGATGTGGGAAATGGGTACGAGAATAACGCCGCTTTCCTGCCTGGGCTGTGCGGCTTCCTCGCCCAGCAGAGCGCCGAGACCTTTTCCAAGTCCTTTCACGGGCATAAAAACCGCCATTTCTCCGCGCGCAGAAAATAAACTCAGCCGGCCAAATCGCGCGGGAAAGAGCCGGTTATCGCAGGGTGAAGCTGCAAGTGAAGCAGGGGAGGCCGGCATGGGAAAACCACAGTTAATTTTCAGATGTGCCCGCTGTGCGGCGGATCAGCTCGCCGGCGAGAGATATGTACGCGTCGGCGCCCCGGGAGCCGGGATCGTAAGCGAGTACGGGCATTCCGTGGCTGGGCGCTTCGGAAATGCGCACATTGCGTGGAATGACCGTGCCGTAGACCTTGCCCGGGAAGAATTTTTTCACTTCCTGCGCGACCTGCAGAGACAGGTTTGTGCGCGAATCGAACATCGTGAGCAGAACGCCTTCAATCGCAAGCGCGGGATTGAGGGTGCGCTTTACCGCGCGCACGGTATACATCAGGTCGCTTAATCCCTCAAGCGCATAATATTCGCACTGCACCGGAACTAGGATGGCCTGCGCGGCGCACAGCGCATTGAGCGGAAGCAGTCCGAGTGACGGCGGACAGTCGATCAGGATATAATCATAGGCGGCTGAAACGCAGGCGAGCGCGTCGCGCAGCCGGTATTCCCGGTTTTCAAGCGATACCAGCTCGATTTCAGCGCCGGAAAGGCTTTTGTTGGAGGCGACCACATCTCCATAGGACGTGTGGTTGATAGCAAGCGAAAGACTGACTCCGTCAATAACCACATCGTAGATGGAAGGCGAGACAGACTTGTCCACGCCCATGCCCGAGGTCGCATTTCCCTGCGCGTCAAAATCAACAAGCAGAACCCGTCGGCCCGCCATATGGAGCGCCGCGGTAAGATTTACACAGGTGGTGGACTTGCCCACGCCGCCTTTTTGGTTTACAACCGCCAGTATTTTTGCCATAGGCCCTCCCGGGCGGCGGGTAGCCGAAGAATGCCGCCGGATATTCGCGATATGAGGTTTCGAAACTCATATGCTTATGTATTATAACATAAAATGAAAACATTTCAACCATCGCTGGGCGTTTGTTTCACGTGAAACAAACGCCCAGCGAACTGCAAAGATGTTTCACGTGAAACAAAAAACGCGCCGTCCCGTGGGCCGGCGCGTAAAAAACACAGAAAAAAGCGTTATATAATGCCTGATGAGCAAATCAATAGTACAACAGCTGCAAGGGTTTGATGGTTTTTTTGATTTTCCTGAGCGCATGATTTTTGCGGCGTTTGCCGCAAAAATCATGCAGCATGCCGCTTTTTGGGCGTTTGCAGGCACGCCGACCTGCTGACCGGCGCGCCTGCAAAAGAAAAATAAACACGGGGCGGCGCTCGTTTAAAGACTATACGATTTCGCGGCGCGGCGTCTTTTGACGCGGTATGCGGATGGTCAGTACAATTTCGTTCTCGCTTTCCGCGCGGTCAAACTGCGTGGGCACGCCCGCCTGATGCATCAGGGAGACTGCGCGGTCGAGCGTGTTCAAAAACAAGCGGATATCCTTGATGATGTAAAGGGGACGGATTTTTTCCGAAAGGGACGGTGTATTTCGGGCTGAAAGCAGGTTTTCTATGTACTGGTCGGTCTGGCCGACGTTTAAGCCTCTTCTGCCGATGGTTTTTGCAACCAAAAGACGCTCCTGCAGGTTTTCGATACGCAGCAGCGCGCGCGCGTGCCTTTCTGTTAGCCCATATTCGCTGATGAGCGAAAGCACCTCGGGCGGATGGCGCAGCAGGCGCAGCTTGTTGGCCACGGCGGACTGTGATTTTCCCACTCTCCGCGCCGCTTCCTCCTGCGAAAGCCCGTAGCTCCTGATCAGGCGCGAAAGTCCGTTGGCCTCCTCCATAAAGCCCAGATCCTGCCGCTGAAGGTTTTCAACAAGCGCAATGAGCGAGGACTGCACATTATCCACATCGAGAACAATGCAGGGAACCTCAGATAGCCCTGCAATGGCAGCGGCCCGCAAGCGACGCTCGCCGGCAACAAGCTCGAAGCCGTTTTCCATTTGCCGGACGGTGAGCGGCTGAAGCACGCCGTAGGTCTTAATGCTGTCGGCAAGCTCGCCGAGCGAAGCCGGCTCAAAAACCTTTCTGGGCTGTCCGGGGTTTGCGCGGATGGCGGATATAGAGATGCTTGCAACGTGAATGGGTTTATCTGTTTTCTTTTTCCCCAGCTTCATATGTACGCCTCCTCAGCGCCGAAGAATTTTCCTTTGTGCACATGCCTGATGAATGCGCGTGGAAAGGACAAGCCCTCAGGATGACACCATGGTATCATTTCCGGCGTGTGAAGAAACGCGAAGACAGTCGCACGAATGCAACTATTAAGCAAAAATAATGTAGAAAACAGGTGGTTACAGACTAAAATGGGCACAAAAACAAAGCTACACTAAAAAACGACACGACAAAAAACACGCTTGGACAGGCGCAAAGCGAAAAAGCCTATCAAAGCGTGTTCTGATTATTTCCCAAAAGACGCGCACGACGTGCGTAAAACACACAGCGAAAAGGACACACTAGCGAGTCGCGGACTGAGAATAAGTGGACTGAAAATATAGCGTTGGCCGCACGAGTTCAATCTTTTCGCATGTGCGTGAAAAACCTGCGAGATTCGCCGTATGCGCTTTAAGTCCGGGGATATCGGCTGGAAACATTCTGGGTTTGGCTGCAATAACGTGTGTCGACACTGCCAACACACGCAGGCGGGTTATAAGGGCGCTTTGGTGATTTTTGAGAACCGGCGGGGGAAACCTGCCGGCGTTGGGGCGGTTTTTTCGATACGGATCAGGCGGTGCGTGACGGCTGTTGAGGGAATGCAGTAATCAACCGACGGCAGGAACACGCCGCCAAGCTTATTTGCCGCGCCGGCCGCCTGCGTGCACTCCTCGTCCGAGTCCGTGCCTTTCATGGCGATAAACTGTCCGCCCGGCTTAACAAAGGGCAGGCACAGCTCGCACAGTACGTTCATACGCGCCACGGCGCGCGAGAGCGCGTAATCGTACGCGTCGCGAAAAGCGGCGCTTTGCGCCTGTTCCTCGGCGCGCGCATGCAGGCAGGTCACCTGTCCGAGGGAAAGCTCCCCGCACAGCTGGGATAAAAACTCCACGCGCTTTTGCTGGCCGTCAAGCAGCGTAAGAGAAATGGTCGGGTCGATGATTTTGAGCACGAGGCCGGGAAAGCCGGCGCCCGTACCCACATCAATGACGCTCTGCCCGGAGAAGGGCGCAGACTTTAGAACACAGGCGCTGTCTAAAAAGTGAAGCGCGGCGACCTGCGCGGGTTCCGTAATGGCCGTCAGGTTCATCACCTTGTTTTTTTCGAGCAGCCTTGCGCAGTAAAGCTCGAGCCTTTCACACGCCGCGCTGTGAAAGGGGATTCCAAGCTCCATCAGTCCACGGTAAACCAGATCAGCGACCTTGCCTGTCATCATTTTCCTCCTCCTGCCTGGTTATGGGTGTTTTCAAGAAAATCATCAGTGCGGCCATGTCGGCCGGGCTGACGCCCGATATGCGGGAGGCCTGCCCGAGCGAATGCGGGCGCACCTTTTTGAGCTTCTGGCGCGCTTCGATGCGAAGCCCGGCTACGCGGTCATAATCGAGCATATCGCTTAAGAGCGTGCTTTCCATTTTCGCAAACTGCTCGATATGCGCTGTCTGACGTTTGATATACCCTTCGTACCGGATGGAAATAGCCGCCTGCTGGGTAATTTCATCAGAAAGCGCGGGCCTGTCCGCGTCAAAAGGCGCCAACAGGGCATAGTCCGTCTGCGGACGGCGCAAAAGGTCGCTTAAACGCACGCCGGAGGAAACCGGCGTCGTGCCCAGCGATTCGAGCAGCTCGTTGAGCGCTTGTGTCGGCGCAATCACTGTTTTTTCCAGGCGCGCGATCTCACGCCCGACCGCTTCGTATTTGCGGCAGACCTGCTCATAACGCGCATGGGAAACGAGCCCCACGCGATAACCCGCGGGGACGAGCCGAAGGTCGGCGTTATCCTGCCGAAGCACAAGCCGGTACTCCGAGCGCGAGGTCATCATGCGGTACGGCTCGTTGGTGCCCTTTGTCACAAGATCGTCGATGAGCGTGCCGATATAGGCTTCGCTTCGCGCGATGATCAGCGGCGGCTCGCCCTTGAGCTTGAGCGCGGCGTTGATGCCCGCCACAAGACCCTGCGCCGCGGCTTCCTCATAACCGGAGGTTCCGCAGAACTGTCCCGCGCCGTAAAGTCCGGATATTTTTTTACTTTCAAGCGTTGCCAGAAGCTCAAGCGGGTCGATGCAGTCGTATTCGATGGCGTAGGCCGGACGCATAATCTGCGCATGCTCAAGTCCGGCCACGGTGTGAAGCATCTCCGTCTGAACATCCTCCGGAAGGGAGGAGGACATGCCCTGCACGTAAAATTCATTGGTATCAAGCCCCATCGGCTCAATAAAAATCTGATGGCGCGATTTATCCGCAAAACGAACCACTTTATCCTCGATGGACGGGCAGTAACGAGGTCCGGTGCCCTCGATGACGCCCGAGTAAAGCGGCGAGCGGTGAAGATTTGCGCGGATCACGTCGTGCGTATGCTCGTTTGTATACGTAAGCCAGCAGCAGGCGCGGTTTTCGGGCCGCTTCTCGGTCTGAAAGGAAAACGCAGGCGCGTCCTCGTCGCCGGGCTGACGCTCCATTATGGAAAAATCGACCGAACGGCCGTTGATACGCGAGGGCGTGCCGGTTTTAAAGCGCATGAGCGTCAGCCCGAGCGCCTGAAGATTCCGGGTCAGGTGAGAGGCGGCAAACATCCCGTCGGGCCCGCCTTCGCGCACATAGTCACCGATGATGATGCGCCCGCGCAGGTAGGTGCCCGTCGACACAATAGCCGCCCTGACGCGGTACACGGCGCCGGTGTGCGTCGTGACCGAGCAGACCTGCCCGTCTTCCGTTCCGATTTCAACGATTTCAGCCTGCTTAAGCTCCAGATGCGCCTGACCTTCAAGCGTGTGCTTCATACGCTGACGGTAGGCCGCACGGTCGGCCTGGGCGCGCAGGGAATGCACGGAGGGGCCTTTCCCACGGTTTAATACGCGATATTGGATGCATACCTCGTCGGCCGCCCGCGCCATTTCGCCGCCGAGCGCATCGATTTCACGCACCAGATGGCCTTTTCCCGTGCCGCCGATGGCGGGATTGCAGGGCATGTTGCCCACCGCGTCTAAATTAATGGTAAAACAAACCGTTTCCATGCCAAGACGGGCGCAGGCCAGCGCGGCTTCAATACCCGCGTGGCCTGCGCCGATTACGGCAATATCATAGGTTCCCGCATCAAACATAGAGAAATCCTTTCAGGAGGTGAATCCGCCCGTTCAAAACCCGGAGTCAGGGTAGTCGCCCGCGGCGCTGAAGGCCAGATAGCCAAGCCCGCTTGACCCGCCGAAAGCGTCGATGGACGAGCGCAGCGCAGTCCCTGCGTTTGCGGCGGCCGAATCGTCGGGCGCGGTGATGACGGGAACGAACCGGCTGGCGAGGCTTTCCGGCTGCGCCGCTAAAATTCCCGCATAGGCCGAATCAAAGACCTGCCGCGTATTTTTGCCGGGCAGATACATATACACATGATCAAGGGAGGAGAACATGGCCAGCCGCTGACCGGAGGCGGGATCCGCTCCGCCCATCAGCGCGGCGGGAGCCACCGCGGCGGACAGGCGCATTTTACCCGAAACCGCGTCGGATACGGACTCGATGAGCCCTTCGAGAGCGGCCGCGCGCGCGTCTGTGCCGGTGTCCGCGCTGCCAAAGCTGATATAGGAAAGCTTTCCTTCAACGGGAAAAGTCAGATTATCAAGCATAAGCTCGTCAAAGCCGAGCTTTTCAAGCTCAAGAGCAACACCCGTCAGATATTCGGTGGTCTTTGGGCTGTAGGGGCTCAGCCACGCGTGTTTATACCAGTCAAGCCAGATGACGCCGCTGTCGACTTTAACGGCGGCGGCGCTTTGCTTGCGCGGCATCAGGTTATCCTTGTAGCAGGACATGCGCGCAATGAGGTAGACGCCCGCGTTTTTAAGCTTTATTACGGACTGCTCCGCTTTTTTTGAAGAATCTGAGGAAGCGCCCGCGCGCACCGCGGCGTCAAGCGCGCTTACATAGGAAAGCGCGCCGCTGTCCGCCTTCATATCCAAGACCAGCGCGTTGATGCCCGACGCCTTAAAAAGCTTGATATATGCGTCGATGCGGGCTTCGTCCGTCAGCGCGGCGGCGGGAACGTAGAGCGCATGCAAAGCGGAAGGCGCATCCGTCCCGGCGGGTGAAACGGAAGGAGAAGCGGATGCCGGTACGGGGGTAACGATCACCACGGGAGGCTGTGCAGTCGGTGAAAGCGACGGCGCGGGCGTGGGATTACTGCCCAGGAGCGAACCCAGCCATCCCGCCTCGAGCCGGGGTCCGTCCGCAGTATAGACAATAAAATCCGGCGCTAAAAAGAAGTAGACCGCCGCCGCGCCGGCAAAAATGAGCACGGTAACCACAACGACCGCCAGGCGTTGTGCGGCCGACATTCGTCCCCGATATCGATGGTACGCCATAGAATCCGCCATTTCTCCGCGCGAAGCAAACGATTTGGCCGGGGTTCCGGCTACGCAGTGGGGAAAAACAATCCGACGACCGGTCGCGCGGCAGAGGCTGGCCGGATTGCCGCGGGGATCAATAGATTGGAAATGCAGGCGGCAGGCGGGAAAAAAGCCGCAGATATGCCTGCACTATGCGTTTTCGGGCTGATATTTCTCGTTGAGACCGGCGTCGACAATGAGGTGGCGCGGGCACTTTTCGGCACAGTCGCCGCAGCCGGTACATTTATCATAATCGATTGTCGCCAGATTGTCCACCACATGTATTGCGTCAAATTTACACGTTTTCTCGCAGATGTGGCAGCCCAGACAGCCAATTTCGCAGATTTTGCGTAAAATGCCGCCCCGTTCCTTCGACGAGCAGATGACGTTGCAGTCGGCATAGTACGGAACCGCGGCGATGATGCCCTTCGGACAGGCTTTTACACAGCGCAGGCAGCCGGTGCATTTTTCGTGGTTGACCTGCGCCACGCCGTATTCATTGATAAACAGGGCGCCAAACTGACAGACCTTGACGCAGGAGCCCAGCCCCAGACAGCCGTATTGGCACTCGTTGGGGCCGCCGCCCGTTTTCATGGCGGCAAGACAGTTGTCCAAACCCTGGTACTGATATTTCTTGAGCGCGCGCGTTCCGCCCGAGCATTTGACCAGCGCCGTTAAGCGCAGATTTTGCCCAAGCTCGACGCCCATAATTTTCGCGAGCTTTGCGGCGGTCTCTCCGCCGCCCACGCAGCAGCTGGACGGCCCCGCCGTGCCATCCAAAATCGCGGACGCATACGCCGAACAGCCCGCAAAGCCGCAGCCGCCGCAGTTGGCGCCCGGCAGAGCCTCAAGGATGGACTCGAGCCGCTCATCCGTTTTGACCGCGAAAACGCGAGAAGCGAAAGCAAGCAGCAGGCCCAAAACAGCGCCGAGCAGGCCTAGAATCGCTACGGCAGATAAAATGTGAAGATAATCCATACTCGTTCCTCTCTAAAAAAAACTTCCGGACGCTTAAAATACTTTTAATCCCTGAAAGCCCATAAAGGCCATGGATAAAAGCGCGGCGGAAACCAGTGCGATGGGAAAGCCCTCAAACGCCTTGGGATATTCCGAAAACTCCAGGCGTTCGCGGATACTGGCAAACAGCACGATGGCCAGCAGGAATCCGATGCCCGCCGTAACCCCGTACACGACGGAGCCGATGAAGTTGTAGTCATACTGTGTGTTTAAAAGCGCGACGCCCAGCACCGCGCAGTTTGTAGTGATGAGCGGCAGATAGATGCCCAGCGCGGTATAAAGCGCCGGGATGGATTTTTGTAAAAACATTTCCACGAACTGAACCAGCGCGGCAATGACAAGAATATACGCGATGGTCTGCATATATTCAAGATGGAGCGGTACGAGCATGTATTCGTTGACCGCCCAGGCTGCCGCAGAGGCCACGCCCATGACAAACGTGACGGCAAGGCCCATTCCGGCCGCAGTATCCATGCTTTTGGAAACGCCCAGAAACGGGCAGATGCCCAAGAATTTAATGAGTACAAAGTTTTCAATCAGGATCGCGCCGAGCGCGATGGAGATGATTTCAGTAAAGCTCATTTGCCGCCATCCTTTCGCATAGACAGGATTTTCTGCATCGCGGCGATCACGCAGCCAAGGGTCAGAAAGCCGCCGGAGGGCAGAACAAGCATCAGGATGGGCTGAAAGCCGCTGCCAAACAGGCTGTGCCCTAAGAGCGTTCCGCTCCCCAGGATTTCGCGGATCACACACATGATGCAAAGCGCGAGCGTGTATCCCAGCCCCATGGCCAGACCGTCAATCGCCGAAGCGAGCGGCCCGTTTTTAAAAGCAAAGGCCTCCGCACGCGCCAAAATGATACAGTTGACGACTATCAGCGGAATGAAAATTCCCAGCGACTGGGAAAGAGCGGGCACATAGGCCTGCATGAGCAGGTCGATGGTGGTAACAAACGCCGAAATAATGACTACGAAGGACGCGATGCGTATTTTTGAGGGGATGATTTTACGCACAAGCGAGATGACCACGTTCGAGCCGATGAGTACGAAGGTCACAGCCAGCCCCATTCCGACGCCGTTAGAAACGGAGGTCGTGATAGCCAGTGTCGAGCACATGCCCAAAAGCAGCACCAGCGTTGGGTTTTGTGTGACGATGCCTTCCTTAAACTGTTTGGCGACAGCCTGCATATTCAAATTAATTGCCCCCCTTTTCCGCCTGATATGCGGTGACGGCGGCCAGCGCGGCATTTACGCCGCTTGTGACGGCCTTTGAGGTGACCGTGGCGCCGGTAATGGCCGAAATGCCGTTATCCTTGCCGTTTACGGTGATGCCGGAGGTCTTCCCCTCATACTGGGAAATAAAGTCCTCGTTGTTCGCTTTTGTACCCAGGCCCGGCGTTTCGCTCATGCCCACGATGAGCACCTTTGTGACCGCGCCCTGCAAATCGACGCCCACCATGAGCGTAATGGCGCCGCCGAATCCGCCGGGCTTTGAAACCACGCAATAGCCTGCCAGCTTATCCTGAGTGCGGGCGAGATACAGCTTGCTCACGGGTTCTTCGGCAAGAAAATCGGTTTCCTCAAAGCTGTCCGCCGCGGGCATAACCGACTTCATGGAGATGTTGAGCTTCTCCTGCGTGCGCGCGGCGATGATATCAAACGTGTTTTCATTGACAAACGCCAGAATAAAGGCGCACACGGCGGTGATTGCAAACAGCACGATCACCATCTGTGCAAAAGGCTGCCGCAGCTGCTGCAAAAAAGAAGATTTCGGCGCAGTGCGGGACGCTTCTTTTGTGATTTCGGGGGCTTTGGCAAGTTCAGACGCTTTTACGGTCTTCACGGGTTTTACCGCCGCGCCCGGCTTTGGGGAATAGACCGGCTTTTTGGTTTTCTTCATTTTGCCTCACCTGCCTTTTTTCCATCGCGGGAAAACAGGCGCTTATAGCCCTGCGTGCCGTAGCGGCGCGGATGAGACGCTTTATCGATCAGCCAGACGCAGGCGTTCATAACGAGAATGGAGTAGGATACGCCTTCGGGATATGTACCGAAATACCGGATAAATACGGTAAGCAGGCCGCAGCCGATGCCGAATATCCACTGACCGCGGCTTGTGACGGGCGAGGTCGAGTAGTCGGTGGCCATAAAGATTGCGCCGAGGAACAGGCCGCCGCCGAGCAGGTTTAAAAGCATCCAGTTAAGCGGCGTAAAGCCTTGCGCAGGCGTTAAATACGTGACAAGCGCGACGGTGCCGATATAGGCAAGCGGGATGCGCGGCGTGATGACGCGGCGCGCCAGCAGATAAACTCCGCCAAGCATGATCACCAGCGCGGACGTTTCGCCCAGACAGCCGCCGGACTGGCCGATAAACATCTGAAACAGCGTCGTGTCCTGCGGCGCCGTGCCGTTTTTCAGATAAGAAAGCGGCGTTGCCGCAGTCACGACGTCAACCTTGCCCCATAGCGGAAGCGAGGCAAAGGGAGCGGTCCATGTGGTCATCAGCGTCGGCCACGAAAGCAGGAACACGCGCGCAAGCAGCGCGGGGTTCATAAAGTTTTTTCCGATACCGCCGTAAAGCTGCTTTGCGATGACGATTCCGAAAAAACCGCCCGCGACGGGCAGCCAGTACGGAGACGACGCCGGCAGGTTAAAAGCAAGCAGGATACCGGTAACGGCCGCCGACAGGTCAAAAACGGTGACGGGTTTTTTCATGAGCTTCTGATAGAGATATTCAAACGTAACGCAGGAGGCGACGCTGATCACGGTGAGGATCAGGCTGCGCAGTCCGAAGAAGTAAATCGAAACGGCCATAGCCGGCATCAGCGCGATGATCACATCGAGCATTATTGAGCGCGTATCCTCGCCGGTGTTGATGTGCGGGGAGGAGGACACGGTGAGCAATCCGTCCTTCAAAGGCCTAACTCTCCTTCCAAAATAGCTGATTATAAGCGTGCCGGGGCTTTATTTCTTTGCGGCTGCCAGCTGCTGCTTGACCGTACGGAACGACTGTACCAGATAGAGTCTTCCCGGGCAGGTATAGGAGCAGCTTCCGCATTCAATACAGTCGGCGACATTGAGCTTTCTGCATTCATCAAGCTGATTTTTCTGTGCGTACATGTACATATAAATGGGCATCAGGTTCATCGGACAGACGGATACGCACTTGCCGCAGCGGATGCACGTCGGGTGCGCGCTGACGGCCTGTTCCTTTTTGCCGAAGGCCAGAAGGGCGTTTGTCGCCTTGATGACGGGCGCTGTGAGATCGGGCTGCGCGACGCCCATCATCGGCCCGCCCATGAGCACCTTCTCCGGCTGCTCGCGCAGACCGCCCGCCGCGTCAAACAGCGCGGCAAGAGGCGTTCCGATGCGAACCTGAAGATTTTTCGGGTTGGATACGGCGCTTCCCGACACAGTGACCACGCGGCGCACCAGCGGCATGCCCGTAGTAATTGCGCGATGGATTGCGCTGGCGGTGGCGACGCTGAAAACCGCGCATCCGACAGCCGCGGGAAGTTCGCCCGGCGGGACCTCGCGTCCGGTTACGCTTCGGATCAGCTGTTTTTCCGCGCCCTGCGGGTAACGCGTGTGCAGCGTCACGATGCGGATGCTGTCGTCCTGCCGCGGCAGGATGGCGCGCAGCCGCGCGATGGCCGGGAGCTTATTCGATTCTATGGCAATTACGGCCTTTTGAAGAGAAAACACCTTCATCAGCGCGCGTGTTCCGCCGATAATTTCCTCGGGATACTCCATCATGATGCGAAAATCGGAGGTTATGTACGGCTCGCATTCCGCGCCGTTGATGATGAGCGTATCGACCTTGGAAAGGCCGGAGCTTATTTTGACATGGGTGGGAAACGTCGCGCCGCCCAGTCCTACAATTCCGGCTTCGTGGATGATGGAGGAAATCTCCGCGCCGGAAAGGGATTCGGCTGAGCCGTGCGGACGCACGCTTTCATGCAGAGTGTCCTGAAAATCGTTATCGATGAGAATGGCCGGACTTTTTGAGCCGTTTGGATGCGGATAAGATTCTATGGCGGCCACCCTGCCTGAAACAGAGGCGTGAACAGGGGAGGAGACCGGGGCCTGGGTGTCGGCGATCTTCTGGCCGAGCTTGACCGTGTCTCCGACCGCCACAAGGGGTTGGCACGGCGCGCCGATATGCATGTTCAGCGGCAGAATGATCCGTTCGGGCGCGGCAAGAACCTCAATGGGCTTTTGCTCGGTTGCGGATTTTTTATCGTCGGGATGAATTCCTCCGCGAAAGCCATGAAGCATGTAAGCAATCCTTCCTTTCAAAAAAACAGACATGGCAAGCACGCGCGTCGTGCGCCCCATATCTTGAAATAAGTAAAAGCAAACCACCTATTATTATACACGCTGTCCCCTGCAAAAAACAAGAGAAAAAATGCAAAACAGAATAGGTTATGATTGAAAACCGCGCATATTTTGCGGTTTTTCGGCTAAAGTGTGTTAAAAACCAAACGATGTCAATGCGCAGGTCGCCTGCTCTTTTACGGACAAATGCAACTATGCCTTCAAAACGGGCATCATTCACAAGGCGATGCATTCCGTGTCAAAGGGAGGCGCACACTGCGATACAACTGAAAAAATCCGCGCGCGGAAAGAAAAAAGGAACGTTTTAGCCGCACGCCGCAATACAGGTCCTGTGCGGGGCGCGTATATTAATGTCCACTGAACAGATGCGATTTTTAAATCGCATCTGCCAAAGTTCGCTATTTGCGAGCTTTGCACGGCAAAACAGCTCTGTTTTGCCGTTTCAGATACATTGATAATTTGTCTGTTGGTATTCTAAGCGAAAGCTTCGAATACCAGGTGCAAGGATTTTGAGGAATATTCCTCAAAATCCTTGCACCTGAACAATTCAAAAACGCGATCATTTCATTGCGGAGGAAGCGTTTTTAAATTGTTCAGCAGACATTATATTAAACAGAACATCGGCATGCAGGGGCTTCCATAAATTTGTACTTTATTATCCGGCCGGTATAAGGATATAATTTTCATAACAAAAGTACGCTAAAAAGCCGAAATACACTGGATAATAACGGAATTATTGGCCCTATTATCCAAAAAAGGAGGACATATGGTCATACATACGGCAGGGCCGCGCAGCCTTGCGCTTTTTTTTGAGCAGGATGAACTCAGCGAGGACGAAGCGTGTCCCGGACAGGATAAAATCAAATGCGTTGTGGAAATCGCACGTGCGACATTCTGCCGGCAGGGAATTCAGGCGAAATATTTCGAGATTGAGGAATATGAGGGAGAAGCCGGAACGGTCATTTTTGTGCTTGCGGGGGAAAATGTAGGCAGGCTGCTGTTTTCATTTTCGTCCGTGGCCAAGGCTGCAAGCGCGGTGCGCGCGCTGAGAGAGGATCCGCTGGATTCAAGGCTTACGCGGCTGGACGGGCGGTATTATCTGCTTATCTGGGAAAAGGAGCCCGGACTTGATCGTCTGGAGTGGGCCTTGAGCGAGTTTGGCCGCAGGGAAAATCCGGATGAGCTGTTCTGCGCGCATTTGGAGGAACACGGGCAGGTTCTGATGAAAACCCGTGCGCTGAGCAGTCTGAAAAAGTTTTGGTAACATTAATTAATGCAAATCGGGCTGTGAGCGGATGTGACAGAGCAGGCGGCGTCTGTCCGCGCAAGCGGGCCGGTCAAAGCGGCGTGCCCGGTACACACTGAAAATTCCAGGGAAACTGAAAAAGCGGCCTGCGCATCGGCGCGGGCCGCTTTAATAGATACGTTTTTTAGGTTACTTGTGATCCACTCCGGACATATAACGGATCAGGTCGATGACCTTGTTTGAATAACCCCACTCGTTGTCGTACCAGGAAACGAGCTTTACGAACGTGTCGGTCAGCGCGATGCCGGCCTTGGCGTCGAAAATGGAGGTGCGGGCGTCATGGATGAAATCGGAGGAGACAACGGCTTCCTCGGTGTAGCCCAGGATGCCCTTGAGCTCGCCGTCGGCGGCTTCCTTGATGGCAGCGCAGATTTCATCGTACTTGGCGGGCTTGGCGAGGTTGACGGTCAGGTCGACAACGGAAACGTCCAGGGTCGGTACGCGGAAGGACATACCGGTCAGCTTGCCGTTAAGCTCGGGGATTACTTTGCCGACTGCCTTAGCCGCACCGGTGGACGACGGGATGATGTTGCCGGCAGCAGCGCGGCCGCCGCGCCAGTCTTTGCTGGAAGGGCCGTCAACGGTCTTCTGGGTTGCGGTGGTGGCATGGACGGTGGTCATCAGGCCGTCGGTGATGCCGAATTTATCATTGATAACCTTGGCAAGGGGCGCCAGGCAGTTTGTGGTGCAGGAAGCGTTGGACACGACGTTCATCGACTTGTCATACTTCTTCTGGTTGACGCCCATGACAAACATGGGAGCGTCGGCCGACGGAGCGGAGATGACTACCTTTTTGGCACCGGCCTTGATATGGGCGGAAGCCTTTTCGGTGGTGGTGAATACGCCGGTGGACTCAACAACATACTCGGCGCCGACCGATGCCCATGGGATCTCGGAAGGATCCTTGCAGGCGAAGAATTTGACTTCCTTACCGTTTACGACGATGGAATGATCGGTGAAGGAAATATCTCCTTCAAACTTCCCATGCACGGTGTCGTAACGCAGCATATAGGCCATATAATCCGGGGTCATAAACGGGTCGTTAATACCGACAAACTCAATGTCGGAATTGTTCAGTCCGGCGCGGAACACCAGACGCCCAATGCGGCCGAAGCCGTTGATGCCTACTTTAATGCTCATGAAATCGTTCCTCCTCAGTTCATATCTTTTCTTTGGCGCACCTATTATATACCATGGGGCGTGTCGGTACAAGCCCTTTTTTGCCCGGGTACCAACTTTGTTAACATTTTGTCAGATGTTTGCCGTTTGTTTTTAGTTACATGGCAATTTTTGTGCAAACCATCAAAAATAATTAATAAAAACAATAAAATATCAAAAATACGTTGACAATTGCGCTTAAAACATATTATTATGTTATCAAGTATTGATATCTGATAGTCTCCTGTGGAAAAGGCCGGTTACGGCAGGTTTTACGGAGTCGGACCTGGCCGGAATTTTGAGTAATTTTTTGCTGTCCGGTCTGTTCCGGGCAGCATTTTTTGTCTTTTGCGATAATATAGGGCAAAACGGCTCAGCCAAATAGCGTCAGATTAGATTTTTATATATAAAAAGCTTTTTTCAAGTACTTTTCCCAATTTTTCTCACACCGGCATAAAGCAAGCCGTTCTGGCCGGAAGCGAAGCAGGAAAAAAAGGCATGGAAGCCTGATTGAAAAAAACAAAGAAGTTGTCTTTGGAAATAAAAGCAGGGCCGCTTTCAACGCGATAGATATACCGCCGGCCAAGGACTGTGTCATTTATTAGGAGGAAAACCAATTGAATAGCTGTACAGATGGATGTACATGGGGGAATCTTCGGCTGCTTTTGGATATGATCAGGCAGCCGGTCATCATGACTGACGGAAAATGCGTTTTTTTTGCCAATCAGGCAGCCGTCAATCTATTTGGGCATGATGCCGAGAAAATGCCGCCGCAGCTCATGGAGCTTGCGCTGGATGATACAATAATCGGGATCAGGACGGGCGTGGAGGCGATGGGGACTAAGTACACCGTAATTTATGAACCGGTCGCGGGGTACAAGGCAATCATTTTAGAGACCGTTGAGGAGAGCACCGCGCTCTACGAGCAGATTTCAAAAATCGCCCTGGCCGTAAACCGCGAATTTCGCATGCCGCTGACGATGATGTTTTCCGCGGCCAACCTGCTTGCGGAGGATATGGATAAAAACAAAAAGACCCGAAAGTATTTGTCTATTATCAATCAAAACAGCTATCGTCTGCTCAGGACCACAAACAACATTTTCGATCTTGCAGGCCAAATTCTGGGAGAAAACAAATTGAGCCTGGCGCTCATTGATATTGCGCAGTTATGCCGCAGCGTGGTAAGGGCGGTTGAGCCCGTTGCCGCAGGAATGAAAATCCGCCTGCTCATCGAGACCAGTCCGGAAAAAATTGTCGGCAGCTTCGACGCCGACGGCATCGAACGCATGCTGTATAACATGCTTTCAAACGCATTAAAGTATACCCCGCCCGGCGGGCAGATTTCCGTGCGCACCGTCTTAAAGGATGAGCGCGTATTTATTACCGTGACCGATACGGGAGAGGGGATTTCCGAAAAGGTGCTGCCGTATGTGTACGAACGGTTCTCAATGGTTGAAAAAACGGACGAAAACCCCTCCGGGTTTGGGATTGGGCTGAGCATCGTCAAGGCAATTGCCGAGATGCACGGGGGGGCTGTCGTGCTTGAGTCGCGCAGGGGCGAGGGTACGAAAATCACCGTTTCCCTGCCTGTGCAGGCGCGGACAGAGCATGTTTTAAGGGAAACCAGCCGCCCGGTTGATTACGCGGGGGGGTTTTCACGTATACTGCTGGAGTTTTCCGAGTTACTTGGAAGCGAGCACTATGTGCTTGGGCAAAAAAACGCCGAAAAGCCGCCGATGCAGTAATCGGCCTGCGTCTGTTATAAGCTGTGCACGAAGCATATATGGAAAGGGTGGCCGCAAAATGGTGCTGGTACTGGATATAGGAAACAGCAATGTTGTTTTCGGCGTATTTGAGCGGGAAGCGCTTTCCTTTACGGCAAGGCTTTCCACCGTCAAGGAGCGCACGGGAGACGAATGGGTTGTGTATTTGCGCAGCATCCTGTCTGAGCATGGCGTCGACGCAAAGGACATCGAGGGCGCGGCGATCTCCTCCGTGGTACCGCCCATTACGCGCCCGATTGCCGAAGCCGTGGAGCAGGTGTGCGCGTGCGTGCCGATTATAGTCGGCCCCGGCATCAAAACCGGGCTTGAAATTCTCATCGACAATCCCGCCCAGCTGGGCAGTGACATGGTGTCAAACGCTGTGGCGGCCATTGCGCAGTATCCAAAGCCGATCGTTATTTTTGACATGGGCACCGCCACAACAATCAGCGTCATCAACGAAAAAGGGCAGTTTTTAGGCGGGGCCATCGTGCCGGGCGTGCGCACTTCGCTTGAAGCGCTCAGTCAGCGCGCGGCGCAGCTGCCGCACATCGCCATTGAGGCGCCCGCGCGCGTAGTGGGCGCGAACACCATCGAGAGCATGCAGTCCGGCGTCGTTTACGGCACGGCGTCCATGGTCGACGGCATGGTCAGGCGGATCGAGGCGGAAACCGGCTGCGCGGCTACGGTCGTCGCAACAGGCGGGCTTTCCCAGGAAATATGCCGCCATGTCGAGCATACGATTATTCATAACGGGGAGCTTCTGCTGCAGGGGCTTTACCTGCTTTACAATAAAAATCGAAAAAAGTAAGAGGCATGTATCGAAGCATTTCCGTTCGGGGCTGCTGCAAACGAAAGCATCCTAACGGCTGATATGCCGCCCTTGCCGACTTTGAAAAGTTCGGTTAAACCGACATCACAATCGGGCGAGTATCAATCGCCGCCGCGGGGCATCAGCATTCTGTAAATTTTTCCACTGGATTTTTATCGACCACACATAAAAAAGGGGGTATAATAACCGTACGGCGGCTATTATACCGCGATTAAGTCCTTTTCTCCGCCCCTTCGGGGCAACCGAAAAAGCTGACCTGACCTATCACGGCCGCCTTGCGGTCAGCATAGGTTAAGCATGATAAGACGGAAATTGGTCCGTCGGCGCCGCATTCCGCAGGAAGCGGCAGCACGGGAGGGATGACAGGAAAAAACGTCGCGTCCCATAAAACATGCGCTGTATCCGCACAGGAACAGCAGCAAGGAGGAAATTTCATGAAAACACGCAAAAAGACTCTGTTTCTCGCACAGTTTTCCATGCTTTTAGCGATCGAGGCGCTGGTGTGCTTTACACCGCTCGGCTCGCTGCCGGCAGTCGGACCGGTCGTTGCGACGCTTTCGCACATACCGGTCATCATCGCCGCAATCCTGCTCGGAACCGGAGCGGGCACGGCCATGGGATTCTTTTTCGGACTTTTCAGCTTCCTCGTCTGGACGTTTACACCCCCGTCTCCGATTGTTGCCTTCGTGTTCACCCCGTTTTATTCGTTTGGAGAAATGACAGGCAGCATCTGGAGCCTTGTTATCTGCTTTGTGCCGCGTATTCTGATCGGTTTATCTGCGGGCCTTCTGTATCAGGCGTTTACGAAGGCGTTTTCACGTTTTGACAAATCGAAGGTACTGACCTATGCGCTCACGGGCTTTCTTTCAAGCCTCGTCAACACTCTGCTCGTGCTGGGCGGCATTTATGTGTTTTTCGGAGGCGCGTATGCGCAGGCCATCGGCAGCTCGTATTCATTGCTGCTCGGCGTTGTAGGGTTGGCCATACTTACAAACGGCATTCCCGAGGCGGTTGTCGCCGCATTTCTGGCGTATGCCGTGTGCTATCCTCTGCATAAATATCTTCTTTCAAAGCAAGCGCTTTAATCCCCTGCAAAAAATGCGTCGTCTCAGCCGCCCGCCGGAACTGGTCTTCCGGCGGGCGGCTTTTATGCAGTGGACGTTATTTATGCAGATCGTCCGTGAAAATATGGAACAAACGTTTGCTTTTTCAATTTAGGATATGGTATACTGAATAAAAATAACTTACGTTTTACTGTCGTCGGGCGCAGGCTGCTGTTTGCCCGCGAAGCAGGAGGGTTTTTATGAAGCGCCTTTCGGATAAGCACCTGCAGATTTATGAATTTATCCAGCGCTTTGCCGAGGAAAAGGGATATTCTCCCTCCGTCAGGGAAATCTGTCAGGCGGTTTCGCTGCGCTCCCCGTCAACGGTGCACGCGCACCTGAAGACGCTGCGCGACGCGGGATACATCTCGAAGGAAGACCACAAGACGCGCACCATTTCCCTTCAGGGCGGCGGCGTGCAAGCCGGCCAGATCCCGATTATCGGCACGGTCGCGGCCGGTCAGCCCAGCCTTGCGCTGGAAGAGGTGGAGGGCTATCTGCCGTACGACGCGGGCGGCGCGCGCGGTGAGTTTTTCGGACTGCGCGTACGCGGGCAGTCAATGATCGGCGCGGGCATTCTGCCCGGCGACGTGGTCGTCGTGCGCCGCCAGCCCGATGCAAATTCCGGCGAGATCGTAGTGGCCATGTTTGAAGACGAAGCCACGGTCAAGCGCCTAAAGCGCCGCGCCGACGAGATTTGGCTCATGCCGGAAAATCCGGACTTCAAGCCGATCGACGCACGGGGCTGCCGCATTCTCGGCCGTGTTTCCGCCGTGGTCAGGCAGTATTAACCGATAACGAAAGAACAACGAAAACCGGCAGCCGGGGCTTATTTGCCCGGTTGCCGGTTTTTATCTGCGAAAAAGTTAAGTTTTGCGGAAATCCGCCCGATTATGGGGTTTGCGCAAGACGGCAACGGGACGGTTAATGTTTGGCAGAAAGGGCCGACATATCCTTTGCCCGGCGTCGGAGAGCGGATAAAACCGCGCGGGACAATACGTACGGCGGCGCGCGGTGTGAAAGCCGGGAGCTGACTGGCTTATTTGATGACGCGCACGCGCAGGATCCCGTCAATGCCGCGCAGCCCGTCGAGCGCCGCTTCGCAGGGTGCGTCGTTCACATCAAGGATGGTGTAGGCATATTCCTTTTTGGAGCGGTTGAGCATATTTTCAATGTTGATGTTTTGCTCGGCCAGCGCCGTGGTGATGCTTTTAACCATGTTCGGAATGTTTTTATGTATGACGCACAGGCGCACGACGCCCGCGCGTTCAAGCTCCGCGTCCGGGAAGTTGACGGAGTTTTTGATGCTGCCGGTTTCAAGATAGGCGCACAGCTCATCTGCAGCCATGGCCGCGCAGTTATCTTCGCTTTCCGGCGTGGACGCGCCCAGATGCGGGATGCAAACCACCTTGTCGCTTCCGAGCAGCGCGTCGTTGGGGAAATCGGTGACATAGCGGGCGGCCGCGCCGCTTTCAAACGCCGCGAGAATATCCGGGTTTGACACGAGTTCGCCGCGCGCAAGGTTTATGATGCGCATGCCGGGCTTCATGGCGGAAAACGCGTCCGCGCCAAGCATGCCGCGCGTCTCGTTGTTGAGCGGGACGTGAATGGAGAGATAGTCGCACGTTTCGTATATGTTTTTCAGGTCGCGCGCGCGGTGAACCGAATGCGAAAGGCCCCACGCGGCGTCAACGGAAATGTACGGATCGAAGCCGTAAACCTCCATGCCCAGTTTCTGGGCCGCGTTTGCAACCATGACGCCGATGGCGCCCAGGCCGATCACGCCCAGCTTTTTGCCTTCTAGTTCGGGGCCGACAAAAGCTCCCTTGCCCTTTTCAACCAGCGCGGGCACCTCGTCGCCGCGTCCCTTGAGTGTTTTTACCCAAGCCAGGCCGGCTGAAATGTCGCGCGCGGCGAGCAGCAGCGCGCAGATGGCAAGCTCCTTGACAGCGTTCGCGTTTGCTCCGGGCGTGTTGAAGACGACGATGCCCGCGTTTGAGCAGCGGTCAACCGGGATGTTGTTGACGCCGGCGCCGGCGCGCGCGATGCAAAGCAGCTCTTTTTCAAATTCAAGTGCGTGCACATCCGCGGAGCGCACTAAAAGCGCCTGCGCGGCGGCGACCGAGTCGCCGTATTCACAGCCCGCCGCATCGAGCCGGGATAGCCCGACAGGGGAAATTTTATTGAGCGTCCTGATTTTAAACATATTGCCCTCCCGATTTTTTAAAAAATACGGCCCGCGCACGGAGCTTTAACCAATCAAAGGTTAATCAGCGCGCGAAGGCCGGTTTTCATACGCTTATGCGTTTTCGCGCTCAAATTCCTTCATAAAGTCGGTCAGTGCGCGCACGCCTTCAACGGGCATGGCGTTATAGATAGAAGTGCGCATGCCGCCCAGATCGCGGTAGCCCTTCACATTGATCAGCCCCCGCGCCGTCGCTTCCTTGACAAACTTTGCGTCCAGCTCTTCATTGCGGGCTTTGAAGGTGATGTTCATCAGCGAGCGGTAGGGCTTGTCGATGAACGTTTTATAAAAGTCGCTTGCATCCAGTACGGAATAGACCATGGCCGCCTTTTCGCGGTTGATCTTTTGCATGGCGGCAAGCCCGCCCAAATTTTCCAGCCACTCAAGCGTCAGCCCGAGCAGGTAGATGCCATAGCAGGCGGGGGTGTTGTACATCGAGCCGTTTTTCACCTGCACGGCATAATCCATCCAGGTTGGGGTGTACGGCAGGCACGCGCCGGGCAGGTCGTCGCGGATGATGACCACGGTAAGCCCGGAGGGACCCATGTTTTTCTGGGCGCCGGCATAGATGATGCCGAATTTTGAAACGTCGACCGGCTCGGAAAGAATGCAGGAGGACATGTCGCACACGAGGGGCACGTCGTTCTTCGTCTGCGGGACATAGTCCCACAGCGAACCGTAGACGGTGTTGTTCATGCAGTAGTGCAGATAAGCGGCGCCGCCGTCCAGATCAAGGTCGACCTGCTGTGGGATATAGGCAAAGCCTCTGTCCTCTGAAGTGCCGGCAACACGGATATCGCCGTATTTTTTGGCCTCTTTATAGGCCTTATTCGAAAAGCTGCCGGAGATGGCGTAGTCCGCATGGCGGAAACGTCCGAGCAGATTCATGGGCACCATGGAAAACTGAAGCGTGGCGCCGCCCTGCAGGAAAAGAACCTTGTAGTTGTCGGGAATGGACATCACGCTGCGAAGGCGCGCTTCCGTATTGGCGGCGATATCCATGAAAACCTTGGAGCGGTGGCTCATCTCCATGACAGACATGCCGGAGCCCTGATAATCGAGCATTTCCTCCGCCGCGCGGCGAAGCACGGGTTCGGGCATCATGGCGGGTCCAGGCGAAAAATTATACACACGCATTATACGTTACCATCCTTTCCATACATAGCCCCATTATACACAGGGGAAAAGAGTGTGTCAATTTACTAACAATACAAATTATTCATATTGAAACAAGGGTTTTGCTGATGATATAATCATTTGTAAACATAAACACAGTCCGTGATGGAAACGGAGAGGGAGAAACTGTATGCTTATTAGCGCGGTAAGGGATATACTCGAAGCGCAGGTGCTGTGCGGGCAGGAATATCTGGACAGCCAGGTGTACTCTGCATGCGGCTCGGATCTGATGAGCGACGTACTGGCTTTTGTTAAGGATCAGGGGCTGCTGCTGACAGGGCTTTTAAACCCCCAGGTCGTGCGCACGGTCGAAATGATGGATATGAAATGTATTGTTTTTGTTCGGGGAAAGCAGCCGGATCAGACCATTCTGGACATGGCCAACCGGCGGGGCATCGTGGTGATGTCGACGCCCCACCGCCTGTATAACGCATGCGGCCTGCTGTTCAGCAGAGGTCTTGACGGATTGGAGTGCAAGCCTTAATGGAACCAGTCCGCCTGCATTATGAAATAGACGGAACGGATTTTGCCGCCGCGGGAGAAGCCTCAAGCGACGTCAAGCGCGTGCTGCGCTGGCTCGGCGTGGATCCGCAGATCATCCGAAAAGCCTCGATCTGTATGTACGAGGGGGAAATCAACCTTGTCATTCACGGGGGCGGCGGGGTTGCCGACGTGTCCGTGAGCACAGAGTGGATCACCCTTGTCATCACCGACCATGGCCCCGGAATACCGGATGTGGCGGTCGCCATGCAGGAGGGGTATTCCACCGCGCCGGAAAACGTGCGCGATCTCGGCTTTGGCGCCGGTATGGGGCTGCCAAACATGAAGAGGTATTCCGACGAGATGAGCATCGAATCGGAGGTGGGCCGGGGCACGCGCGTGTTTATGCGCATCCGCCTCAAGCCCGAAGACGCCCCGGAAGAATAAAACATGAAAAGGCGCGTACAACCCGCGCCTTTGGCAACTGTTTTCAGGAAAGGTCGGTTTTTTCAATGCAAACTCCCGTCAGGCATTCCGTTACGCTCGACAAGGAAAAATGCCAGGGCTGCACAACCTGTATCAAGCACTGCCCGACCGAGGCCATCCGGGTTCGCCGCGGGAAGGCAATCATTATAAAAGAACGGTGCATCGACTGCGGCGAATGTATCCGCGTATGTCCGCACCGCGCCAAAAAGGCGGTATGCGATCCCTTTGATATGATCAAAAACTATAAATACGCGATTGCGCTGCCCGCGCCGTCCCTTTACGGACAGTTCCGCAATATGGACGACGTCAACATCGTGCTCGCAGGCCTGCTTGAAATCGGGTTTGACGCGGTGTTTGAGGTTTCAAGCGCCGCGGAGATGCTTTCCGACTTTTCAAGAAAGCAGCTTCGCGCCGGCACGGCGGAGAAAAAGCCGGTCATTTCCTCGGCCTGTCCGGCCGTGGTGCGGCTCATCCGCATGCGCTTTCCAAACCTGGTGGATAACATCGCCCCGCACGCCGCGCCGGTTGACCTTGCGGCCATGCATGCGCGTGAGGAGGCAGTGGAGAAGACCGGGCTTTCTCCTGAGGAAATCGGCGTTTTCTTTATCACCCCGTGCCCGGCCAAGGTCACGGCCATCCGCAAACCGATCGGCTTTCATAAGCCTATTTTGGATGGAGCCATTTCCATGAGCGAAGTCTATGTCCGTTTGCTGGGCGCGATGAAAAAGGGAGAGGACGTATCCGCGCTGTGCAAATCCGGCATTATGGGCATCGGCTGGGCGACGAGCGGCGGCGAGAGCGCGGCGCTGCTCAGCGAAAAATACATAGCCGTCGACGGCATTGAAAACGTCATCAAGGTGCTTGAGGACATTGAAGACGGCAAGCTGCTGGAAGTGGAGTTTGTGGAGGTCAATGCCTGCACGCAGGGCTGCGTGGGCGGCTGCCTGACGGTTGAAAACCCGTTTGTGGCCAAGGCGCGCATCAAACGGCTGATGAAATACCTGCCCGTTTCCAGGAACAAAGCCGAGCCGCGTGACGAAACCGTATCCCGCATGCTTTGGGAAACGCCGCTCGAGGCGGCGCCCGACGTGCGCATGAGCGTCGGCGTGGAGGCTGCCGTGGAAAAGCTGGGGGAAATCGAGCGGCTCATCGGCGAGCTTCCGGGACTGGACTGCGGGTCGTGCGGCGCGCCCTCCTGCCGCGCGCTTGCAGAGGATATTGTCATGGGCTTTGCCTCTGAGGAGGACTGTATCTTCCGCATGCGCGAGCGTATGCAGTACATGTCCGGCACGGGCGACGCCGACGAGTATCTGCCCCCGCCGTTTCGCAAGCCCGACGGGGAAGAGGACTCCGCCGACTAAGGCAAACCCGCCCGACTGTCCCCCGGCTGCGACGTTTTCGCAAAAACCAGACAGAGAGAAGAATAAAGGAGCGATTTTCATGACCGTTGGAGAAATAAAGGACGCGCTGTCCCTGACTCTGTTTTGCGGAGAAAAAAGCCTTCATAAGCAGGTAACGGGCGGATATGCGGGAGATCTTTTAAGCTGGGTGATGGGCCGCGCGCAGCCCGGCAGCGCGTGGATCACCATTATGTCCAATCCCAACGTGGCGGCGGTGGCGCTGCTGGCGGATGTCTCGTGCATCCTTTTGTCCGAAAATGTTAAGCCAGACGAGGAGTTTTTAAAGCGTGCGGCGGGCGAGGGCATCGCGGTGCTCGGAAGCGAGATGGATACCTATGCGCTGTGTCTGGAGCTTGGCGCGCTTATCGAGTAGTTTTTAGAAAAACATAAAGCTTCGTGCGGGCATGGCCGAACAGCCTTGTGCCGTATGATTTTTTCCATGTATTTTTGGTCGGACAAGGACGTTTGCGCCTGTGGGCGCGGGCGTCTTCGCCCGGAGGTGTGTTATGCGGCTTTTTTATGATTTTCATATTCACTCCTGCCTGTCGCCCTGCGCGGCCGACGACATGACCCCGGCCAACCTGTGCAACATGGCGGCGCTTGCGGGCCTTCAGGTCATTGCCGTGGCCGACCACAATTCCTGCTTAAACTGTGAAGCGGTCAGCCGCGCGGCAGAAAACGCGGGTATTCTTGCCGTTGCGGCCATGGAGCTTACCACGGCCGAAGAGGTGCATGTGCTTTGCCTGCTGCCCGACTGCGGCGCGGCGCTTGCTTTTTCGGACTATGTCCGCGCGCGCCTGCCCGATAGGGTTAATGTGCCGCGTATTTTCGGCCGCCAGACGATCATGGACGCAGACGACAACGCCGTTGGGGAAGAGGACAGGATGCTCTCCGCGGCCACGTCCATCGGCGTCTATGAGACGGCGCAGCTGCTCAGACAATACGGCGGCATCGCCCTGCCCGCGCACATAGACAGGCCGTCTTTTTCGCTGCTGAGTAACCTGGGCGTTTACGACGCGAGCATGGGCTTTTCGGTTTTTGAAACGACACGCGAATGCGACGCGGCGGCGCTTTTGAGGGCCCAACCGGCCCTTACGGGGCTGGGCAGGATATCAAACTCCGACGCGCACGACCTTTTTGCCATCCGTGACGCGGAAAATGTGCTTGAAAGCGAAAAAGCGGACGCGCCCGCCATTATTGCCGCACTGTACGCGCTCGGCGCGCGGCAGGTCGGAAAATAGGCGGGCATTTACGTGGGTGCGCGTAAATTATTTTTTGCACATCCCGCCGGCTTGTTACGGCCGGCTTTTTTATGCCGGAAGCGTGCCGGACAGGCCGCCAAACGCCGCAGACGGCATGCCAAAAATACTGAAAGTGCGCATTCCAATCGCTTTCCGGCGGCTCGCGCGTAGAAAAGGCCCCGGTTCCCGCGGCATGGCAGGGAAATGATGGGGGGAAGGAAACGCGATCTGTTTATCCCGGCGTTTTATTTTTTTTCAGGCACGCTGCCGCATGCGCGTTTTTCGGCAAAATATGCTGCAAAATGTAGAATTTACACTAGCATTATGTTAAAAAACATGCTATAATATTACAGTTGATTGTTAATGTATTAACAATTTCCTTTACACTGATTGTTCCGGTGCATATGTCTTTTTGATAAACGCCGGTATAGTTTTAAGGAGGAAGCCAAATAATGCCAAACTTAAAGACAAAGGTGCCGTTTAACGGGACCAAGGAGCAGGAAGCGCAGCTGATGGAGGCCATCGGCGAGTACAAGGGCAAAAAGGGCGCGACCATGCCCGTGCTCCAGCGCGCGCAGGACATCTACGGGTATCTGCCCGAGGAGGTCCTTATCATCATCGCCGAGGAGCTGGGACTTTCGCTGAGCGAAATCTACGGCGTGGCGTCTTTTTACACGCAGTTTACCCTCAACCCCAAGGGTGAGCACACCGTAAGCGTCTGCATGGGCACCGCGTGCTATGTCAGAGGCTCGGGGGACATACTCAGCCGCGTGGAAAAGGTTCTGGGCATCAAGGCCGGGGACATCACCGACGACGGGAAGTTTTCATTCGACGCCACCCGCTGCCTGGGCTGCTGCGGACTCGCGCCCGTTATGGTCGTTGACGGCGAGGTTTACGGCCGTCTGGTTCCGGACGATGTCGACGGAATCATTGAAAAACACAGAAAATGAAAGAGCTGTCCCTGCACATTTTAGACATTGCGCAAAACTCGGTTTCCGCCGGCGCACAGAATATCCTCATCCGGCTTTCCTGGGACAAAGCCGCCGGGACGCTGGATATAGAAATCAACGACGACGGATGCGGCATGGAGGCCGGGTTTTTAAAGACGGTCGTCGACCCGTTTACGACCACGCGCACGACCCGCAAGGTCGGCATGGGTCTGCCGCTTTATAAAATGGCCGCGGAACAGACGGGCGGTCAGTTTGATATCAAAAGCACCCCCGGCGAGGGAACGCGCGTGCGCGCGCGGTTTTTGACAGGCCACATCGATTTTCCGCCCGTGGGTGATCTGGCCGCCACAATGGTGACGCTCATTCAGGGCGCGCCGGGCATCCGGTTTATCTGCCGGCTTGAAAACGGCGCGGACATCTTCGAGCTTAACACCGAGCAGATTTGCGACATTCTTGATGGGGTGCCCATCGATAATCCGGAGATCCTTTTGTGGATTGACGAGTATGTCAGGGATAACCAGCAGGATTTCATTTAACAGGCAAAAAACACGTTTAATAAGCGGTATTAATATTGGGAGGCGATTTTGTGAAGTCCATTGAGGAACTCAAGGCCATTCGGGATAGCATGCAAAGCAAGATCAACCTGCGCCGCACGGACGCCGACGGCACACGCGTCGTGGTCGGCATGGCGACCTGCGGCATCGCGGCAGGCGCACGGCCTGTTTTAGAGGCGTTTGTAAGCGAAGTGGGCAAGCGTAAGCTCATGGACGTGGCCGTTCATCAGACCGGCTGCATCGGCGTTTGCCGGCTCGAGCCGATCGTCGAGGTCTATGCCCCCGGCAAGGAAAAGGTTACGTATGTGAAAATGACCGCTGAAAAGGCGGCCAAGGTTGTAAGCGAGCATCTGGTAAACGGCCGCGTTGTGACCGATTATACCATTGGAGCCGCAGAATAAAACAAACCGTCTGCCGGCGCGCATGGCGCACACGGGCAGACTGAAAGGAATGAGCAAGTACTATGGAATTTGTAAGATCCCACATACTGGTCTGCGGCGGAACCGGATGCACCTCTTCGGGCAGCGAAAAGCTGATCGGTCAGCTTGAAAGCGAGCTCAAGACAAACGGTCTGGAAAAAGAGGTCAAGGTCGTACGTACGGGCTGCTTTGGACTTTGCACGCTGGGTCCCATCGTCGTCATTTATCCCGAGGGCGTTTATTACGGCCGTGTGATGCCGGAGGATGCCAAGGAGATCGTGAACGAGCACATCATCAAGGGCCGCACCGTGAAGCGCCTTTTGTGCACAGAGGAGGACTCTGAGCACATCACCAAGAATTTAAACGAAACGCCTTTTTATAAAAAGCAGCTTCGTATCGCGCTGAGAAACTGCGGCGTCATTGACCCGGAGAATATTGACGAGTACATCGCCTTCGACGGCTATCAGGCACTTGCCCGCGCGCTGACCGAGCAGACTCCCGAGCAGGTCATCGACCTGATCAAAAAGTCCGGCCTTCGCGGCCGCGGCGGCGCAGGATTTCCCACCGGCACAAAATGGGAGTTTGCCGCAAGGTCGGTTAACGATCAGAAATATGTTTGCTGCAACGCCGACGAGGGTGACCCCGGCGCGTTTATGGACCGTTCGGTGCTTGAGGGCGACCCGCACTCAGTCATCGAGGCCATGGCCGTCGCCGGCTATGCCATCGGCGCAACCCAGGGCTATGTGTACGTCCGTGCCGAGTACCCCATCGCCGTCAAACGCCTCGGTATCGCCATAAAGCAGGCGCGTGAATACGGCTTTTTGGGAGATAATATTTTCGGTACCGACTTTAAATTTGATCTTGAGATCCGTCTGGGCGCCGGCGCTTTTGTGTGCGGCGAAGAGACGGCTTTAATGACCTCCATCGAGGGCCACCGCGGCGAGCCGCGCCCGCGCCCGCCGTTTCCGGCGGTCAAGGGACTGTTCGGCAAGCCGACCATTTTAAACAACGTTGAAACCTATGCAAACATCCCGTGGATTCTCAATAACGGCGCTGAGAAGTTTGCCGCCATCGGCACGGAAAAATCCAAGGGCACCAAGGTGTTCGCGCTGGGCGGAAAGATCACCAACACCGGCCTTGTTGAAATCCCCATGGGAACCCCGCTTCGCGAGATCATTGAGGATATCGGCGGCGGCGTGCCGGGCGGCAAGAAGTTTAAAGCCGCGCAGACCGGCGGACCCTCCGGCGGCTGCATCCCCGCAAGCCTTATCGACACGCCCATCGATTATGACAGCCTCATCGCCATCGGCTCGATGATGGGCTCGGGCGGACTGATCGTTATGGACGAGGACAACTGCATGGTCGATATCGCCAAGTTCTTTCTTGAGTTTACGGTGGATGAATCCTGCGGCAAGTGCTCGCCGTGCCGCATCGGCACCAAGCGTCTGTATGAGCTGCTTGAAAAAATCACCAGCGGCAACGGCGAAATGGAAGACCTCGACCTGATGGAGGAGCTGTGCCTGCATATCAAAAACAACTCCCTGTGCGGGCTTGGACAGACCGCGCCCAATCCGGTGCTCTCCACGCTGCGCTATTTCCGGGATGAATACGTTGCCCATGTCCGCGACAAGAAGTGCCCGGCCGGCGTATGCAAGAAGCTGCTGCGCTACAGCATACTGCCCGACAAGTGCGTGGGCTGCACGGCCTGCGCGCGCGTCTGCCCTGTTGGGGCCATTTCGGGCAAGGTCAAGGAAAAGCACGTGATCGATCCGGCCGTCTGCATCAAGTGCGGCGCCTGCATCGAGCGGTGCAAATTCGGCGCAATCGTGAAGCATTAAGCGGAAAGGAGAGACAAGCATGGACACAGTCAAACTGAAAATCAACGGCATTGACGTTGAAGCGCCAAAGGGTTCAACGATCCTGGAAGCCGCGCGCGGTGCCGGCATCAAAATACCCACCCTGTGCTACCTCAAAGAAATAAACGCCATCGGCGCCTGCCGCATCTGCGTGGCGGAAGTCAAGGGCGCGCGTTCCTTCGTGGCTGCTTGCGTATTTCCCGTAAACGAGGGCATGGAGGTTTTCACCAACACGCCCGCACTGCGCAAGGCGCGCAAGATGACCCTTGAGCTTATTTTATCCAACCACCGCATGGACTGCCTGACCTGCTCGCGCTCGAATAACTGCGAGCTGCAGAGCCTTGCCAAGGAGTTCGGGCTGGATACGATCCGTTACAAGACCGAAGGCTTAAAGCCGCAGGTCGAGGATTCTGCGCTGCATCTGGTGCGCGACAATTCAAAGTGCGTGCTGTGCCGCCGCTGTGTGGCCGTATGCAAGCAGAATCAGGCCGTATCGGTCATTGGACCCAACGACCGCGGTTTCCAGACACACATTTCCTGCGCGTTTGACCGCGATTTGAATGAAACCGCCTGCGTTTCCTGCGGACAGTGCATCGTGGCGTGCCCGACCGGCGCGCTGATGGAAAAAGAAAGCATCGACGAGGTGTTTACCGCCATCGCCGACCCGAAAAAGCATGTCGTCGTGGGTACGGCCCCGTCCGTGCGCGTGGCGCTCGGCGAGTGCTTCGGAATGCCCATTGGCACAAATGTCGAGGGCAAGATGGCCGCCGCGCTGCGCCGCCTTGGTTTTGACGGCGTGTTTGACGTGGACGTTACGGCCGATCTGACCATTCTCGAGGAAGGCACGGAGCTTCTCGAGCGCATTGAAAAGGGCGGCGCGCTGCCGCTCATCACCTCCTGCTCGCCCGGCTGGATCCGCTACTGCGAGCAGTATTATCCTGAATTTATCCCCAACCTGTCCTCCTGCAAATCCCCGCAGCAGATGTTCGGCGCAATGATGAAAACCTATTACGCCCAGAAGATGGGCATTGACCCGAAGGATATCTTCGTCGTCACCGTGATGCCCTGCACGGCCAAAAAGTTTGAAATCAAGCGTGAGAGATCAGGATGCCGCGGGTCTGCCCGATATCGATGCGACCATCACCACCCGTGAACTTGGCCGTATGATCGAGCGCGCAGGCCTTGAGTTTACCGAGCTTCCCGACGAAGCCGTTTGACCCCGCCTTCGGCATTGCCTCCGGCGCGGGCGTCATCTTCGGCGCAACGGGCGGCGTTATGGAAGCGGCCCTGCGTACGGTCGTTGAGCTTGTCACCGGCAAGGAGCTTGAAAAGGTCGAGTTTCACGCGGTGCGCGGCGTTGAGGGAATCAAGGAAGCCGAGTACGACTTAAATGGCTTAAAGGTGCGCGTCGCCGCGGTTTCCGGACTTGAGTAACGCCAAGAAACTGCTCGAAAGCATCAAGGATGGCAGCAAGCAGTATGAATTTGTTGAAATCATGGCCTGCCCGGGCGGCTGCGTAAACGGCGGCGGTCAGCCCATTCAGCCCTCGTCCGTCACCAACTTCAGCGATCTGCGCGCGCTTCGCGCGAAGGCCATCTATCAGCAGGACGACGCCATGAAGCTGCGTAAGTCTCATGAAAATCCGCTTATCCAGCAGATCTATAAGGAATTTCTGGATAAGCCGGGCAGCCACAAGGCACATGAGTACCTGCACACCACCTACAAGAAAAGACCCAAATACAAAGTGTAATATTCTGGATTAATAATACAGATAGTACATTAAAACAGCCACCGTTCGGGGAAATCCCGCACGGTGGCTGTTTGTTTTTTGTTGGGAAAAAAACTCGCCGGCGGCGGGGAATACAAGCGCGGCTTTCTGCAAGCGTGCCGCAAACTGCGGATCGGGCAGACGGAGAGAAAATACAGGGTGGGTCCTCCGCGAATAATCAAATATGCAAAAAGAAATCAGCGGCGGGAAAGCAACAGGACGCTATGAGAATATAATGACTGCGCAACAAATACGTTATTAAGGCGTCGGAAGTTCCCATGCGGGGACTTCCGACGCCTTAACCAAATACGTTTTAGTGATTTCTAAACCTGATGCTGCGTGCAGGGCTATCTATACCGAAAGAGGCGCTGCACAGACAAATCAGCAACCCGTAGACCATCCGCTATATTGGTTTTTATTGAGGCATCCGCGATACACGAAACGCTCCCGAAGATTCGTCACAGGCGGCGGGCTTTTATTTTGCCGGATACATTGGGGAATAAGAAACCAAAGCCGGATACGGCAGGTTCTCCCTCCCGGGGGTTATATTTTGACTGCGGCAGGACTGTCGAGAATTTGCTTTTGCACATCCTCGCTGACCTGACGCGAATACAGTCCATAATACAGACCACGCGCCTGCATCAGCTGCTCGTGCGTACCCTGCTCGGCAATCCGGCCGTCCTTGACATACAGTATGACGTCCGCCATGCGGATGGTGGAAAGCCTGTGCGCGATGATAAAGGAAGTGCGTCCGCGCAGCATGTCGGAGATTGCGCGCTGGATCAGCTGCTCGGTTTCGGTATCCACCGAGGAGGTCGCCTCATCGAGGATAAAGATGCGCGGATCGGCAAGCACGGCACGCGCGAAGGAGATCAGCTGTTTTTCACCCGTTGAAAGCCGATCACCGCCCTCGCCGACGACTGAGTCCATGCCGTCTTCAAGCTTTGCGATGACCTTGTCAGCCGAAACAAGCCTCGCCGCCTCGGCGATTTCAGCATCCGTCGCGTCTAAGCGTCCGTAGCGGATGTTGTCGCGCACGGTACCTGAAAACAAATGCGGGCTTTGCAGCACGTAGCCGATATTTGAGTGCAGCCAGAGCTGGGAGCGTTCGCGGTAATCGCATCCGTCGATGAGTACGCAGCCCTCGGTCGGCTCGAAAAAGCGGCATACGAGGTTTACAAGCGTACTTTTCCCCGCGCCGGTCTCCCCGACAATAGCCACATAGGTACCCGCGGGCACGTTTAGGTTAAAGTGCTCGAGCACGTTTTCATTTCCATCGGGATAGCGGAAGGTGACGTCTTTAAATTCAATGTCGCCCGTGATGGACTCCCAGTTTTCCGTTTTGGGCTTAAAGCAGTCGCCGTACTTCTCCACCACGTCGGGGCGGTCTGTGATATCGGGCGTGTGCTCAAGCAGCTCGGTTACACGCTCAATGTTTGCCTGCGTGGATACAAAATCGGAAAAAACGCGTGCCAGCTGCTCGATAGGCTCGAAAATACTTACGGTATAGTTTATAAAGGCGGCCAGCACACCGTATTCAATTACGCCGCGCATGAAAAGGCTGCTTCCGGAGGACAGCACCAGCGCCGTTGAAACGGAGCCCAAAAACATAAGCACCGGCCAGAACATAGCGCCAAGCATGGCGATTTTTGAGCTTTCCTTATACATGTTCTGCGTGATGCCGCCGAATTCGCTTGCGTTTTGCGCTTCGATAACCAGTGTCTTCGAGGTGCGCGCGCCGGTGATCCCCTCGTTAAACGCGCCGGTAATGAGCGAATTGATCCGCCGCACGCGCCGGTTTATACGCAGGATTTTGTTCTGAAAATAGACGGTGAGCAGCGCAAGCGGCGGTACGATGGCAAGCACGATAAATGCAAGACGCCAGTTGAGAATGAACATGGAGATGAAAACGCCGAAGATATACGCAAGCGCCCAAAGAAGGTCGACAAGACCCCATGCGATGACGTCTCCAATGTGCGCGGTATCGCTCATGATGCGCGCGATGAGGTAACCCACGGGCGTCTTATTATAATAAGAGAAGGAAAGCGTCTGCAGGCGGCTGAACAGATCACGGCGCAGGTCGCGGCTCATGCCCAGCTCCACGCGCATAGCCATGCGGACAAACCAGATGACCGTTGCGCCCTGAAACAGGATGACGAGTACTGTAAAAAGCGTAAAGGGAACAATGTTTTCCGTTGTTTTTGGCACGATAAAATGATCGACCGCGTAGCTTAAGATCAGCGGAATACAAACATCGATCACGGCGCACAGCAGCATGGTTACGATGATGCCGATCAGTTTCTTTTTATAGGGCTTGGTGTAGGGCAGTATCTTTGCCCAAACCGCAAAGGAAAAGGGCTTTTCATCCGGGTCTTTTTTTCGTTTAAATTTAAAGAGCTTCATATTGTGCCGCCCTCCTCGGTGCAGAATGCCTGCGAGGGCTCCAGCCCTCCCTGCATGTCGCAGATACGCCGGTATGTACCGTTACTCTGCAAAAGCTGCGCGTGTGTCCCCATTTCCTCAATGCGGCCATCCTGCAGCACCATAATGATGTCCGCCTGCATCAGCGTATTGATGCGGTGGGAAATAATAAAGGTGGTGGGGCTTTGCCCCTGCGTGTGCGCTTTCAGATTTTCGCGGATGCGCGCGTCGGTCTGTGCGTCGACGGCGGACAGCGCATCGTCAAACACCATAATGGGCGCTTTCTGCATGAGCATGCGCGCAATGGACACGCGCTGCTTCTGCCCGCCCGACAGCGTAACGCCGCGCTCGCCGATGACGGTATCATAGCCCTGCGCGAAGGCGGAAACGGCGTCGTCCACATCCGCGATCTCCGCACATCCGCGAACCTCCTCGGGCGTGGCGGCCGGCCGGGTGGCACGGATGTTATCCCGAATGGATTTGGAAAACAGGAAGGATTCCTGTAAAACAAGCCCGACATTTTTGCGCATATGCAGGCGGTCGATTTCCCGGATGTCGATGCCGTCAATCAATATCCTGCCGCTGTCCACGGGTACGTCGTACATGCGGCACAGCAGGTGCACGAGCGTGCTTTTTCCGCTGCCCGTTCCGCCAAGAATAGCCATGGTCGTGCCCGGTTTGAGCGTAAAGCTGACATCCTTGAGCACGGGCTGCCCGTCATAGGAAAAGGATACGTTTTCAAAGGTAATTTCGCCCTTAATATCCGGGCGCAGGCTGTCGGCCGGCGTGGCTTCCGGCTCGGTGCTCAGGATAGAGCGGATGCGGTCGGTAGAAATGCGCACCTTTCCAAGCTCGGAGACAATGCGTCCGAGCGCGCGCACCGGCCAGATGAGCATAGACGAATAGGTGTAGAAGCTTAAAAACGTACCCAGCGTCATTTGTCCGGAGGTGCAGCGCTGGACGCCGGCGAACACCACAATAATCAGCTGAAGCCCGGTCATAATATCGCCCAGACTCCAGAAATAGGCCATCATATCATTTAAGTGGACGTTCAGGTCGTAAAAGCCTTTGTTCTTTTCATCAAACCGGTTCATCTCGAAGCGTTCACGACCAAACGCGCGCACCACGCGCACACCGGTGAGATTTTCCTGCACCACCGTTTGCAGCGAGGCCTCCGCCTCATCGACCTGCAGGAAGCGGCTGGATACCTTGCCGTAAAACACAAGCGAGTAAACAACGATGATCGGAATGAGCGCCAGAGACACCCAGGTCATATAAACGTCCATGGAAAACATAATGATCAGTGAAAAAACGACCAAAAACAGCATGCGCACAATATCGATGAGCTGATTTGCAAGCAGCGTGCGGATCAGCTCCACATCGGAGGTGCAGCGCTGGATGATGTCGCCGGTCTGTATTTTGATATGCCAGTCAAACGGCAGCTTCTGAATATGCTCAAACAGCTTGTCGCGCAGGTTTTTGGTGAGGTGTTCGGCCGACTCGGTCGCAATATAACGCCGGACGAAGTTAAAAAGCCCGGACAGAGCGGAAAATGCGATCACCGCAAGTGCGCACAGATAGATATTACCGCGCAGAAAATCACGCCCGCCCAACCGGCTGATGGCTGAAACCATATAGTCCGGCAGCGCGAACGGTTCGCTTCCAAGCACCGAGTCGATGGTGATGCGGATAACCTGCGGATTTAAAAACGAAAAGGCAACGGCCACGCCGGTGCACACGACAGCTAAAAAATAACGAAAATAGCGCTTTCTCGCAAAATAAGCGAGCAAGCGCATACTGCCTTTTTTCCACGGAAACATAAGCCACCTCAAAAATTCGTAAAAAATAGACGTTCTGCTCCGAAGACGCAAAACGCCCGCGGGATACAATTCCGAAAGACCGCTACAAGCTCGGCGCGGGCAAAATTGCCGTAAAATCCAACTTTGATACCGTTAAAGAATTTCCGCCGGCAATACCATTATCAAAAAGACCTGTCATTCTGCCCACCTCCTTTTTTGATGTGGAGTCCGGAAAGCCGCTTTACGATTTTTCAGTGCTTCCAAATTATCCCAGTAATTTTTATACTACATCACTAAATTATTTATGTCAAGAATGAAAAATATGTGGAGTATTTTCACCGTCCGCCGCGCGGCGCGTACAGTCTAAATAATATTTATCCCCGCGCAGATACTAATACCACGGTAAATTAAGAAAAAGCCGAATTTATCAAAATCAAGGAGACGGTTTCAGGATGGAAGAAAACAGTTCGTTTATCGGCATGGGTAAAAACCCCAACAAAAATGTGTCGGACATACCGCTTGGTCTGGGCATGGCGCTTTCGCAGGATGTAGACGCTTTGAGCTTTTTCGGAAGCCTTGCCCCAGCGCAAAAAAACGGCGTGATCCAATATGTACAGTCCGGGCAGTCCGGCCAGGAGGCAAAGGAACGCATTACAAACGCGGTAAGTCAGCTTAAGCAGCATAAAACTGATTTTTAGCCGGAAACGGATGGAAAATGGCCCAAAATTGACCATGTGGGGAGCATGCATATTTTGGCAGCCGTTACGGATACTATAACAGAACTCACACAAGTAGGAGGTTCCTAAATTGAAAGCAACAGGAATCGTACGCCGTATCGACGATCTCGGGCGTGTGGTCATCCCTAAGGAAATCCGCAGGACGATGCGCATCAGAGAGGGCGACCCGCTGGAGATCTATACCGATAAGGACGGAGAGGTCATCTTTAAAAAGTATTCGCCCATCGGAGAGCTGTCGGCCTTTGCCGCGCAGATATGCGATACGCTCAATAAAACCACCGGAAGCGCAGTCGCGGTTGCCGACCGGGACACCGTGATCGCGGCCACCGGCACCGGGCGTCGGGGAATTGCCGACAAGCGCATGAGCGAGGAGCTCGAACGGATTATGGAAGGCCGCCAGATATTCCAGTATAAGCCCGGCGAGCACAAGGTTCCCATTGTGGAGGGCGTCGATAAGTTCTACACGTAGGCGTGGCGGCGCCCATTATCGCCGAGGGCGATGTGGTGGGCTGCGTGCTTTTTGTTTCCGGAGAGGGCAGCGCGGTGCCGGGGGATACCGAATATAAGCTGGCGCAAGCGGTTGCGGGATTTCTTGGAAAGCAGATGGAAAGCTGAACGCACGCGCATGGTTTCGGAAAACGCAAACAATACCGCTGTGCGGCACAGGAGGTTCTCCTGTGCCGCAGTTTTTTGTCCGTCCCTTTTCCCAACCACCACGGAAAACACGCGGTCATGTCGGGGCGGCCGGCTTGCCGGGATACACATTTCCGGCATCAGCAAACGTATTGCGCGCACTTAGCGGAGATAAACCCAAAAAAGAGGAAGATAAAGCGCAGCGCAAAAAGCGGATGACTCAAAAGATTCTGTTTATTTATGGCATAATTTCATGTATATTAAAAGTAAATAATACCCAGCACGCCGTACAGTGTACCGCTTTAAGGGATTGCCCGGCACAGACGGACACTCCGTGTTTGCCGCCTTTCGGAAAGCGGGGCGGATTATCGTTTAGGTCCGCCGCGGCTTACACCAGAGGTCGGGGAAAACAGCGTTTACCATCTCAACAGGCAGCAATGGGGTTAGCCAGACTTCATCTTCGCACAATGCTCTCCTGTGTTGGATTAACGTCCGGGAAACGGGACGATGGATCAGAGCAGAGAACAAATGAATGGGGAACAAAGCGATGAAGCCGTTCAAATTCAGGAAAAAAATCCCTGAAGCATATAAAGCGGAGTTTTTAGTCGGCGTATGTATGGAAAACGTGCGGCGCTCCATGAGCACATCTATCGTCATCCTTTTCGCCGAGCTGCTGATCCTCTGGCTGTTCAGGGATATAATCGGCGGGGTCGCAGAAATCTCCTGGGTGCTTGTTTTTTCATGCCTTGCATATCTTCCGTGCGTGTTCATTCTCTATAAAAACAGCGCGCACGTTCACCCGCGCGTGTTCAAGGGACTCCAGCTGCTCTACACTACGGGCATGCTGTTTGCGGGGTGCATGATGAGCGTAACGGGGCAGGATGTTCTGGCCTCCATCAATACATATGTGATCGCGCAGTTTGCGGTGGCGGCCTTCATCATCATGCCGCCGGTCCGGTCGGCGGTCATCCTCCTGCTTGTATACGGCGCGTTCTATTTTTTGCTGCCGGGTTATCAGCCGGATGCAGGCGCCGTGCTCATCCTTCGCATCAACGCCCTGTTTATGAACATCCTTGCGTGGATGCTCAGCAGAATGGTTTTTAAAGCATGCTTTTCCGCCTTTATGGACAAGAAAACCATCGAGTCGAAAAATCGCGCGCTCAAGGAGCTTTCTCTGCGCGACTCCATGACCATGCTGCTAAACCACAAATATTCCTTCAAGCGGCTGCGCGAGGAGCTTGAGAGGGCGCGCCGCATTGAATATCCGCTGTCCATCCTCATGATCGATATTGACGACTTCAAGCGTGTCAACGATGAGCACGGCCATCTGACGGGCGACGCGGTCATTGTGGGCATCGCGCGCATTCTGACGGAGACCTGCCGCGCCACGGACGTGATCGGGCGGTACGGCGGCGAGGAATTTCTGGTTATCATGCCGGATACGCCGCTTACGGACGCCGTTTCGCTGTTTGAGCGGATCGCGCAGGCCATCCGCAACACGCTGTTTGAAAACGGCGTGCATGTTACGGTCAGCTGCGGGATCAGCCAGTATCAGGATGAATCCGCCCAGGCGCTCATCAAAAAGGCGGACACGGCGCTCTATCGGGCAAAAGCCAACGGAAAGAACAGATCCGAGGTGCATGAACACATCGGCACCGTGCACATTTAGCGCGGAGGGGAGCCATATTTCTTGTCCCGGAGACGCACGAAAGAGTCCTTCGCAGCGCGGTCAAAACGCAGGCCGAAAGGCAGTCGGCGCCGCAATCCGGCTGTGCGGCGGCGGGTGAGCAGGCCTCTCAGGCGCGCCGGGCAGCCGTCTGTCAGGCGGGGCTTCGCGTTTTGCCGGGGAACCAGCGCGGCGTGAGCGCGTATATCCGCGGCGGGAATCGGAATAATATCAATAAATGCTTGCTTTTATGATGAAAAGGTGATATTATTTCAATAAGCATGGCAGAAGATTGTAAGCAAGGATGTTAGAGTGGGGTTTATCCCACTCTTTATTATTGACAGGGAACATTTTTACATGCGCGGTCGGCCGCCCAGGCGGCGCGCAGCGGCGTATTGTGCCGGCTGATACCGGTTCTGGCCCGGGAATTTTATATGTTTGGGTGTTTTATGAAAAAGGTTACGGAAACTGTCGCACAGCTTGCCCGGCCGGTCGCCGAAAAAAACGGCTGCACGCTCTGGGATGTTGAATATCTCAAAGAGGGCGGGCAGTGGTATCTGCGCATATATATAGATAATGAGGAAGGCGTCACCATCGACCAGTGCGAAGCCGTCAGCCGCGAGATGGATGTGCTGCTTGATCAGGCCGACCCGATCGAAACAAGCTATATCCTTGAGGTGTCGTCGGCCGGACTTGAGCGTACGCTCAAACGCCCGGAAGATTTTGCGCGTTTTATAGGGCATCTGGTGGAGGTGGGTCTCTACAAACCTATGTTTTCCTCCAAAACGCATGTGGGTCGCCTTTTGGCGTATACCGACGGAGACGTGGATATCGACGCAGGGGGAGAAACCATGCATTTTCCGGGCAGGGATATTGCGCAGGTGCGCCTGAGAATGGAATTTTAAGCAGGTACAATACAAAGGATATAAAAAGCATCAGATTGGGGAGATCGGGAAAAATGAGTACGGAGTTTTTTGATGCCATTACGCAGATCGAACGGGAAAAGGGAATTCCCGCGCAGTATATGCGGGAAAAAATTGCACAGGCGCTGACTACGGCGTTTAAACGCGACAACGCGGGCGTTTCCGACAACGTTTTCGTGGAGCTGGATGACCAGAACAAGGAAATCCGCATGTTTGTGAGCAAAGAGGTCGTCGAAGAGGTTGAAAACCCGAGCACGCAGCTTTCGCTCGAGCAGGCCCGTGAGATTTCGGAGACCGCGGAGCTTGGCGACATCGTAAATATCGAAATCAAGACCAAAAACTTCGGACGCATTGCCGCCCAGACGGCCAAACAGGTAATCATACAGGGTATCCGCGAGGCGGAGCGGGGGATGGTTTTTCAGGAATTCACCTCCAAGGAGCATGAGATCCTGACCGCCACGGTTTCGCGGGTCGATCCGCGCACGGGCGCGCTGGTGCTGGAAATCGGCAGCAAGGCCGACCGCATCGAGGTCATGCTTATGGCCAGCGAGCAGGTCAAGGGCGAAGTACTGCGCGAGGGCGACCTTGTCAAGGTGTTCGTCGTTGAAGTGCGCAAAATGACGCGTGGGCCGCAGGTGCTGATTTCACGCACACACCCGGGTCTTGTCAAGCGTTTATTTGAGCTGGAGGTGCCCGAAATCCACGAAGGCGTGGTGGAAATTAAAAGCATCGCGCGCGAGGCGGGCAATCGCACCAAGCTTGCCGTCTGGTCAAATGATGAAAACGTCGATCCGATCGGAGCATGCGTGGGGCCGCGCGGCGCGCGCGTCGGAAGCATTGTAAGCGAGCTGCACGGCGAGAAAATAGATATCATAAAATACAGCGACGATCCGGCCCGGTATGTCGCATCGGCGCTGTCACCTGCAAGCGTGGTCGACGTCGAGGTCCTGGAGGACAAAAAGAGCTGCCGCGTGCTTGTGCCCGACGACCAGCTGTCCCTTGCCATCGGCAAGGAGGGGCAGAACGCGCGTCTTGCCGCCAAGCTGACCGGCTTTAAGATCGATATCAAGCCTGCCTCGCAGGCATAAGCGCGAGGGGACTTAGGGGGTGCTTGGTATGCCGCCAAAGAAAATACCGCTCCGGCAATGCCTCGGCTGCCGCCAGATGCGGCCGAAAAAGGAGCTTATCCGCGTGGTGCGCTCACCCGAGGGGGAAATCAGTCTGGATTTCAAGGGGAAGCTGCCCGGGCGCGGCGCGTATGTATGCGCGGACATGGAGTGCCTGAAAAGGGCAAAAAAGGCCAGGGCACTGGAAAGAGCGTTCGGCATCCAGATACCGGATGCGGTGTACGCCGCGCTTTTAGAGCAGATGGAGGAACGGCCGGAGGATGGATAAAGCACTGGGGCTATTTGGACTTGCCAAAAAGGGCGGAAACGCCGCTGTCGGGGAAGAGCCCGTGACGGACGCTGTGCGTTCAGGGCGCGCAGCCGTGATTTTTGTTGCGGCGGACGCCGCCGCAAATACCGCACACAGGGCGTGCGGACTTGCAAAAAAAGGGCAGACGGTTTTCCTTGCGCTGCCATACACAAGGGAAGAGCTGGGCGCCGCACTGGGACGGCAGTATTGTGCGGTGCTTGCGCTTACGGATGCGGGACTTGCGGCGGCAGCCGTTCGCGCACTGGCCGATGGGCCGGAGCCGGGACTTGCCGCGCTGGTGCTCCAAAAGATGGAAGCAGAAGAAAAACAACCTGTCCGACGCGCAGTGCGCAAAGGAAAAAATGCGCGCGGCTGATGAGAAAACAGTGGAAGTTATGCGGCGTTCGCGCCTGATTGAGTGCAATAAAGTGTGAGGTGGCTTATTAGTGAGTAGTTTGAATAAATACCGGGTGCATGAGGTGGCCAAGGATTTCGACATGCCCTCCAAGGACGTGATGACAATTCTGACCGACTATATGACTGTGCCGAAAAACCATATGCAGGCTCTGACCGACGAAGAGCTCAATGTCGTTTTTGAGGTCATCACCCAGAATAATCAGATAGATAATCTTGAGCAGGTGTTCGCGCAGGGCCAGGAGAAGCGCGAAAGCGATTTGGCAGCTGCCGCCGCGGCAGCTGCTGCGGCTCGGCCTGAGACTGTCGCGCCGGATCCCGCAGCTCCCGCCGCCCCTGCGGCAGCAGCGGGACAGCAGGGAAAACCCCCGGTGCATCCGCATCCCGGTACGCATCAGCCCGCGCCGCAGCAAAACCGCGTGGCTTCGTTTAATCAGGGTGGGCAGAAGACCGAGCCCAGTGTGCGCGTGATCGACACGCGCGGCGCCTCGGTGGACCTTGCGCGCTATGATGAGCGCGTTGACAGGCTCGTGCCCGACCGCGCGCAGAATATGAATCAGGGAAAAGAGAAGATCAAGCGCGTCGTGGACAAGCGCGGCAAGCCGCCGTTTTCGCAGAAAAGGCGGCAGGAAGAACAGGAAAAAATGCGCCGCCTGCAGATAGAGATGCAGAAAAAGCAACCGATCAAAGTGATTATCCCCGATGAAATCGCAGTCGGAGAGCTTGCCTCGCGCATGAAAAAGACCGGCGCCGAAGTGGTAAAGCAACTGATGAAGCTGGGCGTCATGGCTTCGGTTTCCGAAGTGATCGATTACGATACAGCGGCGCTGGTGGCCATGGAAATGGGCGCAAAGGTCGAGCGCGAGGTCGTTGTTACAATCGAAGAAAAGCTGATCGACGCGACGCAGGACGCTGAAGAAAACCTTGAACTGCGCGATCCGGTCGTCGTTGTCATGGGACATGTCGATCACGGCAAGACATCGCTTTTGGACGCGATTCGGAAAACAAACGTGGTCGCGGGCGAAGCCGGCGGCATCACGCAGCATATCGGCGCTTACCGCGTTTCCATAAACGGAAGGGACATCACCTTCCTGGATACGCCGGGCCATGAGGCATTTACCTCAATGCGCGCGCGCGGAGCGCAGGTCACGGACATCGCGATTTTAGTCGTCGCCGCGGAGGATGGCATCATGCCGCAGACGATTGAGGCGATCCACCACGCCAAAGCCGCGCAGATCCCCGTCATTGTAGCCATCAATAAAATGGATAAGCCGGACGCCAACCCTGACCGCATCAAGCAGCAGCTGACCGAATATGAGCTGGTGTCCGAGGAATGGGGCGGAGACACCATTGTATGCCCGATTTCGGCAATCAGCGGGATGGGCATCGACCACCTGCTTGAAATGGTTTTGCTTACCGCCGATATGCGCGACCTGCGCGCAAACCCCAACCGCGCGGCGCGCGGCACCGTCATTGAAGCGAAGCTTGACCGCGGGCGCGGCGCCGTGACCACCGTGCTGGTGCAAAACGGAACGCTTAAGCTGGGCGATATCATCATCGCCGGAAAGTCCGTCGGGCGCGTGCGCGCAATGACCGACGACAAGGGCAGAAAAATCGAACAGGCGGGCCCGTCCGTCCCGGTGGAAATCAGCGGCCTTGCCGAGGTACCCGGAGCCGGAGATCTGTTTTTCTGCGTGGCGGACGAGCGCATGGCGCGCGAGCTTGCCGAGCAGCGCAAACAGCAGGAAAAGGATGAGCAAAGTCATCCCAACGCGCAAAAAGTCTCGCTCGAGGAATTATATGCGCAGATTCAGGAAGGGCAGATCAAGGAACTGGGCATCATTGTAAAAGCAGACGTTCAGGGCTCGGCGGAGGCCGTGCGCGCGTCGCTTGAAAAGATTACAAGTCCGGAGGTGCGCGTCAAGGTCATTCACAGCGGCGTGGGCGCTATTTCCGAATCGGATATTTTACTTGCCTCGGCTTCCAACGCCATCGTAGTCGGCTTTAATGTCCGTCCGGATCCGTCCGCGCGTGAGAATGCCGACCGCATGGGTGTGGACGTCAGGCTCTACCGGATCATTTACGACTGTATTCAGGAAATGGAAGCGGCCATGAAGGGAATGCTGGCGCCGAAGTACAGGGAGGTCGCGCTCGGGCGCGTTGAGGTGCGTCAGGTGTTCAAGGTCAGCGACGTGGGAACCATCGCGGGCTGCTATGTGCTCGACGGAAAAATTTCCCGTTCCGCCAGCGTGCGTCTTGTGCGCGACGGCGTCGTCATTCACGAGGGAGCGCTTGCCTCGCTTAAGCGCTTTAAGGAAGATGCGCGCGAAGTGGCCGCCGGCTATGAGTGCGGCGTCGGAATCGAGCGGTTTAACGACATTAAGGAAGGCGACATTATCGAGGCCTTCACAATTGAACAAATTAAGGTATAATAACCGCAAGCGGTTATTATACATGGTATTTAAGTCCTTTTCCTCGCCCCTTTCGGGGCAACCGGAAATGATGACATATTATACCATAGCCGCGTAGCAGGTATGGTATAATGCCATCCTGTTTCCCCGCGCCCGGCCGGCGAAAAAACCGGACGTCCTGGCCGGGGCCGGTCGGGTTTGCGCCGAGGCGGCGGCATATTATATCGCGGACACGTTTTAGGGAAAACCCGGCGTGAGTTTTGCAGACAACATTTTGTAACAGGGAGGCGTCAGGCCATGCCGTCAAACCGCTTAAACAGGATCAATGAGGAAATTATGCGCGAGTTGTCGGTGCTTTTGCGTTCGGTAAAGGACCCGCGCGTACACGGGCTTGTCAGCATCATCCGCGTGGAAACGACCAGCGACCTTCGTTTTTCAAAGGTCTATATCAGCGTGCTTGACTCCGAGCGCGACGGGCGCGAGGTGCTTGAGGGGCTTCGTTCCGCCGCGGGCTACCTGCGTCGACAGGTGGGACAGGCCGTTCAGCTGCGATATACGCCCGAGCTTGTGTTTGAACTGGACAAGTCCATCGGGCGCGGCGCGCATATCCTTGATATTCTGTATCAGATCAAGAAGGGGGAAGGCACGGATGACAACCATTGAGGAAGCCGCGCGCGTTCTTTTAAGCGCGCAGGACATTCTGCTGATCACCCATAAACGCCCCGACGGGGATACGCTCGGCAGCGCCGCGGCCTTGTGCCGCGGCTTACGTATGCGCAAAAAAAATGCCTTTTTACTCGGCAATCCGGAGGTTACCGCGAAATATCTGGGTTTTGTGAAGGATTTATACGCGCCGGAGGGGTTTGTACCGGCTTTTGTGGCTTCAGTCGATGTGGCAAGCGGCGACCTCATGCAGATCAACGCGCAGGCGTATGCGGGGAAAGTCGACCTTGTGCTCGACCACCATCCGACCAATGCGGGCTTTGGCAGCCACAACTGCGTGTATCCGCAGTTTGCGGCCACGGGAGAGCTTATTTACCAGCTGCTGCGGCAGATGGACGTATTGCTTGACAAAGACAGCGCGGAAAGCCTGTATGTCGCCGTGTCGACGGACACGGGCTGTTTTAAATATTCAAATACCACCGCAAACTCCCATCGGGTGGCGGCAGCCGCCATGGATATGGGAATAGACGCCGCCGCGCTTAACCGCGAGCTGTTTGATACCAAGACGCGCGCGCGAATCGAGCTGGAGCGCAGAATTTTGGGCGACATGCAGTTTTTCTTTGGAGACCGGGTGGCCGTATGCTATGTCACGCGCGCGGCCATTGAAGCCGCGGGCGCGGGCGAAGACGACGTTGATAACGTGTCCGCTTTGCCCCGGCAGGTTGAGGGCGTGGACGCGGGCGTCACCATCCGCGAGGAAAACGGCGGCTGCAAAATTTCTCTGCGTACGTCCGAGCGCATGGACGCGTCCGGTATCTGCGCGAAGCTGGGCGGAGGCGGCCATCTGCGCGCCGCCGGCTGCAACCTGAAGGGCACGGTCAAGCAGGCTGCGGATGCGATCCTGTCGGCCATACTGGAGGAATATCCGGATGTTAAACGGGATACTTGTACTGGATAAACCGTCCGAGTGGACGTCCTTTGACGCGATCGCCAAGCTTCGCGGTCTGCTGCACGAGCGGCGCATCGGCCACGCGGGCACGCTTGACCCCATGGCGACGGGCGTATTGCCCGTGTTTGTGGGCAAGGCCACGCGCGCGTGCGAATATCTTATGTGCGCGGATAAGGAATATCTTGCGCGCTTTATAACGGGTGTGACGACCGACACGCAGGATGTAACGGGCACGGTGCTTTCACGCTCGGAAAGCGCACCCGGGCCGGAGGCGGTGCGCGCGGCGCTGAGCCGCTTTACGGGAGATATACTGCAGATCCCACCGATGTACTCGGCAATCAAAAAAGACGGGAAAAAGCTCTACGAGCTTGCGCGCCGCGGCATCGAGGTCGAGCGCGCGCCGCGTCCGGTTACGGTGAAGTCCCTTGAGCTGACGGACTGCCTTGAGGGCGGGCGTGAGTTTGAAATAAAAGTCACTTGTTCAAAGGGTACCTATGTGCGCACGCTGTGCCATGATATCGGCGCGTATCTGGGCTGCGGCGCGGCCATGTCCGCGCTGCGCAGGCTGCGCACGGGGGTGTTTACGATTGAGCGTGCGTATACGCTCGCGCAGGTCGAACAGGCCGCGCGGGACGGTAAAGCGCAGTCGCTTATTTCACCGGTGGACAGTCTGTTTCAGGTGTATCCCGCGGTCACAGTCGGAGAAGAGACGGAAAGGGCGCTGCGAAACGGCGCGCCCATTTTTTGCCCGGAGGATTTTATGCAGCAGGGGCTGTGCCGCGTTTATGCGCGCTCGGGAGAGTTTCTCATGCTGGGAGACGCGCAGCCCGACGGCGCGGCGCGCATGATAAACAGAATGAAGAATTTCTATTAAACGCCGCCTGCCTGCGGCCTTATACACGCCTCTACCGCCGCGTATCGCTCAGTCCGACGGCTGCAGTAGTTTTTCAAAAAGAAGGAAATCGCCTTTGCGAAATCGCACGGTTCCGGCCTGCCGGTATCCAAGGCGGGCATACAAATGGATGGCCTTCGGGTTGTGCGCAAAGGTATCCAGACGGATCGCCGCATACCCGCGCTGTGCCAGAAGCCGCTCGGCGCGCAGCATGGTATCCCTGCCCACACCCATATTCTGAAAATCCGGATGGACACACAGACGGTGAATGACCGCAATTTTTATGTCTTTGCACGACCAATCACCGGTACTGTACTGCGCATCCTGTTCTTCATTGAGCACAACCGCACAGACAATGGCGTTATTTTGGGTCAGCAGGTACATTTGCCGATTCTTGATGTCGTTTAGCAGCGTCGCATCATCAGGATAAACGGCGTCCCATTGATCGATGTTTTCCGACTGCATGAAATGCACAGCGCTTTGAAACATGGCGCGGATTTCCTGATAATCTTCCATGGCTGCCGGCCGGAATAAAACGTCCATAGTGCGCGCCTCCACATAATGAGTGACTTTATCATATCACAAGCAGGAAGGCGGCCGCAGTATCTTTTTATCGCGGCGGCGTGCAAACCTAACAGAGCACGGGGGTTAGAGGGTATTCTTTGACCGGGCACACGGGACGGAAAACCAATCACACGCATGCTTTCGGCGTTTCTGCGCCGTGGCACGCATGTGCCTTATATATGGAGGCGTTCATGGACACGGAGAAAAAAGATGCGCGCGTCATTGCCCTTGGCTTTTTTGACGGCGTACATGTGGGGCACGGCATGCTTCTAAAGCGCACGGCAAAAATGGCCGCGCAGCTCGGGGCCGGCGCAAGCGCGCTCACATTTGATACACATCCCGAAACGCTGATAACCGGTCATGACATTCACCTGCTCAACACCGCCAATGACCGCGCGAGCCTGATGCGCGGCCTTTATGGCATTGAAGAGGTGATTTTTGCCCATTTTGACGCAAGTCTCATGCATATGCAGTGGGATGCGTTCATCAGCGACATGCTGATAAAGAGATTCAATGCCGTGCATGTCGTTGCGGGTCACAACTTCTATTTTGGCTACAAGGGCACGGGGAATTCGGAAAAGCTGCGCAGCGAGTGCGCACGGCTCGGCATCGGCTGTGATATTATCGAGCGCGTGGAGGTGGATGGAATCATGGTCAGTTCCACCTACATACGAAAGCTCATTGCGCAGGGAGATATGGAGCGCGCGGCGCTGTTTCTCGGGCATCCGCATGTGCTCTCCGGCCGGGTCACGCACGGGCGGAAGCTGGGGTCAAGCATCGGTATTCCCACGACCAATCTGGTCATGCCCGCGGGGCTTCAGGAACCGGCGCGCGGCGTGTATGCCACGCGAACGAGCTTTGACGGGCGCACCTACGACTCGGTTACAAACATAGGCGTCAAGCCCACGCTGCTGGATGGAATGCAGGAGGTGCTGGTGGAGACAACAATTTTTGACTTTTGCGGCGACCTGTACGGAAAGACCATCAGCATTGAGTTTTATAAGCACCTGCGCCCTGAAATCCGCTTTTCCTCCATTTCCGCATTAAAGATGCAAATCGAAAAGGATATCCTATCTACAAAGCTGTATTTTGACAGCAAATAGACGCTGACAAAGGCAAAGGCTTGCGGCCAACAAATCATAAAAACCATAAAACTGATGACATAGCTTGTGAAGTATAAAAGTTGGGCTCTGATTTACAAAAATCAGAGCCCAACTTTTATATACAATATTTGCCAAATAGGCAAAAATGTACTATTATCTTGATATACGTAAAATAATAAAATTTCGCGGTGATTTATTATGAATAAAACGAAAGAGGGCATTTTAATGGACTGGATTTTCTATGTAGTCATTGCGGCGCTGATCATATCCCTTTTTTCTTCAAAAACAAAAGAGGCAAGCCTGGAAAAAGTGAAGACGGATAAACCGCTGCCTTATAAAAAAAGAGATGACTTTCTCAGTCAGGCCGAAAAACAGTTCTACGCGACAATGAATACTTTTATTGACGGGAAAGCAACGATATGCCCAAAGGTCGCCGTAAAGGAAATCGTATTTGTCGGGAAGGATACGGGCAAAGAGTATATGAAATATTTCAACTGGATTGCCAAAAAGCATGTCGATTTTGTGCTTTGCGACGCAGTAAATATGAACGTATTATGCGCGGTTGAACTGGACGATTCAAGCCATGCAAGACCTGACCGAAAAAAACGCGATGAGTTCGTGGATAAGGTATTTGAAGTATCCAAAATTCCGCTGTTTCATCTGCCCCTGAAATACAGCTACGCCATGCAGGATTTTGAAGCAATACTCAAGGTTGTGAACAATGAAAATATGCCGGCGTCTGCACATATAAACATTAATACCGAAAATACAATTGATGACGCCGCAAAGAACCCTGTCTGCCCTAAATGCGGAGTGGAAATGATAAAGAGAAAAGCATCCCAGGGCAAGAATGCGGGAAGCGAATTCTTCGGATGTCCCAATTATCCAAGGTGCAGAGAAATTAAAAATATCATATCCTGACGCAACAAAGCAGGCCCCGCGGCGTATGCCGCGGGGCCTGCTGCTATAAAAAGGCTTATTTCTTTAAGTTAAACCAGGCCTTCATGCCGGGGTACTGAGCGGCGTCGCCCAGCTCTTCTTCGATGCGCAGCAGCTGGTTATACTTGGCCACGCGGTCGGTGCGCGACGGCGCGCCGGTCTTGATCTGGCCGGCGTTGAGCGCAACGGCCACATCGGCGATGGTGGTGTCCTCAGTCTCGCCGGAGCGGTGGGAAACAACGGCGGTAAAGCCCGCGCGGTTGGCCATCTGGATGGCGTCGAGCGTCTCGGTCAGCGAACCGATCTGATTGAGCTTGATGAGGATGGAGTTGGTCACGCCCAGCTCGATGCCCTTGGCAAGGCGCTCGACGTTGGTGACGAACAGGTCGTCGCCCACAAGCTGGATTTTCTTGCCCAGCGTATCGGTGAGCAGCTTCCAGCCTTCCCAGTCTTCCTCGGCCATGCCGTCTTCAATGGAAATGATCGGGTACTTGTCGACAAAGCCCTTCCACATGGCCACCATCTGCTTGCGCGTCATGGTCTTCTTGGCCTTGGGCAGGAAATAGGTGCCGTCTTCCTGGAACCACTCGGAAACGGCGGGATCCATGGCGATCATGAAATCAACGCCGGGCTTGTAGCCGGCCTTTTCGATGGCTTCCACGATGACCTTAAGCGCGTCCTCATCCTTTTTCAGGTTGGGGGCGAAGCCGCCCTCGTCGCCGACTGCGGTGCCAAGGCCCATGCCGGTCAGGACTTTTTTCAGGTTGTGGAAAACCTCGGCGCACATACGCAGGGCTTCCTTAAAGCTGGTCGCGCCGACAGGCATGACCATGAACTCCTGAATGTCGACGTTGTTGGTGGCGTGCGCGCCGCCGTTTAGGATGTTCATCATCGGCACCGGCAGGGTCTTCGCGTTGACGCCGCCGATGTAGTTGTAAAGGGAAACGCCCAGCGCTTCGGCCGCGGCTTTGGCGCAGGCAAGGGAAACGCCGAGGATGGCGTTGGCGCCCAGGCGGGATTTGTTGGGCGTGCCGTCAAGGGCGATCATGGTCTGGTCAAGCTCCACCTGATCCAGTACGTTTAAACCCGTGATGGTCTCGGCGATTTCGGTGTTGACAGCGTCAACGGCCTTGGAAACGCCTTTGCCCAGATAACGGCTCTTGTCGCCGTCGCGCAGCTCGCAGGCTTCAAAAATACCTGTGGAGGCTCCGGAGGGAACGGCCGCACGGCCGACATAGGTGGTGCTGCCGTCGTCAACGACGACCTCGACTTCAACGGTCGGATTTCCGCGGGAATCCAGGATCTCGCGTCCGATGACATCAATAATTTCAACAAACTGTTTCATTTTAACGCTCCTTTTATTTGTTTTAAATGAGGCTTATATAACGTGCCGGCCAAAAAAGCCGGCGCGGGCAACCTCCCGGGCTACCGGACGATCAGGCTTTTTCCGGTCATTTCCTCGGGCTGGTTGAGTCCCATCAGGTCCAGCATGGTAGGTGCGATATCCGACAGACGACCCTCGCGCAGGCGCACGTCCGCGCCGATGACGATAAAAGGCACGGGGTTGGTCGTGTGGGCGGTAAACGGGCTTACCCCGTCGGATTCAAGCATCTGGTCGGCGTTTCCGTGGTCGGCTGTAATGAGCGTGATCCCGCCGATGGAGGTTGTGGCTTCCACCACGCGCCCGACACATTCGTCCACTGTTTCCACCGCGCGGCGCGCGGCGTCAAACACGCCCGTATGCCCCACCATGTCGCAGTTTGCGAAGTTTAGGATGACCACGTCGTAGGCGTCGCTTTTGATGCGCGAAACCACGGCGTCGGTGACCTCAAAGGCACTCATCTCGGGCTGCAGATCGTAGGTAGCCACCTTGGGAGAGGCGATCAGCACACGGTCCTCCCCCTCGTACGGCTTTTCGACGCCGCCGTTAAAGAAAAAGGTGACATGCGCGTATTTTTCCGTTTCGGCGATGCGCAGCTGCTTTA
>CAXXFP010000017.1:132500-147049 GCA_963678505.2 Oscillospiraceae bacterium | reverse complement strand
CGCCGCTCAAGATGCGCACCCAGAAACTCATAGGCGCGGCTGTCCGTTCCTTCTTCAAACAAGTAGGTGTGAAATTCCAGCGTGCTGTCTTTTTTTCTGCGCGAAGCCATGTGATCCTCCACATGCCGGCATGAAAGCGCGCCTGTTTCCGGCTTTCATTTCCGCCGCAAGCGACGGCCGGGTTCTCCTTTATATTCTGACAAATCCAAATAGCGGAATATAATCCATATATTTCTACTTAAACAGACAATAACTGTGCCAATTGAACAAAATACGCGGACGACGCGCCCTTCTATTTATCTAAAGTATACAACGGATTCCCGCGCCGCGTCAAGCAAAAAGAAAAGGCAAGCCCCGTCTCCTCATCGAGAAGAGCGGCGCCTGCCTTTTTTGCGTACATACAATTTATCGGGTGACTGTGCCTGTGGCTTTGCCGGATAAGCCGGCGGCGTTAAATTCATCCACATCGACGTGCATGGCAGTGGCGAATTTGTCGCTTACGCGCACGACTGTTTCGGAAAAAGTAAGCGCGCGGTCGCCGCCGACCGTGACATTTACAAGCTCCTTATCCTTCAGGCCGTATTTTGCGGCGTCCTCGGGCGTAATATGGATGTGCCGCTTGGCGACGATGACGCCCTCGCTGATTTCTATGCTGCCCGCGGGACCGACGATTTTAACGGGTGCGCTGCCCGCGACGTCGCCGCTTTCACGAACGGGAGGCGTGACGCCCAGCACACGCGAGTCGGTAAAGGAAATCTCCACCTGCGTGGCTTTTCTTTCCGGACCGAGTATGGACACCCTGTCCATGCTGCCGCGCGGGCCTTCCAGCCGGACTCTTTCCTCGGAAAGAAACTGGCCGGGCTGACTCAGCTCACGTACGGGGTGCAGCACGCTGCCTTCTCCAAAAAGGATGGCCATATGTTCCTTTGTTACATGGACATGCCGCGCGGAGCATTCAACGAGTATATTTAAAGCTTCCATATCCGTATTCCTCCATAAATTTCATTCAGGTAAATCATATCACAAAATATTTTGACAGGCAAGGTTCTGTCGGGCAAAATGGGGGCTTTATGGTTAAAAAACAACCGGCGTGATAAGACTGTTCGAGAAAGCCCGGTGTGAAGAGTTATTATTTTTTAGCGTTGACGTATTCAATGGCTTCCTTGCCAGTTATGTGCTCGACGTCAATTGCAATAACATAAGCTTGCGTACATCCGGTTACTTCCCTATGTTTGGCTTCTTCAGGTTGATCTCCTGAATACTTTTCAACGAAAGCCTTAAAAGCTTCCAGCCGTTCATCACCCTCTACAATTCTTGCTTTGCCAAAAGCAATCACGCTGCGGAAATAAGTAGTATATTCTTCACTTACTATCGTATCTTCATCAATTACTGTAAAAGATACCTTCGGATTCTTCGTAATAGCATCGATCTTATGTCCGGCTTTTGCGGAATGAAAATAGATTTTGTCATTGAAATAGATATAGCTCAGTGGAACTGCATAAGGATAATCCTCGTCACCTAAGCATGCCAGGACACCATTTTTGCACCTTTCCATTATAGCTGCGGTATCTTCCGTCGATAATAACTGCTTATCTCTTCTCATTTTTCTGAACATTAGTTATTTCCTCGCTTTCGTCGAATAATCATCAAGAAAAAAGCCCGGAAGATATACATAATATCTCCCAGGCTTTTATCCTTCCGTGTACACAGATAAACTGTGCGTTTTATCTCGGCCCAGACCAGTTCTTTTCAAAACTGCGGAACCCTATAAAACTCAAAATATAAAATTAATCATTGAATAGTACCGTATGTCATTAACTATTTCAAGTTTACTTTGATTTGTTTTTCTCGCGGATGCGCGCCTGTGCCGCGGCAAGGCGGGCAATGGGCACGCGGAAGGGGGAGCAGGACACATAGCTCAGTCCGCAGTTATGGAAAAATTCCACCGAAGAGGGGTCGCCGCCGTGCTCTCCGCATACGCCTAGCTTGATGCCCGGTCTTGTCTTGCGGCCAAGCTCCGCCGCCATTTTGATCAGCTTGCCGGTGCCCTTCTGATCAAAGCGTGCAAACGGATCGGATTCGTAAATCTTTTTGGCGTAGTAATCCTCCAGGAATTTGCCCGCGTCGTCGCGGGAGAAGCCGAAGGTCATCTGCGTCAGGTCGTTGGTGCCGAAGCTGAAGAACTCGGCCTCGGTGGCGATTTCGTCGGCAGTCAGCGCCGCGCGCGGGATCTCGATCATCGTGCCGACAAGGTATTTCATCTCCACGCCCGCTTCCTTTATGACCAGATCGGCGGTATTGACGATGACGTCCTTGACATATTTAAGCTCTTTAAGCTCGCCGACGAGCGGGATCATGATTTCGGGTACGACCGCCATGTTGGCGTCGCGGTTTACATTAATGGCGGCTTCAATGATCGCGCGCGTCTGCATTTCGGCGATCTCGGGATACGTGACGGCCAGACGGCAGCCGCGATGCCCAAGCATGGGGTTAAACTCATGCAGGTCGCTGACCGTGCCCTTGAGGTCCTCAAAGGTCATGCCCATTTCCTTTGCCAGCGCGCGGATATCCTCCTCATTCTGGGGAAGGAACTCATGAAGCGGCGGGTCAAGCAGGCGGATGGTGACCGGGAAGCCCTTCATCGCCTTGAAGATACCCTCAAAATCGGAGCGCTGCATCGGCAGCAGCTTCTCAAGCGCCTTTTTGCGCTGCTCGACCGTTTTGGAAACGATCATCTCGCGCATGGCGGGGATTCTGTCAGAATCAAAGAACATGTGCTCGGTGCGTGTCAGTCCGATGCCTTCGGCGCCGAAGCGCACAGCCTGTGCGGCATCCTTGGGCGTGTCGGCGTTGGTGCGCACCTTAAGCGTGCGGATCTCATCGGCCCACGCCATAAAGGTGGAAAATTCGTCCGTCAGGGTCGCCTCCACGGTGGGGATGACGCCGGCGTAGATCTTGCCGGTGGAGCCGTCTATGGAAATGAATTCACCCTCGTTGATGCGCTGGCCGCTGATGGTGACATATTTGCCTTCGTCGTTTATTTTAAGCTCACCGCAGCCGGCCACACAGCAGGTGCCCATGCCGCGCGCAACGACCGCGGCGTGTGAGGTCATACCGCCGCGGGCGGTGAGGATGCCCTGCGCGGCCGCCATGCCCTCGATATCCTCGGGAGAGGTTTCCAGGCGGACAAGCAGCACGGGGCCGTTTTTAGCTTCCATGACTGCGTGCTCGGCTGTGAAATAGATCCTGCCGCAGGCGGCTCCGGGCGATGCGGGAAGACCGGAGGCAACGGGCACGGCCTTTTTCAAAGCGGACGTATCAAACTGGGGATGAAGCAGCATGTCCAGCTGCTTAGGCTCAACCTTTAAAAGAACCTCTTCCTTTGTGCACATGCCCTCGGCGACAAGGTCGACGGCGATTTTCAGAGCGGCCTGCGCGGTGCGCTTGCCGTTACGCGTCTGGAGCATGTAAAGCTTGCCGTTTTCGATGGTAAACTCCATGTCCTGCATATCGCGGTAATGCTTTTCAAGACGTATGGCAATGCTGGCAAACTGCTCGTACACTTCGCTCATCACATCTTTGAGCTGGTCGATGGACTGGGGGGTGCGGATACCGGCCACAACGTCCTCGCCCTGCGCGTTCATGAGAAATTCGCCGTACAGCTTGCTCTCGCCTGTGGAGGGGTTGCGTGTGAAGGCCACGCCCGTGCCGGAGTTTGCGCCCATGTTTCCGAATACCATCGACTGGACGTTGACGGCGGTGCCCCAGGAGGAGGGGATGTCGTTCATGCGGCGATAAACAATGGCGCGCGGGTTGTTCCAGGAGCGGAATACCGCCTTGACCGACTCGATGAGCTGGGACTTCGGATCATCCGGAAAATCAAAGCCCTTCTCGGCTTTAAAATATGCTTTAAAATCACTGACCAGCTTCTTCATATCGTCGGCGTCAAGGTCGATGTCGTTTTTGACGCCCTTTGCGGTTTTGATCGCGTCGATAAACTTTTCAAAGCTGGACTTTGGCAGTTCCATGACGACGTCGGAAAACATCTGGATGAAGCGGCGGTATGAATCGTAAACGAATCTGGGGTTGCCTGTGAGCTTGGCCATACTCGCGGCCACGGTGTCGTTTAAGCCGAGGTTTAAGATGGTGTCCATCATACCGGGCATGGATGCGCGCGCGCCGGAGCGCACGGATACCAGAAGGGGGTTGGCGGCGTCGCCGAATTTCTTACCGCAGACCGCTTCCATTTTTGAAAGATATTCGTAGATCTCGGCCTCTATTTCCGGCGCTATCTTCTCTCCGTCCTCATAATAACGTATGCATGCTTCGGTGGTGATGGTGAAGCCCTGGGGAACCGGCAGACCGAGATTGGTCATTTCTGCAAGATTTGCGCCTTTTCCGCCCAGCAGCTCACGCATGGAGCCGTTTGCCTCCGAGAAAAGATAAACGAATTTTTTGCTCATAACAGTTATTCTTCCTTCCCATTTATATATAGGGCGTTTCTTTCTTTTACCCATTCGATTATAGCCAATACATTCTAACACTAAAATTAAAAAAATTCACTATTTTTTTATAATAGAATTTAAAAAATTTATTTCTGGCTATGATTGTCAACTTATTAACAAAAAATGCAGTAATTTCTGGTATCCGCCCTATGAAAAAATCACAAACGCAAAGCATCCGGAAAAGCCGCGCGGCAAGCGCAGCGAAAACCAAACGGGTGGGGACAAAAAGTACGATGACGGAAAACTTGTATCCGCTGCAGGACTTGCGTCTATTTTTCAGTGAAGCCGCTAAAAAGCAGTAGTTCTTCAGCGGACATTATTTGCCTACGCAAAAGCGTGAAAAAATTCGTTCGAGGATATCCTGCGGCACCTGCACGCCGGTGATTTCGCCCAGAGCCTCCAGCGCGTCCTCCACGTCGGTGAGCACCACATCTGCCGTCATGCCGCAGTCAAGCGCTGCCGCCGCCGAATCCAGTGCGCCGGCCGCGCGTTCGACTAAGGATGCATGGCGCGCGTTTGTAAGGAGTGAGCCGTCGGCCTGCATGGGTTGGGCATGATAAAGCGCGCCGATGCACGCTTCCAGCGCGTCAAGACCCTGACCGGTTTTTGCGCTCAGGCGGATCGCATCGGGAAAGCGGCGACTTATTTCGGCGGCGTCAAGCTGCGCGGGCAGATCGGATTTGTTGATAAGCACCACCGACTGCCGGCCTTCCGCAAGAGACACGACGGCGAGATCATCCTCGTCAAGCGGGCGTGAGGAGTCGAGCACCAGCAGGACAAGGCGGGCACCACGCGCCGCCGACTGTGCGCGTGAAACGCCCATGGCCTCGATGTCGTCGCCGGTTTCACGGATGCCCGCGGTATCGGTCAGGCGCAGAAGCACGCCGCCGAGTTTTACACATTCTTCAAGCGTGTCGCGCGTTGTGCCCGGGTGCTGCGTCACGATGGCGCGCTCAAAGCCAAGCAGCGCATTTAGCAGCGAGGATTTGCCCACATTGGGCTTCCCGATAATCGCACAGGGTACGCCGTCGCGCAAGACGCTGCCGCGCTCAAAGGTAGCGGCCAGCGCATGCAGCTTTTGCGCGTGCGTATGAAGCGTTTGACGCAGCGCGGACAACTCAAACGCGTCGATATCCTCCTCGGGATAATCGACACCGGCCTGAAAATGGGCGGCCGCACCGGCAAGCGCCCGGTAGCTGTCCGAAATCTGCACGCTGATCGTTCCGTCAAGCTGGGCGGCCGCGCTGCGCGCAGCCTCTTCTGTCTGTGCGGAAATCAGATCGATGACGGCCTCGGCCTGCGCAAGATCGAGCCGTCCGTTTAAAAAAGCGCGGCGCGTGTATTCTCCCGGCAGCGCCATGCGCGCGCCGCTACACAAAAGAAGCGCTAAAACGCGCGCGAGCACCACAGGCGAGCCGTGACAGAAAAGCTCTGCGACATCCTCTCCCGTATAGCTGTGCGGGGCGCGCATGACCGCGCACAGGCAGTGGTCGAGCGCGCGGCCGTCCGGCTCATGCACAGTGCCGTAAACAAGCTTATGGCTGGCAGTCTGCGCAAGAGTTTTTTTGCCCGTGCAGGAAAAGACGGCGCCCGCGACGCGCACGGCGTCCGGTCCGCTGATGCGTACGATCCCAACGGCGCTTTGCACCATGGGGGTTGTGATGGCTGCGATGGTATCCATATGGCGCGCCTCCCGTACATTAAAAAATCCAAAAGAGAAAGGTCAATGCGGGTGCCTGCGCACAAACACCGGCGGGCAAACACGATTCGCCCCTGCGGCAATCCGCCCATACGCGCTCAGGCAGATAATGCCCTCTGGGAGATTCGCGAATTGCCCGCTGTGCCGCGAAAAGTCGCGCGCAGCCGCGCGGGGCGTATCAATTTAGGGAAAAGGAAGGCGGGCGCAAAAAGCAGGCTAAACCGCTTTTCACACCCGCTTTTCGAAAATGCGTTGTATTTTAGCCCCAGGGCAGTTCTTCACCGCGCTTGATGATATCAAAGGCGCTGATAATTGTCTCGATATCCTTGATGTTTGCGAAAAACTCAGCGCGTCCGTCAAATAAAACGGCAAACTGCCGGTCATTGATCGGGCACAGCTTTAAAACCCGCGAGGTGCCGTCGCGGAAGGTCATGGTGATGGTGTATTTGGGATCCCCGTACTTCTGCCCGTCGGCAAGCTCGCCGGCGATGTAGACCGACAGGACGCGCTGGTACAGGCGGCTTGCATTCTCGCGGGTAATATCCTTGCCGTCGAGCGAGGCGTCAAACTTGTCATTGTCGGAATCGGAGTCAATGGAAAGCGTATGCTTTGTCCCGTCCAGATCAAAGGTGACGGCGCTGACTTCGTCGACGTCATAGAGCCAGACCAGAGGGGAAATCAGGCTTGTCCTGCTGACATCCAAAAACGTAAACGAATTTCCTCCGGCCAGCAGCACGGAGTCGATGCCCGGCTTCATCACATAGCGGTTGCCGTCGGCGTCGGTGCTTCCGATGAGCAGCGTGTACACGTCGCCGCTTTTATGGGTCAGCTCAATTTTTGCGGGCTTATCCAGGCCGTATTTGGAAAGGTCTTTCGGATTGTCCTCCACGACGCTCATCAGCGCAATGGATAAAATGGGCGATATAAACTTTTCATCGGCGTTGGTTTCATTGGCCTCGTACGTGCCCGCAAAGGATACCTCATAGGTGGCGGCCAGCTCGCCGATTTTTTTAGCCTCTTCTTCGGTCAGCCGGCGCAGCGTGACGACGCTGCCGTCCGCTTTTGTCAGGGCGACCTTGTTGACATGCCCGTTCGGGTCATTGGCATCCTCGCTTGCAGGAAACATCGGCAGCGCGCGCAGGCTGCGCTCATTGACGAGCAGGGCGGTGGCGTCCAGTTTCGAGATGGTGTACACCGTGGCGGAGTCGGCTCTTTTTGCATAGTAGGCGTCCTGCGTCACTGTTTGCGCGCCCAGGATCAGCTCAATTTTGCTTTGATCGCTGTACTCCCCGGTAAACCGCGCAAGCGGCTTATCAAAACCGTATTCGCTCAGTTCCTGCGCGGTGGCGTTTTCCTTGATGAGCGCCTGCGCCTGCAGCTGGGTAAAGGAGTTTGTCAGGGCGCGCAGCTTATTGAGATTGTAGGTGTATCCGGGAAAGGCGGGGATGACCGTGTAGCTCGGTTCGTCACCGGTGTTTACAACAGTGACGTCAAAGGCGGCGTCGTCTGTGGGCTGCGCGTGCACACGGGTAAGCGTGGCCGTGGAGCTGATGATCGAGCCCACGGGTGTGGCCGTCGGGGAAGCCTCGGGCTCGGGGCTGAACTTTTCAAGCATCAGGTAGCCGCCTATGAATACGATCAGCAGGGCGGCGGTGATTATGAGGGGGCGCAGCAGCTTGTTTTTCATTATTTATTTTTCCTCCTGAGCCAGACAACGATGCCAAACACAAGGAACATCAGCGGAATTATGACCACGAGCAGCCAGAAAATTATCTGTGACTGCCAGCTTTGTATGCTCAGCTGCGAGGAGGTGTACTTTTTCGGCGCGATGATGACCGATTCCGACGTGGGGTTAAAGTACTTGATTGCGCCGGCAAAAAGCTGCTTATTGCCGAACGTGTCGGCTCCAATCAGGTTGTCCTCCGCGGCATAAGTGGCACAAAACAGAATATTTGAATAAATTTTATTGTTTGGATCCGAATGCGCGGTCAGCACCGAGACGTTAAACGGACCGGTCGTGTCACCATCCTGACGCTCGAGCGTCGCGTTTGCAGCGCTCAGGGATTTTCCGTAGGAGGAGTCGGAGCTGACAAGGATCGGCGTAACCTTGCGCCACTCCTTGGAATCCCACAGCACCTTGATGGGCCGTGAGGACGGGGACAGGGTGAGCAGACTGCCCGAAACGATATTTTTGGTGATGTCGTGCTCCTGCACGTCGGAAACGATATTTGCCTGATAGCTGACCGCGTTTTTGTCGTCAAGCACGATTTCCGGCTCGTATTTTACGCCCCACTCTTCGAGATAGCGCTCAAGCGTGGGAAGCGACGGCGTTTCCGGATCAAGGGCTACGATGGCGTTGCCGCCCCGGTCGAAATAGGCGTCGAGCTTTTTGATCTCGTCGGCGGTATAATCGGCCTTCGGAGAGGCAATGACAATTAGATTGACCGTGTCGTCAATGTCCGCAAGCGAAAGGTTAAGGTTGGAAATATCATAGTTTCCGTCTTTTAACAGGTTTGAAAGTCCGGCCATCGCGGTTTCATTATGCCCCTCGATAAAGCGCGCGCCGGGCATTTTCTCAGTCATCACATAGGTGATGGCGGAGGTCAGCTTCTGCTCGGCCTGAAGGCCGGATACAGACTGCTGATAGGTTTCCTGGCTCATCTCAAGCGCAAAGAAGTCTGCGCTGTCGAGCACAACGGAGCGGTGCGGTCCTTCCACAACGATATTTGTGGCGACCAGCGTACCAAGCTCGGAATACTGCTGAAGCGCCGTGGGGTTGGTGTATGGGTCGACGTAGCGCACGGTGACATTCCCGTTCGAGTAGCCCGCATAGCGCTTGAAAAGCTCGGGGAAAGCGTCGAGATACTTGGCGTCGACGCTCTGTCCATACTGGTTTCGCGTATAGGAGAGACTGTCATTGTCAAGCACCGTGATGGTAACCTTATCTGTAAGCCCGGAAAGCATGGTGACCGTATCATCCGACAGGTCAAAAAGCCCCGTGTGCGCCATATCGACCTCAAGCAGGAACCGGTCGCTTAAGTATCCCGCGAATACATTGAGCGCGATCACCGCGGCGATAAACAGCACAACGAAAGCGGTCGCGGCCGAGCCGTATTTCAGTTTTCTCTTATTTAAAGAGTTCATATTAGCGGCACCTCCCAATCAACCCCAGCGTTTCTTTTCCAGTACCCGTGTGGTCAGGAAAAGAAACACTGTGCAGACACTGATATAGAATACGAAATCTTTCAGGGAGAAGATGCCGCGCGTAAAGGTCTGATACCGTGAAAACATCGAGATCCATTCAAGCCCCGAGCGCAGCCACTGCTGCGTAAACATGCCCGAAGCAAGATCGACCAAATAAAGCCCTAAAAACACGCCCCAGGATACGATCCCCGCTACGATCTGGCTTTCCGTCAGCGACGAAATGAAGATGCCGATGGAAAAGTATGCGGCGGTCAGCGCGATATAGGCGATATAGTTTCCGATCATAACGCCGGGGACCGGCGTGCCGAAGACCGCGATGATGAGCGTATAGAAGAGGGTGAACAGCATCGCCGTGAGGAATACGCACAGCGCGGCGAAAAACTTGCCCAAAACGATGTCCCGCAGCCTGACCGGCGCGGTCAAAAGCAGCTGGTCGGTCTTCTGCTTAAAATCCTCCGAGAAAAGGCGCATGGTAAGCACCGGCACGAGGAACATCGTGAAGAGCAGCATGTTGCTGAAAAGCGAGGACATGTCCGCACTCGCCGACATAATATTTCCGACATAAAAAAAGAAATTGAACAGGCACAGAAAAATGGCGCAGAACACATAGCCGATAGGTGAGGTGAAATATGCCCTGAAATCACGTTTGAATATCGCAAGCATCTGCTTAAGCCTCCTTACTGGCGGAAGAACCCGCGGTTTCATTGGGGTCGGATGAAACAAGCTGCAGGAAGATATCCTCAAGCGAGGCGCCGACAGGCTTGAGCATGAGGATGGGCCAGCTTTCGCGGGCAAGGGCGTTAAACAGGGATTTGCGGATGTCCACGTTCGGGTCGGCCTCTACAAGAAAATCGGCGGCGCCGGGCTCGCCCTCGCTGGTGAAGTCTGCAAACTTCACTCCGTCATGGGCGCGCAGCAGACGAAGCACCGCGTCCTTCGGGCCGGCGATGCGTATGCTGTATTTGCGGTCGGTCGTCACGGAGGAGGACAGGCCTTCAGGGGTGTTGTCGGCCACGATCACGCCGTTATTGATGACCAGAACACGCTCGCACACCACAGATACCTCAGGCAGGATGTGCGTGGACAGGATGATGGTACGCTTTTTGCCCAGTTCCTTGATGACGTTGCGTATTTCAATGATCTGCTTGGGGTCGAGGCCCACGGTGGGCTCGTCCAGAATCAGAACGTCAGGATCTCCAATAAGCGCCTGCGCAAGGCCGACGCGCTGCCGGTAGCCCTTGGAAAGATTTTTAATGACGCGTCCGTACACGTCCTCAATGCCGGTCAGATTGCAGATCTCATCAATATGCGCCTGACGGTTCTTTTTCGTCACGCCTTTCAGGTCATAGATAAAGTCCAGATATTCCCGCCCGGTCATATCCAGATACAAGGGCGGGTGCTCAGGCAGATAACCGATGTGTTTTTTTGCGGCGATCGGGTCTTCAAGAATGTCGATGCCACCAATTTTTACCGTGCCGGAGGAGGCGGAAAGATATCCTGTGATGATGTTCATCGTGGTGGATTTTCCGGCGCCGTTGGGCCCCAGAAAGCCGACAATTTCACCTTCGTTGATTTTGAAGGAAATGTCGGAAATACCCCGCTTATTGCCGTACTGCTTGGTCAGCTGCGTTACTTCAATCATCCATGCATTCCCCCTAAGGAATTTCTTTTGTATCTGTGTACGCATAAAAAAACACGTTCGTCCCGTGCGCTCCGGCGTACAGCGGGAGCGCGCATTGAAACGTCGGAAATTATACCCTGTTCAGGGTAGCACGAAACAGCGGTGATTTTGTTAAATATCTGTTAACTTGCATAGGCGTTATGCAAATAACCGCTTGCGAGTATGAACCCGATGCCGCAGGGCGATGGGTTCATGTGTCAACTTTTCCGGTTGCCCCCGGGGGGACGGGGAAAAGGACATAGATAAAAGGTGTAATAACCGCTTGCGAGTATGAACCTGATGCCGCGCGGCGGCGATGGGTTCATGTGTCAACTTTTCCGGTTGCCCCCGGGGGGACGGGGAAAAGGACATAGATAAAAGGTATAATAACCGCTTGCGAGTATGAACCTGATGCCGCACGGCGGTCATGGGTTCATGTGTCATCTTTTCCGGCTGCCCCGCAAGGGGCGAGGAAAAGGACATAAATCAGAGTATAATAACCGCTTGCGGTTATTATACCATAACAGTCAAGGCGTTTATACATTCTCAGCCAAGGCGCCGTCTCTGTTTTTTACGGATTACAGACGGGATTGCTGACTTTGCGGCACGGCTACTTTTTATACTTTTTAAGGACCTCTCCCGCGGCGTCGGCAAACATGCGCGCGCCGGTGAGCGCCTCTTCAAGCGAGTTGGCGGAGGTCCCCACCTCGACAAGCATGGAGCCGGGGGTCGCGTGCTGGTTAAAGCGTTCCTTGCGCAGGTTGATGGGGCGCGCGAGGTTCGGGTATTTATCCGTCATCTGTTTTTGTATGCGCACAGCCAGACGCAGATTGTTCTTCCATCCGGGATGGGACAGGCCGCTTTGTCCCGTCCCCATGACCAGCATGACCTGCGCGGCTTTTTTGCCCCCGACGTCCGCCACCGTTTTATAGATGGTGCCGTCGCTTGCCTCCATTGCGTCGCGGTGCACGTCGATGACGACTTTGATCGTTGGGTTCTTTTTTAAATGTACGGCGATGGCCTCGAGCGTACGCGTGTACGAGCCGGAATAGGTGGGGAAATCATAAATTCCGCGGTCGTGCAGTACGCTTAGCCCCTTCGCTTTGAGCACCTTCTCAATTTCATCGCCCACGCGCACAACGTTAAAGTTTGTGTCCTCGGTGCGCTGGATATCTGTGGGCACATAGGAATCCCTGTCGTCGGGCAGATACGATTCGCTGCCGTGGGTATGGATAATCAGCACCTGCGCCCCCTTGGAGGCAAGCGATACGGAAGGCTCGTTTTTCAGCGCGGTTTCCACATCAATGGTAAAGGAAGTATCGTTTTTTATGTACACGCCGGAAAAATAGTCGTACCCGTCCGGCGAGGAGGGGTTTACCGTAATGGCGCTTACGGCGCGCGTTTCAGGCACGGGTGTGACTGCGGGCGAAGGACTGACGGGGCTCGTTGTCGGCTCGGATGCAGCGGGCGTGGGCGCGGGGGAAGCCAAGAGCAGGGGAGGCAGCTGCCAGTTTTCATCGGAGGAAACGGCGGCGTCCGCCCGGGACTCCTGTCCGCTGACGGCAAAAACTGCGGACTGTCCTGTAAACAGCGCATTCCAGCCGAAGGCCGGCATGGACGGCGGCGTATCCGGGGGGAGCTCAAAAGCCAAAACGGCGCGCGCAAACGCCGCGCTTTCGCCCGCGGCTCTAAGCCCGTGCTGCACGTTTTGCGCAAGCGCCGAGGTGAAAAGGACGCGCACGGCCAGGGCGGCGGCGAAGATGGCCGCCGCCCGTTTGAGAATGGCCGCCGCCCGAAGGGTTTGTACGCGAATGGATCTGTGTATTCTTCTCATGTTGTTTCTCCCGACCGGCTGTTCTTGATATAGTAAGTATATGAGCCGGCGGCAGGAACATGACCGCGCGTTTGCACCGGACAGGGATTCGGCCCACAGCTGTCCGGGGGATCCTGGCAGCGTGGCAGGCGTCCGGGTATTCAGGCGGCACAAAACTAAACGTAAACGCTCAGGACAAAAAGGTGTTGATATCCTCAATGCTGATGCCCGTGTGCAGGGCTAAATTGATGGCGTAGCCAAGAATTTTCGCGATATCCGCGACCTGCATGTCGATTTCCTTGGGGGTAACGATCAGTCCCGCGCTCAGCGCGTCAAACCGGTCAGGGCCGGCGTCTTTTATTCCCGCCTGCTCGACAAGGTCGGCGGCAAGCGTCGCGGCGTCGACCACGGTCGGCACGCCCATTGCGATGACGGGAACGCCCATCGTTTCCCTGTTCATGGCCGCGCGGCTGTTTCCGACGCCCGAGCCGGGCACGATGCCGGTATCGGCCACCTGGACGGTCGAGCACAGGCGGCTGAGCTTACGCGAGGCAAGCGCGTCAATAATGATGACGCAATCGGGCGCACAGCGCTGGGATACACCGCGCAGGATCTCCGCGCTTTCAATGCCCGTTGTGCCCAGCACGCCCGGCGCAATGGCGGACACCCTGCGAAAGGAGCCAAACAGATCGGGCAGCTGCTCGGTCAGATGGCGTGTGACCATGACGTGCTCGAGAACCTTCGGTCCCACGGAGTCGGGCGTGACGTCCCAGTTTCCAAGTCCGGCGACCAACACGCTTGAATGCGGCGACAATCCCAGCATAGGTCCAAGCTCATCGGCGATTGCCTGCGCCGCGCGGGCCAGATAATCGTTCTCTTTACGCGCAAGTCCCTCAAGCCCTATGGTCACATAAGTGCCGCAGGGCTTGTTAAGCGATTTGCTCCCGCGCTCGTCGAGGATGCGTACCTTTGTAACAGAAAGTCCGCCACGCTGATAGTCGTTTGCCTCCACGCCCTCGAGCTGCGTTGTTTCCCCCGCGCTTTCACGCCAGATTTCCCGCGCCTCCATGGCAAGGTCTGTTCGTTTAGACAGCATAAATGCCCTGCTTTCCGTTTTGAGCCGCTTCCGTCTTACACCGCGCATGGGCGGCCCTGCTTACAGCACATAGTTTTTGCCGTTGAGCGTGGGATATGCAGCGGCAGTGATAATTACGTCCTATTATATATAAGGAGTTATTTATATCAGATACACGCTGTTTTGCCGATTCTGCACGGGGGAAAACCTGTCCGCCGGCTGGTAAATAAACTATTTTTCAATTTAGGCTTGCTTTTTAACAAATCAAATGTTAAAATTAATCGCTGTACCGGCAGAGAATGCCGCTACAAATACGCGATTAGAGGAGGTGGTGGACTTGCCAAATATTAAGTCTGCCAAAAAAAGGGTCGAGGTGACAAAGGCCAAGAGCGCACGCAACCAGGTTGCAAAATCGATTCTCAGGACTTCTATCAAGAAGGCTGAGGCGGCTGTGGCCGAGGGTAACCGCGAGCTGGCCGATAGCGCGTATAAGTGCGCAGTCAAAACGATCGATCAGGCTGTTTCAAAAGGGATTCTTCATAAGAATACCGCAGCCAGGAGAAAAAGCGGCCTGACGCTGAAGGTCAATTCGT
>CAXXFP010000017.1:0-130000 GCA_963678505.2 Oscillospiraceae bacterium | reverse complement strand
AAGGTCTGGGAAGCCCGAACCACATGCACCTTGAAAACTGAACAAAGACGAAAATGAGAAGGCAACAGAAGAGGCTAAAAAGATTAAAATTTTCAAAAGATATAATGGGAAAATTACAATTTAGCAAATGAAGATGCCCACATAATTAGAGAACCAAGAGGTCAAGCTACAAAGGGCGCAAGGGGAATGCCTTGGCATTAGGAGCCGACGAAGGACGCGACAAGCTGCGATAAGCTTCGGGGAGCGGCAAATACGCTTTGATCCGGAGATTTCCGAATGGGGAAACCCACATGTGCAATACACATGTATCATATGCTGAACACATAGGCATATGAAGGGAACCGCCTGAACTGAAACATCTAAGTAGGGCGAGGAAGAGAAATCAAAAGAGATTCCGCGAGTAGTGGCGAGCGAAAGCGGATTAGGCCAAACCGAAAGTAGCAATATTTTCGGGGTAGAGGACGCAGAAAACGGGATAATAGATTAGCCGAACGGCATGGGAAGGCCGGCAGCATAGGGTGAGAGCCCCGTAGGCGAAAATCGATTTATCTTACTGTGTATCCGGAGTACCGCGGGACACGAGGAATCACCGTGGGAAGCAGGGGGGACCACCCTCCAAGCCTAAATACTACCTAATGACCGATAGAAGAGCAGTACCGTGAGGGAAAGGTGAAAAGGACCCCGGGAGGGGAGTGAAATAGAACCTGAAACCTTGTGCCTACAAGCACTCAGAGCACGTTAATGTGTGATGAGGTACTTTTTGTAGAACGGTCCGGCGAGTTAATGTATGCAGCAAGGTTAAGCTATTCAGTAGCGGAGCCGAAGGGAAACCAAGTGTTAATAGCGCGAATAAAGTTGCATGTATTAGACCCGAAACCGGGTGACCTATCCATGTCCAGGGTGAAGTGGAGGTAAAACTCCATGGAGGCCCGAACGCACGTCTGTTGAAAAAGCCGGCGATGAGGTGTGGATAGCGGAGAAATTCCAATCGAACCCGGAGATAGCTGGTTCTCCCCGAAATAGCTTTAGGGCTAGCCTCATGATAGATTAACGGGGGTAAAGCACTGAATGGGCTAGGGGCCGATAAGGCTACTGAACCCTATCAAACTCTGAATACCGTATAATCGTTTCATGGGAGTCAGACAGCGTGAGATAAGTTTCGTTGTCAAGAGGGAAAAAGCCCAGATCTACGTCTAAGGTCCCTAATATACACTAAGTGGGAAACGATGTGGAGTTGCGAAAACAACCAGGATGTTGGCTTAGAAGCAGCCACACATTTAAAGAGTGCGTAATAGCTCACTGGTCGAGTGACTCTGCGCGGAAGATATAACGGGGCTAAGTGTATAACCGAAGACTAGGCTTCACGTAAGTGAGGGGTAGGGGAGCGTCGAATACGGGGCGAAGCTTGAGCGGAAGCACAGGTGGACTGTATTCGAGTGAGAATGCCGGAATAAGTAGCGAGAATTATGTGGGAATCATAATGGCCGAAAATCTAAGGTTTCTTGGGGAAGGTTCGTCCGCCCAAGGTAAGCCGGGAGCTAAGGCGAGGCCGAAAGGCGTAGTCGATGCACATACGGTGGAAATTCCGTAGCCGCCAAACATTTAAACCAGAAGGACACTTGAAGCTATCCGAACCCGGGCGTTGGTTGACCCGGGCGTAAGGGACCGAAATTAGAGTAGGGAAGTCGGAGATGCTTTGAGGCGAGAAAAGCTCTGGTGTATACTAAGGCGCCCGTACCGCAAACCGACACAGGTAGATGAGGAGAGAATCCTAAGGCCAACGGGAGAAGGGTTGTCAAGGAACTCGGCAAATTGACCCCGTAACTTCGGAATAAGGGGTGCCTCCTAAGGGAGGCCGCAGAGAATAGGCCCAAGCGACTGTTTAGCAAAAACACAGGTCTCTGCTAAGTCGAAAGACGATGTATAGGGGCTGACGCCTGCCCGGTGCCGGAAGGTTAAGAGGAGAGGTTAGGAGCAATCCAAAGCTTTGAATCGAAGCCCCGGTAAACGGCGGCCGTAACTATAACGGTCCTAAGGTAGCGAAATTCCTTGTCAGGTAAGTTCTGACCCGCACGAATGGCGTAACGACTTGGGCGCTGTCTCGACAGCCCACCCGGCGAAATTGTAGTACTGGTGAAGATGCCAGTTCCCCGCAACTAGACGGAAAGACCCCATGGAGCTTTACTGTAGCTTAATACTGGATTTTGGCATTTCATGTACAGGATAGGTGGGAGACTTGGAAGCTGTGGCGCCAGCCATAGTGGAGTCACCCTTGGGATACCACTCTTGGAATGCTGAAATTCTAACCTGCGCCCGTGAATCCGGGCGGGGGACACTGTTAGGTGGGCAGTTTGACTGGGGCGGTCGCCTCCGAAAGAGTAACGGAGGCGCTCAAAGGTTGGCTCAGCACGGTCGGAAATCGTGCATAGAGTGTAAACGCAAAAGCCAGCCTAACTGCGAGACCGACGGGTCGAGCAGTAACGAAAGTTGGAGTTAGTGATCCGGCGGTATGTGCGTGGAAATGCCGTCGCTCAACGGATAAAAGCTACCCTGGGGATAACAGGCTGATCTCCCCCAAGCGTCCACAGCGACGGGGAGGTTTGGCACCTCGATGTCGGCTCGTCACATCCTGGGGCTGTATTCGGTCCCAAGGGTTCGGCTGTTCGCCGATTAAAGTGGCACGCGAGCTGGGTTCAGAACGTCGTGAGACAGTTCGGTCCCTATCTGTTGCGGGCGTAGGAGATTTGAAGGGAGCTGTCCTTAGTACGAGAGGACCGGGATGGACGTACCTCTGGTGCACCAGTTGTTCCGCCAGGAGCATAGCTGGATAGCCAAGTACGGACGAGATAAACGCTGAAAGCATCTAAGCGTGAAACTTTCCCTAAGATAAGATCTCCCACACCGATAAGGTGGTAAGGCTCCAGGAAGACTACCTGGTTGATAGGCCGGAGGTGTAAGTGCAGCAATGCATTGAGCTGACCGGTACTAATAAGCCGAGGGCTTGACCTTGATATGTGGGCATACGAAATTGCGTAAGCCTCGGAAGAAGCCATCTCATAAAAAAACGTCTTTGTTCGGTTTTGAAGGTGTATGGTTACACTGTAAGTAGGGAATAGCGCGAAAAAGAGATGCGCCTTTAGCTCAGTTGGCAGAGCAGCTGACTCTTAATCAGCGGGTCCCGGGTTCGAATCCCTGAAGGCGCACCAGAATTGCGTTCAGGGGCCAGAGGAAAGAGGCAGGGACGCGGGCTTACGGAACTTTGGCTTCTGAGCAGCGAAATGAGACGTGGCCCGTTGGTCAAGCGGTCAAGACGGCGGCCTCTCACGCCGCAATCAGGAGTTCGATTCTCCTACGGGTCACCATAATACCCTTGTTGCGGTGAATTCAGGCGGACCTCATACCGTAATCAGGCGTTCGGTTCTCCTACGGGTCACCATAATACCCTGCAAATATTCGTGTCGCTTTTAAAAAAAGACTGGCAAAGCCGTGCCGGATATGGTATACTACAGAAGTTCGCAAGATAGGTAAAGAGAAGAAAAACACTTTTCTTTTGTTTACTTCTCTTTCCTCTTAAAAGAGAATGCAGTCGGTGCTTATGGCGGTGAGGGTCCACCCGTTCCCATTCCGAACACGGAAGTTAAGCTCACCTGTGCCGAAAATACTTAGCTGGTAACGGCTTGGGAAAATAGGTCGGTGCCGACACAAATTGCTTTTTGCAAACAAAACCTCTCCAAACGGAGAGGTTTTTGTTTGTTTGGGCGCATTGTAAAGACTGCGTTCGAGGAAGGGGTGTAAAGACACAAAATGTTTGACAAAATACGAGACAGCATCACAAAATATTGTCCGTAAAGCGCAAAAATGATCGAATATTATCCTATATTGTTAATTAACGTTACCGTTATGTAATTGCTTTTTAGCAAGCGCGTCCTGTATAATATGATAAGCCGTTTCGGAACCTATGAGCATGGTCATTTACGGTATAATGAGAAAAAGTGGTGCTGAATTGAATGAAAACCATTGGAGACAAAAAGGGAGAGCATGAGACGGAAACCACCGTCAGAAAGCACTCATGGATTATAAGGACGGGGGAAGTCATAGCCTGTATTGTATTGATTGTGGCAGGGCTGTTTGCCTATGCCGCGCTCATATATGACTCCATTTATCCAAACATACATGTCAGCGGAATAGCCGTCGGGCAGATGAGCCGTACTGCGGCACAGGAACGGATCGACGAATATCTGGGCGGCGTTTATAAAGACGGGACACTTTCTGTCGTGCTGGGAGAAAAAAACTATGCGGTCAGTGCCGCCGAGGTCAAAGCGGGCATCGATGCCGCGGCCGCGGCACAGCAGGCTTATGAGTACGGACGGTCCGGCAGCGTGTTTGCGCGATTCGGCACAGTAGCGTCGCTTCTGTTTTCCCCCAAGAACATGGACGCCGGATTCTATATTGACGCTGACGCTGTGACCGGACTTGCAAATAGTATGTCGACTGACGCGTCGACCCCGAAAAAGGACGGCTCCTATTCGGTTGAGGACGACGGCATATCTATCGAGCCCGGCGAGACCGGCATTGTGTATGACGCTTCACAGTTGGCGGTACAGATGACGCAGCGCTTCAAAGCGCATGAATTTTCTGCGCTTTCCATGTCTCAGGAGGTTGTGCAGCCCGTTCCTGTTGACATTGAAAAACTTTATACGGATACCTACATAGAGGCTGCCGACGCAAAGGTGTCGGTCGATGACGGTGGAACCTCAATTCTGCCGCACGTCGACGGGCGAAGCTTTGACAAAGAGCTTGCAAGGCAGCGCATACAAAGCGCCGGAAGCGGGCGCGCGTTTATTCCCTTTATTATCAAAAAAGCGGCGATAACCAAAACACAGCTTGAGGCCGTGCTCTTTCGGGATGTGCTGGCCAGCACCTCGACGAAGCTTACAAATCCCGGGCTTGTCAACCGCACGCATAATGTGCGTCTGTCCTCCGGACTGGTAAACGGGAAGGTACTGCAGCCCGGCGAAATATTTTCCTATAACGATACCGTGGGAAGAAGAACGGTAGAGCGCGGATTCCGCGACGCCAAGGTTTTTGTTAAGGGTGAGATCGTCGACGACGTCGGCGGAGGGATTTGCCAGGTTTCCTCCACACTTTATATGGCGTCTCTGTTTGCGGATCTTGAAATTACCGAGCGCAGAAACCACAGCTTTACAGTCGATTATACAAAGCTGGGCGAGGACGCAACCGTCTATTTCGGTTCGGTGGATTTTCGATTTAAAAACTCGACCCCCTATCCCATCAAAATCGAATGTGTACTGGACGGCTCATATGTCCGGGTAAAGATTTATGGAACAAAGACTGAGGAAAAAACGGTTTCCATAGAGCGCTCGGTCTATAACAAGGTCGCGTTTGAAAAAGTGGATAAGCCCGATGCAAGCATTGCTGTCGGCGCGCAGAAAATTGATGTGTTCGGACATACCGGCTATACGGTGGAGACCTATCGCGTTGTCAGGGATGCAAAGGGTGCCGTGCTGAGAAAAACATTTGAAGCGAAAAGCGTTTATAAGAAATTGGATCAGGTGACTCTGCGAAATCCTAAGGATATTTCCGCCACACCTGTGTCTCCTCCCGCTTCGCCCTCACCGCCTGTTACGGCGTCGCCGGAGCCCTCCGTAAAGCCCACGCAGACGCCGGAACCGACGGTCACGCCCGTGCAGCCCACTCCGCCTACCCAGACGCCCGCGCCCGACCCGAGCATCTCACCGTCGGCGGAGCCTTCGGGCGAGCCATCGGAAGATGATATATACAACTGGCCGGTTTAAGGGTATACTGATAACCGGTCGCGTCTTGAAATGCATCGCTCGACACGCTCCTGCGGGCGGCATATTATGCGGCCGGGATGAACAAACCCGCGGCGCCGCTTTCAGCACGCACGCGGCTTGACAGGAAGGATGTTGCACGGTGGGCAACTGGTCATACGCACGCAAAAACCTCAAATTCAGGGCAAAGCAGGCTTTGCAGACAAACATGTCTTTATGTATGAAGGCGACGCTTGCTGCCGTGCTCACGCAGCTTATCATCAACTGGCTTGCGGGTGTTTTATCCGATCCGGTGGAAATCACGCTTGACCAGCTGCGCCCCCTGCATGCGCTCATCTCGGGGTTAGGCGGCGTATTGCCGATCTCTTATGCGGCTTCGCTTTTACTAGAGCTTGCCGTGGTGTTCCTGACGTCCCCGCTGGATGTGGGGATATCGGGCCTGTATCTGGAAATCGTGCGCAATACGGTTAAGGAAGATACGCCAATCAGCATACGGCCCATATTTGACTGGTATCTCAAAGCCGCCAGATATACGAAAACTTTTATGCTGGCACTGCTGATCCGTTTGCTGACAACGTTCTGGATGGCGCTTTTTTGCTTAGGCCCGATCGCTGCTATCTATTTTCAGGAGGCTAAAGTGACCGTCGCAACACCTCAGGAGCTTCCGATTGCATATATGGGAGAGCTTTCCGGCCTGACCGTTTTGCTGGGTGTGGGCATACTGCTTGCCGCTTTACGCATATCTGCGTACACACCGGCCCTGTATTTACTGGCACAGGAACCCGAAATCGGCGTCATCAGCGCGATCAGACAGTCAAAGAAACTCATGCGCGGGCATCTTTTCGAGTACCTGGCCCTGGAACTGAGCTTTATTCCGTGGTATCTCGCCGCGGTTTTTACCTTTGGGCTGTCCCTGCTGTATCTGATTCCTTACCGCAACGCGTGCAGGGCAGTCTTTGTGAGAAAAAGGCAGTTTGACATGCAGTCCATACACACAGAGAGCTCCGCCGGAGAAGGCATCGAAGACTGACACAATAGAACGCTTGCATAAACTATTTAAAATCGGCGTACAATGCGCAGCAGACGGATACATCCGTTTGCTGCGTTTTTACCTGTTCAGATTCGCGTGAGGAAGAAGGGATTGCGTCAAACCCGCTTATGGTAGTATAATACGAATTAAACAGCCAATCAAAAAGGCAGCGGTCATGCGCCCTATGGCGCAGTTTTGATCGGTTTAAACGCAAACGGTTTTTCGTTTTGGGACGAAGAACCCCGCGCCCCGGCAGGGACACATGGAAAACGGCCAATCGGGAGCCCGGGCGCGTGCCAAAACGGTGTAAAGTACTGTGGTTGCTTATTTTTGCCATGCCTGCGGTGAATGCCGCTGCCATTAAGCGTCTGCCCCTTTCCGCGCGGGGGGGTCGGGCGCCATGAACACGTTACGTACAGGCGCGGAGAAATGGCGGTTTTTTTTATGACAGATAAAACGTATTTTATTACAACGGCGATTGCGTACACCTCGCGTGTGCCGCATATCGGCAACACCTACGAGGCGGTGCTGGCGGATGCCATCGCCCGATATAAGCGGCTGGAGGGTTATGACGTATTTTTGCTGACCGGCACGGATGAGCACGGGCAGAAAATCGAGGAGCAGGCCGTTTCGGAAGGTGAAACTCCGCAGCAGCATGTCGACCGGATCGCGGGAGAAATCCGCCGCATCTGGGATTTTATGAACGTAAGCTATGATAAGTTTATCCGCACGACCGACCCGGATCATGTGCAAAGGGTGCAGAAGATATTCCGCCGTCTGTATGAGCAGGGAGACATCTACAAGGGCAGCTACGAGGGCCTTTATTGTGTCGCCTGCGAGTCGTTTTTCACCGAGTCACAGGCCGCCGAGGGGAATACCTGTCCGGACTGCGGTACGAAGCTGAAAACGGCAAGCGAGGAGGCCTATTTTTTCAAGCTTTCCAAATACACCGAGCGGCTCGCGCACCATATTGAGGAGAATCCGGATTTTATTCAGCCTGAATCCCGCAAAAACGAAATGCTCAACAACTTTATAAAGCCGGGCCTTCAGGATCTGTGCGTGTCTCGCACATCCTTTAAATGGGGCATTCCGGTGGATTTTGACGACAAGCACGTCATCTATGTTTGGATTGATGCGCTTTCAAATTATATAACCGCCATGGGCTATGATGTCGACGGCAGCCACGGCGCGCTGTTTAAGAAATTCTGGCCCGCGCAGGTACATCTGATCGGGAAGGATATCCTGCGGTTTCACACCATCTACTGGCCCATTATGCTCATGGCGCTCGGCGTGGAGCTTCCCGCGCAGATATTCGGACATCCGTGGCTGCTTTCGGGAAACGACAAAATGTCAAAATCCAAGGGCAATGTCATTTATGCCGAGGATCTTGTGGGCTATTTCGGCGTGGACGCCGTGCGTTATTTTCTGCTGCATGAGATGCCGTTTGCGCAGGATGGGACCTTTACGCACGAGCTGGTCATCAGCCGCATCAATTCTGATCTTGCCAATATTCTCGGTAACCTTGTAAACCGCACGGTTGCTATGGTCGGGAAATATTTTGATGGCGTTCTGCCCGCGCCCGGCGCGCGCGAGCCGGCCGACGAGGAGCTCATCGCGATCGCGTCCGCGCTCAGCGGCGCCGCGTCAAGTAAAATGGAAAAGCTGCGCGTGGCCGACACGCTCGATGAAATCTGGACGCTTCTGCGCCGCAGCAATAAATATATCGATGAAACCACACCGTGGCTGCTCGCCCGCGACGAAAGCAAAAAGCAGCGGCTGGGCACGGTGCTTTATAACCTGATTGAATGCATACGCATCGCGTCCGTGCTGCTGTCCGCGTTCCTGCCCGAAACGGCGCAGAAAATCCAGCAGCAGATCGGCGCGGACAAAACAGACTGGCAGTCCGTGCAGGCCTTCGGCGCGACAGCGCCCGGCAGCCGCGTGGGGCAGGCCGTCCCGCTGTTTGAGCGGATCGACGAGGTGGAAAAGATGAAGGAAATTGAGGCGCACGTCGACGCAAGGCTAAAAAGCGCGCAGACGCCCGCAGAGAAAAGCGAAGCTGCGGTCGGTGAAGAGCAGGACGCGCCGCTTATCAGCATCGACGATTTTTCAAAGGTCGAGCTGAAAGCCGCGAAGGTGCTTTCCTGCGAGCCGGTTCCGAAATCCAACAAGCTGCTCAGGCTCATGCTCGACGCGGGAGAGGCTTCGCCGCGTCAGGTGGTCAGCGGCATCGCAAGCTGGTACCGTCCGGAGGATCTGGTCGGGAAAACGATCGTACTCGTGTCAAACCTCATGCCCGTTAAGCTGCGCGGCGTGGATTCAAACGGAATGATTTTGGCGGCGGACAACGACGAAAACGATGTGCGCGTATTGTTTTTGGAGGGGATCCGACCCGGCGCGAAAATCCGGTAGCATACGCGGGGCATTCTTGTCTGATTGCGGGTGATTGGTTTTTGAAGGATGTCTTTGATTCGCGCGCACAGTGCTGCAAGGAGCCGTTCGGCGCGGTATCCGCCGGTACGCAGGTGCGGTATTCGGTATATCCGCCGCGGACATTGGGCGTTACCCGCGCCGTGCTCGAGTGCGCGTGCGAGCTTTGCGGCACGGTCTGCGAGGTTGCGCTTTCGTGGAGCGGGCTTTCCGGCGCACGCGACCGTTTTTCCGGAGCGTTGGATACGCTGGGTATGACCGGGCCGGTGTGGACCCGTTTTCGGTTTGAGCGCACAGACGCGCCCGCCCTTTATCTTGGGCCGGAGCCGGGGCAGACCGGCGGCGCGGGTGTGCTGACCGACAGCCGGCAGGAAAATTTCCAGCTGACGGTCTATCACGAACCGTACGAGGTGCCCGCGTGGTTTGGGCAGGGCATTACCTATCAGATTTTTATCGATCGCTTTTTCCGCTATGAAGACGGAAAGCGGCCGCCCGCGGGCAGCAGGCTGCACGCTGACTGGGCGGATACGCCCGACTTTTTGCCGGATGAACGCGGAGAGATTACAAACAGCGATTTTTTCGGCGGGAATCTGCGCGGGCTCATCGAAAAACTTGCGTATCTGAAAAGCCTGCATGTATCCACCCTGTATATCAGTCCTGTGTTTAAAGCCGCGTCGAACCACCGCTATGATACGGCCGACTATATGCAGGTTGACCCGCTGCTGGGCGACGAGGCACTGTTTACGCAGCTGTGCGCACGCGCGCGGGAGCAGGGCATGCGGGTGCTGCTTGACGGCGTGTTTAACCATACCGGATTTGACAGCCGCTATTTTAATACGCACGGGGCGTATGACGAGCCGGGCGCTTTTGAGTCTCAGGCGTCGAAATACTATCCCTGGTACAGCTTTGAAAGCTGGCCAGAGCGCTATTCCTGCTGGTGGGGCGTGCGCACACTGCCGCAGGTAAATGAAAGCCATCCGGAGTATATGCGGTATATTTTGAGGATCGCGACAGCGTTGTGCGCCACTGGCTGCGGGCGGGCGCTTCCGGCTGGAGGCTGGATGTGGCGGATGAACTGCCCGACGAGTTTATCGGCGGCCTGCGCAAAAGCGCGCGCGAGGAAAAATCCGACGCCGTCATTATCGGCGAAGTCTGGGAGGACGCGTCAAATAAAATAAGCTACGGGAAGCGCCGGCGCTATCTGCTGGGCGGCGAGCTCGACGGGGTGATGAACTACCCGTTTCGCTCAGCGGTGCTTGCCTATCTGTCCGGCGCGGACGCGGGTGATTTTGTCAGGGTTATGGAGTCGCAACGGGAGAACTACCCGGAAAAGGCTTTTTATTCGCAGATGAACAGTCTGGGTACGCACGACACTGCGCGTATTCTGACGCTGCTGGGCGGCGTCGGCACACAGCCGCCGGGCACAAGGCAGGAGCGCGCCGCGCACCGGCTCAGCCCGGAAGAGCGTGCTTGCGCCGTGTCGCTTTTGAAGGTGGGCGCCGCCATCCAGTTCCTGTTTCCCGGTTCTCCCTGCGTGTATTACGGGGATGAAGCGGGCATGGAGGGCTGGGAGGATCCGTTTAACCGGCGGGGCTATCCCTGGGGGCGGGAGGATCAGGAGCTTGTTGACTGGTACAGCCGTCTCGGGCGTATCCGCGCGGAAAGCCGCGCGGTGCAGTCGGGAGGCATCCGGTATCTGTGCGCCGAGGGCGCGTTGCTTGTGTTTGAACGCAGTTTATCGGGCGAGCGCAGGGTGCTCGCGGCCAATCGCGGACACCGGCCGGAGACGCTGACGCTTCCGTGGCCGGAGGCGCGGGCGTATGAGTATATTCACGGCCGGACGCTGCCGGTAAAGGATGGGGAGATTACGCTGACGGTTATGCCGCGCTGCGCCATGGTGATTGGCTGCTGAAAGGAGAAAACCATGCCGGATCTGTCAAAGGTAACGCTGGAAAGCGAGAGGCTGCTGATGCGGCCGTATAAAGCAAAAGACGCCGAGCAGGTGTGGCCCGTGCTCTGCCGGGAGGAAATATCCGCGATGACGCTGCGTATTCCGCACCCGTGTCCGCGTGAGTTCGTCGAGGACTGGTTTGATTTTATAGATGAAAAACGCATGCAGGGCATTGCGTGCGAGTTTGGGCTTTTTGAAAAAGCGGACGGTTCGTACGTTGGAAACTGCGGGCTGGCCGATATCCTTCACCGGCACAATCAGGCGGACGTCGTCTATTTCATCGCGCCGGAAAAATGGGGGCGCGGCTTTGCCACCGAGGCTTTGCGCGAGGCGGTCGACTATGCGTTTGACAGGCTTCACCTCGAGCGGATTTCCGGCAGATGTTTTGCCGACAACGCGCCTTCGCGCAGGGTGATGGAAAAGGTCGGCTTTGTGTCCGAGGGCGTGCTGCGCCATGATATTTTCAGAGACGGCGCGTACCGCGACGTGTGCTGTCTCGGGCTTCTTTCCGGGGAGTGGGAGCAGCTTAAAAATCTCCAAAACGCGGACCGGTAAATTTTACTTGTACTTGTAATGTAAATAGAATAAAATACTATAGCATATATGTGTGCATATTCGGTATTCTGTTTTAGCAAAACGAACATTTCGGGAGAGTTCCGGACGCGGACATGAAAACGGGCTTTGAGGGCGGTAAACGGGGAGGTTAGCAGCGGCCTATGAAAAAAATAAACGAAAAAGGCGCAATCGAAATATCCAACGAGGTTTTTTCGGCCATCAGCGGGTGCGCCGCGACGAACTGTTTTGGGGTCAAGGGCATGGGCATGCGCTCCGTGGGAGACGGACTGGTTCACCTGCTCAAGGGAGAGGCCATCAGCAAGGGCGTGCACATTTCATTTTCCCCGGAGGATTCACTTGAAATCGAACTGCACATCATCATTAAGCACGGCGTTAATATTACGGCGCTGTCCAGGTCAATCATGAGCGAGGTCAGCTATCATGTGTCGAGACTGACGGGCGTTACGGTGAAGTCCGTCAATGTTTGCATAGACTCGATCATGCCTGACTAAGCCGGTCTTGGAGGGAACAGAGCGTTGAAAGAAACAATAAACGGAGCCGATTTTAAACTGATGATCCTTTCGGCGGCCGCAGCCATTGAAAAACAAAGGCAGGCGGTCAACGAATTAAATGTATTTCCCGTACCCGACGGGGACACCGGCACAAACATGTCGCTGACCATCGGCACCGCGGCCACCGAGGTGAGCAAGCGGGAGTTTTCGGATATCAGCGCCGCGGCGGATGTTGTCGCCGCATCTCTTCTGCGCGGGGCGAGGGGAAACTCCGGCGTCATCCTTTCCTTACTGTTTCGCGGCTTTGCCAGAAGCCTCAAGGGTAAAAAGAGATTGACGGCGCGCAGTTTATTTCCGCTGTATCCGAGGGCGTGGACGCGGCCTATAAGGCGGTCATGAAGCCCGCCGAGGGAACCATACTGACCGTTTCGCGCGTGTGCGCGGAAAACGCCGCGCTCGACGCGCTGGAAAACCCGGATATACAGTTTGTGTTGGAGCGTACGGTCACGTACGCCCTGCAGGCGCTCAAGGAAACCGTCCATCAGAACCCGGTGCTTGAAAAGGCCGGCGTTGTGGACGCGGGGGGCATGGGGTTTGTGATTATCCTGCAGGGTATGCTCGATGTGCTCAACGGCGTGAAGGTCGAGACCGTCATACCGGCGGAATCGTCGCAGCCGCGGGAAGCCGCCGATTTTTCGGAGTACGCGACCGAGGATATTAAATTTGCCTATTGCACCGAGTTTATCGTTTCGCGCAGCACAAAGCGGGATCCCGCCAAGCTGCGCACCTTCCTGAGTACCCTTGGCGACAGCCTTGTGCTCGTTGACGACGAAGAGATCATCAAGGTTCATGTGCACACCAACAATCCCGGCCGTGCGCTGGAAGAAGCCATCAAATATGGGATGCTCGCCACCGTCAAGGTGGAAAATATGCGTCAGCAGCATACCGAAAAGGTCGTTGACCAGAAGGAAGCGCCCGCTGCTGTGCGCGTGTCCGCCGCGCCGGAGCGTAAATACGGCTTTGTATCCGTCTGCTCAGGCGAGGGCATTTCAGCGGTATTCAAGGATCTGGGCGTGGACAATATCATTGCCGGCGGCCAGACCATGAACCCCAGCACGCAGGATATCCTCAGTCAGATCGATAAGACGCCCTCCGAGGTGGTCTTTGTTTTTCCGAATAATAAAAATATTATTATGGCGGCCGAGCAATGCGTGCCGCTTTCGGGAAAGACTGTTATCGTCATGCCCACAAAAACCATTCCACAGGGCATTTCTGCCATGCTTGCCTTTGACCCTGCGCTTGAAGCGGAGCAGAACCGCGAGACGATGATGAGCGCCATCAGCCGTGTGCGCACCGGTCAGATCACCTATGCCGCGCGCGATTCGGATTTTGACGGCAAGAAGATCCGCGAGGGCGACTATCTGTGCCTGCTCGAGGGTCAGCTTTTCGGCAATGCGAAGGATTTAAGCGGCTTGTCCAAAAGGCTCGCGCGCGAGTTTCAGAAGGCTGCGGCTTCCTTTATCACCATTTTCTACGGCGAGGGTGTTTCCGAGCAAGATGCCGACAAGCTGCGCGCGGTTTTTGAAAAAGAATGTAAAAACGCCGAAATCAGTGTGCTTTTTGGTGGGCAGGCGGTTTACTACTACCTGATTTCCGCCGAATAGACGCGGTGCGGGCGAAAAGCCCGCCCGCAAATGCAAGCCATCCGGGCGCACAGGCAGCGCCCCAAAAGAATTTTACCCGGGAGTGGCGAACATGTCCGAAAAAAACATGTCAGACACGGATATACGCTACATAAAGGGCATTGGGCAGCAGCGTGCCGGGCTTTTAAATAAGCTCGGCATTTTTTTCCTGCGCGATTTAATTAGCTATTTCCCGCGTGATTATGAGGACAGGACAAAAATAAGCTCCATTTCGGAGCTTGTGCCGGGCACAATGGCCTGTGTGCACGCGATGATCGCGCAGCCGTGCACGCTTTCGCACATCCGTGCGGGCATGGATATCGTGAAAGCGCGCGCCGTAGACGAAAAGGGCAGTCTCGAGCTTGTTTTTTTTAACCAGAAATATGTTAAGGACGCGCTGATCCAGGGTAAAAGCTATGTGTTTTACGGGCGTGTGTCGGGAAGCCTTTTGCGCCCTGAAATGCTAAACCCTGTATTTGAGCATGCGCCGGCCGACGGAAACGTTGTGGGGCGTATCGTCCCGGTTTACCGTCTGTGCGCGGGCCTTTCGCAAAACGTGCTGTCAAGAATCCTGCGCCAGGCGCTGCTTTTATGCCTTGAGGAGCTGCCCGATGCGCTTTCCCCGCAGCTGCGCGCGAAGTACACGCTGGCCGACGCGCGCTTTGCCTATGAAAACATCCATTTTCCCGATTCCTTTGAAAACCTTGGGCGTGCAAGGCGCAGGTTGATTTTCGAAGAGCTGCTGCTGCTTTCGCTGGGACTTATGCGGCTGAAAACAAGGAGTGCGGGAACCGAGGGGCTCCGGCTCCGGCCGGTCGGGCTGGATGAATTTTACCGCGCGCTTTCCTTTGCGCTGACAAATGCCCAGCAGCGCGCCATCAACGACGTGGTGGGGGATATGACCTCCGGCCGGCCGATGAACAGGCTCCTTCAGGGTGATGTGGGTTCGGGCAAGACGGCGGTCGCGGCCGCGAGCGCTTATTTTGTCGCAAAAAACGGTTATCAGACCGCGCTGATGGCGCCGACCGGCATACTGGCCGAGCAGCACTTTGCCTCGCTTGGCCCGCTGTTTTCATCTCTCGGCCTTCGCACCGCGCTGCTTACAGGCGACACAAAGGATAAAAGCGCGGTAAAAACCGCGCTGACGCAGGGGGAAATCGATGTTGTGATCGGCACGCACGCGCTGCTTACAGACGACGTCGTGTTTAAAAATTTAGGACTTGCCATTACCGACGAGCAGCACAGGTTCGGCGTGCGCCAGCGCGCGGCGCTGGCTCAGAAAAGCGCGGGCGCACATATTTTGGTCATGTCCGCCACGCCGATCCCGCGCACGCTCGCGTTGATTTTATATGGGGATTTGTATGTTTCCGTCATGGATGATATGCCGCCGGGCCGGCAAAAGGTGGATACCTTTGTGGTCGACGAGGCCATGCGCGGGCGCATCGAGGCGTTTGTCAGGCGGCTTGTCGGGCAGGGCAGGCAGGCCTATATCGTGTGTCCGCTTGTCGAGGAGGACGAGACGGACGACGGACGCAAGGCCGTCGAATCGTTTGCAAAACATCTGCAGCAGGAGGTCTATCCCGCGCTTCGCGTGGGGTTTGTGCACGGGCGGATGAAGGCAGCCGACAAGGACGCGGCCATGCGCCGCTTTGCCGGGGGACAGATTGACATCCTCGTGTCCACCACGGTCATCGAGGTGGGCGTGGATGTGCCCAACGCCGCGCTCATGGTGGTGGAAAACGCCGAGCGCTACGGGCTTTCCCAGCTTCATCAGCTGCGCGGGCGCGTGGGGCGCGGGGAGCATAAATCTTACTGCGTGCTGTTTTCACAGTCAGAAGGCGATACATCCCGCCAGCGCCTGTCCACCATGGCGCGCACGAATGACGGCTTTGAGATCGCCGAGGAGGATCTGCGCCTGCGCGGGCCTGGCGACTTTTTCGGCAGCCGACAGCATGGGCTGCCGCAGCTGAGGATTGCCGATTTATCCTATGACGTGGAGGTGCTCAGGCAGGCGCAGCAGGCCGCCGCACAGGTGCTTGACGAGGATCCGCTCCTCTCGCTGCCTGAGCATGAGGAGCTTCGCCGGCGCGTCATGCAGATGTTTGAAGGCCACGCGGGCGGGAATATATTTAACTGATCACAGCTAAAATGGATGGACGGTATTTTGATTTGTTCAGGCGCAGTTTTTTGCGGCATGCGCCGAAATACCCCGCGCCGCGAATTTAAGTTATTCGGGTTTAACCCAACAGGAGGGCAATCCATATAGCATAAGTCGTAAAACGTATTTTTTAAGCTGCCATTATAAAACTTAAAAAGCCGCCGGAGCTTCATGCTTCGGCGGCTTGCTGATAAGGCGGCGTGGGGGGGGAAAGTACGATTTAAAGCGCAAGCCGGGCGGCTTGCGCTATTTTCTGTACGTCATGTCGGCCTGCGTCCAGTCTTTTAAAACGGGCTGCATATCGCGGGCGATGTTATGCGCGCCTTCAAGGTCGTGCTCTAAGTAGTTGCCGCACTCTATGCGCCGGGCGCCGGGAATTTCCCCGGAAAAGTCTATGATAAATGAAAGCGTGTCGCGCACAAGGCCGAGCGCCTGCGCGTCGGTCAGTCCGCGCGTCAGAAAATAAAATCCCGTTCGGCATCCCATGGGCCCGACATAAATAATGTTGGCCGACTGGGCGCTGTTGCGCGCAAAGGTGGCAAACAGATGCTCAAAGGTATGCATGGCGGCGTTTGAAAGATAGGTTCCGCAGTTGGGTCTGACCATGCGGATATCGTAGGTGGTGATATCCCCGTCGATGCGGGAAACATACATACCCTTTTCCAGCGTATCGTGGTTGATGGAAAAGCTTTCGATGCGCTTCATCCTTTTGTTCTCCTTTATCGCTTAAAATACAAGCCCTCTTTGACGGATGCAGTCTTCAATAAATAAAAGCTGCTCGAGCGTGTTGACGCCAAGGATCTCGTTTTCCACCCGGCTTTTGAATACGCCCACCTTCAGCCCGTCCTCTAAAAACAGAGCGGGTACGTCGGTGACGTAATATTCCCCCTGCGCGTTCTTGTTTTGAAGCTTCGGCAGCGCGCGGGCAAGCGCTTTGGCGTCAAACAGATAAATACCGGCGTTTAAAAGCGTGATTTCTTTTTCCTCGGGCGTGCAGTCGCGCTCCTCGACCACGCGCGAAAACGCGCCGGACGCGTCGAGCACCACGCGGCCATAGCCGCGGGCGGCGTCTGCCGCGCCTGCAAGCAGCGTGCAGGCGTTTTTTTGCGTCAGGTGGTCCCGTATCAGCGCCTCATAGGTTTCACGCCCTACAAGCGGCATGTCGCCGTAACACAGCAGCACCGTGCCGTCAAAGTCGGGAAGCTCCTTCATGGCGCAGCTGGCGGCGTGGCCCGTGCCCAGCTGCTCGGTCTGCTCGGCGTAGCGGTAGACGCTGCCGAAGGCCTGCGTGATTTTCTCGGCCATGTAGCCCACGACGACGATGGTGTCCTGCGGCGCAATAAAGGAAAGCGCGTGCAGCACATAAGAAAGCATAGGCCGGGAGCAAGCCTCGCGCATGACCTTGGGAAGCTGCGCTTCCTCCGAGCCTAACCGCTTGCCCTTACCTGCGGCAAGCACGATCGCCTTGACGTTACAATACTCCATAGTTTTCCTCCGAATGACGCAAATGAATGCGAAAAATCAGTCAATGCCGAAAAACGCTTTGCCGTTATGAAGCGTCAGCGCGGCGGCCGCCTCAAGCGAAATGCCCCGGATATCGGCCACCTTCCGGCAGATATGGGGCAGGTAGCCCGAATGGTTACGCCGTCCGCGGCAGGGTTCCGGCGCGAGATAGGGCGAGTCGGTTTCAATCATGATGCGGTCCTCCGGCAGCCAGGCCGCCACTTCGGGCAGGCGGCGCGCGTTTTTAAAGGTGATGCTGCCGGTAAAGGACAGGCTGTAGCCGACCTTGACAAGCTCCTTTGCAAGCTCGAGGCTGCCTGAATAGCAATGGAAAACCCCGCGCACCTGCGGAAAGTCGCGCACCACTTTCAGCGTGTCCTCATGCGCGTCGCGGTCATGGATGATGACCGGCAGGTTATGCGCGCGCGCAAGCTCCATCTGCGCGCGAAACGCAGTCATCTGCACCTCGCGCGCGGGCTGGTTATAGAAGTAGTCAAGACCGATTTCCCCTAAAGCGCGCACCTTTTTGTGCCCGAGCAGATCGGAAAGCACGCTCAGTCCGAGCGCGTCGAGCGTCTGCGCTTCCTGCGGATGCACGCCCGCGGCGGCATACACAAAATCGAAGCGTTCGGCGATGCGGATGCCCTTTTCCGAACTTATGAGACTGGCGCCGGGGTTTAGGATATATGAAATTCCCTGCGCGTGCAGATCATTCAGCAGCTGCTCGCGGTCGGGGTCAAATTGTTCGTCGTCGTAGTGCGCGTGCGTGTCAAAAAACATAGTACCTCCGAAAAACCGCAAAAGCCGCGAAAATCACGGTGCCGCCTGAATAATTTATTTTTGCCCGCACGCACAGCAGCCGCCCGGCTCGTTTGTTTTTTTGGAAAAGGGCAGAAGATCATGGCGCTGCGTAAAGCCGATGGATTTCCAAAAATCCTGTCCGGGCGCATTGTCGGCAAATACCATGACATTGCATTTTTCAATGCCTTCCCGCGCAAGTGCGTCAAGCACGCACAGAATCAGCCCGTGGGCAAGTCCCTGACGCCGGCAGTCCGGCGCAACTGCGATATCCTGAATATAGCCGCGACGGCCGTCGTGTCCGCCGAACACAGCGCCCGTCAGGCGGCCGTTTTCATGGCAGACAAAGCTCATGCCCGGGTTGCGCATAAGATAGCGCGTCACAGATTCGCAGCTGTCGGCCTGACCCAGACTCACGCCCGGAAGCCCGCGCATAAGCTCGGTGACCTCGTCATAATGCTGGGGGGTCATGGGAGCTATATGGAGCATACTCAGTCCTCCTGTGCCGGAGCCGGCGCCGGCTCGTCCTCTTTGGGCTTGCCGCCCTTTTCACGGACGGGGGAATTTTTGGAGGCAGGACCTTTGATAACGGAAACTTCGCTGCGGTCAAAGACCTTTGGCACGGAGTCCGTCTGGGAGTCTAAAATGACCTTGATGCGCCCGCGCAGAAGACTCACATCCGTTACGATGCCGCGTCCGGCCGGCGTGTTGACCACGGAATCCGTGCGCGGAGTGGTGCGCAGAAGATACTCGTAGCTTTCCTGTTCGTATTTCAGACAGCACATCAGCCTCCCGCAGGTTCCGGAAATCTTGGTCGGGTTTAAGGAAAGGCTTTGTTCCTTTGCCATTTTGATGGATACCGGCTGAAACTCGTCGAGAAAGGTGGAGCAGCAAAACGGTTTTCCGCAGATGCCCAATCCGCCGAGCATTTTGGCCTCGTCGCGCACGCCGATCTGCCGCAGCTCGATGCGCGTGCGGAAAACCGAGGCCAGGTCCTTGACGAGGTCCCGGAAGTCAACGCGCCCATCCGCGGTAAAATAAAACAAAATTTTGCTTCCGTCGAAGGTGTATTCCACATCCACAAATTTCATATCCAGCTTGTGCTGGGCAACTTTTTGCTGGCATACGTCGAGCGCGCGCTTTTCGCGCTCTGCATTTAGCTGAACGGTTTTATAGTCTTCGGGCGTGGCCACGCGCAGAAGTTTTCGCAGCGGCTGGACGACCTTATCATCCTCAATGGGGGTGTTTTCCATGACGCACTCGCCGAATTCGACGCCGCGCGTTGTTTCCACAATGACGGACTGTCCCTTTTCCACGGCCTGTCCGCACGGATCAAAAAAATATACCTTGCCCACTTTTTTAAAGCGGACTCCGATTACGTCTGTCAACGGTTGTTCATTCCTTTCTGAGAAGGCTTAAAGCATTGGCTCCGGCGGCGCCGCCCATGCGCACACAGGCGCTCAGGCAGGAAAGCATGCCGGAGAGATGGGCGATACCGGTATTATATGCGCAGGTTGCCCGGATTTCCTGTGTAAGCTCCATCAGGTCAAGGAGCTGGGCTTTGCTCAGAGCGGTGCACAGGCACAGCGCATCCTCGCTGCCTGCGGGCGCGCAACTGCCCGTTTTATACACAATAGCGCGGTGATACAGGTCCGTCAGCGCGTCAAGAAACGCGGTGAATTCTTCACGCTTGAGCTTTTCAAGCCCGAGACAGCATTCAAATAGAGACAGTTCGCCGCCTTCCGACAGAATACGGGCAAATTGCCGCGCCTGAGCGGGGGAAACGGGCGCTTCCTCGCGGGAAAGTACGCTGACCGCGCGGCCAAGCACGCCGTCGGACATTGAAACAGCCTCACGGATGCGCGCGGTACCGGCGTCCGGGAAGCGTCCGGTCAAAGCGGCAATCTCCTGCTCGTCGGACAGCGGCTGCATGGAAAACTCCACGCACCGGGAGCGCACCGTCGGCAGCAGCGCATCCGGGTTTTCTGTCAAAAGAAAGAATACCGCGTAAGAGGGCGGCTCCTCAAGCACACTGAGCAGCGCGTTTTGGGCCTGCACGTTCATATCCTGCGCGTGCAGGATGATATAAACCTTTGCCGCGGCCTCGTTGGGACGCACCCAGACGTCAGGGCGCAGATGGTCTCTGATTTGGGAAACGACGATTTCCTTGCCGCCGGTGTCGATGGTCATGATATCGGCATGGATGCCGCGCAGCGCCTTTTTGCAGTGCGCGCACGCAAGGCAGGGACGCTCCCCGCCGCCGGAGCAGACAAGCGCGCAGGCAAGCATGCCCACAAGCGTCCGTTTGCCGGAGCCTTCCGCTCCCGAAATAATCAACGCATGTGGAAAAGCGCTGCGAGACATCGCGGCGCTTAATGCGGCTTTTATCTGTTGGTTACCGGCAATGCCAGAAAGGTTCATTAGAATTTCTGATTTTGCTCGACATTGAGCACGAAAATCGTGGCTCCGCCGACCGTCACCTCAACGGGCATGGTCGGATAGAAGCCGAGGCCCAGCTCCGAGGTGGTCGGGATCACCTGCTTGCGGCTGTTGGAGTGCTTGCCAATAATGTCAAGCGCACCCTGTACCTTTTCATCGTCAAGGCCGATGAGAATGGTGACATTGCCAGCCATGAGAAATCCGCCCGTGGTGGCAAGCTTGGTGACCGGAAAACCTTCCTGTGTCAAATGGTGAATGACTGTATGGGCGTCGTCATGATTGATGATGGCAAGTATCAATTTCATCGAGTTTGCCTCCTCTATAATTAATGAAGAGAAAAAGCGTGTTGTCAGCCGATGCGCCTATTCCGGCAGGTCGGCTGTGAGTATCTCTCTGTCCATATTATAACTCTTTTTGCGCAGATATGCGAGATGTATTTTATCTATGCGTTCGCCGATGGCCACTACGGGAACGCCTGGCGGGTAGGGCGCCAGATTCTCGCAGGCAGCGCGTCCCGCTGCCTCTAAAAGCGGCACGGAGCGTTTTTTGCAAAACAGCGCTTGCCTGGGTGTGAGCAGCGGTTCGGCGTGCGGGCATTCCGAAGGCGCGCAGGCAGGCGCGGGGCATCCCTGTGCGCGCTTTTCAAGCTGCAAAACAGCATCATCCAGCCGGGAAAGCGCCTCATCCGAGTCCGCGCAGGTGATGATGAAAACAACATTTTGCGTATCCGCCATTTCGCAGATCACGTTGTGCTCCGCTTCAAGTATACGCGCGGCGTCAAAGCCGTTAAGCCCCGCGCACCCCGTATTCAGACACAGTCTGCCCGGGTCAAACCCGGCGGCGTTCGCGCCAAGCTCGGCGGATTCCAGAACGGAAAAAACGCCGCGCGCGGCGACGCCGTTTTTAATTTTGTCGAGGCGGGCAATGGCCCGCCTATATTCACACCCGCCCTGCCCCTGCATATACGCGCGGGCAAGATCCATCGACGCCATCACGGCGTAGGAGGGGCTGGTTGTGCCGAACACGGCGCTCATGCGCCGCAGCGCGTCCGCGTCCGTACCCGCTCCCGCAAGCAGCCACGCGCCTTGGCCCAGCGCTGGAAGCGTTTTGTGCAGGGAATTGATTTCGACCGCGGCGCCCTGCCTGACGGCGCCGGGTATGCCTAAAAAGTGCAGATGCGCGCCGTGCGCCGCGTCAACGATGAGCGCGGCATTACAGCGCGCGCACACGCGCGCGAGCGCTTCAATATCCAGCATCACGCCGTAATAGGTGGGCGAGGTGACGAGCACCGCGCGCGTATCCGGATTTTCCTCCAGCGCGCGGGACAGGGCGTCGGGACAAAGCCCGCCCGTAACGGAAAATTCTGCGATAAACTCGGGATACAGGTAGCGCGGGCGCAGGTCGCACAGCGCCATGGCGTGATAGACGGATAAATGGCTGTTCCGGTCTATGAGCACGGTGCCGCCGGGAGGACACAGCGCGGCAAGCGCCGCCAGAATGCCCTGAGACGATCCGCCGGTTAAAAACAGGCAGGACTGCGCGCCGCAGGCGCGTGCCGCGAGTTCTTCCGCCCGCGCGATGGGCCCGCCGTCCTTATACAGGTTTCCTGTGTCGGAAAGCTCCGTGTAGTCGATGGCCGCGGCGTCGCCAAGCATGTGTCCGGCAATGGGAAGCCCCTTGTGTCCGGGCATATGAAAACGCGCGCCGCCTTTTGCCGCGCGCGCCGTGAGCAGATCATAAAGCGGCGCTGCCGCCATATCTGAGCCTGACATAAAGACCTCCAAAAAGCCGCGTCACGCGGCAAATAGGATAAATACAGCAATTCGTGCGGGAAAACCGCACGAATCAAAGGACGAAACAATATGGATGGGGGAACAGGCATGACGGCGCGGCGCGCGCCGGGATCACGGTCGGGGCCGAATGCGCGGATTTATATGTATCTTCTCGGCAGCGGCGCGGTATACAGCGGGCTTGCATCCAGCGTGACCGTGTCGCCCGCGTTGCAGGGGATATCCGTTACGTCGATGACGGTGTGGAGCATCCCCACATGGCCGAGCACGCGCGCGCGGGCGTCGCCGACGTGCACGTATAAGGCACCGCCGAACAGCCCCTTTTTGAGGTCGGAGAGCATGTACCGGCATACGTCGCGCAGACGGAAGCTGTCTTTGGCCTTGTCCATGCAGTAGCCGTCGCAGTAGCCGACGGGGATGACCGCGATGCGTGTTGGCCTGCGTGTTTTATAAGCGGCTCCGTAGCCGATGGTTTTGCCTTTTGGCAGCCACCGCACCTCGATGACCTGAGACTCGATATGACCCAGACGGGTGAGCCCGAAGGAATATTTTCCCGGCAGCCGGCCGGTCAGCGCGGAGCCGATGCGCACCGCGTCATATTTTGCAAAGTCAAAGCGGAAAAATGCCGAGGAGTTGGCCGCGTGCGCCGTGCCCGTTTCAAGCCCTTCCGCGTGCAGGCGGGAAAGTACGCCGTTGAATGCGTCGAGCTGCGCACGCACAGATTTTTCGCTTCTGAAGGCGGAATGCAGGTGCGTATAAATACCGGTAATGGCGATGCTCGGCATATAGCGGTACAGGGAGATGATCTTGTCGGTTTCCTCGGGCAGAAAGCCGTAACGCCCCATGCCGGTATCCACCTTAATGTGCGCTTCAATGACGGCTCCGCGCTGCTCGGCAAGGCCGTTTAGGGCTACGGCCGCGTCGTGCGAGCCGATGGTGGCCACCACGGAATTCTCGAGCATGCAGAGGATCTCTTCCTTATCCGAGGTGGAGCGCAGCATCAGGATTTCTTCCTCGATTAAGCCGTTTTCGCGCAGCCGCGCGGCATCGTCCGGTTCGGTGACGGCAAAGCGGGAAATGCCCTCCTCGCGCAGGATGCGCGCAAGCTCAACAAGCCCCAGCCCATACCCGTCGCCCTTGAGAACGCCGTAAACCGGCGTGCCCTCGGCACGCTTGAGAATGACCTGAACGTTTTGGCGGATTATTTCCGTTTCGACGACATAGGCCTTCATGCGTGTTCACTTCCCTGTTCGCTTTCCTGCGGCGGAATTTTTGTTCCCTTAAGCCTGTTTTTTGCCAGAAACAGCACCTTGCGCGTATGACGAAACGCACGCTGAGCTTTTTGTACGAAAACATACGCGGCGCGGTTAAAAATAAGGTCAAACTCGCCGGCAAACTCGGTAAACTCGCCGTTAAAGCCCTTCTTAAACCGGTACAGCCCATACAGGGGATTATCCTCCGACAGGTCGCCCGAAACGCCTCTGAAATCATAGACGCGGCACTTTTTTTCAATTGCCCAGCGGATCATGGACCACTGAAGCAGATAATTCGGCATCAGGTTACGGTATTCATTTGAGGAAGCTCCGTACAGATACCACACCTTGTCCCCAAACCAGATGGCAAGCGTGCCCGCCACGGGCGATTCCCCGCAATAAGCCATGTAAAGCCGCGCGTGCTCGCCGAGATTATCGAGCATCGCCTCGAAGTAGCCCTTTCCGCGCGTAACAAACCCGTCGCGCACGCCGGTTTCCAGCATGAGCGAGGAAAACGCGCCGACGGCTTCCTTGCCGCACAGGCGAACCGACACGCCCTTGCGCTCGGCAAGACGTATGTTATAGCGGGTCTTTGAATGAAACAGCGCGAACACCTCGTCCTCGCTTTTGCCTTGTATGTCGAGCCGGAACACGTAGCGGGGCTGAAACCCCTCGAAATTCTTGCCCGCGGACTGCGGCTGAAAGCCGAGGCCGACCAGCTCGTCCATAAATTCGGTGTCCGACGACGGGATGTCCGGGTCAAGCTTCAAGACATAACTGCGGTGCTTCTTAGCAAGCGCTCTCGCGCCGGAAACAAGCGCTTCAAGCGAGTCGCGGTCGCGCGCGTCGCACACCGGGCCACGGCAGCCGTACATGAGGGTAAAGGGCATTCCCGGCACTCTACGGATGAGCACGGCGAGCGTTGCGATGATGACTCCCTGTGCATTTCGCACCGCAAGCGCCTCCCATTTCCAGCTCGGCTTCTGCGCGGCCCACATATGCGACTGCATAAAGTGGCCTTTCGGATGTGCGGAGATAAAGGCCTCATATTCTGAAAGGGTATCCCGGGTTATCACTTCAACCATATCTGCATCTCCATATACTGTAAGGCTTGATTCATGCCGGCTGTCGAAAAAAAACGCCCGTGTCGCGCGGATTTAACTGTGTTTTACACATAAAACACAGCCGGCGTGCAGGAAAAACGGTTCACAAAGGGATAGCTTACCGCGGGCTGACCGGCAAGGCCGCGCAGTGCCCGCATTTTATAGCCTGACCGGAAGCCGACATTCAGGCTGTATATATGCTGTATATATAAGGAATGATTATCATAGCCGCAAGGCGGATATCTTGCGTCGTCTTTTCCGGCTGCCCCGAAGGGACGAGGAAAAGAATTTGAAATTTGATATAACAGCCGCTGTGCGGTGAAGATATCATAGCTGCAAGGCGGATATCTTGTGTCATCTTTTCCGGTTGCCCCGAACGAGCGGGAAAAAGGATTTAAATTTTGATATAACAGCCGCTGTGCGGTGAAGATATCATAGCCGCAAGGCGGATATCTTGTGTCATCTTTTCCGGTTGCCCTGAAGGGGCGAGGAAAAGGATTTAAATTTTAATATAATAGCCGCTATGCGGCTATTATATCATTATATGTATAAAAGGGTCAAGCCTCTGCGCGGGGCGCGCAGCGCGTCCCGCGGGGGAGCCTGACCCGGATGAAAAAACAAAAAATGCCGCGCCGTTAAAAGGATTGCCGGTTGTATTTTTTGATATTTGAGGAGATGTCGCACAGCGCTTTGGACGCTTCCATATCAAAATCCTGCTTTTTGGCCATATCGCCGAGCGACAGCATGCCCACGATGCGTCCGTCGCGCACAACGGGAAGCCGCCTGACCTGTTCGGCGGACATCAGGCGGGTCGCCTCGCGCACATCATCGTCCGGCGCGACGCTGACGACCCCCCGGGTCATGATCTCGCGAATTTTGGTGTTTGACGGATCGCTTTCGGCGGCAACGCAGCGAAGAACAATGTCCCGGTCGGTGACGATGCCCCGCAGCTTGCCGTCGAGTGTGCACACGGGCAGACTGCCGATGTTGTGGCGGTTGAGCAGACGTGCGGCCAGCGACGCCGTTTCATCGGGCGTGATGCTGACGACGTTCGGATTCATCAGTTCGCTTACTCTCATGCATATTTCTCCTTTGCTTATCGTCCGTCCGGCTAGGAACGGAGCATTTTGTGATGTATGCGCGTGGATTTCCGCTTTGCACGCGTTTAACGGCGCTTTGTGTTTGCGGGCAAACCGGCCGCACAAAAAACGCGCGTGCGTATGGATTTTTTACCCCGGACGAACAACAAGCCGTCGGGTGCGTTTCGGTCTGCTTTTAGTATGCCTGAAATTTTGCCCCGTTATTCCGCCTGGGGCGCAATAACAAATCAAAAAACAAAGGCTGTCGCGGCACGCGGCTTGCGCATAAACTGGAACAACAGGTTCCCCTACCCGAAGCCTGTTTGCACCCCGCATTTCGCCTCCTGCGCGGGGCATTGCCCTTTTTGGAAAAAATGAAAGCCGCCGCGCGATAAAACTTATTCACATTGACGAAAAAGACTTGACGAAATAAAAAACGAGGTGTATTATAAAAACGCTGTTACCACTTTGTAACCGAACTGTTGCAATCTGTAACAAGCTTTATAAGTAAGGACAGGAGGGTTTTATGGCTCAGTCAATATCTAAACCTTCTTCCAGGATACAGCCTCCTTATCTGTTTACTGAGGCGCCGGGACGAAGCTTTCAGGCTTCCGGCCCTTCTTTATATGTTAGAAAAATCAACCGCGCGCTCGGGCGGAAGCGGTTATCGGCCTTTATGAGGGCAAGCACGGCCGGCCTTGTCCGCTCCAATGAGCAGACGATTACCCGCGTGCTCGATCCTGCAAGCCCCGCGCTCAAGGCGGCCGGCTTGTTTGCACAGGATGCGTGGTCCGCGTTGCTCAATCTGCTGGGTTTGCTGTACCAGGCGTTGTTTATGATGACTCAGGCCGGCGCGGCGTGCGCGGCAGCTTCCTATTTTAAGCTCAGGCTGCATCTGGCGCGCATGCGTGTCAGCCGCTTAAATTCCGTCATTACTATGGGCATGCTCGTTGTGGTCATCTTTTCCTCGTGTTTTTACGGCATGGGCCTTGAGGCGTATTTTGACGGGCAGTCCGTCGGTTATGTATCCTCCCGCGCGGAAATCGACGGCGCCATCAGCAGCGTTGAAGCACGCGTTTCGGATATTTTACAGGTTCCGTACAAGCTCAGTCCCAATATCACTTACCAGTTCGGCATGTATGACCGCAGAAACAGGGCGGACGTAAACCTGATCGAGGATCGTCTGTTTCATGATATTAACGGCGTTAAAAAGCTCTATGTTCTGACCGTGGACGGCGAAACGGTAGGCGCGAGCGAGTCCCGCAAGCCGCTTGACGACGCGCTCAATTCTCTGCTCACCCGTTACCCGGCGCAAAGCGGCGGCACGGTTGAATTTTTGCGTGACGTGAACATTAGGCAGGAATATACCTCCACGCAGAATCTTTGCACCGCGCAAAGTCTCGCGGAGAAGCTCACCGCCAACATCCGCGAGGAAAAGACCTATGTGGTGCAAAGCGGCGACACGGTTTCCGCCATTGCCTCGGCAAACGGCATGAAAGCCGCCGACCTGATCGCCATTAATCCGGGGCTCTCAGAGAAGAATATTAAAGCGGGCAGTGAGATCACCGTAAAAAAGGCCTTGTCGTTTCTCTCTGTGAAGGTAACCAAAAAGCTTATTTACGCGCAGTCCATCGCCTTTGAAACCAAAAAGGTTGAAGACAACACGCTGTATAAGGGTAAAACCAAAGTAGTCACGCAGGGCAAAGCCGGTGAAAAGCAAATTACCGCGAACGCCGTGTATGTCGACGGCAAGGAAGAAGCCCGTGAGATATTAAGCAGCGTGGTGGTAAGCCAGCCCGTGACCCAGGTCGTCGCGGTGGGCACGAAGCCCGTACCTGCGAAGGCTGCAACCGGCAAGTTTATCCGTCCTTTCCGGGGCATCATCACCTCCAACTACGGCTACCGCGGCCGTGAGTTCCACACCGGCGTCGATTTCGCCGGACCGGTCGGTTCCAAGATCGTCGCGTCCGACGGCGGCACGGTCGTTTTTGCCGGGTGGAAGGGAAACTACGGCTATGCGGTCATCATCCGCCACGGAAGTGGGGTGGAGACACTGTACGGCCATTGCAGCAGGCTGCTTGTCAAAACCGGGCAGAAGGTCGGCAAAGGCGAGGCCATTGCCAGGCTGGGCAGCACCGGGCGCAGCACCGGGCCGCACGTTCATTTTGAGGTTCGCGTAGGCGGACACTATGTAAGCCCGTGGAAATATATCAAATAACCCGCGAAAGAATATGAAGAATCGGCGCCCGCGGTTTTACCCGTGGGCGCCTTTGTTTTTTTGGTTGTTTTGCCCGCTTGTTGAAGGAATAAAGGTATGCTATACTCAGGGTGAGAGACAGTTGTTTTTCCCAGCAAAACAGCGGCTATGGTTCCGGGATACGGTCAATTTTAAGGCGGGGAAGTGATGTTATGAAGGTGTCCACAAAGGGACGCTACGCCGTGCGGCTGATGTTGGAGCTTGCGCTCCATTATCAGCGGGAAATTATGCCGATCAAGAGTATTGCCCAGCGGCAGGAAATATCGCTTAAGTATCTTGAACAAATCATACCGTCGCTTGTAAAGGCCAATCTTGTGCAGAGCATGCGCGGCGCGCAGGGAGGCTACAGCCTACTGATGCCGCCTGAGGCCATTACCGTCGGGCAGATCCTGTGCGCGGCTGAGGGGCCGTTTATCCCGGTGGAATGTGTCGGGCAGGACCCGGTCACATGCCGCCGCTTTAAGGACTGTGTGACGGTGCAGGTTTGGCAGAAGGTGAAAAAAGCGGTGGATGACGTGGTGGATTCCATTACGCTTGCCGATCTGGTCGAAGACTATAACAGCAAGGTTGCCGCGTATAATTATACGATTTAATATGTGTCCTGGATAACAAACAACTCCGCGCGCCCTTAGGCGCGCGGAGTTGTTTTTATACGCTGATATATGCTGAAAACGCGTACCCGGGCAGCCTTTTTATCCGGGGCATCGCTTTACTCTTTATTCCTGTGAGATCGTGCCGCCGCCTAAAACGCTGTCTGCGTTATAAAATACCACAGCCTGGCCTGCCGCCGCGCCGCGCTGCGGCTCATCAAAATCAATCTGCACTGCGCCGTCTTCAAGCGGAGTAAGCGTGGCCGGCTGCGCGGGGTGCCGGTAGCGTATTTTTACCTCCGCCCGGTGCGGCCCCGCAAGCGAGCCGATCGAAATGAGGTTCACATCGCGTACAATCAGGCGCGAGGCGTAAAGTGCGTCCTTTTCGCCGACAGTAACAGTGTTTTTAGCGGCGTCCTTAGAGAGCACATACAGTCTGCCGGCGGACGGAAGACCCAGACCGCGCCGCTGGCCGATGGTATAGCGGATAAGGCCCCTATGGCGGCCGAGCACCCGTCCCAGTGTGTCGATAAAGTCTCCCTCGGGCGAAGGTTTACCCGTCTGGCGCTCGATAAACGCCGCGTAATCCCCATCGGGGGCAAAGCAGATATCCTGACTGTCCGGCTTTTCGGCGTTTACAAAGCCGTGCTTTTGTGCGATATCGCGCACCTGCGGCTTATCCAGAGTGCCAAGCGGAAACAGCGTATGGGCAAGCTGCTCCTGCGTAAGCATATAAAGCACGTAGGTCTGATCCTTGTCCCGGTCCCGCGGGCGCTTAAGCAGATATCTTCCGGAGACCTCGTCAAAAGACACATCTGCATAGTGGCCGGTCGCAATCGCGTCAAAGCCCAAAAGCTGCGCGCGCTTGAGCAGCGCGTCAAATTTAATGAAGCGATTGCAGTCGATGCACGGATTGGGCGTCTGTCCGGTCTGGTAGCCGCTGATAAAACGGCGGATCGTGGTCTGACGGAACAGGTCGCCGAAATTTAAAACGATATGGTCGATGCCGAGACGCATGCACACCGCGCGCGCATCCTGCACATCGGCAATAGAGCAGCAGGTGGAGCTTTTATCCCCGATGTCTTCGTTATCAAACAGCCGCAGCGTGACGCCGGTGACGTCATAGCCCTCTTCAACCAGCCTCAGCGCCGCCACCGACGAGTCCACCCCGCCGCTCATGGCCATAAATACGCGTCTGGACATTTCGTGTACCGCCTCCGATTGCAGGTTTACATAATATAATAAAAACGTCTGCTAAACAACTTGGAAATACAGTAAAACCAAGGACTTCGTGCCGGTATAACAGACTTATTTTGCCGAAAAAGATCCACAAGACACGGACGTTTGTAAATCCATTCAAAAGCATTCATTGCATGGTCATTATATAAGCTGCGCGTGGCCATGTCAATTACGCGCAGAGCCGGGCATAGAATCAAACGCTGGAGAAAAATGTGGTTTTTCTGCCATATTGACAGGGAGTCATTACTGCCGGATAATAAAAGCACCCGATTGAGTGAAAAACAACGCGGAAAGCCGGTGAAAGCCATGCCGAGTATGACGGTAAAATACCGCGCAAAAACAGACACGCTCGAGGTCGAAACGGGAGTTACGCTTTACCGCGCGCTCATTGACGCGGGATACGTTATTGACGCCCCCTGCGCGGGAAACGGGCAGTGCGGCAGGTGTCGGGTGTCCGCGTACGGCGCGCTGACGCCGCCCTCCGCGCGCGAACTTGCGCTGCTTGACGGGCAGGCGGGGCTGCGCCTTGCATGCATGGCACGTATTGAAGGAGACTGCGGCGTGACGCTGACCGGTCAGCCGCGCGCGAACATCCGCCAGGACGAAATACGGGAGCCTGTGCGGCTCGACCCGCCCGCATTTTCAAAAGGGGAGGACGCCGCGGGCGTAGGCGCGGCAATCGACATCGGCACAACGACCGTCGCGGTGTATCTATATGATCTGAAAAACGGCGCGCTGCTGGGCACGTTAAGCGCAGTCAACGCGCAGCAGTCCTATGGTGCGGACGTAATTTCACGCATCAATGCGTGCATTTCCGACGCCCGAGGGCTGGATACGCTCACCCGGCTGATACGCGCGCAGATCAATCAAATGCTCCGGCGTATGCTCAAACGCGCGGGCAGACAGGCGCCCGAGCTTGTGTATCTGAGCGTTGCGGGCAATACGGTGATGCAGCACATTTTTTGCGGACTGTCTCCGCGTTCAATCGCCACGGCGCCGTTTAGGCCGGCAAGCCTGTTCGGACATACGGTCAACGCGCATTTGCTGGGCATCAGCGCCGGTGAGCGCGCGCAGGTTTATCTTTTGCCCGCGGTTTCCGGCTATGTCGGCGGGGATATCACGGCGGGGCTGCTCTCTTCGGGGGCTTACCGGGAGGAAAATTGCCTGTTTGTAGATATCGGCACCAACGGAGAAATTGCGCTGGGCGGCAAACACGGCTTCCTGTGCTGCGCGGCGGCGGCCGGCCCCGCCTTTGAGGGCAGGGGAATTTCCTGCGGTATGGGCGGCGTTTCGGGCGCGGTCAGCCGCGTAACTCTGAAAAACGGCCGTGTGGGGCTTGAAACCATCGGCCGCGGACGCCCGGCGGGCATATGCGGCTCGGGGATTATCGACGCGCTGCACGTCATGCGAACGCTTGGCGCGCTGGATGAAACCGGCAGGCTGCTGCCGGAGTCGGAAGCGCCCGAAGCGGCGCGGCCTTATCTGCGCGGGGAGGGTATGGACTGCCGGTTTGTACTCAATGAGAGGTACAACCTGTCTGTCAGCGCCATGGACGTTCGCACGCTCCAGCTTGCAAAGGCGGCCGTGGCCGGTGCGATCCTCACGCTTATGAAAACGGCGGGCATTACGCACGACCGGATCCGGCGCGTATATCTGGCAGGCGGATTTGGCAGCGCGATGGATGTCAAAAGCGCGTGCGCGATCGGATTGATTCCCGCACAGTTTGAGGACGCAACGGTGGCCGCGGGAAACTGCGCGGGCATGGGAGCGGCCATGGCGCTGCTTTCCAAGGCAAAAAAACGAAAACTGTCCCAAATACAAAAATCCTGCTGTTATATCGAGCTTTCCGAAAGCACCGTTTTTATGCAGAGATATATCGGCAGCATGCATTTTTGATGCAATAAAAAAACGGCCCGCACAGCGGACCGTTTAATTTTTCCGCTTTATAGCGGAAACGTGCCTAACCCATGGCTTCGGTAATGGTTTCCACAATGTCGCCGACGGCTTTGATTGCCCGTCCGGCGCCCGAGTGCATGATTTTTTTCTTGTCCGGCGGAGAAATCATCATGGCCATTGCCGTTCCTGCCACGATGCCAACTCCTACGCCCTTCATAAACGAATGCATTTTTGAGTCTTCCTCCTTTGCAAAGATGCCTGTTTGGATTGCGGCATCATTCGTAGTATTCCCTAAAACCGTGTTTGCGCGCTCGGTATATTCTGCCGTTTTGCGTGTAGACGAGGAAAAGGCAGTTTGGTATAATCAAATCGGGCCGTCGCGTGCGTTTTAATGTTCAATATAAAATTATATAAAATATTTGATTTGGAGGGCATGATATGGCAGTTATCAAGCCGTTTCGGGCACTGCGGTATGATTTTGAAAAAGCGGGGAAGCCCGGACGGATTTGTTGCCCGCCGTACGATATCATTCCCGCGCAGCAGCGGGAAAAGCTGCTTGAGGAAAGTCCGTATAACGTCATCCGCCTCGAGCTTCCGCAGGGCGAAAACCGGTACGAGGATGCCGCGCAGACGCTGCGCGCATGGCAGAGCGCGGGCATTTTGCGCTGTGATGCGGACGAATGCCTGTATATTTACGAGGAAGAGTTTACCATCGCAGGCGAGCGCCTGAAAATTAACGGCATCGTATCCAGGGTGATGCTCGAGGCGTTTTCCAAGGGGATCATCCTGCCGCATGAGGAAACACTTTCCAAGGCGAAGGCCGATCGCTTTGACCTGATGAGCAGCACGTACTGCAATTTCAGCCAGATCTACTCCCTGTATCACGATGAAGCGGGCGAGGTGAGAAAGCTGATCGCACAGGCGTCCGGCGGCGCGCCGGAGGTGGAATTTACCGCGCCCGACGGCATCATCCACCGCGTATGGCCGATCAAAAACGGACCGGTCACGGATCAAATCTGCAAGGCGTTTGAAAACCGCAGGCTCTATATCGCCGACGGACACCACCGCTATGAAACGGCGCTGAAGTTCCGCGACAGCGTTTAAAGAAAAAAATCTGCCTGAGAGCGTGCTCGAGCAGGCAGACTATGTGATGATGATGCTTGTTGAAATGGATCATCCCGGTCTTGTGGTGCTTCCCACGCACAGGCTGATCAAGAATCTGGCGGACCTTGATGAAAAGACCGTGCTTGCGGGCGCTTCAAAGTTTTTTGATACAGTGCGCGTGGAGGATGCGGCGAGCCTTGAGCGGAAGCTTATAAAAAGCGAAAAAACACTCGCGTTTTATTCTGGGGATAAAAACTGTTTTTTATTCACACTCAAGCCGGACGTCGACGTCAAAAGTCTGCTTCCCGGTATGAGCGAGGCGTACTGCTCGCTCGACGTCACGCTGCTGCACGCGCTTATTTTGGAGCCTGTTTTGGGCATCGACAAGGAAAATATGCTCAGGCAGACCAATCTTTTCTACACGCGCGACATGGATGAGGCCATGCGCGCGGTGGATAATAAACAATATCAGTGTGCTTTTTTGCTCAATGGCACGCGCGTCGGGCAAATCCGCGACGTATCGCTGGCGGGCGAAAAAATGCCGCAAAAATCAACTTATTTTTATCCCAAGCTGATTACCGGCCTTCTGATGAACAAAATCATGGATATACCCGACTGAATAAAGGTTAGTCCGGGGAAAGCGGGAAGGAACGGTCAATGAAAACACTTATTTTAAGGGGCCGCGTCATCGATCCTGCAAGCGGCGTGGACGCGCGGCTGGATGTCCTGATTGAAAACGGGAAAATAGCCGAAATGGCGCCGAACCTTTCCGGATACGCCGCACGCGGGGCTGTGCGTGTGATCGACGCCCAGGGGCTTATTGTGGCGCCCGGGCTTGTGGATATGCACTGCCATCTGCGTGACCCCGGTTTTACGTACAAGGAGGATATCCAAACGGGGTCGGCCGCGGCCGCGGCGGGCGGCTTTACCAGCATCGCATGCATGCCGAACACCATGCCCGTTATCGACAGCGAGGAAACGCTGCGCAGTGTTTTGGATAAAGCGGCGGCGCAGGCTTACGTGCGGGTTTATCCCATCGCCGCGGTGAGCATGGGACAGCGGGGTGAAACGCTTTCGCCGTTTGAACAGCTTAAAAAGGCCGGCGCGGTCGCCTTTTCCGACGACGGACGCCCAGTCATGGACGAGTCGCTCATGAAAAGCGCCGTGTGTCTGGCTCATTCGCTCGGCGCAGCCGTTATTTCCCACTGCGAGGATTTTTCACTTTTTCAGGGCGGCGCGCTCAACGAAGGCGAGATGGCGCGCGTGCTCAGGCTTCCTGGCATTCCGGCGGCGGCCGAAGAAAAAATGGTGGAGCGGGAAGCAAGGCTCAGCCTTGAAACCGGCGCGTCTGTGCATATCGCGCATGTCAGCACCGTACGCTCGGTGGAAATCGTGCGCGCATATAAAAAACGGGGCGCGCACATCACCTGCGAGACCTGCCCGCACTATATGCTGCTTAATGAGCGGTCGACACAGGGCTATAACACGCTTGCCAAGATGAATCCGCCCCTGCGCACGCGGGCGGATGTGGAAGCGATTTTAAGCGGACTGCTCGACGGGACGATCGACGCGGTGGCCACCGATCACGCCCCGCACAGCCGCGAGGAAAAACAGCTGCCCTTTATGGAGGCTCCCAACGGCGTGATCGGGCTTGAAACGGCCCTGGGTGCGACCCTTACGGCGCTGGTTCACTCCGGCAAAGCGAGCCTTATGGACGTTTTGCGCCTGCTCACGCAGGCGCCCGCGGACATTCTGAAAATTGACAGAGGTCGGCTTTCACAGGGGCTTGACGCGGATGTCGTTATCTTTGACCCCGATGAAAGCAGTGTAATCAGCGCGGACATGTTCCATTCCAAAAGCGCAAACTCCTGTTTTATCGGGATGCGGCTCACCGGCATGGTTAAATATACGCTGGTCGGCGGCCGCATTGTTTTTGAAAACGGTACGCTCAAAGATTAGGTGCGCCGCCTTTAAATGCGCGCCGCTTTTTTGTACCGCAGACATGGGGTGGGCGGCTTTTGAAAACAGGCGGAAGCGCTGCCGCGGCTCTGTTTATGCGGGGGATCTTATGATATAATAACCGCACGGCGGTTATTATACATTTTATTTAAGTCCTTTTCCTCGCCCCTGCGGGGTAACCGGAAAAGATGACGCATTACAGCATGTGCGTCTTGCCGCACATGCTGTAATAACCGCAAGCGGTTATTATATCGCGGTTCAAGTTCTTTTCTCGCCCCTTTGGAGCAACAGCCTGATAATCTTGTACGAATTGATATAAAATTCAACCGTTTGGAGGCCGCTTATGTCTATCGACGTGCTCATCGACAAAATACGCCAGACGAAAAACCCGACCGTGGCAGGGCTTGACCCGCGTCCGGAGTATCTGCCGCCCGACCTTCTGAAAAAACACATCGAACAAGAGGGAGAGACGCTCGAGGCCGTGGCTGCGGCGTTTCTGGAATTTAACCGCGGACTGATCGACGCGCTGTGCGACGTCGTTCCGGCGGTGAAGCTCCAGGCGGCCTGCTATGAAATGCTGGGTCCCGCGGGCATGACTGCCATGCGCCAGAGCATTCTGGACGCGCGCGCGCGGGGCTTATATGTGATCGCGGACGTCAAACGAAACGATATCGGCTCCACGGCGGAGGCATACGCCGCCGCGTGGCTGGGCAGCGTCAAGGTGGGAAATACCGAGCTTGAGCCGTTTGCAGCGGACAGCGCCACGATAAACGCCTATCTCGGTTCAGACGGAGTCAAGCCCTTTCTGGACGTATGCGCGCAAAAGGAAAAGAGTGTTTTCGCGCTGATTAAAACCTCAAACCCGTCGGCCGGCGAGCTCCAGGAGCTGATGGCGGGCGACCGGCAGGTCTTTGCGGTCGTCGGTGAGCTGGTTGAGCGGTGGGGACGCGGCCTGATCGGCCGGTACGGCTACTCACAGCTGGGCGGCGTCGTGGGCGCGACCTATCCCCGGCAGCTCAAGACCCTGCGCGAGGCGCTGCCGCAGACGTTTTTTCTGGTACCGGGCTACGGCGCGCAGGGCGGACAGGCCGCAGACGTCGTGGGCGCGTTTGACCGGCGAGGGCTTGGCGCCATCATCAACTCGTCGCGCGGCATTCTATGCGCGTGGCAGAAAACCGGCCAGGAAGGCCGCGACTACGCGCAGGCGGCGCGCGACGAAGCAGTCAGGATGCGCGCGGCGCTCAAACAGGTTGTAACCGTCGTTTGACGCGGCGGGCAAATAGGCAAAGCTGTGGATACACAAACAAAAATTGCTTTTTGAGGTGGATAAATGCCCGAAACAGGTGAGTATGAAATCATAAAGACCCGGCGGTTAAACCCGGGCGCTTTTGAAATGACGGTCTGGGCGCCGGAGATCAGCGACGCCGCCGTACCCGGGCAGTTTGTCCACATCCGCTGCGGAGCCGAGCGGCTGCTGCGGCGGCCCATCAGCATCTGCGACGCGGAAAAAGGCGCGCTGCGGCTGGTCATCGGCGAGCGCGGCGAGGGGACAAAATGGCTCGCCGGCTTAAAAGCGGGACAGAAGATCGATCTGCTCGGCCCATTGGGGCGGGGCTTTACCATTGACGCGGGCGGCGAGCCCGTATTGCTCGTGGGCGGAGGCATTGGCGTGCCGCCGCTCTTATTTGCCGCAAAGCGGCTTTCCGGCCGCGCGCACGCGGCGGTGGGTTTTTGCGATAAGGACGCCGTCATGCTTGTCGGTACGCTCAACGAATGCTGCGCAGGCGTGTGTCTGAGCACGGACGACGGCTCCGCGGGCGTTCACGGCTATGTGGACACGCTGGTTAGAAAAAACCTTGAGAGCATTCATTTCGGCCGGATTCTGGCGTGCGGCCCACGCCCGATGCTGCGTGCGGTCGCCGCGTGCGCACGGGAGTATCAGGTGCCGTGCGAGGTGTCGCTGGAGGAGCGCATGGGCTGCGGCGTGGGCGCGTGTCTGGTTTGTGCCTGCAAAATGAAAAAGGACGACGGGTTTACCTATAAGCATGTGTGCAGCGACGGACCTGTATTTGATGCAAACGAGGTGATTTGGGATGAATAAGCCGGATCTGTCCGTTACGCTTGCCGGCGTTACGCTTAAAAATCCCATTGTCGCCGCGTCTGGCACGTTTGGCTTCGGGCGGGAATACAATGCGTTTTATCCGCTTGACGAGCTGGGTGCAATCTGCGTCAAGGGGCTGACGCTTAAAGCGCGCGCGGGCAATCCCCCGCCGCGCATCGCTGAGACGCCCATGGGCGTTTTAAACAGCGTGGGGCTTCAAAACCCGGGAATAGACGCGTTTATCCGTGAGGAGCTTCCGTTTTTACGAAAATATGACGTTAAGGTGATCGCAAACGTGTCGGGCAGTACCGTTGAGGAATATGGTCAGATCGCAGAGCTTGCCTCCGGCGCGGGGGTGGACATCATTGAACTGAACATATCGTGTCCCAACGTAAAGGCGGGGGGCATGGCTTTCGGTGTGAGCGCGCGCAGCGCCGCCGAGGTGACGCGCATCGCGCGCAGGCACGCGCGCGTGCCGCTCATCGTCAAGCTCTCACCCAATGTATCCGATATTACTGAAATTGCCAGGGCCGTCGAGGCGGAGGGCGCGGACGCGCTTTCGCTGATCAACACGCTTTTGGGCATGCGTATTGATGTGCGCACGCGCAGACCCGTTTTGAAAATGAATATGGGCGGGCTGTCTGGCCCCGCGGTTTTGCCCGTCGCGGTGCGCATGATCTATCAGGTCAAAAAAGCCGTATCACTGCCCATTCTGGGCATGGGCGGCGTTTCCACCGGACAGGAAGCGGCGGAGCTGATGCTTGCCGGCGCGGACGCCGTGGCGGTGGGCACGGCCTGCTTTGCCGATCCGTACGCTCCCGTGCGCGTGCGCGACGGGCTGGCGGAATATCTTGCGGACGCGGGCATATCGTCTGCGCGCGAGCTTACTGGCAAAGTAATCCCCTGGGAGGTTTAGACCATGACGCAGCTATATATTATCCGGCACGCAGAGGCCGAGGGCAACGTCTATCGCCGCGTTCACGGCCAGTATGACGCACTTGTGACGCCCAGGGGACTCAAGCAGATCAAAGCGCTTGAAAATCGTTTTGAAGGCGTGCAGCTTGACGCGGTATATTCAAGCGACCTATACCGCACCCGCAAAACGGCGGGGGCGCTTTATATCCCGCGCGGGCTTCCGCTTATAACAGTGCCGGGGCTTCGTGAATTCGATTTGGGCGTGTGGGAGGATCTCACATGGAGCGAGGCGGCACTGAAATATCCCGAGGAATTTGAAATTTTCAAAAACGAGCCGTGGCGGTTTTCCATATCCGGCGGGGAATCCATGCGGGCTCTGTCCGATCGCGTTTATCGCGCCGTGTGCGATATTGCCGATGAAAACCCCGGCAAAACGGTCGCGGTCGTTACGCACGGCATAGCCATCCGCGCGCTCATGCGCCGGCTTGAAGGCCTTGAGGAAAACCAAATCAAAGAGATACAGCACTGCGACAATACGGCCGTAGCGCTCGTGCAGACCGATGGGCGGCATGCGTTTAAGGTGGTCTACCGCGAGGACAATTCACATTTAGACGGGCAGCTGAGCACGTTTGCAAACCAGAAATGGTGGCGGACACCGGAAACACCGGACGCGGCGTCCGTCCGACCTGAGATCGATTTTCTTTTCAAACCCGTGCAGCTGCCCGCACAGAGCAGTCTTGTGGAGGCCTTCCGGCGTGACGCATGGCAGACCATACACGGAGGCCTTGAGCGCTACGACGCGCAGCTGTATCTGAATCAGGCAGTGCGCATGGCGCGCGCGCACCCCCGCGCCGTCGTATTCGCGGAAAACAAAGGGGACATCGCGGGGATTATCCAGCTGGATATCGAGGATCGCACCGCGCCGGAGGAGGGCCATATCGCCTTTGTTTATTTAAAGGGCGCTTACCGGGGCATGCATCTGGGCGTGCAGCTCATCGGCCACGCCGTGAGCGTTTACCGGCAGCTGGGCAGACGGCAGCTGCATCTGCGCGTAGCGCCCTACAACGCGCAAGCCGTTGCCTTTTATACCAAACTTGGATTTTATCCCGCCGGGGAGGAGACCGGACTGACAGGAAAACTGCTGATCATGAAAAAAGACATTTATCTGGATCGGTAAATACTGTCCGCGCAGAAAATGTGATTTTTCCGGTATGCGCAAGCCGCGTGGCAGCTTTTCGCATATTCAGTATAAAACAAAAACGCCCCGTTTGCCCGTAAAAACAAGCAAACAAGGCGTTCTGGCCGAGACGGGGTCGTTAGCCGGCCGGTGAAACGGACGGCGACGGGGATACCGCGGGCGTCGGCGAAAGCAGGGGCGACGCGGACACGAGCGGAGAAACGATGGGGGATACTGCGGGGCTGATTGTGGGGCTGACGCTTGCTCCCGGTGTCGGGCTTGCACCCGGCGTGTTGTCTCCGCAGGCAGCCGCGGCAACCATAATAACCAGTGCCAAAATCAGGACCAGCGCTTTTTTCTTCATTACTTTTCCTCCTGCCTGGATGCCCGAAGGCTTTTCGGGACGTATATAATCGTCTTATACAGACAATAGTATTTACAGACGATTCAAAGTTATTCAAAAATATATTAAACAGCAATTTCGCCGCGGTGACAGCAGCCGGTTTACGGCGTTTTTTTATATATACAGTCCGCACGAATAAACCACATTGCGATTTATTCTGGGGTTAGCCGAACCGCAGGCATAAACCCCGGAAAAATGCTTTGATAGACGCGAGGCATCAGCATTTTTCATTTGTTGGGCGGACATAATATAGAGTTGGAGATGTGCTTTTTTATCTCTGCGGCAGAATTCATTCGGACTGTCCAAACGGGTTGCCCAAAGCAAACAAATTGACAAAACCCCTTGAAATCCTTCGCGATTTGATGTACACTGTTAATGATAACAATTATTATTAACCGATCGACGTGCTTACAGTGTATGTCTGTATTCTTGCTAATAAAAACAGGGGGAGCTGAAAAGTAAATGAAGGAACTGAAATTCTATCGCTGCAGGCATTGCGGCAATGTCGTCTGGAAGCCCTTTGACACGGGCGTGCCCGTGTTCTGCTGCGGTGAGGAGATGGAGCTGCTTGCGCCTAATACGGTGGATGCCGCGGTTGAAAAGCATATCCCCGTGCTCACACGGGAAGGCGGAAAAATCACCGTGCGCGTGGGCTCTGTCCGGCATCCCATGGAGGATAAACATTTCATTGGTTTTATAGCCCTTGTTGCGGAGGACAACGTGATTTTTAAACTGCTCAAGCCGGGGGAGGAGCCTGAAATGACAGCCGAAACCAGCGGTCAGGCTATTGCCTATGCGTGGTGCAACCTTCACGGTCTCTGGAAATCAGAAAAATAATCTGGTTATACCTTAAGCCGACGTCATTTCCCGCGCGGTTTGACGGACGGATCTAATAAATTAATACACAACGCGCGGAGAAATGGTGGATAATATGCCGGAACTCAAAGGTTCAAGAACCGAAGCAAACCTGATGGCCGCCTTTGCGGGGGAATCGCAGGCGCGCAACAAGTACACCTATTACGCGGGCCAGGCCAAGAAAGATGGCTACGAGCAGATCGCGGCTATTTTCGAGGCGACCGCAGGCAACGAAAAGGAACATGCCAAGCTATGGTTTAAGTTGCTGCATGGCGGTAAAATAGGCTCCACGCAGGAAAACCTCAAGGACGCCGCGGCCGGTGAATACTACGAGTGGACCGAAATGTACAAAGGCTTTGCCGAGGTGGCGCATGCCGAAGGCTTTAACGACATCGCCTTCCTGTTTGAAGAGGTCGCAAAGATCGAGAAGGAGCATGAGGAACGTTACAACACCCTCGCTGCCAACATCGGAAACGACATCGTATTCAAGCGCGGCGAAAAGGTCTACTGGATCTGCCGCAACTGCGGTCACGTCTACGAAGGGTCCCAGGCTCCCGAAAGATGCCCGGTTTGCACGCATCCCAAGGCATACTTTGAATTGCTCGGGCAAAATTATTAAAAACATAAAGAAACACCCTGCGACCGGCTGGCCGCAGGGTGTTTCTATCATATGGCATAGGCGTTAATACGATTTTAATATTTTGTCGGAAACGTACAGCCCATTTGCCGCCGCCTGTGAAAGCGATCGCGTAAAGCCGGAGCCGTCGCCGACGGCGTAGATGTTATGGCAGCCGGAAATGAGAAAATCCTCGCACTCCGGGCGCGCGGAATAATATTTGCACTCGATACCGTAAAGCAGCGTGTCGTAGTTTGCCGTGCCCGGGGCAATTTTGTCCAGCGCGTAAAGGGTCTCGATAATGTTGTCGAGCTGTCTTTTGGGCAGGCACAGGCTCAGATCTCCGGGCACAGCCGCGAGCGTTGGGCGCGTGGTGGACTGGAGGATGCGTTTTTCCTCGGTCCGGCGGCCGTTTATCAGGTCGCCCAGGCGCTGCACCATCACGCCGCCGCCGCTGATGAGGTTTGCAAGGCTGGCCACATGCCGGGCATATTCGATCGGCTCGCGGAATGGCTGTGTAAAGCGGATGGTGGACAGAAGCGCGAAGTTTGAATTGAGCGTTTTACGGGCCTTGTCGCGGTACGAGTGGCCGTTTACCGTGAGCACGCCGTCGGTGTTTTCGGTAACCACGCTGCCGCGCTCGTTAAAGCAAAAGACGCGCGTGGTATCCCCATAGAGCTTGGAGCGGTACCAGATCTTGGGTTCGTAAATGCGGCTGGAAAAATGATCCCAGATAATGGCGGGCAGCTCGACGCGCACGCCGATATCCACCTGGTTATTCTGAAGCGGAATCCCGTTTTGCTTGAGCCAGCCGGAAAACTCGCGGCTGCCCGAGCGGCCGACCGCGAAGATGATATGCTCGGCGGATACGCTGCCCGTACCCGCGTCGCCGGAATAAAAGACAAGGTTTGAAGCCTTGTTTACGTCTGTGACCTGCGTTTTGACGAAAACGTCGCATTTTATGCGCACGTGCTCTACCAGATGCTGCATGGTGTCAAAGTTTGCGTCCGTGCCCAGGTGCTTGAGCTGTGCCTGCGCCATGTGCAGATCGTATTGCAGACATTTGAGTTTGAGCGCATTGTCGGGCATGTACCGTTCAGTCGTGGCGCCAAAGGAAACAAGGATTTTGTCCGCCTGCTCGATGTAGTCGATGACCGTTTCATCGGGCAGAAAGTCGGTCAGCCATCCGCCGTATTCGGTGGAAATCACATATTTTCCGTCGGAAAATGCGCCCGCACCGGCCAGACCCTCCATAATGGCGCAGGAGGGGCAGCGAAGACATTGCTTGACCTGCTTGGTGACGAGCGGACATTTGCGGTTAATCAGGTCATTGCCCTTTTCAAACAGGCCTACCTTCAGATCGGGACGCTGCGTAATCAGCCGATAGGCGGACATAATTCCGCCGATACCGCCGCCCACGATAACTACATCATAAGTATCCTTTACGGACATTAAAAATCACCTTTCCGTGATTAAAATCAAAAATAACTATCATAAAATAAAAGTATATCACAAAGCCCGCGTATGTCAAATGCACCTTAGCCCAATTGCCCGACGGGCGGCAAACAAAAACGCCGCGCCCATTGGCGCAGCGTTTTTGTTTTTTGCAGTGTGCAATACGCAGTTTTGCATATGCTTTTCTCGCTTACCGGGCAGATCTTATATGGTCCACTGACTGTGAATGACGGCGACGAGACGGGGCTGCCCATCGACGTTTTCAAACACAAGCTTCAGACTCGTCCAGTCCATTCCGCCGTACTGCGGATCGATTTCCGGGATGTGAAACTCCACAAAAAAGGCGTCGGGAAAGGCTTCCTTGACATTCTCCAGCGAGTTGCCCGTCTTGACTATGGTGTTAAGCCCGATCACGGACGCCGACAGGTAATCTTCATTATAAACATATTTTCGGATGTATTCCGTTGGGGTCATATTGATGGGCGCGCCCTCGCCGTCGGTAAGTCCCCAGATATAGGCGGACGAGTCTTTTCCGAACGCGACGACCTGCTGTGCGGAAAACTTCAGGTTCTTTTCGGGATCGACCATGGAGTACGGCACAAAAATGACGCCCTTATCCGGATGGACATAGTTTGAAAGTGCGCTGAAATCCTCATTCTTGAGCGCGCCGCAAACCGCAAACGCTGTATCGATGACCGAAGGCGCGGCGGTAGCCGGCGTGGGAAGGGCAATAGCCGACGTAGCGGCGGCCAGCGTAGCGGATTGCACCGGAAACAGCAGACTTGAACCCACCCCGCCGGTAAAAAGTCCGAATACGAATACTATAATAAATATATATACATATTTTTTCATACGGCAAAACCTCTTTCAGCGCCTGGCACAGCGCGGATTGAACAAACTACCATACTATCATTGTAAAACAGGTTTGCACGCAAAACAACCCCACATGGTTACAATAAAATGAAGAAATGGTTACAGACGGCGGCTTGTAAAACCGCGTGGGAGTGCATATAATCAGAGTATATGTCAATGAATCATGTCCGCGCGAATAAATCGCAATGCGATTTATTCGCGGTTTAGCCGCGCCACAGGTATAAACCCCGGAATGTATGCCTGTGGCAGCATTCTTTGATGGCTGAGTGGACAGTAACGCCGATCAGCGTTTATGTTGGGGTGCAAGGTTTTTGCGGCGCATGCTGCAAGCACCTTGCACCTGAGCATATCAAAAATACCCCTAAACCATCGTTGTACTTTTGATTTATTCATCAGGCATTGGGCGGGCATTATGCCGAAACCGCTTGCCATGGACGGTGTGGGCGTCCGCAGGGAAGCTCCGTCCGCGGGCAGAACCAAAAAAGGAGAGAGCACACGTGGATAAAAAGCAATATCACATCGCATGCGGGGCTTCAGACGTGGGCAGATACTGTTTGCTGCCCGGCGACCCCGGGCGCTGCGAGATGATCGCGGCGCATCTCGATTCGCCGGTGAAAGTGGCACAAAACAGGGAATTTACCACCTACACGGGGCTGCTTGAGGGCGCACGCGTGTCGGTGACCTCAACGGGTATCGGCGGGCCTTCCGCAGCGATTGCTATGGAGGAGCTTTGCGCGCTTGGGGCGGACACCTTTATCCGCGTGGGAACCTGCGGCGGCATTGATTTAAAGGTCTGCGGCGGCGATATCGTTTTGGCTACCGGCTGTGTGCGTCAGGAAGGTCTTACGCATGAATACGCGCCGCCTGAATATCCCGCCGTGCCCGATTTTGAACTGCTGTGCGCGCTTTCCCGTGCGGCCGAGCGCTCAGGGGAGCGCTGGCACGCGGGCGTGGTGCAGAGCAAGGATTCCTTTTACGGGCAGCATCAGCCCGCACGGATGCCGGTGTCGCAGCAGCTCCTCAATCAGTGGGAGGCATGGAAGCGGCTGGGCGTGCTTGCAAGCGAAATGGAGGCGGCGGCGCTCTTTGTCGTCGCGGCGGCGCGTGGAGTACGGTGCGCCGCGGTTTTTAACGTCATGTGGAATCAGGAGCGGCGTATGCGCGCTTTGGAGGACAAGGACGGGGGCGACATGGATGCAGCCGTAGGTATCGCGGTGGACGCGCTGCGTGAAATGATTGTCCGCGACGAAAAACACCGGGCGCACGGCGCACAGGACAGACCTGTCTGCGCACCGGATTCGGGACCATGCCGCTGAAAAAAAGACTTGACAGTGCGGGGTCTTTATTATAAACTGCTGCATATATAGTAAACCGGTTGATTATAAGTTGGTATATTATCAGCTGGTATACTTTTATAAAGGGGGCTGGGCAGTGCTCAATAATAATCCTGAAACTCGCATTTCCTGGAGGCTGCGGGATATTCACCACCGCCATATGATGTTTGCCTCGGCGGTCTTCAGCAGCGCAGGACTGCATTGGGGCCAGCCCCGTATCCTGCATGTGGTCAGCGAAATGGACGGGGCCACCCAGAAGGAGATTGCCGAAAAGCTGGGCGTTTCTCCCGCGTCGTTTGCCATGTCCATCAAGCGCATGCAGCGGGCGGAGCTGCTTGAAAAGGTTTGTGACGAAAAGGACCTGCGCGTCAATTTGATCCGCCTGACAGAAAAAGGACGGAAGCTTGATTCGTTGTGCCTGCAAAAAATGACTGAAACCGACAAGCAAATGCTCGATGGCTTTACACAGGAGGAAATCGAGCAGCTTGATCGATATCTGGCGCGCATTTATCAGAATTTAGAACACATAGAGGAGTCTGTGCATGATTCGTGATCTTGTTGTTTATTTTAAAAAGTACAAAGTCGCCGCGCTGCTGTGTCCGGTGCTCATGATCATCGAGGTGGTTGTGGATGTGCTCATGCCGCTGCTGATGGCGCGCATTGTTGACGACGGCATCGCAAACAGGGATGTCGCCTATATCGCGCAGATCGGCCTGATCATGATCGCGCTTGCGTTTGTCGCTGTGTTTTCCGGAGGATATGCCAGTCGGCTTGCAGCGCTCGCGTCTCAGGGGGCCGGCACGGAGCTGCGCCTGGATCTGTTTAAAAAGATCCAGACCTTTTCATTTTCAAACCTGGACCGCTTCAGCGTGCCGTCGCTTATTACGCGTCTGACGACGGATATCAGCAATTTACAGCAGGCGGGCATGATGTCGCTGCGCATGCTTGTGCGCGCCCCGTTTTTGCTGATTCTCGCGCTCATTATGTCGCTGATAATCAACCGGCGCCTTGCGCTGGTATTTATCGCGGCAATCCCCCTGCTGAGCTTTTTTGTTGCGATGATCATGACGCGCGCGCATCCCCGCTTTCGCAAGCTGCAAAAAAAGATCGACGGGCTCAACACCTCGGTGCAGGAAAACCTCATCAGCATCCGCATCGTCAAATCCTTCGTGCGTGCGGACTATGAGAAGAAAAAATTCAAAAAATCAAACGACGAGCTGACCGCGACGGCGGTGCATGCGATTAAGCTTGTGATTTTAAATATGCCTATCATGATGCTCATTATGTACGGCTGCATTGTAGCCATCCTGTGGTTCGGCGGGAACATGGTCATGGCAGGCACAATGAAAACGGGGGAACTGATCAGCTTTATCAGCTATGTTTCGCAGATTTTGATGAGCCTGATGATGTTGTCCATGGTTTTTCTTATGCTTACCCGCGCCAAGGCGTCCGCAGAGCGCGTTGTTGAGGTGCTCGATACGACGCCGGACATCATCGATCCGCCCGACGCCGTTACCGACGTTGCGGACGGCTCCGTCGAGTTTATGGGCGCCGGCTTTCGCTATGCCACGGGTTCCGGAGAGGACACTCTGTCCGATGTAAGATTATCCATCCGTTCGGGCGAAATCATCGGCATCATCGGCTCGACCGGATCGGCAAAGACCACGCTTGTGCAGCTTATTGCCCGTCTTTACGACGTAACCTCGGGCGAGGTTCGGGTGGGCGGGCGCGATGTGCGCCGGTATAGCCTGAAAGCCCTGCGCGATGCGGTGGCCATGGTTTTACAGAAAAATACGCTGTTTTCGGGCACCGTGCGGGAAAACCTCCTATGGGGCAAGGCGGACGCGACCGACGAGGAAATCCGCAAAGCCTGTGAGGCGGCGCAGGCCTGGTCGTTTATTTCCAGCATGCCCGCCGGGCTTGATACCGACCTGAGCCAGGGCGGCGTCAACCTTTCCGGCGGACAGAAGCAGCGGCTGTGCATTGCGCGCGCGCTCATCAAACAGCCGAAGATCATTATTTTGGATGATTCGACAAGCGCTGTGGACATGGCGACGGACGCACGCATCCGCGAGGCGTTTGCCACGCAGCAGCGCGGCATCACAACACTTATTATTGCCCAGCGCGTGCGCTCGATCGAGCACGCGGACCGCATCGTCGTAATGGATAACGGCCGGATTAACGCCGTGGGCACACACACAGAGCTGATGGAAAGCAACGAAATTTATCGGGATGTCTATTTGGCTCAGCAGGAAGGGGCGATTGCGGGATGAGTGGAGAATGGTCAAAAGCAAAGGCGGTACAGCAAGGGCCCATGCACGGACCCGCGCACGGCCCCGGCGCGCAGCCAAGGTTTGAAAAACCGAAAAATGTCGGCAAAACGCTGATGCGCCTGCTGGGGACACTTTCAGGCAACGCGGCCGGGCTTGCGGTATCGCTGCTGCTCATTGGGGTCAGTTCCCTTGCGGGCATCTACGGAACCTGGTATTTAAAACCCGTGATCAACAGCCTGACCGCCGGCGTGGGAGCCGCAGCGCTTGCCCGCTCCCTTGTCGTCATTGCGGTCATTTATGTGGTCGGCGCGCTTACAAGCTATGTGAGCAGCCGGATGATGGTGAGCATCGCGCAGAGCACAACCAATAAGATCCGCGCGCGCCTGTTTAACCATTTGCAGGATATGCCCATCGGATATTTTGACAGCCATACGCACGGCGAGCTGATGAGCCGCTTTACAAACGATGTGGAAAACGTAAACATGGCGCTCGAACAGAGCCTGTCGCAGACGGTCATGTCGCTTGTCAGCGTAGTGGGCACGTTTATCATGATGCTTGTGTTAAGCCCGCTGCTGACAACGTTTGTCCTCGTTATGCTTGCGGTCATGCTCTACATCATCAAAATCGTGGGCGGAAAAAGCGCGCGGTATTTCCGCAGCCAGCAAAAATCGCTCGGTGAGCTCAACGGCTTTATTGAAGAGATGATAGAAGGGCAGAAGGTCGTTAAGGTCTTTAATCATGAGGATGAGTCCATTGAAGAGTTTATGAAGAAAAACGAGACGCTGCGCGCGGCGTCTACCGACGCGCAGACGTATGCGGGAATCCTCATGCCCATCATAGGCAATCTTGCTTATATTCACTATGCCGTCACAGCCATGGCCGGCGCGGTTTTGAGCATTAACGGCCGCATGGACATCGGCACAATCGCGGCGTTTTTGCAGTTTACGCGCTCGTTTTCCCATCCGGTCACGCAGATCGCAAATCAGGTCAATATGCTGCTTGCGGCGCTTGCGGGCGCGGAGCGCATTTTTGAGGTGATGGATCAGGAAATCGAGACCGACGACGGAAAGACCGCGCTGGTACTCGCCCGCCGCGACGAGGACGGCTCACTTGAGGAAATCGCGGGCGACCCCTTTGAAAACATGAACGCGGGCTTTGCCGTGAACGCGGCCGACAACGCTGCACAAAATGAGGGCAGCACAAGCGGCAGACATGCCGCCTCAAGCGTTCTTGCCTGGCGCACGGACAATTCAGACGGGAAACAGACGCTCACCGAGCTGCGCGGAGACGTGCGGTTTCATGATGTGCGATTTGGCTATATTCCCGAAACGACGGTGCTCAATGATATCACGCTGTTTGCCAAGCCCGGGCAGAAAATTGCTTTTGTCGGGTCGACGGGCGCTGGCAAAACGACTATAACAAACCTCATCAACCGGTTTTATGAAATCGGGCAGGGTACAATTACGTATGACGGCATCAGTATCCGCGATATCCGCAAGTCGGATCTGCGCCGGACGCTGGGCATGGTGCTGCAGGATGTGCATCTGTTTTCGGGCACCATCCGCGACAACATCCGGTACGGGAAGCTCACCGCAAGCGACGAGGAGGTCGTCCGCGCGGCAAAGATCGCAAACGCGCACTCCTTCATCATGCGTCTGCCCAACGGATATGACACGGTTTTGTCGCCGGACGGCGTCAACCTGTCGCAGGGGCAGCGGCAGCTTTTATCCATTGCGCGCGCCGCCGTGGCCGACCCGCCGGTTTTGATTCTCGACGAGGCGACCAGTTCCATCGATACGCGCACCGAGGCGCTCATTGAGCGGGGGATGGATGCGCTTATGCACGGGCGCACCACCTTTGTCATCGCGCACCGGCTTTCGACCGTGCGCAACGCAAACGCCATCATGGTGCTTGAGCATGGAGATATTATCGAACGCGGCGACCACAAGGATCTGCTCGAGCTGCGCGGCAGGTATTATCAGCTTTGCACGGGCATTGCGGAGCTCAGCTGAGCCAAACGGTTTTAAATAATAAACATCCCCCGCGCAGGCCGATTGGACTCGGTTAGCGCGGGGGACTTTGCTGATTCCCGGGAAATAACCGCGCAGTCAAACCGACGCGGTTTGCGGGAAATCAGATAATATGGTCGTCGTTGCGGTAGTTTACCATGAGCCGCTTGAAGATCTCCGCGGAGGAAGGCGGCGTGTAGGTAATGGCGTTGGCGCCCGCCTCAATGGTCTGATAAATACATTCCTCTGAAGGGCCGCCCGTCGCGATGATGGGGACTTCCGGAAACCGGTCACGGATGGCTTTGACGATATGTGCAGTTTTGGCGGCGCCCGAAACATTGAAAATGGTCGTTCCCGCCTCGATGCGTTTGCCGAAATCGGTTTTCTCGGAAACAACGGTCACAACCACCGGAATATCTATTTTATCTCTGACCCGGCTGATGATCTCATTGGTGGTGGGCGCGTTGAGAACGATGCCGATGGCCCCCTGATATTCCGCGTCGGTCGCGAGGTTTACCACTCGCTTGCCGGTTGTGGTGCCGCCGCCCACCCCGCAGAAGACCGGCACGTCCGAGGCCGAGATGATGGCATGGGTGATAACCGGCTGAGGCGTAAATGGATATACCGCGATAATCGCATGTGCGTTGCAGTTTTTGATTATGGCGACGTCGGTCGTAAAAATAAGCGATTTAATCAGCTTTCCGAATATTTTTATACCGCTTGCCTGTGAAATGATTTCCGGGACCTTGATCATGTGCCGGCGCAGGTTTCCCTGAATTTCGGGAACAAAAATACTCATTTTGTACTCACCTCGTATGCTTCGTTTCAGCGGTCCGCCCCTGGCGACCATGCGGTCAAAAAACTCGCATTACTTCATAGCACGATGTTTATCTTAAAAATTTTTGCGCATGACGAAATTTGTCAGGGCCTGCCCGTTTCTTTCAACCGTCTGCTGTTTTTCAAGAGCATATCCGCGTTTTTCAAAAAACGGCCTTGCCGTGATCGACGCTTCGACTGAAAGCTCTTTGGCGCCGTGCTTAAGAGCGCGGCGTTCGATTTCGTCGGCAATACCCGTTCCGACGCCCTGCCCCTGACAGCCCTTGTGGACGTACAGCCGGTCAAAATGCGCCGTTCCATCCAAGTCCCCGAATCCGACAACCGCGCCGTTCTCCTCGGCTACAACCGTGTCGTGCGCGGCAAGCGAATCACCCCAGACGGCGGCGTCCAAATCGCGGGGAGCCCACGCATCAAGCTGTGCGGGCGAATAGTCCTTTGCGTTTACACAGTGGACGGTGGAATAAAACAAATCAAGGATCTCTTCGAGGTCCCCCGGCCTGTAGCTTCGAATAGTCACAGTATGCCCCTTCTTTATGTTGCAGAATATAAAAATAGATTTAGCCTGTTGGCCGAGTTATTCGGACCATATACTCGACATCATCATGTCTAATACTAACGAAAGTGAAGCGATTTCAGGCATAGACGTCAGTATTATTATTTTAAAATGATAAAAGCTGGTGGCTATTAATGAATATATATTATCTGTATTCCAGATTCTATCTCCGTAATATTTAATTCTCTTGTATGTAAAATGCGCAACCTCTTTGTGCAGTCGGATTAAAAGATCGTTAAAGGATTCATCAACATTAAGTTGATCAGGGTTAATATTAAAGTCCTTGAGAGTAATATCATCGGGTTTAGTTTTTCCAGTGGGATTGAAAAAAGCAATAAGATTTCTGGCCCGTACACAGAATAGGGTTAAGCAGTCGTTTATTTCCAGTTGCTTTTCCTGCCTTTCATCAGCAGTAGTTAATACTTTATACTCCTGCTGAAGCTTCTTATGCAATTTGAAACATCTTTCCAACGCTTCAAATTCACAAATAATAACAGAATATGCCATAGCCAAATCTTCAATTGGTCGAGGTGTATTAATCATAATTGTCACCCTCTTCTTGTTTATTGTAACATAAAACAAGGTGACCATGTCAATATCCATTGCCTTCCAACTTTTTACGGCAAAAATATGCCCCCCTCCTGGCATCGGCTCAACCTTTGCGGTTTTAGCCGGCGACCTGGTGGGGAGCATATCAAAGTCAGTTGAGGCATGATGTGTCAGGATGCGGCTAGCCGCGCGCGCTTTTTCTGGCTTGCTCGAGCATCATATCCTTCACCTTCATCAGGCGCGTGAGGTTTCCGCGCTCGTTTTCGTCGAGCTTCATGGTGATATAGCGGATGGTTTCCTCAAGCTGCGGAATCATGACGTATTCCAGCGCGTTTACACGGCGGCGGGTTCTTTCGATCTCCTGGGCCATGAGCTGCACGGCCTTTTCCGTCTGCGCAAGCTCCAGCATGTCCTGAAACGTTTCAGAAAGATCGCTGAGCGCGTCGTCAAGCTCGCCGGAGGTGGCGGCGTAGCCATACGGATAAATATCCGCCGGATCGTCGTTTTTGGTTTTAAAATGATAGACAGGAACATCCACGCTCATGATGTTTTTGAGACTCATATCCAGCAGAACACCCTGCTTTGGATATAACAGCGCCTGCTCGAGCATTTCCGGCGACATAACGGCCGCCGCCGAGGAGAAGCTGTCGCGCGCGCGGGCCAGTTTATCCTCTACCCGTCTGCGCAGGTCGCGGTTTTTGCGCATCATGTCGAGAAACTGCTTCATCAGTTCGTCGCGCTTGTCCTTTAAGAGCTTGTGTCCCCTGCGCGCCGTGCGCAGGCGCGTTTTCAGGCGGGTAAGCTCCATTCGCGTGGGATTTACGCCCAGCCTTGCCATATGAACCGCCATTTCTCCGCGAGCAAATGAATATCGGCAAACTGCCCGTCAGGCCTCGCGGGGGCTGACAGGCGGCGCAATAGCCGACGCCGCGCCGGGGCATATATGCCCGACGGCGGAGGCTGCGCCGGTTAATCCTTGACCGGCCAGTATTTTTTAATATATTCGGGCTTGATGCGCTTGAGTTCCGACTTGGGCAGGATAGATAAAAGCTCCCAGCCAAGATCCAGCGTCTGCTCAATGGAGCGGTTGTCGGTATAGCCCTGCGCGACATAACGGCGTTCAAACTCACCGGCAAATTTGGCGTACAGCTTATCAAGGTCGGTCAGAGCAGCCTCGCCGAGAATGGTCATCAGTTCCTTTGCCTCTTTGCCGCGCGCGTAGGAAGCAAAAAGCTGGTTCATGGTGCCCGCGTGGTCCTCCCGCGTTTTGCCCGCCCCGATGCCCTTGTCCTTCAGACGCGAAAGCGAGGGCAGCACGTCGACCGGCGGATGGACATTCTTGCGGTACAGCTCGCGCGACAGGATGATCTGCCCTTCGGTGATGTAGCCGGTCAGGTCGGGAATTGGATGCGTCTTGTCATCCTCGGGCATGGACAGAATCGGGATCATGGTAATGGAGCCCGCGCTGCCGATGCGCCTGCCCGCGCGCTCATACATGGTGGCAAGGTCGGTGTACAGGTAGCCCGGGTAGCCGCGGCGGCCCGGCACCTCTTTGCGTGCGGCGGAAACCTCACGCAGCGCCTCGGCGTAGTTTGTAATGTCGGTGAGGATGACCAGAACATGCATATTCTGCTCAAAGGCAAGGTATTCCGCGGCAGTCAGCGCCATGCGCGGCGTCGCGATGCGTTCGATTGCGGGGTCGGAGGCAAGGTTTATAAACAGCACCGCGCGGTCGATGGCGCCGGTGCGCTTAAAGTCGGAAATGAAGAAATCAGCTTCCTCAAAGGTGATGCCCACCGCCGCGAACACAACGGCAAACGGCGCGTCGGTGCCAAGCACGCGCGACTGGCGCGCGATCTGCGCGGCAAGCTGGGCATGCGGCAGACCTGAGCCGGAGAATATGGGCAGCTTCTGCCCGCGTACGAGCGTATTAAGTCCGTCGATGGAGGAAACGCCCGTCTGAATGAACTCGGAGGGATAGTCGCGCGCGGCAGGGTTCATAGGCAGGCCGTTAATGTCAAGGCGCTTGTCGGGCAGGATCTCCGGGCCGCCGTCGGCCGGACGGCCAAGCCCGTCAAATACACGCCCGAGCATATCCTCGGATACGGCAAGCTCGAGCCCGCGGCCCAAAAAGCGCACGCTGCTTGCGGCGAGATTGATGCCCGCGGAGGATTCAAACAGCTGAACGAGCGCGTCCGAGCCGTTTATTTCGAGCACCTTGCACTGCCTGATCTGACCGTTTTGAAGCTGGATCTCGCCAAGCTCGTTATAGGTGACGCCCTCTACGCTGCGCACAAGCATCAGCGGGCCGGCAACCTCTTCAATGGTGCGGTATTCCTTAATCATGACTTTACCTCCCGGGCGCTCAGGTTTTCGACCTGGTCATGCATCATCTGTGCGATCTTCGCGTATTCCTCTTCGTACATCTGGTCGGGTACACTCTTTGCGCGGCCGATTTTTTCACGCACGGGCAGGTCAAACAGATCCTGAAGTACGGCGCCTGTGCCCAAAGCGGTGCGGGCAAGCGCGTCGTATTCAAGGATCAGCCCCAGCAGCTTAAACTGTTTTATCGTTGAGGTGTAGGAATCAATGTCGTCAAACGAATTTTGCTGCAGGAAGTCCTCGCGTACCATACGCGCGGTTTCCATCGTCAGCCGGTCGGAGGCGGAAAGAGAATCCATACCGACCAGGCGCACAATTTCCTCAAGCTCGGCCTCGTTTTGCAGAATGCTCATGGCTGCATTCCGGTTTTTCATAAAGTCATGATCGATATTCTGGTCGTACCAATGCCCCAGCTTGTCTAAATACAGCGAATACGAGGTCAGCCAGTTGATGGCCGGGAAGTGGCGGCGATAGGCAAGCGCGGAATCCAGCCCCCAGAACACCTTGACGATGCGCATGGTAGCCTGCGAAACAGGCTCGGAAAGATCGCCGCCCGGCGGCGAAACCGCGCCGATGGCGGTAAGCGAGCCAAGTCTGCCCTCCTTGCCTGAGCAGACAACGCGCCCAGCGCGCTCATAAAACTGGGCAAGGCGGGAGGATAAATAGGCGGGATAGCCTTCCTCACCCGGCATTTCCTCAAGACGTCCGGACATCTCGCGCAGTGCTTCGGCCCAGCGCGAGGTGGAGTCGGCGATAATAGCCACGTCATAGCCCATATCGCGGAAATATTCGCCGATGGTGATGCCGGTGTAGATAGAGGCTTCACGCGCGGCGACAGGCATGTCGGAGGTGTTGGCGATAAGCACGGTGCGCAGCATCAGAGACTGCCCGGTGCGCGGGTCCTTCAGCTCCGGAAACTCGCGCAGAACGTCAGTCATCTCATTTCCGCGCTCGCCGCAACCGATATAAATAACGATGTCGACATCCGCCCATTTCGCAAGCTGATGCTGGATCACGGTTTTTCCCGAGCCGAAGGGGCCGGGCACCGTGGCCGCGCCGCCCTTTGCAAGAGGAAATAACGTGTCAACGGTGCGAATGCCGGTCATCAGCGGGGCGTCGGGGGATAGTTTTTGCTTATATGGGCGGCCCACGCGCACAGGCCAGCGCTGGAGCATGGAGATTTCACTGCTTCCGCCGCCGTCAAGAGCCAGCGTGGCGATCACGTCGGTCACCTTGTGTTCTCCGGACTCGATTGAGGTAATCGTGCCGGATATGCCATGCGGCACCATGATACGGTGCTCAAAAACAACGGTTTCCTGGACGGCGCCGAGCACATCCCCGGATTCCACATGGTCGCCCGGGCGTACACGGGGCACAAACAGCCACTGCTTTTCGCGGTCGACCGAAGGAACGTCAATGCCGCGCTTGATGGTGCTGCCTGTCATCTGACGGATGGTTTCAAGCGGACGCTGGATGCCGTCGTAAATCGTTTCAATCAGGCCGGGGGCAAGCTCCACGGACAGGGGCGCGCCGGTAGAAACCACCTCGGCGCCCGGGCCGAGACCCGAGGTTTCCTCATAGACCTGTATGGAGGCGCGGTCGCCGCGCATTTCAATAATTTCACCGATGAGCCGCTCATGGCCGACGCGTACGACGTCGAACATGCTGGCCTCCTGCAGTCCGCCGGCAACTACCAGCGGGCCGGATACCTTTATGATGGTGCCGGTGCCCATTTTCATCAGTCCTTTCAGAAAGGGTTGCGCGCTAAAATCGCGGTTTTATAACCCTTACGTGTTGAGAATATCCGCGCCGACGGCGCGCTCTACGGCAGACTTGAGCGTCGCCATGCCAAGCCCGGTGGAGCCTGCGCGGCCGGGGATGAGGATAATGGCCGGGCGCAGGCTGTCCTTATAAGCGTCAAGGGTGTCCGCCATGCCTGCCGCCAAATGCTCCGCGATGTAAATGATGGCATATTCTCCGCATGCAAGGCGCGAAACGAGCGAAGACGCTTCGGCCGCACCGGAAGCGGAAAAAACATCCAGCCCCAGGGCCTTGAAGCCAAGGGCGCTGCCCGCGTCGTCAATCACGGCGATCTTATACATGGGGATCCCTCAATCTTTCACGGATTTGCTCGGGTTCCAGCTTTGCATAGCGGCCTGCCATGACGGTGCGCACGCTGATAAACTCGGCTTCCCGCGCGGCAAGGTATGCAATGAGCGGCTGTTCTCCGAAGGGGATATAGCGGGCGCTTTTAAGATAGGCGGTGAGCACGCCGTCCACGCGTTTTTCAAACGGGGTGAGGGCGCCGGGTGCGCGTGCAAGGGCTTCGCCCTCGGCCGCCGAATCTGAAAGAGGGCTCATTGCATAAAGCCCGGCAATGGGTGTGGCCGCCCCAAAAGCACTGATGAGTTTTTCGCTGCCGATGTTTCCACCCGGGTTAAGCGCATCGTGCAAAACAGCATCCGCCCGTCCCGTGCGCACCGCACGGACATAGCCGCGCAGGTTGGAAGCGTCGATATACAGCCGGACATACGCGGCCAGAAATTCGCTGCCGGAAAGCCGCGCGGTATCAGTCATTTCACGCATGCACGCCCGGTCAAGGACAAAGTCGGAAAGCTGTGCGTCCGATGTGCGCGCAAGCACGTCGCGCGCATAGTCGGCGCAGTCGCGCATGGCCGGCGGAAGCTCGGAAAATGCAAGACGTGAAAACATGTCGATGAGCACGTCGGCCGGTACCCGTCCGCAGTCGATGAGCAGACGCCCGGCGTCCGGAAGGCTGCCGGCGGCCGCGCTCTTGATGAGCACCTTTAAGTTGTGGTAATCATACCGGATGCGCAGCGTGTCGATGAGGTTTTGATCCGGGGAAATTTGAGAAAGCAGCCCGTATACGCTGCGGCGCATTGAGGCAAGGCAGCTCTCAAGCTCGCCGCCGCGTTCGTCGGGTACGCCGGTATAGCCGCATTCGGCAAGCACCTTGAGCGCCTCCGCATCGCTGCGCGCGTCGATCATGCGCCCTAACCGTTCGCGGGTGAGCAGGCTGTTTTCCAGCGCGCGCACGCGCGAGGAAGCATATAAATATTTTGTGTCGGATATCTGATTGGACAAACTAATCATCCTTTTAAGCGCTATTTGATTTCAGTTAAACAGGATGTTCGCCACCTCGGCCGCCGTGTCTGTGCGCAGGGTGCGGATGATCGTTTCCAGCGTGCAGTTGATCTCGATCCTTCCGTCGGCCAGCACGAGCCCGCCCTTTATTGGGCGCGTCTGTTCGGACAGGGTGAGCGATGCCGGACGCCGCGCATTTTCAAGCAGCCGGTTTGCGTCAATAACGGCTTTTTTGCCGAAACGCGCGCGGTCGGACATGCTGAAGATGATCTGCTCGCTGCCGGTGCGCGAAGCGCGAAAGGCAAGACGGGCAAGCAAGTCGACATATTGCTCCTCGGGCAGGCTTATGAGCTGCTCCATTGCCGTTTCGAAGGTACGGTCAAGAAGCTGCTGCTTGTTGGCAAGCCGGATTTTACGCGCGTCCTGCTTTGCCGCGCCGATCAGTCTTGCGGCGTGTTCCTCGGCCTCCAGCTGTCCGCGGCTGAGGGTATCTTCGCGCGCCTGCTCGGTGAGCTTTTCAAAGCTGCGTAAAATCTCCGTGGCTTCATGCCGGGCATTTTCCAGCACGCCTGCGCTTTCCTGCTCGGCGTCCGCCGATGATCCGCCCGGTTATTTTCTCAATACCATCCATAATAAACGCCATTTCTCCGCGCGCAGTAAATAGTGGATGTATACACCGCTCATCCGTCCGCGCGGGAACGCACAAGCGTTACTCCCATCCCGCATCGCGGGCACAGGGAAATACGTCTTACAGGGCAATATTTGAGATCATCAGCAGGGAGGCCAGCAGGGATAGAATGGCGTAAAACTCCACGACGATGGCCATGAGCACGCTTTTAAACATATGCTCGGGCCTTTTGGAAATCAGGCTGATGCCGGCGGCGCATACGCGGGCCTGCGAAATGGCCGACAGCCAGCAGACGAGCGCGACGGGCAGGCAGGCTACCAGCAGCGAAATGCCCGCCTGCAAAGAAACGTCCACCGGCGCTCCTCCCAGCAGGCCCAGCTTGTTGAGCACAAAAAAGAAAGCGACAAAGCCGTACAGGCCCTGCGTGCCCGGAATGATTTGCAGGATCAGGACCAGGGAAAACTTGTCCGGATCCTCGGTTAAAAGCCCGGTGCCGGCCTCGCCGACCATGCCGACGCCAATAGCCGAGCCGACGCCCGCAAGGCCGACCGCGAGAAACGCGCCGAAGAGGGATAATACCGTTCCGTTGATGAATTCTAGCATGAGTTATTGGTCCCCTTTCAAAACATCTACATATTTTGTGGAAATCTCCAAAGGCTTAAAGGGCTTGCCGCCCTCGATATAAAATTTACTGAAAAACTCCAGATATTGCAGACGGGCCGCGTGCACGAAGGTGCCGATGATATTGATGCCCATATTAAACGAGTGGCCGGCAATGAAGACGATAATAAAGCCGACGTAACCGACCATGGTGCCCAGGGTGTTAACCACGCTTGCAATAACCGTTGTGGCAAGGCACAGCGCCATCAAACGCATATAGGACAGGACGTCGGAGAGGTAGCTTGTGATGTTATAGAGGCTTGCAAGCCCTCCGAAAAATTTACCGAAGATGTTTTTGCTGTGCCTGCCCTGCGTGAGCACGAGGGCCGCTGTGCCCGCCAGCGCCACATAGGAGCCGCCGCCGAAATACATCACGGCAAAGCCCGCGAAGAGCAAAAACCAGCTTCCCACATCCATCAGCGCGTCCCACGGCTTTCCGTCGCGGATAAGCATATACGCTTTTATAAGCATGCCCGTTATGATCTGCACCACGCCTATGACCAGCGACAGGTACAGCATATCCATGGGGCGCTCCATGGGATTAATCAGCAGCGCGGGCATTGCGACGTCCGCGTTAAAGAAGTTTTTCCCGACGATCGTAATCACGTCGCCGAAAAAGCCGCCGAACAGCACGCCGAATATGATTGTGGTGATCCCGCATATGCCCATGAGCTTAAAGATGCGCTCCATCGAGCCGTGCGGCTTCACCTTCCATAATACAAACAACGAAAGCAGGCACAAAATGGTCCCGTAGCCGACATCGGCGTACATAAAACCAAAGAACATCGTAAAAAACGGAAAGATGAGCGGGTTTGGGTCGATGCTGCCGTAAGCCGGCAGGCTGTACATCTCCGTGACCATGCTTATGGGCTCGACAAGCGCGCTGTTATGCAGCTTGACGGGGATGTTGTCGCCCTCGCGCGGATCGGAAAATTCGGCGGCGCTGGGGTATTTGAGCAACAGATTTTTAAGCGCATCTGCACTCGACGCGGGCGCCCAGCCCTCAAGGTAAAAGGCGTTTCCGGTGTTGAGCAGCTTATCCTGCGCGGACTGAACCTTGGACTGAACGCTGAGCATATCCATGGCCTGCTCAAGCAGAGGGAGCATTTTGCCATAACCGACAAGCCGCGCGAGCTCAGCTTTTCGTTTGCTTTCAGCGTCCCTGAGCGCAGCATCAATACGGATGAGGTTTTCCGCACAGGTGCCTGTCAGCTCCTTAAACTGCACGGAGGCAAACCCCGCGCCCTTTAAGATGTCCATGGCTTCCTTCTGCTGCGCCTGATGGCATAAAAACAGCAGATAATGCTGCTCGCGGTCAGCACCCACCGGAAACAGCTGGCAGGCGTCCGCTTCCCTGCCGAGCGTTTCACGTAAAAGAGCAATATCCGTCGTTGCCGGACACACCCCAAGTGTGACCGTGCACGCGGACAGATCCCCTGTCTCAAGCGGTACATCGAGCGCCTGCCACGGCAGCAGCGCCGCCCGCCTGTTTTCAAGACGCCCGGCTTCCTGAATGAGTTCATTGAGCTGCCCTGCACACGCGCTGATGCTGTGCGCGGCCTCAAGCGCCTGCGTAAGCACCGTTTCATCGAAGAAAGCGCTCTCGCTTACAGTCGGACGCGGCTGAAGCAGACTTTTTTTCACATGCGCGTAATGCCTAAGCGTCTCAACAGCCATTGAAAGCTGTGTAGCTTTCGCCCGAAGGCTGCCGGAAAGGGAGTCATCCCGTTTTGCGAGCAAAGCCGCCTGCGGGTCGTTTGCGACGTCTGTGGGCTCGGAAACCTCTAGGCATCCCAGACGCAGCAGATCATGAAAAATGCGGTCGCGGTCGGAAATAAGCGCGACAAGCCGAAGTCGCTTCATTGAGACGATTGACATCAGCCGTTCACAATCCTTTCCGTGATGAGCTGCACGGCCTTTTCCATCCTGCCTTCGGCTTTCGCACGCAGAAGAGCTCCCTCGCGCTGGGCGGCGGCGAGCAATTCCTCACCCTGCTTCTTCGCAGGCCCCTCAGCCTCGAGTAGAAGCCGGGCAGCCTCCGCTTCGGCTTGCAAACGAGCCTCCTCGAGCATCGCGCGCCCGTCGCGCTCGGCCTGCGCGAGCAGTCTTTTGGATTGGTCATAAGCGTCCTTCCGGATGGCAGCGGCTTTATCCTCGGCGTCGCTGACCTGCTTGATCGCTTCAAGCGGCATGTTTCCACCAACTCCCCGGTAATTGTTTCCATTTATTCATTTATAAATTATAGCTTATCTGCCATTTAAAGTCCATAGACAACAAGTCGAAGATAAAAAAATAGTGCATTATCTGCCGGGATTGTTAAAATAAAGCCACTTCATCCGGTGCGCGGTAAAGTCCGAACATACAAAAAAACGGGAAAAGACATGCACAGACAAAGCCCGGCGCGTCAAACCCCACAGCGTTATTTAATGAGTCTGCCGCGCACTGTACGCAGATTACCGGAACCCCGCGCCGGGCGCGTCAAAGAAGCTTGTTTGCTGGTTCCCGCCGCGAAGCTCGATTGCGGCGGCCTTCATTCCGTAAGCCATGCCGTGTTTTTTGCACAGGTCGGCGGCAAACGCGTCGAGTGCCTGCGCGTTTTTTGACATGCAGGTGTCGCGCACGCCGAACGAGGACAGATATTTGCCCGACATGTTCGGATAGTGCCGCTCAATCGCCCTGAAAAAATATTCCCGCTGCCTGTCGCGCAGCGTTACGCCAAAGAAAGCAACACAATAGCGCGCACCGTTTTCGGCGCTTTGGGCAATAACGGCGCGGATGTTTTTCTCCGTATCCTCAATAAAGGGCAAAACCGGGCTGAGCATGACGCCCGTGCACATGCCAAGGTCGGAAAGCGTGCGCATGGCGCGCAGCCGGTACTGCGGCGACGGCGCGCCGGGCTCGAGCCGCGCGGCGAGCGCTTCGTCGCAGGTGGTCACCGTAAACGCCGCGGAATAATAATCCGGGTTTTTCACGAACAGGTCGGCGTCGCGCAGGATCATGTCGCTTTTTGTGCAGATATGCACCGGGAAGCCCATCTGCACGCACAAAGCGAGCGTTTCGCGCGTGAGCCGGTACTGTTCTTCGGCCGGGTTGTAGGGGTCGGACGCCGAGCCCGTGGCAATGAGCGCGCGTTCATGTTTGCGCGCAAGCTGTGCGCGCAGCAGTTCGAGGGCGTTTACTTTGACGCGCACGTTTTCAAAGTCGTCGATGCCGTAGCACCGGCTTCGCGAGTCGCAGTAAATACAGCCGTGCGTGCAGCCCCGGTAAATATTATAGATGTAACGCGCGCCGAACCAGTCAGCCGTTTTGGCCGCGGAAAGCAGGCTTTTTGCCTGAATTTCTATAACCAAAATTTCCGCCTCCCGTCATGTTTCGGACAAAAAGCTTGGGCTTGATGCGTACAGGCCGCGCCGTTATTGAGTCTGCGGCAAAGCCCGTGCAAAAAAGTGCATTTATTTTTTAACGGAGCGCATGCAAGCTGTTTATCGGATAGTATTTATACAGATAATATCATTTTATTGACAATACTTACAACAAAAACATATACATAAAGTTTCTTATTGTAATGCCTGTGCAAAATCGCTATAATATAAACGGAGGCTTTGAATACAAATGGTGTAAAAGCACTTCTGGGGAGGTCGAAAAATGCAACAGGCAGGAAAGCGCAAGCGCCGTTACGGAGATCGATATGACGGACGCAGGCTGCGCTCCTTGGACCCGCTTTTTGGGATCGTTCCTTATATAATGAAGAGAAAATCCGGCGCGTCCAATTTGTTCGGGGGAACGCTGGATGTGACCGAGGTGGAAAAATACATACGGGCGAAAAGGCTTGAGGACCTGCCAAATCTGGGCATGCTCCACTTTTTTATCGCGGCCTATGTGCGCATGATTTCACAGCGTCCCGCGCTTAACCGGTTTGTTTCGGGACAGAAGATTTTCGCGCGTTACGGCATTCAGGTGAATCTCTCCGTGAAAAAGGAGCTGACGCTTTCGGCGCAGGAATCCACCGTAAAGGTCTACCTTGAGCCGACAGACACGATCAGCGACATTTATGGCAAGGTTCAGGAGGTTGTTGACCAGGCAAAAGCGGAGGGAGACACCAACAATACCGACAAAGCCGCACGCATGTTCAACTTCATTCCCGGTCTGGTGCTCAAAAACGTGGTCTGGGTCATCGAGGTACTCGATTACTTTGGGAAAATGCCCAAATGGATCAACAAGGTCAGCCCCTTCCACGGCAGCCTGTTTATATCCGATCTCGGCTCCATCGGCCTTCCGCCGGTTTACCATCACCTGTATGATTTTGGGAATATCCCGGTGTTTTTATGCTTTGGGCCAAAATCAAAGCGCAAAACAATCAGCCGCGAGGGCGTTATTGTGGAAAAGAAGCTGATGGACTACACCATAGTCATGGATGAGCGTATCTGCGACGGCTTTTATTTTACAGGCCTGCTGCGCATGCTCAACGAGATTTTTAGAAATCCCTGGCAGCTGGAAAATCCGCCCGAAAAGGTCGTCGAGGACGTGGATTAAGCCTGCGGGCAGTCGGGGTTGCCTATGCGTGGGCATAACGATGAAAGGAAATGAAAACACATGATATACAGACCATTTGGAAAAAGCGGCGTGTCGGTCTCCGCGCTCGGCTTCGGCTGCATGCGCCTTCCCACTAAAACCGAGGACGGTAGGGAAGCGGTGGACGATCGGCTCGCCATCCCCATGCTTGAGCGCGCATACGACGCGGGTGTGAATTATTTTGACACGGCGTGGATGTACTGCAACCACGACAGCCAGCGCGCGGTGGGAAAAGCACTTAAATCCGTGCGCGAAAAGGTGTACTTATCCACAAAGCTGCCGATGTATCTTGTAAACGAGAGCGATGATTTCTGGAAATATCTGATGGCTTCGCTTGAGCGGATGGACACCGAATATGTGGATTTCTATCATTTGCACGGGCTTAACCGGGAGATCTGGGAAAATCAGGTATTAAAGCTTGACCTGCTTGAAAAGGCGGAAAAGGCCAAGGCGCGCGGGCTGATCCGGCATCTTTCGTTTTCCTTTCACGACGACCCGTCGGTGTTGTGCGAAATTGCCGACAGCGGCGTCTTCGACACGCTTTTGTGCCAGTATAATATCATGGACCGAAAAAACGAAAAGGCCATGGCCTATGCCAGCGAAAAAGGGCTGGGCATTGCCGTGATGGGGCCGGTCGGCGGCGGAAATCTTGCCGACGGCGGGGAAAACCTGCTCAGGCTGCTGGACTCAAAGGCCGCCTCCGCGCCGGAAATGGCCCTTCGCTTCGTGTGGGGCAATCCATCCGTGAGCGTTGCGCTGTCGGGCATGTCAACGATGGAGCAGCTTGAGCAGAACCTGAAATATGTCAACGATTCCGGTTCGATCCAGCCCGGGGAGTGGCAGACGCTGGCGGCCGGCATCGACGAGCTTTCCAAGCTTGACGACCTGTACTGCACCGGCTGCGACTACTGTGTGGAGGTCTGTCCGCAGAAAATTCATCCGGCCAGAGCGTTTAACGCCTATAATAAGCATCATGTCTGGCAGCTTACCGCGACTGCAAAAAGGAAATATTTGAGCGCGCTCAAGGACGGCAGCGATCCCGATAACTGCATTGAATGCGGCGCGTGCTCCACACGCTGCCCGCAGCACATTGACATTCCGGCGCAGCTCAAGCGCGTGACGCCGATTTTAAAATCCCTGTAATTAATCAGGCGGTAAAAATCGGAGGCTCTTTCGTGTTTTTCCGTCACAGGCCGAAAAGCCCGCGCCGGACAGGCTCAAAAGGGCCTCTTTTTCTAAACGGACGAGGTGGAGACTATGACAGAGCAGGCTGTAATCGAGCTTCTAAATCAGTTTAAGCAGGGCCAACTCAGCGAGCAGCAGGCGGTGGAGGCGTTTAAAAAAATGCCGTTTACCGAGGATATCGGCTATGCGAAAATCGATCATCACCGAGCCCTGAGAATGGGATATCCGGAGGTGATCTACTGCCCGGGCAAGACGCCCGAACAGATTGGAGGCATCGCCGCGCGCATCCTGGCCGCCGGCGGGCCGGGGCTGATTGCCACGCGGGCCGACGCGGCGGCGGTTGACGCCGTCCGGAAGGCCGCTCCGCAGGCGCGCTACGACGCGCTCTCGCACATGGTCACGGTAAAAAACTCCGAACTGACCGCGCCGCCCCGTCCCGTCGTCATCGTTTCCGCGGGTACCGCGGACATGCCCGTGGCGGAGGAAGCGGCGATTACCGCGGATATGCTCGGAAACACCGTCGAGCGGCTCTACGACGTGGGCGTGTCGGGCATACACCGGCTGCTTTCCCACACGGGGCAGCTGATGGAAGCGGGCGTTGTGATCGTTGTGGCGGGCATGGAGGGGGCGCTTGCAAGCGTCGTGGGCGGACTGACGGATGCGCCGGTCGTCGCGGTGCCGACAAGCGTGGGCTACGGGGCGAGCTTCGGCGGGCTGGCGGCACTGCTTGCCATGCTCAATTCCTGCGCCGCGGGCGTGGCGGTGATGAATATCGACAACGGCTTTGGCGCCGCGTGGCTTGCAAACCGTATCAACCGTCAGGGTATGCGCCCGGAAATACAGCCCGACCGATGAATTTCGTTTTGCATCCGGCACAAAGCGCACGTTTGATGGAAAGCCCGGAAGCCGCGCGCATATAAATAATGTCCGCTGAGTAAATTCCCCTGTTTATTGCATGAAGGACCGCGGCATTTTGCCCGCATATTCGGTACAAAGTAAACGCGCCTGGATTTTAATCCAGACGCGTTTACTTTTTGTGGGCGCAATTGTTTTGCGTCACTGAAACTCCGTCAGATATTTCCGGTAGCGCAGAGGGATGAATTTCTGCTGCAGTTTCGTATTTTTACGGCTTTGGTTGGCAATGGCCTCAAAGTAGCGCCGCCACATCTGCTCGATTTCCCCGCCCGTGCCGAGCGGCATGAGCTGGTCGCCGGAAAGCGGTGCGATGTGCCAGCCGTCGCGCTCGCTGACAACAGCCCGCGCGCGGACAAGATCGCGGATAATGAAGCGCTGCGCGCCGTAGCGCAGGTGAAAATGCCGCCCGATGAGCGGAAGGATATCAAACATCGGCTCAATGTCGGATACAAACAGGTCATCTCCCACGCGCATAAAGCGCACAAAGCTCTGATAGCGGAAGGCTTCACGCCCGACCTTGCAGTCCGCGTCCGCGACGCGCCGTACGCACGGTTCATACAGCGCGGACATCGGATTTTTGTGCTGGGAAAATCCGAGCGCGAGTGTGTTTAGGATATCGTCGTCAATCCCCTCAAATTCGGAAAGCCATGCCGAGTACAGCGTTTTGATCCATTCCCGGCTGATCGCGTCCATGCCCGCGCTCACGCGACCGGCCTTTTGGGGGTCGGTTTCGACACGGAGAATTTCAAAAAGCCCGGGAATATCCGTCTGATTTTCACGCACGAGTGAAAGCCCGGTGTTTTTTAAGCGGAAGGCCTCAAAAACGGCGCTGAGAAATCCGTCGAAGGTGGCGTCATAGACAAGACAGAGCATAAGTTCTCTCCTCAGCTAAAGCTGGCCGGTCAGGTGCGAGACGTCCGCGGCGGGCAAAGCGGCGGGCGCTGCGGGTAACTGCTGAGCGGCCGTATTTTGCGGTTGCGCGCCGATGCGCGCAAGACCGGGCGCGTCAAACAGCGAAAGCTGACCGTCCTCGCGGTGCTCGGAAAGCATCATGCGCAGAAAGGGGCTGTCCGGCGTGACGCGCCCGAGAAAACGCCCTTTCGCCGTGACAAAAAACTGCGCGCGCTTAAAGACCACGCCGAGTGCGCGCAGATCGGAAAGCTCGAGCGTTTTGTCCCTGCGCGCGCGCAGAATGCGCTTTGCCGATACGTTTCCGATGCCCGGCACGCGCAGGAGCATTTCCATTGCGGCGGTGTTCACATCCACGGGAAACCATTCGGGATGCCGCAGCGCCCACGCGCATTTGGGGTCGAGCGCGTCGTCAAGCTGCGGCGCGCTTTCACTGAGCAGCTCCTCGGCGTCAAATCCATAAAAGCGCATCAGCCAGTCCGCCTGATAAAGCCGGTGCTCGCGCAGCAGGGGCGGCGCCGTGTCCGGGCCGGGCAGGCTTGGATGTGTGCCGACGGGGATATAGGCTGAAAAATAGACGCGCTTCATCCGGTATTTTCTGTACAGGCCGCTTGAAAGACGCAGGATGGTCAAATCGCTGTCGGGCGTCGCGCCGACAATCATCTGCGTCGTCTGTCCGGCCGGCGCGAAAACGGGCGCGCTTTTATAATGCCGCCTGTCCTCCAGGTTTAAATCCTTGGCCCGGTGGATGTAATTCATCGGGGTGAAAATCGCCTGCGCGCTTTTGCGCGGGGCAAGAAGGCTGAGCGACTGCGAGGAGGGGAGCTCGACGTTGACGCTTACGCGGTCAGCCAGCAGGCCCGCGGCGTTAATAAGAGCGGGGTCGGCGGAGGGGATGACCTTGACGTGAATATATCCGCAAAACCGGTATTCCTCGCGCAGAATACGCATGGTTTTGATCATCAGCTCCATTGTGTAGTCCGGGCTTTTTACAACGCCTGAGCTTAAAAAAAGCCCCTCGATGTAGTTGCGCCGGTAAAACTCATAGGTGATCTGTGCAAGCTCCTCCGGGGCGAAGGTGGCGCGCTTGACGTCGGAATCACAGCGGTTGATGCAGTAGGCGCAGTTATAGATGCACGCGTTTGACAGGAGCACCTTTAAAAGCGACACGCAGCGCCCGTCAGCCGCCCAGGTGTGGCAGATGCCGGCCATGTGCGCGTTGCCCATGCCCCCGGGCTTTCCCTGACGCCCGCTGCCGGAAGAGGAGCAGGAGGCGTCGAATTTGGCGGCCGCGCCTAAAATTTTGAGTTTTTCCATCAGTTTGTCCATGCTGCGCACCTTTATAAACAGAATAAGCCCGATACTCGCCACGAATCCGGCTTTGCCGCAAAATTTATATAGAAAGAACATATGTTCGATATTATTATACTGCCCGCTTTCCGCTTTGTAAATCATTTTGCCGAAAAAATTGCGGGCGCGGACGGCCGGTCGAGTATTACCGCGGCTTCAGGCGGTTGCAGATCTGGAATGTCGGATAAATAAAGAGCTTCCCCGCCTAAGGCGGGGAAGCTCTTTGCTTAAAGAACGGATTTTTATGCCCGCGCTAAGCGGGGTCGCGCTGTATTTTTATGGGCAGGCGCACCGTGATTGCGGTGCCCGCGTCCGACGCGCTTTCAAGGGTAATGGAGCCCTGATGCCGCTCGACGATGTGCTTGACGATGGACAGCCCCAGCCCCGTGCCGCCGGATTCTTTTGAGCGGCTTTTATCCACGCGGTAAAACCGCTCAAAAATCCGGCTTTGATGCTCACGGGGGATGCCGATGCCCGTATCGGATACCGTCAGGACGGCACAGCCCTCGAAAAGCCCTGTTTTTATACTTACCTTACCGCCGGACTTGTTATACTTGACGGCGTTGTCAACAAGGTTATAAATCAGCTCGTCCATCATCCTGCGGTTGGCGGAAAGCACGACGTCCGTGCCGGTAAGCTCGATTACGACGGTTTTGTCCGCCGCGATATGCGCAAGCGAGCCAAGTATTTCGCCCGCCAGCGCGTGCAGGTTGACCGGCTCAAAGGACGCCTGCGGGTCCGCTTCCTCAATCCTCGACAGGCGCAGGATATCATCGATGAGCGAAATGAGCCGCTGCGCCTCCCGGTGAATCAGGGAGGCGAATTTGCGCACGTCTGTGGGGTCTTTGGCCATGCCGCCTTCGATCATTTCGGCAAAGCCGTTAATTGAGGTGAGCGGCGTTTTCAGCTCATGGGACACGTTGGCGGAAAATTCACGCCGTATAAGCTCGGCTTTCGCCTGCTCGGTTACATCGAGAATAAAAAGGATTGCTCCCGTGATTTTGCCCTCGGTGTATACCGGGCTTACAAACACGCGGCTGATGCGCTCGCTGAAACGGATGCTAAATCGGTGCTGCCGCCATCGGCCAGCGCCTTTTCCGCCGCGCGGTTAAGCTCAAGGTTTCTGGAAAGCGCGACAAGGCTGTGCCCACTCAGGGCTGTGTTTTTTGCCTCGAGCAGCTCAATCGCGCTGCGGTTGACGGACAGCACGTTTTTTTGCCGGTCGATGATGACCAGACCCTCTTTCATGCTTCCCGTGATGACCTCGATGTTGTCGCGCTCCCGTTTAAGCGTTTTGATATAGTCGTTAATCGAGGACTTCTGCTCGCGGATTTTACGAAAAAACGGCTCAAGCTCGCTGTATACCCCAAAGTCGGAGCCACTTTTTTTCAGAGCGCCCGGATCGATATTGTCCGCGGCGGCTTCCAGCGGACGGATGAGCTTTCCGGTAAGAACGGAGGAGAGCCCGACGCTTGCCACAAGCAGGATGAGCACGATGCCGAGAATAAGCGGAAGAAGGCTCCAATAAAGCGAGGAGATGCTGTCGGTCTGCTTGGAGATGCGAAGCACCGAGCCGTCGCGCAGCCGGATGGCGTAATAGTAGGTGTTTTTGCCCATGGTTTCGGATTGTCTGACCGCCTCGCCCGAGCCGGAGGACAGTGCGGGACCCGATCTCAGGGCGGTCGAGGTGGTTTTCCATCGCGGCGGCGTTTCCAAACGAGTCATAGGACACGGCGCCGTCCTTTTCCACAATGGTCATGCGCATGTCGTCCTTGATCTGCTTTGCCAGCAGCGCGAGATACGCTCCGTCGTCGCCGGTATAATCGATGCTGTACGCAAGCACCTGCCCTTGCACCTTTAGCTCCGCTTTGACCTGCGTCTGAAAAAATCCGTAAAATGCGTACATGGCAAAAATGGAGGAGAGCAGGGTAACGGCGATTCCGGTCAGGCAGATGCTTAAATAAATCCGTTTTTTCATATGTTTATTTTCCCACCTTATACCCGACCGAGCGGATGGTTTTGATGATTGTACCCTGCTGGCCCAGCTTCCGGCGCAGCGATTTGATATGGATGTCGATGGTGCGCGATTCGCCCCCATAGTCAAAGCCCCAGACATTTTCCATGAGATTGTCGCGCGTCAGGACGATGTCGATATTTTTAAGCAGGTAATGCAGCAGCTCAAATTCCTTGTTTGTAAGGGAACACGACTCCCCGTCGGACGTGACCGAATGCCTGCGGGTGTCCAGCGTAACGCCCTCATAGGATAAAACAGTCTGTCCGTGCGCGGCGCTTTTGTCCGTTCGCCTGAGAACGGCGCGCACGCGGGATAAAAGCTCCAGCACGCCAAAGGGCTTTGTGATGTAGTCGTCCGCGCCGGTGTCAAGTCCTCTGACCTTGTCATATTCGGCGGATTTTGCCGTGAGCAGGGATGACGGGAATATCCCGCCACTCATGGCCGGCTTTCAGCCTGCCGAGTATTCTCAGCCCGTCCTCGCCGGGGAGCATGATGTCAAGAAGAAACAGGTCGGGGCGAGCGGTTTCCAGCGCAGGCCACATCGCTGTGCTTTCAGAAAAACCGGACACGTCAAAGCCGCCGCTTTCAAGCGCGTATAAAATCAGCGCGCGGATGCTTTCGTCGTCCTCCACCACATAAATGCGCGGCATGCGCGGCACCTCCCGTTTCGGTTATTTTTTATCCCCGTCGCTCACGTGCACGCCGGTGATGGAAAACAGCACCCACTCGGCGATATTGACCGCGTGGTCGCCGATGCGTTCGAAATATTTGGCGATCATCAAAAGGTCCACCGCCTGTTCGCCGTTTTCCGCATTTTCACGGATCAGGGCGATCAGATCGGCCTTGATGGTGTTAAACAGGTCGTCGACCACGTCATCGTAGGCGATGACGGCGTTGGCAAGCTCCATATCGCGTCCGACAAAGGCGTCGATGCTCTCCTTGACCATCTTGATGGTGGCCTGCGCCATTTTCGAGATGTGGATGAGATTGTTGATATAGGACTGTCCCTCCAGGCGGATGGTCAGCTCCGAAATGTCCGCCGCCTGGTCGCCGATGCGCTCCATATCGGTGATGAGCTTAAGCGCCGTGGAAATCAGGCGCAGGTCGGCCGCCACCGGCTGCTGCTGGAGCAGGAGCTTTAAGCACAGGCTTTCGATCTTCTTCTCTTTTTCATCCACCTCGCGGTCAAACTCAATGGCCTGCAGGGCAAGCGTCGTATTCTGCTTGATGAGAGCCTCAACGGCAAATTCTATGGCGTTTTCAATCAGACTGCCCATTTCAATAAGCTCGGTGTTGAGCGTTTCAAGCTCCCTGTCAAATCTGTTTCTCATGTTGCCTCCTAACCAAATCGCCCGGTGATGTAGTCCTCGGTGCGCTTGTCTTTTGGAATCGAAAAAATCTTGTCGGTGTCGTCAAATTCGATGATCTCGCCGAGCAGGAAAAACGCGGTTTTGTCTGAAATGCGGGCCGCCTGCTGCATGTTGTGCGTGACGATAATGATGGTGTACTGCCGGGTCAGCTCCTGCACCAGATCCTCTATTTTCAGCGTTGAGATGGGGTCGAGCGCGCTTGTCGGTTCATCCATCAAAAGCACCTCGGGGCTGACCGCGAGCGCGCGGGCGATACACAGCCGCTGCTGCTGGCCGCCGGAAAGGCCGAGCGCGCTTTTTTTCAGGCGGTCCTTGACCTCGTCCCAGATGGCGGCGTCGCGCAGGCTCTTTTCAACAAGCTCACCAAGCGCGGCGCGTGAGCGCACGCCATGCGTGCGCGGGCCGAACGCCACGTTGTCAAAAATACTCATAGGAAACGGGTTGGGCTTCTGAAAGACCATCCCCACCTTTTTGCGCAGCGCGTTTACATCATAATTATAATATATATTTTCATGATCTAAAAGCACTTCTCCGGTAATCCTGCAGCCGTCGATGAGATCGTTCATGCGGTTGAGCGTTTTAAGCAGCGTGGATTTTCCGCAGCCGGACGGGCCGATGAGCGCGGTGATGCGCTTTTCCTGTATCTCCAGATTGATGGACTTGAGCGCATGCAGGTCACCGTAATATAAATCCAGATTTTTAACTTCGAATTTTCCCATATCCTCACACCTTAGACAGTTTTTTCGCAATATAGGACGACAGGCTGTTAAGCAGAAACACGGTAATGAGCAGGACGACCGCCGTGGCATAGGACTGCCCGGTATGCAAACCTTCACTTGAAAGAGAATACATATGAACCGACAGCGTGCGCCCCGAATCCATCAGCGAGGCGGGAATTTTCGGCACCGTGCCGGAAGTGAAGATGAGTGCCGCCGTTTCGCCTACGATGCGGCCGACAGATAGTATGACACCGGCCAGAATACCCGGAATGGCGGAGGGCAGGACAATTTTAAACACCGTGCGCAGTTTTCCGGCGCCCAGACCAAAGCCTGCTTCGCGGTAGGTATCGGGTACGGATTTAAGCGCTTCCTCGGTCGAGCGGATAATCAGCGGCAGAATCATGATGGCAAGGGTGAACGCGCCCGCCAGAATGGAGTACCCCCATTTAAGCGTCGTGACAAAAAACAGTGCGCCGAACAGGCCGTAAACAATGGAGGGGATACCGGACAGGGTTTCCGTTGCGATGCGGATGACCTTGACGGCTTTGTTCCCGCGTTTGGCATACTCTATGAGATAGATCGCGCAGAAAACGCCCAGCGGGGTAGACACGAGCAGCGCAAGCGCCGTCATGTACAGCGTGGTCACAATGGCGGGGAACAACGACACATTCTCGCTGTTATAGGTAAAAGCAAACAGAGAGGGGGTAAGAAAGGCCACGCCGTTTATGAGAATGTGCGCAATGATGAAAACAAGCGTCGAAACGGTAATCAGCATGGCCGCGCAGACGAAAAACGCAATCAAAAAGGAAAGCGGGTCCTTGATATAGCCCCTTAGCCGGTCACGAAGCCGGATAATCCGGGCATTTGTTTTCTGCGTTTTGAGCGGGACGATGCGGTCGTTCGTCTTCATATTTATCCATTCTCCTTTCTCTTTAATACGGAGAACAGGAAGTTTATCAGCAGAATAAATACGAACAGCACCACGCCCGTCCCGATGAGCGCGCCGCGGTGAAGCTCCGCCGCGTAGCCCATTTCCAGCACGATGTTGGCCGTAAGCGTGCGGATTCCTTTAAGCACACCGGCGGGCATGCGCGCCTGGTTTCCGGCCACCATGATGACCGCCATGGTTTCTCCGATGGCCCGGCCGATCCCAAGCACCACCGCGGCAAGCACGCCCGACGTCGCCGCCGGCAGCACCGCGAACACGACCGCGCGCTCATGTGTGGCGCCCAGCGCGAGCGCGCCCTCGTAATAGCTTTGCGGCACGGCGCGCAGCGCCGCTTCGGACAGCCCGATGATGGTGGGCAGGATCATAATGCCCAGCAAAATAGACGCGGTGAGGATGCTGTTTCCGTTGCCGCCGAAGGTGTTTCTGACGAGCGGAACCATTACGACAAGTCCGAAAAAACCGTAAACGATGGAGGGAATGCCTGCAAGCAGCTCAACGACGGGCTTTAAAAACCGGTATATTTTTTTCGGGCAGAAACGTGCCATAAAGATGGCGGAAAGCAGGCCGATAGGCACGCCGACAAGAATTGCCCCGGCTGTGATATACAGGCTGCCGAGCATCATCGTAAAGATGCCGAAGGACGCCGGTGTATCTGTCGGCGTCCATTTCCTGCCCGCGAGAAACTCGGCCACTCCGATTTCCCGTATGGCGGGGATCCCGTATGCAAAAATAAAAACACAGATGAGCGCGACCGCTAAAATGGCCATGCAGGCGGCAATGAAAAATACGATCTCCATGCCCCGTTCAAGGGCTTTTGCCTTCATAAGCGATTCCTCCAGAAAGGGAGCCAGGGCGGCGTGTCGGGCCGCCCTGGTTTATCCGTTTATTTTGCGTCGGACCATTTGGTCGTTTCGCCCATAAATATCTTCTTGATGGCTTCGCTTGTAAGGTCGGTGGTGCTGTTTTCCGGGTGTACGATGACCGCGATGCCGTCGATGGCGATCTGCGTGGTTTGAAGCTTTTCTTTTTCACTGTCCTTAAGTTCGCGGGAGGCCATGCCGATGTCGCAGATGCCGTCGATGGCCGACTGCATGCCCGAGGTCGAATCGGACTGCTGGATTTCAAGAGTAGCGCCTGGGTTTACCAGCGCATAGGCTTCCTTGAGCTTTTCCATGACCGGCGTCACGGAGGAGGAGCCTGCGATGACCAGCTTTCCAGCCGGCTTTGTTCCCGCGTAGGCGGCCGCGCTTTCATTGACGCTGATGTAGCTCTTGGCAACAACTTCCTGACCGTCTTTGGAGAGGATATAGTCGATGAAATCCTGCGCAAGCGCGGAGGGCGCGCCCTTTGTTGCGATGTTGAAGGGGCGGGCTATTTTATAGGTTCCGCTTTTTATATTTTCGGTGGTGGGCTGCGCCCCGTCCACACTCAGCGCCTTGACGGTGTCATTGAGGGAGCCGACGGAAACATAGCCGATGGCATATTCATTGCCGCTGACCTGTGTAAGCATGACGTCCGTTTTGTTTGCAATGATGGCGTCTAAAGTGGTGCGGTCGGTTTTATTTCCGTTTGCGTCCTTTTCCTCGATGCCCGTCAGCTCGATAAAGGCGCCGCGGGTGCCGGAGCCGTCTTCGCGTGAAACAACGGTGATGTCCTTGCTGGCGTCAAAGCTCGAGGCGGACGGCGGACTGCTGACTTCGGCCGTCGGCGTGCCGGCGTCGCCTGGCTGAGGGCTTGCGCTGCCCGCCTGTGTGCCGGTGCAGCCGGTAAAGAGGACGGATGCGGTCAATGCCATAGTTAAAATCGGAAATAATTTTTTCATTAAGTTCACCCTTCTTTTATGTTCTTCATTTACAATTTACATTGTAACGGCCAATTGCAAAGAAAAGTGACTGATTCATGTAAAATCCATGTAAAATATCCTGCGCCGTCCGGCGAAAACCAACATGAATTATTGCCCGGCGAACTTAAGAAAGGAGAAAAACCCGGCCGAATGCACACATTACTCGGAGAACCGGAAGGGCAACAGCTGTCCGATGGTCACGATTTGATTTTCGCCTACAAGCGCCTCGGCCTGAATATTATCCGCATGCATCTGGCTGATAAACTCCCTGCACCGGCCGCAGGGCGGCATGATTTTACCGTCCGCGCTGACGGCGACGACCTTGCGTATGCGGCTTTCCCCCGCGGTGATCATGGCGGCGATGGCCGCGTGCTCCGCGCAGAAGCCCATCGAGCACGCAGTGTCGATGCACACGCCGGTATACACATTTCCGCGGTCGGTCAAAATCGCCGCGCCGACGCTGCCCGCCTCCGCCAGATGTGAAAGGCGGCGGGGGATCGCGACGGCCTTTGCCCGGGCTAAAAGCTCATTAAATTCCATTTCAGACACTTCCTTTTATGTTTTCGTTTGATTTTACCGCGCCGACTGCCAGCCGAATGTCGCTTCCGGCCGGCTGCTGGTAGAGGACAAGCCCAAATACCGGCGCGACGGACAGCAGATGGTCAAAGATGTCCGACTGGGTGTTTTCATAGGCGGCCCAGTCCGTACTCTTTGTAAAAGCATAGATTTCAAGCGGGAGGCCGCGGCCCTCGCAGGGCAGCTGGCGCACCATGGTCGCCATGTCCCTATGGATACCGGGATGGTTTTCCAGATAGACCTGCATATAGGCTCGGAAGGTGCCGATATTGGTCAGATGCCTGCCGTTTATCCCCTGCGCCGGGTCTGCGCCGCCGGTACGGCCGGACTGTGCGAGCTCCGTTTCCTTTGTTTTGAGATAGTCGGTCAGATACTCGATTTTTCTAAACCGCTCAAACAGATCGGAGTTTAGCGGACGGATGCTGCTCGTGTCGATATAGATGGCGCGCTTGATGCGCCTGCCGCCGGACTGCACCATGCCGCGCCAGTTTTTAAAGGAATCGGAGATCATCGCGTAGGCGGGTATGGTGGTGATGGTGCGGTCGAAATTTTCCACCTTGACGGTGTTGAGAGAAAGCTCGACGACCGTGCCGTCGGCGTTATACCTGGGCATCTCGATCCAGTCGCCGATGCGCACCATGTCGTTGGACGTCAGCTGGATGCCCGCGACAAAACCCAGCAGGGAATCCCTGAACACGATGGTAATGACCGCGGCAAGCGCACTGAAGCCACCCAGCAGAATGATGGGACTTTTCCCAATGAGCTCGGACAAAAGCAGAATAAAGCCCACGATAAAAAGACAGATCTTGATCGCCTGTAAAAAACCTTTGATGGGCTTTGCCTTTGAAACGGAAAACGTTCGGTAGATATCGTCGGCCGCGTTTAAGGCCGCATCCGCGATCAAAAGCAGGACGACGATGACATAGATGACGACCCCGCGCGAAATCCACTGCGCATAAGCGGGAAAGGAGCCGGAGAAAAAATTGACGATCAGCGGCGCAATGAGATGCGCGGCGCGGTCAAAGACCCGGTTGCGCCTTAAAATCACGTCCCAGCCGCGCCGGCTGTTTTTAAGCAGACGCCCGCCCAGCCCGCGGATAAGCCTTTGGGCAATAAAGGTTGCGCAGACGCACAAAAGCAGAATGAAAACGACCAGAATCGTCTGTGAGATGAACGCCGCGGAGGGCGCGGGGACACCCGCGTCAATCAATACTTTCAGTATTTTTTCCATATGGTTATTCCTCTGAGTTTACACATTTTTTAAAAGAGAAAACCGATTTTTGTTAAAATCGAGTATGCCCTCGTCGCGCATATGCCCGAGCTGCCGGGACAGCGCGCTGCGGTTGACGCACAGATAATCGGCCAGCGCGTCGCGCGAAAACGGGATCTCAAAGCTGCTTTTGCCCTCGGTTTGCGCCTGTGAGAGCAGGTACGCCATAATTTTTTCCCGGGTGGAGCGCGCGGAAAGCACATCGATTTTTCCGCTTAAATACATGTTTTTTTGCGCCATGATGCGAAGCATGTTTCGAATCAGGCGCGTGTGAAACACGCAGGCCGAGGAGCAGGTCGTCACGAGCTTTCCAAAATCGATAAAAAGAATTTTACAGTCCGTTTCCGCGCGCACGGACACGGGACTTTTTTCAGCGTCCGCGCAGACAAGCGCTTCTCCAAACAGCTCGCCGCGCGCAAGTCGGGCGATAATGGCGCGGTTACCCAGGATGTCCTCCTTGAGGATTTGCAGGTTTCCCTCCAGCACGATGCCGAGGCTTGTAGAGGTGTCGCCGGCGCGCACGACAAAATCACGTTTTTTATAAGCGCACGCGCTTGCGTTTAAGCATTTAAGCAGAGAATCGAGCTGATACGGCTCGATCGTGTCGAATAGGGCGATATTTTTTAGTGTATCCGAAGAGTTGATAAAAAAATCCTCCTCTCGTTGCAAATGCAACATACTTTTCATGTTTAGTATAGTATACTTTGTTTACACAATCAAGAGGAGGCGACAAAAATGATTCGAAAGGTCATCAAAATAGACGAGCAGCTGTGTAACGGCTGCGGGTTATGCGTAAACGCGTGCCATGAAGGGGCCATCGGGCTTGTAAACGGAAAAGCCAGACTGCTGCGGGACGACTACTGCGACGGTCTGGGAAACTGCCTGCCTGTGTGTCCGACTGGGGCTATTTCCTTTGAGGAACGGGAGGCGGCGGCCTTCGACGAGGCGGCGGTCAAATCGGGTATGGAGGATAAACAGCCGGAAAAACTCGCGTGCGGCTGCCCGGGGACCCATTCCAAAGCCATTGAGCATAGGGTGCCGGACGCTGTAAGCCAAATGGCCGGGGCGACATCGCAGCTTAATCAGTGGCCGGTGCAGATCAAGCTCGCGCCGCCCAACGCGCCGTATTTTCACAACGCGAACCTGCTCATTGCGGCGGACTGCACCGCATATGCCTACGGTGACTTTCACGGAAAATTTATGAAAAATAAAATTACGCTCATCGGCTGCCCCAAGCTCGACGAGGGAGATTATTCCGAAAAACTGACCGCAATTCTTAAAAACAATGATATTATAAGTGTAACGGTAGTCAGAATGGAGGTCCCCTGCTGCGGCGGCATCGTGAGCGCCGTGAAAAACGCGCTGCGGGACAGCGGCAGGCTCATCCCCTGGAGCATCATAACCATCGCCACAAACGGCGAGATTATAGAAAATTAGGAGGACAGACAGATGTCAAAAATGTTTTGCTTTCAGTGTCAGCAGACCGCGGGAGGAACAGGCTGTCAGGGCGGCGCCGGCGTATGCGGGAAAAAGGCCGATACGGCGGGGCTTCAGGATGAACTGACCGGCGCGCTGATTGCCCTTGCGGGCGCGGCGCAGGCAGGCGGTGCGGCTCCGGAATCGACCCGTCTGATTCTCGAGGGGCTTTTTACCACCATCACAAACGTGAGTTTTGACAACGACCCTATCCGCGACCTTACCGAGCAGGTCGCTAAGCAGACAAAGGCGCTTGCGGCAAAAGCGGGCAAGCCCGAAGACACCTTTACCGCTTATGAAATGAACACGCTGTGGAATGACAACGAGGACATCCGTTCGCTCAAATCGCTGGTTTTGTTCGGCCTGCGCGGCATGGCGGCCTACGCCTACCACGCACTGGTGCTTGGTTATCACGATGAAACCGTCGACGCGTTCTTTTACGAGGCGCTGCGCGCGCTCGGTCAGACGACAGACGCGGATGCGCTGTTGGGTCTGGTCATGAAAACCGGCCAGGTCAACCTTACGTGCATGGAGCTGCTTGACCGTGCAAATACGGAAACCTACGGCACGCCCGTGCCGACTAAAGTGCCGCTCACCATTGAAAAAGGCCCGTTTATCGTGATTTCGGGGCATGATCTGTACGATTTGCAGCAGCTGCTCGAGCAGACGAAGGATAAAGGAATCAATATTTATACGCACGGCGAGATGCTCCCGGCGCATGCTTACCCGAAGCTCAAGGCGTACCCGCAGCTAAAAGGCAACTTCGGCACGGCGTGGCAGAACCAGCAAAAGGAGTTTGACAGCATTCCCGGCCCGGTGCTGTTTACCACAAACTGCATTATGCCGGTTAAGGACAGCTACCGTGACCGTATTTTTACCACCGAGGTGGTAGCTTATCCCGGAATGGTGCATATCGGCGAGGATAAGGATTTTACCCCGGTCATCGAAAAAGCGCTTGCGCTTGGCGGCTACCCGGAAGACCGTGTAATGACGGGGATCAATGGCGGGGGCACGGTGACGACGGGCTTTGCCCACGGGACGGTTCTGGCCGCGGCGGACACCGTCGTCGGCGCGGTCAAATCCGGCGCCATCAAGCATTTTTTCCTCGTGGGAGGCTGTGACGGCGCGGCGCCGGGCAGAAACTATTATACGGAATTTGTGAAGAAAACGCCGCAGGACACGATTATCCTGACGCTTGCGTGCGGGAAATACCGCTTTAATGATCTTGATCTGGGAGAGATCGGCGGACTTCCTCGCATCATGGACATGGGGCAGTGCAACGACGCCTACAGCGCCATCAAGGTGGCCTCCGCCCTCGCGCAGGCCTTTGACTGCACGGTCAATGAGCTTCCGCTTACGCTGGTGCTGTCGTGGTATGAACAGAAAGCGGTCTGTATCCTACTGTCGCTGCTGGCGCTGGGCATAAAGAACATTTATATCGGGCCGACGCTGCCCGCGTTTATATCGCCGAACATTCTGGGTGTTCTGGTCAAGGAGTTTAACCTGACGCCCATTTCCACGCCCGAAGCGGATTTACAGAAGATCCTGGGCTGATCCCATCCAAAAATACCCGTGCGTCCAAAGCGGCCCGCCGGAATAACCGGCGGGCCGCTTTACGTGTTTAGGCAATTATGCTGGGGCTGTGATTTGCGCGCCGCATTACGTTATGGAAAGCGGGAGATGGGCGCGGGTCATTCCTTCGTTTTCGGCGCGTGCGCGCGTTTGAGCGCTTCGGCGATAAATTCAGACTTCGCGTCCGTATATTCCTCCGGGCTAAAACGGTATCTGTCGGCAAGCCGGAGCTTTAACTGCTCATATTCCCTGAGCAAAGCGGCGTTCGCGCGCAGACAGTCGCGAAACAGGAGCTCCTGCGCGATTTTGGGGTCTCCCGACTGATAGACATGGACATGGTACGTGTGGATTTCTGGATTTTCGGCCGCGGTTTTTACGAAATACCTTCGACCGGGAATGCCATATTCGCCCTGCGGAACATATCTGTTTTGACGCATACGGGGATTGAGAGCGTCAACTCTTTTCAGGTCGCTTGCGGCAATGAGGATGTCAAGCACCGGTTTTGCAGACAGCCCGGGAACCGAGGTTGATCCGAAATGATGGATTTCCTCGGCCGTATCCGCAAAAATATCACGCAGCAGGCGCCGCTCGATTTCAAATAATGAAAGCCACGCTTTCTCATATGGAACAATAACAATTTGCCTTGCCATAGCCTCTCCTTTTTGCTCGTGTCGGAAGCCGGACGTTGCCGTTATAAACCATTCCCCGTTATAACCGGTGCATCAGTTCAGCATTCATGCGGTATCGGGGCGGAAACCGTCAGCGGGCGGTACCCTGACAAATGACGTCTTCGCTTAAATACAGCGATGTGTTTGTAAGCACGTCCGTAACAAGCATTTTCGCCGCTCCGATGGTGACTTTTGTTCCGGGATAGATCATTCCCTGACAAATGACCCTTCCATAACCCTTTGTCTGAATCGATTCGTTGATTGAACTGAGCTCCAGTTTTCCGCTTTCCAAAGCGGCCGTACTTTCCGCGAAGCTGAAAAGCGCATCGTCAAGCGTTTTCTTTTTTTCAGGCGTCAGGCGGTTGGCCGCTTCAAGCTGCCTGAGCAGGGAGATGAGCGAGGTCAGTCCGTGCAGCTGACGTTCCAAAGCGGGCAGCTGTTTTACCAGCTCCTGCTGCCTCTCGATTATGGATGGATCGGTGCCAAGCTCCAGCTCAGTGACCACGCCGGAATTTGAGCCGATGCTGTGCGCCACGATGTTTTCCCCGACCACGCAGCTGCCCCCGATGAACCGGGCGATCTGGCCGACGATCTGGAGGCTTTTTCCGCACCGGATGCTGCTTTTTATAATGGACTCCGCCTTTACGGCGCCCCTGACAAAAACGTTGCAGTTTTCAATAAAGCGGCTGGTCAGGTCTCCATGGCAGGTCAGCTCGCTGCCGGTTATTCCGCTGTGCAGGATGATATTCCCGCCCGCTCTGAGCGTGGCGGACTCTACCGTACCCCGTATTTCGATGTTTCCGTCCGCCTCGACGACAAAACCCGGAAGCACCATACCCTTAATGGACACATTGCCGGAAACTTTAATATTGCCGGTCGAGTTGTCGACATCTTCCGAAACATAAAAGGTTTCGCCAACAATGATTTTTCTGCCGTCGTATTCCACCTGACCGTTTACGGTGGCAAAAATCTGGGTGCCGGCCTCATTGAGCTGCGTATTCTTGCCCGTTAAGGGGGGAACCGCTTTGCCTTTTATCTGCGCAAGCGTTTCACCCGTTACCGAAATGCCCACGGTTCCGTCGGTCGGCAGGGTGATCGTACAGAGCACCTGTCCCTTATGCACATTTTCAACAATGCCGAGGTCGCGGTAATCTACCGTTCCATCCTGCCGTTCACGGGGCTTAAGCTCTTTTTTGGCCTGGAACTGAAGGACATAGCTGCCATCGGTTCCGTTGACGGGTACAACGCCATGGGCAACGGATATATTCCTGTTGTAAACCGGTGCCTGCGCAAGCTCCGCAAGCTTCTGGGAGTTGACGCCATAGACAATTCTGCGGTCGCTGAGCGCGGCTTCAAGGGCGGCAAGCGTCGGCGCGGCGCCCCCGTTTTGCGGCGGCTCGATCGATATGGAGGCCTCCAGCCTGTTTGAGGGCACAAAGATGCTGATGACGGCGTCTACGGGAGGAAGCGGCACTTCTATCGCATCTTCCGGCGTTACTGCTAAATCACTCATAATAATTCCTCCAGCTGAGCATTTGGACGGACTTTTAAAGGGCTTTTAATGTATGACAGGACCACGGGCAAAACAAAACCGTTTTTCTCGTCGGTTTTCCCCGGGACCGTATGCAATGCTCTGTCAAATACATATATCGACCGCTTTTAAAAAAACTTGCCCTGCGATCCGCATCGGGCAAGTTTTTTAAAAATATATATGTGATATATATGTGCCCGGCCCTTTGCAGACACCAAAACAGAGTGGCGCCGGATCGACTCGGGCAAAGAAAAAAGCGGAGTGCCCGACGCAAGTGCCGGCTCCGGTTAACAGCATGAATTTTTTTATTTCAGGCGTTTTATTTTTGCATATGCGACGGGACCTAAGAAGGTACAGGCCAGTAAAACATAAATTCCGACGGTCCCGAAGATGGCGCCCAAATTGCCGTTGCCGTACCCGATGACCAAATAGTTTAAAAAGAGCACCGACGTCCAAAATATGCTGTGTTGCAGGGCGGCCGCCCTGTCTTTCGTGTGAAGGAACCGGGCAAAAAGGTACGTGATGATCAGCGCCGGAAGGCTGGTCAGCAGCAGCTCCCGGCTGATAAGCCATGATTCGTTGCCCGCCGCGGTCTGCGCCGGCGTCTCAAAGGGAAGCGTCACCAGAAACTCGCTGATCGTCACGGCGATCAGGACAGGAAAACCCATTAAAAAATCAATAAACTTTTTATTCATACTTATTCCTCCCGCAGGGCACCGAATAGGATGGAGCGCCGAGCCATGCCTGTGCGATATTCAAATTATATATGCGCCGGGCCATAATTACAAATAAATCGGAAACAGCGCCGGACTTTGAAAAAACCGGCCTGCCGGCGGGGACAGGCGCGGAAGCCCGCGTATCGATTTGGGCGGCGGATGCAAAAAAAGTATAGCAATATTTTTACATAACAAGGCTTAATTTTATTGAATTGTAACGAAAATGTGTAAATATCGATTATTCTATTGACATTGTTCCCGCTGGACGGTATATTTAAAAAAACAAAACGGACAATTTTATTTAAAAGCAAAGGCGCTGATTCATTTCTAAAATGAATTTGCGTCTTTTTTTATAGATTTTTGTGGCGGTGACGCGAGCCGCTATGGAAGACTGAATTTTTATGCGAGGTGCTTGAGATGAACGCGGACAAAATGCTTTTTCTCATTTTGCCGACGGCGAGAACCGGCGGCGCGGGAACGATAAAAACAGCCGAAAAGGGCAGCCGGGGCAAGACGGCGGCGATCATTTCTCTTTATGTGACAGCGGGGTTGATTTTTGCCTCGGGCGCGGCGCTGGGCATAACCAGCATGGCGGCCGGCACCAGCTTGAGCGTGCTCAATACCCGTGTGCCGGGTTTTGTTTTCGGGCTGCTGATCGCGTTTCTCGGCATCCGGTATTTTATGTCGGTTCGTACGCTGAGCCGGGACGTGTTTAAACAGGAATGCGTTTTCTCCTGGCAGAATTTTAAGCGGGGCAGTGCGGCAAAGAAATAAACGTCATTATTTCAGGGGGGTTCAATATGAAAATAACGGTGAAAAGTATTCGTTTTATTCTATTTGTCGGAGGGCTTATGGCTCTGCTTGCCACCGCCGCGGTGGCGGCGGGAGCGGACCCGACGGGCGCGTCCTACGCCGCGGCAACCGGACAGGAGACGCTGTCGGATGTGGCCACGGCTGCCAACAAGGCGCAGCTGAGTGCAAATTTTATCTGGGTCATGCTTACGGGCTTTATGGTTTTTTTCTTCCAGTGCGGCTTTGCGATGGTTGAAACCGGCTTCTGCCGCGGCAAAAACGCGGCGCACACCATCACAATGAATTTCATGGTGTTCCTTGTGGGAGCGATCGGATATTTCCTCACGGGGTTTGCTCTTCAGTTTGGCGGCTCGGGCGGCGCGGCCGGTCTTGGCACCGGCGGCTCAGTCTTAAACGGGATGCTGTCCATACCGGGCTTCGGCGGTCTGCTCGGTTACAAGGGCTTCCTGCTGCACAGCGGAGGGACCTATGACGCCGGAATCTACGCGCTGTTTTTCTTCCAGATGGTGTTTATGGATACAACGGTCACCATCCCGACCGGTTCCATGGCGGAACGTGTAAAATATTCGGCGTTTGTAATTACCGGATTTTTTATCTCCATGTTTTTCTACCCGCTGTTTGGCAACTGGATGTGGGGAGGCGGATGGCTGTCGACCCTCGGCAGGTATTTCGGACTGGGGCACGGAGCCGTCGATTTTGCCGGTTCGGCCGTCGTTCACGCAATGGGCGGCATGATGGCGCTTTCCGGGGCGATCGTTATCGGCCCGCGCATCGGTAAGTTTAAAAAGGACGGTTCCGCCCGCGCTTTCCCCGGGCACCATATCCCCATGGCGATTGTGGGCACGATCATCCTGTTTTTTTGCTGGTTTTCCTTTAACGCAGGCTCGACTCTCAACGCGGGCGACTTCAGACTGGCGATTGTCGCGACAAATACGATGATTGCCGGCGCGGTCGGCGGCCTGGCGGCGATGTTTTATATGTGGAAAAAATACGGCAAGCCCGACCCGTCCATGACGGCAAACGGAGCGCTGGCTGGTCTGGTTGCGATAACCGCCCCGTGTGCGTATGTCAACGCCATGACTGCGTTTCTGATTGGTCTGATTGCGGGCATTCTCGTGTGCATCTCTGTTTTCTTTGTTGAAAACAAGCTCAAAATCGACGATCCCGTCGGCGCCATCTCCGTTCACTGCGTAAACGGCTGCTGGGGTGTGCTGGCGCTCGGGCTTTTTGCCGACGGAACATACGGCGACATGACAAACGGAGTGGCCGGAGGGGTCAGAGGATTGTTTTACGGCGACGCGGGCCAGCTTGCCGCGCAGCTGATCACCATCGGGGTGCTGGTCGTCTGGGGCTTCGGCGGGTCGTATCTGTGGTTTAAATTCCTTGACCGGGTGCATGGACTCAGGGTATCCGCACAGGTCGAGCTTGAAGGCCTTGATCTGGATGAAATGGGCGCCTATGGCTATCCGGATTTTCAGATGGTTAATTCGGAAACGGATTCCGAACTGCACGACAGCGCCGAGGGTAAAGAGCTTAGAAATATCAAAGTATAAAGAGCAGATCCCGCCGCAGACGCCGCGGCTACCGAGGATAAATTTAAATCAGCAAGCAAAAGGGCCTGAGTCCCGCACAAGGGGACTCGGGCTCTCAGACTGTATGAACTCATCGACAGGATCGATGAATATATTGAAGACAATCATTTAAAGGAAAACGACAAGCTGCCCTCCGAGCGGGAGCTTGCAAAGCTCTTTGCCGTCAACCGGATTACGCTGCGGGAAGCGATTTCCCGCATGTGCAAGGAGCAAAGGCTGGTAAGTATTCAGGGAAAGGGAACCTTTATCGCACCTAAAAAATTTGAAATTATTACGCAGGATTTTCAGTCCTTTAAGGAGTGCTGCCTCCATTCCGCGTATGACTGCGACGTCAAAGAGCTTTACGATAAAAAAACCATGCCGATTGATGTCGTATATCTTGCCTTCGATCTTTCTGAAACGGACACGGTCAATACCAGGCTCAATATCATTTATCTCAACGGAGAGCCGGTTTCCTTTGAAAGAGTATACACACGGGAGAACTTTGTAAGGCCCGAGGAGACCTGCGCGGCATATACAAAGAAGCGAATCAAATTTTCCATCTCCAAGGCTACGGAAAAAGAGGCGCTGCTTCTGGGCATCGAGCCTAAATGCCTGGTGATCGTCGAGCGGACCTACGGTTTTTTTGAAGATAAAATTGTTGAGTGCCACACCAGCATCATCAATGCAAGCCGGGTTTCTTTTATTACGCGTGAAATCGAAACCGGCAAATAGCACTCCGTGCAGGCAGATAAAGCCGTGTCGATATGTGCTGTCATAAGGATCTGATCGCAACCAGGTCAGGACTGACTATTATATCCCCTGATCCCGAAGCAAACGCTGCAAGAGCCGTACCCATCACGCGATGGGTACGGCTCTTGCCTATGTATTTAATGCCTGATGAGCATTTTTTAACGTTTCCAGGCCCCAACGCCAACGCGCGGCGGTTGCGTGCAGACTCCGGCTCACACGCCCGTTAAATCAAACGGCGGCGTATAGCTTTCCCCCACGCTGCTCCGTTCCTGCATAAAGCCGGCCGTAAGCCCGAGCCGGACGGCCTCCCGCGACACCGAGGCATATTCAAACGAGGTGATTTTTCGGTTGAGCTGCGGATATGCCGGATTAATCCGTACCGGCGTATACTGACTCATTAAGCTAAGTAAAAAATTGCCGCGGGGCAGATTTTCGCTCATCCATTTTAAGACCGCAAAGGAATCCTTCCGCGCGCCGGGGAGCACCAGATGCCGGATGACGACGCCTTTTTGCAGCAGACCCTGCGCGTCAAACACAAGGCCGTCCGTCTGCGCGGCCATTTCCGTAATGGCGGCCGAGGCTACCTCAAAATAATCCGCCGCGTTTGAGTAGTTTAAGGATAATTCCCAGCTGCAATACTTGAAATCCGGCAGATAGACATCGACATAGCCCTTCAGCGCACGGATGGTTTCCACCCGTTCGTACCCGCCGCAGTTATACACGACCGGGATGCGCAGAGCGGGCTTTACCAGCTCCAGCGCGGGCAGCACCCAGGGAAGATACTGCGTTGCAGTAACAAGATTAATGTTGTGCGCGCCCTGCGTCTGTAATTCCATAAATATCTCCGCCAGTCTGGGGACGGAAATCTCTTCTCCAAACCCGCCGCTGCTGATGGGATGATTCTGACAAAAACAGCAGCGCAGCGTGCACCCGCTGAAAAAGACCGTTCCGCTGCCGCCGCTTCCGCTGATACACGGCTCTTCCCCAAAATGAAGCGCCGCGCGGGCAACTTTAAGCTGGCTGCCGCATCCGCAAAAGCCCGGCTGCTTTTCCCGGTCGGCCCCGCACGCTCTGGGGCAAAGATTACACGGATTGGCAGACAGCATAGTTTTCCTCTCCCACGGTTTTTCATAAAATCGTTAATGGCTTGCTTGGCTAAATGCCGCGTGAATTATAGCAAAGCGATATACTCAGAGATATTATTGATACCTGTATGAAGTGAAAAAGCAAAGGGGACGCCCAATGAACCGGCGTCCCCTTTTTTCACATGAAAAGCCTTTGTTTACGTTGTTTGCGTGGGATACTGCGCGCTTAATTAATAGCAGATATCGGCGGGAATGTGGTTCTGGTAGCCGTTTTCGTTATGCTGGGTGTTGCTGTTATCGTTGCTGTTGCTGCAGCTCCAGTCATGGCCTTTTCCCGGGTTGTTAAACCGGCCGTAATCATTGCCTGCAGCCTGTGCCGCCAGGGTCGTTACAGAAAGTATCATGGCGATTGCGAGCACTGCTCCGAGAAACTTTTTTATCCTCATACCAGTTCTCCTCTCATATCAAATCGAAAATGCAGCATTATCTCTGCTTAGCTATATCGTACCTTTTTTTTCCTGTACCGTCAAGAGTGCTGCCAAGACTTGATGAAAAATCTCAGGTATGTAAAGGAATCGCAACTCAGGGCTTATAAGGCCGGTAAGCGCGCACGGTCATTTGAGCAGATCCGCGGCCATTTTTACAATAAGCAGCCCAATGACGAGAAACATGGTGTAGCGGACATATTTGCTGCCGCCCCGGATTGCCAGCTTTGCTCCGGCGTAATTTCCCGCCATTGCGCACACGGCGGCAGGGATGGCCACCGCGAAAAGCACCTTGCCGTTTAGAATAAATACGATCAAAGCCGCCACGTTGGACGCCAGATTAACCACCTTGGCACACCCGGAGGACTTGAGCAAATCAAAGCCCATCAGCGCGGTAAACGCCAGAATGAGAAAAGTTCCCGTCCCCGGTCCGATCAGTCCGTCATAACAGCCGAGGACCAGACCGATTAAAAGAGAGGAACCCGTCAGACGCCGAGGGCTGAGCTGTTTTGGCTCGTTGTCGGCTTTTCCAAAGTCCTTTTTCACCAGCATAAAAATTGCCACAGCCGGCAAAATCGTCAGCATGATGATTTTTAAAACATGGTCTGAAATCATAAGCGCCAGACTGCTGCCGATCAAAGCGCCGAAAAATGAACCGGCGGCGGTAATTAAGCTGACCTTCAGGTCAAATCGCTTTGCCTTTATGTAGTTTCCGGCGGCGATAAACGTACCGATGCTCATGGCCAGCTTGTTTGTACCGATGGCAAGGTGGGCGGAAAGCCCCGCCAGCAGGTAAGCGGGCAGCGAAATCAGTCCACCGCCGCCGGCGATGGCGTCTACAAACCCCGCCACAAATACCAGCGGGCAGATAATCAGGCACATTTTTAATAATTCACTCAATGGGATCCTCCGTTATGCGGCAGCAAAAATAATTACGAATATATGGCAGTCATAACCGTTATCCGCCGGCTTATTATTGCTCGCGTCGCGTGTTGATGGAATTCCGGTACACCACAAAGCGGCAAAATAAAAATTCCGTGACAAAATTCAGGATCATTGTTCCGGCAAGCACGATATATTCATTCCATCCGACGTTTGTCAAGTAATCTCCCAGCCAGGTTGACAGCGGCGTGAACACGCAGTAATATCCGGTCACCTTGAGCATGGCAATTGGGATGTTGGCCGCCGACTTGAAGGTGAATCTTCTGTTGACGGTGAAATTATAAAGTACGGATAAAATAAGCGCGATCAGATAACTCAGCCAGTACGCAAAATGAGCCAGCTCATGGAGCAGCGTGAAGCTGACGGCCTGAACGATGCCCGCCGTACACGAAAACGCGGTAAACTTTAAAAACTGCACGACATTTTGCCGCTTACTCAATTGGATTCCGGTTTTGTTTTCCATCTTTGTCTCTTTTCAAAATAGATTTTTTGCCGAGTGGCTTAGCGGGCCATGCCGAATATTGCTCCGGAAAAATACGGAATCAGCCATATAAACCATACCAATATGCTGAATTTATGAAAGCTGTTTCTTTGCGCAGCATTGTTTTCAATCAGGACCTTTGTTGCCCAGGCCGCATGGATAAACATAAGAACAATTGCAAGAAGGCCTGTGACGCCATGAAAGTTAAGAGTAAAACCATCGCCTGAAATTTTACTCATAAGGGCCGTTCCGGTGGTATCAAACGCGAACCCCAACCAGAATATATACAGGTGCCATTTCTTCAAATGTCCCTGAATTTTTTCACTCCAGACCCCGAGAGAATAGAGCACAAGCGCGAGTGTAATGGACAATATTGCGTAGATCAGCATATCACACTACCTCCATACCGGCGGATCAATCAAAAATTCTTTGATAGCAATAGAAATCATGTCCATACATATAAGTTTCTCCGCATTCTCTAAAGCCTGATTTGTTGTAGAGCGCAATAGCGCCGGGGTTTGTTTTGCTGACCAGAAAACGCATGCCGTCAAACCCTCTTTTTTGGCAGTCCTTGATTACTTCCTTCAATATCATCGCACCGATCCCCTTGTGCTGCATGGAAGGATGGACGCCGATCCGTGCCAGCTCGCAGGGCTTGTTCATCCGCGCATCCCAGCTTAAATGGCTCAGTTCTTCAAAAGCTCCTGCCGCTGCGACTGCGACAAGCGTTCCGATCCCGTCTTCCAGACAATAGAGGCAGCTCAGTTTGATATCCTCTGCCACGTCTTCAGCCGACGGATATTCCTCATCCCATGTGCATCCGGGCGTCCCGATAATAGCGTGATAAAGCTGCACGATTGAAGCGGAATCTTTATGCTCCGCCAGTCTGAGTTTGTACTGCATAGGTTTTTCTCATTTCATCTATTTACTCGTGTCTGTTTGTGCCAACCGCATCAGGAGGGGCTGCCGCGCGGTTTAATGCAAACTACTGCTGCGAACAGCCTTAACTATGCGTGGGCCCGCTTTGGTTGCTTAACCATTCTTTGCTGTTTATTTCTTTATTGGCCTGTTTATTATTGTACAGCAATACATCAATCTGTTTTTGAAATGCTTCCGCTTTTATATGAGAGTGGAAGTCATACATGGCATAACCCATGCTAAAACCAAACTTATATGGCTGGTCGCTGATCGCATTATACTTTTCTATGCAGTCGTTGATTCTATGAATGATCTCTTCCAGATCGGTCCTGCTGGATGCATCCAGAACAATACAAAATTCGTCGCCTCCAAATCGCGCGATAAAATCATTTGATCGAAGGCAGCTCTGCAGCAGTCTTACAAAAGTTTGAAGCGCATTGTCTCCCGCGTCATGGCCAAAGGTGTCGTTGATCAGCTTAAAGTTATTCAGATCTATCAGAATGGCCGCAAAAGTTCTGTTTTCTGTGCTTGTGCGGATTTTTTCCTTTAAATAATGATCAAGCTTTTTGCGGTTATTTACTCCGGTCAGATAATCGGTGTGCATACTGTGATTTTGAATATTTAAAAACAGGATCAGAAGGGATAACACTACGCTGTTGAGCATCAGCGATATTCCATAAAAAGCAATTTGCAGGATGATACTTAAAAAAGGAGGAACCGCAAAAAACAGGAGAGAGAAAGCCGCCCTTTTTTCAATTTTCTTGAGGTTTCCCATAATAATAACAAAGGCTGCCAAAATCATTGTAATTGTAATGAAAGCGGGAAACAAAAAGAGCGGCCCTCTGTGATAAATATTGTCGGAATCAATATTATAGTACAATCCAAAAAACTGCGTCAATACAACAAGCACCGCATTTACCGCGAGTATGGCTGACAGCGGATAAAGCAGCCGTCTGGTTTTTTCCTCTTTCTGAAACATGTGGACATGAACATATAATAACCAGAGCGACGGCAGGATGGGATTGAGCAGGAAAACCATAAAATTCCCGATATGATTGATAAAGAGATAAATCGTGTCAGGCCTGCCGTCAAATCTGCTGAACACATCCAGAACCAGCAGCAGCATAGTAATGAGCAGCATTTCAATATACAATCTGTACTGCAGGGATTGTTTTTCAGCGTTTTTTAAGGAGTGAAGGAGGATAACAGAGAGCAGCGCGATCGAGTAAATATTTATGATTACGTTACTCGTTAAGTCCATATACTGCCACCCCTTTGCCTGCTAAACCGGCTCAGCTTATTTACATCTTGTGTCTATTTTACTATATAAAAGACAGCATGTCTCCATATACTTCGAGCGGTAAATAATAATGTTGCATGTTTTTAGGCGATCTATGCTGGAAATGTTTTTTGCAATCGTCATAATATCTACAATGGGCCTTGCCTGCAATCCCTATACTTCCGATATGATAAATTGCGAGAAAATACGTCTCTGAAATTTCTCAATTTCTCAGAATTCTTCCTTATACATTTTATCCCACTCCGGATGATAATCAACAGCTATTATATGCCGCATGCGCTAAACTTCCTTAACCAAAAAAGCTTCTTGATATTCTTTTTAGTTTGACTTACACTAAAGGGCATATATGGTAGTTTATACATAGAAAAAAGGCAGGTGAGACAGATATGCGAAAAATATATATAAAAAGCATCTGTAATTTAAAAAATGTTTCTCCATATAAGCAGAAAAAAGAAATTGTTAAAAATATTGTAATTCTGTTTATCATAATGGCTTTTTGCACGGTTATTTCGATGCCTTTTAAAAACATAGTGACTTTTGAGTCCAATATTGTTATGGTCTACCTGCTTGGAATTCTTTTGTTTTCCTATTTGGCAAGCGGTTATCTTTACAGCTTATTTGCATCTCTTTTGGGTGTTCTGTCTTACAATTTCTTTTTTACCGAGCCATATTTTACGCTTCAGGCATACAGTCCCGACTACCCGATTACCTTTCTTATCATGTTTATCGTTGGATTCTTTACAAGCATGCTGACTATCCGGATAAAGCGGGAAACGTTTCTGGCTGAAGAGAGAGAGGAACGCATTAAAGCGCTGTATCACATTGGGCGGCAGCTGCTTGGAGTAAAAACCAGCGTAAATCTGGCCGAGGTTTCTGCCAAAGAAGTGGCAAAGCAGTTTTCTGCTGACGTTTTGGTACAATTTTTTGATCCTTCCGGAAATGTACGCAATACGCATATCGAGGGTCACGATGTCTTTACAGATGATAAGGAGCGCGTTGCCTGCCATGAAGCATATCAGTCTGGAAATCCGTGCGGCTGCGGCACAAGCCTTTTTCCAAAAGCAAAGGCGTACTACCTGCCTGTTATCGGTCAAAGCGGCGCGTTTGGAGTTATTGGAATCTCCCTTCCCGGTTTGCTGGCTCTCACAAATGCACAAATGGAATTTCTGGACACAATTGAACCGCAGATCGCAGTCGTTTTGGAACGCGAAAGACTTTATGAAAAGCAGGAGGAAACGCAGATACAGATACAGCGCGAGCGTCTGCGCGCAGATATGCTCAGGACAATCTCTCACGACCTGCGTACGCCGCTGACCGGTATTATGGGATCGGCAAGCACGATGATTGATAATTTCGAAACGGTAAGCGATGATATAAAGAAAAGTTTTTTACATAATATTTATGATGACGCCGGCTGGTTGAATGAACTGGTTGAAAATATATTGAGTATGACACGTTTTGATGAAGGGCGAATAAATTTGAACATAGAGCAGGAAGCCGCGGAAGAGATCGTCGCCGAGGCAATTGGACATGTGAAAAAACGTGCGTCCGGGCATGGAATTTTTGCTGAAATGCCTGCTGATATCGTCCTGCTTGAGGTTGATGGGGTTTTGATCACGCAGGTTTTGGTAAATCTTCTGGGGAATGCCATAAATTATACTCCCGAAGGGAGCATAATTACAGTATCACTAAGTCGAGGGGAAAACGACGTGTTTTTTGAGGTAAGCGACAACGGTCCCGGAATTTCGGAGGATGATCTGCCCCACATGTTTGAAAGATTTTATTCGCGGCATGACAAAGCGTATGGAGCGCGACGTGGCTCCGGCCTTGGCCTTTCGCTGTGCAAATCGATCATTGAAGCGCACGGAGGAAAAATAGCCATAACAAATAATAAGCCACACGGTACGGCCGTGCGGTTTTGTATTCCGTCAAAGGGGGGAACCGGTCATGCAGCCCTTGATCTTAATCGCGGATGATGAAAAATCTATCCGCAGCTTTCTGAAAGTTTCCCTTGAAACACAGGGGTATAAATGCATTGATGCAGATTGCGGGGCAAACGCACTCATGTTTGCCGCTTCCCACAACCCGGATATATTGATTTTAGATCTCGGTTTGCCTGACATGGACGGAGTAGACGTGATTAAAAAACTGCGCAGCATGACGCGAATGCCGATCATCATCGTATCCGCCCGCGGCCATGATCGGGAAAAAGTGGAGGCGCTTGATGCCGGAGCCGACGATTATTTGACAAAGCCGTTCAGTGTTTCCGAATTGCTTGCACGTATTCGCGTGATTCTGCGGCACCAATCTTTTACCGAAGCTTCCGGCAGCCAGGAAAAAGTATGCTTTAGGACTGGCGGTCTATCGGTTGATGAGGATAAGCGCAGAGTCTGGCTTCATGATGAAGAAATACACCTTACGCCGAATGAATACAAGGTTCTGGCGCTGCTTGCAAAAAACCAGGGGAAGGTTCTCACACACAGGTTTATCATTGAAGCCGTCTGGGGCGGGATGATTTCGGAAGATACGCAATCCTTAAGAGTATGTATGGGCAATCTGAGGCGTAAACTAAAGGAAGACCCTGCACAGCCAAGATATATCATAACTGAAATAGGAGTCGGTTATCGTCTGACGGACGATTAAGCTGTCAATATGGTAAGCGTAAGAGGAACCCCTAAACGGGGTTCCTCTTTTTCCTCACACAAACCTTACACGAACCGATAGAAGCCTTACACAAAACTTATTTGTACCGCCTTATACTTGAATCAAAAGGGGGGGATGAGGTTATGAATAATCCCAACACATCTATCGCTATGTTTACTAAATGTATCAGCCAGGCGGCTGACAGCCTCCGTCACTGTGAAATGGAGAAGGCGCATGATCTGATTGTTGAGGCCATATGTATTGATCCCGATGCGCCTCAACCTCACAATTTGCTCGGAATCTGGTTTGAACTTAACGGTAACGACGACAAAGCGCGCCGTCACTACAGGGCGGCCTACTCGCTTGACCCTACATTTAAACCGGCATGCAAAAATCTTGAGCAGATCTGTACCATGTTAAAAAACCTAAAACCTTATTCTTACGATTTTGGCGATGAGCCGGAAGAAGAATGCTGTGCTTTAAAAAGTGAGAGAAAAACATCATAGTTGCCTATGAAGATAACGCACATAACGGCTTAAAGGAGAATCTTATGTACATTATTATTATCGGCTGCGGAAGACTGGGAAGCACGCTCGCCGAAGAACTGTCCGATGCCGGGCATGATGTTTCGGTCGTTGACAGGGAATCAAAGAGGCTGGATACTCTGGGGAGTGGTTTTAATGGACTGCGCGTCAAAGGCGTCGAATATGATAACGACGTTCTTAAAGAAGCCGGAATTGAGCGAGCGGATTATGTAATCTCGGTCACACCGGATGACAATATTAATATTACCGTATCTCTCATAGCCAAGAAAATATTTGAAATTCCGCGAATTATTGCAAGAATCAACGAGCCTAATAAAAAAAGCGTTTATGAAGGCCTGGAAATCGAGACGATTAATCCCACGGAACTCAGCGCTTACATTTTAAAGAGTAGAATTGAGGAGTGCCCCAAATGAAATCAATTATTATTGGCGGCGGTAAAATTGGTTATAACCTTCTGAAAACGCTGAAGGAACGCGGCTATGATGTCACTCTGATTGAAAAAAGCGAAAACACCTGTCGCAAAATCGCCGAGGACATTGATGCGGATATCATTTGCGGGGACGGAACGGAATTGGATGTTTTAAACGAAGCAGGGATAAACAATGCTGAAATTATTGCAGCGGTTACAGGCAAGGATGAGGAGAATCTTGTCATATGCGAGATAGCTAAAATGGAATTTCAGATCAGCAAATCGATCGCACGGGTAAATAATCCCAAAAATATCGCGATGTTTAAAGCGCTGGGGGTTGATCAGACTGTATGCAGCACGGCCGTCATTGCCAACCTGATTGAGTATGAGTTTGACAGAGAAATCTGCAAGATTGTACAGACCTTCGACCGGGGCGCCATGACTCTTGTCGAGGCTGCAATCCATGATGGCAATTGCTGGATCGATTGCTTCATTAAGGATCTGGCGCTGCCTTCGGAATGTGTCATCGCCTCCATTCTGCGGGATGGAAAAGTAATATATCCCAAAGGAGATACTCAAATTTTAAGAAATGACAGTATTTATATAATAACAAATCACGCAACATTTCTTGAGATAAAAAAGCATCTGCAGGGTGGAGGAGCACTTTATGCAAAGCAAAAAAAATGAAATTATGGGACTTATCGCAGAGGTGTTTTCCGCCTGTCTTTATTGCGGATTGATTTTTGCGACAGTCTTTTTTATGATGCGGTGATGCTATGAAAAACATGAGAACGCGCTTTCCAAGCATTTTGATTATAAGCTATTATACCGGTTACATAATTCTGGGTACCGCACTTCTGATGGTTATTCCGCTGCTGACCTCGCTTTTTTTATGTGAATGGAATCCGGTTATGGACTTTGCAATCAGCATGTCCGTTTCTGTGATAGCCGGCCTTTTTCTGATATTGTTTGGCGGGCAGACCCGTGAAAACAAAGCGCATGTGGAATGGAAGCATGGATTTATCGTGGCGGCTCTGTCATGGATCATACTGATGTTTTTATGCTCAATTCCCTATTTGTTAAGCGGACATGTAAACAGCGTGCTCGACGGATGCTTTGACGTCATGAGCGGTTTTACAACGACCGGTTTGGTTCTGACGCAGGACCTGGATCACTTATCGGTCGGTCTCAATATGTGGCGGCACATGCTGACCTTTGTCGGCGGACAGGGTATGGTGGTGCTGGCACTCAGTTTTCTGCTGAAAAACATGGGCGGCGCGTATAAACTGTATGTTGGTGAGGCAAAAGACATCGAGCTTGTCCCAAATGTAAAGGGAACTGCCCGTATTATCTGGAAGATCAGCATGATTTATCTGATAGTCGGAACATTGGCCTTGTGGATTTGCGGAATGTGCATAGGCTTATCTCCATTGTCCGCATTTTTCCACGGACTTTTTATATTTGAATCGGCCTGGAGCACCGGAGGGTTTGGCCCAAACACGCAGAACATGATGTATTATCACAGCTTCTCCTACGAAATCATAACGATACTGTTTTTTGTGCTGGGTTCGTTCAATTTTGGCCTGCACTATGCGGTCTGGCAGGGAAAGAAAAAGGAACTGATCAAAAACATTGAAACGCAGAGTTTTTTCATTACGTCGTTTTTGGCGTGCGCGTTTGCCGTTTTAAAGCTGTCTCAGCTTGGCGTTTATACGGATGCGGTATCGGCTTTCAGACGGATCGTTTACAATGTGTTGTCCGCCCATACGACTACTGGGTTCGGCAACATCTACGCAAGGCAATTTGCCCATGAGTGGGGGGATTTCGGAGTTTTGATTATGGTTCTTGCCATGCTCATCGGCGGTTCCGCCTGCTCTACCGCGGGTGGTTTTAAGGGCTTAAGGGTCGGCATCGTATTCAAAGGACTGATATCCGATATTAAAAAGCTCCTTTCATCAGAAAGGAATGTAAAGGTTTATAAATACCATCATATTAAGGATTACGTTTTGGAAGACGGGGCCGTAAAAACATCCGCGCTCATTATTGTGTGTTATATCGCTTTGTTTACAATCAGTACCGCGCTTGGCACCTTCTACGGATACTCGTTTGCCGATTCCGCGTTTGAAGCGGCGTCTGCGACAGGCAATGTCGGCCTGTCAATCGGCGTTACATCCGCATCCATGCCGGATCTGTTGAAAGTGCAGTATATTTTGACCATGTATCTTGGACGGCTTGAGTTTATTTCCGCCTTCGCACTGTTTGGACTTATTATCGGAGGGATAAAAAAGATATGTATAAAGCCTTTAAAGCGCTTATACTGATGACTTTGATTACAGCTTGCTTTGCCGTTCCGGTCAGTGCCGCGGGGATTACGGAAATAAACGGCCTGATTGAAAATGCGGCAGCCTTTAATAACCAAACGGTTACTGTGCAGGGCGAAGCGATCGGGGAAGCACTGGACAGAGGGGAATACGCGTGGGTCAATATCAATGATGGGACAAACGCAATCGGAATATGGCTGAAGTCTTCTGATGCGGAAACAATAACATATTTCGGCGACTATAAACACATCGGCGATACCGTTCGGATAATCGGCATATTTTCGAGAGATTGCAGCGAGCATGGGGGAGATGTGGATGTTCATTGTTCTTCCATTGAAATTATAAAGAAAGGACATCCGGTAAATGAAGAGGTTTCATTTACAAAAGTATCTGCAGCAGCCATCTTATTTTGCGCTGCACTTATAGTTGCGTATATCTATTTCAGAATGGCAAAAAAGTCAAAACAGCAATATAATGTCCACTGAACGAATGTGATTTTTTGAATCGCACATGCAAAAGTCCGCATATTGCGGACTTTTGGTACTGAAACAAATGTGTTTTGGCACTTTGTGAACCATTGATTGCCCTGCAACCCGGAAAATCATAAATACCGTTAAACCATTGCAGCCGTTGTGTTTTTGATTTCTTCAGCAGGCATTATTTCATACGTGCCAGTTCTTCCGTATGTCCATCCATCGCGTCAATGAGTACATCCCATTTCTTCAGCAGCAAGTCATACACTGCTCTGTTTGCCGGATTGGGTTTGTAGACAGTATCGATTTCGGTAAATTTTAAAGCGGCATCGGCAATAGAATCCCATGCCCCATACCCATAGCCCGCTATGATCGCCGCGCCAAGACAGGCCGCATCCTGCGTATTCTTCATGGTAACGATCTCACGGTTCATGATATCCGCTTTGATCTGACACCAGAGCGGGCTCTTTGATCCGCCTCCGAGGGAACGCACCTGAATAACCTTGACGTCGGTCAGCTTTTCCGTGTATTCAATGATCTTTGTGATATTGCATGCCAGCGCTTCCATAAAAGCGCGGATCATATGCCCCTTTGTATGCCCCAGACTCAGGCCATACAAAACACCGCGGCCGAAATTGTCGTGATATGGGTTTCCCGCACCGCCAAAGAACGGCAGCAAAAATAATCCCTCAGCACCTGCCGGTGTGACAGCGGCCAGCTGACTCATCAAATCATACGCATCCGCCTGCCCCGCTTGCTCCATGCGAAGTTCTTCTTCACAGAGCGTATCACGCAGCCAACGCAGCAATATGCCGCCCTTGGCGCCGCCCTGAATCATGTAAATATCCTGCATATCGCTATAGTTACAGGGAATACGGCAGTTCTTATCAAACACCGGCTTGTCCGTCGTAGTGCAGACCATCAGCGCACCGCCTGTCGACTCGCTGAACACCCCGGGCACAACGTTGCCGACGCCGATGGCGCCGCTGGACTGATCCTGTCCGCCTACAACAAGCAAAAGGTCGCGAGGCAAACCGAGCTCATCTGCCACTTGCGGAATAATCGTGCCGGCCGGCGTGCCGCACTCGACGATTTCCGGCAGCTGGTCAGCGGTAAGCTCAAGATAGTCCATCATCCCGGGCCACCAGTTTTTCGTGGTAATATCCCAGAAATACGAGGTGCACCAGCTGGAACCATGACTGATTTTTTTACCGCTCATGTGCCAAAGGATATAGTCGTCGCACATGAACATCATGCGGATCTTTTCAAACAAGTCCGGCTTGTGTTTCCGAAACCATGCAATTTTGGCAGCGGGGAAACATGGATCGATCGGAGCTTGGCCGGTTGCCTGCATAATGGCCTCGGGGGCAAAATGCGCGTTGATTTCTTCGGCTTCTATAACCGCGCGGCTGTCGAGCCAGACATAAAAATTGTCAAGGGGCTTCATGTGCTCATCCATAAATACAATGGTTTCAGCGGAAGAATCCATGGCGAAGGCTTTGATGTCCGCAGGATCGACGCCGGACTCCGAAACGACTTTTTTTACGCAGGTTTTAAACGTATCCCAATACACATGGGGAATCTGCTCGACGCGCTGTGCGTCGGGCTTTAATAATTCATACTCCTGGGCATGATGCAAGAGCTTATGGCCGGTTTCGTCAAATAACGCCGCTTTGATTGCGGTCGTTCCGATATCCGCCCCTAAAAAGTATTGATGTTTCATCATGCACGTCCTCTTATGATAGATTATATACAGGCGCAGGCGGCCGGTTCTGTTTGACCAATAAACACAAGCGCCTACCTATGAATCGTACGATTCATAGGTAGGTTGTTTGCAGCGTGCTTTTTTTCATGACTTGCATTCGCCAATCATGTCTGGAGGCGCGGGCGCCCGGCGGCAAAGCCAGGTTTATTTTTCCAGATAATCGATTACGGCGTCGATCTGCCCGACAAACGTATCTCCGAATTTGTGTTCAAAGAACGCTCCGCCGATTGTAAAGCCATACAAATTAGATATATTCTTTAAGACGTCAATTCTCTCATAGGAGTTCACGCTCCCGGCAATCGTAAATTGCCGGCTTATTTGTGCGGACAGCTGCTTGAGCAGCTCCACAGGATCGCCGCCCAGATACCGGAACGCGGAAAGATTGATTCCGAATATTCCCTTTTGCTCCGCTTCTTTTGCCTGCCTGATGATCTCGTCGATCGGCGCCCGCAAACGGGTATCCGCGTCCAGAGCGACGAATGGCGAATACGCGACCCCGGCATCCGCACAGATCTTTTTGACGCTTTCATAATACAGCGTACCCAGCAAATGCTCCACCCCGCACTGTGCGCACAGCTGCGCGGCCCTTATACAGGCGGGTTCGTCGATTGCCAGTTCTTCTATGTAGGTTTTCTTGCCCGCCGCCTTCATGAGCGCGACGAGTTCCCTCATGCTTTCCGGGGTCGTTCCATCGACCTTGAAGCCCCAGTGCTTTGCCTTTGCGTCTTTTGCTTCCAGAAAAATTTCTTTCGCGTTTTTAACGGTCACATCATTCCATGTAAGCATGACGATTAAGTTCTTTTTTCCCATTACAAGCTCCACCTGTCGCTATATTTTGGTATGGTCGGTTTTTGTTTCTTATTTTTCGGCCGAAAGCTGCTTGATCGCTTTGAGCGCATCGGCCTTGGCTCCGCCGGAAGCCAGAATCGCATAGTAGGCTTTTTTGCATGCCTGCTCCATCCAAGCCACCTTATCCATCGCCTCGTCCATCGTTTTTCCTACGGCTACGGCGCCATGGTTGCCCATAATACAGCAATCGCCGGCGACCAATGCATCCGCCGTGTTATCAGCCACCAAATGCGTTCCCGCGTCGGCATACTTCGCGCAAGGAATCACGCCCGTAAGCCCCTCGCCGATGATAGACAGCGGCACATCCATGCCAATGCAGGCAAACACGGACGCCCATTCTCCATGTGTATGTACAATGGCTCCAATGTCCGCACGCTTGCGATAAATGGCAACATGCATCAGCCATTCACAGGTCGGCTCGCTCCACGGAACGTAGATGGTTTCGTTAACGTCTGTAATAAACCGCTCCCAGCCACGGGCATCGCGCAGATTCTTCTGGAAACACCACGTCGGGCTTCCAGACACATAAATCAGTCCGGTCTTTAAGTCCCGGATGCTGGTGTCTCCCGACTCGCCGGAGGGCGAATATCCGCGGATATTCAGCAGGCGCGTGCCTCTTGCAACCTCTTCCTTAAATAATATCTGATCGTAATCGTTATACGTATCGTAATTCATATCAGCGGTATATTCAATGCCTTCCGTTACCAGCTGGCCAACCGTCGGATTGATATAATTGAGCTCGCCGATCACGGCGGCCTGCGTGATCTTTCTGGCGACCGATTCCACCCAGGCCAGATAGTTCATAGCGTTGTCGACATTTGCCCCTACCGCCAGTGAACCAAAATTATAAAGCAGCACATAAATTTGATTGCCCAGATTCTCGGTCACTTCACTAAAATATGCCTGCGTCATGGAAGGCGCGCTTTCCACGCACTTAATATCCGTGCTTGCTTCAACCTGTTCCGCCAGAACAAACGGCAGCGGTTCTTTTCTCTGAGAAAGCAGGGAGCTCCAGACAGGATAGGTATGGATAACACAATTCACATCCGGCCTTGCCTTATAAACGGCCAGATGCATCGCAAGATTTTCGCTGGGAATCGTATGGTGGGTAACGGGCTTTCCGTCTTTGTCCACCACTGCAATATCACTGCCGTGATATTCGGAAGGTTCGCCGACACGGAGCGTTCCCGGCTTGATGGAAATGAACACATATCCGGATTCCGTATCCCGTACGCTTACATCGCCCAGCTTCTCATTTGGCAGATACCCTGTTTTGTACAGCTGGTTAATGCAGCGCGCCGCCTCATCCTGAAATAGTTTAATTTTGTACTTGTTGTCCATAATATCCTCCTTATATCCTGCCTTTTTTAAGACAGGATTATTTATCACGCATGCTTAACCGTCTCGTAATGTCCGCTCGTTTTTGCAGCCCGCATAATATACACTTATTATTATTTTAAAACCAATTTCAGTATATCAATTCGTCATTATCGTGTCAAGCACAGATCACACGTATAGTTTTTGTGCAATTTGCACGTAAACGGCTTGTTTTATGGAATGCAATTCAGTAATCGCTGTTTCCGGATATCTATTTAATTGATTTATAATACCAATTATGCTATTCTTAATGAAGAATTCATGTTTTATAGGAAGATTTGGAGGGCACTGTGAATTTTAAAAAAAGTGATGTGGCGGAAGCCATTGAATGTTATATCATGGAAAATAACCTGAAACCTGATGATAAGCTCCCATGCGAGCGAAGTCTGTGTGAAATTTGCGGAGGAAGCCGGACACTTGTCCGAGCGGCAATCAATCAACTGGTTCAGGAAGGCATTTTATATAGCAGGGTGGGTTCCGGAACTTTTGTAAAAAGGCCTAAAATATGCCGGCCGCTTCAAACTTATATTCCATTCAAGACAACCGTGGAAAACGAAGGAAGAAGCTTTTTAACCCGTGTTTTGTCTTTTCAGAAGATTGAAAGTGATAAAAACACAGCACGGCATCTGCATTTGACGATAGGCCATCCTGTATTTGAATTAAAGCGATTACGGCTAATTGACGGGGATCCGTTTATGATCGACTTCAGTTATATAGATGCAAAGCGCTTCCAAGCGCTTAATGAATATGATTTTTCCGGGAAATCCTTATATACCGTTTTGGAACAGGCCTATAAAACCCCAATTTATAAAGGGCAGGAAAAACTGAGCATTACCTTTGCTTCGGAATACGAATCATCTTTATTATCTGTCAAAGAAGGAGATGCGCTGTTTTACATTTCGGGGTTAGCGCGGGATGATAACGATTTGCCGGTTGAGTACGCAAAAGTCGTCGTCAAAAAAGACCTCGTGATGTTTTCTTGTTATTTAAGAAATTAAATTGGAGAATTAAATGAAGAACGACAATATTGACTATTTATCCCCTATTTATATTCAGTTAAGAGAATTGCTGCGAACAAAAATCGAAGACGGAGAATTTCCGCCCGGCGGCGTTATACCCTCCGACACCGCTTTGGCGGAGCAGTACGGAGTAAACAGGCTGACTGCGCGAAACGCCATAGATGCTTTAGTCAAAGAGGGGCTTCTTAAAAGAGTACGGGGAAGAGGCGTTTATGTTCTTTATGGGAAAATTGAGCAGGACCTGGGGCTCCTGACCGGATTTACTTCCACGATGAATATAAACTGCAGACAGCCCAGCATAAGAATTTTGGAATTCAAAACCCGTACCGCCGGCCGTAAATATGCCAAAATATTTCAAATCAATCCGGAAGATGAGATGTACTATATCAGGCGATTATGCTCTGCAGACGATGAGCCCACATCTCTTGAGGAAATTTATATTCCCAGCTCGGCGGCAAAACGGCTTGAGGGGATCAATCTGTCCGTTTTCAGCTTACGGGAAGCCTTTAATTTTGTAGGAATCCGGCTGGAAAGGGCCTATGAAACATTGGAGATTGTAGAAATCGACGCACAGGAGGCGCGGCTGCTGGATACAGAAAGTCAACGGAATGTGTTTTTGGTCCGCTATTCCAGTCAGGACGATAACGGAAACACCGTCGAATACGGGAAATGCTATATTCGCGGAGATAAGTTTTCATTCTCAGTCAATTATCTCAATGATGCAAAGTAAGAATACGGTCGTGCGGGTTCTGCTGTCCGCGGCGCGCCTGCATAAATTGTTTTAAGCGGCCCTGACCGGTATTCGAAATTTTAAAGGTACTCAACGGAATCTGATGCTGGCTGCCGCAAAGCGGGCGGTGCATAATAGCGCTCATGCAGATAAGCATGGCAAAGGGCTTTCAGGGATGAAAACCTCGGGCTTGCTCCCGGATGAATGTTTTTTACCTGAAAGCCCTTATTTTATAAAGCTTTTCAGCTTCTCTGCTTTTTAACGGCAATCGTCAGGCCTGACGCCATATGGACAGGCAAAGCGTTATGCGAGAGAACACTCCCGATAGAGTGAATGGAGTTTTTCAGACTTTTTCGGGAAACGTTGGAAACACTAAACTGGAAGTAATTACACATCCAGATCGACATTTAATTCTGCCACTGAATACAGCACAGCCTTTCCGCTGATTTTCAACCGGTCATTGAATTTGCTGCAGTATAACGTCCCACCCCTTTGGGACGCCTGATAAGCAACAATGCTGTCTTTTTTCAATTTCTCCATCCAATAAGGGGCTATATGGCAATGCCCAGAACCGCACACCGGGTCTTCAATGATATTCAATTTTGGAGCAAAGCTGCGAGACACGCAATCCACCTGAGTTCCCAAAGCTGTAACATGCAGGAGCAGTCCGTCGATGTGCCTGAGTTTTTCCATATCAGGTTTTAGCTGTTTTACCGTATCTTCGCGATCAAAAACGCAGAGCAGATCTCTTCCCATGTATGCTTCCAGCGGAGATGCGCCGATAGCTTCGACCATTTCTTCAGTTATTGGAACGGGTCTTAACTTATAAGCCGGAAAGTCCATCTCGTACAAACCGCCCTTTCGCTCAACAATTAAATCTCCGCTCAACGTATCAAACAGTACGTTATGAATAGCTGTATCAAAGTAATTCGAAATTACATAGGCACACGCTAATGTGGCATGACCGCATAAATCAATTTCTCCTCCCGGTGTAAACCAGCGAAGTTTATACTTGCCCCTTTCTTTGACAGCAAAAGCTGTCTCTGACAGATTGTTTTCAATTGTGATGTGCATCATCACTTCTTCCGAAGGCCAATTTTTCAACACACAAATAGCCGCTGGATTGCCGCCGAATATTTTATCCGTAAAAGCGTCTACTACATATTGCTTCATAATAGTTCCTCCAAATTTTTAAATTTTATATCCAACCTGCTCACTTAACTATAAATTCTTCTTCCGCGGACGTATTTCCACGTTGCGATAAAAAAGGGATTTTCAACTTCAGGCTTCTTGCCCGATATATGCAATTATTAAGCGCATATTATTGTATAAAGAGAAAAATTACAAGCGCTTGCAAGCTCTGCCGGCCTGCGAAAGCATTTCCGGACAGTGTACATATTCACATCAGATGGAGGCATATATGAAGCGTATATTTACAGTCCTGCCAGTAGTTTTGATCGTACTTTTACTTTTGCAATTATCTGTAGCCGCAAAATTCGAATCTGCCGCAGTTTATCAATTGCAGGAGCAAAGGGATCAAAACGTCCGGGTTGCCATAAATGGATCATACGCTTATGTTGCGTCTGGCGCATCGTGCTTTTCCGTGGTTAATATTCACGATCCCGCACATATGCAGAGAATTGCGCATCTGGATTTTACGGAAGCGTTTACGGATATACAGGTGTCGGGCGGCCTTGTCTACATGACGTCGCTGAAAAACCTTTACGTACTGGATATTTCGAGGCCACTGCACCCTGTTTATCAATCGCAAATTGCTGTTCAGACCGATGAACACCTGCTGGGGTTTGCGACAGACAGCAATCGAATGTATTTATTTGATAAAAACAATATTTTCATCTATTCCCTGGAAGACCCTGCCAGACCTGCACTGATAAAGTCATTCTGCGTCAATGATGCCGCGGACTTCACAGGAATAACGGATATTGCTGTCCGAAACGGAATTGCCTATGTTGCGATGGGATATAAAGGCGCGGTCATTTATGATCTAAATGATCCAAATGCCATTACATGCAAAGGCACATGCTCCGATGTTGAGGGGTATTACACAAACGTTGATTTTTATAATCAGCTTGCCTTTATCAGAATAGCCGAATCAAACAGGATAGAAGTTATAAATATTTCCGATATTTTACATCCGCAGTATATAAAGACCCTTTATGAGATCAGTACGGCCTTGACAGGCGGCGCAATGGGGTTGGCAGACCACTTTGTTCTGCTTGCGGATAATGAAAACAAAATTCATGTAGTTGATGTTTCTGATATCAGCGACATAAAACAGACGGGCCTGATTAACACAACGGCATCGCCGGTATATATCCACTGTGAAGGAAGTCTTGTTTACGCAGTCGATCAATTTGGCGGGATGAACATCGTGGGCAATAATCCTCCTGCCATCAAAGCCGAGGTAAGCCCGTCTCCGCAAAAAACAGAGCAAATCATCAAAGCTGAGGCGAGCCCGCTCCCGCAAAAAAAGAATCAAAAAACAGCCTATATCACAATCGATGACGGACCGTCCAGAAACAATACGCCCAAAAACCTGGATACGCTTAAGAAGTATGGGGTGAAGGCCACATTTTTTGTTTTGCCCAAGAAGCACATGGACGATATTTACAAAAGGATGATTAATGAAGGACATGTGATCGGCAACCATTCTTACGGACACGATGCAAATTGGTTCGGCTCGCCAGATAATTTTAAAAAAGACACGCTAAAGGCCCGGGATTATATATTTAACAAGTTTAAATATACGTCCAAGGTTTATAGATTCCCCGGCGGCACCATGGGCCATAAAAAGACATCGATAAAGGCAAGGACTGAAATTCTTTCAGGCCTTAGATACAGATATTTTGATTGGGATGTGTCAACGGCCGATACGGATCCCAACCTTAGAAAGTACGGCAATGAGGAGTACATCGTAAATCTGCTTGCCAATAACGTGATTAACGGCGCAAAGGGAAGGGACAAGCTGATCATACTGATGCATGATTCATCAGGGAAAACGTATACGGCAAAGGCTTTGCCGAAAATTATCGAGGGTTTGCAGAAGAAAGGCTATGTTTTTGATGTGCTAACGAATTATTAGCCCAATCAAGCAAGATACCTCACCGGTCAAAAGAGCGTTTTTTGCCTTCAATACCACATTTCGTCATCAATACGACCGTCTCAACGTGCACCGTTCTCGGGAACATGTCCACCACGGTTGCGCGCACGGGGGAGAAGCCGCGCGCGGAAAGCAGCTTTATATCACGCGCGAGCGTGGCCGGATCGCAGGAGATATAAACCACGCGCGCCGGAGCGAGCGTTTCAATACAGTCGATAACCGCGCCGTCAAGCCCTTTTCTCGGCGGGTCGACGCACACCACATCGGGGGAAAATCTGATTTTTTCAAGCAGCTGCGCCGTTTGAGACGCGTCTGCGCAGAAAAAACGGGCGTTTTCCACGCCGTTTCTGCGCGCGTTTTCACGCGCATCCTCCACCGCTTCGGGGACAACCTCCACACCCACAACGCTGCCCGCCGTCTGCGCCAACGTCAGCGTGATGGTGCCTGTGCCGCAGTATAAATCAAGCGCCTTCTGGGTTTTATCCAGCGCCGCGTACTCAGACGCGCGCGCGTAAAGGCGCTGCGCCTGCGCGCGGTTGATCTGGTAAAACGAGGGGACGGACAGGCGGAAAACAAGCCCGCCCAGCATATCCTCAAGATATGGATTTCCCCACAGCGTGACAAAACGGTCGGACAGCACGGTGTTTGTGTGCGAAGAATTTATATTGACAACGACCCCCGCAAGGGAGGGGAGACTTTCTTGCAGGCTGCACAGCAGCGCCGGCGTATGGGGCAGACTGTCTTTTGTGCAGACAAGGCACACGAGCGCCTGACCGGCGGCGTTTGTGCGCACGAATATCTGACGCACAAGTCCGGAGTGTGTTTTCTCATCATAAGCCGGTATCCCATACGCGTCCATCCAGCCGCGCACCGCGCGCGCGGCGGTGTTTGCGGCGGGGGACTGGATTTCACAGCTTTCAGACGCCACGATGTCATGACTGCGGCGGCGGAAAAAACCGGTCACCGCAGCGCCGTCCCGGCATCCGACGGGGAAAATTGCTTTATTCCGGTACGCCTGTACGGTGTCCGCGCCGATGGTTTCCTCGATTTCAAGCGAGACGCCGCCGATACGTCGCAGCGCTTCCTGCACGCGCGCAGTTTTTGCGCGCAGCTCCTCGGCATACGAAACATGCTGAAAATCACATCCGCCGCACAGCGGCCAGGCAGGGCAGGCCGGAATAACCCTGTGCGGGGAAGGCGTGACCAACTTGACCAAACGCGCCCATGACGCATGCCCGGACAGCTTTAAAATCTGAATGTCACACACGTCTCCGGGCACGCCGCCTTGAATAAACACAACAAGTCCGCCAAGGCGGGCGACCCCCATGCCCTCGGCGGACCAGTTTTCCACGCTTGCGCGGTAAACTCCATTTTTTAGAATATCCATTTTTATAACTCCCGGCGCCCCCGCGCACTCCCGCAGGCAGACTCTTTTAAAGGGCTGAAAAACAAACGAGCAGAGGCGTTCTCCGCAATGACCGCGGGCAGCTGCCGTAGTTTTTAGCCTGGGGGAGGAGCGGGCGCGGATTATTGGCGAAATTGTTCGGACAGGATGTCCTTTAAATCGGCATAGGGGATCTCAAAACGGCAGATGCCCAGCATCTGGGGCGCAATGGTTATAGAGGGGTAAAAGATAACGACGCCGGCGTCGGTTAAATAGAAATTCTCCTTGAGAAGATATTCCTTTGCAAGCTTGGCGTAATCGGCATAGTATCCCGCGTCGATCCCGCCCTTTTTTTCAATCTGCGCGGTAACCGCCTGCGACAGGCGCCCCAGATATGCATCCTCACCAACGGAGAAAACATTGTCCAGAATAATGCGGCAGCCGGTTTTTAGATCAAAGGTATCGGCTTTGACGTTGGCATCCACGTTTACGCTGCCAAAGTAAAAGTTGATATCGCGGGAAACGCTCAGAATATCCTTGTCGCTGAATTGGATGGTGTAGTTTTCCGAAGCGTAGCAGGGGATAAAGGAAGAATCGTTTTCACGGCTGTTTTCAAGGTTGCGCTCGGCCACGTCCTTAAGCTCCGTGGTGGCGTTAAACAGAAAATCTTCTATTTCCTGTTTATAGTACTCGTTGACGCTGGTAATGGCGTCCGCGCTGCCGCCGCTGATTAGCGGAACGGCCGCCTCATATTCGACCAGGACCGTGCCGTCGGCGGCTTTGATGGTATCGGTCTTGTAATATTCATTTACAGGTACCTGCGGCGTTTCCAGCACGTCGGACGGGGAGGGGGAGGCGGACGCTTCTGCCGATGGGGAAACCGAGGGGGACACCGGCGAGGACGGCCCGGGCGAAGCGGAGGGCTGCTTGTTAAGCATTGAGCAGCCCGAAAGGGTCATGATAAGCAGCGCTGAAAGCGTAGCCTTCACAGCCGGGCTGAACGGTTTGCTGAAAAGTGAATGCAAAATAACCCCTCATTTCTCAGTACAAAAAATAGTTTTGCCGCACACGGGAAGGCCATAAGACCGCTGTGACAGGTCAAAGCCGCTCAGTGTTTATCGGGGGATAAGCTCCATGGCGCACCAGCCCTCGTCACGCAAAACACGGGTGACCTGGAAGCCATTTTCGCGCAGGGCGTCTGCCACTTCTTCCTCCCGGGTATCGATGATTCCGGAAACGATAAAGTGCCCGCCGGGCGCCAGCAGTCCGCGCGCAGCGCCGCCCAGCGCAATGATGACGTCGGCGACGATGTTTGCGGCAATGACGTCATATTTCTGCCGGCCGAGCTGTGCCTTCAGGCCGCTGTTTGTCAGTATGTCGCCGCAAAGGGAGGCGAAGCGGTTTTCCACATGATTAAGCGCCGCATTGCGGCACGACACGTCCGCGGCGCCTGCGTCGATATCCACGCCCAGCGAGCTTGAAGCGCCCAGAAGCAAGCCGGTAATGGACAAAATACCGCTGCCGCATCCCAAATCGAGCAGCTGCTCGCCGCCTTTTATCAGGCTTTCAAGCAACGTCATGCAAAGGCGGGTGCTCGCGTGCGTGCCTGTGCCAAACGCCATGCCGGGGTTGTTCACATATTCCACACGGCCGGGGGGGCAGGAGGCATCCTCCCACTCGGGACGGATAAACAGCTTTTCCCCAACGCATTGCGCTTTATAATAGAGCTTCCACGCGTTTGCCCATTCTTCCTCGCTGCGCTGTCCCGTGGTGATTTCAAGGCTGCCCAGACTCAGCTCCGGACAGTCCCGGCGCAGAGACTGCATGCCTTCGCGCAGCAGCAAAACAGTCTCGCCGGCGACGGCGTCGTCAGGGATGTAGAGCTTAACGCGGCATTTGCCCTTTTTCTCTCCGAGCAGCGCGTCATCCACATAATCCCAGTATTGACGGTTGTTTTCAAGAAAATCCTTAAAATCCTGTTCGTCTTCTATTTCAAAGCCGGATGTGCCCAGCGCGATGAGCCGCGCGCATACGGCGTCAATCCCTTCGGGCACGGTGTCGATCATAACTTCAAGCCACTGCATGTTTTTCCTCCGCTTTTGGAATTTACATATATTTTTTATTATACCATAGCCGCACGGCGGCTATGGTATAGTGTGTCATCTTTTCCGGTTGCCCCAAGGGGGCGAGGAAAAGGACTTAAATCGGGTATAATAACCGCTCTGCGGTTATTATACCGCAAATTAAGCGGCCCGGCAATCCCGCCGGGCCGCTTAAACAGGTACGGTCATTTTTTTGTCAGGCTTCATATCCCCTGTCAAAACGCTGCTTTAAACGCAGATCCTCGCCGATGAGGTACAGCGTGATATATTCTCCGTCGAGCCGGGATACGATCTGCGGGGAATAGCGCTTATTGAGCTCCGCATTGGTCAGGTTGGAGTTAATGATGGTTTTTTTACCGCTGATGAGGCGGGTATTGACAATATGGTACAGAGCCGACACGGAAAACGGCGAGGAAAACTCGGTGCCCAGATCGTCGATGATGAGCAGGTCGCAGCAAAGATACCGGCGCGTATCCTCACCCGCGCGTATGTCGTGTCCAAAGCGCTCCGCCTCAAAACGGTCGAAAATATGGATGGCGGTGTCGTACACAACCGAGCAGCCGCGCTTGGATACCTCGCCGGCGATGCAGCCGGACAAATACGTTTTTCCGCGGCCGGGTTTGCCGCTGATAAACAGATTTTTCGACCGCGCGCCGAAGGTGTGCGCAAAATCCGCGCAAATATCATATATTATTTCAATATTCTGGCGCGGGGACTGTCCAAGCTCCGGATCGGGGTCATCCTCAAACAGATTGAAATCAAAGCTTTCAAAGCTCTGTCCGCGAATGTCGATCAGGCTTGAAAGCTCCCCGGCCTGTGCCTGCGCGTATGCCTTTAAAAGGCAGGTGCAGGGCTTGGCCAAAATATAGCCCGTGTCGCCGCAAAGAGGGCAGTCGGGCGTTTCATCCAGATAATCCGCGGGAAAACCCGCGCGCGCGAGCAGCTGCGCACGTTCCTGCTGTAAGGCGAGATTCTGGCTTTTCATCGCGTGAAGCATGGGTACAGGGTCGGAACCGCTTCTCAGCGCAGCCCGGGCAATGCCGAGCATGGTCGAACTGAGCTGCGCGTCAATTTCGGAAAGTCTGGGAAGCTCACGGTATAGCTCTTCACGCCGCGCGGAAGCCTGCGCGCGCTTAGTCCGGCGGCGCTGGTCATATCCATCGAGCACCTTTTTCAGGAGCTTTGGCTCAAATCCCATACGCGAGCGCACACCCTTTCAGATTATTAATAGGTATGTTTATTTCTTTTCCCTGTCGGCGGGGTTGTAGTTTTTCAGCCATTCAAGTGCGCGGCGCTCATGCGCGCCCGGTTCGTGCGCGGCCCCGGCCCGCGGCGCCTGCTTTTCCTGCGGGCGGTCACCCTGCTCGACCTGCTCAATCGTGCGCAGGTTTTTTGTATGCCAGCTTTTTAAAATTGAGTTTAAATAACTCCATTTGAGCCCGCCGGTTTTCACCACCGTAATGTCATAGGCGCGGTAGATCATATCTACGTTAAAGCCCATCTCAAGCCACTCGTGTATATAACGCTCCTCGGAAGCCGAGGGGGCGCGTCCGTTTATCTGAAGCGCCCGCAGAATCTGCGCTGTCACCGTTTTGCGGCGCTGAAGCTCAATGAGGTATTCCTCCGCGCGCGCCTCGTCGAGAATGCCCCGCTGCTCCCAGATAACGGCTTCGCGCTCGATTTGGCGCATGGTAGGGATTCTGCCCTCACCGTATTTGGTTTTTGCCTCGCCCACGCAGTGCGTAATGAGAAGCGACAAAACATCCGCGGGGAATCCCATGCGGTCATAAATGCCGAAAAGCATGGCAAGATCGGCCTGGGAAAGCACCTTTCCCAGCCTGCGCTGCGCCTCATCGACCAGATGTCTGAACGCCGGGTCGCCATCCATGCCGCGGGCAAGATCTCCCGCCGAATAAACGGGAGGCTCCTCACTCGGGTAAACAGACGGCATGCGCGCGGAGATAGCGCCGTCTCCCAGAAGCCCTGCCGATTCCAGCTTTTTAACGGTGTCGGAAAGCTGCGTGCGCGTAAAGCCGAGCCTTCGCATGGCCGTCGGTTCATCCAGCACCCCGCCTTGGTTGAGTATGTATATGTACAGCAGCGCGGCATCCCCGTCGCGGGTCGCGAGGAGCTTGTCGGCGGCCTCGGGGGGGAACGCCACGACGCCGCCGGAAGCGATACAGAATTGTTTTACAGACACGTCCGCGCCTCCCTGTTCAAATTTTGCGGATTCACGCTCCCGGCGGGTATGCCTTTTGCCCGGAGCAGTTTCATTATACAACCGGAAGGTGCGCCAGTAAACCTTCATTTTTGACAGGATGCGCGTGAAGCTAACCGTTTGCCAACTGAAAAGCGGTATGGTATTATAAAAGAAATAGGCAGAAAATGGGATGGCTGTTGCGCAATGTCTGCGCGCCTTTTTCATCCCGGGGCTGCGGGGCGCTGCTGCACAGGCGCGTTAGAACGCGGGGTGCAGCGCTTTATCGCTTGGTGACGGGGCTTTTGAAGATCCATATTGATGATAAGGGAGACTGTCATGGAGTGCATTTTTTGTAAAATAGTCCGGAAAGAAATCCAAGCGAATATCCTTTTTGAGGATGACTGTGTGATGGCTTTTTTGGATTGCGACCCAATCAGCGAAGGGCACATCTTAATTATTCCAAAACAGCATTTCGGAGATGTTGACGAGCTGCCAAGACAACTGCTTTTCCGACTGGCGAAAGTGTCTCAAAAAATCGTAAAAGCGATAAAGTCCTGCTATTTGCCGGATGGCTACGGGGTTATGCAAAACGGCGGCCAATTCAATGATATCGGGCATTATCATCTGCATATATTTCCAAGGTACAAAAACGACGGTTTCGGCTGGACATGCGCTCAAACCAAAGCGCCCGTAAGCCAGGAAGTGGTACAGAAAATCATTTTACATATGTCATGACTGGCGGGAGAATCCCTCCCTCAGTCACCTGCGGTGACAGCTCCCTCGTCTGAGGGAGCCAAAAAACGGCCTCCCTCGGATGAGGGAGGTGGCATGGCGTGCCGGAGGGAGTGACACGTGTCTTTTGGAAACGGCCTCCCTCGGACGAGGGAGGTGGCACGGCGTGCCGGAGGGAGTGATCGCATGTCTTATAAATAGAGCGCTGATTTAGATCGCAAAATCTATTTATATGGCGAGGGGGCGTTCGGGTGCTTAGCAATAATGAACTGTCAGACTTCCTTTATAAAAGCGGGGCAACATTGGTCGGGTATGCTGATTTATCTGATCTGGTTATAGATGAATTGCAATATGGAGTTTCGATCGCCGTAAAAATTCCACCCGAAATCATTACGTCTATTCACAACGGCCCAAGTCGCAGTTATTTTAATACTTATCATGAGTTAAATAACAGACTGAATGATTTGGCAAAAAAAGGTGCAGAGTATATCGGGAACTGTGGATATAAAGCGTTTGCCCAAACAACAGATGCTGTGCAGGAAGATGATGCGTATCGTACAAGAATGCCGCATAAAACAGTTGCTGTCGCTGCCGGACTGGGTTGGATAGGGAAAAGTGCGTTATTTGTTACTGAAGAATATGGTTGCGCCCTTCGATTGACTTCAATACTTACAAACGCCCCGCTGGAGACCGGTACGCCTATCACCGAATCGCATTGCGGAAATTGCTTTATATGTACAGAAGCATGTCCGGGTAAAGCGATTAGCGGCAAGCTGTGGACGCCCGATTTGGATCGGGACGAATTTTTCAATCCAATAGCTTGCAGAAAAAAGGCAAGAGAATTGGCAGCGCAACGAATAAATGAAGAAATAACACTATGTGGTAAGTGTATCGAGGTATGTCCATACACGCAGAAATATATTTCAGAGAGCAAATGAACAGTTCCTTCACGCATATCCGAATCACACCCGAAAAGAAGCCGCGCCATGGTCTCGAAAATACGGTCGCTGGGACTTGGTGGCATTTCCGGCTGTGAAGCCTCCGTAAACGGCCTCCCTCGGATGAGGGAGGTGGCACGGCGTGCCGGAGGGAGTGACACGTGTGTTTTGGAAACGGCCTCCCTCGGACGAGGGAGGTGGCACGGCGTGCCGGAGGGAGTGACACGTGTCTTTTGGAAACGGCCTCCTTCGAACGAGGGAGGTGGCACGGCGTGCCGGAGGGAGTGATCGCATGTCTCTTGACTACAATAAAGCGCTGATTCATAATGCAAAAGCACTTCGTAAAAATGCGACCCCATGGGAAAACAAGCTGTGGTATGAGTTCCTGCGCAGCTATAATGTCCGCTTTCAGAGACAGAAACCTATTGGAAATTATATTGCCGATTTTTACTGCGCCAAGGCAAAACTGATTGTCGAGCTGGATGGCGGAGGGCATTTTGAAGAGAAGCAGGCAGCTTATGACGAGCACAGGAGTGCTGAGCTAAACGGATATGGGCTGTACATCATGAGATTAACTAATCTGGATGTGGATAGAAACTTTTACGGCGTATGCAGTGCGATTGATGCGTATGTGAAGCAATCCCTCACTCAGTCACCTGCGGTGACAGCTCCCTCGTCTGAGGGAGCTGACTAAGGGTTATGTGTGCTTTAAATATGCCAACATAGAAAGAAGCCGCGCCATGGTCTCCAAAATCCGCTGTCTCCAAAGGCTTCCCCTGGGGGAAGCTGTCGCCGCAGGCGGCTGATGAGGGAAAATATGCTTCCAAAAAACAAGAATTTAACAACGAATGCACAGAGCCTAAGAAAAAACGCAACAAAAGAAGAGAGACGTCTGTGGTATGATTATTTGAAGAGTTGTCCTAAGCAATTTAAAAGGCAAACCGTTATTGGAAACTACATCGTTGATTTTTACTGCGAAAAGGCGAAGCTGGTAATTGAGCTGGATGGTTCGCAGCATTATGAAGAGGATGCGCAGGCTTATGATGCAAAACGAACAGGATATTTGGACAGCTTGGGCATAACGGTGTTAAGGTTTACAAACTTGGATATACTGAAGAATTTTGTTGGGGTTTGTACTGCGATTGATAAGAAGGTTTATGAATTAAGCGAGTGAGGCCCTCATCCGTCACGGCTGCGCCGCGCCACCTTCCCCGGGGGGAAGGCTGATTATGAAAGGAGCCCGCATATGGTCTCAAGAATACGTTCGCTGGGTCTATATGGCATCCGGGGCTATGAGGTGTCGGTGGAGTGCTTCCTGTCCGGCGGGCTTCCCGCCTTTGAGAAAGTGGGTTACAGAGTCCAGACGCATCAACCAATGGATTTTGATTTGTACCTATTTCTTTGTAATGAAGGGCATGGTGGATTATGATTAGAAATGCATGTCTTGCCGATGTATCAAGAATTGCCGAAATCCTGATATTTGCTAAAAGAACTTCGTATCGTTCAATTTTCCAAAATGATATTGTTTCTTTCAATGATATGCAAGTATTGAGCCTGGCAATGGAGCTACAGAAAAAAGGGGCGCTTAACAATATTATTGTTTATGATGACGGTATTATCAAAGGTATGATGAATCGCGGAAAATCGCTTGACAATGATTATAAAAACAGTATACAGATATTTGAGTTTTACGTTGAACCATTTTTTCAGAAGTGTGGCATTGGCAGCGCAATGTTAAAATCATTACTAAATGAAGCACAGGTTCAGAGCTATATGTATGTATTATTGTGGGTATTGGAAAAGAATCATCATGCAAGAGGTTTCTATGAGGAATTTGGATTTTGTTATGATGGGTGCAGAAAAAACGAGGTTGGTACTGAAGAGTATATAATTCGATACGTTAAAAAATTACAATAGACAATGCTGGTCTACTCATTAAGAAACTACCCATACGAAAGGAGCGCATATGGTCTCCAAAATACGTTCCCTTGGTCTCTGCGGCATACGGGGCTATGAGGTGTAGGTGGAGTGTTTTCTCTCCTGCGGGTTTCACGCTTGTAAAATTGGGTGCAAGACGCATTGAATAGAGGTTCTGGTTGTTTTGAGGAATGAATCGTTGAAAAAATTAATTATGATTAATGGGACAATGGGAGTCGGAAAGACCGCTACCAGCAAAGAACTGCACAAGCTCTTGCCAAAGTGTGTTTTTCTTGACGGCGATTGGTGCTGGGACATGTTACCATTTATAGTGACTGAGGAAACCAAGAGGATGGTCCTCGACAATATCAGCCACCTTTTAAATAATTTTCTGTCTTGTTCAGAGTTTGAGCATATTATTTTCTGCTGGGTTATGCATGAACAGGGTATTATTAACGATGTTTTATCAAGATTGAATATCAAGGAAAACAGAGTATATGTTTTTTCTCTTGTATGTTCAGAAGAAGCATTGACAGCAAGGCTAACCAACGATATCCGGAAAGGGATACGAACCGGGGATGTTGTTTCAAGGAGTATACCTAGATTAGGTAATTATGCGCATATTGACAGTGAAAAAATAGATGTCAGCGAGATGTCTGCAAGACAGGCAGCAGAAAAGATATTCCAATCCATATATCATAAGGAAGTATAATCAAACATAGAAAGGAGCCCGCATATGGTCTCAAAAATACGTTCGTTGGGTCTATATGGTATCCGGGGCTATGAGGTGTCGGTGGAGTGTTTCCTCTCAGGCGGGCTTCCTGCCTTTGACGTGGTCGGGCTTCCCGACGCCGCCGTCAAGGAGTCGCGCGAGCGTGTGCGCGCGGCACTTAAAAGCTGCGGCTATGAGTTTCCCCTGCGGCGTATTACGGTCAACCTCGCTCCGGCCGATCTGCGCAAGGAAGGCTCGCTGTACGATCTGCCCATTCTGCTCGGGCTTCTGTGCGCCGCCGGAGACATCAAGGCCATGCCGGAAAACAGCGCGTTTATCGGAGAGCTATCGCTCGAGGGCGCGCTGCGCCCGGTAAACGGCGTTTTGCCCATGGCGCTGTGCGCCGCGCGCGCGGGAATCCAGACGCTGTTTGTGCCGGCGGAAAACGCGCGCGAGGCGGCGCTTGCCGGTAATCTGACCGTATATCCTGCGGGACACCTCAATGAAATCATCGGACATCTGTCCGGCAAAGAGCCCCTCACGCCCGCGCCGGATGAGTTTATCAATGAACGCGGCGCGACGCCGCTTGATTTCAAGGATGTAAAAGGACAAGCCAATGTAAAACGCGCGCTGGAAATCGCTGCGGCGGGGGGGCATAACATACTGCTTATCGGCCCTCCGGGAGCGGGAAAGAGTATGCTTGCGCGCAGGCTGCCGTCCATTCTTCCCGATATGAACAGGCAGGAGGCGCTTGAGGCCACGGAGATCCATTCCGTGGCGGGGCTGATTTCCTCCAAAAATCCGCTTTTGACCAGCCGACCGTTTCGCTCCCCGCACCACACCATATCCTCTATCGGTATGGCGGGCGGCGGACGCATCCCGCATCCGGGAGAAATCTCGCTTGCGCACAACGGCGTTCTTTTTTTGGATGAAATGCCGGAATTTTCAAAGGATACCCTTGAGGTGCTCCGCCAACCCATCGAGGATGGGGAGGTCACCATCTCGCGCGTGTCGGGGTCGCTGACTTATCCGTGCCGGTTTATGCTGGTGTGCGCGATGAACCCTTGCCGCTGCGGCTGGCGCGGGCATCCTTCCGGCCGCTGCGTGTGCTCGCAGGCGTCTGTGGACGCCTATATGGAGCGCATATCCGGCCCGATCCTCGACCGCATCGACATGCATGTCGAGGTGCCGGCGCTCCCGTTTGACGATTTGTCGCACAATGCGCTGGCCGAGGATTCAGAGTCGATCAGACGACGGGTCAACAGCGCGCGGGAACTCCAGCGCGTGCGCTGTGAAGACAGCACTGCAAGCTGCAACGCCCAGCTGACGCAGGAGCTTGCAAGACGCACCTGTGTGCTCGACGCAGAAAGCACGCAGCTCATGCGCGCCGCCTTTGAACGGCTGGGTCTGACCGCACGCTCTTACGACCGGATTTTGCGCGTGGCGCGCACCATTGCCGACCTTGAAGGCGCGCAGGATATCGGCGGCGCGCATCTGGCCGAAGCCATCCAGTACCGTACGCTCGACCTGCGCAGACGGTAAACACGATCCGACAGGGGGATGCGTTGGAATCGTTTTTGCCTGTTCCGTCTGCGGTATACCGTCCAACCGGCCTGATCCATATAATGTTCACTGAACAAATGTGATTTTCAAATCCCAGAAGTCCGCATGTTGCGGACTTCTGGTGCCAAAACAAATGTGTTTTGGCACTTTGTAATGCATTGATTGACGTCCTGTCAGGATTCGAATGTTTCAAATCCCAGGTACACGGTTTTTGCGGTATATGCCGCAAAAACCGTGTACCTGAGTAAATCGAAAAGCCCATCAAACCACTGCGGCGGTTATAATTTTGATGTGTTCATCGGGCATTATATAAAAAACCCCTGTATTTTTCACACAAAAAACCTGCCTTGAGGCGGGTTTTTTGTGTGAAAGAGAGAACCTGCGCGCAGCGCCGCTGACAGGCGGATTTCGCCTTGACACGCATGCCGAAAATGCATATACTAATATCCAAGTATTATTGTATACAATTATACAAGGAGGAATCATCATGGTCAGGTTCAACGCGAGGTCCAATCTTTTAGAGCAGCATACTTATCATTATACGTTGCAGGAAGTATCCGAACCAAACCTATACCGTGATCTTTTCCCTTACAGCGAGGTCCCCAAGACCGCGTTTAACAACCGGCGCGTCCCGATGCTCACGCCGGAGGAAATATGGATCACCGACACCACATTTCGCGACGGGCAGCAGTCCCGCGCTCCCTACACCGTAGAGCAGATGGTCACGCTGTTTGACATGCTCCACAGGCTCAGCGGCGAAAACGGCGTCATCCGTCAGACCGAATTTTTCATTTACAGCGAAAAAGACCGCAAAGCCGTGGAAAAATGTCTGGAACGCGGCTACCGGTTTCCGGAGGTCACCACCTGGATCCGCGCGACGAAGGAGGACTATCGGCTCCTTAAGGACATCGGCATACGCGAGACCGGCATTTTGGTCAGCTGTTCAGATTATCACATCTTTAAGAAGCTGAAAATGAACCGCACACAGGTTTTAAAGCACTATTTGTCGGTCGTGTCCGACTGTCTGGAGGCCGGCATCCTGCCGCGCTGTCATCTTGAGGACATCACGCGCGCCGACTATTATGGCTTTGTACTGCCGTTTATCAACGAACTCATGAAGCTGTCGCAGCAGGCGGGGATCCCTGTCAAGATCCGTGCGTGCGACACAATGGGCTATGGCGTTCCGTATCCCGGCGTCGCCATGCCGCGCAGCGTGCCGGGGCTGATCTACGGCATGCGCCACTATGCCGACGTCCCCGCGGAGATGCTCGAGTGGCATGGTCACAATGATTTTTACAAGGGCGTCGTAAACGCCGCCACCGCCTGGATGTACGGCGCTTCGGCCGTCAACTGCTCGCTTCTGGGTATCGGGGAGCGTACGGGCAACGTTCCGCTCGAGGCGATGATATTTGAATATATGTCCCTGCGCGGTACGGCCGACGGGATGGATACAACCGTCATCACCGAAATCGCCGACTATTTTCAGCATGAGCTGAAATATGATATTCCGCCCATGACGCCCTTCGTCGGTCGGCACTTTAACGTCACCCGCGCGGGCATCCATGCCGACGGGCTGCTCAAGGACGAGGAGATTTATAACATTTTTGATACAAAGACCATTTTAAACAGGCCGGCAGCCGTGGTCGTCAGCAACACCTCCGGTCTTGCGGGCATTGCCTTCTGGCTCAACGAGCATCCGGAGGCGACAGGCGGCAAGACAGTGAGTAAAAAGAGCCCGATTGTCGCCTTCATCAAGGACTGGGTGGACAGGGAATATGAAAACGGACGGATCTCCATGATCAGCGACGAGGAGCTGTTCTGTCTGATCGCGGAATATAACAAGTAATATTCTTTTTGTGATTGATGCGTCGTTCCGGCGGGCAAGGATGTCCGCCGGAGCACGTGTGTCCGGACGTTTGTCTGCATTTGCTTTGGTGAAGCGGACAGCTTATCCATTCGCCACGACGGTTTTATCCGGGCGAAAAACTGGAATGTTATGAGTAAACGGAGGCATTGGGCATGAACAGGATCGACGCATCTATGTTTACCGACAGCGGGTCCCTGCACGGGCAGGTCTTTAAAGAGATCGAATCGGCTATTTTGACCGGCGTGCTGGTTCCCGGCGACGCGCTCATTGAAAACAAGCTCTCGCAGGAACTCGGCGTAAGCCGCACGCCGGTGCGCGAGGCCATCCGGCAGCTTGAGCTGGAGGGCCTGATCAAATCCATCCCCAACCGGGGGGCCGTGGTCGTCGGGATCTCTGAGCGTGATATTGAGGATATTTATACCATCCGTATGCGCATCGAGGGGCTGGCGGCACGCTGGGCGGCGGAAAAGATCACCACCGCGCAGGGCGAGCTGTTGCAGAATATCATCGATTTGCAGCTTTTTTATCTGGAAAAGGGCGATGTGATGCAGATATGGCATCTCGATTCGCGCTTTCATGAGCTCATTAATGAACTGTGCCGCTCCAATCCCCTCAAGCATACGCTGTCGAGCTTTCACCACTATATCCAGAGGGCGCGCAGGATATCCTTTGAAAATATTGAGCGCGCGCGCGACTCCGTTTCGGAGCACGCGAAAATCGTTGAAGCCGTGATCGGAGGGGACGGAGACGCCGCGGAGCGGCTGACCGTCGAGCATATCAAAAATGCGCGCGACAACTTTTTAATGCATATCAAAGGTACGTGAGCGCACTGCTGTTTGGTTTCTGCGCCGGAACCGTCTGAAAAGAAGGCGGTTCCGGCGCAGAGTTTATGTATAGAGGGATTTGCCCTGCTGCCCTCAGCAGGGCAATACGCACAATTAGCCTGACTTGACAAATCCATTATTTGTAATATATAATAACCGAACAACGTGCGCAAGCACGTTATTCTTACGCGGAGATAACACCGCGAATCCAGCAGGTCGCATCCGAAATATTGGAGGGAATATGCCAGCGTATTTAAAGATGGAAAAGGGTTTTTACAAGGCGCTCATCACGCTGACCCTGCCCATCATGCTTCAGAATTTTATGAATCAGACCATGCAGCTGCTCGATACCTTTATGGTGGGCGGATTGGGTGAAAAAGAGCTTGCGGCCGTCACGCTTGCAAACACACCGTTTTTTGTGATGATGCTCATCGTTTTCGGACTTCAGAGCGGTTCGAGTGTGTTGTTTAGCCAGTATTGGGGAAAAAACGATACCGTGACCATCAACCGCGTCATCGGCATCGGGTTCTACCTGTCCGGTGCGATCACCTTTATCATGGCGCTTGTGGTTGTGATTTATCCGCAGCAGGTCATGTCCATTACAACCAATGACCCGGAGCTGATACGCATCGGCGCGGAATACGCGCGCGTCGTCGCTTTTTCCTATTTCATCAACAGCTTTGCACAGATTTACATCGCCGCGCAGCGGTGTATGGAAAACGCGAAGCTGGGTATGTACATTCTTTCCGGCTCCATTATAATCAACACCTTTCTAAACTGGGTGCTTATCTTCGGAAAATTCGGCGCGCCGAAAATGGGCGTGGCCGGCGCCGCGCTGGCGACTGTCATCGCGCGGTTTATTGAGCTGATCATTACGGTCGTCTACGCATCGCGCTGCAAGCGCTTTAAGCTGAAGCTTTCCGTGATGCTTCATCCGGGCAAGCTGATATTCAGTGATTTTCTGCGTTATTCCGCTCCGGTCGTTTTAAACGAAACGCTCTGGGGTATCGGATTTTCCATCTACCCGGTCATCATCGGGCATTTGGTCAACGCATCTGCGGCCGTGTCCGCTTATACGATTTCGGGTAACATTGAACGGCTTTTGTCCGTATTTCTGTTTGCGGTGGGCAATGCCGCGGCGGTGATCATCGGCAAGGCGCTCGGTTCGGGAAAATCGAATCCCGACCAGGTGTTTAGAATGGGTTTCTGCCTGATGATGATTTCTATCTACGGAGGTATAGCCGGGTGCCTGCTGATCTGTGCGCTCAACTTAACGGTCATCGGGCCGTACATCCTGCCGCTGTTTAAGCTCAATGAGGCGTCGGGACTTGCGCAGACCATGCTGTATATCACTGCGCTGGGCATGCCGCTGCGCGCAATCGGCACGACGGGGATTGTCGGCGTGCTGCGCGGAGGCGGGGATGTGCGCGCGGCGCTTTTATTTGATACACTGCCTATGTATTTCTTCGGCATCCCGCTTGCCGCTTTTCTTGGCCTTACGCTCCATATGAGCGTCGTTTGGGTATACGTTGTCATGAACGGCGAGGAACTAATCAAGGCAAGCCTGATCATGTGGCGGCTTATGTCACGCAAATGGATACGCAATGTGACCCGGGACATGCCGGGAGAAGAACTTCCCGCAGGTTAAAAAAGCTCAAACAAAAACCCCGGCCGGATTCAATCCGGCCGGGGTTTTAAGCATGTGTTGATAAAGCCGATCCGTGCAAACTGCCTGTTTAATGGCCACTTAACAAATGCGATTTTTCAGTCAAACTTGTAAAAGTTCGCATCAAAATTCCCGGTACAAGGTTTGGAGACAGGCATAAAGCTCCGCTACTGAATTTGCGCATAGCTTTTCACAACGGCGGCCGCCGCCTGCAGCACATCCTCCCCCGTGTTTAAACGAAGGGCAAGATACGGGCGATCCCCCGCGTTAAAGAGAAGGCGGCGCTTATAAACTGGATCTGCGCACAGTACGGATACGCGTGAAAAATCCACCTGCGCGAGCCGGAAGCTGACAAGCGGGCCCTTTTGAGAAATTTCCGCAATACCGGCCTGCGCCGCCGCTTCGCGCAGAAGCGCGATCCGGACGAGCGCATCGACGCTTTTCGGAACATCTCCGTAGCGGTCGACCAGCTCGTCGAGCAGATCGGAGGCGTCCTCGTCGTCACGCACGCGCGCGATGCGGCGATAGATATCCAGCCGCTGCTCGGAGGAGGGGATAAAGCGTTCGGGGATGCCGGCCGCAACAGAAATGTCTGCCGTGCACTCGGTGGTTTTGCGTGAAGTATTGCCCTCGGGGCTGTTTTCCAGAATGGCTTCCTCAAGCAGTTTTAAATACATGTCGTAACCGACTGTCACCATATGCCCGTGCTGCTCGGCACCGAGCACATTGCCCGCGCCGCGGATTTCAAGGTCGCGCAGGGCGATTTTAAAGCCGGAGCCGAACTCCGCAAATTCACGCACGGTGGACAGACGCTTGGAGGCGGTCTCGGTGAGTACCTTGCCGCGCCGGAACGTCATATACGCATAGGCGTGGCGGGACGAACGGCCCACGCGCCCGCGTATCTGGTGCAGCTGGGCAAGACCCAGGCGGTCGGCATCCTCGATGATGAGCGTATTGACATTGGGGATATCGATGCCCGTTTCAATGATGGTCGTGCATACAAGCACGTTGACTTCCCCTTCAAAGGTGCGCTGCATGATATCCGCAAGCTGCTCCTCGCTCATCTGCCCGTGCGCCACGCCGACGGTAACATCCGGCAGCAGGGCGAGAATCTTTGAAGCGGCGCGGTCGATGCTTTCCACGCGGTTGTGCAGATAATACACCTGCCCGCCGCGCGAGACCTCGCGCCGGATGGCGTCGGACAGGATGGACCAGTCGTGCTCGAGCACATAGGTCTGTACAGGATGGCGGTCGCGCGGCGGGTCCTCGATGACCGACATATCGCGCATGCCGGAAAGCGCCATGTTGAGCGTGCGGGGAATGGGCGTGGCCGTCAGTGTGAGCACATCGACCTGACGCGCCATTTCCTTCAGGCGCTCCTTGTGCGTGACCCCGAAGCGCTGCTCCTCGTCTACAATGAGAAGACCGAGATTTTTAAAGATGATATCCTTTTGCAGAAGCCTGTGCGTACCGATGACCAGATCGGTTTCACCGCTTTTGATCTTCCGCACGGTTTCCTTGATTTGCAGCGCGCTGCGAAAACGGCTCATCATCTCCACACGCACGGGATAGCCCGAAAAAACGCCGCAGAGCCGTCAGAAAGTGTTGATTTGCAAGCACGGTCGTGGGAACGAGCAGGGCGGCCTGCTTGCCGCCGAGCACGCATTTCATCACCGCGCGCAGGGGCAACCTCGGTTTTTCCGAAGCCTACGTCGCCGCACAGCAGCCGGTCCATGGGATACTGGCTTTCCATATCCACCTTGATTTCAGCGGTGCATTTGAGCTGGTCGTCGGTTTCGGTGTACTCAAACGCCTCCTCAAATTCAAGCTGCCAGTCGCTGTCGGGCGGAAAAGCAAAGCCGGTCTGCCGTTTTCTTTGCGCATACAGTTCGATGAGTTGCTTTGCAAGATCGGCCACAGCCGCGCGTGCACGCGATTTGGCGCGGTTCCATTCCGCGCCGCCGAGCTTATTAAGGCGGACGCCCGTGTCCTCGCCCGCGCCGATGTATTTGGAAACAAGGTCAAGCTGCGTCACGGGCACATACAGGCTGTCCGTGCCCGCGTAGACAATTTTGACATAATCGCGCTCGACTCCGTCAACCGGCATTTTTACAATGCCCGCAAACCGCCCGATGCCGTGATGCTCATGCACGACCAGATCGCCCACGGACAGATCCGCGTAGCTTCCGATGCGGCGCACATCCGTCCGCTTGCGGGCGCGTCTCGGTGCTTTCGGGCCCTCCTGCGTAAGCTGGCCCTCCGTGATGACGCACAGCTTGATAGAGGGGTATTCAAGCCCCGCCGACAGGCTGCCCGTGGCAATTGAAAGCCCACCGACGGGCGGCAGCGCGAGGAGCGAAAAATCCAGCGCCGGATGAATGCCCTTTTGTTCCAAAAGCCCCTGAAGATGCTGTGCTCTGCGCTCGGTCGGACACAGCACGACCGTGGAATAGCCCTCGCTCAGATAATGCTCGATGTCCGAAACGGCGGTTTCCAGACTGCCGCCGTAGGAAGGCAGCTGCTTTGCGTGCAGGCTGTAGATGGCGCGCGGGGGCAGGTCGTAGGCCGAGGAAACGAACGAATCGAGAAACACAGTGGGAAAAGCGCTCAGCGCGCTGTTAAGCTGTGCCCAGTCAAGGTAAAACGAGGCAAGGCTGCCCTCAAGCGTGCCCGACTCGAGCATCGCTTCAATATCCTGTCCATGCTGCCAGTGCAGATTTTTGACCCGCTCGCGCAGACGCGCGTGCTCATCAAACAGGATCACGGCATCCTTCGGGATATAGTTGATAAAGCAGGAAAATTCAGGATAAATAAGAGAAATGTATCGGTCGACGGCGGAAAACAGATGCTGCTCGCGAAGCCGCTCAAGGTCCTGCCCGAGATTTTTGATGAGTCCGTCGGGCGCGTTTTTTGCGTCCGGAGGCCAATTTTTGCAGCTTGCCGATGGACTGCGCAAGCCCGTCGATCCCGCCGGGTGCAAAAGCGGGAAGCACCTCCGCGGCGGGAAGAAGGACGATCTTGTCCGCGCTTTCCACCCTGCGCTGCGTATCGGTGTGTCGATAAAGGACAGGGTGTCGATTTCATCACCGAAAAATTCCAACCGGACAGGCCTGCCCGCGCCGGGCGAATAAAAATCAAAAATACCGCCGCGGCGGGCAAACTGCCCCGGACCCTCCACCTGCTCGCTGCGCTTGTAGCCGCACTCGAGAAGCCGCGCGGCTAGCGCCTCGGGCGCAATCCTTTTGCCCGGGGTCAGCTCCACAGCTGCCTCAAGCAGCACCCGGGGGGGCAGGGTTCGCGCAATGAGCGCATCGACCGATACCGCGACAATGGGCGCGTATCCCTTTGCCGCGCTGTAAAAGGTCTGGATGCGCTTTTGCTCCCATTCGCGCGATACGGTTTCGATGTTATAAAAATTGAATTCGCGCGCGCTGAGTACCTGGGCGTCCTCCTGCGCAAACGCGCCGACGTCCGCGGCAAGACGCGCGGCGTCCAGCTCGTCCGGGCAGACAAGGACGACCGGTCTGCCGGTCAGGCGCCGGATCGCGGCGGCGATATGCGCCTTATGAACGCTCAAAAGCCCGCCCATTGCCACGGGGGTATCCCCCCGGGCGATATGTGCGAGCAGCTGGTTAAATTCGGGTATGCCGTTTAGAGCATTTAGCAGAGTCAGAATGGTGGCTCACCATTCCTTTCAAACGGACATGGGAAAAATCCGGCGCGTTTGTTTTGCTTAGCTAAAGATGCGCCGGGCGCATGCTAAGCGTTAAACTTATTCATAGCCGATTCCGTGTCCGCTGTAATTATTTCAAAAACCGCCTCAACAGACCCCGCGTAAGCGCGCCGGCCAGTTCCTTCTGTTCTCCTGCGGAAAAAGCGGGAGAGCACCCAGTCGGCCAGGTCGTATTCCGGATTCGGCGGCGCGCCCACCCCGATTTTTACGCGCGGAAAATTATCGGAGGGACAGCTGATAAAGGATGCTCTTGATGCCGTTATGGCCGCCGTCGGAGCCCTTCGCGCGCACACGGATACGGCCGGGGGGGCAGGGATATATCGTCAAAGATCACGATGACGTGTTCGGGAGGAATCTTGTAAAAGGCGGCGGCCTCGCGCACGGCCTGCCCGGAAAGGTTCATAAAGGTCTGCGGCTTTTAAAAGCAGAACACTGTGCGAATCCAGCTTTCCCTGCGCGTACAGCGCCTGAAATTTCAGCTTGTTTATCTTTACATTCAGCTTTGAGGCGAGGAGTTCCGCCGCTTCAAAGCCTACGTTGTGCCGCGTTTTGTCATAGCGCGCGCCCGGATTTCCAAGACCCGCTACGATCCATTCCGGCGCACCTTGCCTGTAATTTAAGTTTTCCCCACATAGTTCCTCCATAGTATAGGATATTTCGCTACTTACCCATCCATTCGGCTGAAATTCTTTCCTTTTTATCGTCTATATAACCAAGAGAAAGCTCGGTTATATTCTTAGAAAGCGCGCTCAGCGCGGCGGCGGCCTGCTTTTGGGGCAGTATGGCGTCGGCACGGCTGACGAAGCGGTAGGTCCGCAGCTTAAAGCTCATGCGCGTGATGATTCCGTTTTTTACCGCGGCCTGCACGGCATAGCCGTTATCTTTAAAATAGATCGGAATTCCACCCGCCTCGTAACAAAACGAAATAAGATACCCGCCGCTGTCCCCGTCCGGCTCAAAGCCGGAAAAAGAAAGCTTCGCGTCGCCCGCGAAAGGATCGGCAGTTTTTGAAATGATCTGCCTGACCGCCTCAATCATCTCGCTTTTGACGGGAAGGATGCCCGCGGCTTTTACAATCAGACTGTTTTCGCCTGGCTGCGCGCCGGAGCTGCGGTAAACCACGCTGCCGTCAGGATAAATACGCAGTGCGCAGGCGCCCTCGATGAACACCTGCGTCTCGTCCGTTTCCTCATAGTGCCGGTTGTTAAGAGGGTTGAGGCCGAGACCGCTGAGCATGGCGGAAATCTTTTCCTCCGAGTCGAGCGCGCGGGTTATCAGCAGATCAGCCGGCGCGGGGTCTGTATTTGTCAGCATCGAATACGCACCGATCAGATCATACGGGGCGTCCGACTCAAAGGCAAACGCACAGCCGTTTGGCGCGTAGGAAAGAAGGTCGCCCTCAAGGGTGGCGTAGCGCACCGCGGTCAAGCAGCGAAAAAACGCGTTTTGCGCGTCGCAAAAGTATAAATCCATGGTGTCTCCGTTACGGCACAGGATGAGCCTGTACGCATCCGCGTCCGGTACGGAGGCGCTTAGCTTTGTGCCATACCATGCGGCAAGCGTGGACAGGGGGATTTTTGCGTCAAAGGCGATATAATAGCCATTTTGCGAAAGCGCCGCGCGCCATGCGGCTTCGCCTGCCGGCTGCGGCGCGGAAGCCGAGCCGAGCGCTTCGCCCAGCGCGCCCAAAATGCGCCCGCAAACTTCCTGCACGGCAGCTTCTTCAAACTGCACGCCATAGCGCTGCCCGTTGAGCGTTGCCGCGGCGCACACGGGGAAAGCGGCCTGCGCGCATTCGACCGTCGCCGACTGTGGCCGGCTGACAGCGTCGCTCAAACCGAGCCATGCAAGCGCCGGACTTTCCAGCAGCCGGTCGTCGTAAATCCAGTTTCGCCATGTCAGAAAGCCTGCGCTGAGAACAAGGCAAACCAATACGATATCCTTAAATACTTCTTTTATTTTCATAAATTCCTCCGGCGGCGAAAAGGCTGGAAAAGCGATTTGTTTTGCCGCTGGCAAGCAAGGCGTTTCATGACGGGGATTTTCGCGTCCGCCGTTTTTGGCAGAATTGAGGCCGCAAATGTTTACAGGGCTGCGTGAGCGGGATTTGAACCTGAGACCGATCAGACCGGCTGCATGCCGGAGAGGCCCTGGATGCTGTCGCCGGTTTCCGGCCGCTTGAGCGGCAGGGGTGATCGAGACTGAGGTGCCCTTGCCGGGCGCGCTCTTTATGCCAATACTTCCGCCGTGGTGATGGACGATCTCGGCGGCGATGGCAAGCCCCAGCCCGGTGCCGCCCGATTCGCGCGCACGCGCTTTATCCACCCTGTAAAAGCGCTCGAACAGGCGTGGAATATCTTTTTCGGGGATACCGATGCCGTTGTCGGCGACGGTCACGCGGAGCAGACCGTTTTGCGCGTCTGCGCTGACGATGATCCGCCCGCCCTCGGGCGTGTATTTGATCGCATTGGACAGGATGTTGATAAAAACCTGCTCGATACGCTCCCGGTCGCCCATCATACTCGGCAGGTCGCGGGGGATTTCCAGCAGAAGCTCATGCCTGCGGCGCTGCGCCTCCAGACGGATTGCCCGGCACACCTCTTCCAGAGAATGCGCGGGGTAAAACAGAGCGGGCTTCCAGTCCATCTTCCCATAGTCCAGACGCGACAGGGTGAGCAGATCCTTGACGATGCGCGTCATGCGGTCAACCTCGTTGAGAATGACCTGCAAAAAGCTCTTGGAGGTTTCGGGGTCGATCGCGTCGTCTTCGGCAAGCGTCTCGGCATAGCTGCGGATATTTGTAAGCGGCTGTGCGCAGCTCGTGCGACACATTTGCTACAAATTCACGGCGCACGTTTTCCATATGCGTCTGCTCGGTGATATCGCGGATGACCGCCATCACGCCGCCCTCGCTTGTCCTCCCCGCCAAAGGGCGCGAAGAAAAGCTTAAGGTCGCGCTCTCCCACCGTGCAGTCGAGCTCCTTGTAGCTGGGCTGGCGCAGCAGGAAAATTTCATTGATATCGGCGATGCCGTTAAAAATCTCACCGAAGGAGGGAACTTTTCCGGCGTCGATGCCCAGCATGCGCTCGGCGGCGGGGTTGACGTGCATAAGAGATGCGTCGCGCGAAAAGGCGACGACGCCGTCGGTCATATGCAAAAACAGGGTGCTCAGCTTATCACGCTCGCTGCCGACGGCCTCAAGCGTGTCCTTGAGCACCTTTGACATGTTGTTAAACGTCTGCGTGAGCACGCCGATTTCGTCGCGGGACTGGACCTCGAGCTTGTGCTCAAAATCACCCGCGGCGATATATTTGGCGCCCCGCGTCAGGCTTTCGATGGGTGTGGTCATTGTTTTTGACAGCAGAAAACTCAGAATCACCGAGATAATCATGGAAAAAAGCAGCGCTTCCAGAATAATGGTAAAAAGCTCGAGCGTCTGGTTTTGCAGTCGCTGCCGGGTATCCTTGATGTAAACGATATACGTCGTATCACCCGAGGAGATCGGGACGGCCACATCGATATAGGTGTCGGTGATGCGCCGCGCGGAGCCGGGCTTTCCGCTCAGCGCCGCAAGAATGTTGGGGGTCACGTCCAGGTCGCGCCCGCTTTCGTCGTCAGAGCCCGCAAGATACGCGGCGGTCGTGCCCGTCGAGTATATAGTATTCGCGATAGCCCGGGTCGATACCAAGATTGCCTGAATTGGCCAGCAGCACCTCGCGCATGCGCGAGGGCCCGTCGTCTTCCGTGGCGGCCTTTCGCAGGTCGTTGACAAAGCCTACGTTGTCGGAAAAAGCTCCCGACATCTGGTCGGAAAACTCGTCAAGGTAGAAGTTTGCCATGCTGTTTATCAAAAAGGTGCCCAGCACCGCCATCAGGGATATGATAATCAGCACATCATAATCAGCACAAGTTTTAAATGCAGGCTGCGCACCATGGGCGCTTTCCTCCCGGTCGGTTGCAAATGGGGGACGAATCGTTATTTGCCGGCAAACAGATAGCCCACGCCGCGCTTTGTCAGTATGTATTCGGGCTCGGCGGGGTTGAGCTCTATTTTTTCACGCAGACGGCGCACCGCGACATCCACCGCGCGCAGGTCTTCTCGTAATACTCATAATTCCAGACCTTTTCCATCAGCTCCTCGCGGGAAAAGACGCGGTCGGCGTTACTAAACAGAAACAGCAGCAGGTCAAACTCGCGTTTGGAAAGCTCGACGGGCAGATTGTCCTTGAAAACCTCCTGCCGGTCGGGGTTTATGATCAGCGTTCCCGACAAAAGGTCGCCTTCCTTGTGTACGCCCGTTTCGGTGCGGGGCACGGAAAGCCGCCGTATATTGGCCTTGATGCGCGCCATGAGCTCCGGCATGGAAAAGGGCTTTGTGATATAGTCGTCCGCGCCCAGCTCAAGCCCGAATACCTTGTCGGCCTCCTCCTCGCGCGCGGTGAGCATGATGATGGGCATGACGGGATCCTGCTCGCGGATGCGGCGGCACACGTCGAAACCGTCCATCTTCGGCAGCATGACGTCGAGCAGGATAAGATCCGACCGGCGGGTCAGAGCCAGATTAAGCCCCTCCTCACCGTCATAGGCCTCCAGAACCGAGTAGCCTGCTTTTTTTAAATTAAAGGACAGAATGTCCACGATGGTTTTTTCATCCTCCACGATGAGTATGCATTTTTCCATAAGTGCCTCCGTAAGCATGGCTTTACAGCGAAAGCAGTATTTTTGTCTTCAATACCGCGGCGATGGTTTTCGCGTCGCGGATCTGATCATTCATAATCATCTCGACCACTTTTTCAAACGGATATTTTTCGACCGAAAGGAACTCGTCCTCGTCCGGTCGGCTGGGCACGCGGGTAAACTCACGCGCCAGATATAAATGCAGCTCTTCCGCCGCGTAGCCGGGAGAAGGGTAGACGCTGCCCAAATATTCGCAGCTTTTTGGGATGAGCCCCGTTTCCTCCTCGAGTTCACGCAGCCCGCACGCGTACGGCTCCTCGCCCGGGGACAGCTTGCCCGCCGGGATCTCCAAAAGCTCCTTCATAAACGGATACCGCCACTGACGAACCATGATGACGCCGCCATCGCGGTCAAGCGGCAAAACAGCCACTCCGCCGGGATGCTCAACGACCTCACGCGTTGCGGGGCGGCCCGTGGGAAGGGCGATCTCATCCATGCGCACATTGATAATTTTACCGGTATAAACCGTTTGTCCGCTGATTCTGGTTTCCCTCAGCTCCATTTGGTCGCCTCCGTTTTTTGT
>CAXXFP010000016.1:0-202438 GCA_963678505.2 Oscillospiraceae bacterium | reverse complement strand
GTGCGGCGCGGCTAAATTTACGCCGGTTTTCGGGGGGGCGTCTATCGTTTCCTGAGCATATTTTACAAATATTTGCATATAGAAAAGCCTTTTCCTTGACAGGTTGTTCATTTAGGCTTTAATATAAACACATGGCGCTTTCTTTATTCCTGTTTCCCTGTCGCCTTTAAACTTGAATTTGCCCCGGGCATGTTTACCTTATACTAAGCAAAATGGAATTTTGAATGGAACAAACTAAAAAGAGAGGTGTATCACACAAACATGAATTGGTGGGATATTATTATCCCCATTGCTTCCGCTGTGGCAGCGGCCGTCATAGCGTTTGTTGCAGGTGTCGCCTTCAGGAAAAACGTTGCCGAAAAGGAGATATCAAGCGCTGAAGAAGAGGCTAAGAGAATAATCAACGAGTCTATCAAATCAGCAGAGAACAAAAAAAGAGAGGCATTGGTGGAGGCCAAAGAGGAAATCCACAGGAACCGTCTGGAATATGAGAGGGAAGTTAAGGAACGCCGGATAGAACTGCAGAAGCAGGAGCGCAGACTCCAGCAAAAGGAAGAATCCCTGGAGAAAAAGACAGATAACATCGAAAAAAAGGAAGACACGCTCAATCAGAAAATAAAAGAAATCTCCTCCACGCAGGAAGAGGTTCAGCTTTTAAAACGCAGCCAGCTCGAGCTGCTTGAAAAGATTTCGGGCTTCACCGCGATCGAGGCCAAGGACTATCTCATTAAACGTCTCGAGTCCGAGGTCAGACACGAATCCGCCATGAAAATCAAGGAAATTGAAACCAATCTCAAGGAAGAAGCCGACCAGAAGGCACGCGAGTATATCTCCCTTGCCATTCAGAAATGTGCGTCCGACCACGTCGCGGAAGCCACCGTCTCCGTTGTGCCGCTTCCCAATGACGAGATGAAGGGCCGTATCATCGGCCGCGAGGGCCGCAACATCCGTACGCTTGAAACGCTGACGGGCGTTGACCTGATCATCGACGACACACCCGAGGCCATTACCCTGTCGAGCTTTGATCCCGTGCGCCGCGAAATCGCGCGGCTGTCGCTTGAAAAGCTCATCGTCGACGGGCGCATCCACCCCGCGCGCATTGAGGAAATGGTTGAAAAGTCCCGCCGCGAAGTGGACGTCATCATCAAACAGGAAGGCGAGCGCGCCACGTTTGAAACCGGCGTGCACGGCATACATCCCGAGCTTATCAAGCTGCTGGGCAAGCTGCGCTACCGCACAAGCTACGGCCAGAACGTGCTCATGCACTCCATTGAGGTATCGCATGTGGCGGGGCTTCTTGCCGGCGAGCTGGGCGAGGATATTCAGCTTGCAAAGCGCGCGGGCCTGCTGCACGACATCGGCAAGGCCGTCGACCATGAAATCGAGGGCTCCCATGTCACCATCGGCGTCGATATCGCGCATAAATACAAGGAAAACGAAGCGATCGTCCACGCCATTCAGGCACATCACGGCGACGTGGAGGCCAAAACCGTCATTGCCTGCCTGGTGCAGGCCGCCGACGCGGTTTCCGCCGCGCGTCCCGGAGCCAGGCGTGAAAACCTCGAAAACTATATCAAGCGTCTTGAAAAGCTCGAGGAAATCGCCAACTCATACCCGGGCGTTGAAAAATCGTTTGCCATTCAGGCCGGGCGCGAGATCCGCATCATGGTCAAGCCTGAGGAAGTCAGCGACGACGGCATGATCCTGCTCGCGCGGGAGCTGACCAAAAAGATCGAAGAAGGCCTGGTCTATCCCGGTCAGATCAAGGTGCATATCATCCGCGAAACGCGTGCCATCGAATACGCGAAATAGCCCCGGCACGAAAACTGCCGCCCGCGGCAAAGTTTTTGCCTGCCGGTACATGCTCCGTATAAAATATGCTATAATAAGGGACAGGGCGGTTGCTCTGTCCCTTATTTTGTACCTGTACGGGCTTCCATGCGGTAAAATCGGCGAAACAGGGCTGTTTTTTCACCTATGGATCATTTTTATAAATATATTCAAATACCGTTTTCGGTGGCGTTGGCCAAATGGATGGTATTTTGCATTTTGGGGGGTTTTCCGTTGAATATTCTCGCCATCGGAGACGTCGTCGGCACTTCGGGCATCCACATGCTCGAAACGCACCTTTCCCACCTCAAGCGCTTAAAAAACGTGGACATGGTCGTGGTAAACGGAGAAAACACGGCGCTGATGGGCATGGCTCCCGACCACGCGAAGCGGCTTTTCGACGCGGGCGCCGACGTCATTACTCTGGGAAACCACACCTGGGGGCGCAGGGAGCTTGCAGGCGTCATCGAGGACATGCCGTATGTTCTGCGTCCGTACAACTATGCCCCGCAGACGCCGGGGCGCGGCGCGTGCGTGTTCGCCACGGCGCGCGGCGTGCGCGTCGGGGTCGTCAGTCTCATCGGCAGATGCTCGATGAGCTTTATTCCCGACAACCCCTTTTACGCGGCGGACCGCGCGCTCAGGGAGCTGAAAAATGATGCCGATCTGATGATTTTCGACATGCATGCGGAAGCAACCAGCGAAAAAATCGCGCTTGCCTATTACCTTGACGGCAGAGTCTCCGTCGTTTTTGGTACGCACACGCATGTCCCCACAGCCGACGCGCGCGTTTTTGAAAAGGGCACGGGCTACATCACCGACCTTGGCATGACAGGTCCCATCGACTCGGTGCTGGGTGTGAAGCCCGAGCAGTCCGTCTCCTACTTTCTGGGAAACGTACCCATGCGCTACGAGGTGGCGCCGGGCGCGTGCGTGCTTTCCGGCGCGCTGTTCGAGCTGGATGAAAAAACGGGAAAATGCCTGAGCGTTGAGCGCATTGAGATCAGATAACCCCGTTCGCCCTGCCGAAACTGTAAGCGGAGGAAATCCTATGCCAAAAATTCTGCATGCCGCCGATTTTCATTTGGACAGTCCCTCCGGCGCGCTGCCTCCGGACAAAGCCGCGCAGCGCCGTGGCGAGCTTTTGGAATGCGTTTCGCGCATCGTGACGCTTGCAAACGAGCAGGGCGTTTCGCTTATTTTGCTTTCGGGTGACCTGTTCGACGGGGAAAACGTCGTGTTCGACACCGTCCGGAAAACGGCGCAGGCGCTTTCCCGCGCGCGGGCGCGCGTATTTATTTCCCCGGGCAACCATGATTTTTATTCCGGCCGTTCCCCCTATGCCGCGGTCAGCTGGCCGGAAAACGTTCATATCTTTAAAACGCCGCTCATAACGGGCGTTTCTCTGCCCGAGCTTGACTGCACGGTGTTCGGCGCGGGCTTTGACGCGGCCGAGCAGCCCGCTTCCCTGCTTGCCGGTTTTTCGGCCGGAGACGCGCCGGGCGTGCGGCTGATGGCGCTTCACGCCGACGTCAACGCTGTGGCCGCGCGCTATAACCCCGTAAGCGAACAGGACATTGCCTTAAGCGGACTTGACTACCTCGCGCTGGGTCATACGCACACGTTTTCAGGAATTCGACGCGCGAAGGACACGTTTTACGCCTACCCCGGCTGCCCGGAGGGGCGCGGTTTTGACGAAACAGGCGAAAAAGGCGTGATTATCGGCGAGGTGGAGCGCGGGGACAGCCGCCTTGCGTTTTACCCCGTCTGTCTGCGCCGCTACGACATTCTTGACATTCCCGTCGGGGATGAAAAGGACGCGCTTTCCCGCGCGCTGGCGGCGCTGCCGCCCGACAGCCGGGAAAATATCTGCCGCCTTGTGTTTACCGGTGAAACCGGCCCGGATGGGCTTGATATCCCGGCCATCACGGCGGCACTTTCCGACCGCTTTTTTCATCTGTACGCGGCCGATCATACGCATGTACGCCGCGACGTGTGGTCGCTGGCGGGCGAGGATTCCCTCAGGGGACTGTTTCTCAAGGATATGCAGGAAAAACTCAGCGGCTGCACGAGTGATGAGCAGCGGCGCGCATACGAGCTTGCCGTACGGTTCGGGCTTGCCGCGCTGGAAAATCGCTCGACTCCGGAACTGGAGGGGTGGCAGTGATTATTCGCCGTCTTCGCGCAAGCTTCGGCCTGCTCAACGGCGCCGAACTGACGCTTTCAAAGGGGCTTAATATTATCAGCGGCCCCAACGAATCGGGAAAATCGACCTGGGCCGCTTTTATTCTGACTATGCTGTTCGGCCTTGATACCAGCGAGCGCGACTCGAAGAGCAGCCTCGCCGATAAAAACCTGTACCTTCCACACGGCGGCAGCCCCATGCAGGGCGCCATTGAGGTTGAAACACCCGACGGGGACTTCACGATCGAACGCTTTACCGCGCGCGCGGGCGCGCCTATGCAGGGCTTTCGCGCCTATCGCGCCGCATCGGGCGACGCGGCGGATTTTCTGCGCGCTCCGGACGCGGGCGAGACGCTCACGGGCGTGGATCGGGAAACCTATCAGCGCAGCGCTTTTATCGGCCGCTCGGGGCTTCCCGTCGGCCAAAGCCCGGAGCTTGAGCGGCGCATCCAGTCCATTCTGACCTCCGGCGGCGAAAAAAGCTCTTTTTCCGAAACCGAGAGCCGTCTGCGCGACTGGCTCAATAAACGTACGCGCGCGCGCACAGGCGCGCTTGCGGCGCTTACCGCCCAGCTTGAACAGACACGCGCGCAGCTTGGCCGGTTAAGGGAGCTCGCCGTGCGCGAAACCGTCCTTGTTGTGCACACAAACGAGCTGACGGCGCGCACGCAATCGCTGTCGGAAGATATGCGCCTGTCAGACGCGCACGCGCTCCGTCTTCGCGTGCAGGCGCTTGAGTCTGCGCGCGGCCAGGAGCAGTCTGCACGGCAGGAGCTAACCGCCGCGCAGGAGAAGCTGTCGCAAAACGGGCAGCTTCCGCAGACGGCGCAGCTTCATGAGCTGTACACAGACCTTGAGCGTCTGCGCGCGCTCAATGAGCAGGCGTCTCTTGCGCAGACGGCATGGGAAAACGCCGCCCGGCAGCGCGAGGAAGCCGAGGAGGCCCGCCTTGCCTTTACCCCGCTGGCGCAGATGAGCGCCGAAGACGCGTGGAAGAAGGCTTCTTCGGACGCCGCGCGCATGCAGACGCTTGAAAACAGCACACAAAGCCCGGACAAGCCCGGCTGTTCACCCTCCCTCGCACTTGCGGCAGGCATCGGGCTTCTTTTACTGGCGGGGGTTTTGTTATTAAGCATCCCTCCCCTGTCCCTGCCCATAGCGGTTTTCGGCGCGCTGTGTCTCGTGTTTTATTTTTCCCGCAAACGGACGCGACAGGCAGGAACCCTTACGCAGCAGGAGCTTTCCGAGCTGCGCGAACGCACCGGCTGCGCGTCGTCTCAGGAGCTTTTATCCCTCGCCGCGCGCTACCGGGAGGCCTGCGCGCTTTTAGCCGGACGCGCCGAAGCGGAGAAGCGTCTTGCAGTGCGCAGAAACGAAGTGGTGGAAGAATTCAGCCGGGCGAAAGCCGGGCTTTTATCGCGCACCGGCCTTTTCGCGCCTGGGATAGAGGATTTGCCCGAACTGAAAGCGGTTCTCGACACGCTCTCGGCGGGTCTTGCCGGGCTTGAGGATCTGCGCCTGCGCGCGGATACCGCGCGTGTGCGGTATGAAACGCTCAAAGCGCAGCTGCCCGCGCAGCTGCCCGACATAACGGACGCCCACGAGCCTGTGGACATCGACGAAGAGGAAACACGCGCGGTGCTTGAGAGTACGCGCGCCGAGCTGGAGGGCGCGTCGCGCGATCTCGCCTCGGTACGCGGGGAGATGCGCCATTTCGGCGACCTTGCCGCCCTGCAGGCGGCGGAAAGCAGCCTGCTGACCAAAATGGACGCGGTGACCCGGCAGTCTCAGTCGCTCACCCTTGCCCTTGAGTCTCTTTCGCGCGCCGAAAGCGAGCTTCAGCTGCGCTTTGCCCCGCGCTCAATGCGGCGGCGGGTGAAATGATGGCCAGTTTTACAAACCAGCGCTACCAGAAGGTGCTCATCGACCGCAGCTTTTCCCCCATGGCGGCGTCAGCCGGACAGATTTCCCCGCTGACCGTTCAGCGCCTGAGCCGCGGCACGGCCGATCAGCTTTATCTTGCGCTGCGGCTGGCCATCTGCCGGCTGACGCTGCCGCAGGACAATCCCCCGCCCGTCGTGCTCGACGACGCGCTTGTGGCCTTTGACGACAGCCGCATGGCGCGCGTGCTCGATTATCTGCTGCTTGAAGCGAAAAACAGGCAGATCATCCTGTTTTCCTGCCATACGCGCGAGGCCGAATACCTGCGCGGAAAAGATGGGGTCAATATCGTGCGGCTATAAAAAAACGGGCGGCCTACGGCCGCCCGAAGACTGTCAGAAAACCATTCGCGTGTACGCATAGTTCGTTTTTTGGGCGACATGCGCGTTGAAAAACTCCATAGACCGCCGTATGGACGGCGAAACCGGGGGGTACCAGCGTGTCGACTTTATCGACGCGCTCACGGGCGGCCTGCGGCCGCCCGTGGTTCCTATATGCTGCGTCCGCTTTTCACCGCGCACGCCGGTTTGGTCACCTGTGCGCGATCCCGCGCGCCCGAAGGGCGGGCAGCACGCGCCGGCACACGAAGGCCAGCAGCGTGATTTTCAGCAGATCGCCGGGCAAATACAGGATAAAGCCCGACCACACCGCCTGAGCCACGGTGATCCGGCTGCCCATATATCCGTGCAGCACGAGATACATGTACGGCAGCCCCACCGCATACAGCACCGCAAGCCCCGCAAGGCACGCCCCGGCGATCCGGAAAAAACCGTCTCCCAGCTTTTCATAGCATTTACCGATGACATACGCGGAAAACACCATGCCCAGAAGAAAGCCGAAGGACGGCTGGAGCACGTAGGTGATCCCCCCGCCCATGGTAAATACGGGAAGGCCCGCAAGCCCCATCCCCACATAGACAAGCTGACTGAGCGCGCCGTAAACGGGCCCGAGCAGGATGCCCGCAAACGCGGTGAATAAAAATTGCAGGGTAATCGGGGCGGGCGGCACGGGAATTTTTAAAAATGCCCCCACCGCGGTGAGCGCGGCGAAAAGTGCAACCAGGATCAAGGTTTTTGTTGTAAATGTCTTTTTCATATTGTAAACCCTCGTTCATTATTTTAGTTTACATTATATCTGCGTGCGGCAGGCCTGTCAACCTGTGCGTAATAATTTTAGCAAATGGAAGTAACACTATGCTTAAGCAGGATGTTTTAAACGCACTCACGAAAAATAACGGACAATTCGTCTCCGGGCAGGAGCTGAGCGGACAGCTGGGCGTGTCGCGCGCGGCGGTCTGCAAGGCGGTGAAGTTCCTGTGCGCGCAGGGGTATGTCATTGAGTCTCGCACCAACAAAGGCTACCGGCTGATCTCCCCGCCCGCGCGCCTGACGCGGGAAAGCGTTGCATCCGCGCTGGGAAGCGGCGCGCAGCTCCACCCGCTCGAGGTGCTCGACAGCACCGACTCCACCAACACGCACCTTAAGCGCATGGCGCTCGAGGGCGCGCCGCACGGCACGGTGGTGCTTGCCGAACAGCAGACCGGCGGGCGCGGGCGTTTTGACCGTGTTTTCCATTCCCCGCCGGGAAAAGGAATTTATCTCTCCCTGCTGCTGCGCCCCACGCTGCCCGCCAATAAGCTGATGGTGCTCACGGCGTTCACCGCCGTGGCGGTCTGCCGCGCCATTGAGCAGACCTGCGCGCTGCGCCCGCAGATCAAGTGGACAAACGACCTGATACTCGGCGGAAAAAAGCTGTGCGGCATACTCACTGAGCTTTCTCTTGAAAGCGAAACGGGGCGCGTGCAGTACGCGGTGGTGGGCATAGGAATCAACGTAAATCAAGAATCGGAGGAGTTTCCCCCGGAGCTTTCCTCCATCGCCACGTCGCTTAAATCAGCGGCGGGCCGCCCGATCAGCCGCGAGGCCCTGATTGCCGCGCTGCTTACGCAGCTGGATGAAATGACAGCGTCCGCTTTTGAAGCCGGCCGCGCGCAGTGGCTGAGCGAATACCGCGCGGCCTGTATGACCATCGGACAGGCGGTTTCGGTGCAGCGCGGCGGACAAAAACGGCTCGGAACCGCGCTTTCCATCGACGAGGACGCGGCGCTTGTTGTGCGCTATGAAGACGGCTCGGTTGAAACGGTCAATTCCGGAGAGGTGTCCGTTCGCGGACTGTACGGCTATGCGCCGTAGCCTTTTTTTCTGTCCGGTCGGCCTATCGGGTTGACTGCTATATAATACAAATATAGTAAACTATTGCAAGCGAATAAAAAGCATGCTATGATAAAGGCGCAGGCCGGCAGACAGCCGGCTGCCCGACGATTCTTGCCGGGTTGAAAGGATATTTAAAATGAAAGAAATTGTCATACAGATTAAAGGCATGTCGTGCGCGCACTGTGAAAAGCGCGTAAGCCGCGCGCTTTCGGCCATCCGCGGCGTCGAAGCCTGCACGGTCAGCGCCGCCGAGGGATCTGCCGTGGTGCGCTTTGACGAGACGCTTGCTGACGCCGAGGCTTTAAAGACCGCCGTGCGTGAGGCCGGCTATGAGGTGGTTTAAGTGACCCGCCGCAGCTTTAAAATAGGCGGAATGAGCTGCGCTGCCTGCAGCGCGGCAAGCGAGCGCGCCCTGCAAAGACTTGATGGAATGAAAAGCGCAAGCGTCAATCTGGCCGTTGAGAAAGCGGAAATTGAATACGACGAGAAGAAATTGTCCTTTGAAGATATTGTACGGGCCGTTGAAGACGAAGGCTATACCGTTATCGAGCAGGCGGAGCAGTCCTCTGAGGATCAGGCGCAGTCCTCGCGCGATAAAACGCGTGCCCTGCGCATAAAGGTCATTGCCGCCGCTGTGTTTTCCATTCCCCTTTTGTATATCGCCATGGCCCCTATGATCACCTTCGTCCGTTTGCCCCTGCCGGGCGGCATGAGCCCGATGCGCACCCCGTTTGTATATGCGCTCACCCAACTGCTTCTTTCCCTCCCCGTTATGGCGGTCGGGTACAGGTTTTACACCAACGGCTTTCGCAGTTTGTTCAGACTGCGCCCGAATATGGACAGCCTTGTCGCCGTGGGCACCTCCGCCGCCTTTGTATTCAGTATGTATTCTTTTTACAGAGTCGGCATAGGCCACCACGAGGCGGCGCATCATCTGTATTTTGAAAGCGGCGCGATCATCATCACCCTTGTGCTGCTCGGAAAATATCTGGAAACGCGCTCAAAAGGAAAAACGGGAGAGGCCATTACAAAGCTGATGTCCTTAGCCCCAAAAACCGCGGTCGTTGTGCGCGACGGAGCCGAACTCACCGTCCCAGTCGGCGAGGTCCGCACGGGGGACACGGTGCTCGTGCGCCCCGGCGAGCGCCTGCCGGTCGACGGCGTGGTGACCGACGGCTATACCTCGGTTGACGAGAGCATGCTGACCGGGGAAAGCCTGCCCGTCGAGAAAAAAACGGGCGACGCGGTATACGGCGCCACCATTAACAAAAACGGCAGCATCCGCTATCACGCCACAAAAGTGGGAAAAGACACGGCGCTGGCGCAGATCGTGCGTCTTGTGGAACAGGCGCAGGGCTCGAAGGCCCCCATTGCAAAGCTGGCGGATATCATCGCGGGCTATTTTGTCCCCGTGGTCATCGCGCTGTCCCTGATTTCCGGCGCCGCCTGGCTGCTTGCGGGCAAGGACGCGGAGTTCGCGCTGGGCGTATTCATCAGCGTCCTCGTCATCGCGTGTCCGTGCGCGCTGGGTCTTGCAACGCCGACGGCCATCATCGTAGGTACCGGACGGGGCGCTGAAAACGGCGTGCTCTTTAAAAACGCGCAGGCGCTGGAAACCACGCACAAGGTCAGCATCGTTACATTTGATAAAACGGGCACGCTCACCGCGGGAAAACCGCGCGTGACGGATATCCTCGCGCAGGACGGTGAGGAGCACCCCCTGCTCATACTTGCCGCCAGTGTAGAAAAAAACTCCGAGCACCCTCTGGGCGAGGCAATCGTCTCCGAGGCGCAAAGCAGAGGCCTTGCGCTTGCCGATGTGCAGGACTTTTCCGCACTGCCGGGCTACGGCGTCCGGGCGAGCGTGAACGGCACGAGCGTGCTTTTGGGAAACCTCGCCTTCATGCGGCAAAACAGCATTGACACCGAAGCCTTTGAAGCGCGCGCCGATGCGCTCGCGCAGGACGGCAAAACCCCCATGTTCGTCGCGCAGTCGGGCAGGCTCGCGGGACTGGTGGCTGTGGCCGACGTCATCAAGAGTGAAAGCCGGCAGGCCATTACGGGACTGCACGAGCTGGGCATCCGTACGGTCATGCTCACCGGGGACAACGAAAAGACTGCGCGCGCCATTGCCGCGCAGGCAGGAATCGACGAGGTCATCGCGGGTGTGCTGCCCGGGCAGAAAGCCGAAAGGATTGCCGCGCTGCGCTCGTCCGGTCATTTTGTCGCCATGGTCGGCGACGGCATCAACGACGCGCCCGCGCTCACGCAGGCGGATATCGGCATTGCCATCGGCACGGGCGCGGACGTCGCCATCGAGTCGGCGGATGTCGTGCTGGTGCACGACAAGCTTACCGACGTGCTGTTTGCCATTCGCCTGAGCCGCGCGACCATGCGCAACATCAAGCAAAACCTATTCTGGGCGTTTTGCTATAACATTTTAGGCATTCCCGTCGCGGCGGGACTTTTATACCTGTTCGGCGGCCCGCTGCTAAGCCCCATGCTCGCAGCCGCGGCTATGTCGCTGTCCTCCGTTTCCGTGGTCACAAACGCGCTGCGGCTAAACCGCGTGCGGCTGTAGGGCGGCTTTTTCCCGTTGTCGCGGACATTTTTTTACCGGCCGGAAGATGTTTTAACTTGATTTTCACTTTCGTATATGCTAATATCATATGGCGGTTAAAAAAATGCGCCCGTAGCTCAGCTGGATAGAGTGCTTGACTACGAATCAAGAGGTCACAGGTTCGAGTCCTGTCGGGCGCGCCAAACGCACATAATCCGAACCACTCACGACAGGTTGTTTCTGTTGGCGAAGGGTTCGGATTTGTGATATATCCGGATTGCCATGCAATTGCGCCCCTGATATACTATTTTCAAATTATTGTGAGGTTCTATATGGGCATAGCAACAAAGAAAACCAGCGCTAACCTCTACCAGTCTGTTTCTTATTATTATGGAAACAGACTTGGGTTGCTATTGCCATGATTAGATAATCAACGGCGATTCAGCGGCTCAAGGCTTTATGCTTTGAGCCGCTTTTTTTATTTAAAGGAGGATTATTATGAGCACAAACCTGGCCTTTGAAACCATAAAGCGGAATGCGGTAGACATTTATTCTGAGGAAGGATTGAAAGAGCGCCTTACGAGCGGCAAAGCCTTAAAAATCAAATTTGGAGCTGACCCTTCCCGCCCTGACCTGCATCTGGGCCACACGGTTCCGCTCAGAATGTTGCGGCGTATGCAGGACGCTGGACACGAGATCATTTTTGTTATCGGCGACTTTACGGGCATGATTGGTGACCCGTCGGGAAAAAGCAAAACGCGGGTTCCTCTAACATTTGAGGAAACCCGCAGAAACGGACAAAGCTATTTTGAGCAGGTCACGAAGATACTTGATCCGGCAAAAACCCACATCACCTACAATTCCGAATGGCTTGAGAAAATGAGCTTCAGCGATGTGCTCAAGCTCGCAGGAAAGTATACGCTTGCCCGCATCATGGAGCGCGACGATTTTGCAAATCGCTACGCAGGCAATCAGCCCATAGGTCTGCACGAGCTGTTGTATCCGCTCATGCAGGGGTATGATTCCATTGCTCTGAGCGCGGATATTGAAATCGGCGGAACCGACCAGACCTTTAATCTGCTGGTCGGACGCGAGCTTCAAAAGGATTACGGACAGAAGCCGCAGGAAGTCATAACATTTCCCTTGCTGCCTGGACTTGATGGTGTTGAAAAGATGAGCAAGTCTCTGGATAATTATATCGGTATAGATGAGTCGGCAGAAATCATATTTGAAAAGTGCATGAAAGTGCCCGATGGTATTCTTGCCGATTATTTCAGGCTGACCACCGATATATCCAAACAAGATTATTCCCTGTATATTGACCAGGATATTCGGCAGGCTCATTTCGCGTATGCGCGGGAAATTGTCAGATTATATCATGGGGAAAGCGCCATAGCGCAAGCCCAGCAGCGTTATCTGTCCATCGCTTCCGGCAAAACTCCGGATAATATGGAAACTTTGGTGATTACGGAAAATAAAATATCAATTATTGAATTGCTCAAAAAAGCCGGCTTTGCCGCCTCTAATTCTGACGGCAGAAGATTAATAGAGGGCAAAGGTATCAAGTTAAACGGCCAAACGGTTGAGGATGTAACTCTGCTGCTGCGAAATGACGCTGTCCTTTGCCGAGGGAAAAATAAATTCGTTTGCATTCGGTTTGAAGTATAATCCGTCATTGATATCGCCCTTATCGGGCTAAATTGGACCGAACCGTCACGGTATAAAAGATAAAAATCGGAGAATGAGGTATTCCGCCTTACTCTCCGATTTATTATGTCCTGAAAGCCGCATGAACATAGAACTTTTTAAGTGTGACGCTAGGTTTCTTGTTCCGGCGATACTTTTCGCCCTCTTCTTGCATCCGCTGCCCGTTGCCCCCGTTCCCGGCACTTTTCAGAACAGTAAGCTTTGCGGCCTGCTACCGGGTGCGCCCGCTCGGCATCCTTTTGCTGGATGCGATAATCAGCCGCCTGCAAAAGCATGGGTTCGGGGCGTTTTCCCTATTGCAGGCAATTCTCCTTAAGATAGTCCTATTTCATTAAAATAGACATATTTACGCCCAATGACCGGTATGTTAAGTTTAATAGGAAAAGGATCCGGCCATTTCCCTGCCTCCCCTTTCAGTCTCACTTATGGCAGCGGAGCGGCGGCAAACAGGACAAAGATCCTTTCATTACCAGACATATTCCGGGCAAAAATGAAAGGTGGATGTAAAAATTGGTTATCGACGTACATGTCCATCCCGGTTTTTACGGCTCGATCAGCAAAAATCCGGAGGAAATCGCTTTCCGCAAGAAAGCCGCCGGCTGGGACCTGATGAGCCCGTTTTCAGAAGAAGTGACCTTCACGCAGATGGATACCTTCGGCATCGACCGACTGGTGCTTCTGCCCCTTGACCTGACAACATCGATGGGCGGCTGTATCATAACAAACGAACAGATCTGTCAGCTGACAAAGCTGGCGCCCGATCGCTTTATCGGCTTTGCAAGCGTTGACCCGCACAGGAAGGACGCGCTCGACGTCCTTGACCATGCGTTTAAGGATCTGGGGCTGATGGGGCTCAAGCTCAACCCCTCCAAGCAGGCCTTTTACCCCTCGGAGGAGATCATGCAGCCCATTTATAAGAAATGTCTTGAGTATAATAAGCCCATCCTGTTTCACGCGGGCATGTCCTGGGAACCGGACTGTCTGGTCAAATATGCAAATCCGGTCAATTTTGAGGAAACCGCGCAGAAATACCCGGAGCTTAGAATGTGCCTTGCGCATTTCGGCTGGCCATGGGTGGCGGAGACGGCCATGATGGTTCTCAAATATCCCAACGTGTACACCGACACGTCCATGCTCTACATGGACTCCCCGGAAATTTTCATGGATCAGATTTTTAACCGCACCATGGGGCCGCTGTGGTTTGAAAACAATTTCTCCGACAAGGTGATGTTCGGCTCAAACAATCCGCGCTTCCGCTCCGCGCGCATCAAGCGCGGGCTGGACAGCCTTGAAATGCGCGACGAGACCCGGGCGAAGCTGCTCGGCGGCAACGCGGTCAAATTCATCGGTCTGGAGGTGTAGCGACATGGTAAAGATGACAACGATTGAGAAAATCAGCAAAAAGGAATTTGATCTGATCAAAATCACGCAGGACGTAAAGGATTTTGTGGAGCAATCCGGCGTGACAACCGGCGTGGTGTATGTGATCACCGCCCACACGACCACCGGAATCATGGTAAACGAAAGCCTGAGCTGCCTGGAGACCGATATCGAGCAAACGCTCGATAAACTCATCCCCACGACCGGTCCATACGCGCACAACCATTTTTTACCCACCTACGGCGCGACGGGCGGAAACGCGCCCGGACATTTAAAATCCATGCTCGCGGGCAACCACGCCGTCCTTCCGGTGGCAAACGGCAAGGTCGTAAGCGGTATGGCGCAGGATATCTATCTGGCGGAATTTGACGGCGTGCAAAGCAGAAAAGTCTTTCTTACCGTCATAGGCGAATAATATTTAGCCACTAAACGAATATGGTTTTTAAGACGCATTTGCAAAAGTCCGCATGTTGCGGACTTTTGGTACCAAAACAACTGTGTTTTGGTATGAATTATTGATTGACTTCCTGCCCGGCAAATCAAAAGCGCCATCAAACCATTGCAGTTGTTGTATTTTGATTTGTTCATCAGGCGAATAGTTCATCTGCGGTTTGTCCGGCTCCCGCGCTTCCAGCTTTTACCACCTCCAAAAAACGAGCGCTCCAACTATGCAAAATGAATATTGCAACTGGAATCGAGGTGCGCGCATAATGAACACAGAACCTCTTTTACCGAGGCAGTTCGATTTTATACATAAGGGAGTTGTCGCAATGAAAAAGATTGATAGAAGCAAAATCGCGGGCATGAACCTATGTTACAGATTTTTTTCGCTGGAGTATTTTTTGGATTCCATGGTGCGCGTAGGCACGCAGAGCATTGAGTTTTGGGGCGGATACCCGCATCAGTTTTTTGACGATATTTCCTATCCCTCCACTACCTATGTTAAAAAAGCCATCGCCGAGCGCGGGCTGAAGCTCACCTGCTACACGCCCGAGCAGCTGATGTACCCCTATAACATCGCCGAGCGCGATCCCATTATCCGTGAAAAAAGCGTTGAGTTTTTCCGGAAGGGCGTATACGCCGCCTGCGAACTCGGCACAAATAAAATGCTCATGACCAGCGGCTGGGGCTATGAGGACGCACCCAAAGAGGACGCGTGGAAGTATTCCCGCGAGTCGCTGCATACCCTCGGCGAGTACGCGCAGAAGCTGGGCGTCACCATTTTGCTTGAAAACCTGCAGCCCACGGAATCCAACCTGATTTACACACTCGACGCCCAGAAGAAGATGCTCGACGAGATCGATCTGCCCTCAGTAAAGGCTATGGTCGACACCGTTCCCATGCATTTGGCGGGGGAAACCATGCAGGATTACCTGGACGCTTACGGAAAAGACCTGCTCCATGTACACCTTATCGACGGAGCGCCCACCGGCCATATGGCATGGGGAGACGGAAACCTGCCGCTTGACGAGGACATGCAGGCGCTGTGCGATTTTGGCTACGAGCACACCGTCACCTTTGAGCTTGCCAGCAGCGACTACCTGTACGATCCCGAGCCCGCGATGAAGCGTACATTTGAGCGTGCAAAGCCTTATGTGAAATAGTCCCCGCGGCGCCGCTCCGGCTGCTTTTACAGACAGCCTCCCGAGTCCGGCCGCGCCGGGTCAAAACAAATCATTAAAAGGTTATTTATCTGCGCCGTTTTGGTTAAAAATAATTGATTTCCCCGTGCAATTATTCAGACGGGTAAATTGAGGAATGGCAGGAGGTGAATCAGCCGTGTATAAATTCGTTGTGATCGACGATGAGCAAAAATCCAGAAGCGGCATTATAAACCTCGTTAAAAAAATCAAGCCCGCTTATATTTTCGCGGGAGAAGCCGCCAACGGCACGGACGGTATGGCGGTCATCCGCGCTGCTGCGCCGGACATTGTCATCACCGATATAAAAATGCCGCTTATGGACGGCATCGACATGCTGACAAAGCTGAAGAAAGAGGACTTGGATTTTATCCCGGTCATTTTAAGCGGCTATGCCGACTTCGAATACGCCAGAAACGCAATCAAGGTCGGCGTATGTGACTATCTGCTCAAGCCCGTCTCGATCGACAGCCTCATCGAGCTGCTTGAGCAGGTTGAACTGAAGCTGGCTATGAAAAGCGATCTTTTGTCGGAGGAATCCTTTAAAACGCTGGCCAAAAACATGCTTTTAAATAACATCGTTCAGGGCAGCAAGCCTTATGACCGGGTGCACCAGATTCTCTATCGCAACACAAACATTCTCATTGCCTATTTAAATTCCTGCGCCGATAAAAAGCTCTACGATCAAAGCGTCGACAGACTGTATACCGAAGAGGTTTCCGAGTCCGGCAGCAGCGCCGGGCTTGATTTGCTTCATGAAAAAATCGGGAGTTATTTTTCGTGCCGTGGAAAAACCTGCACTATTTTATCGATACCCGAACGATGCTGCGTGGTTGTGCTGCACCCATACGGCGACCTTTCCGAAGAAATCGACCGCGGCATCGCGGCCGCGGTCGATTTAAACCGGCAGGAGCGTTTTACTATGGATAAGCCGTTTTGCATCCTGTCAAGCCGCCCTCTCAAGCAAAACGACCTGCCTATGGATTTCAGCCTGTGTTTCAGGCAACTAAAATGGGCGATTGTATTGGGAAATCAAAACGTTCTGTCAAAGTCGCTGCTCGACAAAACTCATACGCTGCCGTTTACCTATCCCGAAGAAATTGAAAAAAATATTGTCAGCGCGCTGTGCTCCTGTGATTTTCAGCATGCGACGGAAGAAACCGAGCGGTTTTTCAATTACTGCAGCGCGGGCGTCTTCTACCCGGGGACCGTAATTGAGGCATGCGCCTGCCTGATCACCACCATTCAGGGGAAATGCAAGGAGCTCAACTACAGCTCCTATAAATATATCAATCAGGCCGCGCTTTTAAAGCGGCTGATCGATTCTTATTCAAACGAGGAAATGAAGCAGCTCGTACTGGGTCTGCTGGATATCCTGTTTCATGAGGAAACGCCGCAGTACGGCCTGATCGTGAAAAAGACCATGAAGCTGATCAGCCGCGACTATAACCAGGGACTCACGCTCAAAAGCGTGGCGTCGGCGCTGAACATCACGCCCGAATATCTGAGCACACTGTTCAGCAAGGAAACCGGTCAGCCATTTTCAAGCTATCTGATGCAGTTTCGCGTCAACAAGGCAAAGCAGCTGCTCATGACCGGACATTATAAGATTTACAACATCGCGGAAATGGTGGGCTACTCCGATTCCAAGTATTTCTGCAAGGTTTTCAGAAAAATGACCGGCATGTCGGCCGGCAGCTTTGTTCAGCAGGTTTTGTAAGGCGGCCTGCGCCGCTGTTTTTGAATTCATTTTTTTACCGCCCTTCAACGGGGCGGTAAAATTTTTAATATCCGTCTTCCGGTGCGGCGGCCTGTATTTGTTTTAGCACCAAAAGTCCGCAGCATGCGGACCTTTGCGACTTAAAAATCGCAATTGTTGAGTGAACATTATGTAGGACGGGCGGGGTTAGAACCCCGCCCTTACAGGGCGATGTGCTCGCGCACAAGTCGCGTTATTTTAAAGTTCCTGCATGTTTCAGCAGGGCAAATGCCCTGTCACAGCATAGTATCTGCGCGTGTCCGAAAAATATAAAGGCAAATTTTATCAAAATTGTCTACCCGATGAATCGCGACCGCGATTCATCGGGCAACGCCTCCTGATGTCAGGCGAATCGCTTTACGCATATATTGAAAAGTGAAAAGCGCATCGCAGACAAAAAGGAGGCCGCTGATGAAAATATGCATCGACCCCGGTCATGGAGGAGCCGATTCCGGCGCCTCAAACGCCCGGCTCGTTGAAAAAGATATGACTCTCGTCACCGCCAGGGCGCTCGCCCTGTTTCTTCGCGCGCACGGTCATCAGACCCTGCTTACGCACACCGGAACCCTTGCTTCAACCGTCAAGCTTGATGTCAGCGCCCGCGCACTCTTGGCAAACAATTGGGGCGCGGGGCTTCTTATCTCCTGTCACTATAACGCGGGCGGCGGAGACCGGGCTGAGGTCATCCGTTCGGCATATAAAGATACCGCACAGGCGGATAAGCTGGCCGCAAGTATTCTTGATAAGCTCAAAGCGCTTGGCCAAAGCAGCGGAAAAATCGTGACCCGGAAAAACAGCGCCGGAAACGCCGATTATTTCGGCATCATCCGGCTGTCAAACTGTCCCGCTCTGATTATTGAGCCGTGTTTTTTTAGACCATACGCAGGACTGCGCGCTTGCAGATACGGCGGCAAAGCAAAAGGCCGTCGGCGTGGCCGTCGGCCGCGGCATTCTGGGTTGGCTTAACCAGAAGGAGGATACGTCCATTCTGGATAATACACCCGCGCCATGGGCCGCGGACGCGGTCAACAAGGCGCTTGCCCGCGGGCTGCTGCGGGGCGATGACTTGGGAAACCTCGCGCTGCATGACCCTCTGACGATGGAAAGGCTGCTTACCGTGCTCGACCGCGCGGGACTGCTCGGTCAGGCATAAAGCGTCCGGTAAAAAAATAATTCCCGAAGCCGCTGGATTTAGCCGCCCGTGTAATTTCAGCCGGACGCGCATCGCGGAAGAGACTGCCGCAAAACCCGATTTCGTTCCGGCATACCGGAGTGCCGTTCTATAAAGTACGCCTCAATATCCACGGTCTGTCAAAGCAGTCAGACCTTCGTCCATCCTTCCATTCGCGCCGCATAAATTGCCACGGCTGCTTTAAAACCCGGCCGTTTTTATGTATACTGTCCGTAAGGGCTGTAATCCGCCAAAAACCGGCTATTTTTCGCAGGAGGGGTCGTTATGGAACGGGAAACCTATATGCGCATGGCGCTCGAGCATGCAAATCAGGCGGGTGAAGAGGGCGAGGTACCCGTGGGAGCGGTTGTGGTGCACGACGGCGGAGTGATCTCCTCCGGACGAAACCGCAGGGAGTCCGGTAAAAACGCCCTGTGGCACGCTGAGCTTGAGGCCATTGACGGGGCATGCAAGGCGCTCGGGCGCTGGCGGCTGAGCGAATGCACACTGTATGTCACGCTCGAGCCGTGCCCCATGTGCGCCGGCGCCATCATAAACGCAAGGCTTTCCACGGTCGTGTTCGGCGTGCGCGACCCAAAAGCCGGCGCCTGCGGCAGCGTTTTAAACCTGTTTGAAGAGGGCTTCAACCACCGTCCGCGCGTATATTCCGGCGTGCTTGAGAGCGAGTGTGCGGCGCTTCTGGAGGATTTTTTTGCGCGCCTGCGAAAAAAGCAACAAGACTGTGCCGAAAATCCGCCCCGTGTTTAGTCAGATTATTTGATATAATTCATATTTTTGTAATATTTGCTGAGTTGTTTATTAACAATATGATGATATCCTTCTAGTTGTAGAGTTTATTGTACTTATTCATCTTTTCCCTCCTATTTATATGCAAAGGGACAGGCTTGCCGCCTGTCCCTTTGTTGTGCTAACAAAAAAAGCCCGGTATCGGGCTTTTTGATTGGTTTTACCTGTTTATGCGCGCCGCAAATGCCTTGCCCCGCAGCATCATCGGAAAAACCGGGGGTATCGAGCCGAACCCCCCCGGTATTCGGCTCGGTATCCTCTCTATACGCATCCGCGTCGGGGATATAATATCAGCTGAGTTCATGCGGCTTTTCTGACCGCATTGATAAATGCCGCGCAGCGGCTGCATTTTCCGGTTATTCAGCAGGTCTTATAGAAGAATGCATCATAGGCCTTTTTCATCTTATAGCCGAGCTTTTCGGCAAGCCCGACGGATTCAAGGTTCGCGGCGTCCCAGCTGGGATACAGCTTTTTCTCAAGGCTGCATTTTATAAGCGCCGCGGCCGCGGCTGTGGCAAGCCCACGGCGGCGAAAATCCGGACGGGTGTCAATTTCCACCTCAAGTCCGCCGCGATACACATAATAGGAGGACGCGCCGCAGACAAGCTCATCCCGATACAGCACGCACATGCCCAGCCCGCGCTGCACGTAATCACTCGCCGAAGAAAACTGCGAAACAAAATCTCTTGACCACGGCTCGGAAAGCGCCTTCTCTGCCAGCGCCTCGTCTATTCGCTTGAGCGTAAACCCCTGCGGACAGGTCATGAGCCGGCTGATCCGACCGATATCCAGATGCGCAGGGTTTTTATAAAACGCGTACCGCTTGATATGTACGACCCGTTCGCCCAGCGTTTTCTCGATCAGCTCCCGCCAGGTTTGCCCGTGCGCGACCAGAATGGCACCGGGGCTGAGGCCGGAAAGCATCTCCCGCGCGCAATCGGCGCGCGCGTCGCCGGCAAATAAATGAAAATCGCCCTGCCGGATATGCGCCGTGCGCGGCGGGTTTTCTCCGTCGGTCCAGACGTGCCCCATATATCCTTCCAGCGCAGACCGGATAGCGGTTTCCTCCATATCTGCAAAAAGGCTTTCCGCACACCGTGTTTCCGGGAAAAAAAGCTCACGCATGGGTTTCTTCCTCTCAAGTTCCGCGTCGAGCGGACGCCATACAATTTATGGTAGCACACGTTTCCCGCGTCCGTCAATATAAGCGGCGGAAACCGGAACCGGCATGGTTTTTCTTTATATCAAAAAGCAAAAATTCAGCGGGAAATGAAAAAATCGGTTATACTATTTACATGCCACCGAAATTATGTTAGAATTAACCCGCTTTACGCTGGGAAAACTTAACCGGCGTCCCTGCTGCTTAGTTCCGGGAAACATGCCGCCGTCGTGGGCGGACCTTCACCCGTCCCGGTACCAGGCTCTATGGGAATCAGGCAGAAAAGGTGACATAAATGCTTTTAAAAGAAGAAAAAACAGCTGTTATCCAGGATAACCGCACGCATGAGACAGACACGGGCTCGCCCGAGGTGCAGGTTGCCATCCTGACCGCGCGCATCAATCAGCTCACCGAGCATCTGAAGGTGCACAAGAAGGACAACCATTCCCGCCGCGGGCTGCTCAAAATGGTCGGCGCACGCCGTTCACTGCTCGATTATCTCCAGAAGAAAGACGTCGAGCGTTACCGCGCACTGATCGCGAAGCTGGGCATCCGCAAGTAAAATCCCCTGTTTTGTCCGCCGTCTCATGCGCCGACGGCCGGCGCCACGCATACCATGCGTTGCCGGTTGCGCGGCGCATGGTCTTTTTGCGGGAAAATCCCGCGCCGCGTCTATTTCTTTTTTAAGCGCACACCGCTATGGCGGCATGGTACGCGCGAACCCCGTTTAGCAATTGAAAATTTTCCCGGATACCGGGCCGGATACCCAAAGGCTCCGGATGGTCCGGAAACATTTTCAAGTGCTAAACGCCGGTGTTCGTCCTTGCCGCAAATTTTGCAAGGAGGATATTATGAACAAAAAACAATTCGAAAACTACCGCGTCTTTGAGACCGCGCTGGGCGGACGCACGCTCAGGGTTGAAACCGGTAAAATGGCGGGGCTGGCCAACGGCTCATGCTTCGTCTCCTATGGGCAGACCTCCGTACTGGTCACCGCAACGGCCTCGGCTCAGCCGAGGGAGGGTCTGGACTACTTCCCCCTCTCCGTTGATTTTGAGGAAAGGCTTTACTCCGTGGGCAGGATCCCGGGCAGCTTCCTGCGCCGTGAAGGCCGCCCCACCGAAAAGGCTATTCTGGCTTCCCGCCTGATCGACCGTCCCGCTGCGCCCGCTGTTTCCGTCGGATATGCGCAACGACGTGTCCGTCATGGCGACAGTCATGTCCGTTGAATATGACTGCGCACCTGAAATTGTCGCCATGATCGGCGCGTCCATCGCGCTGACCATCTCGGATATCCCCTGGAGCGGCCCGATCGCGGGCATCATCGTGGGGCTGGTCGACGGCAAATATGTCGTTAACCCCACCTCCGCGCAGCGCGAAACCTCACAGATGCACGTCACCGTCGCGGCCTCCGCGAACAAGGTCGTTATGATTGAGGCGGGCGCCAACGAAGTGTCTGAGGACGTCATGTACGAAGGCATTCTGTTTGCCCACGAGGAAATCAAAAAGATTGTTGCCTTTATAAACGGCATCAAGGCCGAAATCGGCAAGGAGAAGTTTGCATACGCCCGCGCCGCCTTTGACGCAGAGCTGTACGAAGTCGTGAAGGACTACGCGCTTGACAAGGTGCGCGCCTGCATGGATACCGACGACAAGGTCGTGCGCGACGAGCGCTTAAACGTGCTGCGCGCCGAGCTTAAGGAGAAATTTTCAGAACAGTATCCGCAAATCGGCACTTTTATGGAAGTTTGCTTGTACAAGCTGCAGAAATACACCCTGCGCCGCTGGCTGCTCGACGAGGGCAAGCGCGTGGACGGACGCGGCATGCTCGAGGTAAGGCCGCTGGCCGCCGAAGTCGGCGTGCTCCCGCGCACACACGGCTCAGGCCTGTTCACCCGCGGACAGACGCAGGTGCTGACCGTTGCCACCTTAGGCACCATCTCCGACCAGCAGAAGCTGGATAACATTTATGACGATGAAACCAAGCGCTATATGCACCACTATAATTTCCCGCCGTATTCCGTGGGCGAGGCCAAGCCCAGCCGTGGCCCCGGCCGCCGCGAAATCGGACATGGCGCGCTGGCCGAGCGCGCGCTCGACCCGGTCATCCCCTCCGAAGCGGAGTTCCCGTACTGCATCCGCCTTGTTTCCGAGGTGCTCTCCTCCAACGGCTCCCACCTCTCAGGGCGCGATCTGCGGCTCTACGCTGGCGCTTATGGACGCGGGTGTTCCCATCAAGGCTCCCGTCGCCGGCATTTCCTGCGGCCTTGTCACAGAGGGCGACCGTTGGATCACCTTTGCCGACATTCAGGGCGTTGAGGATTTCCACGGCGATATGGACTTCAAGGTAGCCGGCACCAAGAAGGGCATCACGGCCATTCAGATGGACTTAAAGGTGGACGGGCTGACCGCCGAGATCATCCGCTCAGCGCTGGACATCACCCGCGACGCGCGCTATAACATTTTAGACGAAATCATGCTGCCGTGCATTTCTGCCCCGCGCACAGAGCTGAGCCCGTATGCGCCCAAGATGATCCAGATCAACATCGATCCGGAGAAGATCCGCGACGTCATCGGAAAAGGCGGCAGCGTCATTCAGAAGATCGTCGCCGACACCGGCGCGAAGATCGACATTGAAGATGACGGACGCGTATTCATCTCCGCCATCGACAAGGCCGCCTGCGACAACGCGCGCAGAATTATTGAAGCCATTGTGGTCGATCCCGCCGTGGGCGACACGTTCTACGGCAAAGTCACACGCCTGATGACCTTCGGCGCGTTTGTCGAGATCGCTCCGGGCAAGGAAGGCCTTATCCACATTTCCAAGCTCGCTGCACAGCGCGTCAACAAGGTGGAGGACGTTGTGAACATCGGCGATATGACCTGGGTCAAGGTTGTCGAAATCGACGAAAAAGGCCGCATCAACCTAAGCCGCAAGGATGCCATGGCCGACCTGGAGAACAAAAACGGCGAGCAGAACTAATTATTAGGTAAACCGGCTTCCTGTGTAACCAGGAGCCTTGCACATGCCGATGGGACGGGGGGATTTTCCCCTTGTCCTTTTTGGTTTATACGAAAGTACCCCATTTTTTCCAAACGAGGTGGACTGTGTGATTGAGAAGATTACCCTGCCAAACGGCGTGCGCATCCTGTGCGAGCACATCGAGCATGTACGCTCGGCAAGCGTCGGCATCTGGATCGGCAGCGGTTCGCGCCACGAACCGCCCGAAGTGAACGGCATTTCGCATTTTATTGAACATATTGTGTTCAAGGGTACCGAAACGCGCACCGCCTCGGATATCGCCTCCGCCATGGACAGCATCGGCGGACAGGTCAACGCCTTTACCACAAAGGAATGCACCTGTTTTTACGCGCGCGCGTTGGATAAGCACCTTATGCAGGCGCTCGACGTGCTTTGCGATATGTTTTTTGAGCCGAAAATCACGCCGGCGGACGTAAAAATGGAATGCGGGGTCATCCTTGAGGAAATCGGAATGTATGAGGACTCCCCGGAGGATTTGGTGTCGGAACGCCTTTTTTCGGCGGTATACAAGGGCACGCCGCTTGAATACAGCATTCTTGGCCGGCCGGCCACGCTCAAAAAGCTGACCGCCGCGCGCATACGCCGTTATATCAGGGAAAACTACAGCCCCTATAAAACCGTGGTCGCGGTATCGGGCAGCTTCACCGATGCGGACATCGATTACTTGCGGGCGCGGTTTTCCGGTATGACAGGGCCCGCGGCGTTTACACCGGACTGTGTCGGCTACGCGCCCGCCTTCACCGTCCGGCACAAGCCCATCGAACAAAATCATCTGTGCCTCGGCTTTCCCGCCCCCGGCATGGCCGCACAGGAGCGCCACACGCTGCAGATTCTGAGCCTGATCCTGGGCGGCGGCATGTCCTCCCGCCTGTTCCAGTCGGTGCGCGAACAGCGCGGACTGTGCTATTCCATCTACTCCTTTGCCGCCGCCCATGAGGATACCGGAATCTTTGGTATCTATACGGCGCTTGGCTGTCAAACCGAGCAAGCCGCCCTTGCGCTTATCTGCGAGGAGCTTGCGCGGTTCGTGTCCGACGGCCCGACCGCCGACGAGCTTGACCGCGCGCGCGAGCAGATTACAGCCGGCGTGCTCATGAGCCTTGAATCGACCAACGCGCGCATGAACCATCTCGCGCGCTCGGAGCTGTATTTAGGTCATGTACCCACCGCCGAGGAGATCATCGAGAAGTTCGACGCGGTCAGTGTGCACGATGTGCGCGCGCTATGCGAGGAAATGATCGGCGTGCAGAATCTGTCCTTTTCCGCGGTCGGGCGGGTTCATGAGTCGGCAAAATACCGCCAGCTGCTGACCTGGAAATAATATCCGCGCAACGAATTCGGTTTTTAAGTCGCATATAAAAAGTCCGCATGCCGCGGGATTTTTCATATGTGTTTTGGGATTTGAAGTACATCAGGCATTAAATAATGTCCACTGAACAAATGCGATTTTTGAATCGCATTTGCAAAAGTCCGCATGTTGCTGACTTTTAGTACCAAAACACATTTGTTTTGGCACTTCAGAACCATTGATTGACTACCTGTTAGGATTTGAAACGAATGTTTCAAATCCTAAGTGCAAGGTTTTTGCGGCATATGCCACAAAAACCTTGCACTTGAACAAATCAAAAATACCATCAAAGCATTGCAGCTCTTGTGTTTTTGATTTGTTCATCAGGCATTAAATAAGCGCGGCTATGCCCGCCGCCATGTGCCCCCGGCGCGTCCTTACCCGGACGCCGCATTCTCTGCAAACTAAAAACCGGTGCCCTTTCGGGCACCGGTTTTTTTATCATTTATTTGCTGCGCCGTCAAACCGCAGACCCCCGTCTGTCCGGCCTTAGGTTTACAGCTTCATCGTCCAGCCAAACGTGTCGGGCAGATTGCCCCACTGGATGCCGGTCAGCGTGTCGTAGAGCTTGCGCGTGACCGGCCCGATGCCGGGCTGCGAAGGTTTAAATATTTTTCCGGCGAAATTAAACTCACCGATCGGGGAAACGACCGCGGCCGTACCCGAGCCGAAGGCTTCCTCGAGCTTTCCGTCGGCGGCCGCCTGCTCAAGCTCGTCGATGGAAATGGCACGCTCCTCCACCGGCATGCCCCAGGCTTTGAGCATCTCGATGCAGGATTTGCGCGTCACGCCCGGCAGGATGGTGCCGTGAAGCGGCGGGGTCACGACTGTCCCGTCTATTTTAAAGAACACATTCATGGTGCCGACTTCCTCGACATACTTGCGGTGGATGCCGTCAAGCCACAGAACCTGCGTATAGCCCTTTTCGTTGGCCTTTGACTGCGCGCGGATGGTCGCCGCGTAGTTGCCTCCGGTTTTGGCCTCGCCCGTGCCGCCCTTGACCGAGCGCACATCCGCATCCTCGATGAGGATCTTCACGGGATTGAGCCCTTCCGGATAGTACGCGCCGACAGGCGACAGGATGATGATGAAATAATAGTGATTGGAGGCATGCACGCCCAGATGCGCGTCGGTCGCGATGATGAATGGACGGATATACAGCGACGTTTCGGGAAGCGAGGGCACCCAGTCGATATCCGTTTTTACCAGCAGCTTGAGCGCTTCCAGATACAGCTGCTCGTCGATCTGCGGAATGCACAGGCGCTCGTTGGAGCGGTTCATGCGCCGGATATTTTCAAGCGGACGGAAAAGCTGCACATCGCCGCTTTTCGTACGGTACGCCTTGAGGCCTTCGAAGACCTCCTGCCCATAGTGGAGCACCATGGACGACGGGTCAAAGGAAAGCGGGCCATAGGGCACAATGCGCGCATTGGTCCAGCCTGTTTCTTTTGCATAGTCGAGAATAAACATGTGATCCGTAAAATAACCGCCGAAGCCAAGATGGTTCCAGTCAGGCTTTTCTTTGGGCGCCTTGATGCGCTGGATCTTGATTTCCTGCATATGTTTACCGCCTTTCCTTCTATGAAAATGTCAGAAAAATTTGCAAGACACGTTTTTCGGCGGCTTGCCGCTTTCTGCACGCGCCCTGTGTGCAATGAAGCCATATATGTGTTTGCTTCTTCCGACATTTGATTTTATTAATTATATCAGCCGCACGCGTATGCTTCAAGATAAAAAATCAACAGTTTTTTTCTTTTATATTCACGCAGAGGCGGGTATGATTACCCGGAGACGTCACCCGAAATGATTCAGAAAAAGGCGCGCGGATTTTAACCGCGCGCCTGACTGGCTTCTTTTGTTATGACTTGATTTTACCATCAGGTGAAAACAGCTTTTCACCTTCTCTTTTTGTCTCAAGAATGACCTCAGACAGAAGACTGGCCGTTTTTGTCAGCGAGTCCGCCAGGACCTCCGATGTGGAAAGATCTACGGTCTGCGCGATTTTTTCGTAGAAATCGGAAACATAGTCCTCGATGGCGATAATATAGGTTTTCATTGCAAGCGCCCTCCTTTACAGGTTTGGAAAAACCGGCGTGCAGGCTCCCGGAATGCCTAAGGCATTCTTTTTGCCTTACGTTTTCACAGTGTCTTCCGCTTTATCCTGTTGGTCCGGCATCTGCGTCTGTGAAAACATAAAACAAAAAGCTTCAACCCACCGATTCTCCCCCTGTCCCGTGCCGGCCATCAACACGGCGACGCAGAGGATAACTCACCTATGCTATACATATGGTATTTATTATTATCTAATATAAACTATCATTTTATTCTTGTCAAGTCTTTTTTATGCATTCTTTTAATCTGTGGAAGAGTCTGTACGGAGAATAGCTTGCAGCCGCGTGTTTTTTATTGGCGGGGATTATGCTATACTTGAACTGTCTTTTTCTGTACAAAAGTTCTTTACCCGCAAATATGTGTCTTCTGACTTGCCGCGCGTCCGGCTCCGGCACGCGGATCGGCACGCGTGTTTATACTGGCATCCCGCATAAAACGGCTGAATTTCCGGAGGTGTGCCTGTGAGGGCTTTCATAAAAACAACCGCGCGCGTGCTCGTCTATCCGATGCTTTATATGGCCATCCAGCTTTTTGTCACGCTGCTTGTGGCCATCGTGGCAGGGGTCTGCTACCTGACGCAAAACGCGACGGTAACCGAACCGGCGGAAAAGCTGGCAGAAGCGGCCGCCGGCTACATGATGGAGTTCTCGGCGGCAAACATGCAGCTGACGCTGATCCTTTCCGCAGTTTTGACGCTTGGCACGGTTTTCTTTATCTTTCGTAAAACCCACAGGGATTTTTTTACCGCCATGGCGGTCCTGCCCGTACGCGCATATGATACGCTGCTGCTGGTGGTATCCGGGATTACGCTGAATCTGACCTGCAAGCTGCTTTTATCGCTCATTGACGTGCCCCAGTCTGTTGTGGACGAGTATCAAAACTCGCCGGTCGTGACGATGCTCACGGGAAGTATGGTGCTCAACATCCTGTGTCTGGTCATTTTTATTCCCGCGGTCGAGGAGGTCGTTTTCCGCGGCTGCGCATATAACCGGCTGCGCTCCGCCATGGGTTTTTTCCCGGCGCTTGTTTTGCAGACGGTTTTATTCGCTGTTATGCACTTTAACTCCCTGCAAACACTGTATGTACTGATGGCCGGCGCTGTTCTCGGGCTTTCCTACCTGTGGTCAAAATCCCTGCTGGGCTCCTTCCTGCTGCACTCCGCCTACAACTGTACCACGCTGATTTTGATGCTTGTTCCGACCGGCGCGCAATACCAGACGCCCCTGACCGCCCTGCTCATCGCCTCGCCGATGCTGCTCATCGCGTGTCTGCTGCTTCTTCAGCGCTCCGGTGTAAAAAACGCGGCCGCGCCTGTGCCAAAGGGGTAACGCGCCGTAAAGCGGTCCGCGCATCGCCCCCGCCTTACGCCTGTGGCCGTCCAAACGGCGCGGCGCAGAACTTGATAAGCAAAATGCGCCGTCCCTATTCAGGACGACGCATTTTTTATTTTACAAAATACCTGTCAATGGCGGATTTACCGCAAAATGCCGTTATCCGCCATGGATACAAAGTCGTCGTCGGCAATGATGATATGGTCGCTCAGGCGTATGCTCACGGACTCAAGCGCATTTTTTATGAGGATGGTGGTTTTTTCATCATCCGCCGAGGGCAGCGCAATGCCGCTCGTGTGGTTATGCGCGAGGATCACGCTTGTCGCGTTAAAGCTCAGCGCCGTTTCAATAATTTTTCGGATACTGACATTGGCAGAGTTTACGTTCCCCTCAAAAAGCTGTATGCATCCAAGCACCTTGCATTTGGCGTCCAGGCACACGATATATACGACCTCGTTTCTGTGTGCGTAAAAACGCGGCAGCAGATACTTTCCCGCTTTGCACGTGGTGTTCAGGCAGATCACGTTATCCGCCTTGGACACAAGGTATTTCCGGCTCATCTGGGGGATCAGCTTGATGAGCAGGGCGGTGTTTTCCCCGACGCCCTTGACCTTCATCAGGTCTTCCATCGGTGCGTCAAACACGGCGGCCAGCTTGCCGAAGTGATCCATCAGCGCGTGGGCCAAAGGGTTTGTGTCGTGCTGCGGGAGCGCATAAAAAAGCAGAAGTTCCAAGGCCGTATGATCTTCAAATTTATCAAGACCATCCAGCCTGAACCTCTTTTTCAGTCTCTGTCGGTGTCCTTCATGCATAACTGCTCTCCGGATCTTCTTCAACTTGCGGGCTTTCCGCGAGGCTCACTTTAAAAGCTGCTTGCTGCCCGGTTTGCTCGCGGCGAGCCCCTTTTGACAAAGCGGGCACTGTTCCGGAAGCCACGATTGGATGTCGAGTGCGGCGACGCTGCGAAACGCCGTGCCGAAATCGGCCTGCCCCATGCTCCGGTCAACGACCGCGCCCACGCCCACAAGCACACCGCCCGCCTTTTTGACCAGGGAAATGACCTCCTTGACCGAGCCGCCCGTGGTGACCGCGTCCTCCACGACGAGCACACGCTCGCCGGGCTTGATTTCAAAGGTGCGGCGCAGCGTCATCACGCCCTCGACGCGTTCGGCGAAAATGTTCCGGCAATTTAAATGACGGCTGACCTCATAGGCCATCTGAATGGCTCCGAGCGCGGGGCCGACGACCACGTCCACCGCATCGTCTTTAAACTGTTCGGCCAGGGACCGGCACAGCTCCTCGGCCAACCGTGGGATCTGAAATATTCGTGCGCACTGCATATACTGCGCGGAATGACGCCCGGAAGCCAATATAAAATGGCCCTCCTGCAAAACGCCTGCCTCGCGAAAAATCTCCATCACTCGTTCCTGTTTCAATGGCGGGCCCTCCCAAATGTTTTTATGCACTGATTTTATCATACTGCTCATCGCTTGACAATGACCCGTGCGCACTTCCGGTCGTATTTTGTCATATTATGACGTTCACAGAATGTTTCATACTTTATTCTTGAAATTATAGGAAAGTGTGGTAAAATGAATAAGCCTGCAAAATGGAATTTTGCCCATTTTTAAGTTCTTTTTTACGGCTTTACGACTATGAAGTGAGGGAATTTTGATATGAGTGCATCCAGGGAAAAGAGATCGCGCAAGGAAGAGCAGTTCGATTCGGAAGGAAATCCCAAAAAACAGTCTATTTCAGGCGGCAACGGGCAGAAGATCGCCACAATTTCCATATCTGCTTTTGTAGCGCTTTGCATCCTGTTTTTTATCGTGCTGGGAAGCGGCATACCGCAGAGAACAATATCCGCTTTGACTGTCGGCTCGGAAAAAATCAGCGTGGCGGAATACAATTTCCATTATTATTCCGCGGTAAACAATTATATCAAAACCATGGAAAACTACGGCATGACCGTCGACAGTCTCGGTCTGGACACCACCAAGTCTCTGGACGATCAGGCCTATCCGGGCGGCGCGGAAGGCGAAACGTGGGGCTCCTATTTCCGCACGCAGACAAACTCCTCTGTTCAGGAGATCACCGCGTTATATCTTGAGGCAAAAGCCGCGGGCACGGTTTTGTCCGACGAGCTTAAAAAGAACATCGACGACAGCATGGAAAGTCTCAGGCAGTACTGTGAATCCTCCGACACCACCATGAGTAAATATCTTTCACAGACCTATGGCAAGGGCGTAAATGAAAGCGTGCTTCGCCGTGCGCTTGAAAAAGCCAATCTTGCAAACGAGTACAGCACCAAAAAAACTGAGAGCATAACTTATACCGACGACGAGCTGCTCAGCTACTATAACGCCCATAAGGCCGATATCGACATGATCGATTACCGCTCGTTCGTAATCAGCGGCGCGGCTCCGACGCAGACGGATACGACGGATGAACTCTCCGACGCAGCGTCCTCCGCGGCAAGCCCCTCCCCGTCCCCCGATGCCGCAGCAGACGCGGCGGCCGCCGAAGCGAATGCCGCCGCGCAAAAAGCTGCTATGGCCGCGGCAAAAACCAAAGCCGACGCAATGCTTTCATCTATAACCGATGAGGCCTCCTTCGGCGCGGTGGCGCTGGAATATGCCTCCGCGGACGAAAAAGAAGCGTATGCCGCCCCCGAAGCCACGCTTGTGAAAAAAGGCACCGCCTCTCAAATGGGCGAGGAACTGAAAGCCTGGCTGTATGACGACGCAAGAAAGCCGGGTGACAAAACCGTTATCGCTTCCGAAAGCGACTATACCGTGGTTTATATGGTGCGCCGCTACCGCGACGAGGAGTCTACCGTAAACGTGCGCCACATTCTGATTCAGCCGGAGATGGCGGAGGGCGCCGACACGGCTACCGATGAGCAGAAGGCAGCTGCCAAGGAAAAAGCCGATGCGCTTTATGCCGAGTGGAAAAGCGGCGAGGCAACGGAAACCTCCTTCGCGGCACTGGCGCAGGCCAACTCCTCCGACACAGGCTCCAGCTCAAACGGCGGACTTTATGAAAACGTTTATACCGGCCAGATGGTCGATTCCTTTGACGCCTGGTGCTTCGATTCCGCGCGCAAGCCCGGGGATTCCGGCATTGTGGAAACGGATTACGGCTACCACATCATGTACTTCTCTTCCCTGAGCAGCTCGTACTGGAAGGTTCAGGTCAAGGACGCCATGGTCTCGGCTGCCAATGACACATACAGCAAGGAAATACTCGATAAATACAAGCTTACCGAAAAAAGCTTCGGGCTAAGCATGACAGGCGATAAATAACAGCGTACATGGCAGGGAAATTTCCGGCACGATGAAAACCGGTGGATACGATCTCCCTGGCGTCGCAGTCACTTCGTGGCCTCCTTTACCCGCCTATGCCACTAAAAATACGATTTGACCCGCATAACTGAAGAGCCGTCCGGCAGCTGCCGGACGGCTCTTCTCTATCAATTCCATAAATCTTATAAACGCCTGATGAACAAATCAATAATACAACAGCTGCAATGGTTCAGTGGACATTTAAAAAGGAGTTCCCTGTCCGCGCGCCATCTTTTTCAGATACGCCATAAAATATTTCCCGAAGCCGGTCAGCAGCGCGAAATTCGTCAGCGCGTGCGCCATGTCAAAGGGAAAGCTCGATGCGCACGCGGCAATAAAGGTTTGCACCGTCAGCGGAACAATGCCCATTGTATAATACCAGAGGTTCATGACCCATCCGAAAACAAAACCGGACGCAAGGCCGAAAAGCCCAAGCACCCAAAGCGGCGCATGCGCTAGGCGTGCGGCAAAAAGCCCCATCAGCCCCCAAAGCAGCGCCTGCCAGATGGTCCAGGGCCCGATGCTTGTCAGCAGGCTTGAAAGCACCGCCGTGAGCACCCCGCACACAAAGCCGGCTCCGCCCCCCAGGCATGCGCCGCACACGATGATGATGAAGGACGCAGGCTGCACGCTGGGAACGGCGGCAAACGCCGCACGCCCCGCGCTTGCCAGCGCGGAAAGCAGCGCGATGAGCACCATCCCGCGCACGCCCCCGCGCTTAAGTCCCGGCGCGCACAGGATCAGCACCAGCAGTACGACGCCTGAAAGGATCAGCTCTACCATGTTATTTTTCCTCCCGGAAGAAAATCAAAGTGCCAGCAGCGTGAGCAGATAGACCAGAAAGGGCATCAGGACGATGGATAAAAGCGTGGTGAGGGTCAGCATCTGCGCCCCCTGCAGGTAATCGCCCCCGTAATGGCGCGACATGAGTACCGCCTGATTCATCACGGGCATGGCGGCAATGACGGTGTACACGCCCGTGAGCATCGGCTCCGCCCCAAACAGCAGACACAGCATAAGCGTCAGTGCGGGTGTGATCACCAGCCTGCCCAGCAGAACAACCCAGCCCTCCCGCGTAAGCTTAAACGCTCCTGTGCCCATTTTTGACAGAAACACGCCGGTGAGCAGCAGCGAGCAGGGCACGGTGAGACCTGCCATATATTTGACCGCCGAATCGAGAAACGGCGGCAGCGTAAGCCCCGTAAAGGCCACAATCATGCCCAGCAGCAGCCCCCGCAGCGCCGGGGAAAAAATCGCGCGCAGCGTTGCGCGGTCAAACCGAAAGCGCTGCCCGCCGTCATGCGCCAAAGCCATGTTCCCGAACGTCCAGAAAAGAACGGTGTTGGGAATGAAAAACGCAATATTGTACGGAATGCCGGGTTCACCGAAAATCTCGGTAACAATGGGCAGCCCGATGAGGATGGTGTTTGAAAAGGAGAACATGACCATAAACATGCCCCGCTTATTCTTTTCCACCTTGAGCACATGCGCGAGCAGCAGCGATACTCCGCAGGAAAATGCGATGACAAACGCCGGAATAAGCAGCCATGGCCCCATATCGCGCAGAAAATCCGGCGTAATATATTTTCTGGAATTATCAAAAAGCACAAACGGGATAGAATAGGTGATGGTCAGACGGGTAAGCATCTCCTCGCCCTCGCCCCGGATCACTTTTGTGCGGCCAAGCAGGACGCCGATCACGATCATCACCAGCAGGGTCATCACGCCCTGCAGGCAGTTTGCCACAGACAACGCCGCACCTTCCTTCCCCGCTTTACTTTGGCGCATCTGTTTGCGCACAGCATGGATTTATTTATTCTATTCTATTTATGTATGTCAAGTCAACCAAATCGCCCCGTTTTGCGGGAAAATGGCTGTGCCGACTGTGCATTGACGGCGCGCCCGCCAGCATGTACAATATTGCTGTAAACATTGATATGCTTAGTTGCTCACATAAAAAGCCGGAGAGGTGTGTTCCATTTGGTTTATAGGTGCTTTGCAGAAAAAAAAGCCGGGTTTGACATTGGCGCGCAGGCGCTGACCGCCGACTTGCGCGGCCAGCTTGGTTTGACCGGTCTCGGGTATATCCGTATCCTCAACCGCTATGACATTGAGGACATTGAAGAAAGCGTTTATAAGCGTGCCCGCGGCATTGTTTTTTCCGAGCCGCCGTGTGACGAGCTGTATGATGAAACGCCGCCGGACTTTGCTGCACCCGGCCGCGTTCTGGCCGTGGAGGCGCTGCCCGGCCAATATGACCAGCGGGCCGACTCCTGTGCGCAGTGCCTTCAGCTGCTCGCGGGCGGCGAGCGTCCTCCCGTACGCGTGGCCAAGGTGTTCCTCCTCGGCGGTCAGCTGTCAGACGGGGACTTCGAGCGGGTCAAGGCCTATCTGATTAACCCTGTTGAAACGCGCGAGGCGTCCATGGACAAGCCTCAAACGCTCCATACGCGTTTTGAGCTGCCCGGGCAGGTGGAAGTCATCACCGGTTTTATCAGGATGAACGAGGGCGCGCTGACGCAGCTTCATCGCGCATACGGCCTTGCCATGGACCTTAACGACCTTTTGTTTTTGCAGGAATATTTTGTGTCGGAGGACCGCGACCCCACCGTTACCGAGCTTCGCGTGGCCGACACCTACTGGTCCGATCACTGCCGGCACACCACCTTTTCCACCCGTCTTGATGACATCGAATGCGCCGACGAGCGCGTCAAACGCGCGCTTGACAGCTATCTGAGCGCGAGAAACGAGCTCTACGGCCAAAAGGCGGACGACCGTCCGGTCACCCTGATGGATATCGCCACCGCGGCGTCAAAGCTCCTTTACCGGCGCGGGCTGCTGCCCATGCTGGATATTTCCGATGAAATAAACGCATGCACGGTCAAAACCACCATCGAGGTTGATGGAGAGGAACAGGACTGGCTGCTGCTTTTTAAAAACGAAACGCACAACCACCCCACGGAAATCGAGCCGTTCGGCGGCGCGGCCACCTGCATCGGCGGCGCCATACGCGACCCGCTTTCGGGCCGGGCGTATGTCTATCAGGCCATGCGCGTGACCGGCGCGGGCGACCCGCGCGTGCCCATGTCGCAGACGCTTGAAGGTAAGCTCCCGCAAAGGAAGCTCACAACTACGGCCTCGTCCGGCTATTCCTCCTACGGCAATCAGATCGGCCTTGCCACCGGGCTTGTGCACGAAATTTATCATCCGGGCTATGTCGCAAAACGCATGGAGATCGGCGCCGTAGTCGGCGCGGCGCCCGCGCAGAACGTTGTGCGCCTCAATCCGCTGGCGGACGACGTCGTCGTGCTGCTTGGCGGGCGCACGGGGCGCGACGGCATCGGCGGGGCGACCGGCTCGTCGAAGACCCACACGCTTGAATCCTTAAACGACTGCGCGGCCGAGGTGCAAAAGGGCAACGCACCCGAGGAGCGCAAAATCCAACGTCTGTTCCGGGACCGGCGCGTCACGCGCATGATCAAGCGCTGCAACGATTTCGGCGCGGGCGGCGTGTCCGTTGCCATCGGCGAGCTCGCCGACGGGCTTTATATCGAGCTTGACAAGGTCCCGAAAAAATACGAGGGGCTTGACGGCACCGAGCTTGCCATTTCCGAGTCGCAGGAGCGCATGGCCGTGGTCATTGCGCCGGACGACCTGGACGCGTTCATCGCCTGCGCGCACGCGGAAAATCTGGAGGCCACGCCCGTGGCGCGCGTCACCGCCGAGCCGCGCCTCAAAATGGAGTGGAACGGACGCGTCATCGTAGACCTCACTCGCGCTTTTTTAAGCTCCAACGGCGCGCCCAGGCATGCGCGCATCCGCGTTGAGCAGAATAATAAAAGGACTGCTCCTCCTGCTGCGACGGATATTCAAAAAGAACTTGAAACGCTTGCAGCCAGCCTGGAGTTTTGTTCCCGGCGCGGTCTGATCGAGCGATTTGACGCGTCCATCGGCGCGGGCAGCGTCTTCATGCCCTTCGGCGGAAAAACGCAGCGCACGCCCGCACAGACCATGGCGGCACTTTTCCCTGTTTTAAGCGGAAATACGACCGACTGCTCGGTGATGTCCTTCGGCTTTGACCCTTCCCTTTCCGAGCGCGACCCGTTTGCGGGCGCCGCGTGCGCGGTGGTCGAATCCCTTTCAAAGCTTGCAGCCTCCGGCTGCGATACGCGGCGCGCGTATCTGACGTTTCAGGAATACTTCGAGCGCCTGCGCGAGGACCCCAAACGCTGGGGTAAACCGTTTTCCGCGCTGCTCGGCGCGTTTTCCGCGCAGCTCGGGCTGGGCGTCGCCGCCATCGGCGGCAAGGACTCCATGTCCGGCTCGTTTCTGGAGCTGGACGTGCCGCCCACGCTCGTATCCTTTTCCATCGCGCAGGCAAAAGCCGAGGCGCTCATCAGCGCCGAGTTTAAGGGCGCGGGACATCCCGTTTACCTTTTTAAAGCCCCGCAGGATGCGGACGGACTGCCCGACTACCCCGGCCTGCGCAAGCTATGGGACGATTTTTATGCGCTTTGCACGGACGGGCAGGTGCTCTCGGCCTGGGCCTGCGAACGCGGCGGACCGGCGGGCGGCATTCTGAAGATGTCCTTCGGAAACAATCTCGGCTTTACCGCGGACGCGGCTTTTACCGGGCAGACGCTTTTTGAGGCCTTCTGCGGCTCGATCATTGCCGAATGCGCGGATGAACAAAGCTTCGGCCAACTGATCGGCTATACAACGCAAGACGCCGCAATCACCATCTGCGGCGCCTGCGTGCCCATAAAAAGACTGCACGAGCTGTGGGAGGGTACGCTTGAGGGCGTCTTTCCTGTCCGCGCAGACGCGCAGGGTGAAGCGCCCGCGCTGTGTTATGAGCGGCGAAATGAAACGCGCGCGATCATCAAAACGCCGCGCCCGCGCGCCGTCATCCCCGTCTTTCCCGGTACCAACTGCGAGTATGATACCGCCCGCGCGCTTGCGCGCGCCGGAGCCGAGCCGGAAATCCTCATTGTGCGCAACCTGACCGGCTCCTTACTGGAGGAATCCGCCGCGGCGCTTGAGCAGTCCATCCGGCGCAGCCAGATGCTGATTCTGCCCGGCGGCTTTTCGGGCGGCGACGAGCCGGACGGCTCGGGCAAGTTCATTGCCGCGTTTTTGCGCAACGCGCGCATCGCCGACGCAATCAACGAGCTGCTGCGCTCGCGCGACGGACTGATTTTGGGCATATGCAACGGTTTTCAGGCGCTTATTAAGCTGGGGCTCGTCCCCTTCGGTGAAATCCGCGATATGGACGACGCGTGCCCCACGCTCACCTTTAACCGCATCGGCCGGCATCAGTCGCGCTATGTATACACGCGCGTGTCCTCCGTAAAATCCCCATGGCTTTCTCTGTGCCAGCCCGGGCAGGTGCACTGCCTGCCGGTTTCCCACGGGGAAGGGCGTTTTGCCGCCTCTCAGGCGTTTATCCGTTCCCTTTCGGAGCAGGGGCAGATCGCCTTCCAGTACGCCGACGCGCAGGGGCAGCCCTCCATGGATATCGAGTATAACCCCAACGGTTCCATTTGGGCTGTTGAAGGCATCACAAGCCCCGACGGACGTGTTCTGGGAAAAATGTGCCATACCGAACGCCGCGGCGATCACGTCGCACGCAACGTTCCCGGAGAAAAATTTCAGCCGCTGTTTGAAGGCGGCGTGCGGTATTTTAAGTAAACGCCGCATCACAGCGCAGCGTATATCCGTTGCCGCGGCAGACCCCCGGCGCAGACTCGGTAAAACGCCTGCCCCAGTGGTGTTCTACGCGCCGAACCACACAAGCAGCAGACCGTAAGCGGCCGAGGCCACCACGCCGAACACGATGACCGGCCCTGCGATGATAAACATTTTTGCGCTCATGCCCAGCACGTAGCCCTCGCTTTTAAACTCAAGCGCGGGGGAAACAACGGCATTGGCAAAGCCCGTGATGGGCACGATGGTGCCCGCTCCCGCGTATTTGGCGATATTATCGTATACCTTAAGCCCGGTAAACGCCGCACCCAGAAAAATAAGCGTAACAGGCACAGCCGTTGAGGCGCTTTCCTTATCAAGACCCAGATACAGGTACAGATTTAAAAACGCCTGCCCCAGCGTGCAGATCAGGCCGCCGACCAGATAGGCGAGCGCCATGTTCCTAAACAGGGGCGATGTGTTTTCATATTTTTTAATATATTCCGCGTATTCCTTGTTTGTCATTTTCATCGAAAAATCCCCCTACCCATATAGTTTAGCCGCGCATACGCGCTTTATACGGCGCTTATTATATGCCGACATTGTCAGAATAACTGTTAGGGGTGAGCAAAAATGGCGGATATCAAAAAAACTGCGCGGATGCGTTTTCTCGTCGCGATTTCCTTTCTGGTCATGATTGCGGCCAATGTGCTTGCGGTGGTTCTCCCGATCAACGGCCTGACTCCGGGCGAGGTCTCCGATTCCTACCCCAACCTTTTTGCGCCCGCAGGCGTCACGTTTTCGATTTGGGGGCTTATCTACACGCTGCTCACGTGCTTTTCGCTGTTTGCGCTGGGTGCTTTTCACCCGGACAGGCGCAAGGCTGTGCTCATTCGGGAAATGAGCCTGTACTTTTCCATATCCTCTTTTGTAAACGCAGCGTGGATTTTTTCATGGCATTTCCGCATCATACCGCTTTCCATGCTGTTTATGCTCCTGCTGCTTGCCTGCCTGATCATCCTTACAAGCCAGACACGCAGACAGGTTCTGTCGCCAAAGGAGCGCTTTCTGCTCAAACTGCCCTTCAGCATTTACCTGGGCTGGATCACCGTGGCGACGTGCGCAAACCTGACCGTGCTGCTCGTCAGTCTGGGCTTTGACATGTTGGGCACGGCGGGCCTTATCTGGACGGTGGGCCTTCTGGCCGCGGCGCTGATTGTCACCGTGCTGGTTATCGTGCGCACGCGCGATATAGCCTACGGTTTGGTCATCATCTGGGCATATTCGGGCATACTGCTCAAGCATACCTCCGCAAGCGGGTTTGACGGGAGCTATCCCGTCGTGATATACACCGTAATCGCGGCGCTGGCCGTGCTTTTCGCGGCAGAGCTGCTTGTTCTCATTAAGCTGACCCGCAGCCGTTGAGCGGCAGAATGCTGGCAGTATTGTTTCTCATCCCTTATTTTATCCGGCAATCCATGTTTTCCCGCAGGGTTTTTTTACAGGCCCCGGCGCACTGGCATGGAGAAAAACAGAAAGGTCGGTGCTTTCCTTGAAAATCGCGGTCATAAACGAGCAGGCAATGGAAAAAGCCTTATCCATGACAGACGCCATTGCCGCGCTCAAGGACTCGCTCGCGTCCTACAGCGCGGGGACGAGCGACATTCCGCTTCGAACCAACATCACAGTTTCCGCTCACAGCGGCCAGAGCCTGTACATGCCCGGGTACGAGGCCAATTCCGGCGCGCTGGGGGTTAAAATCGTATCCGTATACCCGAACAACATCGAAAAAGGCCTGCCGTCTGTCCCGGCGGTCATGGTTTTAACCGATGACAAAACCGGTATTGTAAACGCAATTCTCGACGGAACGTATATCACCCGGCTGCGCACGGGCGCGTCGGGCGGCGCGGCCGCCGACCTGCTTGCGCGGCGGGACGCGTCCGTGTTCGCGCTGTTCGGAACGGGCGGACAGGCCGAAACACAGCTCGAGGCCGTGCTCAGCGTAAGAGACATCCAAAAGGTTCTGGTTTTTGACATCAGCGCCGAGCGCGCGGCTTCATTCGTAAAAAAAATGAGCGGGAAATTTGCAGGGCGTTTCCCGGCGGTGATCGAGGCGGCTGCCTCTCCCACAGACGCGGTGCGCGACGCGGACATCATCACCGCGGTTACGACGTCAAAAAATCCCGTCTTTGACGGCAGGCAGGTTAAAAAGGGCGTGCATGTCAGCAGCATCGGTTCCTATACGCCGGAGATGAGCGAAATTGATGAATATATCGTGATAAACGCCGGAAAACGGTATGTCGACACCAGAAACGGCGCGCTTTCGGAATCGGGCTGCCTCATTAAGCCCATAAACAGCGGGAAGCTGCGCGCGGCAGACATCACCGGGGAGCTGGGCGAGCTGATACTGGGCAAAACGCCGGGCAGGCAAAACGACTCGGATATTACCTATTATGACTGCGTAGGTTCCGCCGTTATGGATTTGGTCACTGCCAAACGGATTTATGAGCGTGTGCTCCTTTCAGGCGGCGCGCAGTTTATTGAGCTTTAAGCGGCCATCAAAGGCACGGCGTATAAAAAAATGCCACGCTGATAAATCGCAATGCGATTTATCAGCGTGGCATTCAGTCTTGTCGCTGGCACATCTGTTCTGTGGACATTAAAAAGCCCGCTGCAGAAGGCGCACGCCTTCTGCAGCGGGCTTTTTTGAGTTCTGTAACCGGATCAAACGCGGCTGTTCCCGCTTAACTGAGCATTAACCGGCCCTTCTTATCCTGATACATCAGGCTGTCGATTTTCGTCATGAACTCCTCAAGGGTCCTTCCGGAAGCGAGGTCGAACAGATCATAGCCCATGCTCAGGCTGATTGCAAACGGCACCGTTTTCTGGCGGTTAAACTGCTCCAGATTTTCTTTGATACGGTTTGCAGCGTTGATAATATCAAAATTCTCCCGTATCCCGACAACAATGACAAACTCATCGCCGCCGTAACGGGCGATAAAATCATGCTGCCGGAAGCTCTTTTTCAGAATATCCGCCGTGTGCTGCAGCGCCAGATCCCCGACCGTATGCCCGTAGCAATCATTGATTTCTTTAAACGAATCCACATCGATCATGATGCCCGCGATAAGCTGATGGTTCTTTATGTACTTCTTCAGATATACGTCGAGCTGCCTGCGGTTTGATAGCCCGGTCAGGTAATCCCTGTACATCTGGTCGTGCTGCAGACTGATAAAGATGATCAGCAGCGAAATGGCCATACTTGCCCAAATGATGGATACGCCATAATAAAAAGTCTGCACAATGCCCGCCAAAAAAGGAAGAACCTCAAAGGTCAGCAGCGGAGTGACATAGCTTTTATCAAACCGCCTGCATCTTGTAAAAATGAGAACGAGCGCGCCGATCAGATATGAATAGCAGATGGCCGCGAACACGGGAAAAAGCGGGCCTCTGTGGTAGACGTTCGTTTCGTCAAAATAAAAGAACCAACGGGTAAATATGCTTAAAACAGAAAGCACCGCAACCAACGCCGCCGGTATGCCCAGCCAACGGATCAGCTTTTTTGTACGGACTTCATCCTTAAAAAGCTGATTGTGGATAAATAAGCACCACAGCGCGCAGGGAACCGGGTTTAATATATAGTAGGCCGTCGTGACAAGCAGGTTAAGCTCCCGCATGCCCGCGCCCGAACCTCCGTTTGACATCCACATCCCCGAATCGGCTGTCAGCAGCAGGGCATTGGAGATAATGAGCGCCAAAAAAAGCTTCTGATCAAACAGGCGCTTTTCTCCCCTGAGGTTGCTGTTAAAAAATATTAACGCCAAAACGCCCAGCGCAAACAGGTTGATTTCCACATAGGTCAGTGTTTGTATGCTGATCGTTTGCAGACAATATTGCTGTGTAATCTTTAGTCACCCCCAGAAATCACGCCGTGAAAAAGTCTGCGCAGGGCGGAAAGCTACCGTTAGTATGACACCCGACGTGGTTTTTTTCAATAAAAATATGGATTATTTTGGATATTGTCGCACACATTTGCCGGAACACCTCCTATTTTTTGCCCATATATTGAGATAACCGCCCTGTACGGCGGCTTTTCCTTATGTTTTTCATTTTCTGTCAACCTAAGTTTCATTCGTGGTGCTGTATCATCGAAAATAAGCAGTTCCGCTTTAAAAAACCTTATTGCCTTTTCCGATGGTTTTCACCGTCATCGTCCCATCCTTCGGGTTAAACTCCACTGTTCGGCCGTAATTGGCGCCGACGTCCTCCCCCATGATGCGGATGCGCAGCCTTTGAAGCTCCCGCTTGACGGTTTCAACGTTGCGTTCTCCGATGCTTGTCCCCGACGTGGCAAACATATTCGCGCCGCCGGCTATCTTTGCGGTCAGCCGCGAGCGCGAGCATCCGCGCTTTTCCAGCCGTCTGACCAGCTCCGCGATGGCCGTATCCGCAAATTTGAATATCTCTTTGCCGTTGTTTACGCCGAAGGCCTCCGGCAGCAGGATGTGCGACAAGCCGCCATACTGCCGCAGGTTGTCGCACAGACATATGCCCACGCAGGAGCCAAGGGCATACGTGATGAGCGTATCCGGAGGGGATACAACCTGTTGGTCTGAAATACCAACTACGATCAAATTACCCATTAAGAAACTCCCAAGCTGCTTAAAATTGTTTCCAGGGATTTGGGCTCCGGCATGATAAGCAGATGACTTTTAATCGAGGTGCCTCCGCTTAAAAAATCTTCCTCGATAAAAAGCAGCTTATCCCCCATCGTGCCAAACTGAGCGGCCGGGTAGCTGAGGATCGCGCCGACCATGTCGTCGGCTATCTGCGGAGTGGACAGCCGAATATTCAGGTTTGTCAGCATGGAAATCGCGCTGACATAGGAACCTGCCAGAATATTCCCGATTTCCATGATCGCCGACAGGCTCATTTCCGAAATTTGAGAAAAATCCTGGATGTCTTCCTCCAGCAGCACATTTACAAGCGTGCAGATAAATTCCTTATCAAGTAAAAACAGCAGCATGCCTTCAACGTCGTCGGTCATGTTGACCAGGATTCCAACCACTTCGTTTTCCGGGCCGCCGAGAATGGTGGCCATGCTGTTGACGTCAATGATCCGAAGGGAGGGCACGGACATAAGCACTCTGTCGGACAGAATGTGTGAAAGCGCCGTTGCAGCGTTACCCGCTCCAATGTTTCCGATTTCAGAAAGTACGCTCAGCTGAATTTCATTGAAGTTATCATAATTTTTCATAGCAGGTCACCTCTTTTACAGTTTTTTGCAGTACCCGGTTAAGCTCCAAGCGATCAGGTCTATGTATATATCGGCAAAACACGCCTGTAATAAATACACATTTTGAATATTTCCGTTTTCTCCGCACCGATTAAACAGGACGCTGTATACTTTGCAAATAAATGTAAATTATTGCGCAATTTAACCGATATATAGAGTAACAAATAATTCTATGGAGGAAGCCGAATGATTACCACCATAAGCAGCAATATAGCCTCGGAAACAGGCTCTCTGAGCAAAATCAGCGACACACGGACCGAAGCAGATACGTCCGCGCAGGAGACCGCCGTCACGCAGGATACGGTGGAGCTTGGTGCGGAAACGACAAGCAAGGTCACCTATTCGGCTTCCGACGCCAAAAAGCTCAGTGATACCGAAATCGCACAGCTCAGGGCGCAAGCCGACCGTTCAACGGAAATTCTCAAAAGTCTGGTTGAAAAGCTGATATTAAAGCAAGGCAGCAGCAGCAGCCTGACCCAGTCTCTGCTCAATATCACAAATCCCACCGAAACGCAGGATGCCCAGGCCGCGGTCGCGCAGGACGGGGAATACGGAATCGAAGCCGTCAGCGACCGGCTCGTCGATTTTGCAAAAGCGATCTCCGGAAATGATAAAAGTAAGCTCTCGGAAATGAAAGCTGCCATTGACGAGGGTTTTGCCCAGGCTAAAAAATCCTGGGGCGGAGAGCTGCCCGATATCTGCCGGCAGACGTATGATAAAACGATGGAAAAGCTTGACGCATGGAGCGAGGAAGCGTAAGCACGGCAAATGCGGAAAAATATTGTCGCCTCTCAAGTACGCCGCAGGCTGAGTCGGCTGTGTTTAATGCCTGCTGAACAAATCAAAAACGCAACAGCTGCAATGGTTTTATGGTATTTTTGCTTTGCTCAGGCGCAAGGTTTTGTGTGAACTAATGTAAAACAGGTTCCCGGGCGGTAATTTTTACCGCCCGGGAACCTGTACTTTTATTTTGTAAGTCTGCGCTTAACCCGGTTTTACTTTTTTAAGTATGCATCCATGGCTGCCTGCATCTCGTCATCGGCCTGTTCCGGCGTTTTGGTCAGTCCAAAAATTTCCTGCGAAGTGGATTTATGAACCTCGGCAACCTCAGGCGGCAGATACTGGTCGTACCACAGCTGTATGTTGGGCGCGGCGTCCATTGAGGCCTTGATCTTCTTAATCAGGGGGTCGGTCGCTTCAAAGCTCTTAACGGGGTTGATTTTTCCGACCGCGGCGCGCTCTTTAAGCGCCGTGTCGTCGAGCAGATAGGTAATGGCCTTGAAGGCGCCGTCCGGATCCTTGCAGGACGGGGAAATGGAGGTAAAGTTGTCGCCCATGGTTCCTAAGCAGATCGTTTGGTCGACGGTACTCCCCTCCAGGGACGGGAATGCAAAGAAACCAAGGTTTTTATAAAACTCGGGGTTTTCATCCAATACGGTGGACGGAAGCCATGTGCCCATCAGATGAAGCGCTGCTTTCCCGCTGTACCACAGCTGCCTTGCCTGGCCGCTGTCGTCATCCAGACCGTTGTAACCTTCGTTAAAGTACCCCTTATTGACCCATTCCTGGATCTTCTGGCCGGCAAAAGCAAACATCTCGTTTTTGAAGCTGCCCTTCCCGCTGGCCGCATCCTGAAAGGCCTCAACTCCGCCAAAACGGGTGGCAAGGTAGGTATAGTACATTGAACCTGTCCATTTGGTCGCGTTGGCCAGCGCAAACGGTACAATGCCGTCCGCCTTAAGCGTATCACAGAGTTTTTCAAGGTCAGCGATGGTTTTTGGCTCTTCCAGCTTATATTTGGCAAACAGCCTCGTATCATAGAAGAAGCCCGCGATCACGGCGCTTTCGATCGGTACCGCGTAAATTTTCCCATTGTAGGTGGCCTGCGCGATGCCGGCGTCCACATATTTATCCTTGTAGTTATCTTTGTCCATGTACTGGGTGATATCCAGACAGTGTCCGGAGTTGATGTATTCGATCATGGGGCCGCCCGTCCAGTGGACAAACAGGTCGGGCATCGTGCCTGAACTCATTGCGATCGATATTTTCTGCTTGTAGGCGTCGTTTGCGATCTGGGTGACCTTCATATCATACTGGGGATTGTCCGCCATAAATCTGTCCATGCTGCGCTGGATAATGGAGCCGGTCGGCTCGCCTGTCATCATATGCCAGTAGGACAGAGCGGTCTTTTCTCCGGTGCTCGCGGCCGCCGTGGGCGCGGCGCTTTCAGGCGCTGCCGACGCATTGGTGTCCGCCGGCGCGGCCTTCCCGCCGCAGCCGGTCAGCAGTGCGCCGGTCATGACGGCAGCCATTGCCAATGACAGCAGCTTCCTGTTTTTCATCTTCATTCTATTCCCTCCTATTTTTCTCCGTCAGTATACACACATCTTAGCATAAGAAAATCGGTAAGAATATTTAATTAAATATCCTTTTTCTATAATAAACATGCCTATATTCAGGCAAAACCGCCTCGCGAAGTTCGCCTGTCTTTTCGGGGCGCAGCCCTTTTACAGGGCGAACATAACGGAATTTACAATGCTCTCCAGATATTCCTGCCGGCCGCTTTGCATATGGATATCCTTAAGCGCAAGCGCATATTTTTCCAGCGTCTCCAGACTGGTTTTTCCGGAAACGATGTCTGCGCCGATCCCGCTTTGATAGCTCACGTACCGCTGCGCTGTAAACTCATCTATCCTTCCGTCGGCGATCAGCCGGTCGGCTATGCGAAGCCCCAGCGCGAAGGTATCCATACCCGTTATGTACCCCTGCGCGATATCCTCGAAGGTATATGAGCCGCGCCTGACCTTGGCGTCGAAATTCAGTCCCCCGTTTGTAAAGCCGCCCGCCCTGAACACCTCAAGCATGCACAGCGCGGCCTCATAGACGTTTGACGGAAACTGATCGGTATCCCAGCCCAGCAAATAATCCCCCTGATTTGCGTCGATCGACCCGAACACGCCGTTTATGCGCGCCACACACAGCTCATGCTGGAAGGTATGCCCCGCAAGCGTGGCGTGGTTGGCCTCGATGTTCATTTTGATGTCGTCTTTCAGGCCGTATTTATAAAGAAACGCAAGCACCGTGGATGTGTCAAAATCATACTGGTGCTTGGTCGGCTCCTTGGGCTTGGGCTCGATGTAAAAGTCCCCGGCGAAGCCCTTTTCCCTTGCGTATCGCACAGCCATTTTCAAAAGCCGCGCCAGGTTGTCAAGCTCGAGCGCCATGTCGGTGTTGAGCAACGTCTCGTAGCCCTCGCGGCCGCCCCAGAAAACATATCCGCTGCCCCCCAGCCGGATGGTGGCGTCGATCGCGTTCTTGATCTGCGCCGCCGCATAGGCAAACGAATCGGCATTGCAGGAGGTTCCCGCTCCGTGCATATAGCGGGGGTTTCCAAAACAGTTGGCCGTGCCCCATAAAAGCCTGATTCCGCTCTCGTCCATCCGCGTTTTGAGATAGCCGGTTATTTCCTCCAGATTTGCCTTATATTCGCTCAGCGAGCCGCCCTCGGGCGCGACATCCACGTCATGAAAACAGAAATATTCAAGTCCCAGCTTGCCCATCAGCTCAAATGCGGCGTCTGCCTTCGCGCGGGCAGTTTTCATGGGTTCGGTTTGCCCGTAGCTTCGGTCGATGGTCGGCGCGCCGAACGGGTCGTTCATGCCCGCACACATCGTGTGCCAGTAACTCATGGCAAATTTAAGCTGCTTTTTCATGCTTTTCCCGCGGATAATCTCTTCAGGATCATAAAATTTAAAGGCCATCGGATTTTTACTTTTCGCGCCCTCATATTTCACCGCGGGTACGTTTGGAAAATATTGTTTCATTGTACGCTCCTCCAATTTCCGCTATATTGACGCCAGTCTGCCGTACGCTTCCTTCAGGCTGGGATACAGGCTTTTATACACTGCATAATACGGCTGGATTAATTTATGATTTTGGGAAACCGGCTTTTGCGGCGCGTTTATGCGCACCGCTGCCTCACAGCCCTGCTCCACGGACGTATAAAGCCCCGCGCCGACGCCCGCGAGAATGGCGGCGCCCAGACAGGCGCCTTCGCCGCCTGCGGTCGTGACCACCTCACAGCCAAGCGCGTCGGCCAGCATCTGCCTCCACAAAAAGCTCGCGGCGCCGCCGCCGCAGGCTCGCATCTGCGTGGGTGCGATGTTCATTTCCCGCAGCACGTCGGTGCAGTCGCACAGGGAGTAAATGACGCCCTCCATCACCGCGCGCAGCATATCCTGCCTGGTGTGGACAGCTGATAAGCCGAAGAAAACGCCGCGGCAGTCCGAATCGGGGTGCGGGCTTCTTTCCCCCATCAGATAAGGCAGGTATATCAGCCTGTTTGCGCCGTACGGCACCTTTTCCGCCTGCTGATCCATCAGAACATACGGGTCGACGCCCATGCCCCGCGCAGTTTCAATTTCCTTCGCGCAAAATTGGTCCCGAAACCATTTCAGCGACAACCCGGCGCTCTGCGTCACGCCCATAACGTGCCATTTTCCCGGCACCGCGCAGCAAAAGGTATGCACTCTGCCCTGCGTATCCATGCGCATGGCGTCGCTGTGGGCAAACACCACGCCCGATGTTCCGATCGTGGTAAACGCCCGTCCGTCGCAAATTACTCCGGTGCCCACCGCCGCGGCCGCGTTGTCGCCGGCGCCGCCCGCCACGATTGTGCCCGCGGCAAGTCCCGTGCGCTGTGCGGCCCCGGCCGTTATTTTCCCTGTGACCTCGGGGGATTCGTAGACCTTTCCCAGATACGCTTCCGGGATTTCCAGCTTCTCGAGGATTTCACGCGACCAGCAGCGCCGCGGCACATCCAAAAGCCCCGTGCCCGAGGCATCCGAAACCTCCGTGGCAAATTCGCCTGTCAACCGGTAGCGGATATAATCCTTGGGAAGAAGGATATGCCTGCACCGGTCAAATACCTGCGGCTCATGTTTTTTCACCCACAGGATTTTCGGTGCGGTAAAGCCCGGCATCGGCGGGTTCGCCGCAAGCTGCACATACCGCTGCGCGCCGACAATGCGGTTGATTTCCTCACACTCCGCTTTTGTCCGCTGGTCGCACCACAGGATGGCTGGGCGCAGCACCTCCCCTTGCGCGTCAAGCATGACAAGTCCGTGCATCTGGCCGGTCAGCCCCACACCGCGTATCTGCAGCGCGTTCACGCCGCTCTTTTTCACCACCTCTGAAACAGCCTGTATCACGGCGTCGGCCCAATCCTCAGGGTCCTGCTCGGCCCAATCGTTGCGGGGCTGGCTCAGCGGATATTCCCGTGACGCGCCTGCTATGACATTGCCCAGCAAATCAAACAGGTCAGCCTTTGTCCCCGACGTCCCCACATCGATGCCCAGTATGTATTCTGTCATCTCCATCCCCCCTTATATAATGCCTGATGAACATTCGTTAAATTTTTGCTGTAACAGCACCAGATTTTCCCGCTATTTTATCTGAAAATTCGCCGATAACAGGTCATCCTGCGCGGAGGAGCTTCCGACATATGCGGTGTAGGTGATTTTCTCCGTGACCCAGCTTTTACTTTCCACACAGTAATACGCCAGATCTTCTGCCCTGACCGCCAGCCGCACCGTTTTTGTCTGCTGCGGCGCAAGATGCACCCGCGCAAAGCCCTTTAAATCCTTGACATGTCGTTCCACCGCGGAACCGGCATACCCGATATAAAGCTGCACCACCTCGTCTCCGCCGCGCTCACCGGTATTCGTGACGTCGACCAAAACGGTCAGCTCGCCGTCTACGCCCATTTCCGCCGCCGATACGCGCAGGTTTTTATACGAAAAGCTTGTGTAGCTCAGCCCGAAGCCGAACGGGTAAGAGACCCTCTGTTTATATTTATCCGCTTTAAAGTAGCCGTGGTAATAATCGTATTCGATGTTTGAAAGGTCAAGCCCGAAATACGGCAGCTGCTGCGCGTCCGCATGGATGGTAACCGGCAGCTTCCCGCTGGGATTTACGTCTCCGAACAAAATCTGCCCCAAAGCCGTGCCGCCCTCCATACCCGAATACCACTGCATTACAATCGCTTTTGCCTTATCCTTCCAGGCCTCCACAGAAATGGCGCTTCCTCCCTGCAGACAGACGATCGTGTTCTCGTTGCCCTCGCTTGCCATCTCGATCAGCTCCTGCTGCTTGGCCGTAAGACCCAGATCCATCCGGTCGCCGCCGACACTGTAATTGAGCGCCGCCGGGAAATATTCGCCCTCGTTTTCGTGTGTCAACCCGACATAAATAATGACCGCGTCGTAGCCTTTTCCAAGCTGCTTGACCTCGTCTGTTACGATGCCCCGCAGGAAGGACACCTCGACATCGCCGCCCGCGGCCTTGCGTATGCCCTCGAGCGCCGTGACCACATACGGCGGAAACACCGCGGAGCTGCCCTTCATGTCGCCGATCGCGCCCAGAACGGCCAGATCCCCCGCGACGAGCACACGTTTTGTCTTTTTGCGGTCGAGCGGAAGAAGCCCGTCGTTTTTGAGCAGCACCATGGATTTCTGCGCAACCTCGAGCGCCAGCTTCGCGTGCTCCGCGCAGCCCATTTTTTCCTCTTTATACCCGCTTTTATCCCCGACACTGGAAAACTCGATTTTTTTGCGCAGGATCCGCCTGACCGCTTCATTGATGTTTTCTTCGGGGACGAGTCCCTGCTCGACGGCCTCGCACAGCCGGCGGCCGTAAAACTGCGTGGCGTTCATCTCAATATCAAGCCCCGCGTTGGCCGGCCCGACCGTGCCCCGTATGCCGTATATAAAATCGGACATGACAAACCCGTCAAAGCCCCATTCCTCTTTAAGGATTTTTTTAAGCAGATATTCGTTGTGCCCGCACCATTCGTCCCGAAAGCGGTTGTACGCGCTCATAATGCTTGCCGCACCCGCGTCGACGCACGCCTTGAAGTGGGGCAGGTACATCTCGCGCAGCGTTCGCTCGTCCATGTCCACGCTCACGCGAAAGCGCGCGTTTTCCATGCTGTTTGCAATAAAATGCTTGACGCAGGCCATGGCATGCCTCTGTACGCCCTTTACAAGGGAACTGCCCATCCGGCCAAGCAGATACGGGTCCTCGCCGTAGGTTTCCTGCGCGCGTCCCCAGCCGGGATGCCGGAGCAGATTAATGCATACTCCGGCAAAAAGGTTCGCGCCGCCGCTGCGCGTTTCAATGCCGATGACGTCGCCGACGCGCTCCTCCAGTTCGCAGTCAAAGGTGGCGGCCCGTGCCATCGAAACCGGAAACGCCGTGGAGTGGTAACCCAGCACAACACCGGTCGGCCCATCCGTAAATTTCATCGCGGGAATATCGTGGTCAAAATCCTCACCCGCGTAATACGGGATGCTGTTGTACCTTTCCGGAATCATATTGACGTTGGCGGGCGTCAAATCACAGGACATCTGGTTTACTTTCTGCGCAAGCGTCATTTTTTCAAGCAGCGCGTCGGCAAACGCATCGATTTCTTCTTTTGACATAGGCGGGAGATCCGCAAAGCATCCCCATTCGGTATCCAGATGCCGCACCGGATGCTCCCTCAGCTGTGCAAGGATCTGTTTGCGAAACTCGTTTTGCCGCTCCTCAGGCATGGCGTTAAATTGATCGATATGGTCTATGTTCAGATATTCCTTCATATTACCCCTCTTTTCCGTCTAAACACTTTTCTGGTGGCTCTCCCGGTATTCCCGGGGAGACATTCCCGTGCTTTTTTTAAATGCAAGCGAAAAATAATTGATATCGCCGTAGCCTACCAGCTGTGCGATCCGCCCGGTCCGTATGTTCGTTGTCTCCAGCAGACTCTGCGCCTGCTGCATCCTCTTTCGCACCATATACTCGTTGCAGCCCTCTCCGGCGACCTTCTTAAATAATCGCGAAAAGTAATTGGGCGTGATGAACAGCTGCGCGGCAATTTGGGAAACGGACAGCTCCTCGGTCAGATGTTCGCCGATATACCGCTTCGCCTTGAAGATCAGCTCGTGCGTGCCGGTCTCCTCCTGATTAAAGAGCTTTGCCGCAAAGCCCTGCAAAAGAGAAAACACCTCGTCCTTGCCACAGACAAGCAGGGCGCTCAAAAAGGAACCCAGCCTGTTATCCACGTTTTCACGCGTATCGCTGATATACGCGTAATAAAGCGTCGCCGCAATATCAAAGCAGCTCCGTCTGACATAGGATAGGGACAGGTTATAGGATTTGGTCATTTTTTCAAAGGTATCCAGCGCCTTAATGAGCATATCCATATTGCCGATGTTGTTGACCATGATTTTTTTGAGCTCATCGAGAATATCCGAAAACAGTTTCAGCCTGTTTTCAGACTGCTGCGCCTGTATCACGTCAAAAACACTGCCCTGATTTTCGTGCAGCAGATGAATGGCGTCATTGTAGGAGATACTCATTTTCGCGAAACCGGATACTCTGCTGCCCAGGACGATCTTCTGCTGGATACGAAATTCGTTTAAAAGCCTGTTTTTCAGCTTTTCAACGCGCTCGAGCACCTCGTCAAACAGTTCGTTTTCAAAAAAAGCGATCACGATGTTTCCGTCCCTGTCCTCAAAGGTGACCGCCTCATAATTTGAATCAAACATCTCTATGGCTATGTTTTTAACGGATAGTTTTAGGAGCGCATTGTGGTTTTTCCATGACTGGTCGATATCCAGAACCGGAACGCAGACGGCCACCTGCATGGGCTGTTCTTTCTGATAGCCGTATTCCTCAAACAGGCCGTCAAGCCTGCTCAGCTCGATTTCATTGTGGAGGAGCAGCTTCATGGAGTGCTCGAGCTTGATCTGCTCGGAAAGGCCGAGCGCCCTGCTTTTGGCTTTCTTGTGCTGGCGCTCATCGAGCGCTTCAATCTGCTTGATGATGGCGGCGGTCAGCTCCTGCTCGTCGGTCGGCTTTAAAAGAAAATCCTGAACGTGCATTTTGCAGCATTTCTGCACATATTCAAAATTATCATAACCGGTGAGCACCAGTATGCGCATCTCGGAATTTAACCGGTTAAGCTCCTCAATCAGGGCAAGGCCGTCCATATCCGGCATGCAGAGGTCCGTGATCATGATCTCGGGCTTTTCCTGCCGGACGACTTCAAGGGCAGCCTTTCCGGACGCGGCGGTAAACACCTCACCGATCCCGATGGCCGCCCAGGGGATCATGCTGCGCATACCGTTGCGTATCATCTGCTCGTCATCTACAATCAGCACCTTATACATTGGCTTACCCCCCCGTTTTGCTTCCCTAACCGGGTACTATGATGTTGACCGTGACCCCGCCGCTTTCATTTTTCTCAAAATGCAGCCCGTACCCCTGGCCAAACAGGATCTCTATGCGCTTGTGCACATTCCGGATGCCGTAGCCGAAGGACTCATCATGCTCCGACATGCCGGCGTTGATTTCGTCTATTTTTTGCTGCGTCAGGCCTTTGCCGTTGTCACTGACACGGATGATGACCTTTCCTTCTGACTGCAAAGCACGGATGACGATTTTCCCCGTCACACGCTCATCGGTACGGATGCCGTGATAGATCGCGTTTTCCACAAGAGGCTGAAGCGTCATTTTGGGAAGCAGCACCTGCGAAAAGCGGTCTTCAAACTCGATATCGCTTTCCACAATGTCGCCATAGCGCATATTCTGAATGATCAGATAATTGCGCACATGGGATATTTCCTGCGACAGCGGGATGATTTCCTGGCCCTTGCTCAGACATAACCGGTAGTAGTTGGCAAGCGCCTTGACCATGACGGAAACGTTTGTGCTTCCGTCGACCACCGCCTGCCAGTGAATACATTCAAGTGTGTTATAGAGAAAATGCGGCTTGATCTGCGACTGCAGGGCGTTGAGCTCGATCTGCTCGATTTGATGCTGCTCGGTTTTGACCTTTTCCATGAGAGAGTCGATTTCCCGCACCATTTTGTTAAACCCGTCTGTCAGCTTTTTAAAATCCCTGCCGTTATAATCTCCTGTCATCCGGGTCTGCAGATCGCCCAGGGAAACGGCGTCCATTCTTTCGGTAATTTCCTCAAGCGGCTTATACAGACTGTTACTTAGCCGGGAACAGATATAAATACTCAGCGCGCAAATGGCCATGACCATAACAGACAGCAGCGCAAAGGTCGTATAGCTGTCTTTGAGCAGGTACTCAAGGGGAATTTCGCCCACCACATACCAATCCCACGCGTCGATATAATTATAGATGATCATCTTGTTGTTTTCCCGAAAACTGCCCTTTTTACCTTCAAAATGCTGCGCGCCCGGTGAAATTTCGGCGGAGCCGCTTTGTGAGAAGACCTTGCCGTTGTGGTCGGTCAAATAAATATTAAACGGGATTGAGGAATCATAGACGTCGTAGTACGCCTTTAGCCTGTCCGCTTCAAGGTTGATGCACAGTAGTCCGATCTCACGATTGAGCTTAAATTTGTCATAAATGGGCTGATAGATATTGGTTGAGTATTTGTTGTCGAAGGATACATTCTGCGAAATGCTGTAGGTCATGTTGTTGCTTGATATCCGGTTGCTGACGCCATAATCCTTTAAAATGACGCCCCTGAAATCGGCCATGATCTTTTTGTTGCCGATCAAAATGAAGTTATCCGTATTGTACTTCATCAGGGCAATATAGCCGATGTCGCTTTTTAAGTTAAAAATTGAGGTCAGCGCATCATAGGCTTTGCTTGAGACCCCGTAATCCCCGGCCACGTTGAATTCCGACTTGAGATAATCCTGAATCGCATTGTTTGCAATCGCGATCTGGCAGATGTCGTTAAAGTCCTCCAGCCGGTTTTTGAGGTTTCTGGAGATCAGCTCGATCTGCTTTGTCGCAAGCTCACCGGATTTGGAGGTGATCGTTTTGCCCGCGGATATCGTGGTGGTAAACAAAACAATGTTAGAGGTGAGCAGGATGACTGCAATGAGAAAGGTCGTTATTTTCCGGTTAAAGGTCATGCCCTGGAAATACTTGATGATACGCATATGTATACCCCTCACCATGTTCAGTGTGAGACCAGTATATCATTTATCACGGCCGGACACTCTGGTTTGTTAGCCCTTGACCGCGCCGAGCATGATGCCTTTGATCAGCTTATCCTGCCCGATCAAAAACGCTAAAATCATGGGGAGCACCGAAAGGGTTAGAATGGCCATGATCATGGGCGTATTCATGGAATATTGTCCCTGATACTCCCATATGGCAAGCGGCAGTGTTCTGTTTTGCTGGGACTGGGTCAGGATCATGGCAAAGCTGAATTCATTCCACAGGTTTACCGCCGAGTAAATCGCAAGCGTGGCAAGACCCGGTTTTGACAGCGGCAGAATAATGGAAAAAAACGTTCTGTATTTATTGCTGCCGTCTATTTCCGCCGCTTCCTCGAGTTCTTTCGGGATGCCGCCCATAAAGGTCGTCAGGATAAATACGGAAATGGGAACCTCAAAGGCGACATACGGGCCGATCAGCGACCAGATGGTGTCGTACAGGCCCAGATTTTTTGTCATCAGGAACACGGGGATCAGTGTCACATGCATGGGAATAGCCATTGCCGCAACAATGAGGCCAAATATCGGCTTATTGAGCTTAAAGCGAAACCTTGCCAGCGGATAGGCTCCGCAGGCGCTGATAAAAAGCAAAATGACCAGAGACACCACGACGACAATGACGCTGTTTGTGAAATAGACCCAGTAGTTTCCCGTGATTATTTTTACAAAGTTTTCGGTATAAAAGCCCTGCGGCAGAGAAAAAACACCGCTTGTCAGGATTTCGAGCTGCCGCTTGAAGGCCGATAATATCATGAAAATGAACGGAGCGCCCGTTGCAAAAAGCCAGAATACCGCAAGAATAAATACGATTGTCCAGACCAGAATTTTCTTTGCCCCGCTGCTCATTACTGTATTTCCTCCCCGGAATTGATCAGTTTCATCGTAATAAGGGAAATCGCAGTGATTAAAATAAACATGCCGCAGGCAATCGTGGAGCCGTACCCCATTTTGAAGGTGACAAAAGCGTTTTTATACATATAAGTGGCCATCAGCTCCGTCGCGGTGCCCGGTCCGCCGCCCGTCATGACGTAGATCAAATCGAAATACTTGAGCGACCCCACCATGGACAAAATCGCGGCGCTTTTGACCGAAGGCTTCATAATCGGCAGCGCGATCCTCCAAAAATACTGATTGCGTGAAGCCCCGTCAATAATGGACGCTTCGTAGACATCCCGGGATATTCCGCTGTACGCGGCCAGAAAATACACCATATAAAAGGGGATAAACTGCCAGCAAATAACCCCGATGACCGCATACAGCGCCATTTTGGGATTGCCCAGCAGATCGATGGATTTTTGCCCGAGCAAATGCGAAATGCTGGTGATGATGCCAAAGTTGGCGTCGAGCGCGTGTTTAAACAGAAAGCCGACCGCGACCGAGGACATCAGCATCGGTATGAAGTAAACGACCTTGAATAAATTGAATCGCTTGCCGCCGATATCCAAAAAGGTGGCCAGCGCCATCCCAACCGGCAGCTGGACCAAAATGGACAAGAGCATAATCATGACATTATTTTCAAAGGCAAGCCAGAAGCTTTTGTCAACAACGAGCTTCTTCCAGTTGTCAATGCCGATAAATGTCTTGTTTGCGCTGATGCCGTTCCAGTCAAGCGTGCTCAACCGAAAAGAATCAAAAATCGGATAGACTATGTAGATGATGAGGCACAGCAGTACCGGAAGCAAAAACACGGCAGCCGCGATCCGTGTTGACCACAGCTTCTTTTTCCCCATCAAAGACCGCTTCAGTTTCATCTGCGTAAATCTCCACCTTCTGAATTAGGATGTCTCTTGCGCAAATTTATTTTATCAAACGCTCTGTTTAATTGACATCAAATAAACAGGCCAATATCTATAAATATCTGATATCCGCACCCTATGGTTTGGGTTGCCGGTTTCTCCGCTTCATGATGCCCCTCCGTGCGCGCGAAAAAGCTGCTGGCTCAGTTTTTATTTCCCATAAATCCGGGTCGTGCGTACGCGTCCGCACACGCGTAAAAAACCGACTGCATCCCTTTGATGGATGCAGTCGGTTTTTTGTCTGTCTTCCAATTTTTTCCTGCGGATAAGTCAGCGCATGTTTTCTTCTCCCCAGGCGTACATGAGGCTCAAAAGCGGAATCAGGGTAACGCCCTTTTCCGCTAAAGAATACTCGACCTTCGGAGGAACCTGCGCATACTCTTTGCGTATGATCAAACCGCCGGCCTCAAGCTCCTTGAGCTGGGAGCTGAGCATTTTGTGCGTAATGCCCGGCAGGCTTTTTTTCAGATGACCGTATCGTTTTACCTTTTCTGTCAGCAAATAATAGAGGATCAGCGGCTTCCATTTTCCGCCGATGGCATCCAGCGTGTACCGGATGGGGCCGATCATATAATCAAGATCCTCCAAATTGCATTGCTCCCCTTTTGCATAGTATTATATATTGAGTGAGTATACTACTTTTTCTCATATACTTTCTTTTATTAGTATAAATAATATGATCTCAAATGTAAAGGAATATCGGCAAACAATCTCGCCCAATTGTATAATATCTTGCTGTCTCCCCGTGTTTTTGCTCAGTGCTTATACTTTTAGTATTTTCCTGCGTATCTGCGCGCTTGTTCGCAGTGACTGCCGCTGTATGCGAAGGATGCCCGGACAGCGCTTGCCGCTGCGGCTCTACCGGCCCATTGCGATCTCCCAAAGATAAAAAGAAGCCACCGTACCATACGGGGAATATCGTTTCCGAATCCTTTCAAACCGGTCATTATCCAGTTTTTGATGGTGATAGAGTGCCATCATGCCTTTGCGTATTCCCAAATCATTCCGGCTGACGATATCCTTTCGCTGCAGGGAAAAGATCATCAGCATTTCCGCCGTCCAGACGCCGACCCCGTTTAAGGCTGAAAGGCGCGCTGCGACCGCCTCATCCGTCAGCGCGGAAAGCTCGTCGATTTTAAACCTGCCGTCTGAAACCGCCTCGGCGATGTCTTTCATATACTTCGCTTTTCTCATTGTTATGCCGGTGCTTTGAAGCTCCTGCGCCGGCGCCTGTGCCAGCGCGGCGGGCGTGATGCCGCCAAACCGGCTGCACAGCCTGTCCCAGATCGTCTGTGCCGCTTTCGCGGAAATCTGCTGTGCCACAATGCTGCTCATAAGCGCAGAAAATACGTCGGGTTCGACCTGACGTTTGATCAGTCCGATCCGGTCGATTGCCTGTCCCAGGCGCTTATCCTTTCGCCTTAAGTAATTAAGCTCGGTTTCACCGTATTCAAAATATTGCATCGTTTTTCTCCGATCCGGCGCGCCCGCGATTGCCGCAGCCGCATATTGTCGTTTTGCCGATTATCCGAATTTTGCCCACGCAATCGAAATCATGGGAAAGTATTTTCATATAAACTTTTACTGTGTTTATGTGCTTATTTTATTCCATTATACCACGATTATTGCTATTTTTCACGGTTTTTTTGTTTTATTTTCATCTGTTCGTATTCATGATTTTTTCAGGCTGTATAGCCCATTGGACCCACCCGTAAAAAAGTCTGTTTTGCAAAATGCAAAACAGACTTTGAGTGCGCCCGGGCATCCCGGATAAACACGTTATTGAGCGCGGATTGATAACTTCTGAATTCTTTCGGCAGATGGGGCTGTAAGATCACAGCTTGGGCATCAGGAATATCACTTTTGTTCCTGCGCCCTTTTCACTTTCAATTTTAAATTGAGCCGTTTCGCTGTAATAAATTTTCAGCCGGGACAGCACATTTGAAAGCCCCACACCCTGTTCGGAATCCGACTGATACTGTGCGCTTTCAATCGCCCGGATCGTTCCGGCCTCCATCCCCTGCCCGTTGTCTTCAATGACGATTTTAAGCTGGCTGTCACTGAGGTCACAAAATGATATTTTCAGGATTCCGCCGGATATAAACCCTTCAAAACCGTGCTTGATCGCGTTTTCGATCACAGGCTGCAAAAGCAGCTTGTGAATTTTACAGTGTTCTATCTTGTGGTCCAGATCAATGAAATATTTAAAATTATTTGTGGCGCACTGACGAAGATATAAATATTTTTTCAGCCACTCATACTCATCGGCAATTGTGACGATAAAGCTCTTTGTACTGATGCTGTACCGCAGGATAGAGGAAAGCGACGTGATCATCCGGCTGCTCTCGTACTGCTCGTTTTCAATGAGCGACCAGTTGATGATATCCAGCGTATTATAGAGAAAATGCGGGTTGATCTGTGCGGTCAGCGCTTTGATTTCGGCGTCTTTTTCGTTTTTCAGCGCCTGCTCGGTGCGCACCGTTTCTTCCCTGAGCTTTTCCGTCAGGGCTTGTACGCGAAGCATCATGTTGTTAAAGGAATGCGCCACAATTTCCATTTCGTCCTTCGTATCAAGCTGAATCTGGATGCCAAGATTGCCCTCACGCGCATGGTCCATGGCCCGGGCAATTGTTTTCGCAGACCGGGACAGGCCGTTTGATATGTTGACCACAATAATGGAAATTGCGAAGCACACGGTAATCAATACCACGAAAAACAACGTGCGGCTCGCCTTTAAATCGCTATAAAAATAATCGTTATCGAGAATACTGACTACATACCAGCGCGGTGTCGGCACACGGGCGATCAGAACCTGAGAATGTTCTATCGTTAAAGCGAAGCACCCGAATGAAGAAGTGTACGCAAGGGAAGGGAAAAAGTTGGTTGCCACATCACGCAGGATCCGTATATTCCTCTTGTTGTCGGACTGGTAAACGGGAGAGGTGAACTTAAGCCCGATCAAATCCTTATCCGCGGAGGAAACGACCCGGCCCAAAGCATCGAGCACCACGTAATAACTGGAGTCGTTGCTGCGCTGAAGCAGAAAGTCGTTGAGCCTCGTCTCGTCAATGGTCAGCACAACAACACCCAGCGTTTTCAAATCGGTCGGGTTGATCAGACGGTTGGACATGTGGATGAGATAGGCCGTTTTTTTCGTGCGCTGATCGGCGTGGGCCTCGCTGATATGAAGTCCCGGAGATGAAACTGATTCTTCATAGATTGAATTTCGGAATTCCTCAAGTCCTTTCCATGTGACGCCCGCCACGCGGGTCGAATACCCGTCGTACGCGACATTTTGCCCGTCCGGCATGAGAAGGGAGATGGAAAGTATCCCGGGTTCTTTGAGCAGATAGGAGGAAAACTGTCTTTTGATCACCGTTTGCCCCATCGCTCTGAGGGTATCGGAATCCGAGGTCGCATCTTTTGCCGCTGCAATGATGGCGTCATCAGATATAATAGTCACGAGCAGATCCCGATACAAATCGACCTGCCCGTCAAAGATCCTTGCCGTCTGCGTCGCGGAAACCTTCTCCGAGTTTACAATTTTCTCTTTTAAAATAGACTGATGCGAAAAATACAGAATCCCCTGGGCAATCATAAGAGGTGGCACTGAGACTGTCAGCAGCGCGATGATCAGCTTTGTCTTCATTGTGGATTCGCGCCAGAATCTTAATAATTTTTGAATCAAATGAACCACCTCATTTCAGCTTTGTTTGTTTAATATGCTATCATGCCGCATAAAGTTGTGCAATAATAACTCCAGGCGAACTGCCAAAAGCGAACTGATTTGATAAAACAGGTTTAAATAAATACACTATTCTTAACATCGGATGTTTTTAATTTTTATCATTACCCCTAAAATAGAGAATAACAAGCTTGTTAACCGGACCTGAATGGTTGACAAAAGAAAACAAGGAGGGTAATTCATGAAAAAGAACCTGGCCGTGCTGTTTGCCGCGCTGATGCTGTTCACATTCCTCAGCGGCTGCACAGGCTCCCAGAACGCAGCCGCACCTTCTGCAGATACCTCCATATCTGCGGCACCGGCTGAGAGCAGCACACCCAGCGGGGAAAAACAAAAGCTGCTTTTCTGGCATTATTACAGCGGCGACTCCGGAACTGATCTTATTAACCTCGGCAACGATTTTACGAAAGACGGACATGAAAATATTTCCGTCGAAGCGGTCATGATCCCCTTCGGAGATCTGAAAAAACAGCTTTCCGTCGGTACTGCGGCCGCCACGCTGCCTGATCTGGTGCTCATCGACAACTGCGACTGCGTCGCATATTCCGCAATGGGTATCTTCGCCGACCTGACCGACGTGCTGTCAGATAACGAAGACCTGAAAACATACTATGAGCAGATCCGCGCAACCACTATGTATGACGGACGCATGTATGCGGTTCCTATGGTCAGTAACAACCAGGGCATCTGGTACAACAAGGACATGTTTGCCGAAGCCGGCATCACCAAGCTTCCCGAGACCTATGACGAGATCCGTGAAGCCGCCAAAAAACTCACCAAGGACGGCGTGTACGGCTTTGGAATGAGCGCGGTGGGCAACGAAGAGGGCACCTCCCAGTTCCTGCCCTTCCAGCTTGCATCCGGCGGTGACGTATACACGCTGGGCAGCGACGCCGGACTCAGGGCGCTGTCGTTCTTAACCTCGATGGTTGAAGACGGCTCAATGCCTAAAGACGTTGTCGCCTGGTCACAGAGCGACGTGGGCACGCAGTTTAGAACCAAGAAGCTCGCCATGATGATGATGGGTTGCTGGTACATCTCCACGTACAACCGGGATTTCCCGGATCTTAACTGGGGCGTGTTCCCGATCAAGGACAAAACCTTCGGAACCATTTACGGCGGAGAAAACCTCGCCGCCATCGACGGCCCCAACAAGGAAAACGCGGTTGAATTCATCAAATGGTATATCCAGTACGACATCGCAAAGCCCTGGAACCTGAAGATGGACCACTTCCCGCCACGCGACGCGACGCTCAAGGATCCGGACTATCAGACAGAGGACTGGAAAGTATTTGTCGACCTGATCCCGTACACGATCGCACGCCCGGCAGACGTGAAATGGCCTGAGATTTCTCTTGGCTATCAGCTCGCCCTGCAGGAAGCTCTGACACTGCAAAAAACACCTGCGGAGGCGGTGAAAGACGGCCAGGCCCTGATCGATAAGGCGCGCGCAAAATAAAAAAAACTATAACCCGCGTAATTTAACAAAAGAACAGATAGGGCAGGGGGATATATTCCTGGTACCGTCCGCGATGCTTGATGCGGTATATGAGCATACCTCCTGCCCTAGCTATATCCAAAATCAGAAACAGACCCGTGTTTTCACGTGTTTTCAAACCATCCGACCTCGTTTTCCGGCAGCCCTCCTGTGAATATTGTTCATAAAACCGACCCTGCGGTTGAATATGAAAGAGGTGATCGCATGAATAAAGCAAAATCGTCGGTCAGGGGCAACGCTCTCGACTACCTGTTTGTCCTCCCGGCGCTGCTTTTCATGATTGCATTTATTGTATATCCCATTATTTATAATTTTATCTTATCTGTGCAGCTGGCGGATGTCAAAACGCTCACCCAGCCATTAAAACAGTTTATTTGGTTTGAAAACTATACAAATGTGTTCAGTGATCCGTATCTGGGAAATTCCATGAAGAATACATTTGTGTTTACCATCGGATGTATCGTTTTTCAGTTTACCCTTGGTTTTTTCTTTGCAGTCCTTTACACGCAGAAGGCCAAAAGCTTAAAAAACCTCAGCGGCCTGCTGCTGGTGTCGTATATCCTGCCCGCGACCGTGTGCTCCATTCTGTTTAAGTTCATGTTTGCCACAAACGGAGGCATTTTTAATGAACTGCTTTATTCCTTCGGCCTGATCCAGAAACCGATCGACTGGCTGACCACCCCGTCTTCCGCCATGTGGTCGGTCATTATTGCCAACACGTGGACGGGGATCCCCTTTAATATGATTTTGCTGGTATCCGGCCTTGTAAACATTCCGCTGGAAATCTATGAAAGCGCTACGATAGACGGAGCCAACTCATGGCAGCAATTTCAGAAGATCACGATGCCCATGCTCAAAACCTCCATTCAGACTGTGCTGGTGCTGGGCTTCATCTACACGTTCAAGTGCTTTGAACTGATTTACGCGATGACCTCGGGCGGGCCGGTAAACGCAACGGAACTCATGACGCTCTACTCATACCGCCGCTCCTTTATGGAATTTAACTTTGGCGAGGGCGCGGCCATATCCAATATCCAGTTTATCATCCTGCTGGCAATCGGCCTGTTTTACACGAGAATGATTAAGAACGACGAGGTGATGTGAGCATGTCGTCAAAGATCAAGAAAAATATGTTTAAATGGCTGTGGATACTCATCGGCCTTCTTTGCTTCGTCTTTATGATGTTTCCGCTTTACTGGATGTTCTCCTGTTCATTAAAAGACGAGATGGAAATATTCGCAAGACCGCCGTTTCTGATTCCGCCGCATCCCACGATGTACGCTTACATCAAGCAGATCCAGCAGGACACGTTCCCGCTGCTCCCCTCTTTGAAAAACAGCATGATCATCGCGCTTGCCACAACGGTAATATCCGGCTCGCTGGCAACGCTGGCCTCTTATGGACTGGCTCGGTTCAATATCAAGGGCAAAAACATGATCATCCTTTTGTTTTTGATTTCGCAGATGCTGCCCCAGACGTTTTCATTGGTGCCCTGCTTCGTTATTTTTAAAAGCATCGGCATCTACAATACATACTGGGCGCCTATCTTCGGTAACTGCACGGCAGCGATTCCCTTTTCCATCCTGATGCTGCGCACATATTTTCTCAGCATTCCCCAGGAGGTGGACGACGCCGCTCTGATAGACGGATGCAACCATTTCCAGTCTTTTGTCCGCATCATGGTACCCATTGTATCCAACGGGATCGTTGTATCCCTCGTTTTTTCCTTCCTGTTCGGATATGGCGACATGATGTACAGCCTCACCTATGTCAGCGATTACACCAAATGGCCCGTTACAACCGGAATCTACAACGTGGTCGGGCGGTACGGCCTTGAGTGGAGCCGGGCCATGGCCTTCGGCGTCATCGCGGTTTTACCGGTCATTATCGTGTTCCTGCTTATGGAGCGATACGTCGTGGAAGGGCTTGCCAGCGGCGCGGTAAAGGGATAAATCCCGCGGCTGCGCGCATATCGGGCGCCTCAAGCGGCGCGCAATCATCAAGCTGTTTTAAAAAACTGAAATATAAAGGAGTATACGTTTATGGTTATCGACATGCATGTTCACCCTGAATTTTACAGAGCGGTTTATCAGGACGCGGCCTTTAATCTCAAGCGCAAGGAAATCATGGGAAGAGACAAGCTCGGTAACGCCGACCACGAGTTTGTGATCACGCAGATGGACTACGCGGGCGTTGACAAGCTGGTTATGCTCCCGCTTGATCTGACCACGCAGTATGGCTGCGAGGTTTTATCCAATGAGGACATGAAGAAAATCGTGGATCTTGCTCCCGATCGCTTTATCGGCTTTGCCAGCGTCGATCCTTTCCGCAAGGACGCGGTGGACGTCTTAAAAAAAGCCTTCACCGAACTGGGGCTTATGGGGCTCAAGCTCAATCCCTCCAAGCAGAAGTTTTATCCGGATGACGCGCTGCTCGACCCCATCTATCGGCTGTGCATCGAATATAACAAGCCGATCATGTTCCACAGCGGCACCTCGTGGGAGCCGAACACGCCCTGCAAATATTCAAAGCCCCTGTGCTTTGAGGAGGTCGCGATCAAATATCCGGAGCTGCGGATTTGCCTTGCGCACTTTGGGTGGCCGTGGGTCACCGATACCGCGATGATGATTCTTAAATACCCCAACGTATACGCCGACACCGCCATGCTCTACAGCGACCGCCCCATTGATTTTTTCCATCAGATTTTCAAGGTGGATTTAAGCCCGCTGTGGCTTGAAAACGCGTTCCCGAACAAGGTGATGTTCGGCTCGAACAATCCCCGCTTCGGTACCGGCGACATGAAAGAGGGCATTGAAACCCTGAAGCTGCGGCCGAAAACGCAGGCAAAGGTACTGGGCGAAAACGCAATGAAATTCTTGAATTTGGAGGGTTAACCGTTATGATGAAGCTTGAAACGAAGGTTTATGAGACGCGTGCTGAATTTGATCTGCTCCTGATTACCGAGGATGTGAAAAACTTTGTAAAAAGCAGCGGCATTCAAAACGGCCTGCTCGCGCTGATTACCCAGCACACCACCACCAGCATCATGGTTCAGGAAAGCCTGCCCTGCCTGGAAAACGATATCGAGGAAAAGCTCGATGAGCTGGTCCCGCGCAACAGGCAGTATGCCCACAACCATTTTCTCCCGACCTATGGCGCCACCGGCGGCAACTGCCCCGGCCACCTGAAATCCATGCTGTGCGGAAACCATTGCATCTTTCCGATTCAAAACGGCGAGCTGGTATTGGGCCATGCGCAGGATATCTATTTCGGCGAATTTGACGGCATTCAGAGACGAAGCGTGTTTTTTGAAGCGCTGGGCGACTGAGGGAGGCCGTAAATAATGAAAGTAATTGCTGTCGGGGACAACTGCGTGGATGTTTATCCCAAGACAGGCCGCCACTACCCCACCGGAAACTGCGTGGACTTCGCGATAAACCTCGCCAAATTCGGCGTGGATACCGCGGTCGTCACGCTCACCGGCACGGATACATATGGGCAGGAGATCATTGACATCCTGAAAAAATTCGGCGTTGACGCGTCCCATGTCCATCAGATGGAGGGGGAAACCGGCGTTGCCACCATGGACCTCATCGGCGACAACGACCGGACGTATTTAGGCTCCACCCACGGCGTATTTGAAAACTTCGACCTGACGCCCCCGGACTTCGAGTTTATTCAAGGCTATGACATCGTGCATTCCGTCATCTGGAGCCGCGTCAACCGGCATCTTCCGGCGATCAAAAAAATGGGCAAGACGGTTGTCTATGATTTTGCCACCGACTTAAGCGACCCCGAAATCGAAACAGTGCTTCCGGATGTGGATTATGGTTTTTTCTCCTACCACACGGATGATCTGTTTATCCGGGACTACATCAAAACGGCGCAGGAAAAGGGGCCGAAGGCCGTCATTGCAACGCTGGGCGAGCACGGAAGCATCGCGTATGACGGGTCGCAGTACTTCCTGCAGCCTGCCCTTCCCGTAAAGGTAGTCAACACCGTCGGCGCCGGAGACTCCTTTATCGCCGGGTTCACCTATGGACTCATCAGCGGACAGGATATACAGGGTTGTCTGAAAACCGGCGCCGAAACCGCCCAAAAAATCATCGCCGTATTTGACCCGTATTGATGAGATTTTTAAGGATGGATGAGCGAGCATGAAAAAACTCAAGCGCGAACAGTTTGCCATCGGCAGCTTTCACTATCCCCGCTATACCTTTACTTACTTTCTGGAGTCCGTAAAGCGCCTCGACATACAAAACATCGAGGTTTGGGGCGTTACGCCGCATATCTACGCGGATGACCTGACCGCCGCGGACATAAACCGCCTGCGCGGCGAAATTCAAAGCCGGGGTCTTCACCTCATCTGCTTCTGCCCGGAACAAAATACATATCCCATCAACATCGGCGCGACCGACAAGGCGCTTCGCGAGCGGAGTCTCCGTTTCATGGAAAAATCCATCGTCGCGGGAGCGGAGCTGGGCGCGCCCACGGTGCTGCTCTGTCCGGGCTCAAACTGCCTCGACGAGGACCCTGATGAGGGCTGGAACATCCGCCGCGATTCCATTGCCCGATTGGTAAAAACCGCTCAAAAGGAAAACGTCCTTTTGGTGATTGAAACGCAGAACAAGTGCGACTGCAGCTCCATGCACACCGTGGCCGAGCAGCGCAGGCTGCTCGACGAAATCAATCATCCCAATTTTAAGGCCATGCTCGACGTAAGCCAGATGACGCAGTTTGGCGACACCATCGCGGATAACCTGTCCGTGCTCGGCGACGACCTGCGGCACATGCACCTGACGGCGGCCTACGCCCACGACCTGGATCTTACGCTTCAGGGGGAGGCGCTGCGAAAGCAATACCCTAACGGACGCCCGCTGAACACGCATATGGACTTCAGGGGCGGCAACAACCCCATCCTCAAGTATTTAAGACAGCTCGGGCAGGGCGGCTACGAGCACTATATCACCCTTGAGATCTGCTCGCGCAGCAGCTATTTTAATCCCGGGGAAGCGACGAAAAAAGCGCTGGACATCGCACTGGAGTGCCTGGATTAGCTTTTTCCTTTTCATTTTTCCACCTCAAACAGCACCTATCCCCGCCGGTTGCCGCCGGCGGGGATAGGTGCTGTTATATAATCCCTGATGAACAGATCAAAAACACAAGAGCTGCAATGGTTTGATGGTATTTTTGATTTGTTCAAGTGCAAGGTTTTTGCGGCATATGCCGCAAAAACCTTGCACTTAGGGTTTGAAACATTCGTTTCAAATCCTAACAGGTAGTCAATCAATGGTTCACGAAGTGCCAAAACACATTTGTTCAGTGGACATTATATAGCGAGCCTATGCACTCTAATCCTTTATAATAAGTCCCAGCAGCTTTGCAAGCTCCGACGCCTGATACGCGCTGACAACCGCTCCCTTTAACTCCTGGCCGGATTCCGATACGATCATCCCATCAATCTGGCATTTGGTAAAATCCAGTCCTTTAAGCGGCGTGGTAAAGAAACTCGTGCCGATCAATTTAACATCCGCAAGCTCCACATCCGTCTGCCTGCACCCGGTTATGCCCGCATGGCTTAAATCACTGTCCGTAACGCAGATATTTTTGGCCGTCGTTTTGCCGAGGTTAAGATACATGAAGTTGCTGCTTTGCAGGGACACATTCTGTACGCTGCCGTCAAGCATATTCACCCCGACTCCTTTGCAGGAGGAAAACTGGCAGCGGTTAAAATAACCGTCGCTGAAATCGCTCCCCGACAGGTCACAGGAGATAAATACCGCGTCCATAAAATCGGTTTTAATAAACTTGCAGTCGATAAGCCTGCAGTTTTCAAAGACACACGCCTTAAAGCAAACATTTGAAATATCCTCGCCCGAAAACGCAAATCCCCTGAAGCGCTTGGCGATTACATCCGTTTCCTCTTCCTGCGCCTGTCTGATGACCGGCAGCATGTCCGGGCAGGTTTTAAGCTCCTTTGTCAGGTTGGGCAGCAGCACTTTCATTCTTTTCGCTCCAAATAAATAATGCTGAATAAATCGCATTGCAATTTATTCGTGTTTAGCCGCGCCAAACCCATATCCGGCTCAGGCGGCATACGATAAACCGATTGTCCTTACCGATTATAGCACAACCTGAAAGCCGCCGCATCCATAACCAATGCGGCGGCTTTCATCAGCGTCATATTTCCCTCAGCGTACGGGCGTGTGTGTGTTACCCGCCTAAGGTCACGTCGCAATCCTGATACCATCTCAAGGCTTCCAGAAAATGCTCTTTTTTGAAATCCGGCCAATACTCATCAATGATATAAAAATCAGCATAGACTGACTGTACCGGCAAAAACCCGCTCAGCCGCCTGCGTCCGCCCCAGCGTATGATTAAGTCCACCCTTGAAATATCGCTTGACGCCAGACGCTTGTTGTCCGTCAGGCTCTGCAGATCCCATTCCCAGTCATAATTAACAAGAAAGTTGAGGTTGATCAGTCCCCGTCCAAAATGCACCCTGTGATTGGCATAGCGGCTCAGCTCCAAAGGAAAGGCGTCCGATTTGGTGTTGCCGATGACCAATAAATTTGCGTCTCTTTTGCTTAAAAGCTCGACCGAGTCCACGCACGCTTTTGTAAAAGCCTCCCGCTGCTTCTTTTCTCTTTTATTATTGTCCTTTGTAAACCCGTAAAAGGTCGCTTCCCGTACGCCGTATTCAAGCATCATCTCATAAAGCGCAAAACCGGGCTGGACGCCGTACTGATACCCGTCCTTTTTTTGAAATCCGTTATCGAGCGCCCACCTTCTGTTGCCGTCGGGTATAATGCCGATATGTGCGGGTATTCTTTTAAACGCTTCCATCTTGTTCCTTCCTTGAATGTCCGGATGAAATTTATTCTATCCATCAGGTGGCGGAATATAAGCTGTCCGCGCCAAATGACGGATAAGCCATGCGTATTCAAGCCGTCTTCATCAAAAATCCGCATTTGCCAGTTAAAATGGCAAATGCGGATTCCCCAGCCGGATGGCCCGGTTTTTTATCTGTTTGGCCGAATAGCATCGTTTTTAGTACTGCCGCTTCACGCCCCGTATGCTCAGGCAATGGTGATATTCCCCCGTACGCTTTGAAGAATATCGGCATTTTGTGACTCAACCGAATTATCATATTCTGTGCCCCGGTTCGTTTTTTGCCCCGCCGAAGCGCCATGCACCGTGATGCTCCCCGCCTGCGTAGCCGCTTTTATAGCGACCGGCCGGGAAATATCCGAATTATCCAGCAGGATGCTTCCGGTATACGTTTTTGCGGAAACCGCACCGGTCATGTCGGTTATTTGAATATATCCTCCGGTGCTTTCCAGCTGCGCAAGCGAAGGACTGTACCCCACAGGCACCGATATGACAAGCTCCGTACGGCTTTCATGCAGCTTTACCAGCCGGAACAGGGGCAGTCTGCCGTTGGTTTTTTCCAAAAAGGTAAATTTTCCCGCATTGACTGCCCATTCATAATCCAGCCAGTCTGGCTGCTCATAGGATACCGTTATTTTATCCGACACGCCCTGTTTTAAAATGATGTGGGAGTGGGCGGTAAGCACAGATATCGCACTGATTTCCGCCGGACTGTATTCGGCTGTGACCACGGTCACATTTTGGGGCTTCATGCTGTTAAATATGGTAAAATACGTAATGGGAATCCCCGAGGCAAACAGTACGACCAGACCCAGCGAGGCCATTGCGGTAAAAATCAAAGCAATCCGCCTGCCGCCCTTCCTGTGGGCGCTGCTGGGCTGGGTTTTCTCCGACGGCCGGATATCCGACTTTTTCCCAAGCCGGTGTATAACTCCGGATGATGCGATGATGAGCAGCCGGCCAAGCCTGTAAAGGCCGTAGGACACCAGCAGGCATATTCCGGACAGGCACAACCCCATGCCGGCCGTTCCCGCTATCTCCCACGCAAACCGGGCTGGAATGGCGGCAGCCTCGTAAACCGCCGCGCATATCACGCCGGCCGCGCCGAGGGTAAATACGAAGGCGGAGACGAACAGGGTAACCACAAGACTGTAGGCCAAAACAATGAAAACCGATATAAAGAGAAGCTTCAGGGGGGTGGTCACCCCGTAAAACGCATATTTTAATATGCCCGTGAAATTTTTTAGGCCGGGATTGCGTTGCGTTTTCCCGATACTAAGCCCGGCTTTAATTGCCGCGGCTATTTCCTGCGGAGAATCGAGCTTGCCAAGAAGCTCCTCGCAGTCCATTCCGGACTCGGACGCGTCGCTGAGATATTCCGTGTAAAAACCGACGGCTTCAAGCGCTTCCTCGTCGGCTATTGTGCTTAGCTCTTCTTTAAGTTTTTTTATAAAAGCAAGGCTTTTTTCATCCATTCTTATCACCTTCTATGATTAAATCAAGAATGTTTCTGAATTCTTTCATTTCATCTATATATTGATCCAGCCGCGCAATCCCCGCCGCCGTGATCCGATAGTACTTTCTCAGACGGCCGGAATGCTCCGTGGAATACGTTTCAAGCAGGCGCTGGCTTTCAAGCCTGCGAAGCACCGGATACAGCGCGGATTCCGAGGTGTCGAGCAGGGATGTAATTTCCTGCGTGAGCTTGTAACCGTAGGCGTCTTCTTTTTTTAGCGTGTTGAGCACGCAGACATCCAGCAGACCCTTTTTCATTTGCACATCCACTGCGTCACCCCCTTTTAATAAACTTCCGTCTTTATATAATTCCTGATGAACAAATCAATAACACAGCAGCTGCATTGGTTTGATGGTATTTTTGATTTGTTCAGGGACATTATATACTATATAATATGTAATATTATAAATCAATCCGCTTTTTGGGGCGTATCAAAACATCCGCGCATCCGCGCCGTACCGCGAATTCTTCACATCCGGCAAGCGGAATCATCCATTTGTCCGCTTATCCGCGCCGATGCCGTAATCCGCCGACGAAATGCCGCACATTTTTTCCGAAAGCGCCCAAAGCCTGCCTGCTTGGTCTGCACGCTGAGAATATCTGCTCGGGCGCAGCGGCATGCATTCCTTCCAGTAGACGTTTTCAGAATGCTGTATCGACGGCTCTCCCGCAAGATATACAAGGCAATTTGCCGCAAGCCAAGGCGCCGCTCCCCCGCTCGCGCGCTTTTCCCAGATCCACCGGGCTATTCCGGTTGTCCCTTTGCGCCCGATCTGCGTGTTTACCAGCCCCGGGTCAGCCGCGAACGCCGTGACTGTTTTTCTGCCCAGTCTGCGGTTGAGCTCCGTGCAGAAAAGCACGTTTGCCAGCTTCGACTGTTTATACGCGCGCAATATGTGATAGTGCCGACGCAGCAAAATATCCTTCCAGTTGATGCGCGTCCTGAAATGGGAGCCTGAGCTGACCGTTATGACCCGGCCCGCGCCCGAGGCGCTGAGCAGCGGCATCAGCTCATGTGTCAGCAGAAACGGGGCAAGATGATTGACCGCAAACTGAAGCTCAAATCCGTCCTCGGTGGATACATACCAACTCGAGACGGTTCCCGCGTTATTGATAAGCGAATCAATATGCCCGAGGCCGTGCAGTAAAAGCGTATCCCGGATGTCCGCGGACAGCCGGAAAATCTGCCTTAAAGAGGATAGGTCCGCGCTCAGGAATGTAATTTTTGCGTCTGGATAAGCTTTTTTTACGGTTTCTTCGGCGCTTTTGCAGCGCTCCTGCGACCTCCCGGTTGCGATGATGAAAGCGCCCGCGCGGCAAAGCTGTACCGCGGTTTCCAGTCCTATTCCCGATGTTGCGCCTGTTAAAACGACTGTTTTTTGACTTAGCGCCGACTGTTGATCCATAACTTATTCTCCTTTATGGCTGGGACGCCGTTATTTTATTGTTTTTTGCCGCGGCTGACCACCGCAGACTGATAATCCTCGCGATCGCTCTCTGCGGAATCAGCTCGCCGAAAAACCGGAGCCCCTTATTGAGCATGCCCGGTATATACACAGCATGGCCCGCAAGAGAATGGTTAATCGTGTTGATCGCTACAAACCCGGTATTTTTTGCCGTGACCCTTCCGGCAAAGCCCTGCGCATCAATGGCGCAAATGCACTCCCGCGTTGTCGGCATCCCCCCAGGACACACGGCGGTCACCGTGGCGTTGAGCGGCCTGAGCTCCTCCCTGAGCGCCATTGAAAAGTTATACAGAAAGCGCTTGGATGAAGCGTACATAGCTTTTACCGGCATGGGATAAAATGCGGCAAGGCTGCACACATTTATTACCCTGAATGTCTGCGCAGGATCCCTGAGTCTCAGAATAGAGTATGTCATATCAAGGTTTGCCTCCATATTAAGCCTGAGCATTGCTGTAATCTGCTCACGCGTTCTGTCTGCAAACAAGCCCTCGTAATCAAGCCCGGCAATATTTATAAGCATCCCAAAACGGGCGTCCATGCCGGAAATGAATTTAAAGAGCTCGGTTCTTGAACCGTAATCGGTCAGATCGCATGCATGATGCTTTACATCAACGCCGTACGTGTTTACCAGGCTTTTGGAAAAATTTTTCAGACGCTCCTCGGAAAGGTCGGTAAGAAACAAGTCCCATCCTCTGCTTGCGCATTCCACTGCGAAGGATTTTCCCAGCTCTCCCGCCCCGCCTGTGATACATACATATGTTTTCATGTCCGCGCTCCCCCTCATACCCGCCGGTGTTCGTTTTTTGTCCATACTGTTTATTTGATAATACTATACAATGTATAATATTATCTTGTCAATACTATTATGCAAAAAAGTTTTTGACGGTAAAATATATGTATACACAGCAATAACCGCCTGTTCAGGCGGTTATTGCTGTGTATGGCCAAGATTTTTCAGTTTGAATAAACGGCGCGTGTGGACTTTTAATAATCTCCGCGCAGCAAATTCTCCGCGTAGTCGCGAAGGCTCGCAAAAGAATTTACGCTGCCGGCGCGGGTGCCGATTTGCTCCTGCACATAAGCGGGAAGTGACCCATAGTACTTTTTTGCTTCTTCATCGCTATTAAACAGCGCGTACATGTTCGGATATTTTTCCATCATATCACCTCTATGCGTAGTATCCGCAAAACCTGCCGTTTTCATGCCTGCGCGGCAGCTCAAAACACAGCCGTTTTTTCTGTCGGGCAAGTTCCCGCGCAGCGCCTATGACGTTTTCCTGCTTTGATTCGTTTTTTTTCTTTTCAAAGCGCCGGGAACCGAATTTCCGGGCTGTGGAATGTTGTAAATGTCGGTGTAAGAATCAACATCGTCCTGCGTGCGCGGCGGGGTGGGCATAAGACCCGTGCATTCATTGGAGGACACCACCATGGTGAACAGATCATCGTCATCGATCGGAAAAACCTTCCTGTCGGAATTATCGGATTTATCCATAAAAACTCTCCATTCGTTTTGATGCGCTTATTTTGCCCGCCAAATGAATTTTTTACAACCTGCATTCTTTTCTTGTGTCTTTTTGTCCCGCGCATGCAAAAATCCCGATTGAACCAAAGCGGCTCAATCGGGATTTGCCATGGCTTCCAACCCTTTAATTTGAAAAAACGTGCTACATGCTTTCAACGGCTTCGATGCCCAGAATGTCGAGATGCTTGAGCAGCAGCTTTCTGGTCAGGATGCACAGCGCGATCCACGTGGCTTTTTTAGCTTCATCGGTTTCACTGACGATATAATTGTCATGATAAAAGGTCGAGAAAACGGCCGCGATCTGATACGCGTTTTCACAGACGTAATTCGGCGCCTTTTCGTTAACCGCGTGCTGGAAGGCTTCGCCGCTTAAAATGATTGTTAAAATCAGGCTCCGCTCGGCGTCCGTGTAAATATCGCTGAAACTGACCGGTGTATCGCTGCTTACATTCACCTTTTTAAGAATGGAGTTGATGCGCGTGATGGTATAAAGCAGGTAGGTGCCGGTCTTTCCCTCAAAGGAAAGAAATTTATCTATATCAAAAATGTAGTCCTTCGCGCGGTGGTTGCTCAAGTCGCCGAATTTGATGGCGGCGATGCCGATTTTCCTGGCAACTTCTTTTTGATCGGTTTGAGACGCATAGGCGGAGGCGCTGATTTTTTCATAAGCGGCGTTTATGATCGTCTCGAGCAGATCCGACAGGCGCATGACGCCGCCGTCGCGCGTCTTATAGGGCTTCCCGTCGCTTCCGTTCATCGTGCCAAAGCCAAGATGCTCAAGCTTCGTGTTCTCCGGGACAAGGCCCGCCTTTTTCGCGCAGCGAAACACCTGCGTAAAGTGCAGGCTCTGCCTTTTGTCGACAACATACCACATTTCATCCGGGTCAAAGTCCTTTTGCCGCTGAATAATGGTCGCCAGATCCGTGGTCGCATAGATATTTGAATTGTCGGTTTTTTTGATGATGACAGGCGGAATGGGCGCGGTGTCCGCTTCCTCGGCGATATCAACGACCATAGCCCCTTCGCTTTCGCGTAAAAGGCCCTTACCGCCCAGCGTGTCCACCAGCGCGCCGACATATTTTTCCGCGTCGCTTTCTCCGTACCATAAATCAAAATCGACATTTAAGCTCTCGTAATTTTTCTTCAGGTCGGCAATGGATACCCGCATGATCTCTTTCCACAGCGCGATATAGCCCGCGCGGCCGTTTTGAAGCTCATAGGTGACGCGGTCGGCCTTTTGTTTGAACAGCTCGTCAGTTTTGCTCTTTTTGCTTGCAAACGGATAAATTTCATTAAGCGTTTCCACGTTTAAACCCGCAACGGTATCCGCTTGCGCGTCAAAGTCAGCACAAAAGCACTTCCAGGTCGGATTGCGCTGCTCAAGCTCGGCAATCACAAGCCCGATCTGCAGGCCCCAGTCACCCAGATGAATATCGCTGATGACTTTTCTGCCGGTCGCCCTTGCAAGGCGCTTGAGCGCTTCGCCGATGATCGCGGAGCGAAGATGGCCAATGTGCAGGGGCTTTGCCACGTTCGGTCCGCCGTAATCGAGAATGATCGTTTCCGGGTTTTCAATCTGCGGGATACCGATATGGCGATCCTGCGCGATTTGCAGGAGCACCCCAAGCAGGTATTCGTCCGTCAGCGTCATGTTGATAAAGCCGGGGCTGACCGCCTCGACCGTTTTAAATATGGAATTTTCCTTCAACCGCTTTACGACTTCGCCCGCTATGATAAACGGGGCTTTCCGGAACTGCTTTGCGCAGGCGAAAGAACCGTTACATTGAAACTGGCATAGATCCAGTCTGTCTGAAACGAGAACGTCCCCAAATACTTTTTCGTATCCGCATTTTTCAAATGCGCCGGCTACTGTCTCGGTTAAAACCTGTGTAACTAATTTCATTCGCGTTCTCCTTGTGTCATAGAAAGTCGGCTAAAAAGCTTGCCGGGGCGGCTGCGAAAACTCCGCATATACCGGTCAAATTATAACATATCGCGGCAAAGAAGTCGAGCGCGTATGCGCCCGGCTTCTTTGCCTGAACATCCTATTCCGGCGGATTTATTATCGCTCAAATGATCTTAAATAAAATAATAAATAAATGTGCCTTATAACCGCAAAAGGCATTATTTAAAAAAACGCTTGATCTCGATTTCGGCGTTCTCGGCGGAATCTGAGCCGTGAATGATGTTTTCTCCGGTGCTGCGCGCATAGTCGCCGCGGATCGTGCCGGCTGTGGCTTCCTCAAATTTTGTCGCACCCATGAGTATGCGCATGCCCCTGACCGCGTTTTCGCCTTCAACGATCATTCCGAAAACAGGTCCGGAAGTCATATATTCAACAGTTTCAGGAAAAAAAGGACGATCCGCGATATGCGCATAATGCTCGCGAAGAATCGCCTCATTAAGATTCATCATCTTGGCGTCGATAATCCGGTATCCCTTTTTCTCGATCCTATGGATGACCTCGCCCATCAGACCTCTCTTGATGCAGTCGGGCTTGAGCATGATGTATGTTTTCTCGATCGGCATTGTTATCTCTCCTTTTGTTATGTTTAATTTCGACCGTATTACGGGGGGACTTTACTTGAAGCGGATCAGAATATAAAATTCGGCGAAATAACTCGTCTGATTAAGCGAGCTGTCGATGCCCGCGTTTTGCACCACAAGGGTCAGCTTTGCCCTGTCGTTTTCAGCTGTAAAGGCAGCTTCCTCGTAGGATATTTCAGACTTATCCACGGCATAGCCGCGGTATCTGGAAAACACCTCGTCCAGATCAAAACGGATGACTTCCTGTTTGTTTTCGTCGGTCAGGACGATATTGATCCGCTCTCCCTTTCTCTCTTTTGCTAAAACGTAGTTTTTTCCCGACTTGTTGATGTCGCAGATTTTGGAGTCCGTGTTTTCACCGGAGCTGGTGCTCGCATGCACAAGCACGTCATACCCGGCAATATCGACCGGCGCCGCCATATTATAAAAGACATTGACCGACCGGTTGGTATTTTCCGGCAGGTCATATTGGTTAAAGCCGAACGTATCGTAAAAATCCTCATAAACCGCAAAATCTTCCGGCAGCCATGCAATGCTCTTGGTATACTTCATCCGGTCCAGATACTCGGCAGACAGCGCGATCTTCTTTTTATCCGCGTCTGGAATGGAGCTGTTTGGCGTGATCACGTTGTTTTCAAGCATCCCGTTTTGAAGGAGCACGGTCCTGAGCATATTTTCCTGACTGAAACGGCTGACCGTGAACGCGTCAACGGGCGGAATGATGGACACGGCCGAAAACGCGATGAGCATGGCGGCGATGACGCCGTTTTTGCGCACGGGAACCAGACTCATCACAGCCCCGGCGCACGCGGCAAAAATGCCAAAAAGGATCACAAAATAGCGGGTGTGGGTAATGCCCGTGTCTTTCAGGCTGAGCACGGAGGAGACGATCTGAAACAACACGATGGGGACAAGCACCTTGGGGAATATCCGGCGAAACAGACCCGCGAACTTATTTTCCAGTCTGCTCGACAGGATATAGATCAGGATGACCGTGATCGCATAGGAAACCAGCATGGGTTCCAGAAGATTGCTTGTCCAGAACTCGCCTCTGATATTGATCGCGATGTAAATCAGGAGAATGACCGTAAAAACAGCCGTCAGGGGGATAATGATATAGGAAATAAGAACTTCCAGAAATTTCGGGCAAAATGCCGCCTTGTTGACCACTTCATCCCGCGCGGCAATTTCCTCCGGCGCCAGCTCCTTGTCTTTTTTCCCGGGGTATACAGGAATCAGGGAAAGAAAAAATATGGGTGCAAACAGCACAAAGACGATGTTGGCCGTGTGCGCATATGCCTTTTCGTCGACATTTACAATCAGCAGGTCAATCGCCCCGATAATGAGGCTGCACCCCGCAAAAATAACGGCAGAATAAAGCAGGCAGTGAAAAAACGCCTTAAAGGCGGCCATAAAGCTTTCGTTGAAGCTGGTCCGGCTTTGAATGACAGGGACCCACATGAAGGCAAAAAACAACGCCAGCAGCGCCACCGACGTGCGTATACCGATTTCCATGCTCAGCTCCGGGGCCGGTCTGATAATCAAATAGTAGCCCGCTGTCAGAACAAGGCCGCAGCCCATCAGGAATAGACGTGCGGACAGTTTGCTGAAAAAGCGCTCATAGGCGGCCTCAAGCGCGGCACACAAAACCGCGCCAAAAGAATAGGTTAAAAGCTGTTTTGCATACCCCTTATCACTGCCTATTGAAATCGCAACGGTCACAGCCGCGGCCAGAAGAAACGCCGTTGTCAGCGGATACCGGGCAATTGCGTTGGTTAAACCTCTGAGTCGACCCAGCAGTTTCGTAATTTTTTTCATTTGTGTCATCCTTTCCATCCTGTTTTTTGTATTGAGGCTGCAGGAATGACATCGCGCCGCGTATGCGTTTCGACTTTTCAGGGGATTGAATTTTGCAGCGTTTTATCACGAATCGGTTTTTCGTTGAGGTTCTCCGGTGCCCTAAAAAAGCTGACCGCGTCTTCCTGTTTCCGCCGCTGCGTCAACTGTCAGGACTATTGTACCACATCTGCTTTCTTTAAATACAGCAATGCAAAAGGGCTGTTTAAAGCGGCAGTTTCGCACCGGTTGATAATCGCTGCCCGCGGCATTGGGCAGTGCTTTGAAGCAGCACCCGATACGCAGGGAGGATGATCGGCCGCACGCCGTTTTGCAACAGTCCCATGCAGGTAAATAATGATGACTTGCAGAAAGTCATTTTAAAAATGCAGCCGTCAGTGATGCGGGCATTCGATAACCTGCATGACGGCTTTTGTCACCTCGACCAATATACTCGTCTGATTGCTCAGCTCGAACGCTGTGATCTCCGAAAGCAGAGCGCCTCTTGTCGTCGTCACATATTTCGGCTCCAGTGCATTGAGCGCCAGGGCGCACGCGTTAAAGTAGCATGTTTCGCACGCACACGCGCCAAGCTCTTTTTGGGTTTCTCTGACCTGCCTCCTGACAAACTCCTCAATAATGTTTGCCAAAATCAGCTGATCTTTTTTTGCCTCAGAAACATTTGTATCCAATTTTAACACCTCCGGTTGATTCTTTGCTGACAAACGTCAGGTATATTCAATGCATCTTTATTGCATAAAATTCAGTACACTTCTTAATAAGTATAGAAGATAACGCGCGCGGTGTAAAGGTTTAGATTTTTCATTTGGCCATAAAAACCAATAAAATGCATATAAACTGTGTGCATTCTCAAAACTTGCGCTTTCTTTTTAAAGCCGGGGCTAAAAAACCGGGTTTGCAGGACGGTGAGCAATACCTGACGGTTTATCATAAATATCACCCAAATTTTTCAAATGACGGTTATGTACTTAGCGGATGAATTGTGCTAAAGTATAGATAAACTGACATATTGCCCACCGGGCCAATAACCCGGCGGGCAATGCAAGTACTTATAAAATGATGATTGGGAGGACGCGTTCATGCTAAAGAAAATCCCGTCGGTACTCAGCCCCGAACTGCTTAAAGCCCTGGACGAAGCTGGTCATGGAGATAACATCGTTTTATTGGACGGCAACTGCGGCTCCGCCGGTTTCGGCGTACCGTGCATCCGGATGGATGGACTGGGCATCCCGGAGCTGCTGGAAGCGATTCTGCAGTATTTACCTCTGGATGTCGATTGCGGCAAGCCGGTTATGGTAGCGGATTGGGGCGGCCCCAGGCCTGATGTCTGGGACAGCTATATTGACATCGTCAACCGCAGCGAAGAGGCAGGCAAGTTTAAGAGCGGTCTTGCAATACTTCCTGAGTCGGATTTTTTCGGCAAGGAATGCAGAAGAGCCCCGTTCGTGATTGCAACCAGCGAAAGGGCGCTGGCAGGCAATCTCATTTTGCGCAAGGGCGTTGTCCTTCCGTAAATTTCTCGGTTCGCTTCACGGATTGTTTTTTAAAAGAAATCGATTGCAGAGCTGCGGTCGATTTCTTTTTGCGCGGGCGGTTTAATTTAAAAATAAATTAAATTTTAAAATATTCGCGCGACCGGTCTTACACGCGTTTTTGCCGAGTAATATTTGAAATTGCCATGAAATGGAGTATAATAAGCCCGTGACGACTTAAAATCAGAGTAAAGAATTCATAAAAACAGGAGATGAGCACAATGAAAGAGGTATATTTGCTTGGGCTTTGCCGCACCGCGGTAGGTAGTTTTGGCGGAGTATTTAAGGATATTCCGGCCGTAACGCTGGGCTCAATTGTCATGAAGGAAGCCTTGAATCGGAGCGGGGTCCGCGCATCCGACATAGACGAGGTCTTCTTTGGAAACGTGCTGCAGGCCGGCCTTGGACAGAATCCTGCCCGTCAGGCGGCCATCCATGCCGGAATTCCGACCGACATCCCGGCGGCGACGGTCAACAAGGTCTGCGGGAGCGGACTGCACAGCGTAACGCTGGCATACAGAACGATTTTAAGTGGGGACGCCGAGTGCGTACTCGCCGGCGGAATGGAAAACATGTCCGCGGCGCCGTATATTATGAACCAGGCACGTTGGGGCGCCCGGATGAACAATGCCACCATGGTCGACAGCATGGTCAACGACGGGTTATGGGATGTGTTCAACAACTACCATATGGGCATTACGGCTGAAAACGTCGCCGAACAGTGCGGGATCACCCGCGAGATGCAGGATGAAATTGCCGTGCGCTCCCAGCAGCGCGCTTCCGCCGCCAGAACCGAAGGCCGGTTTGCCGAGGAGATTATTCCCGTGAGCATCCCGCAGCGCAAGGGCGACCCCATTTTGGCGGAAACCGATGAATTTATCCGCGACGGCGTCACCCTTGAGGCTTTGGCGAAGCTTCGTCCCGCCTTTAAAAAAGACGGCACCGTCACCGCAGGCAACGCTTCCGGCATCAATGACGGCGCGGCCGCGGTGCTTGTCGTTTCGGGTGATTTTGTGAAAAAGTACAATCTAAAACCAATTCTCAGGATCGTTTCGACCGGCTCGAGAGGCGTCGATCCTTCCGTGATGGGACTCGGCCCCATCCCCTCGGTGCGGCAGGCACTGGAAAAAGCGGGACTTACGGTCGGCGATATTGATTTGTTTGAACTCAACGAGGCATTTGCCGCGCAGGCCGGAGCCGTGAACAAGGAACTTGGCGTGAGTGCGGATAAAGTAAACGTAAACGGCGGAGCCATTGCCATCGGGCACCCCATCGGCGCTTCCGGCGCAAGAATTCTGGTTACGCTGGCCTATGAAATGAAGCGCCGCGGCGCAAAGCGGGGCGTGGCGTCTCTTTGCATCGGCGGAGGCATGGGCGAGGCCGTCGTCGTGGAGCTTGCATAGTAGATGCTGGCAGTCTGACCACACAATTTAGGAGGGACTCGGATGGAATTTGTAAAGCTGCAAATTGAAAACCAGATCGCGATATTGACCATTGACCGGGAAAAGGCGCTCAACGCACTCAACGAGGCGGTCATTGAGGAGCTTGGACAGGCAATCGACAGCCTCAGCCCCGGCGAGGTGCGCTGCGTCATTGTGCGCGGCGCGGGGGAAAAGGCCTTTGTCGCCGGCGCGGATATCGGGCAGATGAGCCGGCTGACAAAGAAAGAGGCGGAGGCCTTCGCGCGCAAAGGAAACGACGTTTTCCGCAAGCTGGAGACGCTGCCCATCCCCACCATTGCCGCGGTAAACGGCTTTGCGCTGGGCGGCGGCTGCGAGCTGGCCCTGTGCTGCGACATCCGTTTAGCCTCGGATACGGCGGTTTTCGCTCAGCCCGAGGTGGGTCTGGGCATTACTCCCGGGTTCGGCGGGACCCAGCGCCTGCCCCGCATCGTCGGCGTTGCAAAAGCCAAGGAGCTTATTTATACCGGGGGCAGGATCAAGGCGCAGGAGGCACTGGCCATCGGGCTTGTCAACTCCGTTTATCCGGCGGAGCAGCTGATGGAAGAGGGCATGAAGCTGGCGGAAAAAATCGCCCGCAACGCGCCCATCGCGGTGCGTGCGGCGAAAAAATCGATATGCGACGGGCTGCATCTGGATATGGACGCGGCGCTGAAAATCGAGGAGAATCTTTTTAGCGCCTGCTTTGAAACGCAGGATCAGCAGGCGGCCATGGCCGCTTTTCTGGAAAAAAGGAAACCCGACCCGTTTGTAAACCACTGACTGATAACAATTTGCGTGCAGGAGGGAACATATGAAAGTAGGAGTAATCGGCGCGGGCACCATGGGCGCCGGGATTGCCCAGACCTTTGCGTCCGCCGAGGGCTATTCGGTGGTCTTATGCGACATCAAACTTGAGTACGCCGAAAAAGGGCGCGGCAGAATTGAAAAAGGGCTTGAAAAGCTGGTGGCCAAGGGCAAGCTGGAGCAGGCCGCCGCGGCCGCGATCATGGCAAAAATCACAACGGGCCTTAGCGACGCGGTGGCTGACTGCGACCTCGTGGTGGAAGCCGCGCTCGAAGAAATCAAGGTAAAAAAAGAGCTTTTCGCCCAGCTTAACTTAATCTGCAAGCCGGAAACCATTCTGGCCACCAACACCTCGTCGCTTTCCATCACCGAAATCGCGGCTGGCGCGGGACGTCCGGTGGTGGGCATGCACTTTTTTAATCCGGTTCCCCTGATGAAGCTCGTCGAAGTGATTGCCGGGCTCAATACGCCGCCTGAAACGGTCGAGCGTATCAAGAAAATTGCGCAGGACATCGGCAAGGTGCCCGTGCAGGTAAACGAAGCGGCGGGGTTTGTGGTCAACCGGATCCTGGTTCCCATGATCAACGAGGCGGTCGGCGTCTACGCGGACGGCGTCGCGTCCGCGGAAGATATCGATACGGCCATGAAGCTGGGCGCAAACCATCCGATGGGGCCGCTGGCGCTCGGGGATCTGATCGGGCTTGACGTGGTTCTGGCAATCATGGAGGTAATGCAGCGCGAAACCGGGGAAGATAAATACCGCCCGCATCCGCTGCTCCGGAAAATGGTGCGCGCCGGCCTGCTGGGCAGAAAAACCGGAAAAGGCTTTTTTGACTATTCCATATAACGGCATAACGGCGGATTTAATGCTTCCGCTCCGGCCGCGCCGTTGCGGGTTGGAACCGAAAAAAGTCCGGTGCAGAGGATCGGACATATCCCGTACAGAGTGATCCGATAAAGTAGAGAAAGCTCGCCCCTTGTGGTAATATGTAACCACAGGGGGCGGTTTCCATGATGGGCAGGAACCGGGTGTCGCCGGTGCTTTGAAATCGTCAACTGAAAGAACCGGGCAAGCATCTTTCGCGCCGCTCCGGTCGATCCATCTCACGCATATCAAACCGCAGAAAGGAGGCGATCGCTTGGCAGACAATACACTCAGCCGCCTGACCAGTCAGTTTTCCTCTCTTTCCATGATCGGCATGTGTAAAAATTCCGGAAAAACCACGACGCTAAACCGGCTCATTGAGGAACTCAACACCCGGGGGCAGGAACTGGCGCTGACCTCTATCGGACGGGATGGTGAGACAAGAGACGTAGTCACCGCTACGCCAAAGCCGGAAATATATGTCCGCCGGGGGACATTGCTTGCCACGGCTGCAGGTCTTTTACCTCTTTGCGATATCACCCGCGAAATTGTGCGCACGACCCGCATGGGGACGCCTCTGGGAGACGTGGTTATTCTCAGAGCGCTCAGCGACGGCTATGTCCAGCTGGCCGGGCCCTCAATGAACGATCAGCTCAAGCAGCTGACGAATATTTTTCGTGAGCTTGGCGCGGAAAAAATCATCGTTGACGGCGCCATCAGCCGAAAAAGCCTGTGCTCGCGCGACGTGACCGAAGCGACCGTGCTGTGTACCGGCGCCTCCTGCCACAGGGACATGGACCGGGTGATTGATGACACCGCACACGTTTGCGACCTTCTGCGTCTGCCCTCGGTGCAGGACCCGCGGCTGCTTGAGGCTGCGGATGAAAGCGGGGACAAGCTCGTATATATGACCGGAGACTATCAGACCGTCACTCCCGCAAAGGAAAAGATGCCCGACGGCGCGTCGCTGATGCGGGCACGGCCGGATATCCGGTGGCTTTTTGTCAGCGGCGCGGTAACGGACTCGCTGCTTTCTCCCCTGATTGCCTCAGCGGCAGCGCCGCGGCAATTTTCGGTGGTCGCCGGGGATGGCAGCCGGGTGCTTCTGAGCCGGACTGTTCTGGAGCGCATGGGGCGGCTTGGCTGGCAGCTTTTGGTGCGGGAGCCGGTTTATCTGGCAGCCGTCACCATCAATCCCGTCTCCGCATACGGCTATGTTTTCAATAAAGAAGAATTTCTGAAAAAAATGACACGCGCCATTCCCGTGCCGGTCATCAATGTGGAGGATGAGAGCAATGATTGAACTGAGTTTTGAGCAAAAACACAGCATCGGGCTGCAATATATCCTCGACTGCCTGTCGCCCTGCTCCCCCTACGGCCTGCACGAAGTCAGGCGGCTTCGGGCCTGCGGCCCCGGTGATGCGGAGCTTCTGGAAAAAGAATTTGACAACCTGGAGCGCGCGGCGGCGGCATTTGAAACCGCGCAGGCCGCTGTCGGCCGGGTGCAGCATATATTTATGCAGATGAAGGATATCAAAAAGACCCTGCAAAAATGCCGCGAACATCCGCTTGGAGAGGTGGAGCTTTTCGAAGTCAAGAATTTCCTCCTTCAGCTGGAGCGGCTTGTTCCTGCGTTTTTGGAGCTTAACAGCCGCCTGGAGCTTGAGGGGATTTCCTTCTCTCCCTGCACGGACGCCCTTAACCTGCTTGACCCGGAAGGAAAACGGGTGGCTACCTTTTTCGTCAGCGAGGCTTATTCAGAAAAGCTGCGGGTAATACGCCGGGAAAAGCGGGAACTTGAGGAAGCGCTTCGCCGCCTCGGCCGCAGCAAGCCGGAAATCGGCCTGCTGACCCGCCGGACTGATATCATCGCCCGCGAGGAGCTCGAGGAGACGGCCGTCAGGCAGCGCCTGTCGGAACAGCTGCGGCCATGGCTTGGCGACTTGCTTGAGGACATCCGGCAGGTGGGCAGACTGGACCTTCTTCTGGAAAAAGCGGCGCTGGCGCGCCGTCTGGGCGCGGTGCGTCCCGAAATCGCGCAGGATGAAGTGCTGCTTGAGGAGGTCTTCAATCCCCGGATTGCCGAGGTGCTGCGCGGACAGGGGAAAAAGTTTGTCCCCGTCTCCATCCGGCTCGGCCGCGGCATAACCGTCCTGACGGGAGCCAACATGGGGGGGAAAACCGTTACGCTCAAAACGGTCGTCCTTAATGTCATGCTCATGCACATGGGATTTTTTGTATTTGCCCGGCAGGCGCGCATTCCGCTGTTTGACTCGCTGCATCTCGTGTCGGAAAACCTGCAGTCGGTGGAGCGGGGGCTTTCAACCTTCGGCGCCGAGATCCAGCGCTTAAAAGAGGTGCTGGCCGAGGAGCGAAAAGGATTTGCCTTCATCGTTCTTGATGAATTTGCCAGCGGCACCAATCCCGAGGAAGCGGCTGTGATCGTGCGCGCGCTGACGCGCTATCTCAATGAAAAGGGCAGCATTTCCCTGCTCACCACCCATTTTGACGGAATTGCCCCCCATGCCGGCGCACACTACCAGGTGACGGGCCTTAAAAATGTGGATCTGCAGATGCTTCGGGCCGAGACGGCCGCGTCGGGCGGCGAGCGCTTTGACCTCATCTCCCGCCATATGGACTATCGCCTTTATCGCGTCGGGGAGGATGAGGACTGTCCCAGAGATGCGCTGAATATTTGCAGGCTGATGGGGCTTGATAAAGAAATTATGAAAATGATTGAGGAAGGCTATTGACAAAAAATATCATAGTGATATGATTTTAATGGTTGAGAAGGTCCATAATTTAATATCAGTAAATAGAGGAGCGGGCTGTAAGGTATCCTCCGGATGTTAAGGATGGTGTGTCCGATGCCGGAGGGGAATGTGCGTCTGCCGAAAGGAGCATCGTGCCCCGCGGTGTTTACTTGGAAATCATGCTCAGTGCAGGACTTCTGTCATGTTTAACATGAAGTGCTATTAATCCGAAATAATTACACGTATTTTGGTATTAATAGTACTTTTCTGAATTTACAGGGTTTTCATGTTGAAGATGAAGCGCTATTGGAAAATGTTTTTTCATTTTTCAATGGCGCTTTTTTGTCTAAAAAGCAAAATATGCAAAACTAAGCAGGGAGGAAATAAAATGATATCAACGATCCGGCTTCGCATGAGCGCGCACGACGCGCATTATGGCGGAAATCTGGTGGATGGCGCCAGAATGCTTCAGCTTTTCGGCGATGTGGCAACCGAGCTTCTGATTATCAGCGACGGCGACGAAGGGCTGTTTAAAGCGTATGACGAGGTGGAGTTTGTCGCGCCGGTTTATGCGGGAGATTACATAGAGGCCACCGGAGAGATCGTCAAGATGGGCAACACTTCCCGCAAAATGACCTTTGTCGCAAAGAAAGTGATTTCCCCCAGACCCGACCTGAGCGATTCGGCCTGCGACGTTCTGGAGGAGCCGGTCATCGTGTGCAGAGCCAGCGGCACCTGCGTCGTCCCTAAAAATAAGCAGCGCAAAACGCAAGAATGAGATAGAAGGAGGCCCCTATGGAAAAGCTGATTATCACCGCCTGTATCTGCGGCGCCGAGGTGACAAAAGCCCATAACCCCGCCGTTCCCTATACGGTGGAGGAAATTGCCCGCGAGGCGCGCGCGGCCTATCTGGCCGGCGCTTCCATCATTCACCTTCATGTGCGCGAGGATGATGGAACCCCCACCCAGAGCGCCGCACGCTTTAAAGCGTGCATGGACGCCATTCTGGAACAGTGCCCCGACGTCATTATCCAGCCCTCGACCGGGGGTGCGGTGGGCATGAGCAACGACGAACGCCTGCAGCCCATCACGCTCAATCCCGAAATGGCCACGCTTGACTGCGGAACCTGCAATTTCGGCGGAGACGATATCTTTGTCAACACGGAAAATATGATCAAGGATTTCGGGGAGAAAATGATTGCCCGGGACATCAAGCCGGAGGTCGAGGTATTTGACAAGGGTATGATCGATATGGCCATCCGTCTGAGCAAAAAAGGCTATATCAAAACGCCCATGCATTTTGATTTTGTTCTGGGTGTCAACGGGGGCATCTCCGGGGAACCCAGGGATTTGATTTTCATGCAGGAGAGCATCCCCGCAGGCTCAACCTGGACGGTAGCCGGAGTCGGCCGGTATGAATTCCCCATGGCGGCCCTTGCTATCATCATGGGCGGTCATGTCCGTGTGGGCTTTGAGGACAACGTCTACCTCTCCAAGGGCGTCCCCGCAAAATCCAACGGCGAGCTGGTGGAAAAGGTGGTACGCCTGGCCCGCGAACTGGGCCGCGAGATTGCAAACCCGGCACAGGCGCGTGAAATTCTGGGCCTGCAGCCTAAAAAATAGTCGGTTTCAAATTAAAATAATAATAATTTATTTAGGAGGAAAAATCACATGGCAATGAAGGGTAATAAGTACGGCACGCACCGCGTAATTTCTCCCAAGGGAGTTCTGACGCAGGCGGCCTATAAAATTGACAACGACATGACAAAGGAGTACTCCAACGAGATCATCTGCGACGTCATTTCCCTGAACATTGACTCCGCTTCCTTCACACAGATTGAAGAAGCCTGCAACAAGGACCCCAAGAAGATCGGTGAAATGATCATGTCCATTGTGGCCGAGCGCGGCAAGCAGCAGAATCCCGTGACCGGCTCCGGCGGCATGTTTATCGGCAAGGTGGCCTATATCGGCGAGGACCTCAAGGATCGCGACCTGAAGGTCGGCGACAAGATCGCGTCGCTCGTTTCGCTTTCCATGACGCCGCTGAAAATCGAAAAAATCAAAGACATACATATGGACATCGACCGCGTGGACGTGGTGGCCAAAGCGGTTCTGTTTGAAAGCGCCATCTATGCCAAGCTGCCCGACGACATGACCGAGGCGCTGGCTCTGGCGGCGCTCGATGTCGCCGGCGCGCCTGCCCAGGCCCGCAAGCTGCCCAAAACGGGCGACAGCGTGCTCATTCTCGGCGCCAACGGCAAGTCCGGCGTGCTGTGCGGCTACGAGGCCATGAAGGCCGTCGGCCCCACGGGCAATGTCGTCGGTGTCGTGCGCAATCCCGCTCAGGTCGCGGGGCTTATGGAGCTGGGCGTCTACAACAAGGTCGTTGTGGCTTCCGCCACCGAGCCTGTCGCCGTGATGGAGGCCGCGCTTGGTGCCAATGACGGCAAGGAATACGATGTTTCCATCAGCTGCGTCAATATCGAAAACTGCGAAATGTCCGCGATCCTTCCCGTGCGCGACGACGGCATCGTGTACTTTTTCTCCATGGCCACGAGCTTTACCAAGGCCGCTTTGGGCGCGGAGGGCGTCGGCAAGGATGTCACCATGATCGTCGGCAACGGCTATACAAAGGACCATGCCGATATCACGCTCAACGTGCTGCGTGAAAACGCCAAGCTGCGCGAGCTGTTTGAAAAGAAATATATCTGATTTGCGCATCATACTGCGTGCCTATTCCGAGGGGCCTGTCCGGCTAAATGCCGGGCGGCCCTTCGGTGACGCTGTAAACTATATGGAGGAGGCTAAAACCATGACCCCGCTGAAAACAAGCCGCGCTTACGGCAGCTTTGTGAATGTGCCCGATAGCGACTGGAACGATTGGAACTGGCAGGTCCGAAACCGCGTAGAAACGCTGGAGGATCTGAAAAAATATGTTATTTTGACTGCCGAGGAGGAGGAAGGGGTTAAAAAGTGCCTGTCTACGCTGCGCATGGCCATTACCCCCTACTTTCTATCTCTCATTAATCCCAATGACCCCTCCGACCCGATCCGGCGGCAGGCCGTTCCGACAGGCGCCGAGGTATATCGCTCCCCTGCGGATCTGCTTGATCCCCTGCATGAGGATACCGATTCTCCCGTGCCGGGACTTACCCACCGCTATCCCGACCGCGTGCTGCTGCTCATCACCAATCAGTGCTCCATGTACTGCCGTCACTGCACCAGAAGGCGTTTTGCCGGCCAGGACGACGCGGGCGTGGATATGGAACAGGTCGATCGGTGCATTGCGTACATAGCCGGGCATCCCGAGGTGCGCGACGTCCTGCTTTCCGGCGGGGATCCGCTGCTGCTTTCCGATGAAAAGCTGGAATCGATCATCAAAAAACTGCGTGCAATCGAGCATGTGGAAATCATCCGCATCGGCTCCCGCACGCCGGTTGTCATGCCGCAGAGGATCACACCCGCGCTGTGTGATATGCTCAAGAAATACCATCCGATCTGGCTCAATACCCACTTTAATCATCCCGATGAAATCACCGACGAAGCGGCGGCGGCCTGCGCAAGAATGGCGGATGCCGGCATTCCGCTGGGCAACCAGAGCGTCCTGCTTGCGGGTATCAACGACTGCGTGCACGTGATGAAGAAGCTAGTGCAGCAGCTGGTTAAAATCCGCGTTCGTCCGTATTATATTTACCAGTGCGACCTCTCCTACGGGCTGGAGCACTTCCGTACCCCGGTTTCCAAGGGTATTGAAATTATCGAAGCCCTGCGCGGACACACCTCCGGTTATGCCGTGCCCACCTTTGTGGTGGATGCGCCCGGCGGCGGCGGAAAAACGCCCGTGATGCCCAATTATGTGGTGTCCCAGAGCGCGCACAAGGTCATCCTGCGCAATTTTGAGGGCGTCATCACCACGTATACCGAGCCTGAAACGTATCACGAGACCTGCCAGTGCGAAGTATGCCGCGGCGATAAAAAAGTCAGGCTTGTCGGCATTGCGGGACTGGAGCAGGGGCAGCAGCTCTCTCTTGAGCCGAAGGATCTTGCCCGCAATAAAAGGAGTCACCATGAATAGCAGCCGAACCGGGAAGGAAGGCGAGTGAAAAATGGAAAGTAAACTCAATTTAAATCAGGAGCTCATTGACCGCGCCAGGCAATCGGCGCGTATCGTGGCCGATGATACCCAGAACTATATCGATGTGCACACCACGGTAACCGTGGAGCGCACGGTTTGCCGCCTTTTGGGCATTGACGGAGTAAACAGCGTCGATGTGCCGCTGCCAAACGTAGTGGTGGATCATCTGTGCGACAGGGGTCTGCTGTCCGGCGGCGCCGCCTTCTTTGTCGGCAACGCCATGGCCGAAACCGGACTGCCGCCTCAGCAAATCGCCGAAAAGATCGACGCCGGTGAGCTTGATCTGTCCCGCATGCCGGTGCATACCCGCGAGGAGATCGACCGGGCGGTCATGCCCGTGGCCAAAGAGACGGTTGAGCGCATCCGCGCTAATGTGCAAAAAAGACAGCAGTACCTGGACCGCTTCGGTGACAAGGACGGGCCTTATCTGTATGTCATCGTAGCCACCGGCAATATTTACGAGGATATCGTGCAGGCGAAGGCCGCCGCAAAGCAGGGCGCGGATATCATTGCGGTCATCCGCACCACCGGCCAGAGTCTGCTCGACTATGTGCCGTATGGCGCCACCACGGAGGGCTTTGGCGGCACCTATGCCACGCAGGAAAACTTCCGCCTGATGCGTACGGCGCTGGATGAATCGGGCGAGGAGCAGGGCCGCTATATCCGGCTGTGCAACTACTGCTCCGGCCTTTGCATGCCGGAGATTGCCGCCATGGGTGCCCTTGAGCGGCTGGACGTAATGCTCAACGACGCGCTTTACGGCATTTTGTTTCGCGACATCAACATGAAGCGAACCATTGTCGACCAGTATTTTTCCCGCGTGATCAACTCCTTTGCCGGGGTCATCATCAACACGGGGGAAGATAACTATCTGACCACGGCCGACGCCGTGGAGGAAGCCCATACCGTTTTGGCCTCCCAGTTTTTAAACGAGCAGTTTGCGCTAAAGGCGGGGCTTCCCGAAGAGCAGCAGGGGCTTGGCCATGCTTTTGAAATTTCACCCGACGTGGAAAACGGCTTTTTGCTGGAGCTTGCACAGGCGCAGATGGCCCGTGAAATTTTCCCCAAAGCGCCGCTTAAATACATGCCGCCCACAAAATTCATGACCGGAAATATCTTTCGCGGGCATGTGCAGGACGCGCTGTTTAACATGGTCACCATTATGACCCATCAGAAGCTGCACCTGCTGGGAATGCTGACCGAGGCCATTCATACGCCGTTTATGTCCGACCGCGCCCTTGCCATTGAAAACGCCCAGTACATTTTCCGCACCATGAAGGATCTGGGTGACGAGCTTGTTTTCAAGGACGGGGGCATCATGCAGCAGCGGGCCAACGAGGTTTTGACAAAGGCCTGTTCGCTGCTTGAGGAAATCGAACAGATCAAGCTGTTCGGTACGCTTGAACGGGGAATTTTCGCCGATATCAAGCGTCCCCAGGACGGGGGAAAAGGATTGTCCGGCGTGGTGCGGAAAGACGAGCATTATTTCAATCCGTTTATCACACTGATGAAGGGAGGAAAAAGGGCATGAGTTCAGGTCTTTATAATACCGGTAAAGCCGATTTTGACAAGTCCTTTGATCCCTCTCATCTGCGCGCCTATGGCGACACCATGAACGATTCCAAAATCCAGCTGAGCTTTACCCTTCCGGTAAAAAATGACGACAAGGGCGCCGAGGCGGCGCGTTTGCTGGCAAAAAAGATGGGGATTCTGGAGCCGTCGGTCGCCCACCGGCAAACCCTTGACAGCGAGTTTACCTATTACGTCGTATACGGAGCCTGTACCCACTCGGTAGACTACACCACCATCCATGTGCAGGAGGTTGAGGCCGAAACCATGGAAATGGAAGAGGTCAACGAGTATATCCGTCAGAACATCGGCCGTAAAGTGGTCGTGGTGGGCGCTTCCACCGGCACGGACGCGCACACCGTGGGCATAGACGCCATCATCAACCGAAAGGGCTTTGCCGGCCATTATGGGCTGGAGCGCTTTGAGATGTTTGAGGCCTACAATCTGGGCAGCCAGGTGCTCAACGAGGAATTCGTCAAAAAGGCGGTCGAGCTCAATGCCGACGTGCTGCTGGTATCCCAGACGGTGACGCAGAAAGACATTCATATTCAGAATCTGACCGAGCTTGTAGAGCTTTTGGAAGCGGAGGGTCTGCGCAGCCGGTTTGTCCTGTGCTGCGGCGGCGCCCGCATCACCCACGAGCTTGCCAAGGAGCTGGGTTATGACGCGGGCTTCGGCGCGGGCAAATACGCAGATGACGTCGCAACCTTTGCCGTGACCGAAATGATCAAAAGAGGGCTTACAAAATAACGCCGCTTATCAAGACGCGCACATAAGCCAAACACAACCAATAAAAGCTCCCGAACACAGGCATATGCCTGTGTTCGGGAGCTTTTTGCGTGTACGGCCGGCCGTTTGTCAACGTATAAAGAAACTGCGCCCGGCAGATGCCGGGCGCAGTGCTCGCTGCACAATATTCATCAGAGCCTGCCGTGCCGCAAAGCAGCGGCCTGCCTCAATGCCGCAGATGCCTGCGGTACCCCCCGCGCGCCGCCATCGACAGGCGGCCTTCACGCCGGACTGCGCGATGGCGGACGCCTGCGCGGCCTATGGATTAACCTGAACTTACTTCTGAAGCTCGGGAAGAAGCTCCTCATAAATCTGTAAGGACTCGGGATTGCTCAGCGCATCGCGATTGACAACCTTGCGTCCATTGATGATATTCGTGACGGCGCTTTCGACCTTCTTGCCGTTGAGCGTACGCGGGATATCGGCCACCTGCACCATGACGGCGGGAACGTGGCGCGGCGACGCGTTTTTGCGCAGGATGTCGCGAATGTCCTTTTTGAGCTTCTCATCAAGAACACAGCCCTCCTTGAGCAGCACAAACAGGATGACGCGCTGATCGCCGTGATAATTCTGCCCGATGGCGAGGCTGTCGGTTATTTCAGGCAGCTTTTCGACCTGATTGTATATCTCTGCCGTACCGATGCGCACGCCGGACGGTTTCAGGATGGAGTCCGAGCGGCCGTAGAATGACACGCCCCCGGTGCCGGAGTGGATCACAATATAATCTCCGTGATGCCAGATGCCCGGATACACCTCAAAATACGCGGCGTGATAGCGCGCGCCGTCCGGATCGTTCCAGAACATGAGCGGCATGGACGGAGCCGGGCACTGACACACAAGCTCCCCCTGCGTGTCGCGGATAGGCTTTGCATTGTCGTCGTAGCACTCGACCTTCATCCCAAGGCCGCGCGCCTGCAGCTCGCCGGGGTAAACGGGGCTGATCGGACTGCCGATTGCGAAACAGCCGTTTATGTCGGTTCCGCCCGCGATGGAGTTAAAGTGCAGGTCGGACTTGATCTCGCGGTAAACATACGCAAAGCCCTCGTCGGACAGCACGGAGCCTGTCTGCGAGATCGTTTTCAGTGAACTCAGGTCAGCGGCGGATTTCGGTGAAAAGCCCTGTGCAAGAAGCGCATGGATATAGCTTGCGCTCAGGCCAAACGCCGTGACTTTTTCCTCTTCAAGGATCTTCCAGACCGTGGAATCGTCGGGATACGCGGGGTTCCCGTCAAAGAGCACGAGTTTGGCGCCGGTGCCGATCGCGGCGGCCTGCCAGTTCCACATCATCCAGCTGCAGGTCGTTATGTAGAGCAGCGTTTCACCCTGTGCAATATCGCTGTGCAGGATAAGCTCCTTGAGCTGATTGACAAGAAGCCCGACGGCAGACTGAACCATGCATTTCGGCTTGCCGGTCGTGCCGGAAGAGAACATGACCACCAGCGGATGCTCGGCCGGCAGCTGTTCAAACCGGAAGTCCCCTGGAGCTTCGGGGGCAAGGTAATCCTCCCATGCCGCCGAATCCGGTATATCCCCCGTGCCGCCATCCCCGGCGTAGTGTACAACGACGACGCGGCGCAGCGAGGGAATGCCGGCCGCGACCTGTTTGGCGGAGGCAAGCACATCAAACGTCTTGCCCTTGTAGTAATAGCCGTCGACGGTAATGAGGACAGACGGCTTGACCTGACCGATGCGGTCAATGGCGGAACCTGGGCCTATATCCGTCGCGCAGGAGCACCAGACGGCGCCCACCGCCGCGGCGGCAAGCATTGAAATAATTGTTTCAGGCAGGTTGGGCAGATAGCCTGAGATGGTGTCGCCCGGCTTGATTCCGTCTCGGCGGAAGGCCGTGGCCAGGCGGACGACCTGCTCGTAGAATTCTTTGCGGCTGTACTGCGTGCGCGTCTGTTTTTCACCGCGGAAAACGACGGCCGTGCCGGGACGGTCTGAGTAACGCAGCATGTTCTCCGCATAGTTGAGCTTCGCGCCGACAAACCAACGGGCGCCCGGAAACTTTTTCAGGTCATCCACGACCGTCGTATAAGGCTCGGACGCGATGATGCCGAAGAAGTTCCAGACCGCCTCCCAGAAATCGGAAACGCAGGTAACCGACCATTCATACAAAGAGGAATACTCATCAAAGTCTTTCCCATAGTGCGTATTCACATACTTTATAAACTCTGTCATATGTGCGCTGTCCCTGCGCTGCGCCGAAGGAACCCACAGTGGTTTCTTCATATTATTCCTTCCTTTCTATCAAGGGATTTCTATCAAGATATTGTTATGATTAACATAAAAATATAAGTAATCATATGTTAAAAATTATAGATTAATTATGACCAATAGTCAATAGATGCCAACGGTTTGCAGCGATTTCCCCGCGGTATTTGCCGCGCGGTAAACTCCGCCGCGCCGCCGGGACGTCCAGGGCCTTGACCTAGCATTGCGGTCTGCGCTGATGGAAAGGAGATAAGCCGAAATGAGCAAAAAGAGAAGCGACCCATCCGGAACGCAGAGCGATAACAACTCTGCTTCTGCGGCTGAAAAAAGAGAACAAACCCGATGATACAGCGTCTGCATCTGCGGGGTCGATATAGGCAGAGGCTTCATTCGAAAACTTAATGCAGCGGACACCGGATGGCTGAACACGAACGAGAACCGCCCAGCAATCGGCCTGAAATAGAACTTCCAAAGGAGCTCAGCGAGTCCTTCACCCTTTTTCTTGTATCGGAAATACGAAAATACTACAAAAGCGAACAGGGGCAAAAGGAGTTTACCGAGTGGCAGGAGTAGCAAAAAGAACATAAAACAGAACGACAAAAGAGCGGCCAAGGCGTTAAGCCCTTGACTGCTCTTTTCATTATCAGATGCAGAATTAAACTATCACCATACTACTCAACCTCAAAAAAAATTGAGCGGATTGCTCTCTGTTATTTGTTATACAAGCACTATCAGTCGTTCAAAGAAATTGATAGGGCAACGAGATAATTTAAAATCATTTCATCATATTTTTCTAATGTGCTTTTGTCTATATATTCTTTTGCGCCGTGTATAATTTCGTTAAGTTCACGAACCATATCGGCGTACGCTTGGGCTGTCCTGCCTTTAAAACGTGCTCTTATCATAGAATTCTTAGTGGGATTTTTTATGTTTTCTAATACTGGAATAATGTATTTGATTTTGTTTTCACTTATAAACGATACTTCTGCGGAAGTTGTTCCAAACAAACAGTCCTTAATTTTATCATAGTCGGATAGACTATTTGTATTAAAAACATTTTCGTTAGAATGATACCAGTTACACCAATATCGTAATGCTATTTCCAACAAAACCCTATAAAGATATGCCGCAATCCGCCGCAGTTCCGAATCTGTATTTATTTGAAGTACTATCGAAAATTCTAATGTGGGTTTAAAAACAGCGTGGTTAATATTTATACCCTTTCCCCTCCATTGAAATAGAAGCGTAGGGCTTACCTTATAGCTGTTGTTTTTTCTGTTTTCTAATTCGGAGCTTGGTGCCCCCGTCTTTATATCAGTATTTCCCGCAACCGCTGGTGGAGGGGCTGCTTTGACCAAGGCCTTTGTTGGCAATGCCTGTTCCAAAGCAGGATTAGGATTGTAATCATTAGGTGGTAAAGGTAAAGATGACTGTGTTTGTTGTGCTAAGTCTTCTCTTCTATCTGGGAAAACTCGTTTCTTAAATTCAGCTATTTCTTTCTCGCTCTTGAGGCGAGGCAGATAACGTGAGTAAGGAGTGTGTGTTTTTGCACTGCATAATTTTTGATATACTTCTTTTATATAGTCGATATTATTAAAATCCCATTCATTTTCAATGCCAAATAAGTCCTTGATTATTTCATTGCTAAAAATAGTGTCCAAATCAGTATATGGTATCTTTATAAAATCTGATTTTCTATTTAAATTACAGATTCTGCTTACTTCATAAGCATACGGATACACTGCCTCTTTTTTATTGTGCTTAAATGCGTAGTCACGTTGAAATGCCGCCCAAGGTATCTGGCCTCGTCCCTCAGCCTCACCAGTATGCTCTACTTCAATAAGACGAAGTGCCTCCTCAACATCTGTTGTGTATACCAATATCTCGGTATCAAGAGTTAAGCCAACCGTATTCTCTATGCTTGCAAATCGCACATCTTCTAAAAGAACACTTTTGATAACTGAAATTCTTCTGTTTCCGTCATAAACATTATAGGTTTCGTCATTATTGGATACAGCAATTATTTGGCGATGAGGATTAAGGCCATAGCTAAACACATCTTTAGCTAAAACTTTCATTTTAGCTAATCCAACCTCATCAATAAGAATTTGCATAGCCTCGGACTCGGTCAAAATTTGCTCATTTGCCATTCGTGGATTATCAGTCCATACTATTAATTTTCTAATACAAACAGATTTTAACGTACCCATATATCTATCACCTCAAATTACTAAATTATTGTAAAACAAAAATTCTTCAGCTTTTTTTTTCTCTTGCAGACTGTAATTAAGTGATAATTTGTCTGCAATTCTGTTGGAATATATCTCCCTAATTTCAGGGCAAACATCATAAGTAATAATCCAAGGAATGCATTGTAATCTGTTTTCAATGGTGGTTGCCAATTCTCTATGGTCTTTCAATTCAAAAAAGTTTGTATATAGCTTTTTACCTTTATTGAAGTAAGGGGGGTCTATAAAGAAGAAAGAATGCTCATTGTCAAAATCGGCAATCAGAGTTTTGGCATCTAAATTAAAGATATTAACCTGTGCTCTGTAGACAGCAATTCTTCTAATTAATGCAATCAGCTTTAATTTGTTAAACCGACAATCAATTTTATAACTTCCATCTTGCAAAAAACCGCCAATAGGACCAGCTTTTAATATTCCAGAACGGTTTGTCCTATTTAGAAAAAATGTGGCGAAACCTAATTCTAATGATGAATAATCATTGCTATTCACATATATGTTTTTTTGACGATACCACTCATTGATTGTAATAGGAGTTTTTTCAATTAATGCAACAAATTCTTCTGTTTGATGTACTATGCTGTGCCAAAAAGAATATATAGCATTATCAAAGTCATTAATAGTTATTTCGTTCACAATACCTTCAAATAAAAGTCGTATAGCTATTCCGGCACCCCCAGCAAACGGCTCGACATAATGACACCCTTGAAGATGGTTCTTCTCCAATATATCTAAAACTGTATCGTACATCTGGTTTTTTCCACCAGGGTAACGCAACGGAGAATATGATATCCCCATAAAACTTCACCAACTAACACTATTTTTTTACATTTTAACACAAATAATTAGAGAAGACTATATTTATTGGGAAATAGAGCAATAAAAAAGCGAACAACCAAGGCGATAAACCTTGATTGCTCGCTTTTGTTGACCTTACAGCCACACCGTTACGGCAAAGCCGCCTTTAAAAAAGTAGGTGTTCGTGTAATATTCGTTTGGTGGAGGCGAGGGGAGTTGAACCCCTGTCCGAAAACAAATCCACAAGAGCTTCTCCGGGCGCAGACGGTTATTTACATTCCCTTACTTAGTCGTCGGCCGTCAGACTAAAAAGCTTGGTAGCTTCATGATGCGTGGCGCGCTCAAAGCTTTGCGCACTCACGGACGCCACTATTCGACGCCTTTATCCGGCCCGTGGCCCCTCCGGTAAAGACGGCTGCTATTTAAGCAGCAGCTAAAACTGTATTATTGTTAGTTAATTTATAATTTGCGGCTTTTATAGCGGTACCGCACCGCTGCCCGCTACTCCGGCTTCAATGTCCCCGTCGAAACCGGTACGCCCCCGTATGGATGCGGGGGATTGAGAGACTATTTCCGGATGATCTCCGGCTCGCCGTAGTCGACCCCGAAGGTATCGGCCGTGGCCTTCGTAATCATTTGCTTTGCAAGGGGTTTGTCCATGCCGTCACGCTTAACGGCAACAATGGCATCCGCTGCTTCCATGCCCTCGATGACATGCCCGAACGCCGCATACTGTCCGTCAAGCCACGTGGAATCCGCTACGCAGATAAAAAACTGACACCCGGCTGAATCCGGACTCTGGGAGCGCGCCATGGAAACGACGCCGCGCTTGTGTTTAAGATCATTTCCCGCAAAACGGTTTTGGGGAAACTCGCCTTTGATACAGTAGCCCGGGCCGCCGCGTGCCCGTGCCTGTCGGATCGCCGCCCTGAATCATGAAATCCGGGATCACGCGATGGAAAATAACGCCGTCATATGCGCCCGACTTTTACAAGAGAAATAAAGTTTTTTACCGTGTTGGGCGCTTTTCCGGGGTTTAACTCAATGAACGATTTTCTGCGCCGTTTTCCATGGTCCAGCGTCACCCGGGGCGCCTTCGAACGCAGTGCCCGCAGGAAGTCGGAACTGTCATGCCCACGCACAGCAGGGCGAGTTTTTTCATGCTTATTTTCATCTGAATTTCTCCTTAACAGCTTTATCCATCTCACGTGAAGCGTCACGCGCGGCGGCGGCATCCCGCTTGTCATAGAGCTTTTTCCCGCGCGCAAGCCCGATTTCCAGCTTGACATGCGGCCCTTTAAAATACATACGCAGCGGGATGATGGTAAACCCATCCTTCTTGACGCACGCGTAAAGGCGCATGATTTCACGCTTGTGCATGAGCAAACGGCGATCGCGCTCGGGCGGTTTGTTGAAGACGTTTCCCTTTTCATAGGGGCTGATTCGCATACTCTGCACATAAATCTGCCCCTCTTTGACGCTGCAATAGCTGTCTTTGAGGTTGACCGCGCCCATCCGGATGGATTTGACCTCCGTACCGGCAAGCTCGATGCCCGTTTCAAAGCGCTCGTCAATAAAATAGTCGTGCCATGCCTTGCGGTTTTCGGCAATATTCTTAGCTGCTGCATCCGCCACGGCATCCACTTCCTTTCGGGGCTGGAGATTAAGTATAGCACAAACACGTGCTTCAGGCAATGGAAATATGACGAATTCCGCGTAAAATCATTTCATTTTGCGAACGTTTTTCATAACAGACACACTTTATACTGTCTGCAGCCGACTTGTTGCCACAGCTTTCCCGGCGGCTACATTTTTTCCAGCTGGTCAAGCCACAGCGCGGCGCAGGCGTCGGAGGGCATGCGCCAGTCTCCGCGCGGAGAGAGCGTGACCGACCCCACCTTCGGGCCGTCGGGCAGACAGGAGCGCTTAAACTGCTGCGCAAAAAAGCGCTTATAAAAAACCTTCATCCAATGAAGTAAAATTTGCGCATCATATTGCCCGTCAAACGCAATCTGCGCCAGTCTGTATATTTTACGGGGCGAAAAGCCCCAGCGCACGACGTAGTACAGGAAAAAATCATGCAGCTCGTAGGGGCCGACGATATCTTCCGTCTTTTGCGCAATCTGCCCGTTTTCCGCAGGCAGCAGCTCGGGGCTGACCGGCGTGTCGAGCACGTCGTCAAGCAGCGCGCGCAGCGCGTCCTCCGATTTTTCGGCTTCGTGCGCGATGAGATAGCGCACGAGGGTTTTCGGGATGGAGACGTTGACGCTGTACATGGACATATGGTCGCCGTTATAGGTGGCCCAGCCCAGCGCAAGCTCGGAAAGGTCTCCCGTACCCACGACAAGTCCCCCGGATTGGTTGGCGATATCCATGAGCACCTGCGTGCGCTCGCGCGCCTGGCAGTTTTCATACACCACGTCGAAATTGTTTTCATCATGCCCGATGTCCTTAAAATGAAGCCTGACCGCATCCCCGATGTTGACCTCGCGCAGGGTAACGCCCAGCAGGCGCGCAAGGCTGACCGCGTTTTCATAGGTGCGTCCCGTCGTACCGAAGCCCGGCATGGTCACGGCCACCACGTCTGCGCGCGGACGGCCAAGCATATCAAAGGCACGCACGGCGACGAGCAGCGCCAGCGCCGAATCAAGCCCCCCCGACACACCCACCACAGCGGTGCGCGCGGCGGAGTGGGCGATGCGTTTTTTAAGCCCAAGCGCCTGCATGGTGCAGATTTCCTCGCAGCGGTGCTCCCGCTCGTCTGCCTCCGGCGGCACGAACGGGAAGGCCGACACCGGGCGCGACAGCGCGGTATGGCCGGCGTACAGATCAAAATACACGCGCGCGTAGCCTGTCGGGTCGCAGGCGGGATAGGTCGTCAAATGCCTGCGCTCGTACATGAGGCGCGAAATATCGAGTTCAGAATAGATCAGCCCCGTTTCAAAGCGCTTTGACTCGGCTAAAACGGTACCGTTTTCGGCAATCAAATCGTGTCCGGAGAAAACAAGGTCGGTCGTCGACTCTCCCTCGCCCGCCGCGGCGTAGATATAGCCCGCGCACAGGCGCGCCGAGTGGCTGGCGACCAGCATACGGCGGTAGCGGTCCTTTAAAACCACCTCGTCGCTTGCCGAAAGGTTTACAAGCAGCGTTGCCCCGGCAAGCGCATGCGCCTGCGACGGCGGCGACGGCACCCAAAGATCCTCGCAGATTTCAGCGCCGATAACAAGCTCCTTCATGGTGCTGCATGTAAACAGCTGGTGGGTGCCTAAAATCACCTCACTGCCACAGACGGTGACGGTCAGATTATCCGCCGGGGCGGGCGAAAAATGCCGCGCCTCGTAAAACTCGGAATAGTTTGGAATGTGCGTTTTAGGGACAAGCCCAAGTACCCGGCCGTCAAAGACAGCCGCCGCGCAGTTATAAAGCTTGCCACGCGCGCGAAAAGGAAGCCCGACGAAGGTGAGCAGCTTTGTGCCCGCGCTTTCCTCCGCCACCCGTTTAAGCGCGGCCTCGGCGCCGTCAAGCAGCGTATCCTGCAAAAACAGATCGGAGCAGGTGTAGGCGGTCAGGCACAGCTCGGGCAAAACCAGCACGCCACAGCCCAAATCGGCGGCCTTTTTCATCATCCCGATGGCCGCGGCCGCGTTAAATTCGCAGTCGGCAACGCGAACCTGCGGCGTTGCCGCGGCTACGCGGATAAATCCGTCATGCATCCATTCCATCTCCCCAATAAACCCAAACGGCCAAAAAGCCGGTCATGCTTTTCGCGGCGCGCAAATGCGCGCCGCGGCTATTTCGGTTATATGATTCAAAGCCGCTCCGAAAAGAGGCCTGTAATTTATTTCCGTGCGATCGCTTTTCTGGCGGCGGCGGCGATGTCCTCCGCGGTCATGTGATATTCCTTGCGCAGAAACGCCTCCGCGCCCACCTGCCCGAAACGATCCTGCGTACCGATCTGCTCGACGGGAACCGGGTGGCAGCGGCACACCGCCTCGCACACCGCGCTGCCCAGACCGCCGATCGTGTTGTGGTTTTCCGAAACGACGATGGCGCCGGTTTCGAGCGCGCACTTTTCCACCAGCTGCGCGTCGATGGGCTTCCATGTAAACATATCCACCACGCGGGCGGATATGCCCTCCTGCCCCAGCATTTCCGCCGCTCTGACCGATTCATACACGAGGATGCCCGAGCCGATGAGCGTAACGTCCGTACCCGCGCGCAGCTCGATTCCGCGGCCGATCTCGAAGGTGCTGCCCGGCGCGTAAATAGAATACGGGTTTTTGCGCAGCAGACGGATATAAAACACGCCGTACAAATCGGCCAGCTGCTCGAGCAGATTTTCGAGCAGCACGCAGTCCGTCGGTTCAACGAGGGTAATATCGGGAATGCCGCGAAGGCACGCCATGTCCTCAAAGGGCATGTGTGTTCCGCCGTTAAACGCGGCGGTCACGCCCGGGTCGGTGCCGGTGATGCGCACATTGAGCTTGGCATAACACGCGGACATAAACACCTGATCCAGACAGCGGCGGGATGCAAACGTGCCGAAGCTGTGGGCGAAAGGCACCTTGCCCGTGGCCGAAAGACCGGCGGCGATGCCCACCATATTGGCCTCCTGCACGCCGCAGTTGATGGCTCGCTGCGGATAGGCCTCAAAAAACGGCTTCATGCCCGAAGAACTGACAAGGTCGGAGTCCAGCGCCATGATCCGCGGGTCTTTTTCCGCAAGCTCCGTCAGTTTGCTGCAGTAGGTGGCGCTCATGCCGGCGGGATCCGGCTCAAATACAGGTTTTAACTGAATATTCATTCTCCCCCTACCTTTCACAGGCGGCTTTTGCCGCGTCGAGGATCTTTTGCGCGGCTTCAAGCGCCTCAATCATTTGCTCGGGCTTAAACCTGATGTGATGGTTTGCCTCCACGCCCTCGGCAAATGTGCAGCCGTGACCCTTTTTCGTATTGAGCACGATCATGGACGGACCGTCCTGATAGGCTTTTGCATTTTCAACAGCGCCCAGCACCGCGCCGATGTCGTGTCCGTCGATTTCCTGCGTGTACCAGCCGAAGGAGCGCCACTTCGCGCCAAGATCGCCCAAATCGAGCACGTTTTCCGTGTATCCGTCAAGCTGCTGGCCGTTGCGGTCGCAAAATACGATCAGGTTGCTGAGCTTTAAAAAGGGAGCCAGCAGAGCGCCCTCCCAAATCTGCCCCTCGTCGCACTCGCCGTCTCCGATGATGAGATAGGTGTCGCTGTCGCGCCCGTCAAGACGGTTTCCAAGGGCCACACCGATTGCCGTGGACATGCCCTGTCCGAGCGAGCCCGTGGTCATATCAACGCCGACGGTCTTGTTACGGTCGCAGTGGCTGGGAAGGTTCGTACCGTTATGATTGAGGGTGTTAAGCTCCTCAACGGGGAAAAATCCCTTCAGTGCGAGCGTGGCATACAGCGCGGGACCGGCATGCCCCTTGGAAAGCACCAGCCAGTCGCGGTCCTCCCAGCGCGGGTTTTTCGGGTCAATGCGCATGCACTTCCCGTACAGCACGGCAAGCGTTTCGATGACCGACATCGCCCCGCCGATATGCCCGAAGCCCAGCGCCTGAAACTCTTTTAAGCTTGTAACACGGATCTCCTCGGCAAACAGCCTAAGCCGTTCAAGCTCCTTTTGCCTGTCCATTTCATTCAGCTCCCGTCCTAATATGCAATTTTTTCCTGTATATACGCGCTCAACTGCGCAATGGGCATCCTGACCTGCTCCATCGTGTCGCGCTCGCGCACGGTGACGCAGCCATCCTCGAGCGAATCAAAGTCAAACGTGATGCATAGCGGCGTACCGATTTCATCCTGACGCCTATAGAGCTTGCCGATGGCGCCGGTGTTGTCAAAGTCTACCATGAACTGTTTGGAAAGCGCCTCATAGACCTCAAGCGCCGGCTGCGTGAGCTTCTTGGAAAGCGGAAGCACCGCGGCCTTAAACGGCGCAAGTGCCGGATGCAGACGAAGCACGGTGCGCACGTCGTTTTTCTCGGCGTTTACCAGCTCCTCGTCGTACGCGTCGATCAAAAACGCCAGCGCCGCGCGGTCCGCGCCGAGGGACGGCTCGATGACATAGGGCACATAGTGCTCGTTTGTCTCCTGGTCAAAATAATCCATATTTTCCCCAGAATGCGTTTGATGCGCCTTCAAATCAAAATCGGTGCGGTCGGCGATGCCCCACAGCTCGCCCCAGCCAAACGGGAAAAGAAATTCAAAATCGGTCGTGGCGTTTGAATAATGCGAAAGCTCTTCCTTTTCATGGTCGCGCAGACGCAGGTTTTCCGTCTTCATGCCGAGATTCAACAGCCAGTCCTTGCAGTACTGCTTCCAATGCGCGAACCACTCAAGGTCGGTGCCCGGCTTGCAGAAAAATTCCAGCTCCATCTGCTCGAATTCACGCGTGCGGAAGGTGAAATTGCCCGGGGTAATCTCATTTCGAAAGGATTTTCCCACCTGGCACACGCCGAAGGGAATTTTTTTGCGGCTGGAGCGCTGGATATTTTTAAACTGGACAAAAATACCCTGCGCGGTCTCCGGACGCAGGAATATCTCGTTTTTCGCGTCCTCGGTCACGCCCTGAAATGTCTTGAACATCAGGTTAAACTGGCGGATATTCGTAAAATCATGCCCGCCGCAGTCCGGGCAGGGAATGTTGTACTCTTTGATATAATCGCCCATCTGCTCAAAGCTCCAGCCGGCGGGATTTACGCCCGTGTCCTCGATGAGCTTGTCCGCGCGGTGGCGCGTTTTGCAGGATTTGCAGTCCATAAGCGGGTCGGAAAAGCCGCCGACATGACCGGATGCCACCCAGACCTGCGGATTCATCAGAATCGCGCTGTCGAGGCCTACGTTAGTCGGGCATTCCTGCACGAATTTCTTCCACCAGGCACGCTTGAGGTTATTCTTATACTCCACGCCCAGCGGGCCGTAATCCCAAGTGTTGGCAAGCCCTCCGTAAATCTCGCTGCCCGGATAGATAAAGCCTCTGTTTTTGCACAGGGCGGTAATCTTTTCCATTGTCTTTTCACTGTTTCGCATCGCCTGCCAAACCTCCGTCATCAAATAAGTTCTTCATTTTGCCTTATTAATTTATATCATGCGGGGCCGCGCTGTCAAGCACGCGGGCCGATCCGGCGGCCGCAAACCGCACTGTCTGCATTTTCAGGCTAATATGCAATAAAAAAGAGCACAAAACTCTATTTTTCCATCTCACCAATCAGCTTAATGCGCGTGCTGTGACGCGGGTTGACGGTATCAAACGCCGCTTCAAGCCAGGCGTCGACAATGGCGAAGGCCAGCCCCGCGCCCACGACGCGCGCGCCCATGCACAGGATATTGGCGTCGTTATGCTCGCGGGAAAGCCGCGCGCAGAACAGGTCGTTGCAAAGCGCGGCGCGCGCGCCCCTTACTTTGTTTGCCGCGATGGAAATACCCACGCCCGTACCGCAGATGAGAATGCCCTTTTCGCACTCGCCTGCCACAACCGCCTGCGCGGCCTTTTGCGCAAACACGGGATAGTCGCAGCTTTCCTCGGTATAGGTGCCGTAATCCTTAAAGGCGATTTCCTTTTCGCTCAGATAGTGCATCAGCTCGCGCTTGAGCGGAAAGCCGGCGTGATCGCTTGCAAGGGCTATCATCTTGTAACCTCCGTAAAAATATTATGAAAGATCGTGGAATACCGGGCGGCGTTTTTCAAAGGCCGCCACATAGCGGAAGCCCGCGGCTTCCAGCGCCGCATACCCTTCCCGTATGCCCGCGCCGATGTCGCGCGTAGTATGGGAATCCGACCCGACCGTGACGATTTCCCCGCCGCACTGTTTAAACAGCCTCAGGCACCACAGCGGCGGCAGCGTGTCCTTAAGCGAACCGCGCAGGCCGGAGGTGTTGACCTCCATGCCGCGCCCATTTTGCGCAAGGCTTTTAAAAATAGCGCGCAGTTTTTCCTCATAGCGCGTAAAATCCACCTTCGTCATGCCGCGCGCGACCATATACCGCAGCGGATAGGTCAGATGCCCGAGCGAATCGAAGCCATCCCACTTTGACATGTCCATCAGCTCGTCCATATACAAATCCAAATACCCGTAGCACTCTTCAAGGTTATTATACTCTAAGCTGTAAAAGTCGGCAACACCGCCTAAGTTGTGCACCGAACCGATGACAAAGTCAAACTCATTCTCGCTGAGTATGCGCTCGGCTCTCGGCAGCGCGTGCAGCGCCTCGCCGAACTCCACGCCGTATACAAGCCTGAGCTTCCCCTCATACTGCGCGCGCGCAGCGTCAAACTCCGCGCGGATACGCCCCGCGTCATACTGCCCGCTGCCTGCGGTGCCGTCTATTTCATCCAGATCAAAATGATCGGTTATGGCAAGCTCGCACAGACCCGCTTTTACGGCCGCACCGGCAAGCTGCGTCATGGGGTCGTTGCCGTCGGGCGAGCAGTTTGAATGCGTGTGGTAATCCATCAGATGCATTGGTAACTCCTCCAAACTGAAAATTTTCCGCAGAAAATCCTAAAACGGCCACGATGGCAGCCACTTGACCAGATACGAGTACCAGTAGGGCACGGAAACGCCCGCAAGCACCGGATAGAAGAGCGCAAACGCGCCGACCGCCGCGCCCGCGTAGCCGAAAACCATGCGCTTATGCCCGGGCTCGTGCTCAAGGATGTCGTTAAACACATGCGCAAGCGCCATGCTCAGAAATACCGACGAAGGGAAATAATGATAAATAAAAGTCAGGCGCGGCACCAGCATCCACGGCACAAGCTGGGATAAATATCCGATGAGGATAAACAGCCCCGCCAGATCGCGCCTTTTCGTAAAACGCCAGCCGGTAAAACCCAGCGCCGCCAGCCCGCCCCACCAAACAAACGGGTTTCCGAACGCGCCGAAGGCGGTTTTTGTCGTTTCGCCGTTTGTCAGATAATACAGGATGGGCCGGATGTCGAAAAACCAGGTGTACCAGCTCGAGGCGTACGGATGCGTATCCACAAGCTTACTGTGGTAGTTAAACATGTACGTCTGGTTGCGCAGCATCTCATCGAGCACGCGCGCGAAGGTCACCTCTCCCGAAGCGCGCGCGTATGGGATATAGCAGGCAAGATAGATGGCGGCGGGTATTACGATAAAAAATACAAACGAACACAGAAGCGTCTTGATAAGAAAGCCGGCATACGCGCGCCCTTCATCCTTGAGCGCGGCACGGCGCCCGCGCCAGACAAGATACAGCACATAAAGGGCCAGAAGCCCCAGCCCGGAGTAAACGCACGTCCACTTTGAGGCCACGCCGATACCAAAAAACAGACCGGACAGGAAAAGGGGCAAAACCGTTTTTTTAAACGGCGCATCCAGCCCCGAGGAAACGTAACGCCACATGAACAGGTACATCAGTAGAATGAAAAACACGCTGTACACATCGATGGTCGCAATGCGCGTCTGCGAAAAGTGCATAAAATCAAACGCGAACACCAGCGTGGCGCATAAAGCCACGGTGGTTCTTGAAAACAGGCTTTTGATCAGAATATAGAAAACCGGCAGCATCAAAACGCCGATGAGCGTACCCATAAAGCGCCAGCCGAACGGCGTCATGCCGAATATGCGGATCCCCACGGACAAAATGAGCTTTCCCAGCGGGGGATGCGTGATTTCATAGGGATAAACGTTTTCAATGTGCTCATAAGCCGTGCGCGCGTGGTAGATTTCGTCAAAATATGTGCTGTTGAGGAAGGTTTGCCCCAACGGGACCTTGCTCTGCTCGTCAATAATCGCCGCGCCCGCCGCGCTGTCGCAGGTAAAGCCCGTCGAGTCAACGCGCACCTGCCCCCCATCCGGCGCGTTTTCATACAGAGACAGTTCACCCAACATCAGTCCGGCCTTGTCCGCGGTAATGCGCATATAGCGCGCGGGCGACATCCGCTTGAGCGGTTCTGTGGTGGTCCATTTAAACAGCATGGTATAGGTCTGCTCGAGCTTGGAGGCGTCCGACCATGTGCTGCCGTCCTGCGAAAACTCCAACGTGTAGCTGCCCGTGCCCAGACCGGGGTAATAAAACACCGCTTCGGGCGTGAGTTCCCTGCCAAAGTCGACTACGGCAGCGTCGCCCTTTGCCTGCGTCTTCCAGAACGACTCGGGCGCCTGCATATCGCCCAGGTAAAAGAAAGCGACCGCGGCGTACGCAAGCGTCAGCCCTGACAGGCATAGCCAGTCCCACTTTTTCATTTTCAGGCGCGCCGCGTGCATCAGAAAGGCGGGCTTTTCCACGCCGGTGATCCACTCGAGCGAGCCCGCGCGCGGGCGGATGTCCCGCAGGTACCCGCTGAAAAACCACGCAATGTAGAAAAGCGCAAGCACAGGCAATAGATAACTTACATACTGCACAGCTTCATCCTCGGCAATCTTCTCATATTTTCCCACCCGCGGTATATGCGGCATGCGGGCAAAGCACGTCCGGCTTTGATCCGATTTTTACATAACGCCCCGATGTGCGCAGCGCCCGGTGCAAAAATCTCACAGGGTTATAAAAAGGCTTAAAACGCTATGAGACATAGCGTTTTAAGGATTATTATTTGAGTGCGTCTTTTATTTTATCAAAAAAGCTGCGTCTGCGCGCGTAATTCTGTTCTCCGACCGTCGAGCCAAACTCGCGCAGCAGGTCTTTTTGCTTTTCGCTCAGGTTTTTGGGGATCTCGACGCTCACTGTGACATACTGGTCGCCCCTGCCCTTGCCGCCAAGCACCGGCACGCCCTTGCCTTTGAGGCGGAAGGTGGTGCCGCTCTGCGTACCCTCGGGCATGGTGTACTTGACGGGGCCGTCAACCGTCGGCACCTCAAGCTCCGCGCCCAGCGTAGCCTGCACAAATGTCACGGGGATCTCACACTGAATCGCGGTTGCCTCACGGGTAAACAGCGGATGCGGCCGCACCTGGATCTGCACCAGAATATCACCCGCCGGGCCGCCGTTTGCCCCCGCGTTTCCCTGCCCGTAAAGCGGAAGCGTCTGCCCCTCGTCTATCCCTGCGGGCACCTTGACAAGAATGGTTCTCTGGCGGGTTATATGCCCCGAGCCGCGGCAGGCATGACATGGCGTTTTAATAACCCGCCCCGTGCCCGCGCAGTTGCGGCATGCGCTTGTGGAAGAAAACATGCCCAGCGGCGAGCGCTGCGTGGTTCGCACCTGCCCCGCGCCGTGGCATACCGGGCAGGTTTCCGCTGAAGTGCCCTTTTCCGCGCCCGAGCCGCCGCAATCCGGGCAGCTTTCCGACCGGCTGGCCTGAATTTCCTTTTCGCAGCCAAAAACCGCCTCTTTAAACGTAAGCATCATCGTGAAGCGCAGGCTGCTGCCCTTCTGCGGGGCATTGCGGCTGCGCGCAGAGGTGCCGCCGCCGCCGAAAAAGGATTCAAAGATGCTGCCCAGATCGAAATCCTCTCCAAAACCGCCAAAGCCGCCGCCATACCCGCCCTGTCCGGCGCCGTAGGACGGATCGACTCCGGCATGGCCGAACTGGTCGTATTTGGATTTTTTATCGGTACTGGAGAGCACCTCATAGGCCTCGTTGACCTCTTTAAACCGCGCTTCGGACTGCTTGTCGCCCGGATGCAGATCAGGATGATTTTCCTTGGCCAGCTTGCGGTAGGCCTTTTTGATCTGCTCCTCGCTCGCGTCTTTTGCTACTCCCAGCACCTCATAGTAGTCACGTTTCTGCTCGGGCATGTAAGTACCACGCTTTCAGTAAAATCGTATCATGGGTTCCGCCGCCCGGACAGCCGTTTCGCGCCGGACAAAGTCTGGCGCGAAGCTTCTGTATGGACGCCGGCAGACGGCTGTTTGGCGCGGGCGGTCAATTTATTTTCCCGCTTGCTACAGGATATGCCGCCGCAGTTATTCTTACGCTTTTATGTGGCCGCCGGCCGTTACAAACGCCGGCGCCGGACAAGGCAGGGGGGCGGCGCGCGAAACCGGAAATAAACCGGGCTTTGCGCGGCACCCCCGCCGCCGGTTATTTATCCTTTTTGTCCTCGTCGTCGACGACCTTGTAATCGGCGTCGTAATAGCCCTGCTGGCCATCCTGCGCACCGCCGGGCTGTCCCTGCGCCCCCGGCTCGCCCTGCCCGGCGCCCTGCTGCGGGTTCGCCTGCTGGTAGAGCTTTTCGGAAAGGGTATAAATCTTCTGTGTAAGCGCCTCGGTTGCCGTCTTGATAAGCTCCGTGTCCGTCCCCTTGAGCGCCTCACGCAGGGCGTCTATGGCCTCGCGAACGGGCTGCTTTTCATCATCGGGCAGCTTGTCGCCAAGGTCGGAGAGCGTCTTTTCGCTTTGGTAAAGCGTCTGGTCGGCATGATTGCGCGTATCGACCTCTTCGCGGCGGGTCTTGTCCTCTGAGGAATAGCGCTCGGCCTCTTTGACAGCTGCGTCGATGTCGTCCTTGCTCAGGTTTGAGGACGCGGTCAGCGTGATCTTCTGTTCCTTGCCTGTGCCCAGATCCTTCGCGCCGACATGGGCGATGCCGTTGGCGTCAATATCAAAGGTAACCTCTATCTGCGGAACGCCGCGCGGCGCGGGTGCGATCCCGTCGAGGTGAAAACGGCCGAGTGTCTTGTTTCCGGCGGCCATTTCGCGCTCGCCCTGAAGCACATGGACCTCAACCGAGGTCTGCCCGTCCGCCGCGGTGGAGAATATCTGGCTCTTTTTGGTCGGAATGGTGGTGTTGCGGTCAATCAGCCTTGTAAACACGCCGCCCATCGTCTCAATGCCCAGAGACAGCGGGGTCACGTCGAGCAGCAGCAGATCCTTAACCTCACCGCCGAGCACGCCGGCCTGAATGGCGGCGCCCACGGCCACGCACTCGTCGGGGTTGATGCCCTTAAACGGATCGGTGCCCGTGATCTTTTTTACGGCCTCCTGTACGGCCGGTATACGCGAGGAACCGCCGACAAGCAGCACCTTGTGAAGCTCAGAGGGATTGAGGCCGGAGTCCTTGAGCGCCTGACGCACGGGGCCCATGGTGGCCTCCACCAGATGCGCGGTCAGCTCGTTGAATTTCGCGCGCGTCAGCGTCGTATCCAGATGCTTGGGGCCGGTTGCGTCCGCTGTGATATACGGAAGGTTAACGGACGTCGAGGTGACGCCCGAAAGCTCAACTTTCGCCTTTTCGGCGGCTTCCTTAAGCCTCTGCATGGCCACACGGTCACCGGACAGATCAACGCCCGCTTCGCGCTTAAACTCCGCGGCCAGCCATTTGATGACGCAGTCGTCGAAATCATCGCCGCCGAGGCGGTTGTTGCCCGCCGTGGCAAGCACTTCGAGTACGCCGTCGCCGATTTCGAGAACGGATACGTCAAAGGTGCCGCCGCCCAGATCGTAGACCATGATTTTCTGGTCGTGTTCCTTGTCAAGCCCATAGGCAAGCGCCGCGGCAGTCGGCTCGTTGATAATGCGCAGCACCTCAAGGCCGGCAATTCTGCCCGCGTCCTTGGTCGCCTGACGCTGGCTGTCCGTAAAATACGCCGGCGTGGTGATAACGGCCTGCGTGACCGGGCCGCCGAGATAGCTTTCCGCGTCCGCTTTGAGCTTTTGCAGGATCATCGCGGAGATTTCCTGCGGGGAAAAGGACTTGTCGTCAATTTTCACGCGGCGGTCCGTGCCCATGTCGCGCTTGATGGAAGTGACGGTCCGGTCGGGATTGGTGATGGCCTGACGCTTTGCGACCTGACCGACCATGCGCTCGCCGCCCTTGGCAAAGGCCACGACCGACGGAGTTGTGCGCGCGCCCTCGGCGTTGGCAATTACGACCGGCTCCCCGCCTTCCATAACGGCTACGCAGGAATTGGTTGTGCCCAGATCAATACCTATAATTTTTGACATACGATATATTCCTCCAAACTGTTGTAGATAAAACTTTTTTTATTTAATTTTCTTTATTCGCAAAAAGTATGCCTTGCGGCAGACTGGAAACCTCAGTTTGCCACTTTGACCATTGCATGACGGATGACCCGCTCGCCTACCGAAAAGCCCTTCTGAAAAACCTCCGCGACCATGCCTTCCCCAAGGCTTTCGTCCTCGACATGCATGACGGCGTTGTGTACGGTCGGGTCAAAGGGCTGTCCCGCGGCCGGGATCTCACTGACGCCGAGCTTTTCAAGGCACTGGTCAAACTGCTTCATGGTCAGCTCAACGCCTTTTAGAAAGGCGCTGTCCTGCGTGGGCTGGCTCAGCGCGCGCTCGAGATTGTCGTAAACCGGCAGCATGCCGAGGATCACATCGGCGACCGTGTCGGAATAAACGGCCTCGCGCTCCTTTTGGCTTCTCTTGCGAAAATTATCAAACTCGGCCGCAAGCCGCAAAAACCGGTCGCTGAGCTGTTCGCGTTCCGCGCAGGAACGGCCGAGGTCTTCTCGCAGCTTTTGCATTTCCGTTTCCATGGCCGCCAAATCCGCGCCGGTTTCCGCGGGGGCTGTGTGATCGGCGGCTGCATGATCTGCAGCCGGTGCGCAGGGGCCCTTCGGGAGCTCCTGCTCCTGTTTTTTCTTTGACATGTCTGTCCTCCGGATCAATTCTGTTTTATGGTTCGTCCGTGAATTCTTCTTTAAGCATCTTATTTAACCGCTCGGTAAAGTAGCTCAGTCTCGACGCCACCAGCGAATAATCCATTCGTGTCGGCCCAACCACGCCGATTAGTCCGCGCAGATTGCCGCCAAGGTTGTAGCTTGCCATAATAACGCTTGACTCGCGCAGCTGCTCGGCCACGTTTTCAGGCCCGATGATGATTTGCACGGGACTGTCCGGCTCAGGCTCGGATAACCGGGACAGCTCATCGCTGTCGGACAGGTATTCGATGAGCTCGCGCGCCTTAATGCTGTCCTGGTACTCGGGATGACTGAGTATATGCGACGCGCCGGTCAGATGGACCTCGCGGCTTTGCCCCGCGCCCATCGACTCGCCGACGAACTCCAGCACGGCGCTCAGATAGCATCTTCCGCTGCCGGAGGCCGCTTCGAGCACGCCGATCAGTTCTCCGGTAATGTCGTCAAGGCAAAGGCCTGTCAGATATGTGTTAAGCGCCGCACCGAGCGATTGCAATGCCTGCCCGTCGATTGGCGGCTGCACATGGATGAGCTTGTTTTTTACTACATACACGTCCGTGACCAGCACCGCGGTAAAAATGGCAGGGCTGACAACAAACAGATCAAACCGCGCGATGCGCGCTTTGACCGCGCTGGGTGAAAGGATATAGGATGTATAGTTTGTCAGGCGGGCCACCAGCCGCCCCGCCTCGGAGATGACGCGGTCAAGCTCCTGAAGCTTCAAAGACAGCGCGTGGTTGATGGTCTCCATCTCGCGCATGGAAAGCCGGTGCTTCTGCATCAGCTCGTTTACATACAGCCGGTAGCCCTGCGGCGACGGAATGCGCCCTGCCGAGGTATGCGGCTGTTCAAGATACCCCATGGTTTCCAGATCGGCCATTTCGTTGCGGATGGTCGCAGGGGACAGCGTAAAGCCGATGCGCTGTGCGATCGTCTTTGAGCCTACGGGCTCGGCCGTCGCAATATAGTCGTCGACGATTGCTTTTAAAATCAGCTGCTTGCGCTTTTCAAGCTCCATGCCCGTTTCCCCTTTCACGTATAATTGGCCGTGGCGGGCGCAGGCGGGGTTTTCGCAGTATGCAAACCGGCTGCGCCGTTTACGGATATTAGCACTCTACCGTCTCGAGTGCTAAGCCTACTGTACCACCGGCTCTGTGTGTTGTCAATACCCTGCTTGCTGAAATGGTATTGCGCGCGCGCTTCATTTTTCCCTTGAATACGGGCGCTTACACAGCGGGTACAGGAATGCGCCGCTTGAGCAGAACCTTTCCAAAGCAGTAGGCCGAACGGCCGCTGCTTTCAAAAACAGTGATGTCGGCGTCGCTGCGCCGTCGGTTTAAGGACAGCAGATACAGGTTGCGCGAATCGGTCACATATTGCTTGCAGAACAGGTCTCCGTCGACAAAGAAAATGCCGATGTCCCCGATTTCCAGATCCTTGTTTTCCGAAACGTATACGGCGGCGCCGTCGCGTATATACGGCTCCATGCTGTCCCCGCTGATGCGCACGGCATAATCGGCGGCGGGCGGCGTGTCCCCGGTGCGCTCGCGCAGCACATAATCCTCATTGACGACGGGGGAAACATAGCCCGCCGCGGCAGGCGACACATACTCGCGGATATATTCAGTCTGGCGGCCGCGCTGCGCCTCCTTCATTTCAAGCACCAGCGCCTCGGCGTAGCCCTCCACCTTCAGACGCCCGCCGTCATCAAGCTCCCGCCAGCGCTGCAGAATGCGCTGCTCCTCCTCGCGGCTGCTCAGATAGGGCTCGGGGTTTTGCCCGAAGACCGCCACGCGCTCGCTGAGCTGCCCGGTTTCATAACGCTGCCGCGCTTCCAGTTCGTCGTTTCCCAGATACTCCATGGTGACCTCAAAGAAGTCGGAAAGACGGCGCAGTGTGCTGAGCTTGATTTTTTTATAGTCCTTGCTGTAAATGCCCACGATCGTTGAATAGGGAATGCCGGACTGCTCGGCAAGCGTGTGCTTGTTAAGCCCTTTTTCCCGCATCAGAACATCCAGCTTTTTGAGCATATTCATGGTTCGTACTCCCTCTCGCGCACCGGGGACAGACCGCCGGCCTGTCCCGATAGGCTTATCTTCTTCAAAAAAGGGGCATTTGCCCCATATGGTTTTATTATAGCATGAAATGGGGATAAAACAAGAAAATTTATCTCGCAGGGTAAATATATAGGTTGAAAAATTACCCCATAGGATATATTATAGTCTCAGGTTATCCCATGGGGCATTTATAAGGGGGAACTGAGACATGTATGTTAATCTGCTGCATGAACTCAACAGGGCGGGAATGACGACGGAGGAGCTCGCCTCGGTCACAGGCATTTCCGAGCGCGCGCTTTTAAACCGGCTGCAGGGGAAAAACGACTTTTCCCTGCAGCAGATGTGCACAATACAAAAGGTGCTGCCCGGATACAGCCTTGATGTGCTGTTTGCGCCCGGGCGGCCGCATGCGCCCTCCGGTTCGGACGGGTGGAACCCATGAGCAGCGCGTGCATGTGCGGGGACGCGCAAAACGCCGTACCTGCGCCGGGCGTATGCCGCGTGTACCCCGGGCAAAAAACTCCGGACGACGGCGATTGGCAGCCCCCGGCGCGGCCCTGCCTTGTATGCGGCGCGCTTATTGCGCAGGGCGAGGCACGCATCACGATCCTTACCGGCGCGGGCGGGCAAGTCTGCATGGACTGCAAACGGCCGTACGCTTTTAAGGCGGTGGGAAAAAACGAGCTTTACCAATTTGTTTCCGACCGGCTTGCGCGGCTTTCACGCGCGCAGCTTTTACGCGCCGCGCTGTGGGCGGCGCCGGAGCCGGAGTATATCGGCTGGTTTTACTCCGGAGGGTATGTGGAGACACAGGGTCAGGATTTCGTATAATGTCCGCCCGGCAAACCGGATGCGCAGGCTGCATACAATACTTTCTGCCTGGTTTGGCAGAAAGTATATAAAAGGAAGGGAAAAAGCGGTGAAAAAAAACATTGCGTCAATCGCCCCTGCCTCGGGGCAGTATGAAAGCGCGCAGGCGCTACAGGCCCGCATCGACCAATACTTCATCGACTGCGGCGAAAACGGCCGGCGCTGCGGTATCTTTGCGCTGTATGTGTTCCTTGGCGTGACGGAGGACACCTTCGCCGACTGGGAAAACGGCGGCGACGTCGAATTCTCGCGTGCGGCCAGACTTGCGCGCTACCGGATACTCAGCGCCGTTGAGACCGGTCAGGATGACCGGCCGGCCTCCCTGTGTTCGCTTGCGCTTAAAAACATCGGCCAGTGGAACGAGAACAAAAAAGACGACCCGGGCGGTCTTGAGGTGCGCCTGCTCATAAACGGCGCGCCGGTTGAGTGTGTGTCCGGGCGGGAGCGGGAGAAGGATGACGCATGAAATGGACACAGGCCGCGGTGCAGGATCTGGAAACCTACGCATGCATGGAGCAAAGCTTGGAAAACATGGACGAGCGCATCCGCGCGCTGTCGCTGATGTATGAAAGCCTTCAGCTGGGCGGGGGGCTTCACGGCGGAGAAATCAAAAAAAGCCCGTCCGGCGGCGCCGAGGACAGACTTTTGGACAATATTGTGGAGCGGCAGCGTCTGGAGCTGAACCTCCATTCCACGCGCCGGCTGCTCAAGCTCATCCGGCGGGGGCTGAACGCCCTGAGCGAGGACGAAAAGCAGGTGCTCGAGTCGTTTTACATCCGGCGCACATCCGATTACATAGACCGCCTGAGTGAAACGCTGTGCTGCGAGCGCCCCACGCTTTACCGGCTTAAGGACCGCGCGCTGTATAACTTCACCCGCGCCATGTACGGCATCACGGAATACTGAGTGCTAAAAACCGCGGGTTTCCTGCCCGCCATGCGCGCGGCTTAAAACCAATGCCGGATAAGCACAATGAAAAATACAGCAGCTGCAATGGTTTTGCGGTATTTGGGGTTTGCCGGGGCGCAGGGTTTTTGCCCCATAAGCCGGAAAAAACCTGTGCTTAGGTTTTGAAACATCGTTTTAAGTCCGAAGCAGGAAGTCAACCAACGATTCATAAGATGTCAAAACGGCGGGGATCAGCGCTGATCCCCGCCGTTTTTGTCTGTTTTTCCCACTAAATACAGAAACCGTCTGTAACGCGTTTCAGAGCTATAAGCCTTTACTGCCCTGACCGCCGCTGCCGCCGGTGTCCTTTTTCCCCGAGTAGTTGTCGGCCGCGTCAAGAATCTTCCCGATAATCTGATTGGATACCAAAAAGCCCTTCTCGGTCAGTCTCCAGCGGTCGCCCACGCGCTGCGTATAGCCGTATTTGACAAGGCTTTCAAGCACCTGCTCGATCGGCTCAAAGGAGGTTGCGTGAAACGTGCGCATATATTTGTTTGTACTGATGCCATCGACCGTGCGCAGCCCCAGCATCAGGTATTCATCCGCGCGGGCGGCCAGCGGGATTTCCTCTTTTTCATCAATGGTCGCGCCGCCTGTGAAGATGCCGTCTATATACCCGGCCACATCCTTCATATAGGAATAGCGCAGCCCGGCAAAATCGGAATGCGCGCCGGGTCCGAAGCCGACATACTGCTCGAGCGTCCAGTATTTCATATTATGACGCGAAAAAAAGCCGGGCAGCGCAAAATTGGATATTTCGTACTGCTCGTAGCCTGCCTGTTTAAGCAGTTCGGCGGCGGACATATACATGCACGCCTGCAGATCGTCCCCCGGAATCTCCAAACCCTCCCGCGCGTCATACATCGGCGTGTTTTCCTCAAGCTTAAGCCCGTAGCAGGAAATATGCTCCGGACGCATCTCAAGTACCTTTTGCAGCGTTTCATTCCAGTTTTCCTGCGTCTGCGAGGGCAGCCCGTAGATGATATCCAGACTGATGTTTGAAAACCCCGCGCGGCGCGCGTTTTCGTAAGCCGCGGTTACGTCTTCAAAGGTGTGCACGCGCCCGATCGCCTTTAAGATCTCGTTATCATGGCTTTGCATACCCAGAGAAAGCCGGTTAAAGCCCGCGCGGCGCAGTTTTTTCAGTGTGCGCCTGTCCGCGCTGTCCGGATTTGCCTCAATGGTGATTTCCGCCGTGCGCGCAACGTTAAAGTCCCTTAAAATCTCTTTGATCAGCCGCGCAAGCCTGCGCGCTCCGAGCAGGGTCGGTGTTCCGCCGCCAAAATACACCGTATCCACCGTGTATTTTTTGTCAAACCGCGCGCTTTCCTTAAAATGCGCGCACAGCGCCTTTACATACGGATTCATCAGCGCCTGACTGTCCGCAAGCGAATAAAAATCGCAGTAAGCGCACTTGCTTTTACAAAAGGGAATGTGTACATAGACGCCCAGTTCGTTCATATGTCTCATCCTCGAAATTTATTTTGGTTAAAAAGCACAGCCGTAAATCACCCGTCAGCCCGGCGGAGAAGCGTCCGCCCGTTCCTCTTCCTCCACGCGCTGCCTGTACTCTTTGCACCAGGCGCCCGATAGCATGCGCGGAACATAAAACGCACTGCGCCCCAGCCAGTCGACCACCATGGAAAACCAGATGCCCGGAAGCCCCCAGCCCAAATGTACGCCGAAAAACCACGCGCCGGCCACACGCAGCACAAACATGCTCAAAACAGAAATGACCATCGGGAATTTCACATCCCCTGTTGCGCGCAGCATGCTCGGGGTCACAAAAGCCGAAGACCATAAAAGCGGCGTACTGATAAACATCATCACCATAATCAGCCGGCTGATGGGCACGCTTTCCTCAAGCGGATGAAACAGCGCGATGAGCGGGTCAAGGCCAAGGAGCATCAGCACGCAGGCCGCCGCCAGAAGTGCCATAGATACAAGCGTAAGGCGGAGCATATACCGCCGCGTGCTTTTGATCATACGCGCCCCGTAGCACTGTCCCACGACGGTCATGGATAATATGGACATGGCCGATCCGGGCAGGTTTAAAATATTGCACAGCGCGTTTACAATCGAGTTTGCCGCCAGCGCCGCCGTGCCCATGCCCGACATGAATACCTGCACGATAATTTTGCCTCCGTTAAAAAGGCCGGAATCCGCGCCCGCCGGCACGGCGATATTGAGCACGGGGGCAAGCACCTTCCAGTCGGGCTTCAGGCTCAGCCGCGGCACCACGACCGCCCCGTGCCCTCTGATGAGCAGCGTGAAGGCGATCCCCGAAGACACCAGACGCGACGCCGCGAGCCCCAGCCCCGCGCCGAGCACGCCCATATGGAGCGTGTAAATACACAGCGATGCAACCGCGATATAGGCGATGTCGGAAAGCAGGGAGGCAAACATGGGCGTGCGGCTGTCCCCCGCCGCGCGCATGATGCCCGTTGAGGTGGCGTACAACGCCTGAAGCGGCATGGAAATCGACGAGGCCATCAGATAGGTCAGCGCCGCGTCAAGCACAGGCTGCTCGGCATGTCCGAAAAGCGCGCGGAGCATCGGGCGCGCAAACAAGGCAAGCAAAACGCCCGCAACCGCCGCGGCCTCCACGCAAACCACAAGCGACTGTCCCGCCGCCTTGCCGGCAAGCGTATGGTCGCCGGCGCCGATATACTGCGAAACCATGACCGTCACGCCGGTGGCGATGGCGGTAAACACGCTGATGACCAGCATATTGATGGAATCGACCAGCCCTACGCCGGACACGGCGCTGGCGGAAACGCCGCTTACCATCACGGTGCCGAACATCGTGATAAACGTCGCAAGCGCCTGCTCGATAAGCACCGGCACATACAGCCTTATGATCCGTCTTCTGTCAAACACCGGAAAACCACCCGACGCTGCACTCCCCGAACTGCGGCGCCGCCTTTCAGCCCCGTGCTTACGCGCCGGGACATTTTGAAAAAATAACCATTTCATTATACACGTAAAAACCGCCTGTGCAAATAAGCGCAGGCAAAAAAACGCCGCGCGCCGGTTTTTCGAATTTTGCCTCCGGCCCCGATCCCTGCGAAAAAGCGGCCCCGCCGCACGCGTATATATTTGCCTGCCATCTTGCCGGATATGCGGAAACAATGATATAATAACCGCAATCGGTTATTATACTTCATTTTATGTCCTTTTCCCCGCCCCTTTCAGGGCAACCGGAAAAGATGACACATTATATCATCGCCGCGTGCGGCGATGATATAATGACCGCAATCGGTTATTATGCTTCAATTTAAGTCCTTTCCCCCGCCCTTTGAGGGCAGTCTGGAGAAGGGGACACAAGACCATGGCCGCCATATGTCAGTGGTATCATAAAGTACTGCTTTGGTATCATGCCAGTGATTTCATTGGTTTATAGGTTCAGTATATAAAGCGCAGAGCGCGGGACACCTTTTGCTTTCATGGAAGGGAGCTTACATTTTGATCAGTCAATCCAATATACGCAATTTTTCGATTATCGCCCATATAGACCACGGCAAATCGACGCTGGCAGACCGTCTGCTGGAGGTCTGCCACGCGGTTTCCGCGCGCGACATGGAAAACCAGATCCTCGACAGCATGGACCTCGAGCGCGAACGGGGCATCACCATCAAGGCGCGTGCTGTGGGGCTTGTTTACCGCGCGCAGGACGGTCAGGACTATCTGCTCAACCTCATCGACACGCCCGGCCACGTTGATTTTAACTACGAGGTTTCCCGCTCGCTTGCCGCGTGCGAGGGCGCGGTGCTGGTAGTCGACGCCTCGCAGGGCATCGAGGCCCAGACGCTTGCAAATACCTATCTTGCCGTGGAACACAACCTTGAGGTCGTTCCCGTCATCAACAAAATTGACCTGCCCGGCGCCGATCCGGAGCGCGTAAGGCACGAAATTGAGGACATCATCGGCATCCCCGCGCAGGACGCCCCGCTCATTTCCGCCAAGCAGGGAATCAATATCCCCGCGGTGCTCGAGCGCATCGTTTCGGATATCCCGGCGCCAAAGGGTGACCCCGCCGCGCCGCTGCGCGCGCTCATCTTTGACAGCCAGTATGACAGCTACAAGGGCGTTATCGTCTATCTCCGGCTTTTTGAGGGCACTCTCAAAAAGGGTATGCCCGTTCGTATGATGGCCACGGGCGCTGAGTACGAGGTTGTGGAATGCGGGCATTTGCGGCCGCTGGGCCTGGACCCGTGCGACGGTCTTTCCGCGGGCGAGGTCGGATATTTTGCGGCCTCCATCAAGGCCGTGGCCGACACGCGCGTGGGCGACACGCTCACCGGCTCGGATTTTCCCGCGAAGGAGCCGCTGCCCGGCTACCGTCGCGTTCAGCCCATGGTCTTTTCCGGCATCTACACCTCCGACGGTTCGAAATACCCCGACCTGCGCGACGCGCTTGAAAAACTCAAATTAAACGACGCTTCTCTCGTTTTTGAACCGGAAAGCTCTGTTGCGCTGGGCTTTGGTTTCCGCTGCGGCTTTCTCGGGCTTCTGCACATGGAGATCATTCAGGAACGGCTTGAGCGCGAATATAACCTCGATCTGATTACCACCGCGCCGAGCGTCATTTACCATGTGCGCCTGACGGACGGACGGGATCTGTCCATTGATAACCCCCTCAACTACCCCAATCCCACGCTCATCGATTATGCCGAGGAGCCTTTTGTAAAAGCCAATATCATTTCCCCCTCCGAGTATGTCGGAAACATTATGGAGCTGTGTCAGGACAGGCGCGGCACCTTCAAGGATATGAAGTATATCGACACCGACCGCGTGGAGCTTCATTACGACCTGCCGCTCAATGAGATTATCTACGACTTTTTTGACGCGCTCAAATCGCGTACGCGCGGCTACGCGTCGCTTGATTATGAAATCTCCGGGTACAGGCAGTCCGACCTTGTCAAGCTCGACGTCATGCTCAACGGGGACGTCATCGACGCGCTTTCCTTTATCGTCCACAGCGAAAAGTCCTATGCCCGCGCGCGCAGGATCGCCGAAAAGCTCAAGGAAAATATCCCCCGCCAGCTGTTTGAAATCCCCGTTCAGGTGGCTGTCGGCAGCAAGATCATTGCGCGTGAAACGGTCAAGGCCATGCGCAAGGACGTGCTGGCCAAGTGCTACGGCGGCGACATCACGCGAAAGAAAAAGCTGCTTGAAAAGCAGAAGGAGGGCAAAAAGCGCATGCGCTCCTTAGGCTCGGTCGAAGTCCCGCAGGAAGCGTTCATGGCGGTGCTCAAGCTCGACGAATAAATAATGCTCCGCACATGCGGTTCTTAAGTCGCATGCGGCCGCGAAACCCCTTGCGCACGAGAAACACAAAAACACCGTCAAGCCAATATAGCCGCACGTTTGCTTATCAGGCATGAATAATGGTACGTCCCGGAAAGCGGCCAATGCGTTCCGGGACGTTTATTTGCAGACAGCTCGTCCATTTTGACACCTCGAAATGATGTTTCCGCATTGGTTTTTTCACGCGTCTGACAGCAAATTGACAGCGTTAAGCATATCGATTATGATATCGATAGAACGCTTTGGTGAGGTTATTATGAAAACTACGGTTTATACGCTCAATGCCTTTGCAAAAGAGGAAAACGGCGGGAACCCCGCGGGCGTCGTATTAAACGCGGACGCGCTGACTGAGTCACAGATGCAACGCATCGCCGCGAAGGTAGGATTCTCCGAAACGGCTTTTATTCAGAAATCGACCGCCGCCGATTTTAAGGTCAGTTTTTTCACTCCGACAGCGCAGGTGGATCTATGCGGCCATGCAACCATTGCCGCACTTTATCTGCTCGCCCAAAAGGAGATACTAAAACCGGGCAGATATACGCAGGAAACCAAAGCGGGTCTTCTGCCGGTGGAAATCAGCCCCGAACACATCATGGTTATGAACCAGAACAAACCTGTTTTTTATGAGACAATCAGCAAGTCCGAGCTGGCCGACTCCTTAAATGTTGGGGAGGACTGCTTTGTGGATACCCTGCCCGCGCAGATCGTCTCCACGGGACTAAAAGATATTATGGTTCCGGTTTCTACGCTGGAGCAATTACTCCGCATCAAGCCCGATTTTAACAAGGTTGCAGACATAAGCAAAAAGTATCATGTAGTCGGGTATCATCTTTTTACGCTGGAAACCATTCATTCCTCCACGGCTCATTGCAGAAATCTGGCCCCTTTATATGATATCCCCGAGGAAGCGGCCACAGGCACGTCAAGCGGAGCTTTAAGCTGTTACCTTTACCGGCATGGCATCCTGTCTGAAGAAGCTGCTTCCCATCTGGTTTTCGAACAGGGCTACTCCATGGGAAGACCGTCGGAGATCTTTGCGCAGCTGGTCATACAAAATCATCAGATATCGGAAGTCCGGATCGGGGGAACCGCGCGGGATCTCCATGAACTTGAGATTTGATCGATGGTAAAATTTATTTTAAAGTACTTTAAAATAAACGCTTATTTTTGATATAATAAAAACCGATTTTGCTTCTGATCCCCATTTCCTATATCTTGAGTTATTTAATATATTGGAGGGATAGCTATGCGTGTTGCGCTTTGCGATGATGAATATGAAGCGATAGAGTCCCTCCGTATTCTGCTTGAGCATAGTTCCTTGGTCAATCAAATCCGGAGCTTTCAGTCGTCGGAGCGGCTCCGGGACACGATGGAAGACGGCGAATATTTCGACATTGTGTTTATGGACATTGAATGGAACGACGAGCGCAACGGCATCGACTTCGCCTCTGCCCTGACAGACATCAGCCCTCAGACTCAAATCATTTATGTCACCGGACACAATGATCTGTTTTCCCAAAGGATTTTTTTAAAGCCGGTAAACCTTTGCGGCTACCTTGTCAAGCCCGTTGACCCGTCGCTGCTCGAGGCGATACTTAAAAAAGCGTATCATACCATCCAGGTTTTGGAGGAGCAAAAGTTGCTCATCCAGCAAAAAGGAATCGTGCACGCCATTCCTTTCCGGGAAATCTGCTATTTGGACAGTCAGGGGCACCAGCTCACGGTACATACCACACAAGACAGTATCCTGTGCTACGAGCGGCTGGAAGAATTGAAGGAACATTTGCCCAATCAGTTTTTCCAGTGCCACAAAAGCTATATGGTCAACATGGATGTTATCCGCCGCATTGATAAAAACAGGATTATTCTGAAAACCGGCGAGGCGATACCGATCAGCAAAGCCAAATACGCCGAAACGCGCACGGCCTATTTTCACTATATGGGAGAAACGTTATAGGAGGCCGGGTTTATGTATTTCTGGATTAATTTCCTGCTATGGAATGTGGGTACTCTATGGGTTGGGCTTTTTCTCTCGCTGGCCTTGGAGCCCCGGTGGAAAAAACTGCCCCGCTGGGCTCTGGCCGTCGGCTTTGCGGTGCTTATCATGCCGATCGCGTATTTGAAGATCCGTCATCCGCTTTCGATCGCACTTTACTGGGCGGCATTTTTCGCGCTGCTACTGTATGCATTTGCAGCCTTTCGGGACAGGCCCTGGAAGAAGCTCCTTCTGATCCTCCTGTTTATCGCGTGCACCGAGATCAGCGAGTTCCCCATGACGTATTTCGTAGACTCCATGCATATCCCCTTTGACGAATCGTTCGGTTCTCTGCAAATGGCGCTGCTTGTGGCCGCCGACACGATCATTGTTTTTATCCTGACTTCTCTTCTGCTCATGGCCTGGAACCGGCTGATTGCGCATAGAATGGTTTTACACCGAACTTTACTCTTCTTAATTTTTCCCATCAGCCAGTTTGCCCTGTTGCTTGCCTTCGAAAACTTCTATCCGCAAACGTCGTCCCTTAACCACCTTCTTGCCAGCATCGGCGCTTTTCTGGGCTTGCTTGCCGATTTTATCCTGCTCTACATCCTGCTCGAGCAGGGACATAAGGAGGCACTGGAGCGGAAGCTGCAGGAGCTGGAAACGCTCCGCCGGGTCGAAGCGGTTCACTATCAGGCCATCGAAGCGCGGCGTGAGCAGCTGGCAAAAATTCGCCACGATTTCAATAACCAGCTCACCGCCGCCTATAATTTGATAAGCAGCGACCGCGAAATGGCCGGGGAGCTGCTCGACGAGCTGAAAACGGATATCGCAAAGACAAAGGAATACGCATACTGCGCCAACGCCATCGTCAACGCCGTTCTGATGGAAAAGGCGGCGGAGTGCGAAGAATATGGGATTCGGCTGACAACCGAGATAGAGCTGCCGGAGGAGCCGTCGATTCAGGCGGTGCATCAGTGCAGCGTCTTTTCAAACCTCTGCGACAACGCCATCAAAGCGGCGAAGGCGTGCGCCGAGGGGAACCGCTTTGTGACGGTGCGCGCCACTCATAACGGAGATTATCTGCATGTAAAGGTGGAAAACTCCGCGCCGGACCCGAAAAGCAAAAAGGAGTCCGCACGCAAAAAATACGGACAGGAAATTTTGGCGGACATTGCTTCCCGGTACGATGGGGAGCTAAACTATAGCTGGAAGGACGGCATTTACAGCGCGATGCTGTCCCTGACTGTGCGGGAGGCGAGTCCGGCTTTGCACGAAGGGTAAAGCCCGCCTTTTAAGCGTTTGAGCACCGAATTATCTCAGCCGCCGGTTCATTGAAGCCGGCGGCTTTTTCATGTCCATTTTTGACGGAATCGAGGTAGATTTTGAAAACGCGGTCATATGGGCTGTTTTTTTGCTATGTTAATTCAAAGATAAACAGTTGCTTTGGTTTAAGCGGGCCATCGGCGAGGCGCGGCAAACCACATACGAAAGGAGCACGTCCATGAAATTAGCCGAAGTGATCAAATATGAGGGTGGCAACGACATCCTGGCTTGGAAGCACCCCAGCGAGGATTTTAATACCGGGTCTCAGCTCATTGTGCACGAATCGCAGGAGGCCGTTTTTTTCTGCAACGGGCAGGCGCTCGATCTGTTCGGGCCGGGAAGGCACGAACTGAAAACGCAGAACATTCCCCTTTTGGGAAAACTGCTTAATATTCCGACGGGTGGGCAGACGCCGTTCCACTGCGAGGTATACTTCATCAACAAGGCCATCCCGATGGACCTCAAATGGGGTGGCGGCGGAGTCGTCGTGCTCGATCCGAAATTCCAGATTCTTCTCCATACCGGCGCCAACGGCGGCATGGGCGTGCAGATCGCGGACAGCCGCAAATTTCTCGTCAAATTCACAGGCACACAGCAGAGCTTCAGCACCGAAACGCTGACGGGTTATTTTAAAGAAATGATCATGACCCGCGTCAAGTCCCACCTGACAACCGTCATGAGTCAGGTCAGCTTCGTAGTTGTCAATTCTTACTTAAATGATATTTCGGCCGCGATGCACGAGGTACTGGGCGAGGAAATGCAGGAGTTCGGCGTCAAACTGGTCAAGTTCTTCGTTTCGGGCATCCAGCTTTCGCAGACGGATTATGAGAAAGTGCAGACGTCGCTGTCCACCGCCGCCAGCCGCAATATTGAAGGCTACAACTGGGCGGATGAGCAGATTGCCGCCATTACAAAGGAATATGCCAAAAACCCCGGAACCCAAAGCAATGTGGGAAGCATGATAGGCCAGATGCCGGTGGCCTTTGCCTTTGGGCAGATGATGCGCGGCGCGGCGAAGCCCTTGATGGATCAGGCGTTTTCTCAGCAGCCGAAAGCGTTTGCATCCGGCGGACAAAGCCCGGTTTCCCCCGCCGCAGCGCCGGCATCTCCGTTTGGCGGCGCTCCCGGCATGCTGCGGCCTAAAGGGACGGCGGCCGCGCAGCAAGCTCCTGCCGAGAGCACACAGGCGAGCGGAAAATTCTGCTCCAAATGCGGCAAAGTGCTCGCGCCCGACGCCTTATTCTGCTCCGGATGCGGCAACAAGGCATCCGCGCCGGATGTCTGCAAAAACTGCGGGCAGACGCTTGCGCCCAATGATGTTTTCTGTCCCAAATGCGGAACCAAAAAGGAGGACTGACCCATGATGAAAAACAAAGGACTGGCTACCGGCGTCGCGGCAGTGGTCTTTGCCGTCTATTCGGTGCTGATATTCGTACTGTTTGGGGGCGCGCTGCCCGGCTTTTGGTTGGGTTATGCCTGCTCCATCCTGTCGGTGGGGCTATTTATTGGTGTTATCTGGAAAGGCTTCGGAGAGCGGAAGAGCTTTTTTATGGGCTTGCCGTTGGCCTCTCTTACGCTGATTTTTATGATTGTCCAGTTATTGGCCAGCTTTATTATATCCGTGCTGCCTATCCTGACGGCGCTGGTGACGGAGGTTATCCTGCTGGGAATTTACCTTGTTTGCGCGCTGGGCGCGCTGCTGGGCCGCAATGTTGTGGAAAGCCGGCAGCGCGAGATCAGGGAAAAGGTGTTTTATATCCAGTCCATTGGCGGGGACATCGAGGCTCTGGCTGCCCGGACCGCTGACGCGCTGGCGAGGAAGAAACTCAACGCCCTTTACGAAACGATCCGTTACAGCGATCCTATGAGCCACGATTCGCTTGCGCCGCTCGAGCGGCGCATTGAAGAGCAGGCGGCGGTGCTCTCCGAGCAAGTCAGCTCGGAGGACTGGGAAAGCGTAAACCACCTCTGTGACACCCTGATTCATTTGGTGGAGGAGCGCAACCGGAAGTGCAAGCTGCTTAAGTGAGCTGAGCGGCTGCAAAAAGCGGCAAGTCCGGGACCGCGAGAATAGGATTGAAGATTGACGGAGGATTCGATATGGAAAAATTGCAATGTGAGCTCTGCGGCGGGGCTCTTGCCATGGCCGAGGACGGCGAGAGCGCCGTCTGCGAAAGCTGCGGAATGCGGTTTAAAAAGGAAACCATTAAGAAAATGGTGATGGAGCTTTCCGGTCCGGTACAGGTGGAGGGCATACAGAATGCCTCTTCCGCGGCGCAACGGGCCGAGACCTTTCTTCGGATGGGAGAAACGGAAAAGGCCAAGGCCGCATTCCATCAGCTGGCCGACGATTATCCCGCCGATTATCGGGGATGGTGGGGGCTGACACGCCTGACCGACTGGAACGACTATTTTTATACCCAGGGAACCGGCGAAGCACAGCCGCCGCTGGTTTACCAGCGCGCGGTGGATTTTTCGGAGGGCGCCGCGAAGGCCGAGATCCAGCGTTACTATGCCCAACAGGTAGAAACCGTTAAAAACCAAACCGACATAAAGCTGAATAATGAGCGGACCGACCGGCGCACACAGGAGGCCTGTGCAATGGCGGATAAAGCCTATGGCGCATATCACGCGCAGGCGCAGGCTTTATATAAAGCTGAGGATGCCCTGGCAGAAAAAATTGCCAATGCAAAAGCGCAGCTGGCCGGTACCAAGCAGGATGTTGCGCAGGAAGCCAAATCTGTCGGGACCGCCCGAGTGCTTGTTGTATGCTCTGCTGTCTTTACTGTAGTTTGCTATAACATCCAGCTGTATTTTCTGGTTATTCTGGGTGCTGTTGCAACCTTCTTCTCCTTTTTGGCTTCTTTCAGTAAAAAGGGGCAAATTCCCAAGCTGCAGCAAGCGCTTAGTCTCCTGGAAAAGGAAGCGGCTGAGCAGAACTTTGCCGGAAAAATCGCATCCATCCCCTTCCCCGACGGAAGTGATTCCACCGATCCCGCCGCCTTTTTAAAACAGTTTGAAAGCCTGTACCAGCGGGATACTGAAAACAGGCACAAGCAGCTCGGGCAGCTGCAAAAGCAGTATGACATTCTTCTGAAAAAAGAAACCGTTGGTAAGGATATTGCCAGGTTTTGTAATGGGAAACCCTTTAAACAGGTGTGCGAGGCTTTGCAGATACAACATCTTTATGCGAACCTGGAAACCCAGAGCCCTGATTTTGTAAAACTAGGCAAGAAAGCAGGCAATTATAGATTTTCAAGGTTTGTTAAAATTTACGAGAATATGGTCTATTATGAAGTGGAAGTACTGGAAAGAAAAAAAGGCAAGGAAAAATGGAAAAGCATCGGCATAGTTTGCGGGCGCTGCGAGGTGCTCGTCGATGAGGGTTTTCGTGCTCTCTTTCCTATAAAGCAGTAACAGGCGTGGGGCCGCAACGGAGGATTCAGCCGGAAAGAAAACCGGCCGATCCATGAATCTGATTATATCGCTTGCAGAGCGAAGTGAAAATCTGCGGCGAAACCAGAAACCAGAGGAGATGAACCATGGAAAAATTGCAATGTGAAATCTGCGGCGGGACTCTTACCATGACCGGGGACGGAGAGAGCGCCGTCTGTGAAAGCTGCGGGATGCGGTTTAAAAAGGAAGCCATAAAGAAAATGGTGATGGAGCTTTCCGGCCCGGTACAGGTGGAGGGCATCCAGAATTCCAATTCGCTGTGCGACCGGGCGGAAACTTTTTTAAGCCTTGGAGAAACGCAGAAGGCGAGCGCGGCGTTTCAGAAAATGACGGACGAATATCCCTCGGATTACCGCGGCTGGTGGGGCCTGACGCGCCTAACCGACTGGAAGGGCTATTTTTACACAAATGGAACGGGCGACGCGCAGCCGCCGCTTGTGTGCCAGCGCGCGCTGAAATTTTCGGATGGAGCCGCGAAGGCCGAAATTCAGCGATACTTTGACGAGCAGGTAAAAACCGTAAAGAGCAAAACGGATGCACGGCTCAATGCCGAAAAATCCTCGGCGGACAGAGTCGAGCGGGAATACAGCGAAAACATGCGGGATTTTGACCAGGCCTATCTAAAGGCCATGGGGAAGTTCCGGGCCGCCGAGCAGGCAGAGGCGGATGCGCGCGGGCACTACGCGCAGCTGCTTGCCAATCCCCCCAAGGCGTATACGCTCAAATTTATCGGCAGCTTGATTGCGATCGGGGTTCTTTCGCTCTTTCTTTCAATTGGACTGGCAAACTCGAGCAGCGAAGAAATGTCCTACAACCTGATTTTTATCATTCCAATTGCAGTTTTGGTCATCAGCATTTTTATACGGGTTTCGCGCAAGGCTGCGTCTGTGGCGGCAATTAAGCAGCACGCCCGGAGTTTTTCTGAGGCTGGCAGTGTCCTGCAAGCGGCGCAGCAAGCCAAAGACGAGGCGGCAAACACACTCAACGCCGTGAAGCAGGACCGGCCTCAGAAGCCTGTGGCAGGGCAGAGCAGGTACGAATATTGACAATCGATGCGGAAAGTTGCCGCCCCGGAATGACCCCGCCCCGTAATCCATCGCAAGGAGGATACATATGCGACTTACCGATATTGCACAGATAGAGGACAATCGTTTTCTGGGCCTTGCCGCCCGGGAAATCACCGCGCTGCCGCATATCGACGTATTCGGCTCCGATCCGGAGAAAATGAACCGGATTTTCGAGGGGTTTCTCACCGACATTTCCCGGCTGTGCGGCGCAGATGGGAGTATGGAACTGCTCTGGCTTGCTCAGCCCGTGACAGGTCAGAAATTCCCCGCCCGTGTCCGGCTGTTTCTGCTCATGCGGAAATTGAGCACGTCCGCCGGCCAGACGGAGAGAGAGCTTACCTCGCTGTGGGAAAATGTATCTTCGATTCTTGCACAAAACGGATGCTGCCTGGGGACGGACGAAGAACTCAAAGCGCTGCTTTCTGCCTGCGGCGGGAATCTGCGGGCGCTGGTGCGCCAGGAGAAGGTCCCGCTGAGTGTTTCCGCCATGTTTCCCTACTATTACTGGGATACCCTGCAGGACTGCACGCCTGATTTTTCCGCGCTGCTGACTGCGCTGTGCGGCCAGCCGGGCGCGTTGTTTGCCGTGCAGATCCTTCCCACGGACATGACCGCAGAGGAAGGGCCCGCCCTGCTGCAGATGCACCAGATGCTCGCGCAAGCGGCGGAGGGGATGCCCGGCATGGGAGCCCTCCGGGACAGCTCCGCGCGGCGGCCTTTGGAAACCTATACTTATTATCAGGACAACAGTTCCCCCCGCTTTATGATGAATCTGCTCGTCGGGGGCAGCCCCGCCGCCTGTGCGATGCTGACAGCCCGGCTGCAAAGCGCGCTGCCCAGGGTCGCCATGACGGATGTGGATCTATCCGGCGCCGGCTTAACCCTTTCGGACGAGCTGTTGTTTTCCCCCTGGAATCTTGCGGCGCATTTGGTTTATAACAGCCGCGATCTGGCGCTTTGGCAGACGCTGGAGGGCATGGAGGCGCTCATGCGCCTGCCCTTCCTTTATACGCCGGAGGAAGCGTCCTGCCTCTTTACCCTGCCGGTGGATGACGGGAGCCTGCCCGGAATCAAAAATAACCGACTAAGCTTATCCGGGGAAATGTTCGATAAATCCGTCCTTTCAGAGGATAACATCGTCTTTGGGTGTCTGGCGGGAGACAAAAACGTGCGAATCGGCGCGCCTCTCAAGGCGTTTACCCGCCATGGACTCATCGTGGGTACGCCCGGTACCGGAAAAACCACCTTTTCGGTGGATATGCTGCTGCAGTTTTATAAGAAGGGCGTGCCGTTTCTTGCCATCGAGCCCACAAAAACCGAATACCGGGCCATGATCGACGCGATCCCTGATTTGCAGATTTTTACCCCCGGCAACAGCGGCGTTTCCCCGTTTTTATGCAATCCCTTTCTGCCGCCCCGGAATATTACCGTCGAAAAATACATACCCAGTCTGGTCAGCGCCTTTCAAGCGGCTTTTTCCATGCCCGCACCGCTGGATATGATCTTCCTCTCCGCCGTGCGCGCAGCGTATACGAAGTACGGCTGGAAGAACGCCAGCAAAACCGGCGACCCGGATGTGCAGCCCTTTGGCCTCTATGAATTTATCCTCTGTTTTAAAGACCTGGTGGACCGCACCGAGTACAGCCGGGAGGTGCGCGGCAACCTTCAGTCAGGCGGTACGCTGCGCCTGCAAAACCTGCTCGAGCAAAACAGCAGCATTTACGACACGATTCACACGCTGCCGCTGGACGACCTGCTTTCAAAGCCGACCGTGCTGGAGCTCAACGCCATTGAAAACGCCGAGCAAAAGGCTCTTATTATGGCGCTATTGCTGATTTCCGTGTGCACCCACACCAAGCAGAATCAGAAGGGCGACGGCGAGCTGAAAAACATCATCCTGATCGACGAGGCGCATGTCCTGTTGGGCGGCAAGTCGAAGGGGGAGGGCGCCGACAGCCAGGATACCACCGTCAAAGCGCTGCAAAACATGATCGCGGAGATTCGCTCCTACGGAACCGGCATCCTGATTGCCGATCAGTCCCCTTCCGCGGTCAGCCGCCCCATTGTGGCCAACACCGATATCAAGGTCTCCTTCCGGCTGGTGCAGGGCGAGGAAAAAGCGATTCTAGCCGACAGCACCGGAATGGACGAAACGGCGCGCCGGCATCTGGGAGGACTGGGCGTGGGCGAGGCGTTTGTCTATTACAGCAGGCTTGAATCCCCGCAGCTGATCCAAACCGCCGACAGCCGGGCTGCAGAGGGCATTCGCCTTTCCGTACCGGATGAGGAAATCGCCGGACGTATGACCTACTGGGATGCGCACAGGCAGCTGCTCAAGCCGTACCGGCAATGCGGTCTGTGTACCGCCTGTGAAAAAGGGTGCGACTTTGCCCTGCGGGACAGGGCGGATTACTACGCCGCCCGGATTCTGCAGGAGTATGGCGCTAAAATCAAAGGCCGGGAGGACGCCCTGAAATGCGCCGTTTTGCTGCATAAACCCATCCTCCAATGGGAGGGAAAAACGACGGCGGACGAGGCGCTTGACCGCCTGTGCTTCTGCGCGAAACTCCGGTTCCTGCGGAAATTGGCGCTGCAAAAGGGTATCGCCTTTTCGGAGCAGGAGATGGCGGTACTGCTTTCGCCAAAGGAAAAGGAGAAATTGTAAATGGAGACGAAGCTGATGATTTGCCCCGTCTGCGGAGGAACGCTGGTTCGTAAAGCCAACCAGTATGTCTGCGACAGCTGCGGGACGGCACAGGAAATTCTAAACGAACAGCAGGCGGTTATCCCGCCGGAAATATGGACCGAAGCGCAGCGGCTCGTGAATGAAGCGCAGCAGCTTGCTGGTGAAAAAGGACTCATTGAGTGTAAAATCGCGGCCGGTTATCGCTGCGATGTGACAACCGAGCTGAGCGCATTTTTCCCCTGCGGGTATGCCTCTCCCCGCTTCGCAGGCGAAGACGAAAGCGTTGTCTGCTGGGAGGCGAAATTGCTGACGGTAACGGGTAAAAGCACGCTACGCTCACTCCTGCCCATATTGGAACAGATCATTGCGGCTGTGCCGGAGGCGGCCGTTGTTTTCTTCGGGGATGGGGTCGATACGGAGCTGCTGGAAACGCTTGCGATTAACTGGGAGCGGGGGACGCTGCACTGCATGGCAGTCCTTCTGCCTGAGGACGCGGCGGCACGGGAACGTTTACTTGGGACGCTCAGCCGGCTCGGCAGCCGCATACTGGACAGCGCGGCAGCCACGGCGTTTTCCGTCCAAGATCTGGGGTACGTGCGGCGGGCAGTTTTCACACCGGAGAAGACCTACATGATCGACGAAAATGTGCAGGCAGACACACCCATCGTGACCGTCCACGCGGGAGGGAAAAACGAAGAGGAGCAAAGGCAGATGCTAAAAGCATGCCAAATATTACGAAAGGAAGGAGAAAGCGCGAATGTGTGACGAATTGGGAGGATCGGATGCGATGGATATGGATAGCGATTGCGCAGATATCGGAAGCGCGGATGTTTCCACGGACGCCTCGGAGAGCCTGGGAGAATCCGGAATCTTTGACGTACCCCAGGATTCTTTTGAAGAGATGGGTATTTTTGATGACCCGCAGGAGGGGCTTGCGGGACTCGAAGAGACGCCCGACGGGGACGTTTATACGGCCGCGACTCTGGATGAAACCATGATTTTGGAAGAAGGCGGCGGTATCCATTCCATTGCCGAGCGTATGGCGCAGCTGGAAGCGGAGGACGCCGATATATCGGAACCCGGGGAGCCGTATGAGGCAAAAACGCTGGATGAAATCATGATTTTGGAGGAAGGCGGCGGCGTCCATTCCATTGCGGAGCGGATGGCGGAGCTGGAGGCGGAAGATGAGATGCCGGAAAGCCTGGAGCCGTCAGCGGGAGATAAAATCGGCCGCCTGACCGAGCTGCGGGACTGCCTGCTGGCAGGAGACCAGGCCACTCTGGAGATGTTCGGAATGGAGACGCCGGATGCGGATGCGGACGAGGGCGGCTTTCAGAAGGTCAAGACCCGCTAGGTGCTTGGTCAAGGAGAAAAACAGGATACGATCGAAAAGAGGCAATTGCAGAAAATCGAGCAAAATACATCCGTCTTATGCAAACTTGCAAAACCACATAAATAAAACCCCGCAGCCGCTAAAGCTGCGAGGTTTTTGTTTTGGTGGAGGAGGGTGGATTCGGACCACCGAAGCGAAACGCAACAGATTTACAGTCTGCCCCCTTTGGCCACTCGGGAACTCCTCCATATTCACTTTATCCATGCCCGGCGCAAGGTCACGGTGGAGCTGGTGGCCGGACTTGAACCGGCGACCTGCTGATTACAAATCAGCTGCTCTGCCAATTGAGCTACACCAGCAAAACGCACAGATAGCGTATTGAATATTAGCAGAATACGACGCTTTTGTCAAGCTGTAATATTCGCGCGGCTGCGTACTCCGCGCGCGGTCTTTACACATTTTTTATAATGTCCGCCGCGCATTTGTGCATAACTCAGATTTTTTTGTACCATTTAAGCTGCTTCGCACTGCAAAAAAGTTTATCCGGGGCAATGCCTTAAAGCTGCCTGTTAAGCCGCTCGCCCGTCGCATGCAGCACGGACAGCAGCGACTGGAACAGCTGCGGATAATCCCGTGCCAGTGTGTCATTGGAAAGCTCCGTCGGACGCTGCGCGTCAGACACGTCCTTAAACAGCGGCCCGTGGCCGCGCAGGGCGGCCTTAAAGCGCATCTCGCTGACCTTCATATCGGCGTCGGACGCGTCGGAAAAGGCGGTCGACGGCACGGAGAAAAACTCGTCCGGCTTGGTGCCTGCATTCATATAAATCTGGCGGAACACCTTGTACATGGCCGTTGAAATAAAGTTTGAGGCCTGCGTGATGGCCTCCTTGCGCCCGGTCTTTCCCAGCAGGTCGAAAAGAATGCTGCACGTGTTGATGAGCAGCTTTTTATTAAGCAGCGCAAGCACGCTGACATTACGCAGATTGTTTTCCTTTTCTCCCGCGCCGTCGTGCAGCTGCTCGGCGTAAATGGCCGTCCCGTCGCGCGACATCGTGCGCCCGAGCAGATAGTCTGCCGAGATGGTATAATAATCACAGGCCCGAACGACAAACTCCAGCCCGGGCTCGCGGATGCCGTTTTCATAGTGGGAAAGCAGCGCCTGAGAGATACCCAGCTTTTCCGCCACGACACGCTGGCTGATTCCCTTTTCTTTTCGCAGGAGTGAAAGCGTGCGTGAAAAATCCGTTGTCATGGCGTGTCCTCCGTCTATTTTAGCCGTGAATACCTTTGCCGCTGCGTTTTCAGCAGACCGGCCAGAGTTCATGGTTTTTTATACAGTAAGTATAGTATATTGGTTATAGTACCCTTTGTAAACTACAATCTGCGCTTTTTTCGTAAAATATTTTCTTTTTCGCGCGCATAGGCAAAACGGGTTTCCGCAGACAAACGCGCTTCGATACGATCTTTAAAAAAATTAAAACGCACAACCGATGCTTCTGCGGCAAAATGTGCTTATAATAGCAGTAGATTCACAATCAATACGTTTGGAGGTTTCTATGAACAAGATACTAAAAAAGGCAACGACCGCACTTTTGCCCGTTCCGGCTGTGCTTGCCACCGTCGGCAAAAAGGATGGCGGCGCCAACATCATAACCATCGCATGGACGGGCATCCTGTGCTCCAATCCCCCGATGGTCTATATCGCCGTGCAGCCCATCCGGTTTTCGCATTCACTTTTGAAGGAAAGCATGAACTATGCCATCAATATTCCCACGCAGTCCCTTTTGCAGACCGTGGACTTCTGCGGCACTGTCTCGGGCAGGGATATCGATAAATTCAGGGAAACAGGCCTTACGCCGCTTCCAGCGGCCCATATTGCGGCGCCCCTGATAAAGGAGTGCCCCGTTAATATCGAGTGCAGGGTGAAGGACATATGGTCTTTGGGAAGCCATGACGTTTTTGTCGGCGAGGTTCTGGCGGTGCATTATGACGAGGATGTGCTGACGGACGGCGCCTTTGACCTGAAAAAAATGGACGCGCTCGGGTATGCGGCGGGGCAATACTGCGCCACAGGCGACCCGCTGGGACGTCTGGGCTTTTCAAAGCGGACATGACCGCCTCGCCGCAGCCCCCGCCTGCGGTGCACGTTGAGCCGACCATATAATGCCTGATGGATTTCGGCAAAGCGGTGACTGCTGAATAGCCAGCGCTTGCAGTCAGTTGATATGCCGCTGCCCGCAAGCTATTCAGGAATACCCGGCGCACAAAACAGGTAAGAAGCTATTATTTGCCCGGGTTTGCGGCAGTGTCCCTTTATAGCCCTGATCTGTTTTTTTCGGTGGTTTTGCAGTCGTATCCCGAAATGCCTGCTATGCATAAAAAGAGATTGAGGCGCGCCTCAATCTCTTTTATTTTGTATAATTTTTAGTCGTGTTCAGCTTCATAAACGAGGTAAATGCGCAGTATGCGCTAAAGCGAACAGAGCATACCCGCAATGGCTGAAAGCTCCGCCTGTTTTTCCACGCCGCCTATTTCAAAGGCGATGCGCGGCATCCCGTAGACAACGCTGGAGCGCTCATTCTGCCCGATGGTATGTGCGCCCTTATTTCTCATTTCCAGAAGCCCCTTGGCTCCGTCAGAGCCCATCCCGGTCAGCAGTACGCCCACGGCATCCTTACCGACGTCCTTCGCCACGGAGTTAAAAAGCACGTCAACCGACGGGCAGTGCCCGCTGACCTTGTCTCCGACAAAGCACTCGATGCCGTACTTGGCTCCGAACTTATGAACCACCATGTGCATGTTCCCGGGCGCGAGCAGTACGCACCCCGGCGTCACATAATCCCCGGTTTCCGCTTCCTTGACGTTCAGATTCGTCTGCCTGTCGAGCCTTTCGGCAAACATCCTTGAAAACACGGGCGGAATGTGCTGCACGATCACGATGCCCGGCAAGGTCGGCGGCAGTTCCTTGAGTATGCTGAATATCGCCTCCGTACCGCCCGTGGACGCGCCGATGGCAATCATCTTTCGGCTGTTTTGTGCGGGCGGGGCGTAGTTTGCCGCCGGCGCCGCCATACCGCTGCCCTTATGCACCTTGGCTGTGGCCGCGATTTTGATTTTCGCCTTGAGCCCCTCGATAAAGCTTTTCATATCGCTTCCGGGCTGCATGGACGGCTTGACGATAAACTCGACCGCGCCCGCCTGAAGCGCTTCAAACACGGCTTCGCTTACCGAACTTACCACAATGACCGGCAGCGGATATTGCGGAATCAGACGCTTGATAAACTCGATCCCATCCATTTTCGGCATCTGGATGTCACACGTCATGACATCCGGTCGGAATTCAATGATTTTATCCCGCGCGTCGTACGCGTTTGCCGCCTTGGCGACGATTTCAATATCCGGATCTGTTGCCAGTCCTCTGGCCAGCGCCTCGCGCTGCATAAGGCTGTCATCGACGATCAGCACCCTGATTTTTCCGACAGCGGCCATATTATCACTCCCTGTCTGTGTGACTTTTATACCTTTCTGTAAACAGCCGGCATAATATACTTAAACTTACTGTCCGAGCCTGAGATACCCTCGGAATGTCCGAGGAAAAGATAACCGCCCGGCGCCAGGATTTCATAGATGCGTTTAAACAGCTCCGTGCGCGTCTGGTTGTCAAAATAAATCGTGACATTTCTCATAAAAACAACGTGAAACGGCTTTTTAAACTGAAAGTTACCGGATATCAGATTGAAATGCCTGAAAATAATTTCATTTTTGATGGCGTTTGTCACGGCGCAGCGCTCGCTTGTTTCCTGCGTAAAATAGTTGAGACGCCATTTGCCCGGCAGCGCAGCGATCTGCTTTTTGTCATAAACCCCTTTTTGGGCTATGCCGAGCACCCTTTCGGAAATATCGGTGGCAAGGATTTTTTTGTCCCAGTGCCTTTTCCCTTTGAAAAATTCATCCAGAATAAAGGCCAGCGTATACGGCTCTTCCCCGGTGGAGCAGCCTGCGCTCCATACACGCAGGTCATAATCGCGCACCCTTTCTTCCCAAAAAGGCAGCACCGCATCCCGGAAATAATTGAAATGCTCGGCTTCCCGCATAAAATAGGTGTAGTTTGTAGAGATCTTGTTGACAAGCGATGTGGCGGCCTGACCGGTCTGATCTGCCAAAACGTAGTTGAAATATTCGGTGAAGCTGGTATGCCCGTTTTGTTCGAGAATTGTATTGAGCCGCCCGGTCAGGAGTGATTTTTTTTCGTCGTTTAGGTTAATGCCGTAGTTTTCCCGAATGTAATCGGACAGACGCCTGAACTCATCGTTTGTAATATCGACCATTTGGACCCACCTTTTTTCAGATGGCGCGCGGACTTGTCCGCGCGCCATCGATCAGACATCATTCTTTACGCGTATTTTCCGAAGTCCTGTTCGCCCAGCTCGATATTCAAGTCCTGCGTACTCTTTTTGACAGCGGGTGCGCCGGCGGATTTTTTTTCGGTTTTTTTGCCGCTTGAACGGCTGCTGTCTTCGGTATACTTGTCAGCCGAGCCATGTGAGCCGGAACTCTTTTTAAGGTTAAAACGGTTGATCTGTTCCTTGAGCATATCAGCCTGTCCGGAAAGCTCCTCACTGGCGGCGGCACTTTCCTCGGACGTGGCCGAGTTTGTCTGGATGACCTCGGAGACCTGCTGAATGGCCTTGTTGATCTGCGCGATGCCGGCGGACTGCTCGTGAGACGCCGTGGCAATCTGTCCGACCAGGTCGGCGGCCTTGGTTATGCCGTCAACAATCTTTGTCAGGGACACTGCGGTCTCGCTTGCGATCTTTGTGCCGCCCTCGGACTTCTTGATGGAGCCCTCGATGAGCGCGGTCGTTTCTTTGGCTGCGTTTGCGCTTTTTGCGGCAAGATTGCGAACCTCTTCGGCAACCACCGCGAAACCCTTGCCGTGCTGGCCGGCGCGCGCCGCCTCAACCGCGGCGTTGAGCGCGAGGATGTTGGTCTGAAACGCGATGTCGTCAATCACCTTGATGATTTTGGAAATGCTCGCAGACGCCTCGTTGATCTCATCCATTGCCTTGAGCATGCCCTGCATATGTCCGTTTCCGGTTACCGCGTCGGACTTTGAGGACAACGCAAGCTCGTTTGCCTTGCCTGCATTTTCGGCGTTTTGCAGCGTCTGCGCGGAGATCTGCTCGATGGACGCCGTCAGTTCCTCGACCGAGCTTGCCTGCTCGGTGGCGCCCTGCGACAGAGCCTGGCTGGAGGAGGAAACCTGCGTTGCGCCGACTGCGACCTGATCGGATGAAATGCTGATGTTGGTCATCACATCGTTTAAGTACGCGGACATGCGCTTGAACGCATCCGCAAGCTGCCCGAGCTCATCCTTGCCGGCATAGTCGATTTCCACGTCAAGATTGCCTCCGGCAATTTTTTCGGCGGTTCTGAGCATGATACCCACAGGGTTGCTGATGATGCGGCTGAGAAACAGCCCGAGCGAGATGGCCACGAATACGCTCACGCCCATAATAATCAGCATTGCGATGGTTGCGGTACTTGCCATGGCGGCATTCTGCGCGCTTTTATTCTTCGCGTCTTCCACCTTCATGGAAACCATTTTATCAATTGCGGCCTGCTCCGTTTGGGCATCCGTCTTCATGGATCCCGTCATCAGGGCCGTGGCTTCCTCGTCCCTGTTGTCTTTTGCAAGCTCAATGACCTGATCAAGGCCTGCAATGTATGCGGTTCTTGTCTGCGTAAACTCATCGAACACCGCGCGCATCTCTTCAGAAACAATTTTTGCTTCGTATGCCGTCACGTTTTCGCCGAATTGCGTCCTCAGTTCAGCAATTTTGTCCGCTTTTTCCTGAATATCCGATGATGAGGTAGCGCTTATCAAATCTCTGGAATTCACGCGGACCTCCTGGAACAGCTCCGCCACCGACGACAGGCTGGCAAGCGGCTGGGTCATGTTTTCATACATGACTGAGGCATTGGTGTTAATTTGACGGATATACATGATCCCCACGACGGCAACGGCCCCCGTGATGATCGCCAGCAATACATATGAAAGGATCAGCTTGGCCCCAATTTTCATATTCAAAAACCATTTCATTTACAATAACCTCCCTTTTATTGAGTGATTGCGACGATTTCCGCAGTTTCGTCTTCGTTTAAGAGTTTGTCGCAGTTGATAAGAAGCCTGACATCGCTGCCCACTTTTCCGATTCCGGATATATACCTGCTGCTCGATCCCACAAATTCAGGCGGCGGGACGATATCCTGTTCGGCGATGGACAGTACCTCCGATACGCTGTCGACAATCAGCCCGACGGACAGGCTTTGAAAGTCCACAACGATTACGCAGGTGCGGTCGTTATATGCCACCGCTTCCTTTTTAAAGCGGGTGCGGACATCCATGACCGGAATAATACGGCCGCGCAGATTGATAATGCCCTTGATATAAAGCGGAAGCTCCGGCACCTGCGTGATGTTCTGAATTCCTATAATCTCGGTCACGCTCTTGATTTCGATGCCATAGAACTCTTCTCCGATCGAAAAAATCAGATACTGGTCTTTTTGCGTGTCTTCATCCATCAGCTCCTCATTGAGCATCTGAAGCTTTTCCATGTACACATCCCCTTCCCGGTTTTGCTTTATTTAAGGCGGAGCGTTTCCCCGCGGTTTTCAAATAAGATTGCGTTTATTCGTCATGCACGGTTTTTAAGCCGTCGAGGCTGCCGGTATCAAGGATCAAGCTGATCTGCCCGTCGCCAAGCAGCGTGCACCCGGCAAGCCCTCTGCTCTTTTTCACATAGGCGGGCAGCGCCTTGACAACGACCTCCTGCTGTCCGAGCAGTTCATCCACAAAAATACAGAATGAACGCTCTCCGCTTTCAGCCATGATGATAATTCCGCTGCAAAGATCCCTCGTGTCCGGTTCCACTGAAAACAGCTCGTGCAGGCGGATGACCGGATACGCGCACCCACGCACCATAAGCATTTCATGCGCATCTGGATCGGTGATGATCTCCTCGGCTCTTGGCCGGAACGACTGCTTGATGTCGGTAATCGGGATTGTGTACCTCGACGAGCCTACCCGTATGTTCATGCCCTCGATGATGGCAAGCGTAATCGGGAATTTCATGGTGTTGATGCAGCCCCTGCCGGGCTCGCTTTCAACAATCACCCGGCCGCCCACCATTTCAATGTTTTTGACCACGACATCCATTCCGACGCCTCTGCCGGAAAACTCTGTGATTTTCTCTTTGGTGGAAAATCCCGGCAGAAAAACAAGAGAGTAGATTTCCCTGTCGCTCATTTCGGAAACCGGCTTCGTGAGCAGTCCGTTTTCTTTGGCGCGCGCAAGGATTTTTTCCTTGTTAAGCCCTTTGCCGTCGTCGCGCACGGATACCTGGACTTCGCTGCCCTCGTTTTTCGCCTCAAGCGTAATGGTTCCGATTTCGTTTTTACCGGCCGCTTTTCTATCCGCCACGGACTCGATTCCATGATCGAGCGAATTGCGAACCAGATGCATCAGCGGGTCAGAAATGTGCTCGATGATATTTTTGTCTACCTCGGTCTCATCGCCAATGATTTTCAGTTCGACTTCTTTATCCAGCTTTTTGCACATATCCCTGACAATCCGGTTCATCTTCTGAAAGGTGGTCGTCAGCGGCACCATGCGGATGGACATGACCATATCCTGCATCTCGCTTGTGATCTTGCGCAGCCGCTGCGCCGCTTTCTGAAAGCCGTCAAGCTCCAGCCCTTTCAAATCGGGGTTGTGGATGACCATAGCCTCGGAAATAACCAGCTCTCCGATCAGATCCATGAGTTTGTCGAGCTTTGCCACGTTGACGCTGATGATGCTGTTTCCGGATGTATGGGAAACGGTTTTTTCGGCCTGTTTGACCTCATTCTGCACCGGAAGCTGGATGTTTTCTGCGGCCTCGGTCGGCGGCGGGCTGTCTGCCTCCAGGCTGTCTTTTTCCATCGAAAGCTTGGTAATAAACGCCATTTTGGACAGAAAATCATGCGCCGGGGCGTATTCGCAGTCCGTTTCAAACCGAACCACTACGCCTTTCTCGCGGATGATCGCGACGCTGTCGTCGCTGTCCCCGTCCATGATATCCTCGGGAATACAGGAAATATTGCCCGCGATGGAACGCAGCTTATAGATGACGTCAAACGCACGTATGCTCTCCATCTGGCAGCCGTCTTCAAAGAAAAAATGAGCTTTAAACGCATTTTTATAGGTTTTTCCATCCGCATCCGCAGTCTGCTGCGTATTGCCGGCCGTACTGACTGCCGCAGCCGGCGCGCTGTGCTTCATCTTTTCAAGCTGCGCCAGAACCTTGCTGCGCAGCGCGGTTTCGTCGGCGCCGTCCGGGTGTCCATCCTGAATTCGCGCAAGCTCCGTTTTGATGAAATCGATGCTCTCAAGTACCAGATCCGTGATTGCGGAGGTGTCATTTTCCTGATTTTCCGGCCTTTCTCTGATAAAAGAGAACAGGTCCTCCGCGCTGTGCGCAAGCTTGGACAGGTTGTTTATCTCCATCATGGCCGCCGACCCTTTTATGGTGTGCATGATGCGAAAAATCTCATCCACAAAATGCGCGGAAAAGCCATTGGACCGTTCGTTGTCGAGAATCAGCTGCTCAAGCTGCGCTACGTTTTGCGTGGATTCAAAAATGAACATGTCAAGCAGGGATTCATCTCCAAATTCTCCCGCCACATCTACCCCTCCTCCCTACAGACTAATTTGCGCCATCCGCGGCGACGCTTTGAAGCGTCTGTACGATATGCTCTTCTTTATACGGCTTTACGATAAAAGACTTGGCGCCGCTGATAATTGCCTCGCGCACCAGTGTTTCCTGGCCCATTGCGGACACCATGACCACCTTGGCTGCCGGGTCGAATGCGCGAATGTGCTTGAGGGCCTCAAGCCCCGTCATCTCCGGCATGGTTATGTCCATAGTGACGACGTCCGGCTTGCATTCCATATACTTTGCGAGGCTTTCAGCTCCGTTGACGGCCTCCCCGGCGATTTCAAAACCATTTTTCTCAAGCACTTTTCTGATAGCCATTCTCATAAACGCGGCATCATCCACAATCATTATTCTTATCAACCAGGTCTCCCCCTTGATTCTCAGTTAGGTTATTGGTGCTGCAGCGTGCGCCCTGCCGGCACAAGCCAATGCTTATTTGACTTTACCGGATACACGCGTGCGATTTTTCAATTCTGCAATGGAAAGTAAGCGTCGGGTTTTTTGGTGCAGGGATCAAAACTCAGCAGATAGACCGGATGGTGATGTTAAGCAGGCTCATATCGTTATACAGGTCATAATAGACGGGCAGCTGGTTTTCCCTGTCAATCATAACTTTCGGACGAGTCCCGCACTTGGCCTGATTTTCCACCACGACGCCCTTTTCCCCGTTACTTAAAAGCACGCACGTTCCCACGGGATACGGGGATACCTCCCGCAGAAAGGTTTTGACCACGTTTGGGTCAAACATGTTTCCGGAACCGCCCATGATATATTCGACAGCTTCCGAGGGCAGCATTCCCTTGCGATACGGCCGGTCGGTTGTCAGCGCGTCATACACGTCCACCACAGCGGCGATCCTGCCGAATTCGGGAATTTTGTCCTCCCGGATGCCGCCCGGATATCCGGTGCCGTCAAACCGCTCGTGATGGGTCAGCACCGCATAATGCGACTCGGAGGGAATATCCCATTTTTCACGCAGATACGCGCTTCCCGCGCTGCTGTGCTTTTTGATGATCTCGAATTCCTCGGGCGTCAGCGCGCCAGGCTTGTCAAGGATGTCCCGTGAGATAAACACCTTTCCGATGTCATGCAGCGCCGCACCGAGAGCCAGCTTGTAAAGCGCGTTCTTTCCGTACCCCATTGCGTATCCCAAAACGGTGGACAGCACCGCAACGTTTACGGAGTGGTAATAGGTGTATTCATCGTAGATCTTCAGATCCACCATGTTTATGATCGCGTTTTTGTCGGCCACGATTTCATCAACGATCTCATGCATTGCCATTTTGATTTTATTGATTGGCTGTTCCGAGATTTTTTCCGTCTGAACCTGCGTAAATACATCTTTAAGTGAAATGACAGCATTGTTTTTTAAATAAGCTCCGACGCCGTAATCAACTAAAAGCTCGTCTGAAAAGCCGTCGGTCACATGAATTCCCTGATACCCAATCTTTCTGATCCTGTCAATCTCCAAATCCGTGAGGGCCTGCCCTTTGGATAGCAGCAGCTCGTTGTCGCTGCCGAACAGGTCACTGCCTAGAATCATTCCGGAGCTCAAACAAAATGAGGGCACATATCTCATGGCTTATTCTTCCTGTTTTTTTCGCGTGCGGAGCCCATATCCGGTACGCACGGCTTTGGGAAAACGTTACTTTGAAAAGGATGCCAAAGAGCCATGCAACGCAGAGGGCACTTTGGCATATAACTGCGGCAGCTGAAATCCGCACAGGCCGTGGAAGCGATCGATGCGGCGTCCGAATCTGTTGGGAAGGCACGCCGGCCTTTCCGGGAATGCCGTATCGTTTTACTCCGCCGGAGCCTGCCCTTCTTCGGGCAGCCGGTTACAGAAAATGTACTCATTAAGCTGCCGCAGTCACAGTCCCTTTATCTCTTTGCTTATGCCGGTTTACGATTACTGGAGCAGCTGCAGAACGCCCTGGGGCTGTGCGTTCGCCTGCGCGAGCATTGCCTGGGAGGCCTGGAGCAGAATGTTGTTCTTCGTGAACTCCGTCATCTCCTTGGCCATGTCCACGTCGCGGATACGGGACTCGGCTGCCTGCAGGTTCTCGGCCGATGTATCAAGGTTGTTGATCTTATGCTCAAGCCTGTTCTGGATTGCGCCCATGCTTGCGCGCTGATTGGAAACGAGCTTGATCGCGTCGTCAACGGTGGTGATGGCGGCTTCAGCGGCTTCAATGGAGTCGACTTTGACGTCGCTGCCGATTGAAAGAGCCGTAGTGCTCATGTCCTCGATGCTGATAGCCAGCGTCTCGGACTCGTTGGCGCCGGTCTGGATGGTCATGGACGTACCCTCGTCGAGTACCAGCGTCTTGGCGTTGAGGTTTGAGACGGACGCGTCGTTGATGGAGATTTTTGAATCGGTGAAGGTCGCTTTTCCGTTTTTGATCGTAGCGCTCTCAACGCCGCCGGCCTGATTTGTAACCGTCGCGCTGGGCGCCATGACGGTCAGCGTCTTGCCCTCGGTGTCGGCTAAGGTGCCTGCTACTCCAAGATCCATGGTCACATCGCCGAAGGACAGGGTGTTTTCAGCAAGGTTATATGTGGAGGCCACTGTCTTTCCGCCCTTGGTGACGGCAACCGAAGCGGCTTGGTCAACGCCGACGCTCAGCGCATTGCCGCCGATGGCCGTGCCTTCCGCATCTCCCAAACCGGTCAGATCGAGGGTAATGCCGCCCAATGTAATAGTCGTGTCCGTGCCCAGAACCGCGGTATCGGTTGCTGTGCCGTCACTCATGGTCAGGGTATCCGTGGCGGCAACATAGGAAAAAGTGTAGGTACCCTCCGTGAGAGTTCCCGTGGTCAGCTTGCTCTCCCCGCCGAGTGCGGTCGTGATATCGCCGTAGCCGGTTGTGGCGGTGTTAACCGCCAGGGTCTCTGCGGTATAGTCAAAGGAATACGCGCCCGCGGCTTCTTCCGTCGCATTGGCGGCAAAGCTTACGGTGGCGTCAGTTACGATGCCGGTCGCGTCGGCGGTCATGGCCGTGTAGGAAAACGTGTAGGTGCCGGCTGCGGCGCCGGTGAAGTTTACGCCGGTGGAAGCCACTGTGGACGCCGCGTCGCGTTTTACTGCGGCAAACTTGCCGTCGAGCAGGGACATGTTGTTAAACGCGGTCTGGGACGAAATGTCGTCGACTTCGGCCTGCAGCTGCTCAAACTCGGCCTGCAGCGCGCCGCGGTCAATATCCTCGTTGGTGTCTGAGGAGGACTGGACGGACAGCTCGCGCATCCTCTGCAGAATGGCGTGGGTCTCTGTCAGCGCGCCTTCAGCGGTCTGAACAAGGGAGATGGCGTCCTGGCTGTTTTTGGAAGACATCTTGATGCCGCGGATCTGTGCGCGCATCTTTTCGGAAATCGCAAGGCCGGCGGCGTCGTCGCCCGCGCGGTTGATGCGGAGACCCGAGGACAGTTTTTCCATGGACTTGTTGGCGGAGGTGGTGTTTGCCGTGTACTGCCTGTAGGTGTTGAGTGCGGAGATGTTGTTGTTGATACGCATTTTTCTTCCTCCTTGAATACTTTTCGGAATTCCATTCCTTTTTTATATAAAACCTGCTCGTACGCTTCAGGTTTCATATTCTTTTATGTTCTTCCTTGCAACATATATCGGTGGGAAGCCATAAAACATTAGACCCTATTCAAACTTTTTTCTTCTTGAGCTGCGCCCCGCGCAGGCTGTCTGCACCGGCTTGCTGCGCACCGGCCGCTTCAAGGTTCGCGTTCTCCGTTTCCCTGAGCTCCTTGCGTATGATTTTAATATCCTGAGGGGCGCTGATGCCCAGTTTTACTTTATCGTTTTGCACATCAAGCACGAAAACCTCAATGTTTTCGTCAATCAGAAAAGACTCCCCGCATTTCCTGCTGATGATTAGCATGCACAAGCCTCCTTCATATCCTCCGGAAAAATGCCCCGCGCGCGGCGGTGCTTGTCCGGATTAATCAAATATCCTGTAGCGGATCGGATACGCGTTATTATCCAGTATAACCTGTGTGGCAAGCCGCTTTTGCATGTTGACGACAATCGGGCTTTTCAGGTTGACGGTCGCCTCCCGCTGGTTTTCCGGTATGACCGCAATGACCAACAGGTACAGCTCTTCTCCCGGCTCGGCCTGAAGCGTTTTATAGACCTCGTCCGAAAACGCGGGCGCATACCCCTCGACGACCTGGTCCGGCTCGAAGACCATGAAGCGCGGGTCCTGCTCCGTCACGCACTGAAGCCACATGGCCGGGCAGTCGTCCTTTGTAATGAGTATAAATTTTTTTGCGTTTTGAAAGGCGAAAACCCCTTTCGGAAAGCGGATGATTTCGCCCTCGTCGATTTCCAGCATGCCAAAATCCTTGGTTGTGATTTTCATTTTTCATCCCGTCCCCATCTTTTGTCTATCGGGCTTTTCTCACCCGGCCGAAAACTCAATCGAATAGGGTGTGTAGTCAAACTTGACGCGGTGCGTAATCCAGTCAAAGCGCAATGTATCGGGGGTATACTCGATCTGTGTCTGCCCGCCCTCCCAGGAAAGCTCCGGCGGATTTTTGGGTATAAAAACAAGCATCGATTCGATGCTTTTCTCAGTGCGCATACGCGCTATTTGGCTGACGCCGCCGGAGTGCGGGCTCTGCAGGATCTGTCCTTCCTTGCAGTAACGGACAGTTGCCTCATCCGCCGCGCGCTCACCCCGCCCGATCAGCTCCTGCGCGAGCGCACCGATGGATTTAAGCCCCATCGAATCAAAAAAGGCACGGTTGTCGATTTCGAGTTTGATCGGCTCGCTGTCAATTTCCAGCTTTGACGCACTGCGATCCATCAAATAGCCCGGATGGTCATAATCCATATTCAGCCGCGCGTCAAACACAGAAACCCGAACCGGATTAACGATCGAGCTAACCGCGGGTAACCCCATTTTTTATCCACCCCCCGTTCAGCTCAGATAATCAAGCAGCGACGGCTGCATAATCTTCACGCCCATGGCAAGGGCCGCACTGTAAGCCGTATTCTGCGTGTTAAACTCCAAAATCGCCTCCGCGCTGTCCACGCCCTCAAGGGATTTCTGCTTGACGGTGGCGTTATACTCGTCGGCTTCATACCGGGTTTCAAGAAACTCGACAAAATTGGTCTTCTGTCCGACGTTAACGAGCTTAAGCGTACACTGGTCGGCGATATCCTGAAGCTTTGTGCTGTATTTTCCGATATCGGTCATGTCGTTATTTTCAAACAGCTCGGCCGCCTGCCCGAGCAGGTTATAGAGGTTATCGGAAAGTCCGTCCGCGTCCGTTCCCACGCCGAGCAGCTCGCTGCCGGGGCTTGCGATATTGAGCGCGGTCCCCTTGACGACGTTACCCGAACCGTCTGTTTTAAGCCCCATGCCGATGTCGTAGTAGATTTCCTCGGTACCGAACAAAGTCTCGTCGTCGACGTCCAGCCCGTGATACAAGAGCTTGTCCGAGCCGTCGATGCTGAAGGGGATCGTATCCAGATCCGAGCCGCCGAACACATATTTGCTGCTGAAAGAGGCGTTTGCCACGCTGAAAACCTGGCTCTGGTAATTTTTCAGCACGTCGGCAATAGTCTGCCTGTTTTCGCTGTTGGTGTCGCTGCTGCCCTGCAGGATCTGCTCGTTGACGTCGGTAAGGATGCTGCTCAGCTGCGTATAGGCGGTCTCGGTTTCCGATAAAATCCCCTTGACCTCCTCGACATTGTTCTGATAGAGATCTATCCTCGACAGATTGCTCCTGACCTGATATGCCTTGAGCGCGGAAGCCGGGTCCTCGGAGCCTGTCTGGTACTTCCGGCCGGTCGTTACCCGCTCGTTGAGCCGGTTGACCTCGACCAGGCTGTCGTTGAGGCTGGTCATATAGTTTGAAGAAATCATTTTTTCAGTAATACGCATCTGTCATTCTCCCTTTGTCAGGCCGGATTGGTCTGCGTCATCGGCGCAGGTACTCAGCGTCCCACGATTCCCGTTTTGTTGATCAGTACGTCGAGCACCTCGTCGAGCGCCGTCATCACCCTGGCCGCCGCCTGATATGCCTTCTGATACTTCATCAGGTTGGTGGTTTCTTCGTTGATGGAAACGCCCACCACGCTTTCGCGTTCGTTTTCCGAGGCGGTTAGGATACTTCCGTACATGTCCCGCATGTCGGACACATAGCCGACCTCGACGTTGATTTCGCTCATGATAGACCTCGAGCCTTCCTCATAGGTACCGGTAAAATACGGAGAGATGACCGTGTCGGCATCCATGAGATTGATCATCTTGATGACGTTGTCATTTGTTCCGGTCACGCCGGTGACGATATAATCCGCAGACTCAAGCCACGCGTCCGATATGGCGATATCCGCCGCGGTCGTCCCCTCAAAAAGGGGAAGGGATGTGCCGCCGGAGCTGTTGATGGCGTTAAACTCCGTGGCAAAAGAGGCTGTGAGGCTGTCGAGCGCCTTTTCATAATAGGCAAGTCCCTTGTAGGAATTGGCCGTGTCGTATACGCCTGCTCCGTTGAGCATCTGAAGATAACCCTTGAGGCTTCCGCTGTCGGGACTAAACGCGCTGTCTGTTCCGGCTTCCGTTCGGATTATACTTGTGATGCCGCCGCTTTCCGTAACCGAAAAGCTGGAAGCGAGCAGATCCACGCCGCCCGTAGTGGTTACAGAGACCGTTGAATCGGCATTGGGCGTTACGCTAATGTCCATATAGCCGGAAAGCGTGTCGATATAGCCGTTTCGGGTGTCGAGCAGCTCGTTTGAAACCGCGCCGCGCACAGCCTGATCCTTAATAAGCGCGTTGATCGAGTTAAGCTTGTCGACGGTCGTGTTGACGTCCTGCACGGAAATAGATAAGTCGGAGTTGATCTGGCTTCTGATCTGACTGAGCTGCGAAGCATACTGATTGAGGACCTGCGTGACCTTTTCCGCGCTGGAGCGCGCGATGGTCGCATACCCGATATCGCCGGTGTTGTTTGAAAGGCCCTCAAGCTGATTATAGAAATCGGTGAACATGGCGTGCAGCCCGTCGGTCGTTGACTCGTCAAAAACGGCTTCCACGTCGGAAAGCGCGGAATAGGTCGCTTCCCAGGTATTGTAGTTGGAGTTTGCCGTACGTACCTCGGTGTCGAGAACCGCGTCGCGCGTTTGTGAAATGCCCTTGACCTCCACGCCCTGGCCGATGTTCGAGGCTGCAAGACGCGCGTAGTGGTCGGCGCCGGAGCTGTAGTTGGCGGCGTTGGCATTCAGTATCTGACGGGTGTAATCGTCCGTATTGAGGTTTGCAACATTCTGTCCGGTTACATTCAGACCCATCTGGCTGGCCTGCAGGCCGCTTTTAGCGATTTCAAAGCCGTAAAAGGTTGATGCCATCTTCTTACCTCAAATCCGAATTCAATCAATAATGCCCGTCTTTTGTATACGTCAGGGCCGGCTCCACGGCGCCGGTGAGCGAAAGGATCTGCCCGATGACATTCATGCGCGCGTTTAATATGCCCGTATTGATGTGCATCGCCCGTCTGAGCCTTTCAACCGTGCCGGTGAGCTCCGCAGACCGGTCTTTTAAAATTTCCGCCCCATCCGGCCCATGCTCTTCAATGATCCGCTTGAGTGTGAGGTCTGCAAGACCCATTTCCCGCTGCAGCTGCTCACGCCGGTGCTCAAGGCTGGCGCTTTGCATGATGAGCGGCTGCTCCGAGCGCATGAGCATATCGAGCTTATTTATGTCGCCCGCGGTGAGTACCGCAGTTTTCTGTTTTTCTATTTCCAGCAGCTTTTGCTGAATCTGCGTCTGCTTTGTCAGTAAAAGGGATAGATCTTTAAAGTCCGCCATTGCGTACCTCTTTCCCGTTATGTCTGCAGCTTACGCCTTTTGGGTGTCCGTGCCGAGCATGGCGTCGGCAATATCCTCGGAGCTTACGCTGTAGCTTCCGCTGTCCACCTTTGCCTTGATACCGCGCAGCTTGTCCGGAGAGCTTCCCCGCTCGACCTCGCGCAGCACCTCTTCCCTGGCCGCCTTGAGCTCATCATGCCCCTCGGCACTTTGCGAAAGCTCCACGCGGTCACGCTTGAGATCCGATTCACTGTGCTTAACGGAAGCGGACTCCGTCGTGTTTTTTCTAATTAATGCGTCATAGACGCCGTCGACTTTGTTTTTGGGATCAATTCTCATAGTAACCTCCATACCCGGCACGCATGATCGGATCAAAGCGCCGGACTGCTTTTCTCATAAGCTATATCGTCGCTAAGTGCAAATAGTTTATACCCAAATTCGCCCAAATCTGAAACAACGGGCCATTTGGCTGCGTTTTGGAATAAGCTGCACACTTTTCCGCACCTGCGCGCATCCGTTTATATGCAACAGAAGCTGATTTTCTGCAGGAGGCTGTCTTCTTGCTGTGGTTTTTCCCGCACCGCCCCGGTATGGAATGGGGGATTACGCTCTGAGCGAATTGGTCATCTGTTCAAGCTCGTCGGCAGTTTTGATCATCTGGGAGCTCAGCTGAAATCCTCTTTGAGACTGGATAAGCCTCGTCATCTCCGTGGTTACGTCGACATTGGAGCCTTCCAGCACGCCCTGCAGCACCTCGGCCTGATAATCCATCGCGCCGGCGCCCGAGGCCTGGCTTACGCTGTATTTTCCGCCGCCCTCGTTAATGAGCGCGTAGGGGTTTTCAAAGGTAACCACGGCCAGACGAACCACGCCCTCCTGCTGCCCCGCGTCCCTGGACGGGCCGGCGAGCGCAGTGTCTCCCTGCGTGATTGCCACCGGCTGCATATTCTCGTCGAGCACGGAGTTGCCCTCCGCGGTAACGAGATAGCTTTCCGCACCGGACTGCTCGAGTTTAAAATCGCCCGCCTTTGTATAATAGGTATTGCCCTGCCTGTCCCGTATACAGAAATACCCGTCTGACGACAACGCCGCGTCAAGCTCTCCCCCGGTCTGCTCCTGCCTGCCCGGCGCGAGCGACGTGCTGACCGTCTGCAGCCGTGTGCCGTTTCCGGTCTGGATATCCTCAGCCGTCTCAGGTCCCGGCAGCTGTGTGTACATCAGGTCGGTAAAGTCGGCACGCTGCGCTTTATAGCCGGTGGACCCCACGTTTGCAAGGTTGTTTGCGCTGACACTGAGCCCGTTTTGATAACTGACGGCGCCGGATACAGCGCTGTAAAATGCGTTGATCATAACAATCCCACTCTCCTTTACACGATTCATCATCTCAACGGCGCGCAGCGCGCGCACAATACACAGGCGTTTTTACAGACTGCCGAGCTCGTTTACGGATTTTTCGAGGATCTGATCCATCATTCGGATGATCTGGCTGCAGGACTGGTATGCTCTGGAGTTTTCGATCATTGAGGACATCTCTGCGGTAATTTCCACATTTGCGCTTTCCAGCGCGCCCTGTACGATCTTCCCTTCAAACGGAACAAGTGCACCCTGCCCGTTTATGTAGAGCGACCCTTCCTGCTTGATAAGCCCGTTCATGTCTGCCGGGCGGGAAATGCGCAGGGTATCCGTGTATACCCCGTCGATAAACACCTGACCTTCACTGTTTACGGTAAAGTCCGCACCGGCCGCCGCAATCGGTCCGTTCATGCCGAGCACGGTATTGCCCGCGCCGTCGCAAAGGTTGCCCCCTTCGTCGAGCGCGAACTGCCCGCTGCGGGTAAGCGCCTGTCCCCCGTCTGCCATGCGCAGGGTAAAAAATCCCTCTCCCTCAATGGCAAGGTTGAGCCCGCTCCCCGTCTGGTCGAAAGCCCCCTGTGTATAATCGGTATAGCCCTCGGCGGCAATCACACCGTGCGTGGTGGCGCCCACCTGCTCTATTTCCCCGTTTCCCCCGCGCAGGGTCATATACTCCCCGAAGGAGGAGGAAACCAGTCCTTCCTTTTTATAACCGGGCGTTGACAGGTTGCTTAAATTGTTTCCGGCTATGTCCAGCTGACGGCTGCGGTTAATCAGTCCCGTGCCCGCCACATACAGTCCGCGCATCATACAGATCACCCCTTACTGCATTTTTGTTACTGCACCACATATCGCCCAACCAGCTGCTTTAGCTTCATGAGCGCTTTTGAATGCATCTGCGACACGCGCGCGGGCGTGAGTCCTAAAATGACCGCGATTTCTTTGAGCTTGAGCTCGTCAAAATAATACAGGGATACAATCAGCCGTTCCTTTTCGCTGAGCTTGTCGATGGCGCCGGCAAGGATGACTTTCATTTCCTGCTGCATCATTTCCTGTTCGGGCGTCTGGATGCCCGACGCCGCTTCCCCAATAAAGGAGACATTTTCCGCAAGCAGCTCCTCGTAGGAAAGCAGGCTGAAGCTGTCCGCCTGCGCCATGACCTGCTCAAGCTCGTCAAGCCCCATTTTCAGGTGCGCGGCCACCTCTTCATCTTCAGGCGGCCGATTGAGCTCATTATGAAGCTGTGAAAATGCATTTGAAATCTCAATGGACTTCTTGCGGATATCGCGCGGCACCCAGTCCTGCTTGCGGACATAGTCGATGATCGCTCCGCGCACCCGGATGGATGCGTACGAATCAAACTGCACGCCGCGCTGCGGGTCAAATTTCTCTATACAGTCAATAAGCGCAAGCACGCCCTGATTGATGATTTCCTCAAGATCGTCCCTGCTTTTGCACGCGGCGTTCATGCGCTTGGCGTTGACCTTGACGATATAAAGGTAGGCCGTGAGGATCCGGTTGCGCAGACCCAGATCACGCGCTTTCAAGTAGGCGTCCCATACCTCTTCGGTTATATCCATTGTCGCTGCTTTATACAATACGTTCACCCCACATTCCCCGCCCGCTGCCCGGGATAAAAGTCTAATTTTTTAAGCCGTGATGGCGATGATGCCCACCGACTGCACCTTGACGCCCGCGTCAATCTCGTTAAAGGACAGCACCACCGCCTCCGAGACAAACTGCTCAACGAGCTTTCTGTAATACAGGCGCACGACCGGCGAGGTCAGTATGATGGGGTTTTTGACCAGCTCCTTGATTTTCCCCATCTCAGTGATGTGCGCGGACACGATCTTCTGCATGATTTCCGGATCCATGGACACATACGAGCCGTGCTCGCTTTTTTTCACGCTGTTTATAATCAGGTTCTCAAGGTCTGCGCCCACCGTGACCACCTTGAGCGTACCATCGTCGGTAAACTTGTGTGTAATCGTCCGCTTGAGCGCCTGCCGGACATATTCCGTAAGCAGCTCTGTATCCTTGACGGCGGACGCGTAATTGCCGACCGTCTCGAGAATGGTGCCCAGATCGCGGATGGGAATCTGCTCCATGAGCAGGTTGCACAGCACTTTTTGCAGGTCGCCCACGCTGATGATACCCGGAACGATATCCTCGACGATCGCTTTGTCATTCTTTTTAAGATTATCCAAGAGGAGGTTGACCTCCCTGCGGCCCAAAAGCTCATGCGCGTGCTTTTTGATGACCTCGGACAAATGCGTGATGATGACGGAAAGCGGATCGATGACCGTGTAGCCGAAGATCTGCGCCTTTTCCCGGTTTGCCGCGTCCACCCACTTGGCCTGCAGGCCGAAAGCCGGCTCGAACGTATCCACGCCGTCGATTTCCTCCTCCGCGCCCGTCATGCCGATGCACAGGAAATGGTCCACGAGCACCTCGCCTTTTGCCACCTGCTCGCCGCGCAGCTTAATGACATATTCGTTCGGGTCAAGCCCCGCGTCGTCGCGGATGTGCACGGAAGGGATTACCATGCCCATTTCAAGGGCAAACTGCCGGCGGAGGATAACGACCCGGTCGATAAAGCTGCCGCCCTTCTTTTCATCAACAAGCGGCACCAGGCTGTATCCAAACTCCATTTCGACCGGCTCGACATTGAGCGTACTGTAAATATTCTCCGGATTTTTATAAAATTCGCGCTCGCTGGGCGATTGGACTTCCTGCACGGGCTTAATTTTCTTTTTTAATTTGTTTTCCGTCATCTTACCCAGAAAAATCATGCCGCCGCCTAAAACAAGCAGTACGGGAATGGGAAGACCGGGGATCAGACACATGCCCAGAAGCGCACCGCCGGTTATGATGAGCGCCTCGGGATGTGAAACAAGCTGTGTGGAAATGTCGCTGCTCAGGTCGTTGCCGGATGCCGAACGCGTAACGATCATACCCGTGGCGGTGGAGATGAGCAGGGCCGGCAGCTGGGATACCAATCCGTCTCCCACCGTCGCCACGGTGTATACGGTGAGCACCTCGCCAAAGCTCATGCCCTCCGACACCATGCCGATGATGGAACCGCCGATAATATTGATAAAAACAATGATAATGGATACGATCGCGTCACCCTTGACAAACTTCGATGCGCCGTCCATTGCGCCGAAAAAATCCGCTTCGCGCTGGATTTTCAGCCGGCGCGCCTTTGCCATCTCGTCGTTGATAAGCCCGGCGTTTAAATCCGCGTCAATGGCCATCTGCTTGCCCGGCATGGCGTCAAGCGTAAAACGCGCGGACACCTCGGCCACGCGCTCGGAGCCCTTGGTAATGACGACGAACTGGACGATGACGATGATGAGGAATATGACGAAGCCGACGATGGGGTTTCCTCCGATGACAAACTCGCCGAAGGTCTTGATGACCTGCCCGGCCTGCCCTGCGTGACTCAGGATCAGCCTTGTCGAGGAGACGTTGAGCGCTACGCGGAAAAGTGTCGTAATGAGCAGCAGGGACGGGAATATGGAGATTTCCAGAGATTCCTTTATATACATGGTAATGAGCAGAAGGGTCATTGACAGCATGAGGTTAAAAATGAGCAGCATGTCAAGCGCGCCGGGGCTGAGCGGAATGATAATCAGGAGCAGAATGCATACGACAAAAATTATGATGACATTGTCCAGAAGCTTCTTCATATGCGTCTTCTCCCTTTTCTCAGATTGAATACGAAGGCCAACACCTCCGCGACCGCCTGGTAATGCTCTTCCGGTATTTCCTGTCCGATCTCCACCGCGGCGTACAGGGCGCGCGCGAGCGGGGGATTTTCGGTCACGCTGACCTTGTTCTTTTCGGCAACCTCGATTATTTTCAGCGCCAGATAGTCCTGGCCTTTGGCAATGACCACGGGCGCCCGGTCGCGCTTTGCGTCGTATTTGATTGCAACGGCAAAATGCGTTGGGTTTTTGATGACGACATCCGCAAGCGGAACCTTCTGCATGATGCGCATCATGGCCATTTTGCGCTGCTGCTCACGGATGTGTCCCTTGATTTTCGGGTCTCCCTCGGTCTGTTTGTACTCGTCCTTGATGTCCTGCTTGGACATGCGGATCTGTTTCTCATATTCCCACCACTGGTATAAATAATCAAAGGCGCCGAAAGCGACCATGATCAATCCGATCTTCATCACAATGGCAACCACGCTGCCGCACAGCCAGGATATCGCCGAAAGAATATCCATATCAAAAAGTCTGAGGATCTGGGGAAGCCTTGATTTGATTTCGGTATACAAAACAACGGCGGTAATGGCAATTTTAATGGAGGACTTGACAAGCTCTATGAGCGAACGCATGGTGATGATGCGTTTCATGCCGCGGATCGGGTCGACCTTGGTAAAATCCGGTTTGAGCCTCTTCATGGAGAAATTCATACGCGTCTGCGCGACGTCAAAAACAAAGCCGAGGATGGCCGCAACAAGCAGAAAAGGAAGGGAAAGCAGCGCCGACTGCAGCACAAAATCACTTAAATAATGATTGGCGGCGGCGGTGCTTAAGTCGGTGATATCCGAAAAACCGGTCAGATACTGTTTGATAAGCTTTTCAAAATAACCGAATACGGTCGACCCCGCGGCGGACAGAAACCAAAACCCGCCGATGAGTCCCAGCGCGGAGGTAATATCGCGGCTCTGAAAAATATTACCCTTCTTCCGCTCGTCCTCGCGCTTTTTCGGCGTTGCTTTTTCAGATTTATCAGCCCCGGGTATACCGCTCACCCCTCATGTTCCGTACTGGAGCCCTCATCCGAGCAGCCGCATGCCGCTTTCAATGCTTTTAAACATGGAATCCGTCATGCCGTCAAACACCCCCACATAACCGGGTATCAATAGCACGATCAGCACAAGGCCCACCAGCAGCTTAAGCTGAAGGCCCACGACGAAAACGTTGATCTGCGGCACCGTGCGCATCAGGATGCCAAGGCCCATCTCCGACAAAATCTCAACGGTCAGGATGGGCAGGGCGAGCTTGAGCGCCAAAAGCAGCATGTTCCCGAACAGGGAAACGATAAATTCGGCCGCCCCGAAATCGATGCTGCCCGGGCCGGGCGGGAGTATCTCAAAGGAATAAAAAATCATTTTTATGAAATTCAGGTGACTGCCTGTGACAAAAAACATGACGGTAAAAAGCAAATTTAGAATGCTGGCTGAAACCGGGATGCTGGCGTTACTCTGCGGGTCGTAAACCTTGGCCATACCGATACCCAGCTGAAGGTCGATCATATCGCCGGCCATCAAAATCGAGGATAAAAACAGCTGGAGGATAAAGCCTGTGACAAATCCGATGAGCAGTTCCTTCATGGCCAGAACCATAAAAATAAGCAAATTGGATATTTCCCCGACCGACCCCGGTAAAAGTCCCGTCACCAGCACCGAAAGGATCAGTGAAAGACCGGCCTTGAGGATAACGGGCACGCTCTTGCGCCCGAAAAAGGGGTTAAACAGCAGCATGCCGGACATGCGCACAAATACAAACAAAAATACGATGTACCGCTCAAAAATCTCATTCCACATCATCGTTACGACATCCGCGCGATCACGGCGAACAGGTTCTGCGTGTAGCGGATCATAATATTGAGCATCCAGGAGCCGAGCAAAACCAGAATGAGCCCCGTCACGATGATTTTCGGAACAAAGACGATATTCTGTTCGTGAATCTGTGTGGCCGCCTGAAAGACGGAAACGATCAGCCCGATGACAAGACTGACGACCAGAAACGGCGCGGCAATCATGAGCGCGGTCATCACGGCCTCCTTGCCGATCGCCAGCAGATCGCCCTGCGTCATTTTTCTTCCTCCCCGTACGCGCATCGCGCTGTTAATTGAAGCTGACCACCAGCGTTTTTACAATCAGTCCCCATCCGTCCACCAGCACAAAAAGCATCAGCTTAAACGGCAGCGATATCATCACGGGCGGAAGCATGACCATGCCCATAGACATGAGTACGCTTGCCACCACCATATCAATAATGAGAAACGGCAGATAAATGATAAACCCGATGGTAAACGCGCGCTTGAGCTCGCTTGTAATAAATGCCGGGATTACGGTTCCGATCGACACCGCGTCGATGTTCGCGGGCGTTTCCTGCTTGGAAAGGCTGATAAACAGCTTTAAGTCCTCGTTTTTCGTCTGTTTGAGCATGAAATTTTTCAGCGGTACCGTGGCGTTTGAAATGGCCTGATCCTGCGTAATCTCATTGTTTTTAAGCGGCGTGTACGCCGTCGTGTTGATTTCATTGATGACCGGATTCATGACAAACATCGTCAGAAACAGCGCAAGGCCCACAAGCACCTGGTTGGGCGGCGTCTGCTGAAGCCCCAGCGCGCTGCGCACGAAGGAAAATACAATAATGATGCGCGTAAACGACGTCATCATGATCAGGATGGACGGCGCGAGCGTGAGCACCGTGAGCATCAGCAGGATTTTCAGGGTATCCGCGCTGCCGCCCTGCCCGTCGCCGATGTTCAGGGAAATGTTTGGAATCAGACTTGCCGCCTGCGCGCGCGTTGCCAGCGAAAAGAACCCAAGCGCGGCGGCTGTAAGCGGAATTGTTTTCACGGCTTGTTTCATGGTTTGTCCTCACCGGAATCATCATCATTATTTTTTCTGAAGTATTTGGTAAGCTGCGCCTGCTTCTTCATCACGGCGGAAAGAACGCCCGAAAATTCGTTTTTCTCCGGCTGCGCGGGCTGGGCTACAAGCTCGCTTTCCTCCAGACTGGCAAGAACGTCCACATCCTTTGCACTCACGCTCAGCAGCAGGATCTTGCTGCCCACCCGCACAAGCGCCATGGACTTATCCGTTCCAAGCGGCATGCGCTCAAGCACGCGCATGTATTTGCTGACGCTGCCGCCGGCATATTGTTTGGCAAGCCACCTCGTACCGTAGTAAGCCAGCGCGATCACCAGTGCTACGCCCAGCAGAGGCGAGAGAATAGAGATAAACACATCCATGGTTTTCACGCTCCTGCCACGATCGGAATAGATAACCGTCCCCGACGGTCTGACAGCTTACTCTTACGCCTGCCGGTTTATTTCCCTTGTCAGTGAACCGCTCGAAATAATCTCGGTGATGCGCATGCCGAAATTGTCGTTTATGATCACCACATCACCCTTGGCGATGATGCGCCCGTTTACAAAAATATCCACCGGATCGCCCGCCTGCTTATCAAGCTCCACAATAGAGCCCTGCCGCAGATCAAGGATGTTCTTCACCTGCATCCTTGTCCGCCCGATTTCCACGGAAAGGTCAAGCGGCACATCCATGATCAGCTCAAAATTATCCGGGTAGTTATCGCCTGCGGACAGGGGGTCGTCATCGAAATTCGTCAGCTGGAGCGGCTGGACGTTGATCGGCGCGGGTCTGGGAACGGGTGGGGGGCTCATGGGCGCGGGTCTGGGTGCGGCGGGAGCCTGCACGGGGGGGGCGAATGCGGCCGGGGCCGGCGATGGGGCAGGCGCCTGAACTGGAGCAGGCGCCGGGGCTGCGGCAGGTGCCGCGTTTACAGGGGGCTGATCTCCCAGTCTCATTGCTTTTGCGACAAGCGACTTGGTAAATTCCAGAGGCATTACGGTAATGAATTCGCTGTCAAGCAGGTTTTCAATATGCAGCAGGAAGCGCACGCTGACGACGCTTTCCTTCGCACCCGACTGTTCAAGCTTTCCGTTCATATCCTTGATATCAAACTGGTTTGGCGTGGATATGTTGATGCTGTTGCCTAAAAAGGTTGAAAGCGCGGTGCTCGACGCGCCCATCATCTGGTTCATGATTTCGCTGATGGCGCTCATGTGCATTTCATTGAGCTCATCGTCCTCCCCCTCTCCGTCCTCGGAAAGGATCTGGCTTACGATGGCGCGAATGTCCTTGCTCTTCATAACAAGCAGATTTGACCCGTCGAGCCCCTCGATGTACTGAATTTCAATACCGATGGCGGGTTCCATGCTGTGTACCTCGAAATCGCGTGTCTTCACCATGGTTACGGTGGGCGTCGTGATGCTCACGGACATGCCCAGCAGTGTGGAAATCGCGGTGGCGCCCGCCCCCATGCTGATATTCAGGATTTCACCTATGGTATCCTTTTCAATGCTGGTCAGGCCTTCGGATTCTGCGCTTCCGGCCTGCGCAGCCTGTTTTGCTTTTTCTAAATCCATCACTTTAAAACTGCCCCTTTTTATAACACTTTGCTGATTTTAACGGCTTTTTTATTCCTTTTTGTACCGAGCGAGCCATAAAACCATGTCCTGCCGCCTATATTGAGCTTTATGTTTTTATCCACGGAGTTGTCAAAACTGATCACATCGCCGACCTGCAGGTTTAGCACCTCGCGGAGCGTCAGCACCGTCTGTCCAAACACGCCTTCGATCTCCATGGGAGACCCCTTCACATGAGAAAGCATGGTGCCCTTGATGAGCTCCTCATGCTCGGCATCCAGCGACCTTTTTGAATGGTACTGGTTCTGGTTGATCTGGTCGATGACTGATTCAAGGTTGATACAGGGAATGCATATATTGATGGTTCCCCGGGCCGTGCCCATCTTGACGTCGAGAACGATGATTGCCACGACCTCGTCCATGGACATGGACTGAACCAGGCGGGCGTTGGTCTCGATCTGCTCAAAGGAGCTTTCCATATTCATCGTGTGCGGCCACGCATCCTTGGTAAATGCCGCCATCTGCCGGAAAATCCGCTCCATGAGCGTAACCTCGATTTCCGTAAACTCGCGGTTTGGAATGACACCGGTGCCGTTGCCCCCTAAAAGCCGGTCAATGAGCGTAAAGGAAATAATATTGGAGAAGTCGGCAAGCAGGTTCCCTTCGATGGGCTTTGCCTTGAGCACGCCGATAATCAGCGAGTCCGGCAGGGAATTGTTGTATTCATAGTAGGGCAGTTCCTCAATGGAGGTCACGCTGACCTCGCAGAAAAAACGCAGAATTCCAGAAAAATAAGAGGCCAGATGCCGCGCAAAGGTTTCATACATGCCGGTCAGTGTCTTGAGCTGTTCCTTTGACAGCTTTTTGGGGCTTTTAAAGTCATATTCCTTTACCCGTTTGCTGCCTGGCTGCTCCAACGGGGTGTCACCCTTTGACAGACTGCTCAGCAGTTCGTCAATCTGGTTTTGGGACAATACATCCGACATGTCAAATAGCCTCCTTTCGCTGGATTTACGCTACTGCGCCGTTTTGACGGGCTTTTTTTGCCTGCGGGCGGGGTTGTTGATGCCGATATAGTACTGACGGAATCTTTCGTTGACCTCTTCAACCGATTCAAGCACATAGTATTTCTTGCCGCTCATCATGGATATCAGCGTATCGGGCGTCATTTCAACCATCTCAACGAGGTTTGGATTGAGGTAGAACCGTTCGTTGTTCATTTTCGTTAGCTCAATCATACTTTTCCTTTCCCGCTCGCGGGGACGGTCAGGCCGTCCCCGCACGCACAATGTTTTTACCGCTTGAGACTGACCAGTTCCTGCAGCACCTCGTCCGAGGTGGTAATGACCCTTGAGTTTGCCTGAAAGCCTCTCTGCGCGATGATCATATCGGTAAACTGCTTGGAAAGGTCGACGTTGGACATTTCCAGGCCGCCCGCCACGAGCGTGCCGGCATTTGATGAGCTGCCCGGCGCGAAATACACGGCGTCTCCGGAGTTTGATGAAGCCTGCATGTACATCGAGCCGCACTGTGCCAGACCTTCCGAGTTTGGAAATGTCGCCAGCGCGACCTGTCCGAGCGTTACGGTGGCGCCGGCCGCGTCGATGGCTGTGATGACACCGCCGCTGCCGATGGCGATGCTTGAATACGTTGTCGAGTCTGCAACCTGTATGGGGTCCATGTCGTCGACAGCCGGGTCTGTGGGCAGCGCGCCGCCGACGCCGGTCGCCCCGCACACATGGTTTCCGTTGGCGTCGATGAGAAAGCCGGAAGAGTCAAACTTAAAATTACCCACGCGGGTATAAAACTGCTCGCCGGTGGCGTTTTGCATGACAAAATATCCGTCTCCCTGGATATACAGGTCGGTTGTTTTGTCCGTCTGCATCCAGCCGCCTCTTGTGTTGAGCAGATCGATGCTGGAAACGCTTGCGCCGTAGCCGATCTGCATGGGGTTGATGCCGCCCGCGGTCGCCGTCGGTGCGCTGGCCGAGGAAAGCGTCTGGTAGTACAGATCGGAAAAAACTACGCGGCTTGATTTAAAACCTACGGTATTGACGTTTGCGATGTTGTTTGCGATGACGTCAAGCATGGTCTGATGGCCTCTGAGGCCGGTTACCGCGGAAAACATTGATTTGATCATTTTTATATTGACCTCCTGTTGGGACGCCGCCGCTTGGGAATCTCCGAAGTCACCGGAGATTCATAGCCTCCTTAAAAGGTCCGGCTACAGAATAACGGCGCCGTCTATTTGTGTAAATACGTTATCCTTCAGGTCGCTGCCTGTCATGGCGGTAATCACTGTGTTTGCCGGCACATTGACGATAAACGCGTTGCTGTTATACAGGATGAGCGTATTCTTCACGCCCTTTTCCTCCGCCTTTTTTACCGCCGCGCCAAGCTTTTCAACATCCTGTTGCGTAAGCTCGATATCCCGCTGCGCCATTCTCTGCCCCGCATGCTTTGAAAAGGATATCGTTTCGGTTTTCGCAAGCTCCTGGCTGAAAATCGCTTCAAACGGCTGTTTATTGCCTGAAGCATCTGTTTGCGCCGTCTGCTGCCGGTTGAGCTTTTCCTGCGCTTCCTGTATCGAGCCGTAGCGCAGAAGCGTTTCATCAATTCTCATGGAGTGCCTTCCTCAGTCGTATCCTCCACCGGTGTTTCAGTCTGTGTGCTTGTTACCTGCGTGACGGCAGAGGTTTCATATTCCACGCCGTCTACAACTACGTAGGCCGCTCCGCTTTTAAAGTTCACCTTATCGACCGTTCCGGTCGCGGTGGTCACCGTACCGCTGTCGTCCGTTGTCTGCACATTGACCGTTTTCCCGATGAGAGAGACGGAATAGTTGGATGCAAAGGACCGGGTCAGCGCTTCCATCTGCGTAAGCGTGGAAAACTGCGCCATCTGGGCGATAAATTCGCTGTTATCCACCGGATCGTACATGCTCTGGTTTTGAAGCTGCGCCGCCATGAGTACGAAAAAATCATTCATATCCAGCGATGATGCGTCCGACTGGGCGGTGGCCTGCGTGGTGCCCGAGGTGGAATTGCTGACTGCCGAGATTGCCATGACTAACCCTTCCTTTCCTTACGCGATGCAGTTGAGCCTGCCTGAAAATACCGGTTGGCCGCATGCGTACGTACTTTCGGCCTGCGCATCCTGCTGCTCGGCATAGAGCGGATACGCCTTCTGTGCCTGGTGCCCCGCGCTGTTACCGTTTGTCGTCTGGCCGGAAAAAGAATTCAGGCTGTAGCCCGTGCTTGTTTCCGCCTGCACGTCCATACGCGTCAGTTCAAAATTTTTGGCGCCCAGCGCCGCTTTCAGTTCTGACGCCTGCCCTTCAAGCAGCTGTTTTGTGGAAAAAACGCTTGCGAGGATCTCCAGTGAAATCTTTCCTTTTTCGCAGGTAAGGGTGACATCGACCTGCCCCAGACCCTCGGGATTGAGCTTCATCTTAAAGCTCGAGCGCCCTTCGCCGATTGCCTGGGAAATTTTTTGCGTCACCTGTGCGATTGCCGTCTGCGGCGATTGCGCCGCCTTGCCGTCGCCTTGCGCCGACTGTTCGTCCGCCGCGGCCGTTACGGCTGAGAGCGCCGTTTGCACACCCTGTCCCTGAATTGGGGTCCCTTCGTTTTTCAGGACAGATACCTGCTCGCTTTTCCCGCTGCCGTCCGTTTTCTTTGCCGCGCCGTCCGCCGCGGAGTTTTCCTGTTTCTGAAATAAACCGGTCTGCTCCTCATTCCCGCCCGCCGGTTTTTTTGCCACCGGCGACGCCTGTCCGGGCAAACCCGTGTCCGGCAGAGGGCCATCTGCCGGCTTTGCTGCGTCTGCCTCCCGGCTTTCCTTCGTTGCGGCCGGACGCGCGCTCTGCCCGATGAGCTCCACGCCCTGCTGTGCCGCGGCCTCACTTGCGGCAACCCCGCCTTGCGCCTGCGTAAACTCACCGCTTATGTACGCCGATCCGGCAGCCGGACTGCTCGCCGCGCTCTCGAAAACCGCTTGCGTGCGCACCGTGCTTTGCGCCGGCGCGGCTTCCAGACTCTGTGTGTTCATTGCCGGAAGCACCTGCGCGGGCGTAGGCTCCTGCGTATCCACTGCCGGAAGCTCCTGCGTGTCCTGAATCATTGGAAACGTCTGCGTCGCGCACTCACTTTCCGGAGAAACGGTACTTTCACCGGGCTGTACCGACGCCGCTGCCTGCATCGCCGCGTATGTGCCGGATTCGGCCTGCGACGCCTGTACCCCGGCCTGCGCTTCAGTCTGCGAAACCCGTGTCAACGCCTGCGCTTCGGTCTGCGAGCCCCGTGTCAACGCCTGCGCTTCGGTCTGCGAGCCCCGTGTCAACGCCTGCGCTTCGGTCTGCGAGCCCTGCGCCAACGCCTGCGGAGTCTGCGCCCCAGTCTGTGGCCCCTGAACATCCGCCTGCGAAGCCTCCGGCGACGCCGCCGACATGGAAACGAGCATCGAGCCCATCACCGATACGGTGACGGCATCCGCCTGCTTATCCTCGGACCGCCCGGCCTGTGCGTCTTCTTTGAGTTGCGGTCGCGTATCCTTTGCGTCCCCACGGAAAACCGCGCCCCCGAGGATGTCTGAAAAAGACTCGCACGCTTTTTTCCCGGACTCCGTCTGCGTCTGCGCTTTTGCGGGAGTCGACGGGAAGCTTTCCAAAACTGCTGTTGTCATCATGCTTTTCACCTCCTTTCATGTCGCCCGTGCGGGCAGATAACCTTTCATCAGCCAACCTGCTGCTGGTTTACAAAGCTTGTGCTCCTGACAAATTCCTCGATAAACGCCTCGTTTTCCTTGTTTTCCATGTACTGGTATTCCTCAAGGTGTTTTTGCCTGAGCTTTTCAATGGAGGTTTTATCCCGGGAAACCTCCACGAGTTTATCGATCTGTTCGTTTATTTCCGCTTCCATGGCCCGGATGCGCTCCATCATTTCCTCATGCAGCTGCCGCAGCTGTGCAATGTTCGTACGCCTGAAAATAAGATTTTCAATCACGATGCCCGCAGCGCAGCAGTTTTCACACTCGACGATGCAGACCCGCTCACGCTGCAGGACGGCGTCCGCCTGCCGGGAAAGGTCGGCCTGCGCCTCGCGCATACGCTGCAGGATCTCTTTTTCGATATCTTCCATATGTATTTTATATTCAAGCACCTTTTGCAGGGGAAATGCGAACTTTTTCATGCTGTTCCTCTTTATTCAGGTGTTTTTTCAGCCTTTTTAATTTAACAGCCCGTCCATGAGCGCCAGCGTCTCTTCATAGGTATAGCTTTCATTAACGCCCTGTATGAGAAAGCCGTTGAGCTTGTCTATCAGGGAAATGGCGCGGTCAAGCTCCGGATTGGTGCCGGCCTTGTAGGCGCCGATGCTGATCAGGTCCACATTCTGATTGTACAGGGAAAGCATCTGCCGCATACGTGCGGCAAGCCGCCTGTGGTGATCGTCCACCAGCTCGCTCATCAGGCGGCTGATGCTGCCCAGCACATCGATTGCCGGATAATGATTGCGCATGGCGATTGCTCTGGACAGTACGATATGCCCGTCTATAATGCCCCGCACCGTGTCTGAAATGGGTTCGTTGACGTCATCGCCTTCGACAAGCACCGTATAAATACCGGTTATGGAGCCGGTGTTAAAATTCCCAGAGCGCTCGAGCAGCTTGGGAAGCATGGTGTAGATGGATGGCGTGTAGCCTCTGGCCACGGGCGGTTCGCCCACGGCGAGCCCGATTTCTCGCTGCGCCATGGCAAAGCGCGTGAGGGAATCCATCATCAGCAGAACATGTTTGCCGCGGTCCCTGAAGTATTCGGCAATCGTGGTTGCCACCAGCGCGCATTTTAATCTCATCATCGCGGGCTGATCCGAGGTCGCGACGACCAGCACGGTTTTTTTCATACCCTCCGGTCCAAGGTCTTTTTCGATAAAGTCCCTGACTTCGCGTCCTCTTTCTCCCACGAGCGCGATGACGTTGACATCCGAGCTGATATTCCGCGCGATCATGCCCATGAGCGTGCTTTTTCCCACGCCGCTGCCGGAAAAGATCCCCATCCGCTGCCCGCGTCCGCAGGTAAGCAGCGCGTCGATCGCCTTGACGCCGATATTGATGCGCGTGTCGATGCGCGGCCTTGCAAGCGGATTGGAAGGCGTGTTGGAAACCGGGTAGCTTTCCGCATTTTCAAAATCACCCAGCCCGTCGATGGGAATACCGAAGCCGTCGATCGTCCTTCCGATGAGCGCCGTGCCGACCGGAATACGCAGCACATCGTTTGTTGATTCGACCATGCTGCCCGGGCCGATCCCGCTGATGTCCTCAAGCGGCATGAGCAGCACCTTTTCCTCCTTGAAGCCGACCACCTCCGCGCGGATTTTGACGCCGCTTCCGGGTGCGTGCAGCAGGCAGATGTCGCCGATGTTCGAGCGCAGGCCGGTCGCCTCGAGGACAACGCCGATGATTTTATCCACCTTGCCCATCTCAACGATGGACTGTGTCTGCCGCAGCGCCTGCATATATTGATTAAAATACATTTTAACCGCCCCTTCGCAAACGCATTGGTAAAAACTAGCTGCTGTGGACGCCAACCGTCAGTTCCGAGGAATTGAATGCGCGGCGCAGCCTTTTCATCTGTGTGTCGACGCCCGCGTCGATGATGCTGTGGCGCGTTTCCACAAGCAGCGTGCCGCGCGGCGCGTTTTCAAGCGCGATGATGCGGATTTCCTTCGCGTCCTTGACCATGGACAGAAGCAGGTCGGCATATGCGGTGGCAAAATCCACCTCGTATTCCGAGACCATCACCTTGATCCACTGGCTGCCGCTGATATCCTTGACGGCATTTTTAAAAAGTGAAATAAACAGATCGTTGTTGCTTTCCATCTCGCTTCCGATGATTTTTTCAGCGATCGCCAGGGAAAGTTCCTTTAATTTTTGCTCCTGTGCCGTCAATATGGCGATTTTTTCGGTCTCTACGCTTTTCACAAGCGCTGCCAGCTCATTTAAGGCCTGCATGCAGCTGGCCTGCGTTTCCTGTCTGGCCTGAGCCAGCCCTTCTTCATAACCGGAAAGCCGGGCTTTTTCGCGTTCTGCTTTCACTTTGCCGGACGCTTTCTCGACAATGTTCGCCGCAAAATCGTTTGCGTTTTTAATAATCCGGCGCGCGTCAAAGCGCGCGTTGGCCAATATTTTTTCGCTTTTTTCAGGAATGGGGTCTGCCGGGACGATCACTCTGTCGCTGATGACGTTTTTGACTTCTTCCGGCTCCTCAGTGCGGCAATTTGCACTCACGGTGACGTCGTTATGTTTAACCACCTTAGACAATGATTTCGTCCTTCCTTCCTCTTGATATAAAGATCTCGCCTGATTCCTCCAGCTTTCTGACGATGCCCATAAGCCTTTGCTGCGCTTCCTGGACATCTGCCAGACGCACGCCGTGCATATACTGGGCGTCTTCCTTCATCATCTCGCTCATACGCGCGGACATGTTGTTGTAGAACGCTTCGCTGACCTCCGGAGTCGAGCCCTTGAGCGCGATGAGCAGGTCCTTGGTATCCGCCTCGCGCAGGAACCGCTGAATAGAGGAGGCGTCGAGCGTTGCGATGTCCTCGAAGACAAACATGCGTTTCCGGATTTCCTCGGTCAGCGACGGCTCCTGTTTGGCCAGTTCTTCCAGAATATATTTTTCGGTTGAGCGGTCTACCTCGTTGAGAATTTCGGCAATATGCTTGACCCCGCCGATTTCGGCAAGCCCCACCGACATGACCGATGAGAACTTCTTTTCAAGCGCGGTTTCGACCTCCTTGACGATTTCCGGAGAGGTCCTGTCCATTGTGGCGATACGCTGCGTCACTTCAAGCTGCTTTTCGCGGGGAAGCTCCTCAATGACCGCCGACGCCTGATCGGGCCGCAAATAAGAAAGAATGAGCGCGACCGTCTGCGGATGCTCGTTTTGAATAAAGGTCAGCAGATACTGCGGATCGACCTTTCGCAGAAAATCGAAGGCTCTGGTCTTGAGAGATTTTGTAACCTTGTCAATGACCGCGCTTGCATTTTGCACGCCAAAGGCTTTGTTGAGGATTTCTTTGGCATATTCTATTCCGCCCTCGGAGACAAACTTCTGTGCAAGGCAGAGGTTATAAAACTCGGTAAGCACCTCTTCCATAGACTCTGCGCTGAGCTGCTTCATGGTCGCAATTTCCATGGTCAGCTTTTCGACTTCTTCCTCACGCAGAAATTTATAAATCTGAGAAGCATTTTCTGCGCCGAGTGCGACAATCACGGCGGACGCTTTTTTTTGTGACGCGAGTGTCTGCGTGCTACTCATCTTTATCATCCTCTTTTATCCATGTCCTCAGGAGCTGTGCAACGATATCCGGATTTCCTGCGGCAAATTCCTTGATCTGGCGTTTGAGCGCCTGCTCCCTGGTTTCATTGAGTACGATCTGGCCCGGGATCGGCCGCGTGTCGGGCACCGCGGTAAGCGCTTCCTCAAGACCGATATGCTCCTCGTCCAGCTCGTCGTGCTTACCCTTTTTACCCTTTTTATGTTTTTTGCGCTTTTTGAGCAGGATCAGCAGTACGACGGCAATGATCAGCACCAGCGCGCACGCGCCGGCCAAAACCAGCAGCTGCTGCTTTGAAAGCGACAAAAGTCCTGTTTGCGCGCTCGGTACAGTCTCACCCTGACCCAAAAATTTAGCGGTGGAAATAACGATCTTGCCTGTTTCCACCCCCGTTGCATAGGCCAGCATCTCTTTGTAGCTGTCCAGCTGATCGGAATCGAGCTCCTGGCCGATGATCACGGCGACTGACAGATCCGTGATTTCATACCCGTCATGCTCGACCTGTTCTTTGAGCTGATTGACCAGATAGTCCTTGCTCGCCGATTCGCTGTAACTGCCGTCGGTTTTCGTATCATTTGCCTCGGGATAGGTCGGCACGCCTGTATTCGAGCCCGTTCCGGCTACGCCGCCCGTGGTATCCTGTGTGCCCGTCCCTTTTTTTGTCTCGTCACTTTTGGAAACAATTCCGTTTTCGCCGATGACCGGCGTGTAGGTCGTCTCCTCGCTTGTTTTTTTGTTCGTGTCCACAGAGGTGTTGACGGCAACACGAAAGCCGCCGGCGCCGAACACCGGCTGCAGCAGCTTTGTCAGTCTGCTCTCCATTGCCGTGCTGATGTTTTTTTCAATCTCCAGCCGGGTATAAGCAATCCCCTCGCTGCCGCTTTCGTACTGATTGTTGAGCATTGTGCCCATGTCGTCGATGATGGCGACGTTCTCCCCTTCAAGACCGGGAACGCTCTTGGCCACAAGCTCTTCGATTCCTTTTATCTGCCGCGTTTCAAGCGTTGTTCCCCCGCTCAGGCTCAATACGACCGACGCTGTGGCCGGCACCTTGTCCTCCTCGAGCACAAACGAGTTTTCCTCGGGAAGACTGATCGTAACAATGGCGCTTTCGATCCCGCGAATGGTTTTGATCGCATCCTGCAATCTGTTTTGCAGCTGAAAAACAAGATACTTTCTCTTTTCGTAATCGGTCGTCATGAAGCTCGAGTTGCTGCTGAAGATGTCGTAGTTGAGCGCACTTTGAGGAAACCCTTCCGAGGCGAGTGACATTTTAAGCTGCGCTTCCCGGTTTTTCAAAACAAGGATCGTCCCCGTCCCGCTGACCTTATAGCTTTCGCCCAGTTCAGTCAGCCGGCTGGTGATTTCCCCCGCTTCCGAGGCTTCCAGCCCGCTGTATAGGGTGACAAAGCTCTGATGGTTGAGAAGCATCGAAAGTACAACCGCCAATAAAACCAGCGCCGAACCGGACCCGATAATTATATACTTTGCTTTTTTGCTCTGCTTGTTCCAAAACTCTTTGACCTGATTGATAATGTCTTTGGTTGTAAGATTCATCTTCTGCCCTCGATCATCAACAAGAATGGCCGGCGGTCACACGACGGATATGAAAAAGTAAATATGTATCAGGCGTAAAAAGGACGGATGCCGCTTAAAGCGATATCCGCATGACTTCATTATATGCATCCAGCGCCTTGTTCCTCATCTGAACCACGACTCTGAGCGCAAGATCCGCCTTTGCAGAGTTGATTGTCAGCGTGTGCAGATCGTCGCTCTGACCCGTCGCTATTTTCATCATGTCAACCGTTGCAGACTGTTCGGTCTGGTTTACATCAGTCATGGCATTCTTAAAAATATCAGAAAAAGGATTTGAAGCGGTGGTCTCCTGGGCCGTGTCCGCCTGGCTCATGCTTTTTGTAAGGGCTGAAATCAGATCTGACTGAGCAATCGGTGTTATCGCCATTTTTCATTACCTTCCAATCTCCAGCGCCTTGGCCGCCATGAGCTTCACGGCATTAAAGGCGGTGATATTCGCTTCGTATGACCGCGTGGCCGACATCATATCGATCATTTCCTCGAGCGTGTCCACATTGGGCATCATGACATAGCCGTTTTCATCCGCATCGGGATGGTCGGGGTTGTAAACCGGCTTGCCTTCACGCGGATCCTCCGTGATATCGGAAACCATCACGCCCGCAGGCTGCTCTTCGCCCAACGCTCCAAAGACATCCGAAAAGCTCGCGTCCTCGCTGTTTTCCCGTAATGTCACCAGCTTCCTTCGATACGGGCCGCCGGCTTCCGTTCTTGTCACGGAGGCGTTTGCCATGTTTTGTGAAATAATTTCCATTCTCAGCTTCTGCGCCGTGAGCGCTGAGCCGCTGATGTTGAGAGATTTTAAAAAAGCCATTCCTGACCTCCATTTCCCCGCGCGCCGCTATTTAAGATGCAAAAACCGCCAATCCGTCCGCGCGTCTGACTGGCGAGCATTGAGTCACTTCCTTATTAAATAAACCGTACCGGGCTTACCCCTTGCCTTCGGTAATTGCGTATTTCAGCCTGGAAATGTCATCGGTTATCGACCTTGCCATATATTCATACTGCAGCTGCGCCCGGACAAGCTCAATGTTTTCCGCGTCGATATCCACGTTGTTGCCATCCTCACGCGCCTGTGTGCCGCCGCTTTCAAGGACTTCAGGCTCCAGTCCGCTTATCAGCTCCTGCATCTGCTGCATATCTGAGCTTTGTGTCCCCATCGCGTCCTGCAGCAGCTGCTCAAACTGTACTGTTTTGCTTTTGTAGCCCGGTGTATCGTCGTTTGATATGTTCGATGCAATGACCTGCTGCCTCAGCCAAAGAGCGTCCATGCTTTTCTGTCCAAGCAAAAGACTGTCGGCGCCTGGTAAACCCTGCATATTCATTCTCTTCCTTTAATATATATTTTATTTTCGTCATTTTTCGACAATTTTTACGCAAAAAAACAGAGCACAGTGTTCGATAGCTGGCTGCCATTTTACAGGCCCTGTAGCTTTGCGCCGCCATTTTTCAATGGGTTTGCCTTTTCGGTTGTTGCTCATGATTTTAAAAAAGCAGAAAAAAATAGAGCCGGCAGTCCGGTAACTGGCTGCCATTTTACAGGCCCTGTAGCTTTGCGCCGCCATTTTTCAATGGGTTTGCCGTTATCGGTTGTCGCTCATCATAGCTGGAAACATGGAATATCATTACAATATATCTTTTATTTTCCGAGTGTGAATTCATAATAATGCAGTTTGATAAATTTGTCAATATCTGCTGATAAATTTTTTAAAATTTAGTGCATTTTTTTTAGAAATCTGTCGAAATATATAAAATTATTTTTTGACACTTTTTTTCACATGCGATATAAGGAGTTTCTTTCGCGGATGTCCGTCTTCCGTTTTCTTCCATTTCTATTTAAAAATACGCTAAACTTCCTGGGATCATGGACGATATATCAGTTCGAAAGAATAACACGCCTGGGTTTCGAGGCCGACATCAAACGGTCGTTTTCCTTGGATTATTCGTTGAATCGGAGGGTTGCGAACATGATCAGCACCGTCAACAGCAATGCAAACCGTGTAAGCGGACTTGCGTCCGGCATGGACACCGAAACGCTGGTAGAACAGCTCACCTCCGGCACCACCGCAAAAATAGAATCTGCTTACCAGCAAAAGGAGCTTGTTGAGTGGAAGCAGGACGCCTACCGGGAAATCACCAACAAGTTCAATGATTTTAACAACACCTATTTCGGCTCCACCTCCGGCACCATCCTCTTCGGCGATTCGCTGGGCAAGCCGACCGCAACCGTCAGCGACGCGTCCTCTTCGTCCGGATCCTCCTATGTAAGCGTGGTTCCCGGTTCAAGCGCGCAGAGCGGCAGCGTCTTTATCAGCGACATCGTAAGCCTGGCCACGGGCGCAAAGGTATCCAGCTCCTTGGCGGTCTCGCAGGCTCCGGCCATTACGGTCGACACGTCCAAGTTGTCCGGACTGTCGGGTAAAGCGCTCAATGTGACGCTCGACGGGGTAACGAAGACGCTCACCTTCGCGCAGGGGACCTATTCGACCGCGCAGGATGTGCAGGACGCCTTGCAGACGCTCGTCGACGATGCGTTTGGCAGCGGGCGCATCACGGTGTCCGAATCGGACGGCACGCTTTCCGTTGACGCGGATTCAAGCATGGTTACGCTTGAAAACTCCGATATCACAGACGGCGAAGCCTCAAGCATATTAAGTTTTACAGACGGAACCTCAAACCGCCTGAAATCCGGGCTGTCCCTTTCCGGCCTTTCGCTGGGTATATCCGCGGAAGACTCCATCAGTTTTACGATTAACGGAGAAAGCTTCTCCTTCACCGGCAGTCAGACGCTGGGCAAGGTGCTCACCACCATCAACGCAAGCGACGCCGTCGTGACCATCGCCTACTCCACTGTGTCGGACACCTTTTCCGTCACTTCAAAGGAAACGGGCACGGCGTCGGCCATCAGCTTTTCAGACACCACCGGCTCATTTTTAAGTGCCATCCTCGGCGAAGGGGTCAAAACCTCCGGCACAAACGCCGTAATTAAGGTCGGGCTTGACGGCTCGCAGGAAGAAGCCGACCAGGTCACCCTGACAAGAAGCTCCAACACCTTTGATATCAACGGCTCGACCTATACCCTCAACGGCAAGGCCTCCGGCACGCAGACGGAGAGCGTTTCGGTCAAAATCGCCCCGGATGCGGACGACATGGTGGATAAAATCGTCAAATTTATCAGCGATTATAACACGCTGCTCGCCTCACTCACCGACAAGATTAATGAAGAATACGACAGCGACTATCTGCCGCTGACAGACGATCAGAAGGAAGCGATGAGCGACTCGGATGAGGAAATTTGGACAGGGAAGGCAAAAACCGGCCTGCTGCGCAACGACCTGACGCTGACCTCCATTGCCAGCAGCCTGAGAAGCGCCATGTACGCAAGCCTGAGCAGTCTGGGCGACTCAAGCAGCACGCTCGGCGTCATCCTGTCGGATATCGGCATCACCACGGGCGCCTACACCGACTACGGCCAGCTGACCATTGACGAGGATGCGCTGCGCGCCTCCATTGCTAAGGACCCGCAGAAGATCCTCTCGCTGTTTACGCAGAAAGCCTCCGTGAGTTACTCGCAGTATAACACCTCGGAAAACAAGACTCTGCGTTATAAGGAGTCCGGCCTTGCCTGGAGAATCAACGATATCATCAAGAATAATTTAAGCCAGATCGGCAAAAAGGGCGCGCTCATCGAGCTGGTGGGAAGCCCCTCCAACAATTATACGGGCTCCACCACCTATTCCAAGAAAATAAGCGATATAGAAGACACCATCTACACGCTCGAGGAAAAGCTCACAAATGAGCAGGACCGCTACTGGACAAAGTTTACGGCTATGGAAACGGCTCTTCAGAGCCTGAACTCACAAAGCTCATGGATTACGCAGATGCTGTCCAACTAACGTGCGCTGTACGTCCGCGGGCGTGAGTCCGCGTTTATAAAAGTCCGCCTTAAGAGGGCTTTCGGCGGTAAAGCGGCTCTGCTGTACCACTAAAGACGCATCAATCAGAAAAGAGGTAGTTGAATGCCGGCTTCCAATCCATATGCCAAATATCGGGCGGCTTCCATTCAGACCCTGACGCCGGGGGAACTGATCGTGCTTTTATATGAGGAAGCCATCCTCTCCGCCAACAAAGCGGTATATTTTCTAAACGCGCATAAAATCAGCGACGCGCACAACGCCATCATCAAGGCGGAAAACATCGTGCTCTATCTGATGGAGGTTCTCGACATGGACGTGCCCATCTCCGAGCAGCTTTTCTCGCTGTATGAATATATATATAAGCAGCTTGTAAAAGCCAACACGGGAAAAAGCACCGCGCTGCTGGACGAGGCCGTTTCTCTGCTGACAGAGCTTAAGGACACCTGGCATCAGGCTGAAACCGGCATCCATCAGAAGCAGGCCATTGGGGAGCTGAGTGTATGAGCCCGCGTGAGCCGGTCACCCTTGAGCGCCTGACGGCACTCGCACAGGAAAAGCTCGCGCTTATCGACGATCTGTCCCGCAGCTTTATCGCGTTGTCCGATATCCTGACGGTGGATACAAATACCGAACCGTTTTTTGCTCATCAGAGTGAGATTATCGGAAGGATCAATCTTATTAACGTCCAGTATACGGCGCTTTTTGAAGAATACGCGCGCCAGAGCCTGGACCCTGACGCCGAAATGAAGACACTGCTGGCAATCGAAGCCGAGCAAAAGCAGGCGTTCATCGAGGCGTCACGCGTGCATGCCCACCTTGTTATCAAGGCCGAGGGCCTGAAACACTCACTGTCCGCAAGTCTTCGGCGCATCAATCAATCAAAAAGCGTTTTAAGTCAGTATTATCCCAGCGGCAACAAGACCGGTTTCCTCATGGACTTCAAAGAGGGAAAATAACGGCGCGCGACACTGATCCCAAGCCTGTTTCCCTGAACAAAACCGGCAGACTGGGAATCGGCGGCCTAAACGGGAGGATTTCATGGATTTTGCAAGCGTAATCGGAATATTGACATCGATCGGCTGCCTCGTGTTGGGCTACACCATGGACGGCGGGCAGATAAAGGCTCTTTGGCTTTTAAGTGCCTTCATCATTACTGTCGGCGGAGCAGCCGGTTCTGTTGCGCTTGCGTACGGGATGAAAGATCTCAAGCGGATGCCCGTACTCCTTGCCCAGCTTTTCATAACGCCAAAATCGACGCTGATGAAAACCATCGATTTTATTGTAAAGCTGTCTGAAAGCGCGCGCAAGGACGGCCTTTTAAGCGTTGAAAAAGAGCTTGACGACTCGCAGTCGAAGGAAAAGATCGATCCCCTGCTCAAGCGCGGCATGCTCATGGTCATCGACGGCTCGGAGCTTGATCAGATCAAGGATTTCATGGAAACGGATGTCTATGTGTTTGAGCAGCAGGTCAAGGTGGAAATTTCCATGTTTGAATCCTTCGCCACCTACGCCCCGGCCTACGGCATGATCGGCACCATTGTCGGTCTGATCCAGGTGCTGGCAAATATGGAGTCTCCCGAGCAGATGGCCGGCGCTATGGCCGTAGCCTTCATTACCACGCTGTACGGTTCGGTCGTCGCAAACTTCCTGTGTCTGCCCGCCGCCAACAAGCTCAAGGTGCGTCTGGGCACAACGCTGCTTGAAAAGGAAATGATTATTGAAGGGGTCTGCTCCATACGAAACGGACAAAACCCGAAAATGCTGCGTGAAAAGCTGAGCGTATACCTGCAAAACGATCCGAAAGCCCTGAAAAACGCGCAAAACAGAGGCAGGGAGGCGACGTTCGATGCGAAGAAGCGGTGACGACGCGCCGATGAATACCGGCGGATGGCTTTGTACCTATGCCGATATGATGAACAACCTGCTCGTGCTGTTTATGGCGCTTTACGCCATGAGCATTATGGATCTGGAGAAATTCAAAGCCCTCGCCGGCAGCCTAAACAGTGCGCTTTCCGGCCCCGTCGCTACGGCAACAACAAATTCCCCTAGCACGGGAGGGTACTCGGACTCAGTGACCATTGACCAGTCCGCCGCGCCGGTTTCCGAACAAAACGCCGAAAGCGCCAGCGATTTTGATGAAATTTTCGCTACGATACAGGCAAAGATCAATGAAAGCGGCTACGCCGATTCGATCATTCTGGAAAAAAGCACGGAATATATCAAATTTCGGTTTAAGGACAGCGTTTTATTCTATCCGGACAGCGCAAGCATGAAAAGCACAAGCTTTGAGATCCTCAAATATATGGGAGACGTGCTGTTAAGCGTCGATAAGAATATTCAATCCATCGAAATCGGCGGACACACGGCCACGGTCAATAACGGCAATACCACAAGCTTTTTTGCCTGGGAGCTTTCCTCCGACAGGGCAATCGCCGTTTTGGAATTTTTTGTGGGCAACTGCAGCCTGCCGCAATCGAAAATGACCGTTTCCGGTTATTCCCACTTCCAGCCCGTCGCGGAAAACGATAACGAAAACAACCGGTCCCTCAACCGACGCGTCGAGGTCAAAATCACCCGCGTTACCTGAGCCGCATTTCCCTGCCGACGCCCGGCATCGTTTTATCCCGCTTTGGGCGCACTCCTTTGCCCTCTCTTAAACCGCCATCATCCGGCCAACTGCCGAACGGCGGTTTTTTTTGCGCTATTCGGGCGTGCGCGCCGTGGCCGCCAGCAGCTTCTGCATGAGCACGGCGGTGTCGCGCAGCAAACTCTGCTTTAGCATCGCGCCCGCGCGCTGCAAAACGGTTTCGCTTGCAATGACCGGCTCGCTGCGCGCCTGTTCCAGTCCGCCTGTAAGCGCGATCAGCTCGTCAAGCGTATAGATTTGAAAGCGGTCAAGTCCTTTTTCCTGCGCAAGCTGCTCAAGCAGCCCCACCAGGATCGTCTGGTAGGTCGCGGACACCGGAAGACTTAAAAGCTGCGCCGCGCGGGGCAGAATACGCTCGAATAAAAGCCTGGCGGAATCGGCGCCCGAGGCCCCGTACCGTCCCGAAAGTGCGCCGATCTCCTGCGCCGGCAGGCTCAGCAGACGGGAAAATATCTCCCGGTCATTTTCCGGATACACGTAATACAGGCTGCCGCTGAGCGACCTGACTGTGCGAAGCACATCATAATAGCCCATCTTTAAGTTTTTCTGAATGACTTTGTTGTCAAAATCAAGCACCGGCCCGAGATTCTCCGAGGGGAAAATGCTGATGACCTTGACATCCGGCCGGCGCAGCCTGCGCGTAAAGCCCGGACCGCGCGTCCGGATCGCGAAAATCTGCTTATAGCCCCTGCGCGCAAGCATCCCCACCGGGCAGTTGTCATAAAAACCGCCGTCGAGATAGAGCTTATTGTCCGCGGTTTTCACTTTGAGTCCCGGAAAATGCGCGCTTGCCATGATATAGTCGAGCAGCTTTCCCTGCGGGATATCCTCCTTAAAAAGCTCAAGTGGCTTAAGGTCGGTGACGGAGACCGTGACAAGGCCGAAATCCGTCGGGGAGCGGCGCAGCTTTTCCTCATTAACCACGCTCTCCACCATCCGACGCATTCGGCTGGTATCGACGCCGCGGTTATCCAGGATGTCCTTTGCCTGCATGGCAAGGTTTAAAAGCGTCTCCCGGTCGATTTCACGGTTGACAATTTTTTGATAATAGGTATCCTCCATATCATAAAGCAGGGCGTTATTCATGTTCTCCCACAGGCTGTACCCCGCCTCGAAATCACCCTGCGCGATAATGGCGCCATTGATAGCCCCGATGGAGGTTCCGGTGACTCCCCCGATTTCATAGCCTTCTTCGCTCAAGGCCTTTAAAGCTCCGATGTGAAAGGCGCCCTTTGCGCCGCCGCCCTCCAAAGCAAGTCCGTACATAATGCGTCCCTCCCGCGCCTGTTGTGCGATTCCTGAATTTCAAAAAACCGTGTCAACCGCTATGTCCACATAACTAAAAAAGGCCAATTCCCCCATTTTCTTCGAGGAAATTCGGCCTTTGCATCCCGCTCCGGTTTACTTTTCCGCGTGCGCGGCCGGATCAAAATTCACACTGCCGAGTTTTTTCTTGATCAGGTCGTTGAGATCCACGAACTCCTCGTGAAAAGGACAGGTTTTCTTCTCCCGCGTCCAGGTGCATATTTCCTCCTCCGCAAGACACTTGCTGACCGCCACTTCCCCGTCCGTCGCCTCAAATACGCGCAGCAGCGTAATGTCCCCAGGCGCCATGAGCAGGCTGTAGCCTCCGTTTACTCCCCTGTAGGATTTGGCAATGCCGCCTATGCACAGCTTTCTGAGTATCTTCAGAGCAAAGCGGAAGGTCACTCCCACCTCGCTGCAAATCTCCTTGGCATCCATAATGCCGCCGTTGCGTGCCAGGCAGTAAACAATACGAACGGCGTAATCGGTCTCCATGGTAATTTTCATTTTTTTGCTCCTTGTCGGATACGAATCATTTTATATACTATTTATAATATATTTTACGGGAATATTCAATAAAATTCTTCCGATTTTGTCCGGATGGACAATAGAAATTGACTTCGGCGGGTTTTATGTTATGATTAAAATTACAGTCTTTCCCACGCAGGCAAACCCTGCATAATAAGGGCGGTGACGGTGTGTGTCCAAGCAGATTACTCCCTCCCTCGAGGATTATCTCGAGGCCATATATAACCTAAAATGCGAAAACGGAAAAGCGCGGGTTACAGACATCGCCGCACGTCTGTCCATTGCCAAATCCAGCGTCAACAAGGCGATCAAAGCCCTGTCCGACCGAGGCTATATTGTCCATGAGCGCTATGGGCTCATCGAGCTGACCTCCAGCGGTGAGCTGGCGGCACGGGCAGTCATTGAAAAGCACTCGGCGCTCACCGTGTTTTTTACGAAGGTGCTCCGGGTGGATCCCGGCACCGCCGAGCAGGAGGCGTGCAAGATCGAGCATGTCATCAGCGACTCAACCCTCAAAAAAATTATTGATTTTACCCGCTCGTACGCGGGTTAGCCACGTACCGGCTCTGCATTTCCCCGCACGCGCGCGGGAGGCAGCCGCGCCTGTCTCGAGCTTCGTGAAATTCATCTTGCCTGCATTTCCCCGCACGCGCGGGAGGTAAACAAGATGAACTCGTGTATAGCGGATTTGCTGCCGCTCCCCCGTGCCGATCCCCCTGTGTCCGTCTTTTTTTCCGGCCTTTTCCGGGATCTCCCGAATATCGGGAGATCCCGGTTTTTTCACGTCCCGCCCTTCGCGCGCGGGATGCGCGCGAAGGGCGGGTGCTGCCGTCGGCCGTCCTGTTCCCTCACGCAGGGAAGCACGCGCAGAAGATTTTACCATAATTTGTCACGTGCCCGGCAATTATTTCCTTGTTTTTATTGAAACTGGAAATAAATTGAAGTATGATGATTGTGTGAAATTTGTTTCATATAATTGGAACAAATAGGAAAACGCAGCCGTCAAACTAGCATGGATAAATATGTAAAAATGAAAAGGGAGTGCTTTTATGCGCAAGAAAACGGGTTTGCTTGTCGCGGCTTTTATGCTGCTTGAGCTTGTTTTACCGGGATTTTTATTACCCGGAGCGTTTGCCGCAGGTTCGGCTTCACTGCAGGAAAACACGGTATATACGTTTACATCCGATAATTTCGGCGTTGCGGAGGGCGGAAAAATCAAAATTACCTCTCTGCCGAATCTGGGCGCGCTGACGCTCGACGGCGTCGGCGTGAGTACCGACGCGGAAATCGACGCGGCCGCCATATCGGGCGGCTTCCTCGAGTATACGCCGCTTGTCAGCACGAGCGGCGACGATTCCTTTAATTTTCAGCTCTGGGACGGCACGCTGCTGCAATACGGAAGCGACACGCAGATGTCCATAACCATTATACCCGAAGCCCCGCCCAGCATTTCAAACATCACCAAAACAGGCCTGAAAAATACCACGTTTTCGTTTACCCAGCAGGACTTCCAAAACGCGTATTCAAGCGTCAAGTCGCTTTCCTATATCATAACGGGCGCCGTTAGCCCCGCGGGTTCAGGCGTTTTGACGCTCTCCGGCGCTGCTGTAACACCGGGTGATGAAATTCCCGCATCCTCTCTGGGTAATCTCGCCTTCACCCCATACGCAGACTTTACCGGTACGGCCACCTTTACCTGGCTTGCCGGAAACGGAAGCCGCGAATCCACCACGAAAAACGTGACCATCACCATTAACGGCGCGAACACGGCGCCCGTGATCACGGCGTCCACCGTCACGAGCACTGTGGAAACGGCCTATACGTTTTCCTCCTCCGATTTTACAGGCTGCTACAGCGATTCCGAGGGTGCGCCGCTTGCCAAAATCATTATCGACGCCCTGCCGTCGTCCACTTTGGGTACGCTCTATTATAACGGCTCGGCCATCTCCGCCGGGTTTGAAGCGACGGCTGCAAACCTAAACCGTTTTACCTATATCCCAAAAACCACCGGCACAAGCACCGCCAGCTTTTCCTGGCGCGCATATGACGGAGCGGTCTACTCAAACAAAGTCTCCATGACGCTGAGCATCTCCATGCAAAACCACGCCCCGGCAGTCAAAAGCTCCACAAAAACCATGATGATCAATACTGTGCTCACCTTTGCCGCAGCGGACTTTTCGTCGAGCTTTACAGACTCCGACGCAAACGACACGCTGACGAAAATCAAGGTTGAGCCGCTGTCCTCGGTAAACGCGCTGCTTAAATATAACGGAACGGTCGTCACCGCGAGCACCGAAATCCCGATCTCCGCCATTTCAAAGCTCACCCTCACCCCTCTTACGGGTTGGAGCGGCGACCTGTCCCTGATCTGGAACGGTTCGGACGGTACGTCCTACGCCACGCAAACGACCATGACCATCCGAATCGGCGCCAATTCGCCCCCGTCGGTAAGCAGCTTCAGCGTGTCCGTTTCCAAGGACACCTTGCGCTACTTTAAGGCAGCCGAATTTACGGATAGATATACCGACGCGGAAAAATCGCCGCTGGCTTCCATCAAAATCCGCACACTGCCCGCAAAGGGAACCCTGCGTCTGGATTCAAGCGCGGTGAGTGAAGACGCCATTATCCCCGCCGCCTCCCTGACAAAGCTCAACTATAAGCCCGCCACAGACTGGAAGGGAACAGCCAGCTTTACGTGGCTTGCAAGCGACGGCACCGACTTTACCGCCTCCTCCGGCTATGCCACGGTCACGCTCAATGTCGGCGGCGTCAACACCGAACCGACCATCACCTCCTTCAAAATAAACGATTCGGAATATACCAACAGCAAAACCGTCACCTTAAATGTACGCGCCAAGGACACAGAGGACAGCACGCCCGCGCAAATCAGCTATTGCTTAAGCGGCTCGAGCTGGTCGTCCTGGCAGACGTATTCCACGGCGATATCCGTCAAGCTTTCCGGCGACGACGGCCTGAAAACCATTAAAGTGCGCGTGCGCGACAGTCAGGATCTTGTCAGCGACGTCGAATCGGACACCATCACGCTTGACACCGAGGTCCCCACCCTGCGTTCCTGCTCGATTAACGACACCGGCAAGGTTATTACGATGACCTTTAACGAAGCCATTGAAAAGGAAGGCAGTTTTTCCGTCAGCGACCTGAAGCTCTCGGAAGACGGAGACTCTTTCTCTTCGCTCAGCTCCAAGGACAGCGTATCCCTTTCCGGCTCCGCCATCAAGGTTACGCTCAAGGATGCGATCAGCGGCGACGACAACAAAATCAAGCTGCTCAAAAACTCGATCAAAGACAAGGCCGGAAACATCCTTACAAAGGACGTGACCGGAAATATCGGCGAATCATACCTTGACGATGTGGAATATTCCTCTTCCAAAAAGACGCTTACAGTCAAGCTTGCGGCCACGACGCCCGACTCAGACGGCGTTATGACGGTGGACGTGACCAGCGATGACGTCGATGCGATTTTTGAAAAACTGTCCTCCGCCACAGGCACAAACTTTCAGGTTATCCTGACCGTGCCGGATGAAGACGATGTGACCGGCGTGGAGCTGGTAATCGACCGCTCCCTGTTTGCAGACGCCGCGCACAACGACATTAAAAGTGTCGTCTTAAGCACCGAGCTTGGTCAGATAACCTTTCCGGTAAAATCCATGAGCTCACTTTTGAGCAAATCCTATAAGTCCGGCAATATCACCGCGTCCATATCCGTAGACGACGACCGGAAGATCACCGGGCCGGGCAGCATAGGCAAAATCACAACCGACGTCTACACCGTGGCCCTCAAAATTGGTTCAAGCAAGATCACCGCGTTTAACGACCGCAGCGGCATGCGCATCAGCCTGCCCACCGGGCTGAAATCGAGCAAGTCCGAGTCCCTCGTCGCGGTACGTGTATCCTCCGTCGGCAAGGCCACCCCCATGCCTGGCTGCAAATACAACTCCTCGGCAAAGCAGGTCACCTTCAAAGCCATCCAGACTGGAGACTACGCGATTTTACAAAACGAAGTATCCTTTAACGATACGAAGCTTGCCAGCTGGGGCGCGGGCTATATCAACTCCCTGAGCGCGCGCGGCGTCATCGACGGCATGAGCCCGGGCGAATTCAGACCCAACGGCACGGTCACGCGCGCGGAATTTATCAAGATGCTCATCCTGTCTCTGGATCTGCTTGATTCCTCCGCGGACTGTTCGTATCAGGATGTTGACACGTCGGACTGGTTCTATCCCTATATCGCCACGGCATATAAGCTTGGTATTGTTCCCAGCAGCACGAAGTTCTATCCAAACTCCGCCATTACCAGGCAGGATATGGCCGCGTACTCCTATAAGGCGGCCTATGCCTCGGAGGTGACGCTGCCCACCACGCTTTCGGCCAGCTCCTTCACCGACGACGGCAAAATCAGCGCGGCATCCAGAGCTTCCGTCACCGCCATGCAGCGCGCGGGCATACTGTCCGGCTTCCCGGACGGCAGCTTCGGACCCGGCCGCAGCACTACGCGCGTACAGGCAAGCAAGGTTATCTATATGATTCTCGACTTCTCGGTCGAATAAGCCCCGTGACCGCAGAGACAAACCAAATCGGTTTGGAATAAAAAAAGGCACGCAGGCAAGTATTTGCCTGCGTGCCCCTGTTTGTCAAAAAAATCATCCGCGTGTACACATAAATCGTTTTTTCTGCGACATACGCGTCGAAAAAACTCCATAGTTCGCCGTATGGACGGCGAACCCGGGGGGTACGATCAGAAAACCTCTGGTTTTCTGATCGGCCATAGGGGGCCCCTATGGTGCGTGTCGGTTTTATCGGCATGCGCAGGCGGTCAGGACATCCTTTGTCCTGACCGCCTGTTTTAGCGTTCTCACACTTCGGCTTTTAAAAGGCCATCCTGCGTGCCAAGCCACGTGTGCGAAGCTTTTTTCAGATACCACAGGGAAACCGCAACCGAAACCGCCGAGGCCGCCGGCGTGGAGATTCCGATGCCGGCAAGACTCGTAGTTGCGTTTGTTGTCAGAATATAGGCAAGCGGCACGCGGATAAAAAGCGAGGTGGCAATCCCGTTGATCATCGAAAACGTCGTTTTGCCGCAGCCGTTAAAGAAGCCGTTTAGGCAGAAGCAAAACGCAACCAGCATAAAATCGAAGCTGAACGGACGTATGTATTGGATCCCCGCCAGCGTCACCTGCGCATCCGCCTTAAACAGCTGCAAAACCGACGCCGGGAAAAGCTGCACCCATACAAAAAAGAACACAGAGCAGCCAAAAGACAGCAGTATACTTGCCTTTAATGATTTTTTTGCCCGTTGGGGCTGTTCCGCGCCGATATTCTGCGCGGTGATCGTGGCGATGGCGCCTGAAAACGCGAACGCCGGAAGCATAGCAAAGGATTCAAACTTCTCACAGATGCCAACCGCGGCAGACGCCGTCACACCCAGCGAATTAACGATGGCCGCGATAAAAAGAAAGGACAGATTGAGAATAGACTCCTGCAGACAGACCGGCAGGCCCAGCTTGAAGATATTCTTTGCTTTGTCCTTATATATCCGGAAGTTTTTTCGCTTAAACTGGAAAATGAAGTCCCTTTTTGAAAGATATAAAATAGCCATAATCATGCTCACGGCCTGTGAAGCGCTTGTTGCAGCCGCGGCTCCGGCGGCGCCCCAATGAAACCCGCCGACAAAGACAAGGTCGAGCACAATGTTCATTACGCAGGCAATGCCAATAAATAAAAGCGGGCTCACGGAATCGCCCAGTCCGCGCAGGATGGCGCTGATGACATTGTAGCCGACGATGAATATAATGCCGCCCGAACAGATGAGCACATACTGCCGCGCCTGTTCTACGGCCTCAGCCGGCGTTTGCAGGGCTTTGAGCATAACCGGGGCCAGCAGCAGCATACCCACGGTCAACACGGCGGCAATACCGGCAAACAGGGTAAAAAGCGTGCTGATCGTCTGCACCGCGTCCTGTTTTTTGTCCGCGCCGTAAAACTGCGCGATTTGAATGGTTCCGCCCATAGCAAGCCCCGTGATCGCGCAGGTCAGGATCATCATGATCTGCGTGCCTGTGTATACCGCCGAAATACCGGCGCTGTCGGAATACCAGCCCACGATCATCATGTCCGCCGCGCCGTAAACGGACTGTAAAAAGTTTGCAATCAGGTATGGTATGGCAAATTTCAGCAGCGTTTTGTAAATGCCGCCCTGTGTAAGGTTTGTGCCCTCATAGCCACTCATATGGTAAATCCTTTCAAAAAACAAAAAAGGATAAGAAAGTTAACAGACGTTAACCATCTTATCCGGTATCGTACCAATACCCTCCGATGAACAGGCTTTATTTTAATACCTGATGAACAAATCAAAAATACAACAGCTGTAATGGTTTGATGGTATTTTTGATTTGTTCAAGTGCAAGGTTTTTGCGGCATATGCCGCAAAAACCTTGCACTTAGGATTTGAAACATTCGTTTCAAATCCTAACAGGAAGTCAATCAATGGTTCTGAAGTGCCAAAACAAATGTGTTTTGGCACTAAAAGTCAGCAACATGCGGACTTTTGCAAATGCGATTCAAAAATCGCATTTGTTCAGTGGACATTATTTTAGCATACTGCTTTGCGCGTGTCAATAAACCTCACCGTCAGACGCCGCGCGCCCGTTGCGCGGCAACGCATTTTAATCGGCGGACCCGTTCTTCCCCAACCCGCAGGACGCGCAGCTGCCGTGGGAAAGTCCTTTTTACCCATGCTTCCTGATTCCCGCGTGCGCCCTCACCTTTTCTTCATGCTGTTTTGTTGCAGCCCGCGCGGTTTTCTCGTCCTTTACCGCATTTTTTTACTTTTATGCGCTTATATCCCAATCAGGGACAGCGCAAGATCGGCCGCCGAAGCGGCGTCGGCGCTGTAGCCGTCCGCGCCGATCAAATCGCAGAAGTCCTGCGTCACCGGTGCGCCGCCCACTATAATTTTTGCGCGCACCCCCCGCTCGCGGGCCAGCACAACAACGTTTTTCATTTCGTTCATCACGGTCGTCAGCAGCGCCGAGCAGGCGATGACATCTGCGTTATTTTCAAGCGCAGCGTCAATAAAGCGCTGGGCGGACACGTCCGCGCCAAGATCAATGACCTTGAGTCCGCGCCCTTCCATCATCATCTTGACAAGGTTTTTTCCGATGTCATGGAGGTCGCCCTTGACCGAGCCCAATACGACCGTTCCCTTTTGTTTTTCGCCCGCAGCGGCAAGCTGGGGACGCAGAAGCTCGATGCCCGCGTTCATGGCGCGCGCGGCAATCATAACCTCCGGAATAAAGACCTGGTTGTTTTTAAATTTCACACCCACGGCCTCCATGCCCGCAAGCAGCGCATGATCGAGAATATCCTGCGCGGGCAGCCCCTGCTCAAGCGCCGCCGAGACCAGCTCCTTCACCTTCGGAAGCCTGCCCTGCTGCACAAAAAGGCTCAGTTGATCATAAAGCTCCATGGTTACCTCCCTGTACGCGTAGCTTTTTGTCCTGTCCGCCGGGCAATCAAGCCGCAAGGCGGGTGTACATTATAGAATACCCATTTCCGGCGCATCTGTCAATGCGCTCGCTTTGTGCGGGCCGACGGCGTATGCTTTCCCGCTTTAAAAAATACGTATGGATATGATACAATCATGATAATAAAAAAGGGGGGCACGCGGGTGAAAACACTGTATATCTCCGACCTCGACGGTACGCTGCTTGACCAAAACGGGCAGGTGTCCGCGCGCACGCAGGAGATCATAAACGGCCTGCTCGCGCGCGGCGCTCTTTTCACGGTGGCAAGCGCGCGCAGCCAAGCCACGGCTGCTAATATTCTAAAGGGGCTTGACATCAGCCTTCCCGCCGTGCTGCTCAACGGCGCGCTGCTGTACGATCTCGGCCGGCGGCAGATACTGGAAAGCCGTGTGCTCGGCACACCGGCGCTGGCGCGGGCACTTGGCCTGCTCTCCCCGCCGAACGCGCAGGCTTTTGTCTACACACTCAAAAACGACGCGCTGTTTGTCCACCACGGTGATTTTTCAAACGCCGAGGAACAGCGTTTTTACGACCGGCGCATCGAAAACCCGCAAAAGACCTTTGTGTATGATCCGCAGTATGCCTTTTCACCCGGCGAGTCGGTACTCTACATCAGCGCCCTGGGGAAACTGGAAAACATGCGCCCGCTTGAGCGGGCGCTCAGCGCCATAGACGGGATCAAAGCCGTCCTTTATCGCAACGTTTACGCGCCGGACTACTGGTTTGTGGAGGCTTTTTCCCAGCTTGCGGGCAAGGCGCAGGCGCTCGCGCATCTGAAAGCGCGCACGGGCGCGGAGCGTACGGTCGCGTTCGGCGACAACTTCAACGACCTTGACATGCTGCGCGCGGCCAGCCTTTCCTGCGCGGTTTCCGACGCGCAGCCGGACATTCTTGCCGCCGCGGACCTAACAATCGGCGAAAGCGGAAAAGACGGCGTCGCGCTGTTTATGGCGAAGGATTTTACCCCCTGATCATTCCGCCTTCTGCCGATGCGCAAGCCTGTCAAGCAGGATTTCCCCTCTTTCAGACAGATACACGCCGGCAAGTATGAGCACGCCGCCGATCAGAGTAAACGAAGTGATCTGCTCTTTAAGCACCAGGGCCGAAAAAAGCATGGTCAGCAGCGGGATGAGATAAATAAAGTTATTTGCCTTCACCGCGCCAAGTTCACAGATGACGCGCCCCCAGATAAAGTAGCACGCCGAGGAGGCCAGCACACCCAGAAACAGCAGGTTTCCGAGAATTTTAAAATCAAGCAGCAGCGAAAGGTTCCATTTCGAGCCGGGCAGGAAAAGAAACGGAAGCATGGTCACAATGGAATAAAAGAAAATCTTCCGGGTGATGTACAAGCCATCGTATCGGTCTCCGATCTTTTTCACGACCACCGAATATAGCGCCCAGGAAAGCGCCGATGCGAGCGCCAAAAAATCGCCCACAGGGTTTAGCCTGAGCATAAAATGCCCGTTGAATATCACCAGAAAAGTACCCCCGAAGGCAACCGCGAAGCCCATGCCCATGCTTTTACTGAGCTTTTCACCCCGGGTCAGAAAGTGCGCGGCGACGGCCGTGAACATGGGCGCCGTGGCCAGCAGCAGGCTTGCGTTGGACGCAAGGCTGTATTTGAGTGCGTAGTTGCTGGCCAGAAAATACAGCGTGCCGCCGAATATGCCGGCCAGCACAAATAACAGCTCCTCTTTCACGCCTGCGGGCTTTCTCACCTTCGGGTGAATGGCAAACAGCACCGCATACGCGATCACATACCGGTAAAACATAATTTCAATGGGACTGATGCTTTTGAGCAGAATCTTGGTGGATACAAAGGTGGTGCCCCAGATCAAAACCACCAGCAGCGCGGCAATATAGTAAACCATTGTTTTCTTCATCCGATATCCTCCGCAGTGCATGCGCGCGTCGCCGCATCAACCGGCTCCGCCTGTGCGCATCCACCTATGTAGTTGGGCACAAAAAGCGCTCCGCTAAACACAATACCAGCAATTTTGACGGTTTTCAAGCAGCAAGCACACTCTTTCGCATTTTTTATTGCCCGTGCGCCATGCCGCGCAGTTTTCCCCTTGACAACGCCGGTATTTATGATATCATAACTTTAATATTTCAAATGCGTGGACGGGGACAGGGTTGGGTCAAAACCGCTTCAGAGAGCTGCCGCCTGGTGAAAGGCAGCGCGATTTAACCATCCGTATCACCCCTGAGCAGCCTGCCGACCCTATTTTAAGCAGCGCCGGATTCCCTCCGTTAATGGGGAACGTATTTAAGCGTCCTTTCAGGGCCGCGCGATACGGGCAAGCGGCCGCCCTGTGCGGCAATGAGAGTGGTACCGCGGAGTATATGCTCCGTCTCTTTAAAGAGACGGGGCTTTTTTGTATTTTCGCGTAAACTAAAATTAAAAATGAGGAGGCAGTGACATGGAAAACCAGATGGCACAGGTTGCACAGCGAATTAGCGGGCTGCGTTTGATGATGGAAATCTCCGAGGAGGAAATGGCCGGGATCACCGGGGTGACGCTCGAGGAGTACCGCGCGTGCGAAGCGGGGCAAAACGATTTTTCCTTTACATTTTTGTATAAGTGCGCGCAGCGCTTCGGGGTGGATATTTCAGAGCTTGTCACGGGCGACGTTCCCAAGCTTTCCTCATACACCGTGGTGCGCAGCGGCGGGGGAATGCCCATTCAGCGCAGAAAAGGCTTTGCCTACCGGCATCTTGCCTATTTGCTCAAAAGCCGGCTGGCCGAGCCGTTTTATGTCGTAGCGGCCTACAGCGACGCCGAGCAGGCCGCGCCCATCCACCTGTCCACGCACATCGGGCAGGAATTTGACTATGTTCTGTCAGGCAGCATGAAATTTCAGATTGACGGACACACCGAGACGCTCCGCGCGGGAGACAGCGTCTATTATAATTCCGCCACGGAGCATGGAATGATCGCCACCGGCGGCGCGGACTGCGAATTTCTGGCCGTTGTGATGAAACACGGCAGGGAGGAAAACTGACATGGAGCTTTTGTACAAACAATATGTAAACGAAACCCTCGACGCAAACGGCCATCTGAAGGATATTTCCTTCCGCTGCCCTGAGAACTTTAACTTCGGCTTTGACGTGGTCGACGCGCTGGGCCGTCAGTGTCCCGATAAAAAAGCCATGATCTGGCTTTCACATGACCATGAGGAGCGCATCTTCACCTTTGCCGATATGATGAATGGCTCGGCCCGGGCGGCAAACTATTTTACAAAGCTGGGCGTCAAAAAGGGCGACCGCGTCCTGCTCATCTTAAAGCGTCACTATCAGTTCTGGTTTGCCATCGTCGCGCTGCACAAGCTGGGCGCCGTGGCCATCCCCGCGACCAACCAGCTGATGAAAAAAGACCTTGTATACCGGTTTAACGCCGCCGGCGTCAGCGCGGTCGTATGCACGGGGGATGGGGATGTGGCCGAGCAGGTCGAGCTTTCGCTGAAAGAAGCTCCCACCGTAAAGCTTCTGTCCATGGTTAACGGCACGCGTGCCGGCTGGGAAAGCTTTGACGACGGGATCGCCGCGCAGAGTGCTGAATTTGCGCGCCCGGCCGGACAGGACGCAACCCACCAAAGCGACCCCATGCTCATGTATTTCACCTCGGGCACCGCGGGCTACCCGAAAATCGCCACACACAGCTTTACCTATCCGCTTGGGCACATCGTCACCGCACGCTGGTGGCACAATGTCAATCCCGACGGCGTGCACCTGACCGTCGCGGAGACCGGCTGGGGCAAGGCGGTATGGGGCAAGCTCTATGGCCAGTGGCTGTGTGAGGCCTGCATCTTAACCTACGATTTTGATAAATTCGACGCGCATGACCTGCTGAGCCTGTTTCCAAAATACCGCATCACCACGTTTTGCGCGCCACCCACGATTTACCGCTACTTTATCAAGGAAGATTTGTCCAGGCATGATCTTAGCTCGCTTGAATATGCGACCATCGCGGGCGAGGCGCTCAACCCCGAGGTATACAGTCAATTTTTGAAAGCCACGGGCATCAAGCTCATGGAGGGCTTCGGACAGACCGAAACCACTCTGACAGTGGCAAACCTGATCGGCATGACGCCCAAGCCCGGCTCGATGGGGAAGCCCAACCCGCAGTACGAGGTCGATCTGATCAAGCCCGAGGGCGGCTGTGCCGCGCCCGGCGAGGTGGGCGAGATCGTGATTAAAACCGATCATTTTGTACCGTGCGGCATGTTCTCCGGTTATTTCCGGGACGAGGAACGCACGCAGGCCGCGTGGCACGACGATATGTACCACACAGGCGACATGGCCTGGCGCGACGAGGACGGCTATTTCTGGTATGTCGGACGCACGGATGACCTGATCAAATCCTCCGGCTATCGCATCGGCCCCTTTGAAATCGAAAGCGTACTGATGGAACTGCCGTATGTGCTCGAGTGCGCCGTGACCGGCGTGCCCGACCCGGTACGCGGCCAGCTGGTCAAGGCGACCATTGTCCTGACAAAGGATACGCAGGGCACCGAGCAGCTGAAAAAAGATATCCAGCAGTATGTCAAGACCCACACGGCGCCCTACAAATACCCCCGCGTGCTGGAATTTGTGGATAGCCTGCCCAAAACCATCAGCGGCAAAATCCGACGCGTGGAGCTGCGCGAACAGGATAATAAAAACTGAGCCGAGTGTATTACACGTTTAAATTTTTCGTTTAAAATATGATCCGCTTTCCGGGTGCCCGTCCCCCCTGCATTGGCATAGCTTTTGGGCGCTTAAGCCGAATGCCTCCGGGCCTGGAAGCATTATCCGCCGTACCGATACGAAGAGCCCCGCGGCATATGCCGCGGGGCTCTTCGTATCTTGATGCGTGATGAAAAATTCCAGAATACAAACGCTGCAATGCGGATATTTTATCCGTTTGAAAAAGGGCAAAAAATCAGGCCGCGCTATTGCGCGGCCCCTATATAGAAAAAGAAAAATACCCGAAAGCCCACGTGGGAAAGCGGCTTGTCCATTTCTCTTTAACGGTATTCATCATATCAAAAACCGCTTTTCCATACAATGCAAAATGTTCTTAAATATTGAGGGAATCTCCGTCGTATTTTGTTGAATATGCGCAAATATATGCAAACCCGAAAAATTCAGAAAATATCCGGCGAAGTGGGCTGTCATTTTGGCTCCCCGCGCAGCCGGTACCAGCGCACCGCCCACAGTCCCGCCGCGATAAAACGCAGGGCCATTACGATAATAAACGTCATGCGCATGGCCTGCAGACTGTCGCCCAGCAACATATACACCTTCACGCCCACAACCGGCAGTACGGCATTGGAAACCGTAATAAACACGGTGTATATGGCGATGCTCATAGTTTTGTTGTTTTTATCGATCACCTGAAGCAGACATTGCAGGAGGTTGATCTGCAGGAAGCCGAGCAATATATTGGATAATGCGGTCAGAAGCAGAAACACCGGCAGCGCCTGCCCCTGCGGCAGGCTCAGACCGATGATCATGCACAGCGGTGCAGCTGCCATGCCGATACCGCCGAGCATCATGACAAACCGCACGCCTATCTTCTCGTTCATGCGCGCCCAGAAGCCGATGGTCAAAAACTGTACCAGCGCAGTCACCACATTGTTATAGCCCAGCCACAGCTCATCTGCATGCAGATAGGTAATCTGACTGTAATAATAGATCGTCCAGTCCATATGCCAGGTCATATGGAAAAAAAAACGCGACGGCTACAAATCCGATAAAGCGTTTGTTGTGAAAAAGTCCGCGGGCAACGCGCAGATAGTCGCGCAATGTGACAGAGCCAGACGAGGCCGTGTCGCCGCCTTCGATCCGGTTAAGTACCAGCACCTGAACAACAATAAACGCCGCCGCCGCCCACAGAAACAGCTGATGGTACCGGATTTTCCCCTCCGTAGAGGCGACGCCTGCCAGCAGCGCCCCCGTGACAAGCGGCACGGCCACGCCTGTGATAAAAAGCAGCTTTGAGCGCACGGAAAGCGTGCGGTTTTGATATGCGCCGGGTACCACATCGGAAAAGAACGCCTGCCAGGAGGCGTTATACAGCGCCATCGGCGCGGCGGAAACGGCCAAAAAAATGAGAAACGCCGCCAGCCGGTACTGCCCGAAGTACGGTGTGACACCCAGCACAATGTATGCCGCCATGGCGCACAGCAGCGAAGCGGCCACCATGCGCCGCTTGTTTTTGAGCCGGTCAGTCAGAATCCCGCCGGGAATGAGCACGAGCATGCCCGCCAGCTGCGGCAGCAGCATGACAAGGCTCAGCTCAAAGGGTGTCGCGCCAAGACGCGTTGCAAACAGGTTATTATTGTTGTTGACAAGATTTATGACCAGCGTAGCAAGCACGCCCTCCACGCAGTAAAGCAGCAGGTTGCGCCGGTCGGTTTTCGGCATGCACCGGTTTTGCCCTTCGGCGGTTTCGGGCGCCGCTGTCTGTTTGCCGCTCATAGTCACAATCCCTCCTGCCGATATCCCCGGCAGTTTATCGCGCGTCGCAAACCGGCCGCGGCGCACAGCTGTACACAGCCTTGGCGCGTATATTTTCTTTTGCGCCGTGCGTTTGATCGTTTTTATTATAGAGCGTAATATGTCATATAACAATATGCAGACAAACTATATTTTCCCCGTGCCTCTGCTTTGTTCTCCGACGCGCACGCTGAACATAAAAAAACGGCGCAAGCCCGCGCCGTCAGCATGCGGGATTTGCGCCGTTTTGGTTTGTTCCGAATCAGATTTCGCTTTTTATAAAACGCCCCATGAGCGTATACCCGTCCTCGAGCATAAGCCCCGCTGCCGCGGCGGACTGCTCGTTAAAAACAGGCGCGCCGCTTTTTTCGCGGCGGCTGTCGTATACCGCGAAGGGAACGGGGTCTATGGTGTGCGTGCGCACGCAAATGGGCGTGGCGTGATCCGGCATTACAAGCACGCGGTAATCCTCGGCGCGGCGGTTCATTTCCGCAATGATCGGGGAAATGACCTCGGCGTCGATGCGCTCGATGGATTTGACTTTCAGCTCGATATCCCCGTCATGCCCGCACTCATCGGGCGCCTCGATATGTACAAAGACGAAATCCTCGTTTCTAAGCACCGCAAGCGCGGCGTCCGCCTTGCCGCGATAGTTCGTGTGATATTCCCCCGTGGCGCCTTCGACTTCCACCGATCCTAAGCCCATGCCCGCGGCAAGCCCCATAATGAGCGGCACGGCGGTGATGACGCTTCCGCGCACACCGTATTTCTTTTCAAAGCTGTCAAGCCTCGGCTTTTTCCCCTCTCCCCACAGCCACATGCAGTTGGCCGGGCTGAGTCCGTTTTGTATGCGCCGGATGTTGACCGGGTGCGTGCTCAAAAGCGCGTAGCTGCGCTCCATCATGGAAAGCACCTGTTTGCCGTACGGTCCGCCGGGCAGATAGTCCCCGATCACGCGCCCGAGTATGTCGTGCGGCGGCGTCATCGTGTATCCGTAGTCAATGCCGCTCCACACAAGGATATGCCGGTAGCTGACGCCCCTGTAAAAGCGCATGTCCGGCGAAGCGAATTCATCCCTCAGCGCGTCGAGCAGCTCATAGGCCTCTTCGTTTGTAATCTTCCCGGCGCTGTGGTCAAGAATGGTCTTCCCGGCAAACGGGCCGTCATCCTGGGAAAGCGTGACCAGATTCAGTCTGAACACCGTGTCGTCGTCTTCAAGCGGTATGCCAAGACCGACCGCCTCGATGGGCGAACGGCCGGTATAGTATTTTTTGGGGTCGTAGCCCAGCACGGAAAGATTTGCCGTGTCGCTGCCGGTCGGAAGCCCCTCGTACAGCGTGCGCGCAAGGCCGGTCACGCCCTTTGCGGCAAGTCTGTCCATTTCCGGCTTGCGGGCCGCGCCCATCGGCGTTTTCCCGTCGAGCTCGGCAAGCGGATAATCGGCCATTCCATCCGCGAGAATCACAATATATTTCATGCAATGCCTCCATGATTGGTATGCTGTGCGCAATGCGCGCACAGTTGTATTTATCAGGCACTATTTTATCACAATTTTCGCAAAAAGTACAGCGCATCGCTTTCTTATTGGGCGCAATCAAAAAAGGCCGCGGATAACCGTCCGCGGCCTGGTGCGTATATTGGTTTCTGATTTTTCTTACTCGGCACTTTTTGGCTGAGACAAGTCCAGCTTGATATGAAGATCGCGCAGTTGCTTTTCCTCCACCTGTGCGGGACTCGCCATCATGGGCTCGGAAGCGTTTTGCAGCTTCGGGAAGGCGATGACGTCGCGGATGTTGTCCGTTCCGGCAAGCAGCATGACCAGCCGGTCAAAGCCGAAGCCCATGCCCCCGTGCGGCGGCACGCCGTACTGAAACGCGGTGAGCAGCTGCCCGAAGCGTTCCTGCGCATCCTCCGGGGTATGCCCCAGAAGCGCGAACATCCGGCTCTGCAGCGCGGAATCAAAAATACGGATCGAACCGGAAAGCACCTCATAGCCGTTAATGACCAGATCATACGCCTTTGAGCGGCAGCGCGCCGGGTCGGTGTCTAAAAGCGCGATGTCCTCATCCATCGGCGAGGTAAACGGATGGTGCGCGGCCACGAGCCGCTGCTCCTCCTCGCTCCACTCAAACATCGGAAACTCTGTGACCCACAGGAATTTAAACTCATCCGGCTTCATCAGCCCCAGCCTGCGCGCGCATTCCACGCGCAGTGCGCCCAGCGACTGAAGCGCGCGCGTATTGTCTGCATCCGCCACGATAAACAGGATGTCGCCGTCCTTGGCCTGCGCGCGGGCCAAAACGGCGTCGAGCTCTTCTTTGGTCAAGAACTTGGCAAAGCTCGAGGACATTTCACCGCCGGCAAGCTTCAGCCACGCAAGACCCTTTGCGCGATAACCCTTGATAAACTCGGTGAGCGCATCGATATCCTTGCGCGTAAAGTCGGCCGCGTGACCCTGCACGTTGATGACACGCACACTGCCGCCACCGGCCACGGCCTCGGAAAACACCTTAAAGCCGCTCTTTTCGGCGATATCGGTGATGTTGATCAGTTCAAAGTCAAAGCGCATGTCGGGCTTGTCCGAGCCGAAGCGCTCCAGCGCCTGCGCATAGGGAATACGCAGAATCGGCGTCTCCACCTCGATGCCGAGCACGCTTTTCCACAAAGACTTCACGTACCCCTCGCCAACCGCGAGCACGTCGTCGACGTCGACAAACGACATTTCCAGATCCACCTGCGTAAATTCGGGCTGCCTGTCGGCGCGCAGATCCTCGTCGCGGAAGCAGCGCGCGATCTGCATGTACCGGTCAAAACCGGACAGCATCAAAAGCTGCTTATATTGCTGCGGGGACTGCGGCAGGGCATAAAACTTGCCCTCGTGCAGACGGCTGGGCACGAGATAGTCGCGCGCGCCCTCGGGCGTGGACTTGGTCATGATGGGCGTTTCGATTTCATAAAAGCCCTGACTGTCAAAATACGCGCGCGTGGCCTGCAAAGCGCGGTGACGCAGTGCGAGCGTTTTCTGCAGAGCCGGACGGCGCAGGTCAAGGTACCGGTATTTCAGACGCAGGTTTTCGCCCACGTCGGTTTTGTCCGTGATTTCAAACGGGGGCGTTTCCGAGCGCGACAGCACGCGCAGACGCACGGCCAACACCTCCACCTGCCCGGTGGACATGTTGGGATTGACCGCGCCCTCGCCGCGCGCGCGCACATTGCCCGCCACAGCCAGCACCCACTCCGAGCGCACGCCGGACGCCAGCTTTGAAAGCTCCGCGTCCTCCGCTCCGTCAAAAACGCACTGCACGATGCCTGTGCGGTCGCGCAGGTCTATGAAGATCAGTCCCCCCAGATTGCGCGCGCGCTGTACCCAGCCGCACACGGTGACCTCGCGACCGATATCTCCGGGGCGCACCTGCCCGCAGTAGATCGTACGCTTAAACCCCTTTATACTGTTCGTTTCCATGCGTTCCTCCTGACCGGTCTGGCACTGCCCGTGCCATCGGCACGAAGTTTCGGCGCCCGGCCGCCCGTTATTTTTGTTTGATATATGAGGCAATGGCCTCGACGGACAGCGCGCAGGGCTCCGCTGTGCCCGTTGTCATATCCTTTATCTTGACCTCGCCGGCATCCAACTCGTCGTCTCCGAGCACCGCGCAATATCTCGCGCCGATGCGGTCGGCATATTTCATCTGCGCCTTGAGCGAACGCCCCATCGTATCCTGCTCGGCCGCCACGCCCGCACGGCGCAGCTTGTGCACGAGCAGGGTTGCCTCGCTCTGCGCCCGCTCGCCGATCGCCGCTACAAACAGCGCGCAGCCGTCGGGCTTCGGAATTTCCACGCCGGAGGCCTCCATGACCATCAGCAGCCGCTCAAGCCCGCTGCCGAAACCAAGTCCGGGCGTTGACGGCCCGCCAAGCGCCTCAACTAAACCGTCGTACCGGCCGCCGCCGCATACAGTGCCCTGCGCGCCGATGCAGTCGGTAACAAATTCAAATACCGTTTTTGTATAATAATCCAGCCCGCGCACGATACGGGTATCGACCGTGTAGACGATCCCCATGGCGCTTAAGCAGGACTTCAGCTTTTCAAAATGCTCCGCACACTCAGTGCAAAGATGGTCGGTCGTGTGCGGGGCGTCCTTGGCAACGCCGCGGCAGCCCTCGTCCTTGCAGTCGAGCACGCGCAGCGGATTGCGCTCAAGCCGCTCATGACAGGTCGGACACAGCTTTTCCTCATGTGTGTTAAAGTAAGCGCGCAGCGCCTCGTGATAACCCGGCCTGCATTTCGGGCAGCCGATGGAATTGATGCGCAGCGCGACAGTTTGGATACCCAGCCGGCTTAAAAAGGTGTCGGCAAGGCCGATAACCTCGGCGTCGGCCGTCGCGGAGGCTGACCCCAGACTCTCCACGCCAAACTGATGATGCTCGCGCAGTCTGCCCGCCTGCGGCTTTTCGTAGCGGTAATTGGGCGCCATGTACCACACCTTGAGCGGAAGCCCGGCGGCGTACAGCGAATTTTCAAGCACGCTGCGCACGACCGACGCCGTCCCCTCTGGGCGCAGCGTGATCGAGCGCCCGCCCTTATCCTGAAAGGTGTACATTTCCTTCTGCACCACGTCCGTGGTGTCGCCCACGCCGCGCAGGAAAAGCTCGGTATGTTCAAAGGTGGGAAACCGTATTTCGGTAAAGCCGAAATCGCGCGCGCAGCGGCGCAGCGTATCCTCAAGATACTGCCATTTATAGACCTGCGCGGGAATTACATCCTTGGTACCCCGCGGTGCTCCGGTCAGAAGCGCCATAAAAAATACTCCTTTCAAAGAAAAGGCGGGCATCCGCTGCCCACCTTTTCGCGGCCATGTGTGCGCAGGCGGATCTCGCCGGACTTGCGCACACGTGAGGGAAAAACTGCCTACAACGTATCCTCCGGCTGGGCGTGAACGGCAAAGCCGTGCTTCGTAAGCAGATTGTTGATACGCTGGACGGGGTTTAAAAGTGAGCTGATCGATTGGTCGTGGTTGAGCGTGTCGATGATGTAAGCGATGTATTTTGACATGTCCACCTCGGTGTACCACGGCCGCTTTTTCAGTTCCTCCGTGCGGTAAACGAGGTTTGTGGTGAACACGCGTTCAACGAGGCCCTCGTTATAGACGCGGTCGAACTGCTCGAGCCCCTCGCAGAAAAGCCCGAAGGTCGCAAATATAAACACCCTGCGCGCGCCGCGTTTTTTGATCTGCGCGGCAATATCGATCATGGAATCCCCCGAGGAAATCATATCGTCAACGATAATCACATCTTTATTTTCCATGTTGTCGCCCAGATACTCATGACGGATGATGGGGTTGCGCCCGTTTACGATAATGGAGTAATCGCGGCGCTTATAGAACATGCCAAGCTCCAGCCCGAGCACCGAGGAATAGTAAATGCAGCGGGACATGCCGCCCTCGTCGGGAGAAATGATCATCATATTCTGGGGGTCAATGCGGATGTCGGGAACGGTATTGACCAGCGCCTTGATCATCTGATAATTGGGGTGGATATCCTCGAAACCTCCCAGAGGAATCGCGTTCTGCACGCGCGAATCATGCGCGTCAAAGGTGATGATGTTGCTCACGCCCATGCGCGTAAGCTCCTGCAGGGCCAGCGCACAGTCGAGCGATTCCCTTGCCGAGCGTCGGTGCTGACGCCCCTCGTAGAGCATGGGCATGATGACATTCACGCGCCGCGTCCTGCCCTCGGCGGCGGATATGATGCGCTTTAAATCTTGAAAATGGTCGTCCGGGCTCATGGGCACTTCCCGGCCGTACATATTATAAGTCATGCCGTAATTGAACATATCGCAGATGACATACAGGTCATATCCGCGCACCGACTGATGAATGAGTCCCTTGGCTTCTCCCGAACCGAAGCGCGGGCAGGATACCCGGATCTTATACCCATTGTTGCAATGCTCGCCGCTATGGCTGTCATTCCTCCACTGTGTGAGATAATGGTTGATCCTGTCGGTAATTTCCTCGCAGCCCCGCATGCCAACGATTCCCAGCGTTCCAAGAATCTCGGGCGCAGCCTCTGTTTGTAATTCCATGTTTTAACCCTCTTTCTCCGCATAAACGCCGACAGCCTGTCCAAATCCGGCTGTCTGCGCGGCAGCCCCGCGCAAATTGACGCCCGGCGGCAATATTCACTATGCAAATACGAGCAGACCTGTTTGCCGGCGGCTTTTAAAGCACCAGCTTAGGATTGACGATGTCGCGCCAGGCAAGGTCGCCGCGGTCAAGCCCGTGGATAAGCACCTCGGCGGTGGCGACATTGGTCGCCGCGGGGATGTTGTGCATGTCGCAAAGCCGCAGAACAGACTGGATGTCCGGCTCATATTTCTGCGCGGTGAGCGGATCCCGGAAAAACAGCAGAAGGTCGATTTCATTGTAGGCGATGCGCGCGCCGATCTGCTGCTCACCGCCCTGCGGCCCGGAAAGAAAGCACTTCACATCCAGCCCCGTAGCCTCGGCTACAAGCTTCCCCGTAGTGCCTGTGGCACACAGGTTATGCTTGGATAGAATGCCGCAGTAGGCAATGCAAAACTGAACCATCAGTTCTTTTTTCTTATCGTGCGCAATCAGAGCGATATTCACAGGTAGACCCCCTTCATTATGTTCTGCTTTTTCAGGCACCGGTATCCCCTCCGCTACCGGATTTTCATCAGGGGAACCCGCTGCCCGTCAAGCCGCTTTGCAATATTGAGGTAAGCGCGCGCGGCCCCGCCGTGCTGCTGCAAAATCACCGGCACACCCTGGTTTGAGCATACAATGACGGCCTCGTCCTCGGGTACGATGCCCAGAAGCCGCACGCCGGTAATATCCATGGCATCGTCGATATTTGCCGCCAGCTGCTTTGCAATGAGCTTGGGACGCACGCGGTTTACCACCAGCGCCGCGCCCACCCGGATGCCCTCAAGCGCCTCGGCCGCACGCCGCGCATCGCGCAGGCTGGCGGCATCCGGCGTACACACCACAATGGCCCCGTCGGCCGCGCAGGAGGCAAGGCGAAAGCCCGCACCAAGCCCGGCGGGAGAATCGATGATGCAGTAATCGTACTGCTCCTTGAGGTGGGAAACCAGTCTTTTCATTTCCTCCGGCTCAGGCCACCGCTCCGGCGAACCCGACGGAGCGCTCAGCAGCGATAGTCTGGGGATCACGGGATGTCCCACCACGGCTGACATAAGCTCCGCGCCGCCCCACAGCACGTCAAAAAAATCAAGCAGCGCCCGATCGGAAAGCCCGAGCACGATATCCAGATTGCGCAGCCCAACGTCGGCATCCAGGCAAAGCACCTTTTTGCCCAGCGCCGCCAGGCAGGATGCAACCCCTCCCGCGACCGAGGTTTTTCCCGTTCCGCCCTTGCCGGAGGTAACAACCACTGCCTTGCCCATAATAACCGCCATTTCCCGCGCGGCAATGTACTTGCCTTCCCGCGTGATCACTCCGCGCGGAAAATGATCAGCGTGCGATTCCTGCCTGTCCATATCTCAGGACAGGCATTTTTCTATAAACAGGCCTATAAAAGGCCGGTTTCCCTTTTTCAAATGCCGGCGCCGGTTCGCGCGGGACAAAAAATCACTTCAACCGGCACAAGGTCTCTCTTTTATTATAGCAAAAATACGCTCTTATGCAAGCACTCTGTCCCTGTCGCGGACGCCTGCCGGAAAAAAACTTACCTGAGCAATACATTTTCCCCCGTGATACTCTCAAGCTGTCCGTCCTGCCCGAAATACGCATCAAAGATGTCGCGCGCAATGGGCGCCACGCGGTTTCCCTGTCCGCCGTGCTCGACGACGACCGCAACGGCGATTTCCGGGTCGTCATAGGGAGCAAAAACAACAAACACGCCGTTATCGGACTGTGTGGAGGTGATCTGCGCCGAGCCTGTTTTTGCGCCGACCTTGATCGGATAGTTTCCAAACACATTGGAGGCCGTACCCGTTTCCGCCACGGCGCGCATGCCCTGCATGACCGTCTGATAGGTTTGGCTGCTCATATCCACCTTGCTTACGACCTCAGGCTTTATATCGACGAGGGTCTGCGTATAATCATAGGACTTGACCGCCTTGAGCAGATGCGCCTTATACCGCGTCCCTCCGTTTACAAGCGTCGCAACGTAATTTGCAAGCTGCAGGGGGGTAAACGAGTTGTCCGCCTGCCCGATGGCCGCCGCCAGCGTGAGTCCCGGATACCACTGTGTGCCCATCTTCCTGCTGTATTCCGGTCCTGCCAGCACGCCCGTGCTTTCCGGAAGCTCGATGCCCGTCGGCTGGCCCAGGCCGAGCTGCGTGGCGACCCGGTCGATGTTTTCGATACCGGCAAGCCGGCCCGCCTCATAGAAAAAATAGTTGCAGGATACCTTGAGCGCCTCGACGATGTTGATATTCCCGTGTGTCCGGTAGGAGGAGCGCCACAGCGAGCAGGCGGGCGTATAGCTGGGCGCATAATACATGTAAACGCCCTTGTCGAGTATTTTGGTGGAGGGCGCGATGGCGCCGGACTCCAGCGCCGCGACGGAGGTGCACATCTTAAATGTGGAGCCGGGCGGATAAATCCCCATCGTCGCGCGGTTATACATGGGCTTGAGCGGATCTTCGTTGAGGCTTTTATAATCGGCGTTAAAGGTGGAAAGCTTGAAGGTGGGATAGGACGCCAGCGCCAGAATTTCGCCTGTTTTGACCTGGACGACCGCAACGGCCCCGCCCTCGGCGTCAAACCCGCCCCACTTCTGGTTTCCCTCGGCAATCAGGCGTGGGATATGCTCCTTGAGCGCGCGTTCGGCCGCCTCCTGCAGGCGGATGTCAATGGTGAGCACGCAGTTTTTGCCGGGTTCGGACGGCTGCGTGTCGATGATGTTTGTCACCTTGCCGGCGGTGTTCGTCTCCACGCTTTGCACGCCGTTTTTGCCGCGAAGCCAGCTTTCCAGTATTTTTTCCATGCCGTCCTTACCGACGACGGCATCCATGGCATAGCCCTGTTCCTTCAGCTCGGCGTATTCCTCTTCGAAAATCGGGCCGGAGCGCCCTAAAATGTGCGCGGCGAAATCCGTCTTATATTCGCGGATGGGCACATTGCTTACGTTGACGCCGAGAAACTTCTGCTCTTTGATCACCGCGATCAGGTCCATATCCACATCCTCGGCAAAAACATAGGCCGGAATGTTGAAAAACAGATCGCGCAGCTCAAGCTCATACCGTACGTCCGCGATTTTGCGCGCCTGCGCTTCATCTGTTGACGCATCGATCCCGTAAAGCTCGTATAAAAACGCCATGACCTCGGCGGGCGTTTTCCCCGTCAGGTCCTTTTCCTTGAGATAGCGCTCGTAGCGTCCGATCTGCTGCGACGTCGCCCCGTCCATAAGGACATAGGGCGGCGCGGTGACGGGCAGCGTGTCGTCATATGCCTGCCCGTTTTTTTCGCAGGCGGCGATTAGTTTTCCGATTACGTTGTTTAAACCGCTTTTTTTAATGAGCGCGGTGTCGAGCGTGAGGTTGTGGCTTAACCGGTTGACCACGAGCGGACGCCCGTACCGGTCGAGTATCTCGCCGCGCGAGGCGATCACCACAGACGAGCGCAGGATCCTGCGCTCGGACTGCTTTAAGTATTGGTCTCCGTTTATAATCTGGAGATTGTACAGTCTGCCGCCGGATACGAACATCAGCGCGACCAGTATAATCCCCAGAACCGAAATGCGAAAATACAGCTTTGCGCCTTCCATATTGCCTCTCCCAGGTGCGCCGCGCAAAAAAACGGGCCGCACACCTTGTTATTGATTGTTTTCTCCGAACCTGCGGTACACCGCGCGCACCGGCAGATAAATGACAGGCGCGAACAGCGCCGAAAATACAGTTTCGGGAAGCGCTACGGTATACAGCGCGGAAATCCCGGCGCGTCCGGTCAGCAGATAAAATATACAGAAATACAATAAATTAAGGATAATCATGCATATTAACGACCATAAAAAAGCGGTAAAAACGCGCTTTTTAAAGATATAGTTGCACACCTTGCCCGTAATGAGCCCCATAAAAAGGAAAAACAGCGCAAAAAACGCTTCGGAGGGCGGAATAAGCGCGTCGCATAAAAGCCCGCGGCAAAACCAAAGGCAGCCCCGCCCGCTGCGCCCTCAAAAAGAGCCACGCACACCACCAAAACGGGAATCAGGTTTGGATGCACTCCCATCACCTCCAGCCGGGACAGCGCGGTCGTCTGAAGGAGAAAAACCAAAAGGAAGATGCACGCGTAGGCTATCCACTTATAAAGCTGTCTGTTTCTCATGGCACTTGCTCTCCTGAAAAGCGGCTGCGCTAATCATCAATCTCATAGGATTTGATTACATATACCTGCGTGATGGTGCCAAGGTCGACCGACGGGGTCAGCACCGCGTATTCGGATATGCCGTTTTTCTCGGTCATGACCTTGTCGACCGTGCCGATGACGAGATCCTTCGGAAATTTTCCGCCCGCGCCGGAGGTGAGCACCACATCGCCGATGAGGATGTCGCAGTCGCGCGGCAGGTAGGAAAGCTTGAGCTTATTTTCCTGCATGAGAGAAAAGTCGCCCTCCGCCACGGCCGCAAACTGCGTGCGCGCGATGATGGCTCCGCCCTCCATGTCCGAATCGATCAGTGTTGTCACCGTTGCCCAGTTCGTGCCCGTTTCCGAAATGAACCCTACCAGAAAGCCCTCTTCGTTGATTACGCTCTGGCCCGCCGCGATGTCCTGGGCCTGACCCTTGCTGATTGTAAAGGAGGCCGCCCAGTTTGAGGTGTCGCGCGCGACCACGCCCGCCGCCTCAAAGGTAAAGTCGCGCCGCTTCTGACGCAAATCAAGCAGCTTGCGCAGGCGTGCGTTTTCTCCGTTTGCCTGCTCGGATTCGCGCACGGTCTGCTCCATTTCGGCAATACGGATACGCAGCTGCCGGTTCTCCTCTTTATATGCGTCCACCTGCGACAGGTAGCCATACCACTGGGAGATGCGCGTATTGATGGAGTCCAGCCCGCTCTGCACCGGTGTAATGATAAAGCCGAGCGCGTTGGATATAGGCGACGCGCGCCCTCCGCCCGCGGCGGCGGCTACGGCCATGCCAAGAGTCAGCAGCACCGCAAGGATGATGATGACCTTTCCGTTATGTTTAAACAGGTTTCTCAAGTGTAAAAACCTCCCAATAACAAAAAGAGAACGTAAACAAAGCCGGGTTTGTGACCTGCGCAGTCAGAAACCCTGAAAGTGTGCAGCTTCATGGCCGGTTTTTCAGGCCGACCGGCGCGCTGCGTAAAAAAGCGGCGGTGTATCCGGCAATTCGCACCGCGGCAGGACGTCCCTGCCTTTTTCACCCCGTTTGCCTGCCAGTCAAAAGCTCCACGCCCACGCGCGACAGCATTCCGTAAAGCCGGCACAGCGGAAGCCCCATTACGTTATAAAAATCTCCCTCGACGCGCGCAACGAGAAGCGCCCCGAACTCCTGTATGCCATATGCGCCCGCCTTGTCCATCGGCTCGCCCGTTTCCACGTAGGCGCGTATTTCCGCCTGACTCAGGCTTCTGAAATACACCGCGGTACGCTCGGCCTCGCATAGCAGCGCGCCGTCTTTAATGACTGTGACGCCAGTATATACCTCGTGGCCGCGGCCGGACAGCCGCTCAAGCATGGAAAAGGCCTCCTGCGCGTCGCGCGGCTTACCCAGCACCGCGCCGTCGAGATACACCAACGTATCCGCGGCGATGACCGCGTCGCCCGGGCGCGCACGGTCGGCAGCCCAAAGCGCCTTGCGCCGGGAAAGCTCGCGCACAGCCATGGACACTTCCATGCCGGCCGGTATGGTTTCGTCCGCGTCCGCGGGCAGCACCGTCAGCTCACGCACACCCAGACGGCCTAAAAGCTCCCGCCTTCGCGGGGATGCGGAGGCTAATATAATTGACATCGTACACTCCATAAAACTGATATTTACGTCCGCCGGGCAGCTGAAAGGCTGCCTGCGGCATGAAAATGAACCTTTATACCGAGGGCAAGCGCCGCGCATGAACCGGGACTCCATACGCCCAGGGCTTACTTTCCCGTGGAACCGAAGCCCCCGCTGCCGCGCTCGGTGTCTCCAAGCTCGGCGCACTCTTCAAACACCGCGCGGCACACCGGAAGAAAGCACAGCTGCGCGATGCGCTCGCCGGGCTTGACGGTATAGGTCTCTCGCGAAAGATTCGTAATTCCGACCCTGATTTCGCCGCGGTAATCGCTGTCGATGACGCCCACGCCGTTAGAAAGCGCGATGCCGTGGCGCACGCCCAGTCCGCTGCGCGCAAATACCAGCGCAACCGCGTCCGGGGACGGGAGCGCGATGGCGATGCCGGTCGGCACGGACAAAAGCGCGCCCGGCTCGATGGTGAGCGGCGCGTCGATGCGCGCGCACAGGTCGCACGCGGCGGCGCCCGGCGTTGCGTAGACGGGCGGGGACGGCCGCGCGTCCGGTTGATCCGATATATATTTTATTCTAACCGATATTTCCATATTTCACCAACATTATGTATGTATTTGTACAAAAAAATAGGCCCAATTTGCGCAATCGCCGCTTTTTGCTTGAAACCCGCAGATGCGCCATGCCTGCGCGCTGCCGCACGGCCGATTTATGTCCATGTCCGCGGCATGCCCGGGCCGCTAAATCCGATGCCGCCTGAGGCGATGTGCGCGGCCGGATGCGCTTTGGCCGGATTTCGGGGCAGACCCGACACGGACGGGGCGTCCGTCCCCGCGTTCATCTGAATAAACGCT
>CAXXFP010000015.1:0-2138 GCA_963678505.2 Oscillospiraceae bacterium | reverse complement strand
CGTTCAGCGATTCCGTTGAGCTTGTCCGATACGATATAGATGCTTTTCCCCGAGCCGAATCCGATGATCACGCGGTCGAACACTTCACTTGAAATATAGAGCGATATAAGAGCATACAGGGCTATATCCATCGCAAACACAAAAGCGGAAAGCGCTACGACGATAAAATCGATGGCGAACAACACCCAAGCTATAGACATATGCGGTACAACGCGGTGAACCAGATGGGAAACGAGCGCCGTACCGCCTGAATTCCCCTCCGCGTATTGCACCATGCCCAGACCATATCCCATGAGGACGCCGCCAAACAGGCTCGCAAGCAACAGGTTTCCCGTAATCATCGGTATCGGGAGATAGTCGGTTCCAATGGACATCGCAACGACGGACAGCAGCGTTTTAAGAACGAATTGCCAACCATCCGTTATAAGCGTGATCAGAAAAAGCGGCAAATTGATAAGCAGGATCAGCATGCCGGTATGCCAGCCCGTAACGTAATGGATGACCGTGGCTAAGCCGCTCACCCCTCCCGGCGCGATTTTATTCGGTACCAAAAACAGTCTCATGGCTGCCGCCATCAAAAGCGATCCGAGTATGATGAGCGCCCAGCTCTTTGCCATTTCTTTTAAACGCATTTTCTTTCATCCTTCATAAAACAAAAGAAGAGAATCCCCGTTATGCACATACAAAAAGTACAGTTTTGGGGAGTATAATCCCTTGTACAAAAAGCAACGGCGCCCGATGTTATTTATCATTGCATCCGATCCGGCCTCGCGATTTCCATCTTGTGAACAACGAAACCGTTCGACGGCATAAATTGGCGGGATCGCTCCCGCCATTATACCATGTGAGGATATGCGTTAAAACCCTAAACTGCATTCCAAAGCCTGATCCACCCTTATCATTGTTTCGTCATCCAGTGTCCCTATATAGGAAACAAGACGGCTTTTATCCAATGTCCTCAACTGCTCTAGCAATATGATGGATGTTTTTTTCAGTCCGCTTTGTTCAGGCTGTATGATGATGTGCGTCGGAAGATCGGGCTTTTGCTCGGAAGATGTGATGGCTGCCACGATGACGGTCGGGCTGTATCGGTTTCCTTTGTTGTTCTGTATGATAAGCACCGGCCGCAATCCACCCTGTTCACTTCCCACAACAGGATTGAGGTTCGCCAAATAGATATCAGCGCGTTTGATCATAGACATTCACCCATTGTGTTTCTTTTGTGTCTGCTTTTAATAGTATGCAATCACACAGAAAATGGGGAATGTACAAACGTCAATTGTTATTGTTCATATTTCTTAAAGACCCTTGGCAGTTGCACGATGGTATCTGTTGGCTGCATGGATGTCATACCCCAATGGCGTTGCGCCATCTGCCCGGCCTGCCCGCAAGCGTGGGCGGCGAAACAAGCTGCATAGAACGGATCCATTCCCTGGGCTAGCAGGGCGCCAAGGCATCCGGTCAATACGTCTCCGCTTCCTCCTTTTGCCATGCCAGCACAGCCTGTGGTTGTAATCGCAGTATAATCCGGGGATGCGATAACGGTGCTCGCCATTTTTAAAACACAGATACACCCATACTCTTGGGCCAGGGCGTTTGCGTGGCCGATCGGGTTCTGCAGAATATCGGCTGTTCCAACGTTCAATAAGCGTGAAAGCTCCCGCGGATGCGGCGTCAGCACCGCTTGTGTCGCATTGTATAGGGCTTCCTTTCCGTGTTTAGACATCGCGTTGATCGCGTCGGCATCCAGGACGACCGGAAGTTTGTTCTTCAGTGCAGTTTCCACAATCTCCATTACGCCCACGCCGTCCCCCATCCCGGGGCCTATCGCACAGGCGCTGGCGCGCTGCAAAACCTTGCTGAAGCCTTCTTTGCAATGGTCATATCCGCCTTCTTCCGTTTCGGGCAACGAATAGTTCATCGCTTCGGGCACTTTGACGCGATAAATATCCACTGTGCTCTCCGGTGCACTCAGAACAAGCGTACCGCACCCCGAACGCAACGCCGATCGCGCGCACATCTCTCCGGCACCGTTGTATCCTCTGCTGCCCGCAGCGATCAAAAGGCAACCGTAATTCCCTTTATGCGTCCCTCTGCTTCGAAACAGCGGCTTGACATCATCGTTCTGGAACCAGAAC
>CAXXFP010000014.1:0-38347 GCA_963678505.2 Oscillospiraceae bacterium | reverse complement strand
GACGGCGAGGGTAAGAAAATGTCCAAGTCGCTGGGCAATACCATGAACCCCGCCGATATCGTCAAGGAATACGGCGCGGACATCCTGCGCCTGTGGGTTTCATCGGCGGATTACCGCGTGGATGTGCGCGTTTCCAAGGACATGTTCAAGCAGCTGTCTGAAATTTACCTGAAAATCCGCAATACGTCGCGCTTCATTCTGGGCAACTTAAGCGGCTTTAATCCCGACGCGCCGGTGGACATTGCCACGATGCCGGAGCTTGACCGCTGGGTGCTCATGCGTTTAAACCGCCTTGTCGAAAAAGTGCGCGAGGCGTATGAAAACTACGAATATCACGTCATTTACCACGCCGTGCACAATTTCTGCGTGGTGGATCTGTCGAGCTTCTATCTTGATATCGTCAAGGACAGGCTCTACTGCGAAGCGCACGACGGACTCAAGCGGCGCAGCGCGCAGACAGCCATGTACTATGTGCTCGACTCCATTGTCCGTCTGCTCGCGCCCATTCTGGCCTACACCGCCGAGGAAATCTGGCAGTTTATGCCCCATCACGCTGCGGCCGACCGGGAAAGCGTGCTGTTTAACGAAATGCCGTGCGTAAATCCCGCGTGGGAGCTGAGCGCAGAAGATGTGGAGAAATGGGAAAAGCTGCTTTCCGTGCGCGAGAGCGTCAACCAGGCGCTTGAGCGTGCGCGCGCTGAAAAGCGCATCGGCAAGCCGCTGGAAGCGCGTGTAACGCTTTCCTGCGGGGAAGAGATGGCGTCCTTTCTCAGCCAATTCCAGGGGAAGCTGGAGGAGTACTTCATCGTTTCCTCGGTAACGCTTCAAAAGGGCGAGGGAGAGCTTTCCGTATCGGTCGAGCGCGTCGGCGGAGAGAAATGTCCGCGCTGCTGGAACTATGCCGATACCATCGGGCAGGACAAAGCGCATCCCGCACTGTGCGCACGGTGCGCCGGGGTTGTTTCAGAATAGATAGTTACGCAGTTAAAAAATGGCCGGCGCAGGTGACCCGCGCCGGCCTTGCTCATTTAAAGAAGAAAAGGACGTTTATCATGCTCATGAAGCTATTGACCATGCTGATGATCATCGCGGCCGACCAGACGGTCAAACGCTGGGCGGTTTCCAGGCTGGCGCAGACCGGCTTCCGTCCGGAAATACCCGGTGTGATCGGCCTGACGTATGTGGAAAACAGGGGGGCGGCTTTCGGCATTTTGCAGGATATGCCTGCTTTGTCGCGCTCACCGTCATGGTGGTGCTTGCGGTTTTGTTTATGCTCTTTACACGCAGAATCACAAATCCGCTGGGCGCGTGGTCGCTTGTCTTCGTTGCCGCGGGCGCGGTGGGTAACCTCATCGACCGGGTGCTGTATGGATACGTCGTGGATATGTTCGATTTCCGGTTTATGAATTTTGCTGTATTTAATGTGGCCGACGTTTTCGTTACGACAGGCGCCGCGCTGTTTTGCCTGTATGTGCTGCTTTCTCCGGACAAAACGATTATGACGAAAGCCGGTTCAAACCATGACGACACGGCTGGAGTTTAAGGCGGGGGAGGCCGACGCGCTGCTGCGCGCCGATATCTTTCTTGCGCGCGAGAGCGGGCTTACGCGCAGCACGGTCCGGATGGAAGACGGGCAGGTGACGCTGGGCGGCAGCCCCGTGCGCAAAAATCACCGGATCGCGCCGAATGAAATTTTCGTGGTGCTTTTGCCTGCGCCCAGGGAAAGCGGAATTAAAGCGCAGGATATCCCGCTGGAGATTTTATACGAGGATGCGATCGTCATCAACAAGCCGCGCGGCATGGGGCATCCGGCGGACACAGCGAGGGCACGCTGGTAAACGCGCTTTTAATGCACTGCGGGGACAGCCTGTCCGGCATCGGCGGCGTGACGCGCCCGGGCATCGTGCACCGGCTCGACCGCGACACGAGCGGGCTGATGCTTGCAGCCAAGAGCGATTTCGGCCATGTGAGCCTTGCCGCGCAGATCAAGGCGCACACCGTCCGGCGCGTATATGAGGCGGTGGTCTGCGGCAATATCAAAGAGGATGCGGGGCGCGTCGAGGCGCCCATCGGCCGCCACCCCACCGACCGCAAAAAAATGACGGTCACGAACAAAAACGCCCGCGACGCAGTCACACATTTCGAGGTACTCGGACGCTATCCGGGCTTTACCCATGTGCGCTGCATTCTGGAAACCGGGCGCACGCATCAGATCCGCGTGCATATGGCGCACATCGGACATCCGGTCGTGGGAGACCCCGTCTACGCCGGGAAAAAGAACGCCTACGGCCTGTCGGGTCAGTGCCTGCACGCGCGCATGATTGCGTTTGACCATCCCCGAACGGGGCAGAGGATGGAGTTTTGCACCGAACTTCCCGTATATTTTGCGCAATTTTTAAGCAAAATTCAACATTGACAAGCATGTTTCGCGCGGTATAGAATGAATGTCGAAACTGGATACTATATAACAGAATACGGGGTGCTGGCGGCTCGCCGGCTGAGAGAAAGCAAAATGCAGCTTTTAACCCTCGAACCTGATCCGGATAATGCCGGCGTAGGAAATGGATTCAATGTGAATTTTCCTGATGCCGCATGAACAATTCATGCGGCATTTTACGGCAGACAGGTTTGAGGATCCCGTACATAAGGAGGTCAAACCTGTGAAAGAACAACCTGTCAAAAAACTCAATACCCGCGCGCTGGTCACCTCGGGCGTATTTATCGCGGTGGCGTTCATCCTAAGCTATCTCAAGCTGTTTTCCATGCCGCAGGGCGGCTCGGTCACGTTCGCCTCGATGCTGCCCATGCTGCTCATCGGCCTGCTCTACGGGCCGGGCTGGGGGATCGGCGCCGGACTTGTCTACGGCCTTTTGCAGTATTTGCAGGACGGCTACGCGCTGACCCCGTTTAACGTTATTTTCGACTATCTGTTCGCGTTTGGCGCGCTCGGCCTTTCGGGTTTCTTCAGGACAGGGAAATACCGCTTTTATATTGCGGCCGCTGTCTGCACGGGGGTGCGCTTTGTTTTTCATTTTCTGTCGGGCCTTATTTTCTACGCAAGCTACGCCCCCGAGGGACAGCCAGTCTGGCTGTATTCGCTCATTTATAACGCGCCGTTCCTGCTTGTTGATCTGGTGATTGTGCTCATTGTGGGAACGTTTCTGCTGCGTGCCGTGCCCCAGCTGCGGCACTTATCTACCAAATAAAAATGAGGTGCATGAATGGCGAAGTTTGACGGAGTTCTCTTGGCGTCGGATATGGACTATACGCTGCTTAACAGCAAGGGCGAGCTTTCCCCGGAGAGCAGGAAGTCCATTTCCTATTTTATGGAAAACGGCGGTTTGTTTACGATCGCGACCGGCCGTTCCCCGCAGGCGTTTGAAAAACCGCGCGGGTTTCTGGATTTCAACGCGCCCGTGGTTCTGTTAAACGGCGCCGTCATTTATGACTACGAGAAGAAGAAGTATTTATACGACCACTGCATGACCGAGGACTGCCTTGAGGCCTGCCAGACCGTTGCCGACGCATTTTCCGAGCTAGGCATACTGGTTTGCTGCCTGGACGCGGTATATGCCTTCCGGATGAACGAGGTGTCCGTGGCGCATCTTGATCGCATGGGCGTGAGCGACCAGGTCATCGTCGACCGCCTGTCCGACATTCCGCTTCCGTGGGTCAAGGTCATCATGACGCAGAAGCCCGAATATCTCAAAACAGTCGCGCCGTGGTTTATCGAGCGGTATGCCGAGCGCTTTGACCTGGTGTTTTCAAGCCCGCATCTTCTGGAGATGCAGAGCAACGAAATCGACAAGGGAAAAGGGATTTTGAAGCTGGCACAGATGCTGGGCGTGGACAAAAAAGACGTCTACTGCGCGGGCGACCAGCAAAACGACGCGGCTATGATGTCTGCGGTGACGTCGTTTGCACCGGCTAACGCCGTTGATGAAATCAAGAAAATGGCAAAGTACATCGTTTCAGACTGTGATAACCACGCCATGTGCGATATCATCGACATCCTCGACAAGCAGTATAAGTAATGTTCACTGAATAATGTCCACTGAATAGAAAGCGATTTTTTAGATCGCGTTGGCAAAAGTCCGCAGGCTGCGGGCTTTTGCCATTTATGACGCCGTGTCTGTCTTGAAAACATATGTGAAATGCACCCCCAAAGTTATTTCAGTATATTGAAATAACTTTGGGGGTGCATTTCAATACGATATCTACAAATTTTATGATATAATTTTGTTAAAATAAAGGCATCACTTGCCGCTGTTCGCTGGGAGGGGAAGATTGATGAACAATATTCTTCATCTGAAATACGCCGTTGAAGTGGAAAAAACCGGCTCCATTTCAAAAGCCGCAGAAAATCTTTATATCGCGCAGCCGCATCTGAGCAAGGCGATTCGCGAATTAGAAGGATCTCTGGGCGCGGCTATTTTTAACCGCACTTCAAAGGGCGTCGTCCCCACAAAAAAGGGAGAGGGATTTTTGCGATATGCGAGGAGCATATTGGCGCAAATCGAGGAGATGGAGGCTCTGTATAAGCCTGCGGACGAGAAAAAGCAGAGGTTTGATATTTGTGTCCCCAGGGCAAGCTATGTCTCCTTCGCTTTTACCGAGTTTATCAAGGCGCTAAATCCGGAAAAGGATATCGACATCAATTACAGGGAAACCAACTCCATGCGGGCCATCAGCCAGGTAGCGGAAGGAGTCAACAATCTGGCCGTCATCCGCTACCAAACGGTGTACGAGCCGTATTTTATCAGGGCGCTGGAAGACAGAAGCCTGAAATTCCAGCCTGTTTGGGAGTTTGAATACCTGGCCCTGATGTCCGGCGGGCATCCGCTGGCCAATGAAAACATGATCGATTTTTTGCGGCTTTCCATGTACACGGAGATCGTACACGGCGATTTGTCGGTTCCCGCGCTGCCTGTCTCTCAGGCTAGGCAAATCGCGCAGACCGCTGAAAAGAAGAAGAAGATCGCGGTTTATGAACGGGGCAGTCAGTTTGAAATCCTAAGCCGCATCCCAACCACTTATATGTGGGTTTCTCCTATGCCCCACGATGTTCTCGAATGCTTTTCCCTGGTGCAGAAACCATGCAATATGTCCAAAAATAAGTATAAGGATATATTGATATTTCGCAAAGGGTATCATATGAGCGCCGAGGATCGGCTTTTCATTCAAAAGCTGAAAGGTACGGTGAAATCAGTCTCAACCTATTGAAAGAACGCCGAAACGAATAGATCACGGCATATCGATATACGTATATCGATATGCCGTTTTTGTATCTTCATACCTTGCCGATTCAATGTTAATATTTTCACAAACAGAGATTTAAAAATTGACATTGAGGAGAAAAGATTATGTTAAGGTTTACCTTGCCAAGAGATTTATACCATGGGAAAGGTGCTATTGATGCCCTGAAAACGCTGAAGGGCAAAAAGGCGTTTGTAGTTGTCGGCGGCGGAAGCATGAAGCGTTTTGGCTTTTTAGATAAAACCGTTGCAAATCTGCAGGAAGCCGGCATGGAGGTCAGGCTGTTCGAGGGCGTCGAACCGGACCCTTCGGTGGAAACAGTGATGAAGGGCGCCGCAGCCATGCGTGAATTTGAACCGGATTGGATCGTTTCCATCGGCGGAGGTTCGCCCATCGACGCCGCAAAAGCTATGTGGACATTTTACGAATACCCGGATACCACCTTTGAAGCGCTCTGCATCCCCTTTAACTTCCCGGCCCTGCGCACTAAGGCAAGGTTCTGCGCTATCCCTTCCACATCCGGGACGGCGACCGAGGTGACGGCGTTTTCGGTCATTACCGACTACGCAAAGGGCATCAAATACCCCCTGGCAGACTTCAACATCACCCCGGATGTTGCGATAGTGGATCCAGACCTCGCGGAAACAATGCCCCAGAAACTGACCGCGCACACGGGTATGGACGCCATGACCCACGCCGTGGAGGCTTATGTCTCCACGATGCACTGCGACTACACCGATCCGCTTGCGCTGCATGCCATCAAAATGGTGAGCGAATATCTGATCGCTTCGTATAATGGCGATATGGAGGCCCGCGCAAGGATGCATAACGCCCAGTGCCTTGCCGGCATGGCCTTCTCCAACGCTCTGCTGGGCATTGTACATTCCATGGCGCATAAGACCGGCGCCGCATATTCCGACGGACACATCGTCCACGGCTGTGCCAACGCGATGTATCTGCCCAAGGTCATCCGGTTTAACGCCAAGGATGAAACCGCGGCCAAGCGGTATGCCGAAATCGCCCGCTTCCTCGGCCTTGAAGGCAAGAGCACAAACGAACTTGTCAATGCGCTCATTGACCATATCAAGGCTATGAACAGGACGCTGGAAATCCCCGCCTGCATCCGGGATTACGAAGGCGGCATAATCGGGGAAAGAGAATTCATGGAAAAGCTGCCCAAGGTTGCCGCGCTGGCCGTGGGGGACGCATGCACCGGATCGAACCCGAGAAGCATTACTCCGGAGCAAATGGAAAAGCTTTTGAAATGCTGCTTCTACGATACCGAAGTGGATTTTTAGACAAAAAAGGCGCAGGGAGGCAGGCAGTCCTAAGGGAATGTCTGCCTTTCCCGGCGTCTGAATACCTGCTTGAAAGGTGATAAGTATGATTCAGTCGGTTTCAACTCAAACGCTTCAGCGGTTGCCGGTCTATCTGCGCTACCTGAAATTCCTGCCCAAGGACGGACAAATGAATATCTCGGCGAAAGCCATTGCCCAGGCGCTGGACCTCGGGGAAATTCAGGTCCGCAAGGATCTGGCTGCGGTCAGCTCCGGGGGCAGGCCCAAAATCGGGTATATCATGGAAAATTTGATGGAGGATATACAAAGCTTTCTCGGCTACGACAACATCAACGATGCGGTTCTGGTCGGCGCGGGAAAGCTGGGCCGGGCACTGCTGGCTTACGAAGGCTTCCGAGAATGCGGCCTGAACATTGTCGCCGCGTTTGACGTTGATGACAAGGCAACCGGAGACGGCGGGAATGGCAAGAGCATTTTTCCGGTCGGCAGGTTGAAAGAGCTTTGCGCGCGGATGAAAACCCATATCGGCATTATTACAGTTCCTGAGGACTCGGCCCAAAGCGTATGCGATCTGCTGCTTGAGGCCGGCGTTCTGGCCATATGGAACTTTGCGCCCGTCCATTTGAAGGTGCCGGAGCGAGTCCTTATAAGGAATGAAAACATGGCGGCCGAGCTTGCGCTGCTTTCCAAGCATCTGGCTAAAAAGCTCTGCGACTGAACGGCTCAGCGCAAAATGAGCCGCTTACTTTAGGCGCGGATTGGCGCGACGCAGATCGCACAAGGAAAGGATTGTAAATGAAGATTACTGTATGCATCGGGAGCTCCTGCCACCTCAAGGGTTCCAGACAAATTGTCGGGCAATTGCAGCATTTGGTTAACGACCATGCTTTAAACGACAGGATCGAATTGGCCGGCGCCTTTTGCATGGGGAATTGCCGCAACGGCGTATGCGTGAGGGTGGACGAGGAATTGTTTTCGCTGAAACCTGAAAACACAAGCCAATTTTTCCAAAAAGAAATTCTTTCAAAACTGTGGCCGCGCCAGGCACTGTAAAATCTCTATGCCATACATGCTTGCTTGCGGAGGCTCGCGACACAGAGGGCTTATAGAATAGAAGGTAATGTAAAATGACGGAGTTTTTAAGGCTAAAAAAATCTAACTGTAAAAATTGCTACAAGTGCATTCGCCATTGTCCGGTGAAGTCTATCCGATTCTCGGGCAATCAAGCGCATATCGTGGCGGACGAGTGCATATTGTGTGGCCGTTGCTTTGTGGTCTGTCCGCAGAACGCAAAAGAAATCGTGGATGATACCGAAAAGGCCAAGGTATTGATAAACGGCAGCCAGCCGGTTATCGCCAGCATTGCGCCGTCGTTTATCGCCAATTACAACGGCATTGGCATCGCTTCCATGGAAGAAGCCCTTAAAAAGCTCGGCTTTGCCGCCGCCGAAGAAACGGCAGTCGGCGCGACGATGGTAAAAAAGGAATATGACCGGATACTGCGGGAAGGCAAAAGGGACATCGTAATTTCTTCATGCTGCCACTCGGTTAATTTGCTCATTCAAAAGTATTACCCCGAAGCGCTGCAGTATCTTGCGGATGTCGTATCCCCCATGCAGGCACACTGCCTTGATATCAAGAAAAGGTATCCGGATGCAAGGACCATCTTTATCGGCCCCTGCCTGTCTAAAAAGGACGAGGCGGCGCGCTACGCGGGAATTGTGGACTGCGTTCTGACCTTTGAAGAGCTGACCAGATGGCTGGAGTCGGAGCATATCGTTTTGGATGACCGAAAAGATCAAACAGAAGAAAGCCGCGCGCGCTTTTTCCCCACGGCCGGCGGAATACTGAAAACCATGCTCTGCGACCGAGAAGATTACAGCTATGTGGCAATCGACGGAATGGAGAACTGCATCGCAGCCCTGGAGGATATCGCAAAAGGACAGGTTTCCCGCTGCTTTATCGAGATGTCCGCCTGCATCGGAAGCTGCATCGGCGGCCCGATCATGGAAAGACACCATCATTCTCCGATCCGGGGATACAATCAGGTGGCGGCCTATGCCGGCAAGCGGGACTTTCCGGTTGAGGCGCTGGCGCAGGATGCGATGGAAAAGCACCACGGGTACATAGGAACGGGAAAAGCATTCCCCGGCTCGGCCGAGTTGGAGGCGATCCTGCGGAAGATGGGCAAGATAAAGCCCGAGGATGAGCTGAATTGCGGCTCCTGCGGATATAACACCTGCCGCGAAAAGGCGGTCGCCGTTTATCAGGGCAAGGCTGATCTCTCCATGTGCCTGCCTTTTTTGAAGGATAAGGCCGAGAGCTTTTCCGACCACATCATCCGGAATACGCCCAACGGTATTATTGTCCTCAACGAGGAACTGGAGGTGCAGCAGATCAACGACGCCGCCAGAAGCATCATGAATATACGCGACGCTTCGGGTGTGCTCGGCGAGCAGATCGTCCGCATTCTGGATCCCGGAGAATTTTTATCCGTTATGGAAAACGGCCGGGGCGTCCGCGACCAGCGGGCTTATCTGGCGGAATACAATAAATATGTAGAAAAAACCATTGTTTATGACCGAGAATACCATATTCTGATATGCATTATGCGGGATATCACCGACGTGCAGATGGAGCGCGAGAAAAAAGAAACCGTCGGGCGGCAAACCGTGGATATTGCTGATAAGGTGGTGGAAAAGCAGATGCGGGTGGTGCAGGATATCGCCTCGCTGCTTGGCGAAACCACCGCCGAAACAAAGATTGCGCTGACCAGGCTGAAGGAACTGATTTCGGATGAATGATCTTTGTATGGATATCGGCTGGGGCAGCCTCAATAAATATAGCGAGCAGCTGTGCGGCGACCATGTGGATGTCCTGGAGCAGGAGGGAAATTCCACGGTGGTGGTACTGGCCGACGGATTGGGAAGCGGGGCGTCAAGGCCAATATCCTGTCGACGTTGACCTCCAAAATCATCTCTACCATGATCGCCGAGGGGCTGAGCATCGAGGACTGTGTGGCGACCATCGCGGCCACGCTTCCCGTATGCTCAGTTCGGGGCATCGCTTATTCCACCTTTACCATCATACGGATCGTAGACAATGAAGAAGCCGAGATCATCCAATATGACAATCCGCATGTGATTTTATTTCGCAACGGCGCCAATTATGAACTCCCATCGACCCAGATGAGCATAGATGGCAAAAAGATCTTCCACTCAAGAATCGCATTATGTGAAAATGATGTTTTCATCGCTATGAGCGACGGCGTGGTCCATGCCGGCATAGGGTATGCGCTGAATTTCGGATGGGAAAGAAAGGATATCATCGCCTATATGAAACCCTTATCCTGTGCCGGCTATACGGCCAGGGCGCTTACGACCATCCTGCTTGACCAATGCAGAAGGCTTTATGACGGCAAGCCGGGCGACGACGCAACCGTCTGCACGCTGCGTGTTCGCAGGCGGACGCCGGTCAACTTGCTGATCGGCCCGCCCGCAAGCCGGGACGACTGCGCAAGGATGCTGTCGCTGTTCTTCTCGAAAAAGGGCAAGCATATCGTCTGCGGCGGCACGACGGCTTCCATCGCGGCGGACTTCCTTGGTGAGAAACTAATTGCGTCCCTTGATTTTGAAGACCCCGGGATTCCACCCACCGCCATAATACAGGGCATAGACCTGGTAACAGAAGGCGTCATTACCATCAGCAAGGTTTTAAGCTATGCGCAGGATTATCTTGCCGGCAATGAGTTATATGATCAATGGAGCCGCAAAAAAGACGGCGCGTCGCAAATCGCAAGGCTGCTGCTGGAAGAAGCCACCGACATCAACTTCTACGTCGGCAAAGCTGTCAATCCGGCGCACCAAAACCCGGATCTGCCTATCGGCTTCAACATTAAAATGCGGCTGGTGGACGAGCTTGCAGCATGCTTGAAGAAAATGAGAAAGCGCATTAAGGTGAGCTATTTCTAGGAAGAAGGGTTCTATGAGAAAGTTCGATACAAAGGTGCAGCATTTGAAGTACCAGGTCCTGCGGGAGGTAGCACATCAGGCCTTCCGCGGCGAGCTGCTCAAAACGGTTACGGATATTCCGCAAAAGATCATCCCCGGTACCGAACCCACCATGCGCTGCTGCGTCTATAAGGAACGGGCAATTCTTGCGCAGCGGATAAAGCTGGCCATGGGAGGCAGCCGAGAAAATCCCAACGTTATTGAGGTGATCGACAGCGCCTGTGACGAATGCCCCGTCGGCGGCTATGAGGTTACGGAGGCGTGCCGGGGCTGTATCGCCCATCGCTGCGAGAGTGTATGCAGACGGGGAGCCATCACCTTCGATCAGCGTCAGAAAGCGCAGATCGACAAATCGAAGTGCGTGGAATGCGGTCTGTGCGCTAAGGTGTGTCCTTACAGCGCCATTTCCAATAACAGGCGTCCTTGCGAAAACGCCTGCAAAGCCAAGGCGATCAGCATGAGCCAAACAAAAGCGGCGCAGATCGATAACGGCAAATGCGTCGGATGCGGCGCGTGCGTATATCAATGCCCGTTCGGCGCCATTATGGACAAGTCCTTTTTACTGGATGTGATCGACCTGATCAAAAACAGCGATGGCAACAAGGCTTATCCGCTTTATGCGGTTGTGGCGCCCTCCATCTCCAGCCAATTTACCTACGCCAAATTAGGTCAGGTCATCAGCGGCATCAAGCGTTTAGGGTTCTTCCATGTTGTGGAGGCGGCCCTGGGGGCCGATATGGTTGCCTATGCGGAGGCGAAAGAACTCGCTGAAAGAGGATTTTTGATCAGCTCATGCTGCCCCGCATTTGTGGACTATGTGCATAAACAGTTTCCAGACCTTGCCGCGCATCTCTCCCATAGTCCCTCGCCGATGGCGGTAATAGCGCAATATATCAAAAAGACGGCGCCCGAGGCCAGGGTCGTTTTCATCGGGCCGTGCACGGCAAAAAAGATGGAGTTTGAAAACGAAACAGTCCGTCCATACGTCGATTGCGTGATCACCTTTGAGGAGCTTCAGGCGCTGCTGGACAGCCGGGATATCGATATCACGACGCTGGAAGAGGACGTTCTGGATAACGCATCCTATTACGGAAGGATATTTGCGCGCAGCGGCGGGCTGGCCGACGCCATCCGCCAGGGCCTGAAAGAGCGCAATCTGGATCAATTTGAATACCGGCCGGTTTCCTGCGACGGCATCGAGGCTTGCCGGCTTTCGCTGGGGAAAGCATCCAGAGGTTGCCGTGAGGCAAACTTTATCGAAGGCATGGCCTGCTTAGGTGGTTGTATCGGAGGGGCCGGTTGCCTGATCCATGACGAAAAAGATAAGAAAGAGGTGGATAAATATGGAATGGAGGCATATGAAAAGAAAATATCGGATGCCATCAGCGTTCTGAAATAACAGTTTGGATTACGAAAAATTATTCTATATGAGTCACATAGACAGGCTGAGGAGTCACTGATTAATTTGGTCTGCTGCCCTAACGGTCAAATTTTGCGTCCTGCAGCGTCACAAGATTTTAAATAGCGTTGCTATTCCTGCGATTATGTTCTTTGCAGCGTACAAACCAGCTCGTTGGAAGTAATTTTTACTTATCATCTTATTGAAAGGATAATCTGACGGAAAAAAGGGGACGGTATAAAGATATCCATCAATTTCAAATAAGCGCAGATGCGTTTATACGAATATCGCATCTGTGTAAACAAGCTGGATCTGTGGATCATTAAACGAAAATACCCAATAGGTTAAGAAATCTCCCTGCCTGCAGCAATACGCTTATAATCCGGTGGCTTGGTATCCGTGGGGAGAGGAAGCATTTGAGAAAGCAAGGCTTGAAGATAAGCCTGTTTTCCTATCTATTGGGTATAGCTGACCTGTCTGCTATGATGAACTTGTCACTGAGGCGGAGATATGAAAACGGGTTGCCGGTGTGCGCGGTATTGTGTATAATAGAGGGCATATTAATGACAGTGGCGCGGATGTACGCCGCGGTTTTTTTACAGGAGGGTGATTGTATGCGTAAAAGGCGGTTTACAGTTCGTGATATGACCATTATCGGTGTCAGCGCGGCGCTTGTGGTGCTTTGCACCATGTTTTTAAAGGTTCAGGGGCCGACAGGTATGATCCATTTCGGATCGGCGGCCTTGTTTACGGTGGCGGCGGTGTTTGGCGGCGTGTACGCGGCGCTGGCGGGCGCGCTGGGTTCCCTGATTTTTGATCTGCTGGGCGGGCAGCTCTCGTATACGATCTGGTCGTTTTTTATCAAGGGCATCGCGGGCCTTGTCGCGGGTTCAATCGCCTGTGGCATGCTCCCCGGTTCGCGGCCGAACACGGGCAGGCGTTTTTCGCGCGTGCTGCTGGGCTGCCTTGCGGGTATGGTTGTTACCGCGGTCGGCTATTTCTTTGCCTGGTGGCAGGTCATTGGGGATGTGCGCGTCGCGTTTGCGAATATTTACATGTATTCTCTGCCCACCTCCATCATCGGAACGATCACCGCGTGCGCGCTGGCCGTTCCGCTTTATCGGGCGCTTGATAAAAGCGGGTTTTTTAAGAAAAATTAATAAGAAGATAAAACATAAAGCCCGGGCCAGCTGGCCCGGGCTTTCGTACGCCTGACGGCGCATGCTATTTAATCCCTGATGAACAAATCAAAAACACAAGAGCTGCAATGGTTTGATGGTATTTTTGATTTGTTTAAGTGCAAGGTTTTTGCGGCATATGCCGCAAAAACCTTGCACTTAGGATTTGAAACATTCGTTTCAAATCCTAACAGGTAGTCAATCAATGGTTCACGAAGTGCCAAAACAAATGTGTTTTGGCACTAAAAGTCAGCAACATGCGGACTTTTGCAAATGCGTTTCGCAAAACGCATTTGTTTAGTTCACATTATTTTGCCATGTTATAGATGTTGAGAACGTCCTTTGCATAAAGCCTGACAAAGCAGCCCACGACGCGCGTATCGTCGCGTGTGCATTTGCGGGCCATTTCCTCAAAACGGTCGCCGGGGATTTTAAGCTCGGAAAGCGTCGTGGGCAGGCCGCAGGCACGGATGAATTCGCTGTACCGGCGGATGCCCTCGAGCGCCATTTCCTCCGGGGCGTACATCGTTTCAACGTCCCAGACGCGCGCGGCAAACTGCGCGAAGCGCGCCACGTCGTGCTTGTAAACATACCGCATCCACGCGGGGAAGGTAACGCCCAGCCCGGCGCCGTGGGTCACATCATAAATGGCGCTCAGCTCATGCTCCATGGCGTGGTTGCCCCAGTCCTGCTCGCGGCCGACGCCGAGCAGGTTGTTGTGCGCAATCGAGCCCGCCCACATGATCTCCGCGCGCGCGTTGTAGTCTTCAGGGTTTTCAAGCGCGATGGGCAAGTTTTTGATAATGGTTTTCAGCGTCGATTCACACAGCCGGTCGGTAAAATCAACGCCGCGGGTGTTGGTGAAATAACGCTCCATGACATGGGCCATAATATCCATGCAGCCGCTGGCCGTCTGATACGCGGGCAGCGTGAAGGTAAGCTCGGGATTCATGATGGCAAACTGCGGGCGCATGCACTGCGCGCCGGCGCCCAGCTTGAGCTGTTCGTCTTCGTTGGTGATGACGCTGTTGTGGCTTTGCTCGCTGCCTGCCGCGGGAATGGTCAGCACCACGCCGACCGGCAGCATTTCCTTTATCTCGGCCTTTTTCATGTAAAAATCCCACACATCGCCGTCATACGGCACGCCGATGCCGATGGCCTTGGCTGAATCGATGACGCTTCCGCCGCCCACGGCGAGGATAAAGCGGATGTTGTGCTCGCGGCACAGCCGGATGCCCTCGCGAACCAGACTCACGCGCGGATTGGGCACGACGCCGCCCAGCTCGATGTAAGAAACGCCCGCTTCCCGAAGCCTGGCCGTCACGCGGTCGTACAGCCCGGATTTTTTGATGGAGCTTCCGCCGAAATGCAGCAGCACCTTGTCGGTATACGCTTTGACCTCTTTGCCGACCTGCTCCTCGGCCTGTCTGCCAAAGATGACCTTCGTTGCACATTGAAAAGTAAAATTTTCCATATATTTTGCCTCCGTTATCATTCCAAGCAAAGTGTATTATCATCCAAAGAATAGCACACACCGCCTTCGCCTGTCAAATCCAGCCGTGCCTCGTTTTGCGTGTGCGCGTGTCCATGGGGCTTTACACAGAAGGGATAAACATGTATAATAATAAACACCGTATACGCGCCCGTAGCGCAGTTGGATAGCGCGTTTGACTCCGACTCAAAAGGCCGCTGGTTCGAATCCAGTCGGGCGCACCAAAAAGCCATGGCTTTCCGCCAAGGGAAAGCCATGGCTTTTTTTGTATGAAAAAACGTGATAATATAGGTACAAAAATGCTTTTACAAATAAAAGAATTTGTTGGAGTGATTTGTTGTGGATAGAGAACTCGCAGAAATAATGAAACGCTTCGCATACTTACAGAAAAACCAGATAAACAAAAATGAAGAGAAATGGCAAGAAGCTGTCAATGATTTAAAAGCGCATTTAGACGAATGTCAAAAAAGACTCAATTCAGATTTGCCCCATGAAAAGGACGAAATAGTTCGTGACAACGAAGCTGAAGACGTTGAAGTAGTTGCTTCTGACTATTACGAACTGACAAAATTTGTTTTGAAAAGGATGGGAATCAGGAAATTTAATGAAATTAGATTTGTTCTCAGCCAAGACTTGAATGTCGAAGTCTCGATTATCAAAGATGGAAAGGAAATATCTTTAGATTTTGACGGTTATGTTCATCACGATGATTTACAAGCGACAGAATACAGAATGGGAATTGAAAGTCTTTTTTCTGAGAATCTTGACGGGAATAGAGTAATTGAAAGACTCAGAAATAAGGATTGGGGTAAGTTTTGCTTCTAAATCTTAAGATATTTTCCCACCATTGCTCCATAAAAGACATATCTTTCTGTCAAAGGGAAGGTATGTCTTTTTTATTGAAAAGCATGGTATTATTGCTTTAAAGGTTATCATGATCATGCGGATAAACATAAATTTAGAAGCGAGGTATTTATGATAGTTTTAATTGCTGGCGCTTCACACACAGGCAAAACAACGCTTGCACAAAGGTTGCTTGAAAAATACAAATATCCTTATTTATCTATCGACCATCTTAAAATGGGGTTAATCAGAAGTGGGTATTGCACCCTGACACCAGAAAGCAGTGATGGGGATTTGACTGCTTATCTTTGGCCTGTTGTGCGGGAAATAATTAAAACTAATATTGAAAATAGCCAGAATCTTATCATTGAGGGCTGTTATATTCCATTCGACTATGAAAGAGACTTTGCTAACGAATATCTGAAGCAAATAAAATTCATTTGCCTTATATTCAGCGAGGCGTATATTCATACGCATTTTTGTGATATTAAAAAATATGCTTGCGTCATTGAAAATCGTTTGGACGACGGATATTGTACCGAAGAAATGTTGCTTGCTGAAAACAAGAAAGTCCTCGAAAGATGCAGGGAAAATAAACTCGCGTACATTTTAATTGATGGTAAATATGATATGGATTTAAATTTATAAATTTAAATCTGTCACTCAGGCTTAGAAAAACCTACAACTCACAAAATCTATTTTGCCCTTTCTTTCTGGGTTTCGCGTCCTTCGAGCGCTCCACCCGTTTTATTAAAACATCCTCGGCAGAAGTGAATCCCGCCTGCGGCAAGGTTTTGGTCTCAGGCCAAAACGCTTGTGACGCCGCACTTGCGGTGGTGCATTTGCCGGAAATCTTTTTTCCACCATTGCTCTAGAAAAGACATAGCTTTCTGTCAAAGGGAAGGTATGTCTTTCTTTTATGCTGCAAAACGAAGTGGGACTTGAGCGCTTCAGCTGGGCTTAGGAGTAAATGTTTCCCCAAAGTTGATTTAATCAACCGCAATCAACTGCAAATCCATTGAATTTCTTTAGCCTGCAAGCTAAGATATAAACAGAGGTGGTTGATATGAAAGAAATAAATATTGCAAAAGTACTTGTGAGTAAGCGCAAGGAAAAGGGCGTCACGCAGGATGAACTGGCCAATTACATCGGGGTTTCCAAGGCGTCCGTTTCAAAATGGGAGACCGGGCAAAGCTACCCGGACGTTACCTTTCTGCCGCTGCTGGCGTCGTACTTCAATATCAGCGTTGATCAGCTGATGGATTATAAGCCGCAGATGACAAAAGAGGATATCAAAGCGCTGTACCGGAAGCTCTCGGCAGACTTTACAGCAAAACCGTTTGATTTGGTGATGGCAGACTGCCGCAGGATCATAAAAAAATACTATTCCTGCTTTCCGTTGCTGCTGCAAATGGGGATACTCATGATTAACCACGCGGAGCTGCTCAGGGATGAGCAAAAGCTGGCCGGTTTTATTAAGGAAGTCAGGGATCTTTTTACTCGTGTCAAGCAGGAGAGCGGCGATGTATCGCTTACAAAGCAGGCTTTGTTTATGGAAGCCCTGTGCAGCCTTTCAGCCGGGGACCCCAACGCGGCGCTGGAGCTGCTGGATGGAACCGTCGCGCCTGCGCTGCCGCCTGAATCAATTCTGGCCTCCGCTTACCAAATGACGGGACGCACTGATGAGGCCAAATCCGTTTTACAGGTCGGGATTTATCAGAACATCGTCGTCCTGTTTAATTTCCTCCCCGCTTACCTGATGCTGTGTACGGATGAAGCTTCCAAATTTGACGAGGTGCTGCGGCGCGCGCTTAACGTTGTGCAGGTGTTTGACATGAGGCATCTGCACCCAGCCGTTTTGGTCGGCCTATATATTTGCGCCGCGCAGGGCTATATGATGCAGGGCAATCGTGAAAAAGCGCTTGATATGCTGGGGCAGTATGAAGACATCGCAACAAGCGATATATATCCCCTGCAGCTGCACGGCGACACCTTTTTTGACCTGCTCGACGGCTGGATGGAAAAGCTTGATCTGGGCACGGATCTTCCGCGCGATGAAAAAACGATCCGGAAAAGCATGGCGGATGCGATTATTCAGAATCCTGTATTTTCAGTTCTATCGGATGAGCCGCGTTTTCAAAGGATCGCTGAAAAACTGAAAAATAACTGTAAATAATATTGATAGGAGGCGGGATTATTATGAATCAAGAGAAATCGGCGGCAAAAAAACGCCTGATTCTATTTGTCGCACTGACAATCGTCCTTGCCTGGATTGTGTTTTTGCTGATACCGGTGTGCGGCCTGACCTACGGAAGCGGTCTGTCGGTAGTCATTCTCGCAGCCGCTATGTTTGTCCCTGCGCTGTGCAATATACTGACGCGGCTTATCACAAAAGAAGGCTTTAAAAATATGTATCTGCGCCCGCACTTCAAGGGGCATATGAAACAGTATCTGCTTGTGTTTTTCGGGCCGACAGCGTTGCTGTTTTTAAGCGGTGCGTTTTATTTTCTGATTTTTCCCGGAACGTTTGACCCGAAGCTTACAGTTTTAAAGCAGTTGGTTGTTTCAAGCGGTCAGCCGGGGCTTTCCGTACTTACTATGCTGCTTATCCAGGCCCTGACGGTAGCTGTCATTGGCCCGATTGTCAACATCATCCCGACCTTGGGCGAAGAGCTTGGCTGGAGAGGGTATTTGCTCCCTAAATTACGCGAGTTTTTTTCCGACAGGGCTGCGTTGGTGATCACAGGGGCAATATGGGGTGTATGGCATTTGCCTGTGATCGTGATGGGGCACAATTACGGAACCGAATACGCAGGCTATCCATGGCTCGGCATTTTTGCCATGACCGTATTTTGTGTTGCACTTGGCGTGATCGAAGGCTACATGTCAATCAAACTGGATAGCGTTGTTCCGGCCGCCATGATCCACTCCACGGTGAATGCGGGTGCGGCACTGCCGATCTATCTGGCAATGGGCGGATATAACCCGTTGCTTGGCCCGGCGATTACCGGTCTTATCGGAGGACTTCCGTTTATTGTTTTGGCGATTATATTATTAATAAAAACAGGCAATAAAATGACCTTGGACGAAAATGGAGCACACCGCCCCACAGGGCCGTTGGAGCAGGCGTAAGAATAAAGAGCCTGCATACAAAAAGAAATTATACTGACATTCAGCACTGATAACTAAGCTGACGATAAAAGTCCTTGATTTCAAGGACTTTTATCGTATTCCCCTGACAAGGTTTATATGGTAAACTGGCAATACAAGAAAAAAGTTGTGTTGAGGGATACCTGTATGAAGATAAAGAAAAATGTCATCGTGGTGGGCGGCGGCGCGGCCGGGATGGTGGCGGCTATTTCGGCAGCCAGGCTGGGCGCCAATGTCACCATCCTGGAGAAAAATCCACGAGTCGGCAAAAAAATACTGGCCACAGGAAACGGGCGCTGTAATTTTACCAATATCAATGCCGGTATTGCGTGTTATCATGGCAACCACCCGGAGTTTGCCCGTGGTGCGCTGGAGAATTTCAGCACGGAGGATACGATTGCCTTTTTTGAGAAGCTGGGCATCGAGCATAAGGTGGAGGAGCGGGGCAAGGTTTTCCCCATGTCCGATCAGGCTTCCAGTATTCTTGATGTGCTTATGTATGAGCTTGGTGAACTGGGAGTTTTGATCATTTGTGACAGTAGTGTCAGCGATATTCGGAAGAAAAACGATGAATTTACCGTCACGCTTGAAAACAGGCAGATTTACAGGGCGGACAGCGTGATCCTTGCCGCAGGCGGCAAGGCGATGCCCTCCACTGGTTCGGATGGCAGCGGGTATGCGCTGGCCCAAAAAATGGGACATGACACGACAAAGGTTTTTCCCGCTTTGGTGCAATTGATGCTGGAAGGAGCTTTTTTCAAGCGTATTGAAGGGGTCAAATTCGTCGGGACGGCTGAAATCATTCATAACAATAAAACGCTGGCTCGCGACAGCGGAGATATTCTTTTCGCAAATTACGGCGTATCGGGGCCGCCGATTCTGCAAATCAGCAGAAAAGCCGGTCAACTGTTAAACGCCGGGCGCGAGGCGTATCTAAAAATAACCATCATGGATAGCATGACCAAAGCAGAGCTGAGGCAGCGCATCGGCAGACGCTTTGAGATGGGGGCCAGCAAGCCCGCGGACTTTTGCCTGGTTGGGTTGGTCAATAAAAGGCTGATTCCGGTCCTTATGATGGAGGCGGGGATTCAGGATATCAAGAGGCCCGCCTCGCAGCTATCCGCGAACGACCGGGAAGCAATCGTCGATATTCTGACCGACTGGAGATTTAAAATCAACGGGTCAAAGAACTGGTCAAGCGCACAGGTAACGGCGGGCGGTGTGGATACCGCCCAAATAGATGAAAATACAATGGAATCCAAATTGGTTAAAGGGCTGTTTTTTGCCGGAGAGATCATAGATATAGACGGGCAGTGCGGAGGGTATAATCTTCAATGGGCCTGGTCTTCCGGCTTTACGGCGGGACAGAGCGCCGCACGGTGAGCGCAAACAGCGGGAGGTTTCCATGATTAGACTGTCGGATATTAAGATAGGTATAGATGAAGCCACGAATCCTGATATTGAAAGACAAACCCTGCAAAATGCCATATTATCCCGTCTTCAAATTGACGAGCGGGAGCTAATAGATTTTAAAATATTCAAAAAATCGATTGACGCCAGAAAAAAAGACAGTATCGCTTATGTATATACGGTCGATATGACCGTTGAAAACGAACAGACAGTATTATGCAGCTTAAAGGACGTCACACGCACACCGGATTTATCTTATCAGAACCCCAAGCTGGGTACTGAGCGTATGCCGGAAAGACCCGTGATCATCGGCATGGGACCGGCGGGGCTTTTTGCGGGCTTGCTGCTGTCTCAAAACGGCTATCGGCCGCTCCTTCTTGAGCGCGGAGAAGACGTGGATGCGAGAAGTGCCAGGATAGACAAATTTTGGAGTAACGGTCTGCTTGATACGGACAGCAACGTGCAGTTCGGCGAAGGCGGCGCGGGCACGTTTTCCGACGGTAAGCTGACCACGCTGATCAGTGACGTCCGGTGCCGCACCGTGCTCGAGGCGTTTATCGGAGCCGGCGCGCCGCAGGAAATCCTGTATCACAGCAAACCGCACATCGGGACCGATCTGCTCAAGGCCACGGTTAAAAATATCCGGCAGAAGATCATCTCATACGGCGGAGAAGTGCGGTTTAAAGCAAAAGTAACGGACTTTGTCTTCAAAGATGGGCATGTTGAAGCTCTTATCGTCAACGACGCCGAGCGGATTGCCTGCAATACGGTGCTGCTGGCAATCGGACACAGCGCACGGGATACGTTTGAGGTGCTGCTGCGCAGGGGAGTGGACATGGAGCAAAAAGCGTTTTCCATCGGCCTTCGTATCGAGCATCCGCAGGACATGATCGATAAAGCGCAATACGGCGGTTTTGCCGGATATCCCGGACTGGGGGCGGCCGATTACAAGATGGCCTATCATTCAAATCACGGAAGGTCCGCGTATACCTTTTGTATGTGTCCCGGAGGATATGTGGTCGCCGCCGCTTCGGAGGCGCAGGGCGTTGTCACAAACGGCATGAGCGCGTATAAAAGAGACGGGGCAAACGCCAATTCGGCTTTACTGGTGGGAATTACGCCTGAGGATTTTTGCAGCGGGCATCCCCTGGCAGGCGTGGAATTTCAGAGAAAATGGGAGCGGCGGGCTTATCGGCTCGGAGGAGCGGATTACCGCGCGCCGGCCCAACTGACCGGAGACTTTCTCTTAGATCAGCCCAGCACCGGTTGGGGCGGGGTCAAGCCTACCTATGAGCCCGGCGTGAATTTTGCCTCGCTCAAGGATTGCCTGCCCGACTATGTAACGCAAACCCTCAAGGAAGCCATCCTGTTTTTTGACACCAGAATCAGGGGCTTTGCCATGCCCGACAGCGTTTTGACAGGCGTTGAGACACGAAGCTCTTCACCGGTGCGGATAAAAAGAGATGAAAACTGCTTTTCCAACATCGGCGGTCTGTATCCGGTGGGAGAAGGCGCGGGGTATGCAGGCGGAATCATGTCCTCCGCCGTTGACGGCATCAAAACGGCGGAGTCAGTGATGGCACGGTACGCGCCGTAAAATCCCTGCGCAGGGTTTTTGCGATTTATGCTAAACAAATCAAAAATACAACACCAGCTATGGCTTGATGGTATTTTTTGATTCTCAGTAAACAATCCGCCGCATCAGTTCTGATGCGGCGGATTTTTAACGCCGGAATACAATATTTCAGCGCCCCTCTTGACAGGCGGCGCCGGGCGATGTATTATTATGATATCAAAAAGATATCATAATAATACATCGCCGAAAGGGGCTTTCATCATGATTGAGAACGTTAAACCGGAAGAAAAAGAGCTTCAGTTCGAGGAGATCACGCCAAAAGCAAAAAGCGGGATGCTTTTCATGCTTTTAAACATCATCCTGATGCTTGCGGCAGTCGCAGGCACCGTGTACGGCGGCATTTTAATGGATGAAGGAAAAATAACGGCCCTTGCAGTTACTCTTTTTGTTGGTTCACTGGTCTATCTTTGCGTCGTCGGACCCATTCTGTTGGCGGGTCTCAAGGTGCTCAGGCCCAACGAAGCGTATGTACTTACCTTGTTTGGCAAGTACTATGGCACACTCAAGGGCCAGGGATTCTTTTTTGTCAATCCGTTTGTTACCGCCGTAAACCCGGCAAGTTCAGCCCTGACGACAGGCGCGGTGACGGCGCGGCAGACAACACCCCCTACCGCAGGCACTCCCGCTGCCGTGAAAAGCAAAAAAATCTCGCTCAAAGCCATGACGCTTAACAATGACAAGCAGAAAATAAACGATCAGCTCGGCAACCCCATCGTCATTGGCATCGTGGTCATCTGGCGCGTCATCAACACGGCTAAGGCGGCTTTTAATGTGGACAATTACGAGGAATTCCTATCGATCCAGTGCGACTCCGCGCTGCGCAATATCGTGCGTCTTTACCCCTACGACGTGGCGGGGGATGACAACGAAAAGACCCTTCGCGGCAGCAGCCAGGAGATCGCGGAAAAGCTTAAATGCGAGATCCAGATGAAGGTGGATATCGCGGGGCTTGAGATCATGGAGGCGAGGATCACGCATCTGTCCTACGCGCCGGAAATCGCCGCGGCCATGCTCCAGCGGCAACAGGCATCCGCTATCATTGACGCGAGGCAGATGATCGTCGAGGGCGCGGTCGGCATGGTGGAAATGGCGCTGTCGAAGCTCAATGAAAACGATATCGTGCATCTTGATGAGGAACGCAAGGCAGCCATGGTGAGCAACCTGCTTGTCGTGCTGTGCGGCAACCGGGATGTGCAGCCGGTGGTCAACAGCGGTTCACTGTACTGATAAAGCAAGACAAAGGGGGGACGGAGGATGGACGGCAGGGATAAGGAAAAAAAGCAGGTGCCGCTGCGGCTGTCACCGTCTCTTTGGAAGGAGCTCGTTTCCTGGTCGGAGGACGATTTTCGCTCGCTCAACGGGCAGATCGAGTATCTGCTCACCGAGTGTGTCAAGCGCCGTAAAAAGGGAAAAGGCCCGGGCGCCGACGAGCTGCAGCCCCGATAATGCACGAGAAACCATGGAGTCTTATTTCACGCAGACCTGAAAGAAGCCGGGCATATCGCTCGACTTCTTTCTTATTATTACGGGTATGAAAGATGGGTAACGATCCCGGCGGACATGGAAGTTTTGCCGCCGCTTATAAAGAAGTATTTCAGCGGTGGACTATATGCCGCCCACATGATCCCGATGGGGGCTTTTGAGGAGTGGGAATGGCTTTCCGACTGGGTCGGGCGAAGCGACAAATATGATTTCAATTACGGGAAACCGGAATGCATGAGTCACTGCCTGGAAGAGCACCTGAATTATATTAATTATGTTTGCCGTCCGGAAAATAATCCCTATGAGTTACAGCTTGATTTGCTTATCCCCATAAAAGAAAAACGCTGACAGGTGATTTCTACAAGCGCGTCATGGCGCTAATCAGCCCCGCCGCATTGGTCTTGATGCGGCGGGGCTTTGTGTCTGCAATTTTAAGGCGGAACAAAGCTACCTGAAAGGGCGCACGGAAGTTCAGGGGATACTTGTTTTATTCACGTTTAGGTCGGGTTACGGGTTGCGCGCCCATGCGGCAATCGCACGGATGTCATTGGGCGTTGTTCTGCAGCAGCCTCCGATGAGCTGCGCACCCGCGTCAAACCAGTCTTTGGCCGCACGGCCGAAAGACTTACCGGACGCATCCCCATGCCAGGTTTTGGTCTGCGCGTCGTATTCCTCGCCGGAATTCGGGTATACGACCACGGGCTTGCGCGTATTATTTTTGATTTCACCGATCAGGGATACAATGTGCTGCGGTGCCGTGCAGTTAATCCCAATGGCGGCCACCTGTGCGCAGGCATCGAGATAGTGCGCGCAGTCGGAGATGGGCGTTCCGTCGCATATCTGCATGCCGTTTTTTGCACTGAAGCTCATCCAGCAATGTATATGGGGGAATTCTTCAAGCAGTTTGACAAGGGCTTTTGCCTCCACAAAGCTGGGAATCGTTTCACAGGCGAGGATATCTGCGCCTTCCTCCGTCAGGATTTTTATTCTTGACCGGTGAAAATCGAGCAGACCCTGCGCATCCAGACTGTAATCGCCCCGATATTCGGAGCCGTCGGCCAGATAGGCGCCGTAAGGCCCCACAGAGCCGGCAACGAGGGGCTTGGGGCGGCCTGTGCGGTTATCCGGGTTTTCCCAAAAGGTATCCCTAGCCCTTTTGGCGATTCTGACTGAGCTGCGGATCAGGCTATCGGCCTGCGCCTCGGTGAAGCCCTTTTTAACAAAACCTTCAATCGTAGCCTGATAGCTCGCCGTGATCGCGCAGTCCGCCCCGGCGGTAAAATAGTCGGCATGGACAGCTCCGATCGCATCGGGGTTTTCAGCGAGTATTTTTGCCGACCAGAGCGCATTGTTGATGTCACAGCCCCGGCGCTCAAGCTCGGTTGCCAGGGCTCCGTCGAGTATGAAAACAGGGAAATCCGCGAGTATGGTATCAATTATATTCATATCGGCATATCCTCTCTTGCGGCCATGATTATACACACAGTCGGAGTTGATAACAGTATAGGCGATATGAGCGGTCAATTCAATCCCGGCGGGAATTTTTCATGGATGCAGCGGGGCTTGCTTTGTGATAAAATAATCACCACAGGCGTTATCTGGAAAATGGGAGGCAGAGTATGGACAGGGGCAAAGGAATTGCCTATTGCGGGCTTGCGTGCGCGGTATGCGGGCACAATGCGGACTGCGCCGGCTGCCGCAATGAGGGCTGTGCGGACAAAGCGTGGTGCGAAATATTCCGATGCTGCAGGGGAAAAGGATTGAGCGGCTGCTGGGAATGTAAAGAATATCCCTGTGACAGCGACATGTTAAAAAAAGTGCGCGTGCGCGCGTTTGCGGCGTTTATCCGGGCGTACGGAGAAAACGAGCTGCTCCGGTGCCTGGAGAAAAACAAAAAGGCGGGAATCGTTTATCACCATTCCGGAAAGCTCACCGGGGATTACGACGTCCCGCAGACGCAGGAAGGCATTATCGATATGCTTCTGGGGAAAAAATAAAAGCAGGCGCAGTATTCGCGCATCAAGCGCCTGTAACGAGGAAAAATGGTAAGGGGTATAAACCATGAAAGTGAATGTGGCCTGCGCGCAGATGGAGCCGGTACTGTGCGATGTAAAGGCAAATTTAAGCAAAATGGAAAAAATGATCGGTGAGATCATGGCGCAAAAGCCGGAAACCGACCTGATCGTTTTCCCCGAGCTTGCAACCTCGGGTTATGAATGCGGCGAGCGTTTTGAGGAGCTGGCGGAGCTTGCCGCGACAGGGCCAAGCCGGGAATTTTTAAGCGAGTGCGCAAAAAAGTACGGCGTATGCCTTGTGTACGGCTTTCCCGAGCGCGATCCGGTGTTAAAGGACGTACTTTTTAATTCGTCTGTTTTTATCGAACGGGACGGCCGTACGGCCGGGGTTTACCGGAAGGTACATCTGTTTGACAGCGAAAAAAAGCACTTCCGGCCCGGCTGCGGGTATCCGGTGTTCCATACCTCCGTTGGCTGCGTGGCGCTGATGATCTGCTGGGACACGGCCTTTCCCGAGGTCGCGCGCAGCTATGCGCTCAAGGGCGCGCAGCTGATCGTTGTCTCCACCAACTGGGAAAAGCCGTATGAGGCAGACTGGGATCTGGTGACCCGCGCGCGGGCGTTTGACAATATCACCTATATTGCCGCGGCCAATCGGGTGGGTTTTGACAAAACGCTAGGCTTTTTCGGGAGAAGTAAAATCGTCGATCCGCTTGGCCGTTTTTTGGCCGAGCTTAACGAGGAGCGCGAGGGATTTATTGCCGCGCAGCTGGATTATGACGTTGCGCATAAGCTGAAAACAGACTATTATACCATCTTTAAGGATCGCAGGCCGGATACCTACGACGCCCTTACCGAAAGATATTAATGAAAGAAGGAAAATTCTATGGACGCGATTTTAGACCGCAGAAGCATACGCAAATACAAACCGGAGGCGGTTGCGCAGGAGCTTGTGGACGCACTGCTTAAAGCGGCCATGTCCGCGCCGTCCGCGCACAACCGGCAGCTGTGGCACTTTATCGTCTGCACGGACAGAGCGGTGCTTAACGCATTTGACAGCATGCATCCGTACGCCTCCATGCTCAAACAGGCGCCGGTATGCATCGTGGTATGCGCGGACACGTCTCTCGAGTCCGGCGAGTCCTTTTATCAGCAGGACTGCGCCGCCGCCACGGAAAATATCCTCATCTGCGCGCAGGATCTGGGGCTTGGCGCGTGCTGGATGGGCGTTGCGCCCGACAAAACGCGCATGGAGGACTTTAAGTCGTACCTGAAGCTGCCCGCGCAAGTCGAGGTGTTTTCCCTGATTGCCGTGGGCTGGCCGGATGAAAAGAAAAAACGCGCCGAGGACCGGTACAAGCCGGAGCGGGTACACCATAATAAGTGGTAGGTTAAAAAATACTCTCAATGCCGATGGGCGTAAGCATTTTGCGAGCATTCATAGCGGTGCGTCATGCGTCGAAATTGTTGCTGCAATTTCATCTGAATGCGAAACAGTGTCCACGCAACGGGCGCGATTTGGCGATTCGCGGCCCATTGATTGCCTTTTCGTTAGGATTTGAAACGAATGTTTCAAATCCTAAGCGCAAGGTTTTTGCGTCATGTGCCGCAAAAACCTTGCGCATTAGGCATTAAATAGGCAAAGGTCATCAGGTACTGTTTTCTGTACCGGATGACCTTTTAATCTCTTTGAGGCAGTCATGAATTTCAATTTCGGCCGTGTGACAGTATTGCCGCTGAAATCCTGCCGTTGCGGCACCACTTGACGCTTACCCGCATTGATTGTATGATGATTACTAATCATGGCAGTATCAGGCGCGAGGGCGGGAAGCGCAGGAACGTGGGCGCGCTATTTTGCCTGCCCGCTCGGACAAGCACAGTAACCCGGGGGAAAGGAGACAGATGCGGATGCCCCTCGCGCAGAAGCATCGTCTGGACGAAAAAATGGGGAATCAAATTTTAACGATGGATGTCAGGATATCCAAGGATATCCAATATATGCTGGAGTCGGAAGATCTCCGGGAGGGCTGGAGGCTGCCGCCGGAGCGGGAGCTGGCGGAAAAATACGGCGTGCAGAGGGCTACGCTGCGCAGGGCGCTGCAGATCCTGATTCAAAAGGGTATCATCTGTTCCAAAGAGCGCTCCGGTTATTATGTGGCCCCTCCCAGAAATACGGTAGACCTCAACGAGCTCAAATCGACCCATGCTGTCATACAGGCAATGGGGAAGGATACGCACACGAAGCTCCTCGAATTCGAGCGGACTGAGGTCACAGAGCGGCTGGAGAAAAAGACAATGATGCCGGTGGGCAAAAGGACCCTGCGCATCCTCAGACTTCGTTACGAAAATGAGGTCCCCATCGCGCTGGAGCGTTCCTTTATCCTGTCGGAGCTTGCGTATGGGCTTACGGAGGATGATTTGCAGGGCAACTCACTTTACAGCGTTTTTAAGGATAAATTCAATATATCCCTCGCGTATTCCTCCGAGAACGTCACGGTCGTATATGCCAATGAGCTTGAAGCTGCGTTACTCAAGGTTGCTCCCGCGAAACCGCTGATGAATTTTCAGGGGCTGGTTTATGACAAGCAGGACCATCTGATCGAATCCTTTAAGTCCATTATGCGCATTGAGTATTACGAGTTTATCAGCCGGAAATGGTGACCGGCGAAAGGAAGACTGATATGACTGGCAGACCGTATACTGAGGATGAGCCGCTGTACGTGCAGGAGGTTCTGGATATTATAACGAAAAAGCTGGAGGCCGGGGAATTTTTGGCCGGGGAGCGCCTTCCTAGCGAACGGAAGCTGGCTGAAATATACGGCGTCAACCGGATGACCGTCAAAAACGCTATCAACGCACTGGCAGACAAGGGGTATCTCTACCGCATCCATGGTAAGGGAACCTTCGTCCAGAAAAAGGATATCAGCAAATTGGATTTGGGCTTCTTCAGCGAATCCGGCAACACCGGCATCACCGCCATCGTGAACAGCCAGGGCATCCGAATCCTCAACAAGGTCCTTGAAAAAGGAGTCCTGGGCGGCGAAAGGTTTTTCAGCGGCAAGCTGAGCCTACATCCCGAAGAGGATATTTTTGCTCTGCACAGGATACGGTATGGAAACAGCGAGCCGATCGGCGTTGAATACACCTATGTTCCCCTGAAATATTTTCCGGATATCGACTCGATGGATTTTGGCAATGTGTCCCTTTACGACTATATGCAGTCCAGACACCACATGCCCGTGGTGTTTAACCAAAAATTTCAGGTGATAGAGGTTTCTGAGAGAGAGGGCCGGCACCTCAAGCTCCAGCCGGGACAACCGGTATACTATTTTGAATTTATCGGGGCCGATGCCGAAGGCGCCATCGTTGAGTACACGGAAAGCTACATCCGCACGGATAAAGCGCAGTTCCGATTCACGGCTTGTGTATAGCATTCAAACAAAACACCCCAAATCAATATAATCTTCCAATGAACTGCTGTGGTATTTTTTATACTATCAGTGGTTCGTTTTTTAGTATGGCGAATGATTATGCGTTTCAGCAGATATATGGAAATATCTGTATAAAATCAGACAATTGGTCGAATTTGTGTATTTATTGCTGATTAATATCATAAAATAGCAATTTTTAAGTTTATTTATTTCCTAAATTGAATGAGTGCAACCATATATTTTACTAAAAAACTATTGATTCTTAATCGGCACACTGGTATTCTTTACTAAGAAAGTGGTTTTTGCGTGACGATCGCAGAACCTTCAGCATCTTTATGCGTTTTCGAGTCTGCATAAAGAATCTATATGTGTCCGGCAGCCGCGCCGGTTCTCCCTGGGGAGTCATCTGCCGTTTCTGATTCCCACCGGCCGTCTGGAGGGAGGATCGATCTGACTGTCACTGGCCGCGCAAAAACCAAAATAGTCTTTAAGAGGAGGAAAGCAATGAAACGATGGAAGTGGGCTGTAACAAGTACAGCCATGGTGGTCACGATCCTTGCATTGGGATCCCTGTCGGCTTTTGCCTGTACCGGCGTCTATGTAGGCAAGGAGGTATCCACCGACGGAAGCGTGATTATTGCCCGAAGCGAGGACCAGAGCCAGGGCGTAGTCAATAAACGCTGGAAGGTAGTTGACCGCGTTGAGGACGAGCCCGGGCGTTATCTCGAGGTCTATGGCGCGGGGACGACCTTCGAACTGCCCGCGACGACCTACAAGTATACGATGATTCAGGATTTTGACGGAGCCTACGGCGATTACGCGGGCGGCTGCGTCAATGAAAACGGCGTCGCCGTCACGGCGACGGTCACCGCCTCGACTAAAAAGGCCATAAGGGCGTTCGATCCGCTCTACGGCGACGTTGAGGAGGCAATGATCGCAAACTATGTAGCGGCTGTGGCCACCTCCGCAAAGGACGGCGTAGAGAAGCTGGGCGCGCTGCTTGCCGCGAGGGGCTCAAACGAGGCAAACGTCATGATGATCGTCGACCAAAGCGAGGCCTGGTACATGGAGATGTACACCGGGCACCACTGGGCCGCCGTGAAGATGCCCACCGACCGCGTCGCGGTCTTCGGCAACTGCTTCATGTTGGGCACTGATTATGACCCTGCCGACTCGAACAGTTTTTTATGCTCCGCGGGGCTTTTTGATTTTGTTACCGCCACCGAGTTGGGCGTTTATGAGGATGTGGGCGGGTCGCCCAAGCTCAACCTTGCCAAGACGTTCGGCAATGCGCTGAGTGCCGGCAACCAGACGCGCAACTGGGGCGGGCATCATTTCCTGGCGCCTTCGACGGCCGGGGAATATGACGTAAATAAGTATTATGACCTGTTTTACGCGCCTGACGCGGACGTCTCGCCCATGGATGTGCTCGCGCTCATGCGCTACCGCCTTGAGGATACCGACCAGTACGGCGGACGTGGAATTGCAACGGAAATGTCCTCGGAGGTCCATATGCTCCAGGTGTTTACCGACATGCCTGCCGAATGCGACACGCTGCAGTGGATCTGCCTTGGTAATGCCGAGCACGCCATGTTCGTGCCCAGCTGGTCCGGCATCACCGACGTCATCAATACCTATAAGACGTCGCAGTACATGAACTATGACCCGAGCGGCGCTTACTGGAAGAGCAAGAGACTCGACACCATCGCCGAGCAAAACAGAGCGCTTCTGGGCGACAGCGTCAAAAAGGTGATTGCCACCTATGAGACGATGGCCTACAACCGGATTATGGAAAATAAGGAGACGGTGAAAGCCAGATATGCCGATGACGGAAGGGCCGCCGGTGACGCCTACGTTACGCAAATGTCGGATGCGATGGCCGGCTGTTTCTTTGACCAGGCGGACAAGCTGTATGAGGACCTGATGTACCACATGATGTGGTACACCGGCAAAACCAGCCCCCCCGCCTTTGAAGCGCGCATCAATCTTCGCGATGTGGCCGACGCGTGCGGCTATACGCTTACGAATGAAGGCAGTACCTATACGCTGGTTGCCGGCGCGGCGACCTATACGTTTACCGTGGGGGATGCGTTTTATCTCAACGGTGCCGACCAGGTAGACTATGATTCCGAGTATCTGGTAAACGTTCTCTACAGCGGCGATCTGTATGTCCCGATGAGCTTTGTTACCGGCGCCGGACTCGTCGAGCTGTCGGCGCACTGTGAAGATGTACCGAAAGACTAATCAAACAAGGAGGGAAACAATGAGACGAATTAAGTCTGCTCTGATGGCAGCGGCTATCACAGCTGTGCTCCTGGTTGTTAGCGCGATCCCGGCACTGGCCTGTACCGGCGTCTATGTCGGCAAGGATGTGTCCACCGACGGAAGCGTGATCATTGCCCGCAGCGAGGATCAGGGACAGGGCGTCGTCAACAAGCGCTTCAAGGTCGTCGAGCGCGTAGAGAATGTATCCGGGCGCTATCTGGAGGTTTACGGTGCTGGCACGACCTTCCCACTGCCCGCCACGACCTATAAGTATACCATGATGCAGGACTTTGAAGGCGCTTACGGAGATTACGCGGGCGGCTGCGTCAACGAAAACGGCGTCGCCGTCACGGCGACGGTCACCGCCTCGACTAAATGGGACATATGGAAGTTAGATCCGCCCACCGGCGACGTGGAGGAAGCCATGATCGCAAACTATGTGGCGGCCGTGGCTACATCTGCCCGTGACGGCGTAGTGAAGCTGGGCGCTCTGATTGCCGCGCGGGGCTCAAACGAGGCAAACGTCATGATGATTGTCGACCAAAGCGAGGCCTGGTATATGGAAATGTATACAGGACACCACTGGGTCGCCGTCAAAATGCCCACCGACCGCGTCGCGGTGTTCGGCAACTGCTTTATGCTGGGCACTGATTATGACCCTGACGACCCGAACAGCTTTTTATGCTCCGCGGGGCTTTTTGATTTTGTTACGGCCACAAATCTGGGCGTCTACGAGGATGTGGGCGGAGTACAGAAACTTAACCTCGTAAAGACGTTTGGCAACGGCCTGAGCACAGGCAACCAGACGCGCAACTGGGGCGGCCATCATTTCCTCGCGCCCTCGACCGCCGGGGAATATGATGCAAATAAGTATTACGACCTGTTTTACGCGCCCGACGAGGATGTCTCGCCCATGGGCGTGCTCGACCTTATGCGTTACCGCCTTGAGGACACCGCACTGTACGGGCAGCGCGCCATCGCTACGGATATGTCCTCGGAGGTTCACGCGCTTCAGGTCTTTTCCGATATGCCGGCCGAATGCGATACCCTCCAGTGGATATGCCTTGGCAATGCCGAGCATTCCGTGTTCGTGCCCAGCTGGTCGGGCATCACCGACGTGCACGCCACCTATAAGGCCGCCCAGACAAACGACTTTGACACGGACGGCGCGTATTTCAAATTTAAGCAGATCTGTTCGCTGGCCGCGCAGAACCGCGATCGCTACAGCCAGGGCGTGCGCAACGTATGGAAACTGTATGAGCGCATGTTCTATGATGACCTCATGACCGGTAAGGCGAGCCTGAAAGCCACCTATGCCGACAGCGGCAGAGCCGCGGGGGATCAATATGTCACCCAACTCGGAAACAGCATGGCGGATGTGGTGTTTAATCAGGCGGACAAGCTGTATGAGGATCTGCTGTATTACGCGATGTGGAACACCGGAAGAACACCCAAAAGCAGCTTTGAGGCAACCCTTAACCTAACGGCTCTGAATATGTTTGCTGATTACGAGGTTGACTGGGATAAAGGCTTTGGCACCGCCACGTTTAGCCAGAGGGGCAATCTTATTTATACCTTTGAGGTCGATCCCACCAACATCAAGTCCGATTATAATGCGGGCAACGCTATCAGCACCCTTACAGACGAAGCCAACGGTTACTATTATTCCGTTCCACTCGATCAAGATCTGTATGCCGCATATAGCCTTGTCGCCAAGCAAAAGAACCTTATCTCTTTCTCAATTAACGGCTGTATAGGCGTAATCGACCAAGCAAAGCTGACAGTAAACGTCACTATGCCTCATGGTACCGTCCTGACAAGCCTTGTGCCTGTGGTTGAGTTTACAGGCAAGTCTGTCAGTCCGGCCTCCGGGGCGGCACAGGACTTTTCAAACCCGGTCGTTTATACCCTAACAGACGAAAGTGGAGCAACCAAAAACTACACCGTTACCGTGAAGCGGCAGTCCAGTAATAGCTCCGACAGTATCCCCGTCGCCGAGACCTTCACCGTCACTACCTCGGCGGGCGAGGGCGGCGCGATTTCTGGCAGTCTGGCAAACGTCACCAGCGGCCAGGATGTGAATATCGAGATTAAACCGGGCAGTATGTATAAGATCAAGGACGTCACCGTGGACGGGAAAAGCGTTACCGCCGACCTGTCCTTTAGCGGGCTAAAAGCCACCTGCACGCTTAAGTCCGTTACCGCTGATCACACTGTAGCGGCAACTTTCGAGTATCACAAATGCCTGGCCTACACCGATATCACCGGGCATTGGGCCGAGCCGTACATCTGCTATGCCGCGGAAAAAGACCTGCTTACGGGCACGTCAGCCACTGCGTTTTCTCCGGAGCTTTCCATGAATCGCGCCATGATCGTCACAGCTTTATGGCGTCTGGAAGGAAAGCCCGCATCCATCGCCACGGTCGTCTTTGACGATGTGAAAACGGGTAATTACTTCAATCAGGCGGTGGCCTGGGCCGCCGAAAAGGGCATTGTGACGGGGCGCTCTGCAAGCCGGTTTGACCCCTATGCCAATGTCACCCGTCAGGAAATCGCTGTGTTCCTTTATCGCTACGCGGGCTTCAAGGGCGCAGACCTGACAAAAACCGGCGCGCTGACAAGCTTTGCCGACAAAACCGACGTCGCCGGCTGGGCCGACAGCGCCGTGGCCTGGGCCGTCGGCGAGGGTATCCTTACCGGGCGCGGCTCAGACACCGTGCTCGCGCCGGCCGGTGTAGCCAGGCGCAGCGAGTTTGCCGCCATGCTTTATCGCTTCCTCAACTGATATTACGCCGTAAAAAGGGCTTGTCTGAGAACGGATTGACTCAGTCCGTATCAGGCAAGCCCTCGCTTTCTGCAGGCAAGCTCTGCGCATATATAAAAAATGGTTATTGAGACTGTCTGCGCAGTGTGCGAAAGCACAAAAACTATTCAGTGATCGGATGCGAGTCGAGCAGGAGCATCATAACAGGCGTACTTTTGCGATTCAAAGCACTCATTTGCTGAACGCACATTAATTTGTTCGGATTTACCAAAATAAAAGGCAATTGCAGCGCAAAAATGGCGCTGCAATTGCCTTTTTGTATTCAGCCAAACCGATGCGGCCGCCCTGTATTTGTTATAGGCTCCGAGAGCTACAGCGCCAGTGCAAGCCGCTGGTTTTCCCGTATCACCGCGCACGAGCGGTCAAACGCCTGTTGTTCGGTCTCGGTGAGCGAAAGCTCCAAAACTTCGTTTACGCCGTCTTTTCCCACAAAGGCGGGGACGCTTGCGTATACGCTGCGCTGCCCGTACTGCCCGCTTAGCAGCACGGAAACGGGGAGCACCCTGTTTTCGTCGTGGAAAATGGTTTTGACCAGTTCGCACAGCGCGGTGCCGATGCCGAATTCAGTAAAGCCCTTGCCGGAAAGGATGCGTCCGCCCTCCGTTTTCGCGCACTGCGCGATGGCGGAAAGGTCAAGCCTGCCATAGGTTTCGGGATTTTCCCGCATGAGTGCCGTGAGCGGCTTTCCGCCGATGGACGCGGCCGACCATAGCACCATCTGCGAGTCGCCGTGCTCGCCCATGACAAACGCGCAAATCGACTTGTGGCTGACGCCTGTTTCCTGCGCAAGAAATTTGATCAGGCGCGCGGAATCGAGCATCGCCCCGGTTGAAAGCACCCTGTGCGCGGGAAATCTGGTTTTTTCCATGAGATAGTGGGCGATGACGTCCGCGGGATTGGAGATGCTGATAAGGATCCCGTCAAAGCCGGAGCGGACAAGCGGGGAGACGATGGTCTTGAGAATCTCGACCGTTGCACCCATGACGTCAAGCCGGGTTTGATTTTCCAGCCGCGGCGCGCCCGCGCTCATCACGGCAATGTCCGCACCCGCGCAGTCGGCCATTGTGCCGGCGGATATGCGTACGCGGTGGGGAAGGCAGCAGATGGAATCCTCAAGGTCGGCGGCATGCGCGATGGCCTTTTTTTCGTCTGTGTCGATGAGCACCAGCTCGTCGCATGCGCCCTGTGTAATCAGGCTCAGAGCACAGTGGGAGCCGACATGCCCCGCGCCGATGATTGCAATTTTTCTTGTTTTGAACATGCCTGTTCACCCTTTCCGGAAACTAAGATATTCGCACAGCGGCCGAAATGACGGCTGCCATCCGGTTTTCAGCGCACCCGTGGAGGGGCGCTAACCGAGCAGCGTGCGGTCGCTGTCAAAGGTCTTGCCGCGCGCACGCGAAAACCGCTCAAGCAGGTCTGAAACACTCAGGTTTTCGCGCTCCTGCCCGCTGATATCCACCGCGAGCGTGCCTTCGTCCATCATTAAAAGCCGCGTGCCGGTTTTGATGGCGGAGGTCATGTTGTGCGTAATCATCAGCGTAGTGATGTGCCCCTCGCCGACGATGCCGCGCGTCAGCGCCAATATTTTGTCCGCGCTGACCGGGTCAAGCGCCGCCGTATGCTCGTCAAGCAGCAAAAGCCGGGGCTTTACCAGCGTGGCCATGCACAGCGTGACTGCCTGCCGCTGCCCGCCGGAGAGCAGTCCGATTTTTACATGCATCCGGTCCTCCAGCCCAAGACCGAGATGCGAAAGGCGCTCGCGCAGAAAGACTTTGTCCTTTTTGGTCACGCCGCCGAGCAGATGGCGCTTCGCGCTGCGCATATAAGCAATGGAGAGGTTTTCCTCCACGGTCAGGTTCGGCGACGTCCCTTTGGCGGGGTCCTGAAAAATGCGGCCGATCATGGACGCGCGCCGGTGCTCGGGGAGAAAGGTGATATTCTGCCCGTCAAGCAGGATTTTTCCGCCGTCGGGCACAAGCGAGCCTGCAATCAGGTTAAAAAGCGTGGATTTTCCGGCGCCGTTGCCGCCGATGAGCGTGACAAACTCCCCGTCGCCCAGACTTAGCGAAAAGTCCCGGATGACCTTTCGCTCGTCGGGCATGCCCGCGTAAAAGGTTTTGCTCAGACGCGTGATTTCAAGCATCCTTTGCACTCCTTCCCATCAGCCGGGCAAGGGCGTATTTTTTTCGCAGCGGAGGAATTGAAAGGGCGACGGCGACCACCAGCGCCGAAATGAGCTTAAGATAGGACGGGGATAGATTTGTCGTGAGAATGAGCGCGATGAGCAGCCGGTAGAGCACGGCGCCCGCGATGACCGACAGCAGGCCGGACAGCAAAGACCGGTTGCGCACGACGACTTCTCCGATAATCAGCGAAGCCAGACCGATGACGATGATGCCCGTACCCATGTTGACGTCCGCGGACTGCTGCATCTGGGCAAGCACCGCGCCGGCAAGGGAAACGGTCGCGTTGGATATGGCGAAGGCGACCAGCTTGGTCGCGTCGGTATTGATGGAGGAAGCGCGCACCATAGCCTCGTTGTCGCCCGTGGCGCGCACGGAAAGGCCGAGCTGCGTCTTGAAAAAGAGGAAATACAGCGCGCAGACCCCGCCGGTAATCAGAAAGAGCAGCGCCAGCCGGTAGAAGGTATCGCCCAACAGCGGCTGCGCCATGGTAAATACAGTCTTTTTATTGAGCAGCGGAATGTTTGCCTTGCCGCCGGTCACCAGAAGGTTTACGGTGTACAGCGCCGTCATGGTGAGTATGCCCGACAGAATGGGGGCGATGCCGCATTTGGTCTGCAAAAAGGCGGTCACAAGGCCTGCCGCGGCGCCCGCCGCGATTCCTAAAAAAATCCCGGCGACCGGATGCCCCGCCGCGGTAAGCACCGCGGAGACCACCGCGCCCAGCACAAAGCTTCCGTCCGCAGTCAGGTCGGGTATATTCAGCGTGCGAAAGGAGATAAAAATGCCAAACGCCGGCAGGGCGTATAAAAGCCCCAGCTCAATGGCTCCCAGCAGCGCGACAAAGCTCATAAATTATCCCTCTATTCCAGAATGGTGAAGGTTTTCAAAAGCTCCTCGGGGATTTCCACATCGATTGCCTTAGCGGTGGTGGTGTTGATGAGCTTTGCGTATTCGCTGACCACCTCGATGGGGTTTTCCGCAATGGATTGGCCGTCAACAATGACACGGATGATCATCTGTGCCACCTGCTTGCCTAAAATGGTGTAGTCAATGCCCACGGAGGCGAAGCCGCCGTCCTTGACCATGGAGTCCGCGCCGACATATACGGGCAGCTTTGCCTTGATGCCTTCGCCGGCCAGTACGGGCATGGCGCTTGCGACCATGTTGTCGTTGGGCGTGAAAATGGCGTCTACCTTGCCCGCGAGCGACTGCGCGGCCTGCTGAAGCTCGCCTGTGTTGGTGATGATGGCGTCCCTGTAGCTTAAGCCGTGCGCGTCGCAGTATGCCTTGGCGCGGTCGATGGAGGAAACGGCGTTGACCTCGCCGGTGTTATAAACAAAGCCGAAGGTTTTGGCCTCGGGCGTCAGCGTTCCCGCCAGCGTAAAAATCTCGTCGATGGCGATGGCGTTTGTCACACCGGTAACGTTGCCGTCGGTTTTGTCAAGCGCGCTGACCAGACCGGCCTCGACCGGATAGCTGACGGCCGCGAACACAATGGGGATATCCTTGGTCGCCGCCGCGGCGGTCTGCGCCGGGCCTGTGGCGATGGGGACGATGACATCCACATCATTTCCAATAAACTGAGAAATAATAGTGGAGACGGTCGACGCGTCGCCCTGCGCGTTTTTCACGTCGATTTCCAGCCGATCACCGTAGCCCTGCGCCTCAAGCTCTGCGATAATGCTGTCTTTAATCGTGTTTAGGGACGGGTGATCCATGGGCAGCACGATGCCGACCTTGATTTTTTCACCTGCTGCGGCTGAAGGCGCGGCGGATGCGTCAGCCGAGGGGGAGGGCTGCGCCGGGGAAGGACTTTCCGGGGCCGGGGTGCCGGCACAGCCGGCAAATATCAGCGAAATAAGCGCGAGAAGGGTAATGAACAGTACAGTCTTTTTCATAGTTGAAGCTCCTTTAAAATAAAATGTGCGGGAATGCGTGCGCCCATGTTGGCGGCGTCACGGCTAAAAAAACACAAAGCCTGTCCTTATACAAAGGACAGGCTTAAAATTCCTGCGGTACCACCTTACTTGATGCAGTGAATGCATCCGCTTTACGAAGGTGCCAACACACCTTCTGCCCTGTAACGCAGGCAAGCGTCTGGAATACTCGGCAATTGCCTTTCATCCGGCTCTCGGCGATCCATTTACCGAACTGCGTTCTGCGGGGCTCACAGCCTCCCCCGCTCTCTGCAAGTGCACGTGTCGGTTTTATCTTCGCGTCATCGATTTGCTGTATGGAATTGTTGCCATTCTAGCATCGCGCGGTTGTTTTGTCAACGCAAATATGCGCAAAACACTAAAAAATATCGGCGCGGCTCGGCTGGTGCGTCAGAACGCAGTGCAAAATGGCAAAAAAACTGGAGAATCTTTACGCAACCGCGCATTGAAGCGGGCATGCACATGGGATATAATAACCGCAAGCGGTTATTATATCTTTATTTCAGTCCTTTTTCTCGCCCCTGCGGGGCAA
>CAXXFP010000013.1:0-116991 GCA_963678505.2 Oscillospiraceae bacterium | reverse complement strand
GTTGCCCGCGGGCGGTGAAACGGGCAGAAGCTTTACATTGGTTTCGTTGATAATCAAAAAGGCAATGGGCATAATGCTGATGCCGGCGCCGCTGCCGCCGCCGAACATGACCGGCTGCTCCGCTTTCGCGGCCTTTGATGAGAAGTCGGAGCCGCCCGAGGCAAAGCCGAAGCTTACCTTTGAGACCGGGATAATGGTGATGCCGTCCGGCGTGGAAATGGGCTCGCCCACGATTGTGTTTACATCCACCATTTCACGGATTTTCTGCATGGTTGTTTCCATCAAATCACTGATCGGATGCTTTTCCATTGCTATACCACCTTACTTTGTTTTTTTGTGCGGATATGATTTTTTATAAATTCGAACATAAACAGCGTTCCTATTTTAAAAACGCGCCATATCGGGATAGAAATGGCCATATCAAATAGGATGACCGGTGTTGTCCTGTTAAAATCGGCCGTAATGCGGATATTTTTGGATTTAATGACAAAAATGCGCTCCAGAAGGGGAAGCACACCGCCCACGCCCGCCGCAGAAAAGCCGTAAAGCATAGCCGTTTTTGCGGCGTCGTCGCTTGCCACGGTATAATCGATGGAAAGTATATCCACGCGCAGCCCGCTGATAAAGGTTCCAAACGAATCGAGGGCCGGTTTGATCAGCGCCCTGAAGCGCTCAAAATCCCCTGCTTTTTCCGGTTCCCGATCTTTTTCTGCGCGTGCTTTGGTTTTTTTCGGCTTTTTGTCTTTGCCGGGTTTTGGCGGATAGATCATGATAAACAGGCGGCCAAGCCGCGCCCGCACGCGAAAACCGTCCTGGGCATAGCTTATCAGGATGCCCACACGGACAAAACCGATCAGGACCAGCGCAAGGAAAACGATGCACGCGATCAACCATCCCGTTATAACACACCCCCAAAGCAATTGCTATGCCCCCTGCGTTTCATCTGTTATGGCACGGGACATGCTCAGCTGCGCGCCTTCCCCGCCGCCCAGCTCGGAAAGCTCCGGCAGCTCGTCAAGAGAAGAAATTCCAAACGTGCGCAAAAACACCTTTGTTGTGCGATATAAGATCGGTCGGCCGGGAACCTCCAGCCTGCCGCATTCCTCGATGAGGCTGCGGTCGGTTAAAAGTCCCACCGTATACGAGCTGTCCACGCCGCGCACCTGGTCGATAAACGCGCGCGTGGTCGGCTGATAATAGGCGATAATAGACAAAGCCTCAAGCGCCGGCTTTGACATGGCGGGCGGCTTGCGCGTTTCAAGCGCGCGGCGGATGTGTTCGCCGTACTCCGGCGCGGAACACAGCTGGCAGGCGCCGTCCATGCGGACAAGGCGCATTCCCCTGCGTTCAAAGGCGTAGTGATCGGACAGTCTGCGGATAACCGTTTCAATGGTTTTTTTGTCCGTTTCAAGCGTCTGACACAGCCGCTCGATGCTTACAGGTTCTCCCGACGCAAACAGTATGCCCTCGATTATGCATTCTATTTCCTTAATATCCATAAAAACTCCTGCCTGAATAGGTTAGTTTACTTCTTTGCGCGGCGTCAGGTCATAATCTCCGTCGGCGGTCTCTTTTACGAGAAGTTTACGGTTTTTGCACATTTCAAGTACGGCCAGAAAGGTCGCGACCACCTCGGAACGGCTTTTGCTGTCACAAAACAAACCATGCAGGCGCCAGATGCTCTTCTTTAAAAAACAGTTTAAAATGTCGGTTATTTTTTCGGAAACAGGATATATTTCACGGCCGATAATACCCGAAAACGCGGTGACGGGCGGCGGAAGCCTGAGCTTGTCCCTGTCGGACATGCCGCGCAGCGCATCGATCAGGTCGTGGGGGAATGGGCAAAGGCATAGCTTTTGTCCCGGGCAAGCGGCTCCGGCTGGCGCAGCAGGATATTGCGGCCGTATTCCTGTCTGTTTTCAAAAAAGCCGCACGCGGCCTGTATGCGCGCCAGATCCTCTCGCCTGCGCCGCTGCTCAAGCGTCTGGATGAGCAGATCCATCTCGGCGTTTGCCTCCTCGTCGTCCATGGAAAGCAGCATACGTGTTTTAATATAGACAAGATGCGAGGCCATTGCAATAAACTCGCTTGCAATTTCAAGATCCATGCTCTTCATGCGGTCAAGATATGTAAGATACTGTTCCAGTATCTCTGAGATGCGAATATCTTTGATTTCAATTTTGTTCTTTGAAAGAAGATGCAGAATTACGTCAAGCGGACCGACAAAGTCCTCGTAATCATCATGCCGCGCCCGCACCACCTTTTCCAGATGAAAGGTCAGCGTATCCTCCATAAATGAAGCCTCCCATTGAAAAATTAAAAGCAGCCCTATGAAAACAGCTGCATGAACACCGAGGCGAATACGTCCTGTCCAAACGGAAAGGAAATGGCGGAAAGCAGATAGTAGCTGGAATAAAACCGCGCATAGCTCAGCGGAATATCCAGCCATCCCAGGTAGAGTGCGGCCATAAGCAGAATCACGCCATAGCGCTCATAGTGCAGGATTTTGTAGTATATCGTGTCCGGAAGCAGTGCGCCGAGCATCTTCGACCCGTCGAGCGGCGGAATCGGGATAAGATTAAAGATGCCAAGGCCCATACTGATCATGGTCAAAAACGAAAAAAACGCCGTCAGCCACGAGGCCCCGACGCTCGCGGAAGATAAAACGCACAGGAAAAGCATCGACAGGATGGCGAGAAGGAAATTTGAGGCCGGCCCTGCGATCGAGACAAGCGCCATGTCCCGCTTCGGTTTTTTAAAATAGCGCATGTCCACCCTGACCGGTTTTGCCCAGCCAAATCTAAACAAAATGAGCATAAGCAAACCGATTGGGTCAACGTGGTGCAGAGGATTGAAGGATAATCTCCCCTCCGCCTTGGCGGTGGGATCTCCCAGTCTGTATGCGGCGTACCCGTGGCACATTTCATGAAAGACGATGGAAATAAGCGCCGCGGGTACGACAAAAAGGTTATAGCCCTGAAACAGGTTTGTCAAAAAGTTCAACTCATATTCCTCCGGAGTATGCTTTCGGCGCGTTTTTATTATTTTTACAATATCTAGTATATCAATTTTCGGGTTAGAATACAAGCGTGGGCTTATATCGTCTGCTTTTATATTGACAACGAGGACGCGGTTGGAATATAATAACCAAAATAAGAATAAAACAAAGGCAATGATAAAGACAGGTAGCGCATACAGGGCTCAGCAGGGATTCGGCGCCGTGACTGAAAGCGCCGTTTGAATACCGTTTGCGTGAGAACACTTTTGAGCCGGCATCCGAAAGGCAAACGCCGAGTAGGCCTGCCCGCCGCACCCGTTAAGTGCTTTGAGCGGCCGCGCGGTTTTCCGTATGCGGCAATTTGGGTGGTACCGCGCTTATTTAGTCGCCCCAGAACCTATGTTCTGGGGCGATTTTTTATTTTTGGAGGTTATGATATGGACTATGTGACAAAAAGCGGCGCCGGCGAAGACATGGAGCTTGACGCGCTTTGTGCGCTTGAAAGCGGCGGGCAGGCGCGTATAAACGGGTTTATCCATAAGGTGCGCGATATGGGAGACTTTTGCTTTGTTATACTCAGAAAGCGCGGCGGTCTTGTGCAGTGCATCCATCAGGGCGCGCGTGAGGCGCTGCCGCAGGAGGGCTGTACGGTAAAGGTCTGCGGCGCAAAACGCGCCGAGCCGCGCGCGCCCGGCGGCTTTGAAATCGTGCTAACCTGTGTGGAGGTGCTGTCGTACCCCGCCGAGCCCATGCCGGTGAGCATCAATAAGCATAAGCTGGGCATGTCGCTTGACAGCAATCTGTCCATGCGCCCCGTAACGCTGCGAAATCCACGCGAACGCGCGGTGTTCAAGCTTCAGGAGGCGTTGGTGCGCGGCTTTCGGGAATACCTTACCGCACAGGATTTTACCGAGATCCACTCCCCCAAAATCGTTTCCGCGGGCGCCGAGGGTGGAGCAAACATCTTCAAGCTCGATTACTTCGGTCACAAGGCGTATCTTGCGCAGAGCCCGCAGTTTTACAAGCAGACCATGGTCGGCGTCTTTGAGCGGGTGTTCGAGGTGGGGCCGGTATTCCGCGCGGAAAAGCACAACACCGCCCGCCACTTAAACGAATACACCAGCCTCGATTTTGAAATGGGCTTCATCGACAGCTTCCGGGATGTCATGGCAATGGAGACCGGCTATTTAAACTACACGTTTGACCTGCTGCGCGCGCAGTATGCTTCGGAGCTGGAGCTGCTGAAAATCGAACTGCCCGACGTATCGAAAATTCCCGCGCTGCGTTTTGATGAAGCCAAGGAGAAAGCGGCTGAAAAATACGGCAGGCGCATAAAAAATCCGTATGACCTTGAACCCGAGGAGGAAACGCTGATCGGTGACATGGTCAAAGAGGATTATGGCAGTGATTTTGTGTTCGTTACGCACTATCCCTCCAAGAAGCGGCCCTTTTACGCAATGGACGATCCGGAAAATCCCAAATTCACGCTGTCGTTTGACCTGCTGTTCCGGGGTATGGAGGTCACCACGGGCGGTCAGCGCATACACGACTACAATGAGCAGGTCAGCAAGATGATCAGCCGCGGCATGAATCCCGAGGACTTTGTGTATTTTCTTATGATACACAAGTACGGAATGCCGCCGCACGGAGGCCTCGGCCTTGGCCTTGAGCGCCTGCTTATGAAGCTCATCGGCGAAAGTAACGTACGCACCGCAACACTGTTCCCACGAGACATGTCAAGGCTTTTACCTTAACACACAGACTGGAGGCTGTTTAGATGATCATTACCGATGAAACCATTCGCTACGTGGCGGCGCTGTCCCACCTTGAAGTCGGGCAGTCCGAACTCGAACGCGTGAAAAAGGATATGAGCAGTATCCTCAGCTATATGGACAGGCTCAATGAGCTGGATACGCAGGGCGTTGAGCCGATGAGCCATGTGTTCCCGCTCAAAAACGTGTTTCGCGCGGACGAGGTCGTCGTGCGCGATAACCGCGAAGAGCTGTTAATGAACGCGCCCAAGCAGAAAGACGGCTGCTTCAAGGTGCCTAAAACCGTAGAATAAGGAGGTCGCCATGCATATTTTTGATTTGACCGCGCTGGAACTTGGACGCGCGATAAAAAAGAAGGATATCGGCGTGAAAGAGGCGCTGGAAGCGCAGCTTGCGCGCATTGAGAAGCTCGACGGCAGCTACGGCTGCTATCTTACCGTGCTGCGCGAGCAGGCGTATGCGCGCGCCGAAGCGGTGCAGAAGCGCATAGACGCGGGCGAGGCGCTCTCCCCGCTCGCGGGCGTTCCCGTCGGAGTCAAGGATCTCATCTGCACCAGGGGCATTCAAACGACGTGCGCCTCCAAAATGCTGGAAGGCTTTGTCCCGCCGTATGACGCGACGGTGGTTGAAAAGCTCTATGACGCCGGCGCCGTCGTTACGGGCAAGCTCAATATGGATGAATTTGCAATGGGCTCGACCAGTGAAACCTCCCACATAAAGAAAACCTGCAACCCGTGGGATGTAAGCCGCGTACCGGGCGGCTCCTCGGGCGGTTCCGCCGCCGCCGTCGCGGCCAAAGAGGCGTTTTATACGCTCGGCAGCGATACGGGCGGCTCGATCCGCCAGCCGGCCGCCTTTTGCGGCGTGACCGGCATCAAGCCCACCTACGGCTCAGTTTCGCGTTATGGGCTGATCGCCTACGCGTCCTCGCTTGACCAGATCGGGCCCATAGGCTGCGACGCGGCCGACTGCGCTGCGGCGCTTGAAATCATTTCAGGCTATGATCGGCGCGATTCCACCTCGGTAAACCGGCCCGTGCCGGCGTATCTGTCTTCCCTTTCAGATAATATCAAAGGCATGAAAATCGGCATCCCCTCCGACTGGCTGGGCGGCGGGATCGACCCGCAGGTCAGACAGAGGATACTTGACGCAGCAAAGACGTTTGAGAGCATGGGCGCTTTTGTCGAGGAATTTCCCATGCCGGTCATTGAATACGCTGTTCCCGCCTATTACATCATCGCCTCCGCCGAGGCAAGCTCCAACCTCGCCCGTTACGACGGCATCAAATACGGCTTTCGCGCGGACGGCTGCGAGGACCTTGCGTCGGTTTACCGCGCCTCCCGCTCGCAGGGCTTCGGCGCCGAGGTCAAGCGCCGCATCATGCTCGGTTCGTTCGTGTTAAGCTCGGGCTATTACGACGCCTATTATAAGAAGGCGCAGCAGGTCAGAACGCTGATTAAACAGGCGTTTAACAGCGCTTTTGAAAAATACGACTTCATTCTCGCGCCCGTAGCGCCCACCACGGCGCTCAAGAGTGGGGAAAGTCTGGACGATCCGCTTAAAATGTATCTGGGCGATATCCACACCGTTTCAATCAATCTGGCCGGACTGCCCGCCATCGCGCTTCCCTGCGGGTTTGACAATGAGGGCCTGCCGGTGGGCATGCAGCTTATCGGCAACGATTTCTGCGAGCAGACGGTGCTGGGCGCGGCTTACGCCTACCAAAACGTTACGGACTTTCACAAAAAGCGTCCCGCAGTCAAGGAGGATTAAGACATGTCAAGCTATGAAACGGTGATCGGCCTTGAGGTGCATGTCGAGCTTTCCACAAAATCAAAGATTTTCTGCGCCTGCTCCACGGAGTTTGGCGGCGAGGCGAACACGCACTGCTGTCCGGTTTGCACCGGTATGCCGGGCGTGCTGCCCATTTTAAACGGGCAGGTGGTGGAATATGCCATCCGCGCGGGCATTGCCACGGGGTGCGAAATCACAAGGCACACCAAATTTGACCGCAAAAACTATTTTTATCCCGACCTTCCAAAGGCGTATCAGATTTCTCAGCTTTATCTGCCCATCTGCCAGAGCGGCGGGCTGGAAATCGAAACCTCGGGCGGGAAAAAGCGGATCAGCATCCGGGAAATCCACATGGAGGAGGATGCGGGTAAGCTTGTGCATGATCCGTGGGAGGACTGCACGCTTGTCGACTATAACCGCTGTGGGGTGCCGCTTCTGGAAATCGTCAGCCAGCCCGATTTGCGCTCGGCTGAGGAAGCCGTCGCCTATCTTGAAAAGCTCAAGCTGATTATGCAGTATATCGGCGTTTCCGACTGCAAGATGCAGGAGGGCTCGCTGCGCGCAGACCTGAACATCTCCGTGCGCAAAATGGGGGAAAAGGAACTCGGCGTGCGCACAGAGATGAAGAATATGAACTCCTTTAAGGCCATCGGACGCGCCATCGAAATTGAGTCCCGCCGTCAGATCGAGCTTTTGGAGGACGGCGGCCGGGTCACACAGGAGACGCGCCGCTGGGACGACAACAAGGACGCGTCCTTTACCATGCGCTCAAAAGAAAATGCGCAGGATTACCGCTATTTCCCCGACCCGGATCTGGTGCCGATTGAAATAGATGACGCATGGGTTGACCGGGTACGCACTTCCCTGCCCGAGCTTCCCGAACAAAAACGCGCGCGTTATCAAAAAGAGTTTGACCTGCCGGATTACGACATCGGCATCATTCTCTCCGTCAAGAGCTTTTCAGACCTTTTTGACGCGACGGTGCTTCTGGGCAGCGCGCCCAAAGAGGTGTCCAACTGGATTCTCGGAGATCTGAGCAAAAGCCTAAACGACACGGGCGCCGACACAGACTCACTGCCCATTTCGCCCGAGGCGCTGGCCGCTCTCATCGGGCTTGTCGATGCGGGGAAGATCAACCGCAGCGTCGCCAAAAAGGTGTTCTCCGCCATGTTTGAAGACGGAGCCGAACCGGTGTCCTTTGTGCGCGAAAACAAGCTTGAGATGGTCAATGACGAGGGCGCGGTCGCCGCTGTGATTGCCTCGATTGTCTCAAACAATCCCGGCCCTGTGGAGGAATACCGCAGCGGAAAGCAAAAGGTATACGGCTTTCTGGTGGGTCAGGCCATGCAGGCGCTCAAGGGCAAGGCAGACCCGGCCGTCATCAATAAGCTTCTCAAGCAGGCTCTGGAGGGTTAACGCGTCCCTTTTTCGGCATACCGGCGCCCCCGCCGCGGAACTAACCGCGGCGGGGGCGTTTTTTATTCAGATTTCTGATATATCCTGTTAAAATATACCGGGTAAAGATGATTGATTTTTTCTTTGTTTCTGCATATAATAAAAACAGAACATATGTTCGGTGGTGAAAGAATACGGCCAGAGTTATCCTGCATTCAGATCTCAATAATTTTTATGCCTCTGTGGAGTGTCTGTATCGCCCCGAGCTGCGGGATAAGCCCGTCGCGGTGGGCGGGGACCCCGAGCAGCGCCACGGCATTATTCTTGCCAAAAACAATCTTGCCAAAAAATACGGAATCAAGACGGGCGAGGCCATCTGGCAGGCAAGGCAGAAATGCCCGGGGCTTATCATGCTCACGCCCGATTATAAAAAATACCTGCGCTTTGCGCGGCTTGCGCGTGAAATTTACGCAGACTATACCGAGCAGATAGAACCGTTTGGACTGGATGAGGCCTGGCTGGACGTAACGGGAAGCGCGGGGATTTTCGGCAGCGGAAAAGACATTGCCGATGAAATCCGCCGCCGTATGCTCGGCGAGATTGGCGTCACCGCGTCTGTCGGGGTGAGCTTCAACAAGATATTTGCAAAGCTCGGTTCGGACATGAAAAAGCCGGACGCGACTACGGTGATAACCCGTGAAGATTACAAGGAAAAGGTTTGGCCGCTTCCCGTGGGCGAGCTTTTATATGTGGGCCCTGCCACGCAGCGAAAGCTCGGCGTGCGGGGCGTCGGCACCATTGGCGCGCTGGCGCGCATTGACCCTTCGTATCTGCGCGCGTGGTTTGGCAAATGGGGCGATGTGCTTTATGCCTTTGCCAATGGAGAGGACGCCTCCCCTGTTACGGTCATGGGTGAGGAAGCCATGATAAAGTCCATTGGAAACAGCACCACCACGCCCAGAGATTTGGAAAACAATGAGGACGTGCGTAAAATATTGTATGTTTTATGCGAAAGCGTTGCCATGCGGCTGCGTGAGCACGGGCTTGAATGCCGCACAGTCGAGATACAGGTTCGTGACTGCGATCTTTTCTCCTTTGTGCGGCAGCACAAGCAGCCGCGGCCCACAGCGCTTGCCTGTACCCTGCACAGCGCCGCCATGGCGCTGTTTGAGCGCAGTTACCTGTGGAGCAAGCCGATCCGAAGCGTTGGCGTGCGTGCGGGCGAGCTGTGCCCGGCGGGCGGAAGCATCCAGCTTTCGCTCAACGACGACGAGGAAAAAATCAAAAGGCTTGAGCGACTGGAATGCGCGATGGACGACATCCGCCGCCGGTACGGGAACCTGAGCATCGGCCGTGCGCTTTTGCTTGCCGACCGCAGTCTGGGCGCGATCGACCCGAAGGAGGATCACGTCATATTTCCGGTGGGGTATTTTTAACTTCTGTGTGAGAGGAGAACGGGTGTGTTTATTATAAAGCGGGCTGATATCTATGGATAATAGTAAGGTTTATGTGGATGTGCTTGCCAAGTACAGCCGGGACGGCGGGCTGATACCGGTTTCGTTTGTATGGGAGGACGGAAAGCGGTATTCTATAGACAGGGTCACCGATGTTCGGCGAGCCGCCAGCTTAAAGGCGGGCGGCATGGGTATGCGCTATACCTGCACGGTCTGCGGGAAAGAAACGCAGCTGTTTTTGGATGAAGAGCGTTGGTTTATGGAAAGGCGGTAACGATCATGTGCGGACGATATACGGTGTTTACCGAGCAGGAAATACTGGAGATGCGCGAAATTATCGAGGACATCAATAAGCGTTTTGATGATAACCGGATGAAAACCGGCGAGATATTTCCGACTGATTTGGCTCCCGTCCTGCTGCCGGCGGAAGGCGGCCGGTGGGACGCCCATCCTATGGCCTGGGGCTTTCCGCGTTGGGACAATAAGGGCGTCATCATCAATGCCCGCGCCGAAACGGCCTTTGATAAGCCCCTGTTTCGCTCGTCGCTGATGGAAAGGCGCTGTATCGTCCCGGCAACGGGGTTTTTCGAGTGGAAGCATGTCGAGGGGCGAAAAAACAAGGAAAAGTACCTGATTCGCCTTCCGGACGAGCCGATGTTGTATATGGCCGGGATTTATTGTTTTTTTAAAGGTAAGGATGGGCTTGAAGCGCCGCGCTTTGTGATTTTGACAACTGCCGCCAACCGGGACATTGAGCCTCTGCACGACCGCATGCCGGTCATTTTGCGCGCGGATGAGCGTCAAAGCTGGCTTTCGGACACGGACTGCGCATGCGCGCTGCTCACCCGCCCCGGCCCGCCGCTTGTGCTCAGCGCCGTTTCATGAGGCAAATAATGTCCACTGAACAAATGCGATTTTTTCATCGCATTTGCAAAAGTCGGCATGTTGCTGACTTTTAGTGCCAAAACATATTTGTTTTGGCACTTCAGAACCATTGATTGACTTTCTGTTAGGATTTGAAACGAATGTTTCAAATCCTAAGTGCCTTGAACAAATCAAAAATACCATCAAACCATTGCAGCTGTTGTATTTTTGATTTGTTCATCAGACATTAAATAAAATACGTCAACGGCAAACGGTCGGGGCTGACACCTCCGACCGTTTGCCGTTGACATAAAGCACATAATCGATTAAAACGCGCCGCAGCGCGGTTCTGGATATATCTGTAAAAGGAAATTACTTTACAAGCCTGATAAACTGCCCGTATCCTTCCTGCTCCATTTGATCGACCGGAATGAAGCGCAAAGCGGCGCTGTTGATGCAGTAGCGAAGTCCGCCCTGCTCCTTTGGGCCGTCGGTGAATACATGTCCCAGATGGCTGTCTCCGGCGCGGCTGCGCACCTCGGTGCGGTGCCTGCCGCGGCTGTCATCCGGCAGTTCGTTGATAACCTCGCCGTCGATCGGTCTTGAAAAGCTTGGCCAGCCGCAGCCTGAATCAAACTTGTCGCAGGACAGGAAAAGCGGCTCGCCCGTGACGATATCGACATAAATGCCGCGGTCGTGATGATCCCACAGCTCGTTTTCAAAGGGCGTCTCCGTATGGCTTTCCTGCGTCACACGGTACTGCATGGGCGAAAGGCTGCTTTTAAGCGCATCGTCCGACGCTTTACGGTATTTGGATGCGTCCACCTTCACGGGGACGTTTTTCAGGGTATCAAAACTGACATGGCAGTAACCACCCGGGTTTTTATCCAGATACTTTTGATGATATTCCTCGGCGATGTAATAATGCTTCAGCTTCACGACCTCGGTTTGGATCGGCTGGGCATAGCTTTTTTGCTGTGCGGCAACGACGGCGAGAATGACGGGCAGGTCGGCGTCGTCCTGATAATAAATACCGGTGCGGTACTGCGTTCCGTTGTCTCCCCCCTGCCGGTTGAGGCTGGTCGGGTCGATGATCATAAAAAAATGGGCAAGCAATTCGCTCAGCCCGATTTTTTCGGGGTCATACCGCAGTTGCGTCGTCTCGGCATGACCGGTTTCCTTGAGTCTGGGATAGGCCGGAAGTTCGTCATTGCCGTTTGCGTAGCCGACAGTTGTTTCATAAACACCCGCAACACGGTCAAAATATGCCTGCACGCCCCAGAAGCATCCGCCCGCGAGCCAGATGTCGCGCAGTTTTGACGCGTCATACGAAACGCCGGTGTTCGGATTTTTGGGCAGCTGACTGCTTGTGTGACTCATAAATACGCTCCTTTTCTGTGCGCCGATTTTAAATAAAGCATTGGCGCGTGATCTGTTTATTTATATCGCGCGTATCCGCGCGTTTATATACTTATGCGTTGAGGATTCTTTTCCGGTATTGGATCAGTGTCAGACAATCGGAGCGGTATTTTTTTGATTCCTTTTCATAACCTATTTTTTCATAAAAATATTGGTTTCTTTCATTTTTCTCCGGCGTAACCAGCATCCAACAAACGCCGGGATGCAAGGCTTCGATATACATGACCGTCTTTTGCCCGATGCCTTTGTCCCGGAACTCCTCAAGAATGCAGATCATCACCAGTTCAAGCCGCTTGCCGGAAGCCTCATGGACCTCGTGAACCTCGACCGCGCCGATAAGTTCGCCGTCACACAGAATTTTATAATAAAAAATACCCGGCGTTTTGAGTTTTTCAATCAGCTCAAGCCTCGTGACGGTATATGCCGGGCATTCGCCGTACAGGTCATATTCCGCTTTAAAGCATGCCTTCTGAATGTCGATTAATTTGGGCACGTCCTCGTCCTGCGCCCGCTTATACGCAATAACCATAGTAATCTTCCTTTCGTTGTGCCGTCAAACAGAACGTCCGGCTCTATTTTGTGATGACAGGCCCGGCATACGCCTGCCCGCCTGAACATACAATAGAACCATGATGAGCGTGGGGGTGGTTGCCATGAAAAAACAGTATGTAATAAAACTCAGGCCGCTTCTTGTCTGCATTTTGATTCCGCTGATTGTGGGAGGCCTTGCAGGCTTTATCACACGAAACATGAAAGCCTACGAAAGCCTTGCAAAGCCTTCGCTGACCCCACCCAGCGCAGTTTTTCCGGTTGTATGGACGATTCTGTACATACTGATGGGCCTGTCGTCTTATCTGATCTATATTTCAAAATCTCCGGACAGAAAAAAGGCGCTGACGGTGTATGCCATGCAGCTCGCACTCAACTTCTTGTGGCCGATCGTGTTTTTCGGCCTTCAGTTATACCTTCTTTCCTTTGCGGTCATTCTGATTCTGTGGTTTATGATTTTCTGGATGCTCCGGCTGTTTTATCCAATCAGAAGACTTTCCGCCTATCTGAATATTCCTTATCTGCTTTGGGTTGCATTTGCCGCGTATCTCAATTTAGGCATTTACTTTTTAAACCGCTGAATAGAGCAATTCATCCTGTGACCCAATTATTACCATATGCATGTACTATACTACAAAATTTACCATTTTGGAAGATCGGATATGTATTTTTATGGATAGTGCTGATTCCCTAAAGAATCTTTTATAATTCATCTTTATAATAGAAAAACGCGGAGCGGGTTTAAACCCGCTCCGCATTTTATTTCCAGTTATCCGGTTATTGCGCGGGGGACGCGGCCGGCGCGGCATCAGTCTTCATGTTCATGATAAAAATAGAATCCGCTGTGCTCTCGTCGTCAGTACGCGCAGTGATGCGAACATTTGCACCGACCACAAGCTCTGAAAGCGTAGCCGCTGTTTCTTCCCTGCCGTTATCGTCACTCAGCTGCATTTTTGACAGCTTTGTCTGGCTGTCGATTTTATAGGTAACCTTTTCGCAGTCCGATGTGTCCGGGCTTGCCGGAGCTGCGCCCTGTGTACCGTCTGGTAAGGTTTGCCCCTGACCGCCCTCGGGCGGCTGACCCTGCACAGCGTCGGCCGGTTGACCCTGTTGGCCATCCGCCGGCGGGGTTTGCCCGTCTGCCTGCGCCTGTGCGCCGTCTGTGGCTTGATTGGCGGGCTGACGCATGGTCATCGGATTTTTTGCGATGGTCACTTCGGTTTCGGTAATTGCCGTAATCATGCCGTCCGTACTTTCGGTCGCCGTCTGACCGCTGTCGCCGTCAGGTGCACCTGAAACGTCGGCGTTTACGGCAGCCGGGCTTGTCGGTGCGTCGCCCGAGGGGCTCTTTTGTGCGGAGCAGCCTGTAAAAACAAGCATAGTTGCCAATCCAAGGCCTGAGATGAGTTTCCAGTGTTTCATAAAATTCTCCTTTCACAATCTGTTTTTATCATAGACAGCATGTGTGAAAGGCGTATGAAAAACTGGAAAATCCTGTTTAGCGCGCGTCAGTCTCCCTTTCTCTTTTGTATTTGATAGACAAATTTTGCAAGCTGTTTTTCCGGGACAAACCGGTTAAACAGGTACACGAACTTCATCTGAAAACCCGGAACGATGACCGGCTTGCGCGCAAACATTTTTTTGACTGCGTATGCGGCAACGTCCGCGCTTTTAAGTCCGCTTAGGCTGAATTTTACATTTGCGCGCCGGCTAAACCCGGTATCCACAGGGCCGGGACAAAGCGTGCCGATATAGACGCCGCTTCCTTCCCTGCGCAGCTCTTCGTGGATTGCCAGGGTAAGGCGCAGCACGTATGCCTTGGAGGCATAGTAACCCGACATCAGTGGGCCGGGCATAAATGCGGCGGATGAGGCGACGTTTAAAATATAGCCGGAGTTCCTGCTTTTAAAATCCTTTAAAAACAGCTTTGTCAAAATATGTACGGCGCGAATGTTTAAATCCAGCATATTGAGCTCCTGCTCGAGCGGAGTTTCATCAAACGCACCAAAAAGACCATATCCGGCGTTATTGACCAGAATGTCGATATGTTCGTCGCTTAACTGCTCGTACAGGGAAAAGCAGGATTCCCTGAGCGAAAGGTCAAGGCTTATGATGCGCGACTTTGTGCCCAGCTGCCGCTCAAGCTCCTCAAGCAGGCTGGTTGTGCGCGCAACAAGAATCAGCTCATATCCCATTTTGCTTAAAATGACCGCCATGTCGCGCCCAATGCCCGAGCTTGCGCCCGTAATCAATGCCTTCATAAGTTCCTCATCGATTCAATCAATCTTTCTTATTCTTTATTTTTTCATACAGATACTGTCCGAACAGACCGGCGCCCCCGCAGGCAAGCCCGATGACAGTCCATGTAAACAGGGACACGATCCCCACCAGATCTCCCCAGCCGCCCATGCCGTTTGCAAAAACTCGAAACATTTCAAAAAAGCCGACGGCGAGCCCGGCCGCAAAAAGAATAAACCCGATTTTACGCTTTAAATAAAACAGGCCTGCGGAGATCCCTCCAAAAATAAGGGAAAGCACAACAAAAGCCGCGATATTTTTACCGTTTGGCTGAGTTTCGAGGACAAGCCATACCCCGATAAGCAGCAGCGTAAAGGACAGCACGGCCACAAGAGCTCCAACGGCTATAAAGCGTTTATTTCGGTTATTTTCCATCATTTTAAGCACTCCTTCGGCGGTATTTCTGCCTGATAGTATTTACCGGTAAAAATTTTTCATGCCCTGCACCCTCACTATATCATCCGTTATGCGGAAAATCCAGTTATTCTCCGTTTCAAATCGTGCATGAGCCGGGCATGTTTGACGGGTCGGTATGTAAAAGGTATAATGATTAACAAACGCCACTGATTACAGGAAATTGAGGGTAAAATCGTGCTGCTATTGACTGCGGATAAAATATGTAAAAGCTACAGCGATAAAATTTTGCTTAAGGACGCCGTGCTCGGCATAAGCAAGAAAGATAAAATCGGCGTGATTGGAATCAACGGCTCGGGTAAGTCGACACTGCTGAAGATCATCGCGGGCGTTGAGTCTCCGGACAGCGGAGCGGTCACAAGGGCCGGCGGAGTCCGCGTGGGCTATCTGGCGCAAAACCCGGTTTTTGAGGAAAACAGCACCGCGCTTTCACATGTGATGAAAGGGCTGCCGGAGCAGCAGCGACAGACGAAGGAATATGAATGCCAGACGATGCTCACCAAGCTCGGCGTTGCGGGTTATGATGAGCCGGTAAGCCGGCTGTCGGGCGGCCAGAGAAAGCGGGTGGCGTTGGCCTGCGCGCTTGTTACGCCTGCCGATGTGCTTGTTCTTGACGAGCCGACCAACCATATGGACAGCGATATGGCCGATTGGCTGGAAAGCTATCTTGCGCGGTATAACGGCGCGCTGCTGATGGTCACGCATGACCGCTATTTCCTTGACCGCGTGACCAATAAAATTCTTGAGGTGCAGGGCGGAAACCTGTATGCTTATCAGGCAAACTACTCCCGATATCTTGAGCTAAAGCTGGAGCGGGAGGAGATGCTTGCCGGAAGCGAGCGTAAGCGTCAAAGCCTCTATAAAAAAGAACTTGAGTGGATTTCCCGCGGCGCGCGTGCGCGCGGGACCAAGCAGCGTTTCCGCGTCGAGCGTTTTGCGCAGATGAACGGGCAGGCGGAAAATACCGAATCCTCACAGCTTAAGCTAAGCGTGATGAGTTCCCGGCTGGGCAAAAAAATCATTGAGATACAGAATTTGACCAAGCGTTATGGCGACAGGCTGCTCTTTAAGGACTTTTCATATAATCTTTTGCGTGATGACCGCATCGGCATCGTCGGAGCAAACGGCTGTGGGAAAAGCACGCTTTTAAAAATCATAAACGCGGCGCTCGGTGCCGACAGCGGTACGGTTGAGATTGGGGATACGGTTCGTCTTGGCTGTTTTTCGCAGGAGTGCGAGGAAATGGACACTTCCCTTTTGGCTATCGATTATATCAAAAACATTTCCGCGGAAACAGTCACGCCGGAGGGCACGCTTTCCGCTTCACAGATGCTTGATAAATTTCTATTTACTCCGGATCTTCAGTATTCCCCGATCGGAAAGCTGTCCGGCGGAGAACGGCGCAGACTGTATCTCCTGGGTATCCTGATGCAGGCGCCCAATATCCTGCTTTTGGATGAGCCGACAAACGACCTTGATATCCCGACGCTTACCGTGCTTGAGGATTATCTTGAAAGCTTTCCCGGAGCAGTCATCGCCGTATCGCATGACCGATACTTTTTGGACAAGGTTGCCGCGCACATCTTCGCATTTGAACGCGAAGGACAAATCAACGCCTATGTGGGCGGCTATTCCGAATATTTATCAAAGCGTCCCATTGATAAGCCGGAAAAGGAACCGGCCGGGGATGTAAAGACCAGCGTTCGTGTCAGGTCTGAAAAACTGAAATTTACGTTTAAGGAAAAGCGCGAATTTGATGAAATCGATGGAGCGATCGAGCAGCTTGAGGACGCGCTCGCGCAAACGAAGCGGGAGCTCAAGTTGGAAACGAGCGATTATGAGCTTTTACAGGAGCTTATTTCTAAAAAAACGGCGCTTGAAAGCGCGCTTGGCGAAAAAATGGAGCGATGGGTGTATCTAAACGACTTAGCCGAAAAAATTGCCCAGCAGAATCCGGGAAGCATGTGATGGAAAGATCGGCAGCCAATTTATTAACTATTAGACAATCGTTCAATTATTTGGGGTAAGCTCAAAAAGCAGGGGTGGCCGGAAAGCATTGTGCTTCCGGCCACCCCTGCGTGGTTTAATAGACACGCTATAATTCCATTTCGCCGATTGATTTTATGGAATCAAATTTTTAAAATCTCTTTTTTATATTTTTGATCATTTCGCGCTGCAGATAAAACACATGCTGGATAATGTGCTCCTGTGTGGCGACGTCAATGTCAATAAATTCTATTCTGCACTTATATTTCTCCCCGGCGTTCTGCGGAGTCTCCGTATCCCGAACAATTGCCTTGGCGCTTACGGATACATCATTAAGCCGAAGCTGACAGATAAGCTGATCCCCGGCCGTCAGAGCAACATCCGAAACAAAGCACATGCCGCCGCCGCTCAGGTTCTTGACAATGCCATTGTTTACAGGTGTGTTTTCGGCGAGTACCTCGTCCGCCGGGTTTGGAACTTGTGTGAAGGTAAAATTGAAATAGCAGTTCTGCCTGAAAAAAAGCCTTCTTTGTATACGCTGACAATCGTGATACTTCACCTTCATAAAGTCAAGTCCGGCCTGATTGCAATACTCCACGATTGTACCGCGTGCCTGCAGAAGCTCATGTTGCGTATAGAACAAAAAAGTATAATCCTCACCTTCAGGAAGCCTGATAAGCCTGCCATGGGAGACGGGGGTGTGTGCGAGGACCAGATCCTCATCGAGGATATCACCCACCTGGCTTACATAGGATTGCTTTAAGTAGCGGTCAACTTTTTTGGTGATTCGCAGTTTGTCACCCAATCCGATGACTGGCAACATAAATACCCTCCTTTAATGGGGATAAGGTTGTTTCAATACTTTCCATGACAGAAATCAGAATAAATACTCTATCTGTCAATATAGCACTATTTTGAAGAAATTTCCATATTGTTTCAGAAAAAATACCGCGTATTTAATTTATTTTTATAATAGTAAAAATCCATACGTTTTTTTATACCCGCGCAGGAGAATAAAAAGCACGGAAACAAGAAAAAGCCCCGCAGGTGAGCCTGGTTCGACTCTGCCTACGGGGCCTTGACTTGCTCCCTTCGTTTACTGACTTATTAGGTCAGCTTAGGAAGGAACGTTTCGTGTTGGGTTGGTTTATTCAGCTACTGCTGCCTGTGCTACTCTAGCACTTTCTAGGTTTGGCGCACTTGTTACAGTTACCCAAATGTCCTTGCCTGTTGTGCCCAAATCTGCTGTTAGCGTGTATGTTGCCGCTCCACCTGCAATGGCACTTAAGCTTCCTGCTAATACATTGCCATCTGTTACTGCATCATATACCGTTACGATTGATCCATCCGCTAATCCTGTGAAACTGATGTTGTCACCTGCGCCAACCACTGTATTTAAGGTCATTTGGCCTACTACAAAGGTTGTTACTGGGTTTGTTGTGAATGTTAATGTTGTGTCTGCACTTACTGGATTGATTCCTTCTGCTGCTACTCTGACCAATAGAGTATGGTTGCCGCTGAAGTCTAACGCACCGAATGCTACTGCCTCATATGCTACATAGCCAGCTGCATCTAGTTTGTATTCCATTCCTGTTGCCATCCCAGTTACTGTGTTTAGAGCATCATCATTTGTTACTGATGGTGCTGCTGGTGTTACTGGGTTCGTTGTGAATGTTAATGTTGTGTCTGCACTTACTGGATTGATTCCTTCTGCTGCTACTCTGACCAATAGAGTATGGTTGCCGCTGAAGTCTAACGCACCGAATGCTACTGCCTCATATGCTACATAGCCAGCTGCATCTAGTTTGTATTCCATTCCTGTTGCCATTCCAGTTACTGTGTTTAGAGCATCATCATTTGTTACTGATGGTGCTGCTGGTGTTACTGGGTTGGCTGTGAATGTTAATGTTGTGTCTGCACTTACTGGATTGATTCCTTCTGCTGCTACTCTTACCAATAAAGTATGGTTGCCGCTGAAGTCTAACGCACCGAATGCTACTGCCTCATATGCTACATAGCCAGCTGCATCTAGTTTGTATTCCATTCCTGTTGCCATCCCAGTTACTGTGTTTAGAGCATCATCATTTGTTACTGATGGTGCTGCTGGTGTTACTGGGTTCGTTGTGAATGTTAATGTTGTGTCTGCACTTACTGGATTGATTCCTTCTGCTGCTACTCTTACCAATAAAGTATGGTTGCCGCTGAAGTCTAACGCACCGAATGCTACTGCCTCATATGCTACATAGCCAGCTGCATCTAGTTTGTATTCCATTCCTGTTGCCATCCCAGTTACTGTGTTTAGAGCATCATCATTTGTTACTGATGGTGCTGCTGGTGTTACTGGGTTCGTTGTGAATGTTAATGTTGTGTCTGCACTTACTGGATTGATTCCTTCTGCTGCTACTCTTACCAATAAAGTATGGTTGCCGCTGAAGTCTAACGCACCGAATGCTACTGCCTCATATGCTACATAGCCAGCTGCATCTAGTTTGTATTCCATTCCTGTTGCCATCCCAGTTACTGTGTTTAGAGCATCATCATTTGTTACTGATGGTGCTGCTGGTGTTACTGGGTTGGCTGTGAATGTTAATGTTGTGTCTGCACTTACTGGATTGATTCCTTCTGCTGCTACTCTTACCAATAAAGTATGGTTGTCGCTGAAGTCTAACGCACCGAATGCTACTGCCTCATATGCTACATAGCCAGCTGCATCTAGTTTGTATTCCATTCCTGTTGCCATCCCAGTTACTGTGTTTAGAGCATCATCATTTGTTACTGATGGTGCTGCTGGTGTTACTTTCGCTGTTGCCACACTTGTCTGTGTTCCAGTGTAGCTGCCTGTACCTGTTACAACAACCTTTATGTACTTATCCAAATCTGCGTTTACCAAAGTAAAAGTCTTACTTGTTGCTCCAGTAATATTTGTAAAAGTTCCAGTTGCTGTGTCACATCTCATCCACTGATAGGAAACTGTTGCATTTGCAGGGGTTGTATTGGCTGTCAGTGTCTGTCCAACTGCGGTGGTTCCTGTAACGGTAATAGCACTTACTGTGGAGCTCCCTCCTCCGGAGCCGCCCGAACTGCTGCCTGATGAAGAACTGCCGTCCACGGCGTTTCCGCTGCTGTCAGTTGGCTTTTCAGTAACTGTGGAGCCAACATTAACCGTGGCAGGTTTATTGCCGTCGATGACAACGCCGTTGGCATTAACCGCCGCTGTTTTAATGGTACCGGTATTGTTAACGGTAATCTGCGCATCAGCAGTGAGAGTCCCAACACTGCCAGATACTGAAATTGCTGATCCCGACGCTGTTCCCGAAACCGACATGTCGGTAACTTTTGAGTCCTTGTCAATGTCCATAGCCGCATTTCCAGAGGTTATAGCGACATTATCTATCTGCGCATCAACCGCCTTGACACTAACATCTGCGGCAACGGTGACACTATTAAAAGAACCCGTCAGAATGATATCATCTTTGCCGTCGTTGACAAACACCGCATCCACGGACGCTCCGTCCGATGTCACGATGCGGACTGCTCCACCATCGGTCTTTTCGATGATGATGTCCCCAATCTGGCTGCTGCCTTCAATATGAATCGAATTGGCGCCGCCGCCGCGGACAATGGTTCTGCCCAGAACATTGACGTTGTTGAGCGTCACATCGCCGTTCCCGACGCCTTCGGAGATAATGAGGTCTCCAGTGATTTTCATGTCCTTGAGCACAACGCCCGGTGCGTTGACGACAGCGGAACCGGAAATGGCGCCCGTATATTCTTTCGCCTCGGTAAACAGCGTCTTGACCGCGTTGTCAAGAATCGTTACGACCTCAGCGCGGGTAATGCTGTTCTTGGGGTTGAACGCTCCATTGGAGCCCTGCACCAATCCCCCATTTACCATAGCGTTCACATATCCGACTGCCCATGAGGAAATGCTACCGCCGTCTGAAAACGCCAACTTTGCGCTTCCGGCTTCGGTCAGACCCAGAGCGCGTCCGAGCATGGCGACCGATTCTTCGCGGGTGATACTGTTGGTCGGGCGCACCGTCGTGCCGTAGCCATTCATCACGCCCGCAGCATTTGCTTTCAGAACGGCGTCTGTATAGAACGCGTTGCCCAGATCGGTAAAACTGTTCTGAGCCTTTGTCTGATACTGCATAACGCGATCAATAATGACTGCCATCTCTCCTCTTGTAATGGGATCGTTTGGACGGAACGTGCCGTCTGCTCCCTGTACGATACCGAGATCGCTCCATTTTTCGATCGCAGCTTGTGCCCAGTGCTCATGCACGTCTGAGTAAGCTGCCGACGCAGCAACCGGGAATAGCATGACCACCATGCATAGCGTTAGCAGCCATGCCAAACTCTTATGTATTTTTGCTTTCATGAAACATCTGTCCTTCCTTTTATTGGTCAAAAATGTTCGCTTAATTATCACAAATATCACGGGGGAATAGTGTCAGGAGTGTAAAAGCGTGTGAGAAAACACAACAATTTTTCCATTGCGCTATCCTTTCTCCTTCCCATTGCCATAGAAAAAACTGCATGCTGAAACATGCAATTTTTTCTATGGCAAGGTTTCGGCAGCCCGGCTGTCATAGCAGTTGCTTTAGACCCGTGGCATTGCGTCCCTGGCTTTCGCCAGGTTTGCTATTATCAAAGAGAACTACACTTTATTATTTATAATTTTATCAGCATGTCGAAAAAGGATTTTCGTTACGCTGGGTATTCATACCCCATAGATACGAGGCTAAAGCCGCGGTACTCCCGGTTTCGCGCCCTTTGGCGCGGTTTGGGGTATCCATTCGGAGAAGCGAATTCATCGAACGGACGATATTGGACTTGTCCACCCGTCCGTCGCGCATACGTAACGCGACGGACGAAAAAGTTTTGCTTTGCAAAAAAAGGCTTTGTTTGCCGCCTAAAATCCGGATTTTACGGATTTTAACAAATGCGATTTGAAAATCGCATTTGTTCAGAGGACATTATATATAGCTATATATCGGATGTTTACCAAAATATATAACCCTGTTTCATAAATTTATATAAGAAGGAATCATTCGTTCATTTATAATCATACTAAATATATCGGCATATAACGGGAAAAAATAAGCTACTTCAATCCGGCTACTTATGAATGACATAAGCAGCCGGATTAATTGAACCAGCCGGAGCTGTCACTTATGGAGACAGCAGCAAAGGCGCCTAGAATGGCAGTTATCCCGACTAATGCTGAAAAGCCATACCAGTGAGCAAAATCAGCATAAAAAGTCGGGATAACAAAATGAATTTTCCTTTTTGGTCAAAGATGCAAGATACCGTTCAGATATAATATTTTCGGCAGGAATTTTTTTCCTGACTAAAATATTAGGAGCTGTATCACTTGGAAAACAAAGTAACGACAAACATAATGGCATGAGGTTTCACTTCATTTTGGTGAATCTACGAGTATAAGGTTTGAAATAGTTGATGTATATGAGGGAAAAGTGAAGGATACTTGTATTAGCGGTATTCTGTTCAATGTTGTTGGTATAAGCGATGCGCATTAATGAAATCGCAATGGCTGTTTATTTTCTCAAAAAGGGAGTAGGTTTTTAAATATAGGATTTCAAAAAATACACACCGACCTTGATATACAGTATATCAATAAAATAATATATGGAACTTGGCTAAAATCACTAAAAAATAAAGAAAACCTGTAACCAACTGTGGTTGCAGGTTTTCTTTTCGTTGGTCCGAGTGACAGGAGTCGAACCTGCGGCCTCTTGAACCCCATTCAAGCGCGCTACCAAGCTGCGCTACACCCGGATATCAACAAGAAAGATTGTACCATAAACCCCCTGAACATGCAATAATAAAAAACCGCGTATATTTTTACCCCACTGTGAGATAGTATCATTCATTGGGGTAAAATGCGAATTTTACCTTTTTCATTCAATAGATGCAATAAATACCTGCTTATGTTCTTAAAAAACTGTTTGTGTAAATCTGGAGGAAACTATGACGACGGCTTTGGTGCGCACCATCATATTATATGGCGTTGTCGTGCTGGTCCTGCGTATTATGGGGAAAAGGCAGATCGGCCAGCTTGAACCGATAGAGCTGGTGGTGACCATCCTGATTTCTGAGCTTGCGGCGGTACCTATGCAGGACCCCGGAATTCCCATCATAAGCGGCATGATTATCCCCATTTTCACGCTGGCATGCCTTGAAATGCTGATGACGGGCGTTATTCTGAAAAGTCATCGCTTCAGGGCACTCATGTGCGGAAAACCCAGCATCATAGTGGAAAACGGACAGATATTGGAAAATCAACTGCGAAAAAACCGGTTTACAATGGATGAACTGATCGAGGAACTGCGTCTGAAAAACATCACCGATATCAATCAGGTAAAATACGCCATACTGGAAACCAATGGACAGATGAGCACCATTCTTTATCCGGGCGCGCGTCAGGCAACGGCGTCCGAACTGGGAATCAACCCTGAAGACGGCGGTCTGCCGATCATTCTGGTAAACGACGGGCGTGTGCTCGAGAAAAATCTGAAGCTGAGAAACGTGGATCTTGAGTGGCTTGCGCAGCAGGTCAGAGACAATGGCGGGGGCAGCACGAAAGATATCCTGCTTCTCACACTCGATGAAAATAAACGGGTTTACTTTATGGCAAAGGAGAAAAAGCAGTGAAGTATATCACCATACCGCTGGCCATTCTGCTGCTGATTGTACTCATAGGCGCCTTGAACACGCAAATAACAGACAGCCGTATCAGCGACATGGTGGACATGCTCGATCTGTGCGAAACGTATGTTGATGCCGGCGACTGGGATACCGCAGAGCAGTTTGCCATGCAGGCCATGAGCCGCTGGGACAGCGCGCAGTTTTACCTGTCCGTTATCGCGCGGCATTCGGAGCTTGACGAGGTCGACGCAACCGTCGACCGTACCATAGAGAGCTTCCGATGCCGCGATTACACTCTTTTTAAGACGGAAAACACGGTGCTCATCGGCATGCTGGAGCATATCGCGGAAATGGAGGAGCTTGACCTGAAGAACATTCTCTAGTCTATTTGTCGTCGAGCAGCTTATTAAGCTCAGTCATAAAGGTGTTGAGATCCTTAAACTGACGGTAAACGGAAGCAAAACGCACATATGCAACCTCATCGAGCTTTTTGAGCCGCTCCATGACCTGATTTCCTATTTCCGCGCTGGAAACCTCCCGGGCCAATGAATTGAGCAGCACCTGCTCAACTTCGGAGGCGACTTCCTCAAGATTCTTCAAGGAAACCGGACGCTTCTCACATGCGCGCAGCAAGCCGTTAATGAGCTTGTTGCGGTCAAAGGCCTGACGTGAGCCATCCTTTTTCACAACAATGAGCGGCAGGCTCTCAATCGTTTCATAGGTGGTAAAGCGCTTCAGGCACGACAGGCACTCGCGGCGCCTGCGTATGCTCTCCCCTTCATCCGCCGGACGAGAATCCACGACCTTGCTTTCCTGATAACCGCAAAACGGACATTTCATAGCTGCACCTCGGTTTTTACATAATAGAGACATTATAGCACAAATTTGGCAATAGCAAATATCACAAAATCATTTTTTGGGGGAATTAAAAAACGACTGCTGTCCTTTCGGAGGGGGCGAAGCCGATCAATATTTGTTAACACATAACCGAATTGGTAAATTGTTCGGGTTGTTTTTCGGTTGTTACTAATGGTAACATGGTACATAAGCTTGATTTGGGGGTGGAGAAAATCAGAAGGGCTATCAGGCATTTTTGCGCGATGAGCGTCAGTACATATTCTGTGATCAGGGGCGGCTTGCTTGTTGCAAATGCCATGCTGCTCTCCTCGCTCATGATTTTGCTTTTCATACAAAATGTGACGGACAGCGCACAGGCACACGCACTTTTCAAGGCGGCGCAAACATTACGGGAGCTTACCTTTGCGGTGTGCTTTGAAACGGTTTTCGGTTCGGCTCTCATTGAGGAATACATAAAGAAAAAATGCAAATAAACTGCCGGATATTCAGTACCCGGCAGCGCGCTTGAATGGGGTTCAAGAGGCCGCAGGTTCGACTCCTGTCACTCGGACCTCGGCTGCATATGATCAGCATGGATGGGTATTTCATCCCTCGGGTTTCTCCCCCGATGCGGGCAGTCAGGCGGCCGGTATCCGACGCATGCCGCGAAAGCCATGAAATAAGCAGCATAATAATATGAGGCCGGGGCAACACGCCCCGGCCTCATTAGCGTGTCGATAAATTCGACACGCTGCATAGGGGGTGCCCCGTACCCCCTATGTACGAGCGAAAAACCAGAGGTTTTTCGCTCGTTACCCCCGGTTTCGCCGTCCATACGGCGGACTATGGAGTTTTTTCGACGCGCATGTCGCCGAAAAAACGAACTATGAGTACACGCGGATGGTGTTTTGACTGTTTGAAGAGGCCGGGGCAAAACGCCCCGGCCTCATTGATTGTTCTGCTAAACCTTCAGCTCAACGGTTTTGCCCAGCTCACCGCTGTAAGACAGCTGCGCCGCGGCCACATCGGCTGCCAGAAACGCTTCGACCTGCTCGACGCAGCGTCCGATAAAGTTTGCGGGCTTGAGCATAGCGCTGATTTCCGCGGGGCTCAAACCAAAATCGGGATCGGCCGCGATCTGCTCGGCCATGTTGTTGGACAAACCCTCGTCCTTGACGCGGCTGCCGGCCGCCAGAGAATACAGGCGGATTTTTTCATGCAGCGCCTGCCGGTCGCCTCCCCTTTTTACCGCGTCCATGAGTATGTTTTCGGTAGCCATGAAAGGAAGCTCCTCATCAATGTGCCGGCTGATCACCTTTTCATGCACGGTGATGCCGGAGGCAATGTTTAAATAAATATTCAGCAGCGCATCGGTAGCAAGAAACGCCTCGGGTACGGATATCCGTTTGTTGGCCGAGTCGTCAAGCGTACGCTCAAACCATTGGGTTGCCGACGTGATAGCCGGATTGAGCGCGTCTGTGATGACATAGCGCGACAGCGCGCAGATGCGCTCACAGCGCATGGGGTTGCGCTTGTACGGCATGGCGGAGGAGCCGACCTGCCCGCCCTCGAACGGTTCTTCCAGCTCCTTCAGGTGGGACAGCAGACGCATATCGGTAGCAAACTTGGAGGCGCTCTGCGCAATCCCGGACAGCGTTGAAAGAATCTGCGCATCGATTTTCCGGGAATAGGTTTGCCCCGACACCGGAACCACGCCGTCAAATCCCATTTCATGGGAGATAAGCGTCTCCAACTGCCCAACCTTTTCGTGGTTGCCCTCAAACAGCTCCAAAAAGCTTGCCTGCGTGCCCGTGGTTCCCTTTGAACCGAGCAGCTTAAGCGACGAGAGACGGTATCGCGCTTCCTCAAGATCGAGCAAAAGCTCATAAATCCACAGCGACGCGCGCTTGCCCACGGTGGTCAGCTGCGCGGGCTGAAAATGGGTGAAGCCAAGCGTGGGAGTCGCTTTATACTTATCTGCAAAGGCCGACAGCCTGTCAATGACGTTTGCAAGCTTTAGACAAATAAGCTCAAGCGCGTTTTTCATGATGATAATATCTGTGTTGTCACCCACATAACAGCTTGTAGCGCCCAGATGAATGATGGGCATGGCTTCCGGACATTGCTCGCCGTATGCGTGGATATGCGCCATGACGTCGTGGCGCAGCTTTTTTTCCCACTGTGCCGCACATTCGTAGTTGATTTCGTCTTTATGGGCTTCCAGTTCATCAATCTGCCGCTGCGTGACGGGCAGGCCAAGCTGCATTTCCGCGCGGGCCAGCGCGATCCAGAGCCGGCGCCAGGTGCGGAATTTCATATCCGGTGAGAAAAGATACAGCATTTGGCTGCTTGCGTATCTTGAAGACAGAGGGGATTCATAGCAATCGTGCATGGAAAACAGCTCCTTTCAGTTCTTCAGGCAACTCGACCCTTCAAGCAGCTTTTCAACGCTTGCAAGCTCCACTGCCACACAAAACACCTCAATGGCGCTTTTAAGTTCGGATACGGAGGGGAATGTCGGCGCGATGCGGATATTGCGGTCGCGCGGGTCATTGCCGTACGGATACGTAGCGCCTGCCGGCGTCATGAGCACGCCCGCTTCCCTGCACAGCGCAACGATCCGCCTGGCACAGCCGTCGAGCGCGTTAAAGCTGATAAAGTAGCCGCCGCTCGGCTTGTTCCAGGAGGCGATTTCCTTGCCGCCCAGCGTGTTGTCGAGCGTATCGAGCACCGCGTGAAACTTCGGGCGCAGGATGACCGCATGCTTTTTCATTTGTTCCATAACGCCGTCGCTGTTTACAAAGAAGCGGATATGGCGCAGCTGGTTGAGTTTATCCGGGCCGATGGTCTGCACGGAAAGGCGCGTTCTGATATAGTCGCAGTTGGATTTGGACGTAGCCATCATGCTGACCGCGGCGCCCGGAAAACTGACCTTTGAAAAGGATGAAAAAATAAGCGGCATGTTTTCATTGCCGTTACTTTCGCACTCACGCAGGATATTCGGAATTATGGCGCGCTCACCATCGAAATTATGGATGCAGTAGGCGTCGTCCCAATACAGACGAAAATCCTGGGACGCGGGCTTTAAGGCCGCAAGCCTTCGCACAGTTTCGTCCGAATAAGTGATCCCTTCCGGGTTTGAATAGCGCGGCACGCACCAGATGCCCTTGATCATGGGGTCGGAGGACACCAGCTTTTCCACCGCATCCATGTCCGGCCCGTCCGATGACATTTCGATGGGGATCATTTCAATGTGGAAATACTCACAAATGGCAAAGTGGCGGTCGTAGCCCGGGCTGGGGCACAGAAATTTGACGGTTCCCTGCTTGACCCATGGCTCGCCGTCGCGCACGCCGTGCGTCATATTGGAGGCGACGTTGTCAAACATCATGGTAAGGCTCGAGTTGCCGCCCACGATGACCTCCTCCGGTCTGATTTCCAGCAGATCGGCGAAAATCTTTTTCATTTCAGGCAGGCCGTCAAGCCCCCCGTAGTTGCGGCAGTCAAGTCCTGACTGAGCGGCATAATCGTCCGGGCAGAGGCAGTCAAGCAGGCCGTTTGAAAGGGACAGCTGATCGGCGCCGGGCTTGCCGCGCGACATATCAAGACTGAGCTTCATGGCTTTAAACCCATCGTACTGCGCCTGAAGGCGCGCTTTGGCAGCCATTAATTCTTCATGTGAAAGAGCGGATAATGCTGACATAATAGTCCTCCCTGATTCCGGATATGGTGTAATGACCGCAGGGCGGTCATTATACTTTGATTTAAGTCCTTTTCCTCGCCCCTGCCGGGCAACCGGAAAAGATGACGCAATGTACCATACCCGCTGTGCGGCTATGGTACATTATTGCAAGCGGTCGCCTGCGGAATCTGCATCGGGCGCAGCCTCAAGCCAAGCGAGCACCTCACGGATAGAAACGTTGTGTTTTTTTGCCGCCGCGGCCGCAGACTCGTATTCGGGATAGATTTTTGTTATGCCCGCATACGAGCATTCCTTAAACGCAATCGGTCCGTATTTCGTATCCCGGCTGATCGCGCGGCGCGCCATGACAATACGCTCGACATAGCTTTTGCGCATACCGATCGAGGAGGTGTGCCGGAAGACGGCCTGCGCGGTCTTTTCCTCATCGGAAATTGCACAAAGCACGGTGAGCGCGTAGGCAGGACGGTTCTTTTTCATATAAACCGGTGTAAAGTAAACATCCTTGACACCGAGGTTAAGCAGCGCCGACATTGCAAAACCCAGTTCTTCCCCGGTGGAGTCGTCAATTACGGTTTCAAGCACGCAGACCCTGTCTTCACAGGCGTCGCCGGATTCAACAAGCATGGTGCGCAGCAGGTTGGGATGCGTAAAATCCTTTTTGCCCGCACCGTAGCCTGTCGCAATCACCCTGCCCTGCGGACAGACGGCGCCGAACGCGCTGCCTGTTGCGGCCGCGATGGCGGCGCCGGTCGGGGTGATCATTTCTCCCTGCGTATCCGTAAACTCAATTTGCGCGCCGCAGGTCTTTAACAGCTCAAGCGTGGCGGGCGCGGGTACGGGGATGAGACCGTGCTGGCAGTTTATAAAGCCTGTTCCCTCCCGCATAACTGAAAACATAACCGCGTCGGGGCTGAGCTGGTCGATACAAATGGCGGCGGCGACGATATCAACGATAGAATCGACCGCGCCCACCTCGTGAAAATGCACCTGTTCGGCGGGCAGGCCATGTATTTTTCCCTCCGCCTGGGCCAGACGCTCAAAAATTGCATTTGCAAGCGTTTTTACATTCCTGTTTAAGCCGCTTGAATTGATAATGTCTTTGATATCCGAAAGATTCCGGTGTGTGTGCGCATGTGCGGCGTGAGTATGCGGATGATCGTGTTCGTGCGTATGGGAATGCGCGGCATCCTCCTGCGCTTCGTCCTCAATATGAACGTCAAAGCGCGTGGCTGAAATTCCGCATTTCTGCGTGCGCGAAACCTGCACGGTGTAGCCATCCAGTTTAAGCGACGCAAGACCTTGCTGCAAAGCCTCACCTGAAACGCCGAGATCCAGTAACGAGGCGACCGTCATGTCGCCGCTTATCCCGGAAGAACACTCAAAATACAGCGTCTTCATATGATCTCCTTCGTTTTTTTTACATGCCGCATCCCGGAGCGGAAAATATTAAAACTCCGCGGTACCGACCGTGCGGGGAAAAGCGATCACGTCGCGAATGTTTGATATGCCCGTTAAATACATGATCAGGCGTTCAAAGCCTAATCCAAAGCCGCAGTGGCGCGTTCCGCCGAAGCGGCGAAGGTCAAGGTACCACCAGTAATCTTCAGGATTTAAGCCAAGCTCGTTTAATCGGGCAAGCAGCACGTCGTGGCGCTCTTCCCTTTGGCTTCCGCCGATCAGCTCTCCAACGCCCGGCACCAGAAGATCCATGGCGGCGACCGTTTTCCCGTCGTCATTCTGCCGCATGTAAAAAGCCTTGATTTCTTTGGGGTAATCAATGAGAAAAACCGGCTTTTTCACAATCTCCTCGGTGATGAAGCGCTCATGCTCTGTTTGCAGATCACAGCCCCAGTACACGGGATATTCGAAGCGATCCTTATGCTTTTCCAGTATTTCGATGGCTTCGGTATAGGTGAGCCGCCCAAAAGTGGAATCGGCAACAAGATTCAAGCGCTCAATAAGCCCTTTGTCAATAAAGTCATTAAAAAACTGAACCTCGTGCGGGCAGGTCTTGAGCACATGGCGGATGACATACCGGACCATATCCTCGGCAAGCCGCATATCGTCGGGTAGCTCGGCAAAGGCAATTTCAGGTTCAATCATCCAGAACTCGGCCGCATGGCGGGGCGTGTTGGAGTTTTCAGCACGAAAAGTCGGGCCGAAGGTATAGGTTTTTGAAAAGGCAAGGGCAAAGACCTCGGCCTCAAGCTGGCCTGAAACGGTCAGGTTCGTCTGCTTCCCGAAGAAATCCTGCGCGTAATCCACCTGTCCGTCCTTTGTAAGCGGCGGAGACTTTGGATCAAGCGTGCTTACGCGAAACATCTCCCCCGCCCCCTCCGCATCGCTGCCGGTAATGAGCGGCGTGTGCGCGTATACGAAGCCGCGCTCGTGAAAAAAAGCGTGGATGGCAAACGCCGCCTCGGAGCGCACACGGAACACTGCGTTAAAGGTATTTGTGCGCGGACGCAGATGGGCGATGGTGCGCAGATATTCCAGCGAGTGGCGTTTTTTCTGAAGCGGATACTCGGGGGTGGACTCCCCTTCCACCGTCAGCACGGCAGCTTTCAATTCAAAGGGCTGCTTGGACTGCGGCGTGAGGATCAAGCTTCCCCGCACGATCAGGGCGGTGCCGACGTTGAGCCTGACAGCCTGTGAAAAATTCGGCAGACCGTCATCGAGCACGATCTGGATGCTTTTTACGCTTGAGCCGTCGTTGAGCTCGATGAAGCCAAAGGCTTTTGAATCACGCACGGTACGAACCCAGCCGGCAACGCAAAGCTCCTTGCCTTGGGAAGCCTGCGGATCCAGAAAGATATTTTTAACAGTTGTAAATTCCATAAATCCTCCCGTAAACTTGAAATTGACCGGCAGCGTAAACCGCCGGGAACAGCGCGCAATGAACACAGCATTGAATTATTGAGTAAAATTTGGGGTTTAAAAACGCAAACTTATCTGTCAAATGCAGCTTTGAACTAAAAAACCTTCATATTTTCGCGTTTTCCGTGCGGCTGTTCATCCATTTCGGAAGGACCGGCAGGACATCAATGAGGATAAGAAATAATCATGAAATAATGCTGGAAATTAAATGTCCTGCACCTTTATTAAAACATATCGCGCACGTAAAATCCACTCAAATATTATACAAATATAAACGGCTGTTGTACAGTCATTATTGCATATATTTATTAGTAGGGCGTCATATTCAATTGTAAATTAACCGAACACAACCTGAAGAGCTTCTCTCAGATCCCTCACAAACACGGCTTCCAGCCCGTCGGGCACTTTCAGACGGGAGGCGCCCTGTTTTGGCAGGATACATTTTGTAAAGCCCAGACGCAGCATCTCGGACAGTCTGGGCAAGGCCGCGGTCACTGCGCGCAGCTCGCCTGCAAGGCCGACTTCACCGAATGCGGCGAGGCTGCCTTCAATGGGCTTATCCTTGAAGCTCGACGCCACAGCAAGGATGGTGGGCAGGTCTGCCGCAGGCTCGTCCATTTTTATGCCGCCGATCACGTTAATATATGCGTCGCAGTTTCCCACAAACATGCCCGAACGTTTTTCCAAAACCGCCAGGAGCAGCATGGCACGGTTATAGTCGATCCCGGCGGTCATGCGCCTGGGCGTACCGAAGCTTGTCGGAGTAATCAGCGCCTGCACCTCGGCGAGCATTGGGCGCGAGCCCTCCATAATGCAGGCAACGCAGGTGCCGGGCACGTCCTGCGGCCTTCCCGCCAAAAGCATTTCAGATGGATTTGGTACCTCGATAAGCCCTGCGTCACCCATTTCGAAAACACCGATTTCGTTGGTCGATCCGTACCGGTTTTTCGCCGCGCGCAGAATGCGGTAAGACATATGCCGGTCGCCCTCAAAATAGAGCACGCAGTCAACCATGTGCTCAAGAACCTTAGGCCCCGCGATGGCGCCCTCTTTATTTACATGGCCGATAATAAATACGGTTATGCCCTGCCCCTTGGCAAGGCGCATAAAGGACAGGGTGCATTCCTTGACCTGTCCGACATTGCCCGGCGCGGTGCTCATCGAGTCGCTGTACATGGTTTGTATGGAGTCTATGATCAGGATCTGTGGGGCCAGACTGGAAACAGCCTCAAGGATATCCTGCATATTTGTTTCGGAAAGTATAAAAAGCTCCTTGGAGTCCACGTTCAGGCGCTGCGCGCGCAGCTTGAGCTGGTGGCCGGATTCTTCTCCCGACACATATAAAACCCGCAATTTTTCACACAGATATTTGCAGATTTGCAGCAGGAGCGTCGATTTGCCCATTCCAGGCTCGCCTCCGACCAGCACGAGAGACCCGTTGACCATTCCCCCGCCCAGCACCCTGTCAAGCTCGGAAAGGCCGGTGGAAAAGCGAGGCTCATCCCCGGTTACAATGTCGGAGATGGCAACGGGACGCGCGCCGGAAAACGCACCCTTAAGCGGCGCGGAGGCCGTTTTGGACGGCGCCGGCTGTTCGACCATCGTGTTCCAGCTGTCGCAGGCGGGGCATTTGCCCAGCCATCTCAGAGATTCCTGGCCGCATTCGGAACAGAAAAAAACCGTTTTTGCTTTCAATTCATCCACCTCTGTTTTCTGAGGAAAGGTTAACGGAAGGAACCGGAGCCGGGTCCTGAGCCGAAAATGAAAAATACGACGCGGCAACGGACATGGCTATGCGCGTTTGATAGGCGTCCTGCGCAAGCTGCGCCGCTTCCTCAACGTTGGATAAAAAACCGCATTCGACCAGCACGGCGGGACAGGACACCTGCTCGATGAGATACGCGTCCGAACGCGCGGGCACGCGTTTGTTATCCGCATCCAGAGCTGTGCGCAGATAGGACTGGATCAGCTCGGACAGGGGCTTGCTCAACGTGTGCCGGGAGTAAAAGACCTGCGCGCCTTTATAACGCGAGTCCGGAAAGGAATTCTGATGGATGCTGATGAGCAGTACGTGATCCAGAGAATTGACCAGCTTTACCCTGTTTTTCAGGTCGGAGTTCTTTTTTTGCCGCAGCGAATCGGTCGACGCGTCATGGAGCGAAATATCTTCCCGGCGAGTCATGTGAGCGGGTACGCCGTATAGCCTGCAAATGAGCTCGAGCTTTTTGGCAATAAACAGATTGATGCCGCTTTCCTGACTGCCCGTACGCGACACGGCTCCCCCGTCCGGTCCGCCGTGACCCGCGTCGATCACAGGAATGAGCACATTTCCTTGCGCCGTGTTGAAAACCGGCACAGGAACGGAGGTTTGATATACCGCAAGAATGACGGCGGTAAGCATGCACGCCACAATGAGGCCACGGCGCAAACGATTTGCGCCTGTTTTTCGCGAGAATACAAAAAAAGAAAAACATTTCAAAATAAAACACCCCCATAGGATTTTATGGAGGGGTTTTCAGCGCTATGACACACTCTTTAGCCGCGCATGCCTGCGGACTTGCTTTTTGCGGCTTCGTCTTCTCTTTTCTTTTTAAAAACCATATTTTCCATGAGACTGATTTGCCTGTAGCCGAGCGCATAACCGACTGCGGCGGCAACAGGGACTGCCAGCAACGGCAGAAGATAAAAATACGGCGATATTTCCGTTAATTCAAACGCCCCGATCACGCAGGCAAACAACAGCCTGTACGCAATTTCGACCCACTGGGACAACGAATCTGTGGCGGCACGAATTATGCACAATATTGCCAGTATTGCGGCCGGGATCTGCGACATAAGACCGCACTGAAGGCCCTTAAAGGGCTGATATTTGACATGGCCGAATTTAACCAGATTATAATCCTTTGTTCCGGAATGCCAGGCGGCTGAATATGCAATGGCAAGCAGGATAAGCCCGCCGATGCCCGTCTGAATAATGAGTGCCGTAGTCTTAGAAAAGACGGACATAATCATATATATAAAAATAAGGGAAATAGCGCTGGCTATAAAATTCGCCCAAAACAAACTTTTAGTCAGGCTCCAGTGGGAATTCTTTTTGATCGCGGAAATCTGCTTGGTTGACGCCTCAGGCCGGTTATCCATATCGTTCCTCCCGGTAAAATTGCTTACATTTATTATACTATGAAACGCTCAAATTACAAGGAGCGAAAAATACAGACGGATTCACTTGTGTTAAAACCGATAAAAAATAATAAATATTTGATTTTCTTACCATTATCTGCCTAACTTCATACGGAGTTCATAATAAAGGGCTTAAATAAGCTTGTGGTCAGACGACAACGAGAAAACAAAAAATATGGAGGCGAGCATCGAAATCCGCGTGTTTCAATGACGGAATTAAACCAATTGGAAAAGGAGTGCTTTTTATGAAATTTAAAACATCAACGCTCATCGGCTCAGTTGTGATCGGCAGCATGTTGTTTGCTTCACTCGGAGGCGCGACGCTTGCGGCAGGCGCCACCGGCACGGGCAATTCAAATAAGCCCGCGCAGACGCAAGGCCAGCATCCGGGCAGAGGAAGCAAGGGCGGCTTTGGACTTCGTGGCGGACCGGGCGGTGGGATGCAGCTGAAGGATACTGCCGCGCTTGTGGAGGAAGGCATTATCTCGCAGGAAACGGCGGATGAAATCACTGCCTATCAGCAGGAAAAATCCGAAGAGCGCAAAGCGGAAATGGAACAGCTCAAGGACATGACGGATGATGAGCGCAAGGCTTATTTCGAAAGCAAAAAAGCGGAAAAATCCGACGCGACAGATAAGATGAACTTTTTAAGCGAACTGGTGACTGAAGAAATTTTAACGCAGGATGAGGCCGATGCGATCCAGGCCTATTTAGAAGAACATGCGAAAGAAAGCCGTCAGCAGGATATAGAGGATAAGCTTTCAGCCCTTGTCACCGACGAAACCATAACGCAGGCGCAGATGGAAAGCATTATCGAATATCTCGATGAAGCGTGTGAAAACCCCGGCACGGACAAAGACGAGGATACAGATACTGAAAACAGCGCACCCGGTTGCAAAGGCCGCGGGGGTATGAAAGCCATGTTTGAGTCGTTAGTTACAGACGATACGCTGACACAGGCTCAGGCCGACGCGGTTGCCGACGCACTGTTTGCGCATCCCGAAAAACCCGCAGAAACGACAGATACAAACGACTAACACCCGCATAAACGATTTTATATTAAACGCGAACGCGGGCATCCCTGAAAACAGGGATGCCCGCGTTTTTTCCTGAGTATTCCCGCAGATCGCCGCGACGTATATTGCTAAAGAATAAGCGGTTGGGAAAAGACCCGAATATTGCCGGTTTCCACACTCATTTCAAGCGTTCTGCTGACCTGTCCCCCGGTATCCTTTTCCTGATAGGCTAGGTGCATTCCGCTTAATACCCTTTTTATTTTATTTAAGTTCATTCGGCCGATATTGAACACATCGTCTTTACGCATGGAGCAAGCTCCGCCATAAAGGCTGATGCGCAATTCCGATTCTTTGCAGGAGCAAAGCGCACACATGCGCTTAATAAGCAGCGGGATGCCCGTGTCCGCATAATAGCAGGGCTTTATGCACTGCCTACCTTCGGCGGACGGGAGTACAACATGGATAAGACCGGAAACTTTTTTTCGCGGACTGTATGCCGCAACCGCGACACAGGAGGAAAGCGCAAAGGTTTTGAGAATATCCTCCGCGCCCACCGAGACTGCCATTTCCCCGATCCCTATGATTTTTATCATTCCGCCATCATCCCTTTTGCGCCGTGAAACGATTTACCGCCGGCACGAAGTCAGCCGGCGTTGGCCGGCTGACTTCGTGCCGCAGTACGATTTAAATCAGTTGTTGATCAATACTTTCCGAACTCGTTATCATTTAAAGAAATAATTTTTCTTGAGTCTTTGGGCGTCTTGTCCGAAGAAGCGGGGCTTTCTTCCATGTTTTTGCCCCACGCGGGATCCGGCAGACCGGGATTCGACTGCTCAACATCGCTCAATCCAAGCTCGGCGGCGCTCAGCTTTTTGAGATTGAACCAGCTGACCTGTTCTTTGAGCAGCTCCGCCTGGCTGGAAAGCTCTTCGCTTGAAGCGGCGCTTTCTTCGGAGGTTGCCGAGTTTGCCTGAACGACGGAGGAAACCTGCGTGATGCCCTGGTTGATTTGTCCGATTCCGGCCGACTGTTCCTCAGAGGCAACTGCGATGCTGCCGACAAGGTCGGATACCTTCTGGATCCCATCGACAATGCTCTTTAAGGCGTCAGAGGTCTCGTTGGCAATTTTTGTGCCGTCGGTGACCTTTTTGATTGAGCCTTCGATCATTGCAGTGGTTTCATTTGCGGCATTGGCAGAGCGTGCAGCCAGATTTCTGACTTCCTCGGCTACCACTGCAAAGCCCTTGCCCTGCTGTCCCGCCCTTGCGGCTTCAACCGCTGCGTTGAGTGCGAGAATGTTTGTCTGAAAGGCGATGTCGTCGATCACCTTAATGATTTTTGAAATATTACTGGAGGAGCTGTTAATTTCATCCATTGCCTTGAGCATATCGCTCATGCGCGCAAATCCGTTGTCTGCGCTGTTTTTTGTGATCTCGGCAAGGTTGTTTACCTCTTTTGCATTATCCGCATTTTGCCTGGTCTGCGCGGAAATCTGCTCGATGGAGGCGGTCAGCTGCTCAATTGAGCTTGCCTGCTCTGTAGCGCCCTGGGAAAGCGCGATGCTCGATTCGGAAACCTGCTTTGAACCGGATGCGACCTGTTCGGCGGCGGAGTTAATGTTGGTAAACGCACGGTTGAGGCTTTCAATGAGTGCCTTAAACCCGGCTGCAAGCGTTCCGATTTCATCTGTACGTGCTGCAAATTCTTCGGGCACTTCAATGGTAAAGTCACCGCTTGCAAGTGTCTGCGCACTGTCGGCCGCCATCTTGATGGGTACGCTGATGCTGCGTGCCAGCAAAATGCCGATGAAAATGCTGACCACGATGAGAATGATGCTGACCCCGCCGATCATCAAGCTGAGTGTGGTGATCGCGGCTAACACCTCGCTTTTGGGAGCAGTCAGTGCGATGGACCAGCCGAGCCCTTCAACAGGGTGATACGACATGTATTTGATCTCGCCTTGATACGCATACTGACCGACGCCTGTTTCTCCGTTTATCATTTTCTGCTGAACAGAAGCCAATTCTGTAAAAGACGGATCAGATTTAACTTGTTCAATTTTATTATCCATGTTCAGTACCATTTCGGGAAGGTAATGTGCGATGGCTGTACCCTGGCCGTTGAGCATATAGGCTTTTCCTGTTTTACCAAAGGTCACATCCGCAATCATGTTACTCAATTCTGTGGCGTCTCTGCATGCGGCGATGATGCCGATGACGGCGCCGGATTTATCCTTGATTGGCACGGCAATATAGACCTGCATGGAGTCGTCATATTTGCTTTGGGTCGGATCGGAAATGGTGTTGGTGCCCGCAATCGCTTTTTTGAAAAAATCTCTGTCGGATTCGTCCGACCTTTCGTTTTTCATCGTATAGGCGTTGCCGTTTGTATCAGCTATAAGCATGTTTTCGTGGCCTGCAAGCGCCGCTTCACGCTGCAGAATCGTGAGCACTTCACCTTTGTTTTTGGATATATCCCGAAAAACATCGTTGGTCGTCAGCGCGGTAAGCTCCTGATAATACATATTGACGCGGGCTGTAACCAGGTTGGACGCCTGCAGTGCGATTTGCGACATGGAGTCGTCTACGGATTGCTCCAGCGCCGAGGAAGCGAGACTGTATGAAATCAAGGCAAGGCCCGCACAGGCAAATACGACGATGAGCGTAATAAAAGCGATAATTCTTGTTTTGATGCTTCTAAACTGGAATTTGCGTTTCATACTATTACCCTCCTAAGTGTGACTGCAAAGATGAATGATCAATAACCGAAATTAACATACATTGTATCTGCGCAATTTCTGCTCAACAAAATCAAAGCGGCCGGGGCTCTAGATGACGCGTCTTTGATTTATCCCGAACAAATTACATGTCGGATCTTGAAGGCGCCTGTGACAAATCCGGGTTCCCACCCCTTTTCAATGTCCACACAAACAATACGAAAGCTTTTTTCGAATTCATTGAGCGCAAACAACAAATTTGAATGTCGCGGCCATACAAACCAGGACCTATTTGACCGTCCACAAAAAATATATCGGGAATAATTGACATATGTTAAACCGCCGGAGAAAATGCCGCAAGAGTAAACGCGATTTATGATAATTATTTAACAGGCTTAAATGCCATAAAAACTTATATCGTAAAAATATCAAACAATATTAAAGTAATAAAAATATTTATTCAATGTCCGCTGAACAAATAAAAAATGCTGATACATCGAGGCGACCAAAGCATTTTTCATGGGGTGCAAGGTTAACCCGGCAAATCCATTAAAACCATTAACCCCCTTACACCCCAACATAAACGCTGATCGGCGTTACTATTCATTGAGACATCAAAGAATACAGGCATAAATTCCGGGGTTTATGCCTGTGACGCGGCTAAACCGCGAATAAATCGCAATGCGGTTTATTCGTGCGGACATTATTTATCCCAGGATCGCAGCAAGAAATTATTAGCCGAATTTTATTTCCGGGCACAAAAAATAAGTCCCCGAAAGCAAGCTGCTTTCGGGGACTTATACTCTGGAGGCGCCACCCGGAATCGAACCGGGGGTGAAGGTTTTGCAGACCTCTGCCTTACCGCTTGGCTATGGCGCCGAAGAAATGAGGTTAGCTGCCTAACCTCTTTGGAGCGGAAGACGGGATTCGAACCCGCGACTTTCACCTTGGCAAGGTGACACTCTACCACTGAGTCACTCCCGCAGGAATGGTGCCTCCGGGCGGAATTGAACCACCGACACGGGGATTTTCAGTCCCCTGCTCTACCGACTGAGCTACAGAGGCAAATATGGCGACCCGGAACGGGCTCGAACCGTCGACCTCTAGCGTGACAGGCTAGCGTTCTAACCAACTGAACTACCGGGCCATATTGGTGGGAACAGCAGGGCTCGAACCTGCGACCCCATGCGTGTAAGGCATGTGCTCTACCAGCTGAACTATGCTCCCAGAGTCAAGCGCTCTGCTTGAGCGGCGAAATTTATTATACTAAACACATCCGCTTCTGTCAACAATAGAATTGGTTTTCTGCGTTTAATTTTTTATCTGCCCGGAAAGATCCATCATATCCTGCGTGGTAAACACATACTCCCTGTCACAGAACTGGCAGGTCATTTCAAAACGATCCTGCTCCTTTGAAAGCTTGAGAAGCTCTTCTCTTCCCATGCTGATAAGCGCGCGCTGCGCTCTTTCCTGCGAGCAGTAGCAGCGGTACTCCACGGGCGTTGTTTCCAGAAAATGCACCTCGAAACCATCCAGGAGCTTATGAAGTATCTCCTGCGGTGTGCAGCCGGAATCAAGCATAGCCGTGACGGGGCCTGCCTGCTGCACAGCCCTTTCAAGCTTTAGCGCGACATCCTCATCGGCTCCCGGAAGCAGCTCGAGGATATAGCCTCCTGCGGCCCTTACAGACTGATCCGTGTCAACGAGCACTCCTAACGCGCAGGCGGAGGGGATCTGCTCGCTTTCCGTGAAATAGGCGGCCAGATCCTCGGCGATTTCCCCGCTCACGAGATTGACCATTCCCACATACGGCTCTTTAAGGTTAAGATCCTTGATAATCACGAGCCGGCCGCTGCCGACGGCGGCGCCGACGTTAAGCTTGCCATTTTCCTTGAGCGGAAGCTCAACAGCCGGGTTTTGCAGATAGCCGCGGACGTTTCCCATACTGTCAGACACCGCGACAACAGTGCCCAGAGGGCCGTCCCCTTTTATTTGCAGGGTGACGCTGCCCCCCTGCTCCTTGAGCATGACGCCCATCATGGAAACGCCCGCAAGCGCCCTGCCAAGCGCCGCGGTCGCTATCGGAAGGCACTTATGGATATGTCTTGCGCGCTCTGTCAGGTCTTTGGACGTAATGGCAGTTGCCTTTACAAAACCGTCGGCCGTAATAGCGCGAACCAAAAAATCAGGCATGTGCGTTGTCCTCTCATAATGAAATCAGATACATCTGAAAAATATACGCTCCTCATCCGGTCCCGGCGCGCGCATGCTCAGATGTCCGAAGGCCTGTACCTGCGAAAACCCGGCCTGCTTTAAATACTGCGCAATTTCGTCCGGTTCATACGCGCGTTCGAGGTGTTCCTCGCTCGAGCGCAGCCAAAGTCCGCCGCGCGCCTGAAATATATCCATTACAAAGCTTGCCAGGCGTTTTTTTTTCGGAATAAAAGGCGCTCCACGCGCAAAATGCGTCTTCCGTTTCATTGATAAAGCTCTGCCCGTCGAGGTTTTTAAGCTTATAGGGCGTGTTGATATCAAAGATGAACACCCCGCCGGGATTTAAAAACAGCCGGACAAGCGAAAAGGTTTTTATAACGTCCTTTGGGCGGGTCAGGTAATTTATACTGTCAAGGCAGCAGACGGCGGCGTCCACAGTTCCATACAGGTTGAGCCGCGTCATATCCTGCTGGATGTAAATGGGCGCGTTTTCCATGTTAAGCGACTTGGATGCGGCAGCGGAAAGCATGTCCGCGGAGGAATCGGTTCCGATGACCTCATACCCGTCCGCGGCAAGGAGCACGGAAAGCGTTCCCGTTCCGCAGGCAAGGTCCAAAACGGTATGCACGGGGATGGCGGCTTTTTTGAAATGACGCTTGAGATAGGCCGCCCACCTTGGGTACGCGGCAGACTCGTTAAACGCATCATAATACTTTGAAAGCGAGGAATACGCAGTCAAATTCAGCGCAACCTTTCCAGAATGAGTTTATACCCGTCCGAGCCGTAATTGAGCGCGCGGCTGACGCGGCTGATCGTGGCGGTGCTGGCGCCCGTTTCCGATGCGATTTCACTGTACACAAGCCTGCTGTCGAGCATCTTTGCGACCTGAAAGCGCTGTTCCATCGCCTTTAGCTCCGCGATGGTGCAAAGGTCGTCGAAGAAACGGTAGCACTCATCCATTGTTTTCAGCGACAATATGGCCTTAAACAGTTCGTCCATATGCGCATCCTTAAGTTTGTCGTTCATGGCTGACACATCCTTACATATTCGGCTGTCTGCGCTTGCTATATTTTAGCACGTTAAAGCCTAAAAGTAAACCGTGCCGGCAACCGGTCAAAAGGCGGGATATCTCTGGTTTTTACCTGTCAAGGGCGTCAGAAACGGGCGACCACGCGCGTTTGAGCGCCGGATAATCAAAGCGCGCATTTGCGGGGCTTGTGGAGGGCAGGCGCAGGCACGGCCTGTCCGGCAGGCTTCCATGAAGCCGTTTATACAGGTTATAAGCGGCCGAACCGTTAAAAAAGACCGTTTTAATGCCGCCAAAGCGCGCAATCAGGCCCGCGATGTCATTGGGAACCGGACTGCGAATATCAGCGTCCATGGCGCCTTCCCGCTCGCAGGAATAAAGAACATCCCACAGCGCAATTCCATTTTCTATAAGGAGACGCTTCTTCTCTGTAATGGATTGCGGCACGGGAGATTTTGCAAGATCCGAAAGCAGCCGCCAGAAGCGGTTTTGCGGATGACCGTAGTAAAAGCCCGATTCCAGCGAGCGCGGAGACGGCGCGGTGCCCAGTATCAGCAGCCGCGCGTTTATATCACAGACGGGTTCATAGGAAAAAATCAAAACAGGTCCCTTCCCTTCCGATGCATTGTTTCTTACAAAAATATTCTATATGAAGAGTTTATTTTGTTCAACACGCAGAATTCATCTACTGGATAAAAACGATTCTTGCATTTAAAAGACGCGAATGTTACAATATATTAAAATATGGACATGTGCATAAAGCAGCAAAGTATATCGGCATGATCGGCTGCCTGTTTATCTGCTTAACACAGTGTGAAATTTGCAGTAAATACACCTCCGTTTATCGGACACCCGGGAAGGAGCATAAAGGTGAAATCTTATTTAATTCTTGAAGACGGCACTGTTTTTGAGGGCGAACATTTCGGCTCAAACAGAAAAGCGATCTGCGAAATAGTTTTCAACACATCCATGACGGGATATCTTGAATTATTGACCGATCCGTCTTACGCCGGACAAGGCATCGTGATGACGTATCCCCTGATTGGTAATTATGGTATTTTTAAAGCCGACGCCGAGGCCGAAAGACCCTGGGCGGAGGCTTTTATTGTAAGGGAAAATGCCCGCTTCGCCTCAAATTTCCGCAATGAACAGAGCTTAAACGAATATCTGTGCGAACATGACGTGCCGGGGCTTTCCGGCATCGACACACGTGCGCTGACAAAGCTGCTCAGGGACAAGGGCACAATGCGCGGAATGGTAACGACGGCTCCCCTGCCCGACATGAACGAGGCGATGGAAGAAATCAGGGCTTACGCGCACAGCGGGCTTGTGGAAAAGGTTTCCTGCGCATGCAAAAAGGAATATGCGGGCGCCGGCGCGCGCATCGCGCTTGTCGACTACGGCGCGAAAAGAAGCATGATCACCGCCTTTATCAAGCGCGGCTGCGACGTGACCGTCTATCCCTACAGCACAAGCGCGCGCGAGGTGCTTGCGGGCAGGCCCGACGGCGTAGTGCTTGCCAACGGGCCTGGAGACCCGAAGGATTGCCGCACGCTGATTCCGGAGGTCCGCGCGCTTTATGATCACGGCGTGCCGGTGTTCGGAATCTGCCTGGGCCATCAGCTTATGGCGCTTGCAAACGGCTTTGACACACATAAATTAAAATACGGGCATCGGGGCGGAAACCATCCGGTACGCAACGTGCTGACCGGAAGAACCTATATCACCTCGCAAAACCACGGCTATGTGGTCAGCCGCGAGTCTGTCCTGCCCGCTGCGGGCGAAGTGCTCTTTGAAAACGTAAACGACGGCACAGTCGAGGGCATCCGGTATAAAAACAAAAAAATACTCACGGTTCAGTACCATCCCGAGGCGTCGCCCGGGCCGAGGGATTCCGACTATCTGTTTGATGAGTTTTTGAAACTGGCGGGAGGAGCTGCGATATGAGCAGGAATAAGAAAATCAAAAAAGTTGTCGTCATCGGTTCCGGCCCAATCATCATCGGCCAGGCGGCCGAGTTTGATTATGCGGGTACGCAGGCCTGCCGTTCCCTGCGCGAGGAAGGCTGCGAGGTCGTCCTTATAAACTCGAACCCGGCCACAATCATGACGGATAAAGAAATTGCGGACCACATTTATATCGAACCGCTCAACGCGCTTACGGTCGCGAGAATCATTGAGCGGGAAAAGCCCGACAGCATTCTGCCCACGCTGGGCGGCCAGAACGCGCTCAACATCGCCATGGAGCTTGAGGAAACCGGCGTTCTTGAAAAGCTGAATGTAAAAATGATCGGCACCTCCTCAGCGGCCATCAAAATGGCCGAGGACAGGCTGGAATTTAAAAATACCATGGAAAGCATCGGCGAGCCCTGCGCAAAAAGCGAGGTCGTTGAAACGGTCGCCGACGCCATCACGTTTGCGCGCAGCCTCGGGTACCCCGTTGTGGTGCGTCCGGCCTACACACTGGGCGGCTCGGGCGGCGGCATTGTATACAGCGAAGAGGAACTGGTGGAAATCGCCTCGAATGGGCTGCGCCTTTCCCGCGTGGGACAGGTTCTCATCGAGCGCAGCATTGCCGGCTGGAAGGAAATCGAATATGAGGTGATGCGTGACAGCGCGGGCAACTGCATCACCGTGTGCAATATGGAAAACCTCGACCCGGTGGGCGTGCACACCGGCGACAGCATTGTCGTCGCGCCTTCGCAGACCTTAAGCGACAAGGAGTATCAGATGCTGCGCTCCAGCGCGCTCAACATCATCAATGCGCTGAAAATCGAGGGCGGCTGCAATGTGCAGTTCGCGCTGCATCCGTACAGCTTTGAATACTGCGTCATCGAGGTCAATCCGCGCGTGAGCCGTTCTTCCGCGCTGGCGTCAAAAGCGACGGGCTACCCCATTGCCAAGGTCGCGGCCAAAATCGCGCTGGGCTACACGCTTGACGAAATACAGAACGCCATCACGCAGAAGACCTTTGCAAGCTTTGAGCCCGCGCTTGATTATTGCGTGGTTAAAATACCCAAATGGCCCTTTGACAAGTTTGTTCACGCAAGGCGCACGCTGGGTACGCAGATGAAGGCCACCGGAGAGGTCATGGCCATCTCGCCAAACTTTGAAGGCGCGCTTTTAAAGGCGCTGCGCTCTATGGAGCGCGGCCAGACTCGACTGCAGCTCAAGAAGCTGATCGGCGCGACGCGAGACGAGCTGCTGCAGCTCTTAAAAAATGTAGATGACGAGCGTCTGTTTGTTCTGGCCGAGGCGCTTCGCCGCGGCATCACGATTTATGAAATCAACAATATTACGCAGATCGATCTGTGGTTTATAGACCGGATCGCCTCTATTGTGGACATGGAAAATACCCTCATCGGCGCCGGGGCCACGGTAGAAAATGTGCGCCGCGCAAAAGTTATGGGATTTACGGATAAGGATATTGCCGACCTTTCAAACAGAAAGGAAAGCGAGATTAAGGCACTGCGCGCGAGCAACGGCATTACGGCCGCCTTTAAGATGGTCGACACCTGCGCCGCCGAATTTGAAGCACAGACCCCCTACTACTATTCCTGCTACGGCAGCCAAAACGAGGTGCCTCAGGATACTGATAAAAAGGTTCTGGTACTGGGTTCCGGTCCGATTCGTATCGGTCAGGGCATTGAGTTTGATTACTGCTCTGTCCACTGCGTATGGGCGCTTAAAAAGCTGGGCTACAAGACGATCATTATAAACAACAATCCGGAAACCGTGTCCACAGACTTTGACGTGGCCGACAAGCTCTATTTTGAGCCGTTGACGCCCGAAGATGTGGAGAACGTCGTGCGCCTGGAAAAGCCCATCGGCGCGGTGGTGCAGTTCGGCGGACAAACCGCGATTAAGCTGACAGAGGCGCTGGTTTCCATGGGTGTTGAGATCCTGGGCACTTCCGCCAAGGATGTAGACCGTTCCGAAGACCGCGAGCTTTTCGACGAGCTTCTCGAGCAGTATAACATCCCCCGTGCCAAGGGCAAAACGGTGCTTACGTGCAAGGAAGCCGTCGAGGTTGCGCAAAGCCTTGGGTATCCTGTGCTTGTGCGTCCCTCCTACGTCCTTGGGGGCGCCGGCATGGAAATCGCCTTTGCCGATCAGGACGTCGAGGAATTTATGGAGATCATCGGGCGTACGGAACAGACGCACCCCATTCTCGTAGACAAATATCTCATGGGGCGCGAAGTCGAAGTCGACGCCATCTGCGACGGAGAGGATATTCTGATTCCGGGCATCATGGAGCATCTTGAGCGCGCCGGCATCCATTCCGGGGACAGCATCGCCGTGTATCCGCCGCAGAGCGTAGAGGAAAAGCACAAGCAGATTATCCTGAGCTACACCCGTTCCCTTGCAAGGGCGCTCAAGGTCAAAGGCCTTGTGAACGTGCAGTTTATTATCTATAATGATGAGGTATACATCATCGAGGTCAATCCCCGCTCCTCGCGTACGATCCCGTATATCAGCAAGGTCACCGACATCCCCATCGTCGAGCTTGCCACAAAGGTGATTTTCGGCCAAAAGCTCAAAGATCTGGGCTATGGCATCGACCTGTATCCCGAGCGGAAGATGATTGCGGTAAAAATGCCGGTGTTTTCCTTTGAAAAGCTGTACGGTGCGGATATTTCACTTGGCCCGGAGATGAAATCGACCGGCGAGGTGCTGGGCGTGGCGGACAACTTCCCGGACGCGCTGCTCAAGGCGTTTATCGGCGCCGGAATCAACATTCCCCGCACGAAAAGGATCATTGCCACCGTGCGCGACTCCGACAAGCGGGAATTTACAGGCATCGCACGTAAGTTTGTGGAAATGGGCTTTGAACTGCTGACAACCGAGGGGACGGGCAACGCACTGCGCGCGGCCGGCATAGAAACCACGCGCATCAATCGCATCGGCGAGGAAAAACCCGATATCCTGGACTTCGTCAAAAGCGGTGAAATCGATCTGGTCATCAATACTCCCACGCGCGGCAGAGCGCACAACCGCGACGGGTACAAGATACGCAGAAATGCAGTCGAGCATGGCGTGCCTTGCATAACTGCGCTTGACACAACGCGCGCTTTGCTCTTGAGCCTTGACAATACGAAGCGGGAAAAGCTCTCACTTATTGATATTTCACAACTTTAATCCGGCTTTATTTTTAAATTTTGTGAAATGATTATGCAAAAAACTATTGATTGAAAATGAAAGATATGATATCATTTATTTCGTAATGAAAACGAGGACGTTTCATGCAGTACGCGCGTCCTCGTTTTTTTTGTTTTTTCCGGACAAAAGTTGTCCAAACAATATAAATTGCTCATTGAGGAGGAGTAAACATGGGAAAGTACACGAAAAACGACATTATTAAGCTCGCAAAGGAAAATGATGTCAGATTCATTCGCCTCCAGTTTACCGACATTTTTGGCACGCTGAAAAATGTTGCGATCACCATCAGCCAGCTTGAAAAGGCGCTTGACAATCAATGCATGTTTGACGGTTCGTCAATTGAGGGCTTCGTACGTATTGAAGAGTCGGATATGAATCTTCGCCCCGACTATGATTCATTTGTCATTTTTCCCTGGAGACCGCAGCAGGGTAAGGTTGCCCGCCTGATCTGCGACGTATATAAGACCGACGGAACCCCCTTTGAGGGCGATCCCCGCTATGTTCTCAAAAGAGCTATCAAGGAAGCGGCGGACATGGGCTACAAGCTCAATGTCGGTCCCGAGTGCGAATTCTTCCTTTTTAACACCGATGAGACCGGCGGGCCGACACTCAATTATTTTGACAAGGGCAGCTATTTTGATATGGCGCCTGTCGACCTCGGTTCGGATTGCCGCCGCGACATCTGCATTACGCTTGAGGAAATGGGCTTTGAAATTGAGGCGTCCCATCACGAGGTCGCCGAGGCACAGCACGAAATCGACTTTAAATACGACGACGCGCTGACCACCGCAGACAATATCATGACATTCAAGCTGGTCGTCAAATCAATCGCCCAGCGTCACGGTCTGCATGCCACCTTTATGCCCAAGCCGATTTTCGGCATCAACGGCTCCGGAATGCACACCAACATGTCTCTGTCCACCGTCGACGGAAAAAATGCGTTTGACGACCCGAACGGAGCGCTGGGGCTGAGCAAGGCCGCTTACAGCTATATTGCGGGCCTTCTCGAGCATATCCAGGGTATGACGGCCATCACGAATCCGCTTGTAAACTCTTATAAGAGACTTGTCCCCGGCTATGAAGCACCGGTATACATTGCCTGGTCCGCCAAAAACCGCAGCCCGCTTGTGCGCATTCCGGCTTCCCGCGGCGCGGGCACCCGCGTCGAGTTGCGCAATCCCGATCCTGCCGCCAACCCCTACCTTGTACTCGCCTGCTGCCTGGCCGCCGGCCTTGACGGCATGAAGCGCAATCTGACTCCCCCGGCCAGCGTGGATGCAAACATCTACGAAATGACCGCCGAAGAACGTATAAAAGCCGGCGTCGGCAGTCTGCCCGGCAGCCTTTATGACGCAATCGTGGAGCTGCAAAACAGCGAGCTTATGAAAAAAGCGCTGGGAGATCATGTGTTTGGCAAATATATCCCGGCAAAGCTCGAGGAGTGGGACGCTTACCGCACAAAGGTTTCTCAGTGGGAGATCGATTCCTATCTGGCAAAGTATTAATCGCTGCATAAAAAGATAATATGCTCAATATTTCCGTAAAGGAGGGTAAGGTTTGATGAAAAGCATGATCATTGCCTGCCCTAAAGCGGAAAGTGCAAATAAACTCAAAAATTTCTTTATTGAAAACGGGTTTTCCGTTTCCGGTTTATGTGACTCCGGCCAGCAGGTTATAAAGCTGGCCGGACAAATGCCGGGCGGCGGCGTGATTATCTGTACCTACAGGCTTTCCGATATGACGGCAAGCGAGCTTGCAGGCAGACTGACGGTTGAGTTTGATATAATCGTACTGCTCAAACCCTCGCAGACGCTCGACTGCTACTGCGCAAACATCCTTTCCCTTCCGCTTACTGCGCGCAAGGCCGAGCTGCTTAGCTGCGTGGAAATGCTGGTGCGAACCTCCTCCCTGACGGAAAAAAAGAAATGTCAGCATGAACCGGCGCCGCGCTCCGAAGAGGAAAATGACATGATAACCCGGGCCAAGTCGCTTTTGATGGAGTGCTATTTCATGAGTGAAAAGGATGCGCACAGGTTTATTCAAAAGCGCAGCATGGACAGCGGGAAAAAACTCTCCGAAACGGCTCGGCTGATTTTATCCGGGATGTAAAAAAAGGTCTTGTGGCCCATATGATATAAAGGTGGGATAACGTCATGAAAAAGCTGGAGATCATAATAAAGCCTGAAAAACTCGAGGCAGTCAAGGGCGTTTTAAATGACTGCGGCATTACGGGCCTGATGATTACCAATATTATGGGATACGGCAATCAGAAGGGACATACGCAAATGTACAGGGGCACCGTATTCATGGTCAATCTGCTGCCCAAAATCAAAGTTGAGACTGTTGTGCCCACCGAGCTTTCTGATGAAATAGTCAACAAGATTCTTGAGGTTATTCCCCGCGAAGATGAAACAATGGGCGGCGGCAAAATCTTCATTTACGACGTTGAGGACGCAATCCGCATCCGCACCGGGGAAAAAGGCCCGTCCGCGCTGTAATTATCTTATATTCGATGTTTGAAGCCGGTCTGCTTGTTTCCAAAGCTGAGGAAAACCGTGCAGCTTTGGAAACATACGCAGGCTTGACTTCATAATAGACAAAAAACAGCTTCCTGAAAGAGGGGTAAACAATGAGGTTTACAAAAATGCACGGAATTGGCAACGACTATATTTATGTCGATTGCTTTAAGGAGCAGGTTGAAGACCCGTCCGTGCTGTCAAAGCGGATCAGCGACAGACATTTTGGCATCGGTTCCGACGGCCTGGTGCTGATTTGTCCCTCTGATACTGCCGATTTCAGGATGGATATGTATAATTCCGACGGTTCCCGCGGGAAAATGTGCGGCAATGCCATACGCTGTATCGGTAAGTACGTTTTTGAGAACGCAATGACCGAAAAAACAAGGATCAGTATAGAAACGCTCAGCGGAATCAAATATCTCGAGCTGGCTGTAACAGACGGTAAGGTGAAAAAGGTCACCGTAGACATGGGGTGCCCTTCCTTCCTGCCCTCGCAGCTGCCGATGCGGTTTGACGGGCCTGAGGCGGTCGATTATCCTTTTGCGGCCGGCAGCCGGACATTTAGGATTACCTGTGTATCCATGGGTAATCCGCATGCCGTACTCTATGTTGACGATGTGGAGACGGCGCCCGTTGAAACCGTCGGACCTTTTATCGAAAAAAGCCCGCTGTTTCCTGAGGGGATCAACGTTGAATTTGTAAAAATCGTAGACAGAGAGACGCTTGAAATGCGCGTGTGGGAGCGCGGTGCCGGTGAAACGCTCGCCTGCGGGACTGGCGCCTGCGCGGCGCTGGTCGCATCCGTGAAAAACGGCCTTTGCCAAAGCAGTGCGACAATCCGGCTTCGGGGCGGTGAGCTTCATATCCGCTGGGATCAGGAAACCGGCAAGGTATTCATGACCGGCGGGGCTGCCAAGGTTTTTCAAGGCACAATTGATTTCAGGGAGGATTTCTGATATGCCTAAAATCAATCAGAATTATTCAAAGCTTCCCGGAAGCTATCTGTTTTCAGATATCGCCAAAAGAGTCGACCGCTATAAAAGCGAGCATCCCGGCAACTCCGTTATCAGTCTGGGAATCGGCGACGTGACGCTGCCGATCGTGCCCGCCGTCACGGCTGCCATGCACAGGGCCACCGATGAAATGGGAGATGCCGCCACCTTTCGCGGATACGGCCCCGAGCAGGGCTACGAGTTTCTGCGTGAGACGCTGGCACAGCAGCAGTATATTTCCCGCGGCGCGCCCATCAGCGCTGACGAGATTTTTATAAGCGACGGAGCAAAATGCGATACCGGCAATTTTGGTGAGCTTTTTGATGTGGATAACACCGCCGCGGTGTGCGATCCGGTTTATCCCGTATATGTGGACACAAACGCCATGGCGGGCCGTGCGGGAGACTTCATGCCGGATGGAAAGTGGAATAAAATCTGCTATATGCCCTGTGTAAAGGAAAATGGCTTTATACCTGAACTTCCGAAAGAACATGTGGATCTCATCTACCTGTGCTATCCGAACAACCCTACGGGCGTGGCCATTACGGCCGCCCGCCTCAAGCAGTGGGTGGATTACGCACTGAAGACCGGCGCCATTATTTTGTATGACGCAGCATATGAAGCTTTTATCACCGGAGACCTGCCCCACAGCATTTACGAAATTGAAGGAGCACGCGCCTGCGCCGTTGAGTTTCGCAGTTTTTCAAAGACCGCCGGATTTACGGGTCTGCGCTGTGCATATACGGTGATCCCGCGTGACCTGAAGGTCGGCGGCACTTCCCTGCACGCCATGTGGTCGCGCAGGCAGACTACAAAGTTTAACGGCGTTTCCTATGTGACGCAGTGCGCGGCGCAGGCCGCCTGTTTGCCGGAAGGCCGCAGTCAGACTATGGACTGTATCCGCTACTATCTTGAAAATGCAAAAATCATAAAGGATGGGCTGAGCAAGGCGGGGTATGAAGCGTTCGGCGGCGAAAACGGCCCCTATATCTGGCTGAAAACACCCGCGTCGCTTACCTCCTGGGAATTTTTTGATAAGCTCCTCAATCACGCGGAGGTCGTGGGAACACCTGGATCCGGGTTCGGCCCCCATGGTGAGGGCTATTTCAGATTAACAGGCTTCGGCAGCCGTAAAAACACCATTGAGGCTGTCGAGCGTATCCTGACAAGAATATAAACCGGGCGATTATTTGCAGGAGGCAATGAAATGCTACAAAAAGAAGGCCAAACAAAGATATCTTCCGGCTGTGCCATCAGCGCGATCATGAACCGTAAGGGCGACCGCTTTTCCGGCGCGCAGATTATCAAGTCGATCGGGCTGATGCACGACCGTTCAAACGGTCTGGGCGGCGGCTTTGCCGCGTATGGGATCTATCCCGAATATAAAAATCTGTACGCCCTGCATGTTTTTTATGACAGCATACAGGCGAAAAACGCAACCGAGGAATACCTGAATCTGAATTTCAACATCGAAATCGGAGGCAGGATCCCCACCAGAAAGGTAAAAAGCATCATAAACGCGCCGCTCATCTGGCGCTATTTTGTTCTTCCCAACAAGGCCAAGCTCATTGAAGCGGAGCTGGGCGACGAGGGCGAGGATGAATTCGTGGCGCGTGCCGTACTTGAAATAAACGGCAGAATAAACGGTACGTATATCTTCTCCAGCGGCAAGAATATGGGCGCGTTCAAGGCCGTCGGCTATCCGGAGGACGTGGGCGATTTCTATATGCTTGAAAAGTACAGCGGCCACCTCTGGACCGCACATGGCCGCTTCCCTACCAATACTCCCGGCTGGTGGGGCGGTGCGCATCCGTTTACGATCCTGGACTGGTCGATCGTACATAACGGAGAAATATCCTCATACGACACAAACAGGCGTTTTGTCGAGATGTTCGGCTATAACTGTTCACTTCAGACGGATACCGAGGTCATTACCTATCTGTTTGATTATTTTGTCCGCAAGCAAAAGCTCACGCTGCTGACCGCAGCCAACATCATGGCGGCTCCAATGTGGAGTGAGATCGATCAGATGGATGATGTGGATAAGGAGTATTTTATCGCGCTGCGAAGGACCTATAGCCGCGCGCTGATCAACGGGCCGTTTTCCATCATTGTCGGCAGCAACGACGCGCTGCTCGCGCTCAACGACCGGCTAAAGCTCAGAGCGCTCATGGCCGCTGAAAAGGGAGATTTCTTTTACCTTGCAAGCGAAGAGGCCGCCATACGCGTTCTGGAGAACAATCCGGATAAGCTCTGGTCCGTTGAGGGTGGTCATCCCATCATAGTTGAACTGGACCGAAACAGATAGATAACGGAATTGGGGGTTTATGATGAATTGGATTATGCCTGAATTTATCGTTGAACGCAACAAGGACCGCTGCATTAACTGCGGCGTATGCGTCCGGCAGTGCGCCAACGAGGTTCATTCTATAGATCCGGATACGAAAGAAGTCGTGTCCGATGAAAAAAACTGCGTTGACTGCCACCGCTGTGTGGCGATGTGTCCCACACGCGCGCTGACGATTCGGGAAACGCCTCTCCAGTACAGAGAAAACGCCAACTGGACCGGTCAGGCGATCAATGAGATTATCAAACAAGCATCCTCCGGCGGCATGCTTCTTTCCGGTATGGGAAACCCCAAGCCGTATCCGATTTACTGGGACAGGATGCTTTTAAACGCAAGCCAGGTGACCAACCCCTCCATCGATCCGCTGCGCGAGCCGATGGAAACACGTACCTATCTCGGGGCAAAGCCGGGTAAGCTTACCTTCAACCCCGATCACACCGTCAAAACAAAAATGCCGCCCAGCATTCAGCTGAAAATGCCGATCATGCTTTCAGCCATGTCCTTCGGCTCCATTTCCCTGAATGCGCAGAAGGCGCTGGCTATGGCGGCAAAGGAATGCGGAACGTTTTTTAATACCGGCGAGGGCGGTCTGCACAAGGATTTATATGAGTATTCCGACAACGCGATCGTTCAGGTCGCCTCCGGACGCTTTGGCGTGCATAAAGGGTATCTCAACCGCGGCGGCATGATTGAAATAAAGATCGGACAGGGTGCGAAGCCCGGCATCGGCGGACATCTGCCCGGCGAAAAGGTCAACGTCGAGGTCAGTCAGACCCGTATGATACCGGAAGGCTCGGACGCCATCTCCCCCGCCCCGCATCATGACATTTATTCCATTGAAGATCTCCGTCAGCTCATTTATTCCTTAAAGGAAGCCACAAACTATCAAAAACCCGTAGCGGTTAAAATCGCCGCGGTTCATAACGCGGCCGCCATCGCCTCCGGCTCGGCGCGCGCCGGTGCGGATGTTCTGGTGCTCGACGGTTTTCGCGGTGGAACCGGTGCGACGCCGACGCGCATCCGCGACAACGTCGGAATCCCGATTGAGCTTGCGTTGGCCGCGGTTGACCAGAGGCTCCATGAGGAAGGCATCCGCGATACGGTTTCGCTCGTGGCGGCGGGCAGTATGCGCAACAGCGCGGACATAGTCAAGGCCATCGCGCTCGGCGCGGATGCGGTCTACATCGCATCCTCCGCACTCATTGCCATCGGCTGCCACATGTGCCGTACCTGCTATACGGGAAAATGCAACTGGGGAATCGCCACTCAGCGCGAGGATCTTGTCAAGCGGCTCAATCCCGAAATGATGGCGCAGCGGCTTGTAAACCTGCTCACGGCGTGGAACCACGAGATCGAGGAAATGATGGGCGGCATGGGGATAAACGCCATAGAGAGTATGCGCGGCAACCGACTCATGCTCAGAGGCATCGGTTTAAACTCAAAGGAACTGGGAATTCTGGGCATCAAGCATGCGGGCGAATGACGCCAAAGGAGGTCTATACTGCAATGAAACGTGTATATGCCAAAGAAAAGCTTTGCCTGAACTGTCGCTTGTGCGAGGTGTACTGCAAGACGGCACACTCCAAAAGCCATGACATTATCAAGGCTTATAAATATGAAAAGCCGGAACCGGAAGCCAGAATCTTCGTTGACGGAGATAATCTGCTGTCGGTCGCCATGTCCTGCCGCCACTGCGAGAACCCAGCGTGCGTGACGGCGTGTATTACCGGGGCCATGACCAAGGATCCGGTCACGGGCATTGTAACCAATGACGAATCGCGCTGCATCGGCTGTATGACTTGCCTGTCGGCATGCCCGTACGGCGTGATCAAGATCGGCAAGGTTGCGCTCAAATGCGACCTGTGCCAGTCTGAGGAAGAACCCGCCTGTGTTAAAAACTGCCCGAATCATGCGCTCATTTATGTCGAAGGGGGCTGTGAACGGTGAAATATCTCATTATCGGCTCAGGCGCTGCGGGGTATTCAGCCGCATGCGCCATCCGGAAAAATGATGGTAAGGCGGAAATTACGCTTGCCACCGAAGAGGCCTTTATTCCATACGCCCGCCCGCTTATTTCTTATTTTTTGAAAAGCGGATTTCCGCAGGCGCGCGCGGACATTAAGCCGGAGGCGTTTTATAAGGAACAGAAAATTACGGTATTGCTGTCTAAAAAGGCAAAGTCCATCGACGCAAAGAAAAAGAAGGTGCTCTTTGAAGACGGCGCTTCCCTATCCTACGACAAGCTGCTCCTTGCCATGGGCAGCGTCCCCTTCGTGCCGCCCATGGAGGGCGTCGCCTCGCAGGAAAATGTGTTTACCTTCCTGAATTTTGACAGCGCGATAAAAATCAGGGACTATATCAAGCCGGATATGAAAGTGGCCGTTATCGGCGGCGGGCTTATCGGCCTGAAGGCCGCCGAGGGCGTCTTTTCCACGTGCAAAGACGTGACCGTTTTTGAGCTTGCCGACCGCATCCTGCCGACCATTCTTGATAAGCAGGCAGCGTCGATTGTCGAGGCGCATTTGCGTAAAAACGGCATTGTCTGTCTGACGGGAGACACTGTGGCAAAGGCACAGGGTGCTGACAAGGTAAATAGCCTTACACTTAAAAGCGGGAAAGAGCTTGACTGCGACGTCCTGATTGTCGCCGTCGGCGTACGCCCGAACGTCGAGCTTGCCAAAAGTGCGTCGGCCGAGGTGGGCCGCGGCGTGATTGTCGGAGAGGATATGCAGACCTCAGTCAAAGACATATATGCCGCGGGCGATCTGTGCGAAAGCATCGACCGGACCGACGGCAGTAAAAAAATCCTTGCGCTGTGGCCCAACGCCATCGAACAGGGTGCGATCGCCGGAAACACCATGTCCGGCGGCAGCGGCGCGTTTAAAGGCTCGATCGCCATGAACGCCATTGACTTTTTCGGCATGCGCGTGACCACCGCGGGGCTTATTAACCCGCCTGACGACGCGGGCTGCGAGCAGCGCGTCATCAGCGACGGCACGTTTTATAAAAAGTTTGTCATCAAGGATGATTTGCTCAAGGGGTACATTTTTGTCAATACCATGGAGCGTGCCGGCTTGTATACCGACCTGATAAAAAGTGAGACTCCCCTGTCGTCGCTTACCGGGGATGTTGCGGATGGTATCAACATGCTCAGCTTTGACGAGCAGACCCGCCGCACGAAGATTTATGGGAGGTAAATGCAGGTGAAAAAAACGATCGAGGTGTGTGAGCGCGGCTTTAAGGAGCTCAACGAAGAAATAAAACAGCTGCTGGAAAACTCGAAGGAAGTTGTTTTAAACGGCGTATTCGGGCAACGCTATATAGGCGACGCAATGCCTGCGGGAAAAACGATTGTCGTTCACGGCACGCCCGGAAACGATATGGGCGCCTACATGGATGGCGGCCACATTGAGGTGTTCGGAAACGGACAGGACGCGGTCGGCAACACTATGAACGGCGGGCGCATTATTATTCACGGCAGCGTGGGAGACGCGCTCGGGTATGCCATGCGAGACGGCGAGATCTACGTTGAGGGCAATGTGGGCTACCGCTGCGGCATACACATGAAGGAGTTTGAACAGGCGCGTCCGGTCATCGTCATCGGCGGCTCAGCCGGATCGTTTTTGGGAGAATATATGGCGGGCGGCATCGTGATCCTGCTTGGCAGGGGCATGCAGCAGGAGATTGTCGGCAGCTATGTGGCGACCGGAATCCATGGCGGCGCGATCTATGTGCGCGGCGAGGTGCCCGCGCAGTGCATGACTAAAGCCGTCGTTTCTGAAGCCTGCACAGACGAGGACATGAAGCGCATCAGTACCTATGTGCGCAACTACTGCAAGTTTTTTACAGCTGATTTTGATGAAATCATGCAGGTTCCGTTTACAAAGCTCAGGGCCATATCCAGCCGGCCGTTTAAGAGCATGTACACAAATAATTAGATGCTTCAGTTTTGCGGAAAGGTGAAGTGATTCGTTTGACAGACCGGTATTATCCCTGGGATGATGATTCCCTGCATGAGGAGTGCGGCGTATTCGGCGTGTTTTCAACGGAAGACGCAGATTGCGCCCGCATGACGTATCAGGGACTTTTTGCTCTGCAGCACAGAGGCCAGGAATCCTGTGGAATCGCGGTGAGCAACCGCGGCGTTGTTTCGCACCATAAGGATATGGGACTTGTCGGAGAGGTTTTTACCGATGAGATCGTGGATAATTTGAAAGGGCAAATGTCCGTCGGCCATGTCCGCTACTCCACGGCCGGAAAAAGCGTGCGTGAAAACGCGCAGCCGCTTGTATCCAGGTATATCAAAGGCAGCCTCTCCATTGCGCACAACGGGAATCTGACAAACGCGGGCGAGCTGCGCCGTATGCTGGAGATGACGGGCGCCATTTTTCAGACCACGATCGACTCGGAGGTCATCGCATACATCGTTGCGCGCGAAAGGCTCCAGTGCAGCTCGGTGGAGGAAGCTGTGCTGCGCGCTATGCCGCAGATTTCCGGCTCCTATTCCCTGCTTGTTATGAGCCCGCAAAAGCTGATCGCTGTGCGCGACCCGATGGGCAATCGGCCGTTGTGCATGGGAAAAATCGGAGATACGATTGTGTTTGCCTCCGAAACGTGCGCACTCGATGCCGCCGGCGCCGTATTTGTTCGGGATGTATTGCCCGGGGAAATAGTAGTCGTCGGAAAAAACGGAATTACAAGCCTTTGGCTTAAAAAACACGAACGTCAGGCGACCTGTATATTTGAGTACATCTATTTTGCCCGGCCCGACAGCGTAATTGACGGCATCAGCGTCTATGAGGCCCGTCTGCGCGCCGGAAAAAGACTTGCCATGAAGCTGCCGGTCGATGCCGACCTTGTCATGGGCGTGCCTGATTCCGGAAATGAGGCCGCCATGGGCTACGCGCTTGAGTCGGGTATCCCCTGCCGCACTGGGTTTGTTAAAAACGCGTATGTGGGGCGTACCTTCATTAAGCCGGTGCAGCAGCAAAGAGAGCGCAGCGTCAATCTAAAGCTCAACCCGCTAAAGCACGTCGTAAACGGCAAAAAAGTCATTATGGTGGACGACTCCATTGTGCGCGGCACCACGAGCATGCGCATCGTGCGCATGCTGAGAAACGCCGGCGCGACCGAGGTGCATGTGCGCGTCAGCTCCCCGCCGTTTATGTGGCCGTGCTATTACGGTACGGATATTCCAAACCGCAATCAGCTGACCGCCTGCCAGAATTCTATTGAGGACATGTGCGCGCTTATTGAGGCCGATTCGCTTGCATTTCTCGACGCGGAGGATCTATACGCGCTGGTTGAAAGCAAAGAGAAAAACTTCTGCGATGCGTGCTTTACGGGCGACTATCCGGTGCCGCCTTCCGAGGATCCGTTTAAGGAACTGGATTATATAAAATAATGTCCGCTCAACAAATGCGATTTTTAGGTCGCATTTGCAAAAATCCGCATGCTGCGGACTTTTGGTGTCAAAACAAATGTGTTTTGGCGTTTCATGAACCATTGATTGACTTCCTGTTAGGATTTGAAACGAATGTTTCAAATCCTAACAGGAAGGTTTTGCGGAATATGCCGCAAAAACCTTGCACCCCGACAAATCATAAATATTATCAAACCACTTTAGCTGTTGTATTTTTGATTTGCTCATCAGGCATTAAAATAAGCATTTGCTACAAACAATGACAGCTGGTACAGGCTGTCATTGTTTGCTGTGTGTCTTGTTTTATCGCTTAAAATCTGTATAATGTATATGTGATACTTATAGAATGTTTTTTTTCATATTGTGCCGGACACCGCGGCGGAGAAAGGAATGTTTGCATGGTTAGAGCAATCGTAGGAGCCAACTGGGGGGACGAGGGAAAGGGTAAAATCACGGATATGTACGCTGCCGATTCCGATGTCGTTATTCGTTTCCAGGGAGGTGCGAATGCCGGTCATACGATCATCAATGATTACGGCAAATTTGCACTCCATCTGCTTCCCTCGGGCGTGTTTTATAAACATGTGACCAATGTCATCGGCAATGGCGTTGCGTTTAACATTGAAGCTTTTATTAAAGAAATCACCAATCTTACGCAAAATGGCGTGCCCGCGCCACATATACTGGTATCAGACCGCGCGCAGATTTTGATGCCTTATCACGTTTTACTGGACACATACGAGGAGGAGCGCTTAAGCGCGCGTAAATTTGGCTCCACGATGTCCGGTATTGCGCCGTTTTATTCGGATAAATATTCCAAAATTGGCTTTCAGATTTGTGAGCTTTATGATGAAAAGGCGCTCATGGAAAAACTCAAAAACGTCTGTACGCTCAAAAACGTTCTGATTACCGAGCTTTATAAAAAACCGGCTCTCGAGCCGGAAAGCCTGTTTGAAACGCTCATGGGATACCGCGAGCAGATCACGCCCTATGTGGGGGATACCTTTACGTTTATCCGCCGCGCACTGGATGAAAAAAAGAATATTCTGCTTGAAGGGCAGCTCGGTTCCCTCAAGGACCCGGATTTCGGGATTTATCCGTATACGACCTCATCTTCCCCGATTGCCGGCTTTGGGTGCATCGGCGCGGGTATCCCGCCCTATGAAATCAAGAGCATAACAGTCGTTACGAAGGCCTACTCGAGCGCGGTCGGAGCCGGGCCCTTTGTATCGGAGATTTTTGGCGACGCAGCAGACGAGCTCAGGCGACTGGGCGGCGACGCGGGCGAATTTGGCGCAACGACGGGCAGACCGCGCCGCATGGGCTGGTTTGATACGGTCGCTTCCCGCTACGGATGCATGGTGCAGGGCGCGACGGAGGCGGTGCTGACCGCAATAGACGTGTTGGGCTATCTGGATGAGATTCCTGTCTGCGTGGGCTACAAGGTCGACGGAAAAGTCGTTGAGGACTTCCCCACCACCCCGCTTTTATACAAGGCCGAGCCGGTGCTCGAGAAACTGCCCGGCTGGAAGTGCGATATCCGCGGTCTGCGCAGCTATGATGAGCTTCCGGAAAACGCAAAAAAATATGTTCAGTTTATTGAAAATAAGATCGGCGTGCCGATTCGCATCATATCTACCGGGCCGCGCCGCGATGAGGTCATTAACCGGTAATGAACGCTTCTTCTACTAAACCGGCGATCGTATGGAGGTTTTTCTTATGTGTGGAATCATTGGCTATGTCGGGCAGGAGCCCGTCACACCCATCCTGCTGGATGGGCTTTCAAAGCTTGAATACCGCGGGTATGATTCGGCAGGCGTAGCGGTACTGTCCGGCGGCCAAATAAACGTTGTCAAGGCAAAAGGACGCTTAAGCGTCCTTGCAGGCATTCTTGAAGGCGGCAGCGGTTTGCCCGGGCACATCGGCATCGGACATACGCGCTGGGCGACGCACGGCAAACCGTCGGATCTCAATGCCCATCCCCATGTGAGCACATCCGGAAAAATTGCGGTTGTGCACAACGGCATTATTGAAAATTACCAGAAAATTAAAGAGTTTCTCGCCAAAAAAGGCGTTTGCTTCACAACTGAGACGGATACCGAGGTCGTCGCGCAGCTGGTGGAGTATTTCTATGACGGGGATATTTTTAAGGCGGTGGCGGAAACGCTGCGGCTTGCGCAGGGTTCCTATGCTCTGGGAATTCTATGCATGGATTTTCCTGATCAGATTATTGCCGTGCGCAAGGAAGCGCCTCTGATTGTCGGCCTGTCGGAGGACGGGAATTATATCGCCTCGGACATTCCGGCCATTTTAAACCGTACACGCAGGATCTATCGGCTTGCAGACAGAGAAATCGTTGTTTTAAAGGCGGATGGGGTTGAAGTTTATGATATAGACGGCGAACGGGTGCAAAAAGAAGAGTTCTATGTGGATTGGGACGTATCCGCGGCGGAGAAATGCGGCTACGAGCATTTCATGTTCAAGGAAATCATGGAGCAGCCGCGCGCCTTCGCCGATACTGTCAATCCGCGTATCGTAAACGGCGAAATCGTTTTGGACAATATTCACATGAGTGACGAATATATCAAAAACATTCAGCGCATATTTATCGTGGCGTGCGGTTCGGCCTACCATGTGGGTATGGTGGGAAAATATACGCTTGAAAAGCTCACCCGCAAGCCCGTTGAAGCGGTGCTGGCGTCGGAGTTTCGTTACAGCGACCCCATTGTCGACGACAAGACGCTTGTCATCATCATCAGCCAGTCCGGGGAGACCGCCGATACGCTTGCGGCGCTGCGCGAAGCAAAAAGGCGCGGCGCGCGCACGCTTTCTATTGTGAATGTGGTCGGCTCCTCTATTGCAAATGACTCGGATGACGTTTTATATACCTGGGCGGGGCCTGAAATCGCCGTTGCTACGACAAAAGCTTACACCACGCAGCTGGCTGCGATCTACCTGATCAGTTTATATATGGCTAAAAGCTTGGGTACCATCGGCAGGGATGCGTACGACGCGGTCATCGCGGAGCTTGGGCATATCCCGGAAAAAATTCAGGCCATTCTAGAGGACAAGGCGCATATCCAATATCTGGCCTCCCAGCACTTCAATTCCAAAAGCATCTTTTTCATCGGGCGCAATCTCGATTACGCCATTTGTATGGAAGGCTCGCTCAAGCTCAAGGAGATCTCCTATATCCAGTCGGAGGCATATGCCGCCGGAGAGCTGAAGCACGGAACCATCTCCCTGATTGAAGAAGGCACGCTGGTCATGGCGCTTGCCACCGGCGATAAGCTTTTTGACAAAATGGTCTCCAACATCAAGGAGGTCAAAGCGCGCGGCGCGGTTGTCATCGCGGTCACAAAGCAGGGCGGCCGGAATATCGATAAGGATGTAGACAGCACCATCAGCATCCCGCACACGCAAGAAATGCTTCTGCCGTCGCTGGCTGTCATTCCCCTTCAGCTGTTTGCGTATTACACGGCGCTCCAAAAAGGCTGCGATATTGATAAACCGAGAAACCTTGCCAAATCCGTTACAGTGGAATAAAAGGCTGTTCGGACGAAGACGGATGAATACCGCTTAACAGCAGACGGGATAATGTGCCCGTAGGAACAAAGAAAGGTTAGGAATACAAGCTATGCACAATGAAAAAATACTTGTACTAGACTTTGGCGGGCAATACAATCAGCTGATTGCACGGCGCGTGCGCGAGCACCATGTGTACTGTGAGGTACTTCCCTATACTGTTTCTCTTGAAAAAATAAAGCAAGGCGCTTACAAGGGAATTATCTTTACAGGCGGTCCCGCAAGCGTTTACGAAGAGACTTCCCCTTCTTATGACAAAGCCATTCTTGCGCTTGGCATACCGGTTCTCGGTATCTGCTACGGCGCGCATTTGATGGCGCATCTGCTCGGCGGAGAGGTTTCCTCCGCTCCCACCGGCGAGTATGGAAGCACCGCTGTAAAGGTGGATACCTTGAGTGCGCTTTTTGAAGGCGTTGAGGAAAGCACTGTGTGCTGGATGAGTCATAACGATCTCATCGGCACCCTCCCCGCGGGGTTTGTTGCGGCCGCGAAGACGGATAATTGTCCGGTTGCCGCCATGCAGGACGCCCAGCGAGGTCTTTACGCGGTTCAGTTTCATCCGGAGGTTCTGCACACAAAGCACGGCGCGTTGATTCTTAAGAATTTTCTGTATAACATTTGCAAATGCAGCGGCGACTGGCAGATGTCCTCGTTTGTTGATGATTGCATTCGTCAGCTTAAGGAAAAAATCGGCGACAAAAAGGTTTTATGCGCGCTGTCGGGCGGAGTGGATTCCTCCGTCGCCGCGACGCTTATCCACCGCGCTGTGGGCAGCCAGCTGACCTGTATTTTTGTTGACCACGGCCTTCTGCGCAAGGATGAGGGCGATCTGGTCGAGCAAATATTTAAAGAACGTTTTCATATGAACCTGATCCGCGTCAACGCGCAGCAGCGTTTTCTTGAAAAGCTGGCCGGTGTATCCGACCCCGAGCGCAAGCGCAAGATCATCGGAGAAGAGTTTATCCGCGTTTTCGAGGACGAGGCGAAAAAAATCGGCACAGTTGAGTACCTTGTACAGGGAACCATCTATCCGGATGTCATTGAAAGCGGATTGGGCGACGCCGCCACCATTAAGAGCCATCATAACGTTGGCGGCCTGCCTCTGAACATTGAGTTTAAGGAAATTATTGAGCCGCTGCGCCTGCTCTTTAAAGACGAGGTGCGCAAAGCCGGCATTGAACTGGGAATTCCCGAGGATCTCGTGTGGCGCCAGCCCTTCCCCGGCCCCGGTCTGGCCGTTCGCATACTGGGCGACATCACCTGGGATAAGCTGGAACTTCTGCGGCAGGCGGACGCCATATTCCGGGATGAAATCGCGGCCGCCGGGCTTGACCGCTCCATCAATCAGTATTTTGCTGTTTTGACAGGGATACGCAGCGTGGGCGTTATGGGCGACGGGCGCACATACGATGCTACCATCGCGCTGCGTGCAGTCTCGACAGATGACTTTATGACGGCGGACTGGTCGCGAATAGACTTTGACGTTCTTTCATTGATCTCCAGCCGCATTGTCAATGAGGTCAAGGGCGTAAACCGCGTGGTGTATGACATCACGACCAAGCCTCCCGCCACCATTGAGTGGGAGTAAGTGTGCGGACTTAAGCGCGTATTCAAGGCAGCCTTTGAAAAGGTATAGTTGCGTGCGCAATATATACAGCCGGTGAAGACAAGCTGCTTACCTGGTTTGAGGAAGTGACTGAGGCGTTTGAGCCAATTTCGGCGTGCATCAGGAATTGACTTCAAACCATGAAGCGCCTTCGCAATGCCGTTTCGCGCTTGAATAGAAATATGTGTTAACAAAAATAACGGAGGACAACAATGACACTTAAAGAAGAGGCCATGAACAAGCACTACGAATGGGCTGGTAAAATCGAGGTGACAGCCCGCGCAAAAGTGGACTCGAAAGAAAAACTGTCCATCGCCTACACGCCGGGAGTTGCGGAGCCCTGTCTTGCCATACGCGACGATGTCAGCAAATCTTATGAGCTTACGCGGCGCTGGAATATGGTCGCCGTAGTGACCGATGGAACGGCTGTGCTTGGTCTGGGAGACATCGGACCGGAAGCGGGCATGCCGGTTATGGAAGGCAAATGCGTATTGTTTAAGGAGTTTGGGGGCGTGGATGCCTTCCCTCTTTGCGTTCAGTCAAAGGACGTCGATTCGATCGTGGAAACGGTTTACCAGATTTCGGGTTCCTTTGGTGGCATCAATCTTGAGGACATTTCTGCTCCCCGCTGCTTTGAGATTGAGCGTAAGCTCAAGGAGCGCTGCGATATTCCGATTTTCCATGACGATCAGCACGGAACAGCCGTCGTCGTCTCCGCGGCCATGCTCAATGCCATGAAGCTGACCGGACGGACGCTTGAAAAGCAGGAGGTCGTCGTATGCGGCGCGGGCGCGGCCGGCGTTGCGGTAACGCGGCTTCTGATGAAAATGGGGCTTCGCAATGTCATTTTGTGCGACCGACAGGGCGCCATTTATGAGGGACGCCCCGACCTTAACCCGGCCAAAGCGGAAATGGCGCTTATATCCAATTTTGAGAAGAAAAAGGGCACGCTTGCCCAGGTCATGAAGGGCGCGGATATTTTTATCGGGCTTTCCGGTCCGGGCGTTGCGGATGAAGAAATGGTGCGTTCAATGAATAAGGATCCCATCATCTTCGCTATGTCCAACCCTCTTCCGGAGATCATGCCTGAGCTTGCACGCGCGGCAGGCGCCAGCGTGATCGGTACGGGACGCTCCGATTTCCCAAACCAGATCAACAACGTCCTCGCCTTCCCCGGCATATTCAGAGGCGCGCTGGATGTACGCGCGAGCGATATAAATGACGAGATGAAAATAGCTGCGGCGTACGCGATTGCTTCCCTTGTTCCCGACGAGCAGCTGCGTCCGGACTATATCATCGTCAACGCGTTTGACGAGCGCGTTGGCCGGACGGTTGCCGACGCCGTGGCAAAAGCCGCAAGAGATACCGGGGTAGCGCGAAAATAAAAAATAATCAACAAGCAAAAATGCAGCCGCGATGCGGCTGCATTTTATTTTTCTGTATTTATTCTTGGCTTTCAAGTTTCCCGTCTTCCGGTTTTGGCGCGTCAAGCGGATCAATCATGTATTTTTTGACGACAGGGTAACAGGTGAAAACGGATATAAAGCCCCACAGCGACAGTGCAAAAAACGGAAGCATAATCATTTCAACCAGAGGATGCGTAAAGAAGATCAGCAGGCCCGTAACAATGGAAAGAACCGTAACCAGTAAATTCCTCCACAGTCCCACGAAAGCAAAGATCAAGCTATTTTTAAGAATGTTGCGTATACTTAAATCAAACGTGATTAACAGCATGAAGAAATAATTGCGCATAAAAGCATAAATAACAAACGCAAAAGCGGTAACAAAAGCAAGAATCTTTAAAACCGTCATCGGTAAACCAACCGACTGACCGCTGAATAGTCCCTGCATGATAAACGTCAGATTGAAGCGAAACAGGAGAAATATTACAGCGTCGAAAAGTCCGAAAAACACCGACTGTTTAAAGTTAGCCTTGGCTCTGTGATAAAAATCCGTCATCCAGGCATGCTCTTCGCGGGCATAACTTCTGAGCATAAAGGTCATTCCGGCTGTTGCCGGACCATAAAGAACGAGAGACAGGACGATCAGAAAAATACGCAGCCATTGCGGCATGGACGTGGCCATGGTAAAGAGCAGCTGAAACATAACCGTGCTGATATCTGTGACCTCAATATGCAGCCACTCGACAATGAAGGAGATGGAGATTGTATACAGATAGGTAATAATGGGCGCCAGGAGAATAAAGTAGATGATGTTTATAAAAATAAGCTTGGAAAATTTACGCCAGTAAAGCTCGAAAAACTGAAAAATCGCGTGCTTTTGCGGTGCGTTTGCGTCAACGCCTTTACCGGGCTTTGTATAATCCATAAAACCAAAAAAACCAGCCATGAACGATCTCCTTCTTAAAGGCCACAGTTTAAAACCATGATAATTGCGCAGATATATACAGTATATACAAAAATTATACGAATGGCAATAAAATTACGCACGCGGGTGATATTTGTTATATACATCCTTCAGCTTCTGTTTGACGAGATGGGCATATATCTGTGTCGAGGAAATATCTGCGTGACCGAGCATTTCCTGTATCGAGTGAAGGTCGGCACCGTTTTCAAGCAGGTGTGTTGCAAAAGAATGGCGAAGCGTATGCGGAGTGATGTCCTTTTTAATTTGCGCCTTCGCCTGATAATATTTGATAATTTTCCAGAAACCCTGCCGTGTCATGCGCTCCCCGTTAACATTCACAAACAGCGCCTGCTCGGAAAGCCGGTTGATCATTTTTGTTCGCGCAAGCGAAACATAGTCGGATATCGCGCGAACGGCGGCGGGATACAGGGGGATGATGCGTTCCTTGCGGCAGTTTAAACAGCGGATAAATCCGCCGCTGAGGTTCACGTCGTCAACATTGAGCTGGATAAGCTCGCTGACGCGAATCCCTGTGGCATAGAGCAGCTCGAGCATGGCCTTGTCTCTGTATCCCTTTAAATCCGAACATTTCGGCTGTTCGAGAAGAAGATCGACTTCTTTTCCCGTCAAAATCTGCGGCAGCTTGTGTTCAACCTTGGCCGGCGCGACGTTTTTTGCAGGATTTACGCTGACGGCTCCCTTAAGCTGCAGAAAATTATAGTAGCATTTGAGCGACGCTGCGGCCCTTGTTGCCGTAGAGGGCGATTTTCCCTGGTCTGAGAGCCACTTTATGTAACGAAGCACCATTGCATGGGTCACTTCCGTGTAGGTATCTACCCCGTTTTGCTGCAGGTATTTTTCATACTGGTGGACATCACGCATGTAGGACGACAGGGTATTTTGCGAGACCCGTTTTTCATTGGTAAGATACTCCTCAAACAATCGGATAAAGTCCTGCATACAATGTCCTCTTTTTAATGATTTTTACCAGATCAGGCCGGCAAGTCCTTTTGCAATCAGCGGCGAAACAAAAGCTTCAAACAGGGCGCATACCACAAGAACCAGGGCACATGCCCCAAAGCGAAAAAAATATCCAGCGCTGAACACCGGATATGCTTTGACCCTGCCATTTCCAAATGAAATGCTCATCAGGGAAACAGCTGATAAAAAGGCCTGCGCGGAAATCAGAAGCAAAAAAAGGAAGCGAAACAAGGCACTGCACGCCAAAAAACACCCGCTGAGAAAAGCAGCCCGTTATAACCAAACAGCCGTACAAAAACAGTTACGGCAAACGACAGAAAAAAAACCGCGGGCCGCCAGAAGCGCGGGAATCAGCAAGACGCCCAGTGCGGAAAAGCCGCAGATAAAAAACGGCCGTATGATACTTAAAGGCGTTAAAGAACGCATATCCGGCCAGTGACCCCGTCTGTGCCGCACTCTTTGCAGCAGAAAGATATGAGCCGACATATCCGCTCAGCGCGGCGCCCGAAACATCGTCAATGTAGGACGCGGTAATACAGCCGATCACGGAACCACACAAAAAAAAAACGCTGATAAAACGGCGATCCAGGGGTATCCTGCACTGCTAAAGTCGTGAAAGCGCAGTAAAAATTTTTTCATCCGCCCGACCTCATTTCAGTTAATGCGGCATAAACCACAATAATAAATATGAGGGACAAGTACGGATTAGAAGTACCTGCTATTTTCCAAGCTCATAGGCGCGCTTTGTACAGCGCAGCATGGCCTCTTCGATCAGCTCGTCAAAATTAAACTCGTCAAAAGCCGTAAGCGCCGCGATCGTGGTCCCACCCGGCGAGGATACCTGCCGTATTAACTCACACGGCGTGTATCCGGAACCAAGCAGCATGGCGGAGGCGCCTTCCATGGTTTTTGCGGCCAGCTTCAAGGCAACCTCAGGATCAATGCCCTGCTTTTCCGCCGACAGCATCATTGCCTGCGCAAGCCGGAAGAAAAATGCGGGGCTGCTTCCGTTGACGCCAATGATTTCGTTGAGCTTTTCTTCAGGTAAAAATTCGACCTCTCCGGCGGAGGAAAATATTGAGACAGCTGCATCAAACAGCTTTTGGGGGATCGTACTGTCTTGTGCGATCGCGATGGCGCCACGCCCGATCATCATAGGCGTATTGGGCATCGTGCGAAGGACAAACGCGTCCTTTCCGACAATGGTCTTTATGTAGCCGGAGGAAATGCCCGCCGCAATGGATACCAGGCACTTCCCTTTTACTTCGCCGCGAATTTCCTCAAGCACTTTTGAAATCATCTGGGGCTTTACAGCAAGAATAATGATATCGGCTTTGGAAACGACCTGCGCATTGGAAACGCATGCGCATACGCCGAGGTCCGTAAAGCGGCCGAGCTTCGTTTCATCCGGGGTCGAAGGCGTAAATTTCCTCCGGTAAAAAAAGGCCTTTTTCAATGACATTATTCATAATGGCCGCAGCCATATTCCCGGCTCCGGTCAAACCAAGCTTTAATGAATCCATAAAGTGTTTTCCTCAACTTAACATAATGTAGAATAATAATACTATAATTCAAGAAGGCTCGGATAGCAAGAAATAAAAGTAAATTATTTACTTTTTGTAAAAATCAACGAAATGTTATGTAAACAAAGTTATGTTAACTACATAACCGATAAAACAGGCCGCGGTGTTACCCCGGCCTGTTTTGCGCAAGATGTTGTATGAAGTCTGAAATGATTGCCAAGATTTAGATCAGGAGAAAAAATTTCTGAAGCAAAGAAAACAATTAAATCGGTTTACACTTATTATGCGCAAATCGTGGTCAGCGCCCGCCCAGTTCCCTTGCGGCCTTGAGCGCAATGGCGCATTCAACGCGTTTTTTCTCCATCCTGCACGCAACCGTGTCCGGTTTGGATATATCCTTGTTGGTATTGTAGTTAAGCGCCGAGCAGCCGCCGCTGCAATAAAACCTTGCCCAGCAGTCGCGGCAGCCTTCGCGTGTGTATACGTTCATTTCCGCAAACTTGTGTGAAAGCGACATGTCAAAGGTTTTATCAAAGATGTTTCCAAGCTTGTATTCTTCATTTCCGACAAACTGATGACACGGATAGATATCCCCTTCCGGGGTAATGGCGGCATATTCAAAGCCCGCTCCGCATCCGCGCAGCCGCTTGATGACGCATGGACCCTGCTCAAGATCGATGTTAAAATGAAAAAACTCAAACTGTCTGTTTTCAAGCATGATTCTTCCCAGACGCTCATATTCCTCAAAAACCGCGGGCAGCTCCTGTTCCCGGATAGAAAAGCCATAGGCGTCGTCGCCCACGGCGGGCTCGACGGAAAGATATTTAAAGCCCTGATCTGCAATGTGCAGCACGTCGTTTGCAAAATCGAGGTTGTTTCGCGTAAACGTTCCGCGTGCAAAATAGTCCTTGGTGCGGTCCTTGACCAGCGCCTGAAATTTGGGGACGATATGCGCGTAGGATCCTCTGCCGTCGACAGTCTTGCGCACGGCGTCGTTAATTTCCGGACGGCCGTCCAGAGACAAAACAACATTGTCCATATTCTCATTGATATAGCGTGTGTTTTCCTCATTAAGCGCCAGTCCGTTGGTGGTGATGGTGAAGCGAAAATTCTTATTATGCTCTTTTTCCAGACTTCTTGCGTACACAACGGTTTTTTTGACAACATCAAATGCCATCAGGGGTTCGCCGCCAAAAAAGTCGATTTCGATATTGCGTCTGACCCCTGAAGAGTCCACCACAAAGTCTATGGCAGCCTTTGCCGTTTCAAAGGGCATGAGCTTGCGCCCTGTCCCAAAATCGCCCGTGGAAGCAAAGCAGTACGCGCAGCGCATGTTGCAGTCGTGTGAAACATGCAGGCACAGCGCCTTGACAGGCGCTGAGTCCGGAATTTCACGCCGGTAGCCTTCATATGTATCGTCCGTGTAGAGAAGTCCCTGCTGCTGGAGGGCGTAAAGCTCCGCCCAGGCCTCAACGACCTCCTGACGGGAATAATCGGTGGCTATTACCGTTTGGGGGCATTCTTCGCCGAGCGGTCCGCGGCTTTCTGAAAGCAGTCTGAAGGATAGATCGTCCAGAACATGGACGGCGCCGCTGCACACATCAAGCGCTATATTCTGGCCGAAGAGCGAGTAGGTATGTATCATATCAAATAATCCCGTTTCTTTAAAAATTCAGGCAAAACAAATGGCAAGTGACAGGAAACCTGCCGCTTGCCGGATGCCTTTTAGCGGTATGTTATTGTTTATTTTCGCATTTCTGGTTTGCAACGGTGCAGGAGGTTTTGCAGGCAGACTGGCAGGAAGCCTGGCATTCGCCGCATCCGCCCTTGGCGGCGCTTTTCTTGAGGGTATCGCGGTTAATGGTTACAATATGTTTCATTTCAATTCTCCTTGTTGATCATTGGTTAATATACTAACATATTGCGGGCTGATTTTCAATCATTTGCGGCGTTTTTTTATGTTTGCGCCCGCAACTGCGCCCGCAACGCCCCCAATGACCGAGCTCAAAAGGATGCTGCCGGCTCCGCTCGCGGGAGCGGCGCGGGAAAACAGGATGGCTCCGAGCAGGTACAAGACAATAAAAAATGCCAGGCCGGCTGTCAGCCCCGTAAGCAGATATCTTGCGCGGATGCGGCGCGCGCTTATAAGCGCGCAGGAGAATGCGCCCAGGAAGCAGCATGCAAGCGTGGTGGCTTTTGCCGCGCTTTCAGGTATAAAGCCGCGCGACACGCCAAAAGATGCAAGCAGCAGCAGCAGTACGCACACGAGCAGGCCAAATATAATGCCGATACCGATATGGGACAGATTCTTTAAATATCCCGGTATTTGTTCTCCTTCGGATCTGCGCATGGTTTTCCCTCCCTCATACATTGGCTTGTCAATCAAAAACTACTAATAAAGCATATTCAAAGACAAGTCAATCATGCACAAAGATGGAAATAAAAACAACTTAACGGTCTCCATATAAGAAAAGCGCAAAGAACATTTGCGTTCTTTGCGCTATGCGTTTTCGATAAGGTCTGGACGAAGTGAATCCGTTAGTCCTTGACGGTCTGCTTTTTGTTTGTAATCGCCGAACGCAAAAAGCGGATGCGTACTTTATCGGCGCCGGTCTCAATGGTAATTTCATCATCCTTGATGTTAACGACTTTTCCGATGATTCCGCCGGCTGTTGTGACCTCGTCGCCGATAATCAGCTCGGAAAGCATTCTCTGCATAGCCTTTTTCCGTTTGTTCTCAGGCCGGATCAGCAGAAAGTAAAAAACACCGATGATGACCACAAAGGGAAGCAGATTGATAAGGAGAACGGTAAGACTGCTTGAGCTCGCCGTCGGCGCGCTGGCCGTTAAAAGCTGGTTGATCATGTGCTAAGCACCTCCACCAAGTTTTTGAATATTTTGCGATGAAAAACATATTGCCCTCATGCCTGTCCTGATTGAGTAGACCGTCGATACCGGACGAGGCAGAAGATTCAGTAAGTTTTATTATAGATAATGAGGACGTATAATGCAAGCAAAATGTGGAAGCTGAAATAATTTTACCCGATAAGCTCTGTTTTTTGGTGTCCCCGAGATATTTACCCCACACGCTTAGATCCGGCGGGCGAGCTTGTCCGCGTGTTCATCCTTATATGCGTCAAAGCGGTTCTCATCAATAGAAAGGCGGATATCCGACATGAGATTATTATAGAAATACAGGTTATGGATAACGCTCAATCGCAGCGCAAGCATTTCCTCCGCTTTAAACAGATGCCGCAGATATGCGCGGGAATACCGGCTGCAGGTCGGGCAGCCGCAGGTCTCATCCACAGGCCGGCCGTCTTCCTTGTATTTTTCGTTTTTCAGGTTGATGCAGCCCTCCTGCGTATATAAATGACCGTGTCTTGCGTTGCGTGCGGGAAGCACGCAGTCAAAAAAATCGATGCCGCGCGAAACCGCTTCAAGAATATTTGTCGGCGTACCAACACCCATCAGGTATCTCGGCTTATTTTGCGGCATATACGGCTCTACACTGTCAATGACGCGGTACATTTCCTCAGCGGGCTCCCCTACCGCAAGTCCGCCGATGGCGTAGCCGGGCAGATCAAGCGCGGCAATGCTTTTCATGTGCCAGATCCGCAGATCGTCATAGGTACAGCCCTGATTGATGCCAAAAAGCATTTGCCCGGGATTGACCGTGTCGGGCAGCGTGTTTAAGCGGGCAAGCTCGGTGCTGCAGCGCTCAAGCCAACGCAGCGTGCGCTCGCAGGAGGCCTTTGCGTAATCGTAGGGGCATGGGTTTTCGACGCACTCATCAAACGCCATGGCAATGTCCGAGCCCAGTGCGGACTGTATCTGCATGCTCTCTTCAGGACCCATAAATACTCTGCGTCCGTCTATATGTGAGTTAAACGTAACTCCCTCTTCGCTGATATTGCGAAGCTTCGCTAAAGAAAATACCTGAAATCCCCCGCTGTCCGTCAGGATGGGTTTATCCCAGACCATAAAGCGGTGCAGTCCCCCAAGCGTGCGGATGACCTGCTCATCCGGGCGAAGGTGCAGATGATAGGTGTTGGAAAGCTCCACCTGACAGCCGATATGCTCCAAATCAAAGGATGAAAGCCCGCCTTTGATTGCCGCCTGTGTTCCTACATTCATGAAAACAGGCGTCTCAATGACGCCGTGCGGCGTGCGCATTTGTCCCCGTCGGGCCTTGCCGTTTGTCTTTAGCAGCGTAAAAATATAAGCTCCTCCGTTTCGATTCTCAATAGATAAACATCGCGTCCCCAAAGCTGAAAAAACGATATTTTTCGTCGACCGCCTCGCGGTAAGCCGCAAGCACCTGCTCACGCCCGGCAAGCGCCGAAACGAGCATAATGAGCGTACTTTGCGGGAGATGAAAATTCGTGATCAGCGCGTCCACGCACTTAAACTGATAGCCGGGATAGATGAATATATCCGTCCAGCCGGAGACCGGCCTGAGCGTTCCGTCCGGTGAAGAGAAGCTTTCAAGCGTGCGGCATGAGGTCGTGCCCACGGCGACGATCCGGCCGCCGCTTTGACGCGTTTCATTGACCGCTTTAGCAGCTTCCTGGGAAATAATACAGAATTCCGCATGCATCCTGTGGTCTGTAATCGTTTCTGCCTTTACAGGCCTGAACGTACCCAACCCGACATGCAGTGTCAGATATGCGATGCGCACGCCCATTTCCCTGAGCTTTTCAAGGAGCTCACAGGTAAAATGAAGTCCGGCCGTTGGTGCGGCGGCCGAACCGGGATGCTTTGAATAGACGGTCTGATATCGCTCAGACTCCTCGAGTTTTTCCTTGATATAGGGCGGAAGCGGCATCTGGCCCAGCCTTTCAAGCAACTCGAGAAAGATCCCCTCATAAAAAAAGCGGATCAGGCGGTTTCCGCCTTCATCCACACTCATTACCTGCGCCTTGAGCAGTCCGTTTCCGAAGGTCAGATTAACGCCTGTCTTTACATGCCTGCCCGGACGCACAAGGCATTCCCACAGTCCGTCCGTATTTTCATGGAGCAGAACCAGCTCAACGGCCGAGCCCGTGTCGCTGCGCTGCCCGATGAGCCGGGCCGGCAGCACGCGGGAATCATTCAGGACAAGACAATCTCCCGGCTTTAAAAGCGCGGGAAGATCAAAGAAATGCATATGCGCGGTTTTGCCGGTTGATTTGCTCAGTGTGAGAAGTCTTGACGCGTCCCGCTGTTTAAGCGGAGTTTGCGCTATGAGCGCTGTGGGCAGTTCAAAATTAAAGTCGCTTGTTTTCAAAAACCTCATCCAATCCGTTTAACTTCAGCCGCTGACAATGTCAACGCCTGTGTAATAGTATTTGATAATCTCATCGTAGGTATAGCCCTGCTCGGACATGCCGCGCGCCCCCCATTGACTCATGCCGACATTATGTCCCCAGCCACGCCCGCTTATTACCAGAGCGGAGCCGCTTGAAGAAAGTGCCGAGGAGCTCAGCCTGGAGCGCAGATAGACACTTGAGGCGCTGCCGGACACAGGCGTCACGTCTCCACCGGAGCCGATCGCGTACAGCCCGCCCAGACCGGACTGAAGCATTGTCGACGCAGAACCCCGGGTGTAAAGGCTGATCTGCGGACTGATGGAAAAGCGCTGGCTGTAAGTGGTCACCTTAACAGAGGTATTGTTGAGTATCGTGCGTGCGCGCTCCTGCTGAAAGCTGAACTTCTTGCCGGTCGAGTCCACAATCGTCAGCTTATATACATTGCCAGCGGGCGTATATACCTCGATAAAGGCGTCGGTAACGGTTGCCGGTGAATATTTCTTTTCAATCAGGATCTGCCTGAGCTGACTTTTTGTAATCTCAAATTTCCATGTGCCGTAGGATGCTTTCGAAAGATCCTCAAAACTGTCCGGTACCGCGCGAAGATAAGGATAATCCGTGCCCCATACGTTGACGGCGCTTTCCGTGGACCCACCGTTTGAGGAGTGATAGACGGCGCTGATATATGAGCCGTTATACTCGATGTATTCACCGCAGGTTTCATCGACAGCCCGATCGGAAGTGGCGGTTGCGGTGTTTGCCCCGCGGTAGACCTGGCATTCCACAGTGGCATTGACATCAAAGCCGTACGAGGAATACTTATTGAGGTTTGACAGGGCAAAGGTCTTTGCGCACAGTGTCTGGACCTTGAGCGCCTCAATCGGCCACGACGGGCTCATTTCATACGGGATGACTCCCTTGACGTAGTCCTGCATGCTGACAAAGTTTATGACCGTTACATCATTCCCGCTCATGCGTTTATATTCAAACCCGCCGTAGTATTTATAACCCTTAAACCAGGTAAGCGGCCTGTCCGTCTCTCCGCGTGATGGCATAACGGCAAGATTGGCGCTTGTTGCGCAGTCAAACTCAAACAGGATCTCCCCTGTCGCAGTGCTGACGACCGTGATGCAGGTGGTGCTCGGGGAAACGACCGACACGCCGCGCAGCCCCAGCTTGCTGATACCGGACTGCGCATATTCGCTCGCCGAGTAATGCTCGATGCGCACGCGGTATTCTCCGGAAATATATGCCGGGAACGCGGGAACGCCGTCCGACCGGTAGCTCTCGGCCGATTGCGCGGCATCATAGAAGCTATCAAAGGTTTCTCCGGAATCGATATGATAGCAGCCGATTTTTGTTGCACCCGAAACCGCAGTATCATAGTATGTATTACCGGAAAGATACATGGTCTTATCCTTCATCAGGGTAATCTTTTCAACGTCCGTATATCCAAGCTCAACAAAACTGCGCTGCGAGTCAAAAAATCCGAACCGGTATCCGCTGCCTGTTTCGTTTGCCAGATTCGCGGCAGGCAGTGCGCTGGAGCCATAGTACAGCCCCACGCGGATAATGGGATCGTCCGACTGGGCGTGAACTGCAGGCATAAAAGGCGCATTGGTTAGAATCAGGCATACAGCTAGAAAACTCAGAATTGCTTTTTTCAGCATGAACGCATCCCTCCTGTTTCCTTCGGATAAGAGATAAAAAGAATGGAAACAATATCGGTATTGACAGCTATATGCGGATATGATAACATACAACAAAAAATTGTGCGGGCTTGGTTGGCGCACACATAAGCATTGATAGAGGCGCGGTTTTCACCGGTAGCACAGCGAGGGGCCCGATTTACCCTATGACCTGAACGTGAAACGGAAAACCGCCGAAGGAGATAATTGTGCGGAGAATTATCTGCCTGGTCAAATAGGTGAAAGCCGGTTGACTGTCGTCAAGTATTTGACGAAGAGCTATCTGCTTTGTATTTTACATTAAAAGACGAAGGACGACTTTTGCCGCCTTTTATCTATTATAGTACAAAGCGGGTCGGTTTTTCAACCGGCTTTTTTTTATCCCTTTGGCACTTCTAAATATGTTTGCCGGTCAGTAGAAATTATAGTATAATAATTATGAATAAGTTTAAATCGTTTTCGTTTTGGAGGAATTAATCATGGAAAAGAAATACAGGGTTGGCGTAATCGGCTGCACAGGAATGGTTGGCCAGCGGTTTCTTGCACTTTTGGATCAGCACCCGTGGTTTGAAACAAAAATTGTTGCCGCAAGTCCGCGTTCGGCCGGTAAAACATATGAAGAGGCTGTAGGCACCCGCTGGGTTATGCCGTCTGAAATCCCTGAGAATGTTAAAAATATGACGGTGCTGGATGCCTCTGCGGACGCAGAAAGCATTGCCAAGGATGTTGATTTCGTTTTTTCTGCGGTAGATATGAAAAAGGATGAGATCAAGGCATTGGAAGAAAAATACGCGAAGCTTGAATGCCCCGTCATATCCAACAACAGCGCGCACAGAGCCACTCCCGATGTTCCAATGGTCGTTCCTGAAATCAATCCCGAGCATATAGAGGTTATCGAGGCCTTTCGAAAGCGGCTGGGGCTGCGCCGCGGACTGATTGCCGTGAAGTCAAACTGTTCGCTCCAAAGCTATGTTCCGGCGCTTCATCCCCTCATGGACTTCGGCATCTCCCGCGTGCTGACCTGCACCTACCAGGCGATATCAGGCGCCGGCAAGACCTTTGACAGCTGGCCAGAAATGAATGACAACGTCATTCCTTATATCGGCGGTGAAGAGGAAAAGTCCGAACAGGAGCCGCTGAAAATCTGGGGCAGTATCCAGAATGGCGTCATCGTGCCGGCCAGCTCCCCTTCCATTACGGCACAGTGCATCCGCGTGCCTGTTTCCAACGGCCATTTGGCGGCAGTCTTTGCGTCCTTTGACAAAAAACCGACCATGAGTGAAATTAGAGAACGTTGGGAAAACTTTGAGGGTCGTCCGCAGGCGCTTAAGCTGCCGACCGCGCCGAAAAAATTCCTGCACTATTTTGAGGAAAACGACCGCCCGCAGATAAAACTTGACCGCGACCTTGAAAAGGGTATGGCGGTTTCCATCGGCCGCCTGCGCGCGGACACGCAGTACGATATTAAATTCGTTTGTCTTTCACACAACACGCTGCGCGGTGCCGCGGGCGGCGCGGTGCTTCTTGCGGAACTTTTATGCGCCGACGGCTACATTACAAAAGCATAAATCATTACCATGCCGGCGCAGTTTTTAAATCTGACGATGCCGCGGGCGTTCACCTCAATAGGGTCCCCCGGGCACGATTTTGGAGGAAAACTATGAAAAAGCCTGTGTTTACCGGCTGCGGCGTGGCGATTGTTACGCCGTTTACCGAGGATTTTATAGATTATGCAAAGCTTGGCGAGCTGATTGAGTTTCAGATAGCCAACGGCACAGATGCCATTGTTGTCTGCGGAACGACCGGAGAGGCGTCAACGCAGACCATTCCCGAACACCTTGCCACAATTGAATATTGCATCAAAAAGGTTGCGGGGCGCGTGCCCGTCATCGCCGGCACCGGCTCGAATGATACCGCCCATGCCGTAATGATGTCGCAAAACGCTGAAAAATCAGGTGCAGACGCGCTGCTGATGGTTACTCCCTACTACAATAAAACGACCCAGGCAGGTCTTATCAAGCATTTTACTTATATTGCCGACCGCGTGAAAATTCCGATCATTCTCTACAACGTACCCTCGCGCACAGGAATGAGTTTTACCGCGCAGACCTATAAGGAACTGTCTAAACACCCCAATATTAACGGCATAAAGGAAGCTTCCGGTAATATGTCGCTTGTCGCACAGACACGTTATCTGTGCGGTGAGGATATGAACATCTGGTCCGGAAACGACGACAATACCGTTGCGATCATGTCAATGGGCGGAATGGGTGTGATTTCGACAGCGGCAAACGTCATACCCCGCGAAATGTCACAGATTGCGCATTTGTATGCAGAGGGCAAGGTACGGGAAAGCGCCGAGCTGCTGGTGAAGTACTTTGACCTGATGAACGCGCTGTTTGTCGAGGTAAACCCTATCCCGGTCAAAACCGCGCTCAATCTAATGGGCATGAACGTCGGTCATTTGCGCATGCCTCTTTGCGAAATGTTACCGCAGAACCTTGAACTGCTGAAAAAGTCAATGCTCAACGTGGGGCTTTCCGTATAAAGCCTTTCTTTGAAACAGAAACAGACGCGGTTTTTTGCGCCTGTAAATGAAGGAAGTGAGCATATGGTGCGGATTCTCCTTTCGGGCTGCAATGGCCGGATGGGTCAGGCCATATCAAAAGTCTGCCAAACTCGGGATGACTGCGAAATCGCAGCTGGAATTGATATAAACGCGGTAAAGCTCAATAATTATCCCGTATATTCTGATTTTATGGAATTTCCGGGCAGAGCCGGCGTGATTGTGGATTTTTCATCCCCCGCCTGCCTTCCCTCTCTTCTTAGCTATGCTGTTAAAAACAGCATGCCTGTTATCATCGCAACGACAGGGCTTACAGCACAGCAGGAGGAACTGATAGAAAAGGCCTCGATGGAGATTCCCGTATTTCGCTCGGCCAATATGTCGCTTGGCGTCAGCCTGATGACGGAGCTTGCAAAAAAAGCCGCAAAAATCCTCGGGGACGCGTATGATATCGAGATCGTTGAAAAGCATCATAACACAAAGGTGGATGCGCCCAGCGGAACGGCGCTTATGCTGCTCAGCGCCGTTTCCTCCGTACTTCCTTATTCGGCGCAGCCGGTTTATGACCGGCACGCAGAGAAAAAAAAGCGGGATAAACAGGAAATCGGGATGCACTCCATCCGCGGCGGCACCATTGTCGGCGAGCATGATATTATTTTCGCCGGATATGATGAGGTCATCGAAATCAAGCACACTGCCCTTTCCCGTGAAGTGTTCGCGTCAGGTGCGCTCAAGGCGGCACAGTTTCTTCAGGACTGCCGCCGGCCCGGGATGTATGATATGAGCAGCGTCGTAGCCGACGAATAACAAACAAAAATAAACGCCCCGCGTCCGTTTTTAAGACAGACGCGGGGCGTTTTAATTAATGTCTGCTGAACAATTCAAAAATGCTTCCTCCGCAATGAAATGATCGCGTTTTTGAATCCTTGCACTTGGTATTCGAAGCTTTCGCTTCGAATACCACCAGACAAATTATCAATGTATCTGAAACGGCAAAACAGAGCTGTTTTGCCGTACAAAGCTCGCAAATAGCGAACTTTGACAGATGCGATTTTTAAATCGCATCTGTTCAGTGGACATTAATTATCTGCTATTTCTTACATACAGCACGGTTATACGTCTTTTTGCCCTTTTTAAGCAGCAGACCGTCGCCGGAAAACTCCGCGCACGGGAACGTGGCTGTAATGGACTCCACCTTTACATCTCTAACCTCTACCCCGCCCTGTAATACCAGTCTGCGCGCTTCGCTTTTTGAAGGCGCAAGCTTACATTTTACCAGAAGCGTCAGGATATCGATCACGCCGTCTGCAAAATCTTCGTCCGAAAGTTCTGTGGTCGGCACATCCGCCGAGGACGCATCATTTGAAAACAGCGCGCGCGCAGCAGCCTGAGCCTTTTGCGCATCCTCTTTGCTGTGAACGAGCATAGTCATTTCGTAGGCCAGAATTTCCTTGGCGCGGTTAAGCTCCTGATCTTTCAGCTTCTCAAGTCCGGCAATTTCCTCAAGTGGTAAATAAGTGAGCATTTTCAGGCACTTGATGACATCGGCGTCGTCTACGTTGCGCCAGTACTGGTAAAACTCATACGGCGTAGTTTTTTCCGGATCAAGCCATACGGCGCCCTTCTGCGTTTTCCCCATTTTTTTGCCTTCTGAGGTCAGCAGCAGCGTAAATGTAATCCCGTAGGCTTCCCTGCCTGTTTTTCTGCGGATCAGATCTGTTCCGAACAGGATGTTCGACCACTGGTCGTCCCCGCCGGACTGAATCTGGCACCCGTACAGCTCATTGAGTTTGTAAAAATCGTAGCTTTGCATGAGCATGTAGTTAAACTCAATGAAGGAAAGACCTTTTTCCAGACGCGATTTAAAACACTCTGCGCACAGCATGCGGTTTACGGAGAAATGAACGCCCACATCCCGCAGAAACTCAATGTAGTTTAGCTTAAGCAGCCAGTCTGCGTTATTGACCATCAGCGCGCGTCCGTTTGAAAAATCAACAAATTTTCCAATTTGATTTTTAAACCGGTCGGCGTTTGAAGCAATCTCTTCCTGCGTCATCATTTTTCGCATATCGCTCCTGCCGGACGGGTCACCGACCATCGTGGTTCCGCCGCCGATGAGCGCGATGGGGCGGTTGCCCGCACGCTGTAAATGCCGCATGACGATCAGCTGCAAAAAATGGCCGACATGAAGGCTGTCCGCCGTGGGATCGAAGCCAATATAAAAAGTAGCCTTGCCCGCATCCAGAAGCTCCTGGATTTTCTCTTCATTGGTGCTCTGTGCCACAAGGCCGCGTGCTTTCAGTTCTTCAAATAAGGTCATTATTAGTTATTCCCCTTCCGTTTTTATGGTTATCAGCGTAACTGAGAAGCTCGGCGGCGCTTTGCAGCGTAACCTCGGTGATATGCGCCCCGCCCGTAATGCGGGCGATCTCCTTTTTACGCTCTTCAAACCCAAGCTTCTCCACGTGCGTTACCGTACGTCCGCCCTCCTCGCCTTTGGCGATTAGGAAGTGCGTGTCACCCATTGCGGCAATCTGCGGAAGATGCGTTACGCAAAGCACCTGCCTGCGCCCGGCCACATCGGAAAGCTTTTCCGCCACACGCTGCGCCGCGCGGCCGCTCACGCCGGAATCAACCTCGTCAAATACCAGAGTGGCAACCTCATCGTTTTCTGCAAGCACATTTTTAAGCGCCAGCATAATCCGTGCCAGCTCGCCGCCGGAAGCAATGCGCGACATGGGTTTGAGCGGTTCTCCCAGGTTCGTTGCGATCAAAAAGCGCACATCATCGACCCCTGTGAGCCCTGGCTTGGAAATGTTCTCATCTGTCTGCGCAAAATCAGCGAAAAAGCGGATTTTTTGCATATCAAGCTGACTCAATTCCTGCAATATGCGCGTTTCAAGCAGCGCAGCCGCCTGTTTTCTCGACTGTGTAAGCTTTGCAGCCAGCTTAAGTACAACATCCATTTGCGTATGATATTCATTTTTTAGTTTTTCAAGTCGCTCCTCGGAAAACTCTATGCCTTCAAGCTCCGCGCGGCATTTGTCAAGATAGCGCAGGATCTCTCCGGTACCGCTTCCGTATTTGCACTTGAGCTTATAAATACAGTCCAGACGTCCTTCAATGGTGTCAAGCTCATCCGGTGAAAAATCGAGTGAATCCCTGAATCCCCGTATTTCCGCGGATACATCCTCCGCCTCAACAGACAGCTCCCCGACCCGCGCGGAAAGACCGGAAAGCTCGGCGGATAGTGCGGCGGTTGCAGAAAGTTGTCTGTATGCTTCCGTCAGCTGTGAGCAGACACCGCTTGATTCCTCGTCGCCGGAAAACAGAAAACAGGCCGTTTGCAACGCCTGCGTGATGCGTCCGGCGCTTTTTAGTAACGTACGTCTTACCAGAAGCGCTTCTTCTTCCCCGTCCTGAAGCTGCGCGGAATCAATTTCATCAATAGTATATTTTAATAAATCGATCCTTCTGGATTTTTCGGCGTCGTTGAGCGCAAGTCCGTCCATTTCATGCCGGATTTCAAGCAGATGCGCATACGCAAGCCTGTATTGCTCAAATAGCCCAGCGTTTGCGGCAAAGCTGTCAAGATACGCGAGGTGACAGCTGTCATTGAGCAGCTGCTGGGAATCATGCTGTCCGTGAATGTTGATCAGCCGGCTGCCAAGGCTTTTTAAAAACGATACCGTGGCCGGACGACCGTTAATGCGGCAGCTGTTTCGTCCGTCGGAGAATATTTCTCTTTGTATGAGACATTCGTTATTCTCCGCCGGCATACCGTTTTCCGTTAAGAACAGGCTGACCGATTCGGGCAGCGATGAAAACATGGCGGTGACCAGCGCCGACGCGGCGCCCGTTCGAATTAAATCCCTTGAAGTGCGCTCGCCCAATACCGCGCTGATGGCGTCGATCACTATGGATTTGCCTGCGCCCGTTTCTCCGGTCATAACTGTAAAGCCAACATCAAAGTCAATGTTGGCTTTTTCGATAACCGCGATGTTTTCAATATACAGCATCGAAAGCATTGCTATGATCACGTCCAATTATTCCAGCATTTTTTTAATTTCCTTGACAAAGGCGTCGGCACTTTCCGTATCCCGAAACAGCAGAAGCCCCGTGTCGTCCCCGGCAAGCGTGCCCACGATATGCGCATTGCCCATAGCGTCTATCGCCGAACAGGCGGCTGGGGCAAGTCCCGGTATGGTTTTAATGACCACAATATTCTGCGCGCTGTCAAAACTGGTTACACCCTCTTTAAAAATATTCTTGAGCCGTGAAGACAGGCGGTTTTCGCTTTCCGAAGAAGATATCATATATTTATAGGTTCCCCGGTCTGTCATTACTTTGACAAGCCGCAGTTCCTTGATATCACGCGATATCGTAGCCTGCGTAGCGACATACCCAAGCTGACGAAGTCGGTCGGATAATTCTTCCTGTGTCTCTACGCTGTTTTTACTGACAATTTCAATAATCTTTGCCTGTCGAAGAAATTTCACCACAACACCTCCGATATTTTTATTAAGTAATCAGCTTATGATTTATTATATCATAAAAACTGCGTCCTTTAATACGCACAAGTTTTGTTTTCATCTGAGATTTTTTTATCTGGAGGGAATAGCTGCTCTCAAGGGAAAGGGACTGTCCTCCGTCGACAGACAGATAGGCTGATTTATCCTGAAATCCGGAAAGATCCATGCAGATCAAATGGTCGGATGTCAGCACAAAGGGACGCGCATGCAGGGAATGCGCGCAAATGGGAGTTATCAGGACATTTTCTGCAGTGGGTTCAACGACTGGACCGCCTGCGGATAAAGAATAAGCGGTAGAGCCCGTCGGTGTTGAGATGATGACGCCGTCTGAAGGAAATGAGGAGACGGTAAAGTCATCTGCCTTTACAACGATATTGATCATGTGGGCCGCAAGCCCCTTCGTAATCACCGCGTCGTTGAGCGCGGCCGAGGAAAATATCAATCCCCCATCCTGAAAAACAAGCACGTCGAGCATCATTCGGCTGTCAAGCGTATACGCCCCGTCAATGACCTTTTGCAGCAGCGATAGCTCATTGCGCTCCAGCTCGGCCATAAAGCCCCTTTTTCCGAAGTTGATGCCCAGTATGGGCACCTGCGCGATCGCGGCGCTGCGCGCGATATGGAGGATGGTTCCGTCACCCCCAAGGCAGATGATCATATCCACCGTAGGTAGTGTTTCCTGCAGCGGGCAACCATGCAGATAATCAGGTAAAAACCGGCATTCCGGCAGATCGTCGGAAATACAGGTCTCTATGCCCGCCTGATTAAAAATACGCGCCGCTTCAATGGTTGATTGCAGCTCCGTATCCCTCCCCGGATTTGGGTACAATAAAACTTTTTTCATGCCCACCTCAATCCTGCCTTTAAAGCTCGCCGTGCGCCTGCTTTACAACCGATGCGACGTCCGGCTGCGCGTCTTGAGCACCCGGTGCGCCAAGATATCCAAGATACTCTATATTTCCTTCAGGCCCTTTTATGGGTGAAAAGGTAATTGACTTTACACTGAAACCGGCATCCAGAGAATATCTGCAAAAATTTTCAAGCACTTCAAGATGAACGGCCGGGTCACGGACAACGCCTTTTTTGCCGACCTGTCCGCGCCCCGCTTCAAACTGCGGCTTGATCAGACATGCGACCACCGCGTCCTCACGAATGAGCGTACGGATCACGGGTAAAACGAGTTTTAATGAGATAAAGGCCAGATCGATCACGGCAATATCGGCAGCTTCCCCAAGCATTTCCGGCGTGACATACCGGATGTTTGTCCGCTCCATGCACACAACGCGCTCATCCTGCCTCAGCGGCCATGCAAGCTGGCCGTACCCTACGTCCACCGCAAAAACTTTTTTTGCGCCCCGCTTTAAAAGGCAGTCTGTAAAGCCGCCGGTTGATGCGCCCGCATCCAGCGCGGTAAGCCCGGTCACGTCTATGTCAAAGAAATTAAGAGCCTTTTCAAGCTTCAAGCCGCCGCGGCTGACAAATCCAATCGGATCGCCCTTCACGCTGATCTCGTCTTCAGCGCAGATCTGCGTACCCGGCTTGTCCTCCCGCTGCCCGTTGACAAACACCAGCCCGCTCATGACCGTGGTTTTTGCACGTTCCCGGCTTTCAACCAGCCCTTTCTCAAAAAGAACCTGATCAAGCCTTTTTTTCTCACGCACCTGCACATGCCTCCGAAACCAGGCGGGTCATCCCCTCGGCGTCCAGACCGCACAGGTTTAAAAGCTGTGATGTCTGTCCGTGTGTGATGAAGCGCTCGCCCGTATTGAGCAAAATAAGCTTTTCAAAAGAAATCCCGTTTTGTGCCGCGTATGCGGAAAGCGTCTGTCCCAGGCAGCCGCCCGGAACGCATTCCTCGGCTATAAGCACGCGCCGTGCCGAGGAAAGCCCGGAAAACAGTGAATCCATATCAAGCGGCTTGAGGAGATTCACCTTAACGACCTGAACATGGATGCCCTTGACTTCAAGCGTTCTTGCGGCAAGCAGGGCTTCATTTATAAGACGGCCGTATGTGATCAGCGTCATGTCGCCGCCGTGAGTCAGCACAGTGAACGGTTCATCCATATGGTCCTGGGTGAATTCACCCTGCCCTCCCCGCGGATATCGTACAGCGACCGGACCTGTATCTGACAATACGGCATTTCGCAGCGCCGTCTGAAGCTCCGCAAAATTTGATGGGCAATAAATTTTCATATTTGGAAGCTGGGACAAAAAGCCACGTCGAACACGCCGTGATGGGTCTCCCCATCTTCACCGACAATTCCCGCGCGGTCAATCGCGAGTACAACATGCAGATCCTGCATGCATACATCCTGAATAAGCATGTCATACGAGCGCTGAATAAAGCTTGAATAAATCGCACAGACGGGAATAAGCCCCTGCTTGGCCATACCAGCCGCCATTGTAACGGCATGCTCCTCCGCGATGCCGACATCAAAATACCGTCCTGGAAGCTTGCGGGCAAAGTCGCTTAGCCCGGTACCGGCGCCCATTGCCGCGGTAACGGCGCATATCCGGCTTTCTTTGAGCGCAAGGTCAACGAGGGTATTGCCGAACACGCCGGAAAAGCTGGGTTTTGAAGGCTTGCTGTTTTTTCCGGAGGAGATATCGAAGCAGTCCACGCCATGATATCCGCAGGGGTTTTTTTCCGAAAAAATATACCCCTTGCCTTTGACTGTGTGCAAGTGTATCAGCACCGGCTTTTTCATGTCGCGCGCAAGGGAAAGAAGCTGGCAGATCTTGTCTACGTCATGCCCGTCGGCCGGGCCGAGGTAGGTAAAGCCCATGCTTTCAAACAAGCTGCCCGGCAGCAGCGCGTCTTTGATTGCTTTTTTCAGATTATGCAGATGCATATACAGACGCTTTCCCCCTGGAATGGTGGAGAGCGTCTTATGATAGACATCCTTAAAATGAAAATATTGCGGCCTCAGGCGAAGACGGGAAAGATGCTTGGAGATGCCGCCCACATTTTTGGTAATAGACATACCGTTGTCGTTGAGTATCACAATAAGAGGCTGATTGCTCTGCCCGGCGTCGTTGAGCGCCTCATAGGACAGACCGCCGGTCATAGACCCGTCGCCGAGCAGCGCGATCACGTTGTAAGTATCCCCTTTAAGCGTGCGCGCGCGCGCCATCCCGAGCGCTGCGGATACCGAGGTGGACGCGTGACCGGCGATAAAGGCATCATGGGGACTTTCCGAGGGCTTGGGAAACCCGGATATTCCGCCAAAGCTCCGCAGCGTGGGAAAGTTTTCCATGCGTCCGGTCAGGATCTTGTGCACATAGCATTGATGCCCGACATCAAATACAAACCGGTCGACAGAAGAATCAAAGACCCTGTGCAACGCGACAATAATTTCAACAGCGCCCAGATTTGACGCCAGATGACCGCCTGTTTTGGATATATTTTCAATTAAAAAACTTCTCAACTGCTCACACAGTGAGTTCAATTGAGCAGTGTCAAGATTTCTTATTTCCGAAGGATTATTGATGATATGAGAAAACTCCATTACTATTGATCACAACCTGATTGAAATTCAATTTATTTATCGGCTCTTATCTTTATTCTGAGCCTTTTTAGAAAGTGCAGAACTCGGCCTGCAAAGAAAACAATTTTTGTATCATAGTTGATTGCCAGGCTCTTGCCGACCGCTTTGCCGCCGACCGTAAGGCCTGCGACCAATCCGGATATCAGAAACTGAAGCAGAATGGAATCAAGGACATATCCCTTGATATCCGCGTAACGATGACAGCGCTTGTTGTTCCGCTGATGATCCCGGCAATATCCCCGACAACGTCGTTGCAGAAGCTCGAGACCTTTTCGGCGTTGCGTATGAGCATGAGTGCTTCCTGCGCGCCTTCGACTTTTCTTGCGGCCATGGAATGAAAGGGCTTTTCGGTCGCACAGGTCGTGGCGATGCCCAGAATATCAAACAGCACGCCTAAAAGAATAAATGCTCCAAGCAGTAAAAAAGCTAAAATGTATCCGATATGTTCAAGCGCGTTTGAGGACAAAAACGATAAGAACATCGAAATCAGAAATGTCCACCCAAGCAGTGTAAAAGCCCAGCGGAAATTAACGGTTTTAACAGCCGACGAGGCCAACGTCACCTTTTTCTTTCCGCGTTTACCGGTATTCTTACTTAAGGGGTCGGCATCATCATTTTTCAAGGTTAATCAGTTCTCCTGTTTAAAATGTAAACATAAAGTGGGGCAACAGATAGAGTAAATCTTACGGCTTAGGTCTGGTTGGATTTCCCCGCAGGCTGCCTTATGTCACCATTAAGGCGGTTTCCCATTAAAGCCTGCACCGATGCGTTGCCGACATCGGGACCGGACTGCCACTTAGTCCGCACTGTAATCCCCTATCTGTTCCATTTGGACAGCCTAGGCGTTTTCCGCCGCAGGCCAACCGGTTCTTAGCCACTTTTGCAGGTATGGTTTCAATGAGCAATAGCATACGCGCCACGGCCATGGAGCGCACGCGCAAATCTCATATCCACCATATCCACTCAAGGCAGGCTACTCTGCACACAGCTTGAAATCTCACCGCATTGCAGGTTTAACCCTGATTCGTAAGCGGTCCACCCCCCAGTAAGGGAGCATGGCCGCCCACAAGAACAGGTCTCCACGGTAATAGGGTCGCAGCCGCATGCCATTGCGAAACGCCCTAAAACCTTAACCCCCAGCACCCACCCTAAACTGGGCGTATAAAGCAAGCACCAGGGACTTCATCGATATGCCCTTGTACGGATTTTTAGGCCCGTCTTGGGAACCGGCAGCTCTGACTAGGATACTGCGCCACCACATTATGCATCTATAGATATTATCATAAAAATGAACAGTTTACAAGTTCCAAAATCACACCATATTACCCAGAATCACACAAAAATGCCGAAAATTAAACCGAGAATCGCACCTGATATCACTTCTATGGGCGTATGTCCCAAAAGCTCCTTCAATTCCTTACTGAAAAGCTCCGGTGTGGTTTCGATCCAGTGATCCATCATATAGTTGAGTATTTTTGCCTGCTCGCCGGCTGCCCTGCGCACATTAGAGGCGTCGTACATGACCACAAGTGCCAGACAGACACAGATGGCAAACTCAGCGCTTTGGACGCCCTCAAACCGTCCGACAGAAGACGCAAGCGCCATGACAAGCGCCGAATGTGAGCTTGGCATGCCTCCTGCGCCCACAAGGCGGTTAAAATCAAGCTTTTTTTGTATGATAAGTACAATAATCACCTTAAGTATCTGCGCGGTGAGCCATGCAAGCAGGGTTACATCAAGAATATGGTTTTGTGTTATGTTTATCAGTGTGTGCACATGCATTCCTCCGTAAGCGTAAAACCGCTCTATCTTTCCCGCAGAGCAAGCCTTTGAGCAAGCCAGGTCAGAAAGGACGCATCCTCAAATGCGTCCAGCGCTTCAATTGCGCGCCCTGTCAGATTGGAAATGAGCTTGCCGCAATGCTCGACGCCATAAACAGACGGAAACGTCAGTTTGTGGCCGGCGGCGTCCGAACCCACCGGTTTTCCAAGCTTGTCGGGATCTCCTTCCAGATCCAGAAGGTCGTCCTTTATCTGAAAGGCAAGGCCGATATTGCAGGCATACGCGTTTGCCGCATCCAGTTTTTTTTCATCTGCCCGTGCAAGGACGCAGCCGGCCTGCGCCGCGGCGCTGATGAGCGCCCCGGTTTTTAATGCATGGATCTGTGCCACCATTTGCGCGGGCGCCTGCCCGGCCACTCTGTCCATATCCAGACACTGGCCGCCCGCCATTCCGTATACGCCCGAAGCGCGCGCAATGGTATGCGCGGCAGTTAAGGCAGTCTGTGCGCTGATATCGCGTGTGTTAGCGGGATCGAGCATAATTTCAAAGGCGAGATTAAGCAGGGCGTCTCCTGCCAGCACAGCGGTGTGCTCGCTGTAAACCTTATGGTTCGTCGGTCTTCCGCGCCGCATATCGTCGTTATCCATGCAAGGAAGATCATCGTGAATGAGCGAATAGGTGTGAATCATTTCAAGCGCGCAGGCAAAAGGCAGCGCACTGTCAGGTTCTCCGCCGGAAACCCGGCAAAATTCGAGCAGCAGTACGGGCCGGATGCGTTTTCCTCCGCCGAACACGCTGTAGCGCATCGCTTCAAACAGCAGGGCGGCCGATGTGCCGGACTGCGTCAGAAAGCGCTTAAGCGCTTCATCCACTTTGTCGCAGGTCAAATCAAATCTTTGCTGATGATCCAAGAAAACCGCCGTTTCTCCGCGCGCCACAGTGTGGGGAAAACGCACCGTCAATCAGATCACGCGGGAAATGATTGCGGATTATTCTGTCTTGCCTATCAGAAAGAGGAAATTGCGGAAAGCACACGGCACCGTGCGCGAAACAGCGCCATGTCCGCTGTATGCTTTATGGCTGGGGTTCAAAGGGCTGCTCGGAAACCTCGCCGTCCGCACCTCTGGTGAGAATGGTGACTTGCTTTTCAGCCTTGTCAAGCATTGACGAGCACTGTTTGACAAGGCCTGTCGCCTCCTCAAAAAAGGTCAGCGCGCTTTCAAGCGGGACATCCCCGCGCTCTAACAGCTTGACAATCTCATCGAGCCGGGTGATGGATTGTTCGAAACTGAGTTTTTGCTTTTTCCCCGTCGTCGCTTTACTATCCATTTTGCCCTCCATTTTTACCTGTATACTGTTTTATTACGGCGCAGTCAAGCTCACCGCGCATAAGCCGCAGGCGAATGGTTTCGCCCGGGGCCGCCTCGCACGCGTCCTTGAGTATCTGGCCGCCGTGAATGCTTGCAATAGAATATCCGCGCGAAAGGACCTTGAGCGGGCTGAGCGCATCCAGGCCGGCAGAAAGACGTACAAAGCGCTCACGGTTTGAATACACAAGCTTTTGCGAGGCGGATACTCCGCGCCGGTGTAAATAATCAAGCAGCATTCGTTTGTCCTGTATGTAGTTTACGGGGCTTTGGAGAGCATGCCTGTGCGCATACCCGTCCAGTTTCTGCCGCAAAGCCGATAAAATGTGCGCCGTCTGCTGTCCCGCGCGTTTTTCCAGCGTATTTACGCGGCGAAGGATTTCCGCGGCATCCGGTACCGCAAGCTCGGCGGCGTTTGACGGAGTCGCCGCGCGGACGTCTGCCACAAAATCGGAGATGGTTACGTCCGGCTCATGCCCAACGGCGGAAATAATGGGGGTACCGCAGGCATAAATCGCGCGCGCCACCGACTCATCATTAAAAGCCCATAGATCCTCAATCGAGCCGCCTCCCCTGCCGGTTATGATCATGTCGGCAAGCTGATGCCTGTCTGCATAGCGGATGCCCGCGCAGATCTCTCCGGGCGCTTCCGCTCCCTGTACGCGCACGGGAACAATGACCACGCGCGCCAGAGGCCAGCGGCGCGACAGAATGCGAAGCATGTCCTGAACGGCCGCTCCCGCGGGAGAGGTCACCAGAGCAATGACAGACGGATATGCGGGAAGCGTTTTTTTATGGCTTTGCTCGAACAGCCCTTCTTTTTCCAGCTTAACCTTGAGCTGCTCATAAGCAACGTACAGCGCGCCCGCGCCTTCCGGAATGATCTGCACGCAGTAAAGCTGATACTGGCCGTCGCGTGGAAAAACAGACACACGGCCGCGCGCGATGACCTTCATGCCGTCCTCCGGTTTAAATAACAGGGACGCCCCGCTCGAGCGGAACATCACGCAGCGCAGCACGCCCTGCTCATCCTTGAGCGTAAAATAGTGATGTCCCGAAGGGTACAGGCGGTAGTTCGATATTTCACCGCGTATATATATGTTTGAAAGCAGCTTGTCCGCATCGAGCAGATTTTTTATCCGTTCATTGAGCTCGCTGACGGAGAGGACGGACATGTTTAGTTCCATAGATACCTCACTGACTGTTTTTCAGGCCCCGGAAGGATAAAGCGGCAAGGATCGCAGGACCTGCGGCGTTATCTGATGAAAATTCCGGTTTTGCAAAAAAGGCCCCAAGCTCGTCTCCGAGGCTGTGCCGGAGAAGGGTGTTGGCTGTTACGCCGCCCGAACACAGAACCGGAAGCCCGGGATACTTAAGCATGGCCTGCCCGGTCGCTTTTTTGACCGCATAACAAACGGACTGAAGTAAAAAAGACGCGACATGCGCGCGGCTTTCGTGTAAAGTCAGCATTTCCATTGCTTTGTTTTCAAGCCCGGACAGGGAAAAAGAGCAGTCGGTCACCTTCACCCGGAAAAAATCCTTTGAATCATCCGACAGGGACAGCGCATCAAGCTCCCTGCCGGCCGGAAAGCCCAGCCCGAGCAGGTTTCCGGCTCTGTCGATGAGCTGCCCGGCGGTCAGGTCAAGCGTACCGCCGATCCTGTCGACGCGCAAGAGACGCTGCCCGCCGGGGATGACGTGCAACAGCTCTGTAGTCCCTCCGGACAGATGCCACGCAAGATGTTCTTTCTGCAAAAGCTCCGGTTTTGCACCCGACCAGGCAGCGGATGCGATATGTCCCTGCTGGTGCGAAAACTCGAACATGGGGATTTGATTTACATGGCTTAAGCACCGGGCGAGCGACAGCCCCGCCAGAAAACAGGGCATATATGAGCCTTCCCTGTCGCTTGGGCGCGCGCTCACGCCGACAGCGGAAATCTCATTAATATGAAAATCCAGTCCCGCAAGCACTTCCGGCAGCTGCTTTACATGCAAAAAAAGCGCATCGCTCTGCCGTAATCCTGTCTTCCCGGCGGATACTTCAAGCGGGCTGCATACGCTGCGGCATGTGCCGCTATCCTCGTACAGCGCTGCCGAGGTCGTATAGTTGCTGGTATCAAGACCTAAAAACAGCGGCATCAGCCCTCCGCCTCCCGACGGATAAAGGAGCCGAGTATTCCATTTATAAAGGACGCGGTCTGTTCGGTTTCATATTTTTTGGCAAGCCTGACTGCGGAATCGATGGACGAGGCGCCCGGCACATCCGGCATGTAGAGGATCTCGAACATGGCTACGCGCATAATGGCGGTGGACAATCTGGATATGCGCGCAAATTCCCAGCCAATGGAGTATTTTTGGATATACGAATCGAGCTCGGGCGCGTGTGTTTCAACCCCGGCGACAAGCCGCTTTATGTAGTCCCTCTGGTCATCTCCGGGCTGGAGCCTATATAGCGCATCTTCTTCCATCAGGGAAGAAAAATGCTCCTGCGACAGTCTGGCCTCGATAAACTTGTCCACATCGTGGTCAGAAAAGTCAAGCTCATAAATTAAGCGGACAGAAAGCTCTCTCGCCGCATTCCTGCTCATCGATTCGTTCATACAGATCCTCACATATGCTAAAAATAAGAGCGGCACGCAAAGCAGCTCAACGCAGTCCGGATATAAAAATAAAACCCGCGGCGGGCCGCAAGCACGTAAACGCGCTCCAGGCCCCATGCATGCAGCATAAAGCCTGAAGCGCGCGCAAAGCAGCAGCTTACTTGTTCTGCGCAGGTTTCTCTTTATCAAACGTGATGCCGCTTACATGCACATTTACGCAGGACACCGCAAGACCTGTTGTGGATTCCACAGCAGCCGAAACGCTCTCCTGTATGCTCTTTGCCACGTCAAAAACGGCATATCCGTATTTGACAAGTACAAAGACGTCGATGCACACGTTGTTGTCGGTCACTTCGATTTTTACCCCGCGGGACAGGTTTTTCTTTCCCAGCAGTTCCGCAATATCCATGCCGATATTTGCGGATAACCCGCTCACGCCGGAAATTTCGCTTACGGTCAGCGCAGCGATGGACGCGATGACCTCCTCGGATATATTGATGGAACCCAGTTCATCCGGACGAACGACATAATCTTTGCTGTCACTCATTTTACTCACTCCCGGTAAATCGCAATTACCACACAGATTTTATGTTTAGTAAACAATTGAAGTTTTGCCACCTACAATATACCATATATAAAATTAAAAATAAACTGTTTCTTATTCCCGCCGCCCGGCGCTACTGTACTGGAACGATCTTGATTTTATCCGCCTTCAGGCCGGTTTCACTTTTTGCGATATCCTTTATTTTTGCCACATCGGATTGATTTAATCCGTCCTGCGTTGCCGACACGACAATATTTATCCCTTCATCGCTGATAAAAGCGACGCAGTCTTCATACCCCTTTGCCTTGATCAGGTTTTCAATGCGCGCCTCACTGAGCGCATTTTTGGCAATCAGCTCAATATCCGCGTCAGCCTGACTGCGTACCTCCTGTTCGGCGCCGTCGCGGCCCGCGGTTTCACGCAGGAGAGCCAGCGCGCTGTCACGCGACTGCTGCCTGGTCAGACGTGCCTCTGAAAAGTACTTATTTTCCGTTTCCGGCATGGTCGTTTCAGACACGGGGAGGTCCTCCTGCCCGGATTGATCCGTTTGGTTTACAAGCGCGGTTTCTCCGAGGGTTTTGCCGGCTTCAAATTCCTCATACTGGCCGTCTGCGTATGCGTCAGGCAAATCTTCGCCTCTGTTATAGGACCAGTTGAGATATACCGCGACGCAGATAAACAGAATAACAACGGCCACTACAGCGTTTCTTTTCCACATGTTCATATCAGTGCCTCCCTAATTTTTCATCTTAGCCACTGTGATTGTGTCGGTACCCAGATCCAAAAGTGATGATACTGCTTGTGTAACGCTTAAACGAACAGCCGCGCTGCCGGCTCCGTCGCATACGATCAGCGCGCCCTGATACCGGGGATAGACCCGCTTAATAATGACTGCCTGCTGACCGCCCTGACCGTCGGAAATGACGACCGGTTTTCTGTTAACGCTCTCATCCACGTCGGCGCCGGTCTGACCGTCGGTTTCCGTTTTGCGGGAGCTTGACTGCTCTTCGTCTGCATACAAAATCTCCATGCCCGATTTAAGCGTCAGCATAACCTTGACGCGCCCCGCTCCGTGGATGCTTGAAATGAGCGATTCCAGCCTCTTTTCCTCAGCGGTAACGGAAAAGTCCTCACTGGATATCGCCACTGTCTGTGAAGCATCCGTTTTTTCAGAGGAAGTCGGGATTATGAGCAGGAGAATTCCGGCGGCTATGACAAGTAAAAGATATTTATACTTGTTAAAGAGCTTCAGGAGCTTTTCAAAGGAATCCTTTTGAGAAAACACAACCTCACCTCCCCGTGCTCCATTTCTGCCGCTGCGGCGGAATCGCACACCCGGCCTCAATCAGTCTTGAAAGCTCTCTGCGTTTTGATTCATCGACGTCCTCTTCTAAAACGACCGACACGGAATACGGAAATGGGTATCCCCCCTGTTCCGACGTTTTCAGACTCACCGATGCCGTACAGGGGATATCAAGCTCGTCTGCTTTTTCTAAAATATATGTAGCGGTTTTGTCCTCTATGATTGCCCGCAGAAAACTTTCATTCGTCTCATCAATTTTTTTATTATATGTTTCCAGCGAATACTGCGTGGTGTAAAAGGAAAGATCGTTTAGAGAAAGCTCCTTAACCGGACGCAGTACCGCCAGGATCATAAGCAGTCCGCAGGCAAGCCGGAGCGCTTTTTTTGCGGGTCCTTCCGGCGCCATGGCCTGAGCCACTGCCGCGATCATCGCGGCTGCCGTCACTCCAAGTATCCATGACCCGATCCAATCCAGCATTTCAGGCACCTCCGGCAGCAAGCAGCGCAGATGCAACAGAAATCAGGACAAGCATCGCGCAGGCGCCCGTCATTCCGAGAATCAGTCCAAACGCTCCCGCAATGCCGTCTATCAGTGAAGTCATCCGTTTATCTGAAAAAACGCAGCACAGTGCGGCAGCTGCTTTATAAATAAAGTAATGCGCGCCAAGCCGTAAAAACGGAAGGATGCATATCGCGAGCACAGCGAGCATTCCGGCAATGCCTATGACGTTTTTAAGAATTGAAGCACTGGCTACCACCGTTTCCGCCGCATCGGAGATGATCGAACCCACCACCGGTACTGCGCCGGATAAAGCAAGCTTCGCGCCTTTGATCGTAATCGCGTCCGCGCTTGACGAAATAGCCCCGCTGAGCGTGATATAGGCGACAAACACCGTCATAATACCGGTGAGCACCCAGGTAATGACTCCTTTTACCATGGAGGTTACTCTGGAAAGCGTGCCGTTTCCAATCGCGGTATCCGCCGCACACATGGCAATGTAGGCGTAAGTCAGCGGCACCAGAAAACGGTTGATGACTGTTAACAGCACATCGGAAAAGAGCATCGCTGCCAGATGCCTGGCCGCCGACGCCGCAGGGGAACCGGCCGCCGACGCCGCAGCGGCAAGCGTGGGTAAAAGCGCTTTGGACAATGACTCCAGATTCATGATCGTCTGACTGCCCAGTCCAATGAACGTATGCAGGTCACCCGCCGCCGCCGCGGTAATTGCCAGCGCACCGGCAACCGGAATAAAATCCGGAAGCCTGCCGCCCTCAAAAACCGTGGAGGCGATTGCAAACAACAGCACCGAAGCAAGGATGACAGCCGCGCTGCGCATAGCATTATTTATTATGCCGCCGGCTTGTTTTCCCGCGTCGCTGAGTATGTCGCTTAAGGCAATATCCGCCTGCCGGCCATCGGTCAAATCCGCATCGCTTAACAACTCTCCGACGGAGTCGGGCAGTGCGCTGCGAAGGCCTGCTAAATTCAGCGCGGAGGCCTGCTCAGACAGGATGGTTTTCTCGCTGCCGGCAGACGCAGGGACACAAAAACAGGAAATGAGGATAAAAATCAAAATAGCTTTCTTCATTTTATTATCCTAAACAAACGAGGTAATTAGTTTGATTACAGCCGATAAAAGCGGCAGCGCCACATAAACCGCACTCACGGCTCCGGCCAGCTCCAGACACGCGCCCACAGCCTTTGCCTCACAGTCACGGCAGATTTCAAAGCCGATTTTCGTAAGAATGGAAATACCGAGTATCTTTATAATCGGCGTGAGAATTGCGGGTGAAAGTCCGGCTGTATCGCACAACGTGTCAATAAATGAAAAAATGCTGCGCATCACCGGAAATACGGCGGCTAAGATAACGACGGATATAGCCAGGATAAGAAGCAGCGCCGCTTCCGGGTTTTGTTTTTTGATGGTTTGAAGCATCAGAATACCGACAAGCCCACAGACGGCAATTTTTAAGAAAAGCTCCATGGGGACTAAAACCCAAACAGCGATTTGACAAGATTAAAAAGGTTGCTGATTTCCCGCAGCAGAATCATCAGTACCACAACCAGGCCCGCCAGCGTCGTCATCAGCGCCTGTTCCTCACGTCCGGAGCGGATGAGCAGCTGATTGAGAACCGCGACAAGAATGCCGATTGCAGCGATCTTGAATATCAGGTCGACCTGCATAGTAACGCCCATTCCGCCGCTGCGCCCCGGCTGATAAATTTTACCCTGTCCCGCGCAGAATAAAGAGCTATATCAGAATAATAACAACCGCGGCCCCTGTAATAACGCCGAGCATTTTGTAGAGCTTCCCCTGCTTTTGCCTGTCGTCAAGCGCGCCGTCAAGGACCCTTTGCAGACGGTGCCGCGTATAAGCGATGGCTTTAACCTGACTTTCGGCATCATACCTGCCCAAAAATACGCCCAGCTCTTCCAGTATCTGTTTTTCATCCCTCGTAAGCCCGAGCGCGGCACTCTCCTCGACAGCCGTGATCCATATTGACGAAAACGTTTTTTGGCCAAGCTCATCCATATGCTTTGTGCAGTTGATAAAAAGCTCATTGGCAGGCGGGCTTGTTTGCTTTTCAAGAAGCCGCATAAGCTCCGGCAGAGGCGTGAGCCTGAATGTAATTTCCGTATGTATGGTATCCAGCGCCAAAACAAGCGACGAAAGCACATCCACCCTTGTTTTGAGCATACCCGCTGCAGCCAGACCGACTGCGGTTGCGCCGCCGGCGACGAGTATGGCTCCGACCAGTCTGAGCATATCTATCCACCTCCGATACCGGCAAAGTCATAAACTCGTTTGCCGGAGGTCATAGAAATCGTAATAACATGTTTAAAAATATCCTGCTTCAGAAGCGTTTGATAAAGCGGGCGCGACTTCAGGTCGTCAATGCCGTCGGCATGCGCCGTGGCAAGAAGCCCGACCCCGCAGTTTGCCGCGCAGGCAAGCGCGGCAATGTCCTCGGGTGCCGTAATTTCATCAAGCGCGATAATTTGCGGCGACATAGCGCGCAAAAGCATCATAACGGCCTGCGGCTTGGGGCAGCCTGTGATGACGTCGGTGCGCAGCCCGATGTCAAGCTGCGGTGTTCCGCTAAACTGCGCGGCAATTTCATTGCGCTCGTCAATCAGGCTTATGCGCATACCCGGGAAGGACGGTTGCCGACCGCCGTTAGATAGCTGACAGACCAGGTCACGCAGCAGCGTGGTTTTCCCGCATCCCGGCGGCGAAAGAATCAGGGTGCTCCGATACCGGCCGTCAGACATAAGCTCGCTCATCAGCGGCTTTGCGATGTCCTTGATCTGCCTTGCGATGCGAATTGAAACGGACGAGGGCATCTTTATCGTTGAAATCTCTCCATCGCGCACGACCGCCTGTCCGCAAATACCAAGTCTGTGCCCGTCCCCAACCGTAATAAAGCCGGCACGCACGCTTTCAAGTACGGAATGCGCGGAGCCTCTGCTGGCCGTTTCAAGCGTCATGGCGATATCCTCGCCCGTTAAAATTAAGGGGAGCGAAGGGTCGAGTATGCCGCCCTGAGATACCGTCCTTTCCCCTTCCGGAAAAACAATGGAAAATGGTCTGCCTGCACGCAGTCGAAACTCCTCGGCGCAAATCTTCCGTTCCAGACTGAGTGCCACAGCGGCGCGGCGCACATTTGCGGGAAGCAGCGCGGCGGCGCTTTCAAAGCGCGCGTCGGACAGAGTAGGCATTTTAGTTCACTCCCTGTTTTGGTTATCCTGTTGTGTTACTTAAATATATGGACGGTTGTCCATTTGTATGACTGAATTTTGGTTACATAATATTGAGCTCAAACTTAAAAAAACGCTCCCCCGCCGCGGTCATAAACCGTGACGGAGGAGCGTTTATTGATTTATGCGCATTGCCCTGCCAAAGGGATACTCGCTTTATACCATCGCATATGCCTTACAACGCAAATAATAAGTGCAGGTTAAAGCACATCAAGCCGGATGAGATCCTCATAGGTTTCACGCCGCACAATCAGTTTCGGGGTTCCGTCTGCCACCATGATAACGGCGGGACGGGGAACACGGTTATAGTTTGACGCCATGGAGTAGTTATACGCGCCGGTCGACAACACGGCCAGCAGCTCTCCCGCCCTGGTTTTCGGCAGACGGACATCCGACGCCACAAGGTCTCCGCTTTCGCAGCAGCGGCCGGCTACAGTGACCATCGTATCCTTTTTATCAAGCGGACGCTCGGGCAGCAGCAGCTCGTATACTGCGCCGTAGAGCGCATACCTGGGGTTATCGGTCATGCCGCCGTCCACAGAAACATAGGTCCGGATGCCGGGGATTTCTTTGACGGAGCCGACCGTGTATACGGTGATCCCCGCAGGCGCGACAATGGATCTGCCCGGCTCGAGCACGATAAACGGCGGCTGCATGTTAAGCTGCTCGCAGCTTTCCTTTACAGCCTCCGCAATCGTCCGCGCCACATCCGCGGGACTTGGCGGGTCGTTTGATTTGATGTATTTGATTCCAAAGCCGCCGCCCAGATTAAGCTCCGGGATATCCTGACCAAGCTCGTTTTTGACATCGCTTATAAAGCGCATCATCACCGCGACGGCCAGCTTAAACGGCTCGAGCTCAAAAATCTGCGAACCGATATGGCAGTGCACGCCTTTTATACGCACGCCTTTGAGTGTGCGTGCGTATTTGATGATCTGCATGGCTTCGCCGGTTTCCAGCGCTACGCCGAATTTTGAATCGATTTTTCCCGTCTGTACAAATTCATGCGTGTGCGCCTCGATGCCGGGCTTGATACGAAAGGAAATATCCGCCGTCAGATTAAGCCTGAGCGCCGTTTCATTGAGCAGCTCCAGCTCTTCAAGGTTATCCACGACAAAACGCCGCACACCGGACTGAAGGCCATATTCGATTTCCCCGGCTGTTTTGTTATTTCCGTGAAAATAGATTTTGTCGGTGGGAAACCCCGCCTTTATTGCAGTGAATAGCTCTCCGCCGGAAACCACATCGGCTCCCATACCTTCTTCGTTCATAATTTTATAGATGGCTGCGGTACAAAAGGCCTTGCTTGCATAAGCCAGGAGAAAGTTTTTGCCATAGTACTCCTGCATGGCGCACCTGAGCGCGCGGCAGGTGTTTCGTATCTGGTTTTCATCCATGATATATAGCGGTGTACCATACTGCTTTGCCAAAGCGACAACGTCCGCACCGCCGACAGCCAGATGCCCCTGTCCGTTAACGCGCAGACATTCACTGATAAATTCCATTGCTACTCCTTTGTTACGTTGTTTTTAAGTATTCCGATGCCTTCTATGATGACTTCCACCACGTCGCCGGGTAACATCGGGCCGATACCCGCAGGGGTTCCCGTTGCGACAACATCCCCCGGCAGCAGCGTCATGCACTCGGTAATAAATTCAAGTATCTCGGGGATTTTCCACATAAACAGCCCGGTATGGGATTGCTGAACAGTTTTTCCGTTGAGCCGGGTTTCAAGCTGCAGATCAGCTGCGTCGACGCTGTCTTCAATCCATGGCCCGATGGGGGCAAAGGTGTCAAAGCCCTTGCCGCGCGTCCACTGTCCTTCGCTTTTCTGAATGTCGCGCGCGGTCACATCGTTGAGGCAGGTATAGCCAAGGATATACGCGGCGGCATCCTGACGGTTTACCTTTTTTGCGGTTTTTTTGATTACGAAAGCGAGTTCGCCTTCATAATCCACGCGCTTACTTACATTCGGGTAGATAATATCCCCGTCCGGGTCATTTAAGCAAGTCGAGGGCTTGATAAATATAATCGGTTTTTCCGGTATACCTTCCTGCATTTCAACCGCGTGGTCATAATAGTTTTTCCCAACACACACGATTTTTGACGGCTGACAGGGTGCGAGCAGTTTACACTGAGAAAGGTCAAACACCTGTCCGGTATATTCAATTCCCTCAAAGGGCGGTTTTAATAAGGCGCGGATGCGCCCATCCTCCAGTGTGCCCCAAACAGAACATCCGTCTTTTAATACACGAACATATTTCATGGATTTACCCCCAAATGAGAATAAATTTCTGCAATCGTTTCATTTTTTCCAAGACCTGATACAGATGAAAAGGGTATTACCTTTACAGCCCCATCATGGCCGAGATCCACCTTTATTTGCTTTAACAGGCCATCGATTTCTTTTTCCTTAACCTTGTCTGCTTTTCCGGCGAGCACGATAAACTCAATGCCGCGGCTGAAAAAGTACTCGGCCAGGTTTCTGTCTTCCATCGTAGGCGAGTGGCGGATATCCACAATAAGCAGAGCAAGCGCTACGGCCTGGTCCGTGTCGAAATAGTCGTCAATGAGCTGACCCCACCGGAGTTTTTCATCTCCCGACACCCGCGCGTAGCCATAGCCCGGCAAATCGACAAAATACGCCTGACCATCTATTTTATAGAAATTGATATAGGCGGTTTTTCCGGGCGCGGAACTTGTGCGCGCCAGGCTTTTTCGATTGAGCAGTCTGTTTATGGCGGAAGATTTTCCGCTGTTTGAGCGGCCTGCGAACACGATATGCCCCAATCTATCACGGGGAAAATCGTGCGCGGACGCGCCGGATCTTAAAAACTCGGCATTTTGCAGCTTCATGATCGGGTAACCCCTGTTTCATAATCTATTTTATTGTTTGATAAACGGCTGGCCGCCGGGCTCTTCTGCGGGAATCGGCATTAGTCCGGTATGCTTATCCTTTTCCTCCGGCAGTTTCTGTTTTTTGGGTGGGGTGCGCTGAGAAAAATCAATGGTCGCGGCAAGCACCGTATCCATATGCTCCGCCGGAATAAAATTAAGCGCCCGACGAACGGTCTGATCGATTTCCTCAAGGTCCTTTTCATTATCGGCCGGAATAACCACGGTTTTAATACCTGAACGAAAGGCAGCCATGGTTTTTTCCTTAAGTCCCCCAATGGGAAGAACGCGCCCGCGCAGCGTAATTTCACCCGTCATGGCGACGTCCCGCCGGACGGGCGCGCCGGTCAGGGCGGAAACCAAGGCAACTGCCATAGTGATTCCCGCGGAGGGGCCGTCCTTCGGTATGGCGCTTTCCGGGAAATGAATGTGCATATCGTATTTCTTATAGAAGTCAGGGTCAATTTCAAGCGAATCCTGTCGGCTGCGGATATAGGTCAGAGCCGCCTTGGCGGACTCCTTCATCACGTCGCCAAGGTTCCCTGTCAGCTCCATCTTGCCGCTGCCATCAACTACGCCGACCTCGACTTCAAGAATCTCGCCGCCAACGCTTGTCCATGCAAGGCCGTTTGCGACGCCCACTTCGTTTACATACCGATGCCGGTCGGGCAGATATTTTCGGATGCCCAGATACTGTTCAAGGTTGCTGCCGTTAATCGTGACGCGTTTTATCTGCCCGGCAGCAATGCTTTTTGCGGCCTTGCGGCAGACGGCGGCAAGTTCGCGCTCCATGATGCGCACGCCGGACTCACGCGTGTAGCCCGCGATAATCTCACGCACAGCGTCGTCGCTGAAGCGAAGCGTAGCTGCACTCAGTCCGTGCCGCTTAAGCTGCTTGGGAATGAGATGATGCTTTGCAATCTGCAGCTTTTCTTCGTCGGTATAGCTGGTCAGCTCAATGACCTCCATGCGGTCAAGAAGCGCACGGGGGATCGTATCCGTAGAGTTTGCGGTTGTAACAAACATGACCTCGGAAAGGTCAAAAGGAATTTCTATGAAATGATCGCGGAAAGCGCTGTTCTGCTCGGAATCCAGCACCTCCAAAAGAGCGGCGGACGGATCCCCGCGGAAATCATGGCCCAGCTTATCGATTTCATCCAGCAGCAGCAGCGCATTTTTGCTGCCGGCTGCCTGTATGGCCGTGATGATCCTTCCCGGCATGGCGCCGATATAGGTTTTGCGATGTCCCCGGATATCGGCTTCATCACGCACGCCTCCCAGAGAAAGACGTGCATATTTGCGCCCCAGCGCGCGCGCAATAGACATGCCGATCGACGTCTTCCCAACGCCCGGCGGACCGACAAGGCATATGATCTGCCCTTTAATGCCCGGCATAAGCTTTTTAACGGCCAAAAACTCAAGCACTCTCTCTTTGACCTTTTCCAAGCCGAAATGATCGGCATCCAGTACGCGCGCGGCAGCCTTTAAGTCCAGCCTGTCCTTCGTAACCTTATGCCAGGGCAGATCCAGACAGGTATCAAGATAGGTGCGGATCACAGCCGCTTCCGGCGACCCGAACTGCAGTTTTGAAAGGCGATTCGCCTCTTTGAGCAGCTTCGTGGTTGACTGCTCGGAAATAGCGAGCGCCAGGATTCTTGCGGTATAGTCAGCAACCTCTGACTCGATATCATCCGTGTCGCCCAATTCGTTCTGAATGATTTTCATCTGCTCACGCAGATAGTAATCGCGCTGATTTTTATTGATCTGCCCGCTGAGCTTTTCCTGCAAGCTGTGTTCAAGCTCCAGTATCTGTATTTCCCGAACCAGCAGGGAGATGACCTTCTCCACGCGCCGAAGCGGATTGGTTTCCTCCAGAATCAGCTGCTTATCGGCATACTTAAGCTGTATATTCTGTGCAATATAATCCGCTAAATAACCAAGATCGGTTGCCGAAACGATGTTCATGATGACTTCATGGCTCATTCTCGGCGCAAGCGCGGCATATTCTTCAAAAAGCTCCTGTACGCGGCGAAGAGCGGCCTCCGTTTTTAAACCTGTGACCTTTCGGATGGGCTCTTCGATTGTCTGTATTTCGACGTTAAAGTAGGGTTCGGTCTGCAAAATTCCGAAAAGACGCGCCCGATGCGAACCTTCAACGAGGATTCGTATATTATCACCGGGCAGTTTGAGCACCTGGCGTACATTTGCAACCGTGCCATACTTATATAAATCCGCCTGTGTCGGGTCATCCACGCGAATATCTTTTTGTGCAACCAGAAAGATCATTTGATCGCTCGCCATGGCGGCATCCAGTGCTTTGATGGACTTGTCCCTGCCCACATCAAAATGCACCAGCATATTCGGAAACACGGTCAGTCCCCGCAGCGCGAGCATGGGCATCGCTGCTGTATGGACGGATGCAATTGGCTTATTCATAATCAAAAGCTCCTTTCCTCAGTTTTTCGATCTACTGCAGCCTTTGCGCAGTTAACAAAAAACATTGCCGGCATGAAACGGTTTTTATTTTATTCAGCCGTTCATTAACAGGCATTCAAGCTGTCTTCCGTAATTTTACAAGCAGTGCAGGCGCGGCAATGCGCCCCCATCCGGATAAAATTCCGGTTTATTCCAAGACCTCGCTGATCGGCAGCAAATGAAAACATATACCGGCTGCAATATGAGCAAAAACGGCTTTGGCTGCATCAGTCAAAGCCGTTTTGTACTTAATGTACGCCAAATAATCATAAAATATTTACGCCAACTGGCATTGAAAGCATTTTTTGTTTTTGGAAGAGCCGCTTTTCAGTCGTCATCAAGGAATGCCGCGGGAGGGCGCATAACATAGATGATCAAACCCTTTGGCGCGGATTCACCGCATGATTTAGCCATGATTTATCCGTCAGGCATTACTTATGAGGCACTGATCCGTCTTTTCCCGATAGAGGCTTGATCCTGCTCCGGTTTTCTCACGGGCATGTGTTTTTTATCCGGGTTTTTAACCACAATCGGGTCGGTCTTATTGAGAATGCAATCCGACGTAATGGTTACCTTTTCCACCGTCTGATCGGACGGAATGTCATACATGATATTGGTCATTACGGTCTCCAGCACAGCGCGCAGTCCGCGCGCTCCGATTCCGCGTTCAAGCGCCTTGTCGGCCACAGCTTCCAGCGAACCCTTTTCAAACACCAGTTCCACGCCGTCATATTCAAGCAGCTTTTTATACTGCTTGGTCAGTGCGTTTTTAGGCTCCAGAAGGATCTGGATCAGGTTGTCGCGGCTGAGAGCCTCGAGCGGCGCGATAACCGGCATACGGCCGACCAACTCCGGAATGATGCCGAATTTCAAAAGGTCATGCGGCTGAATCTGTTTATAAATTTCGCTGAGATTGCGTTCCTTTTTTCTGTCTATATCCGCGCCGAAACCAATTCCCTTCTTACCAAGACGGCCTTCAATCATCTTATCAATGCCATCGAAGGCTCCGCCGCAGATAAAAAGAATGTTCGTGGTGTCAATTTGAATAAATTCCTGATGCGGATGCTTGCGTCCGCCCTGCGGCGGAACATTCGCGACCGTACCTTCCAGAATTTTTAAAAGCGCCTGTTGGACGCCCTCTCCGCTGACGTCGCGGGTTATGGAGGTATTTTCGCTTTTTCTTGCAATTTTGTCAAGCTCGTCAATATAAATAATGCCGCGTTCGGCAAGCTCAACGTCATAGTCCGCCGCCTGAATCAGGCGAAGCAGGATGTTTTCCACATCCTCGCCGACATAGCCCGCCTCGGTCAGAGTCGTGGCGTCGGCAATTGCGAATGGTACGTTTAGGATCTTTGCCATGGTTTGGGCCAAATATGTTTTGCCGCAGCCTGTCGGGCCCAGCATAAGAATGTTGCTCTTTTGCAGATCCACATCCCCGCTGCCTCCGAAGTAAATGCGTTTATAATGGTTATAAACAGCCACGGAAAGAACAACCTTGGCGCTTTCCTGACCGATAACATAATCATCGAGAATGGCGCGGATCTCATGTGGGGTGAGCAGCGTTTCGGCAGACTCAACTACGTTTTTCTCAGGATCCTGCTCCAGACCGTCATCCAGAATATTCATGCATAAATGCACGCATTCATTGCAGATATACGCTCCCGGACCGGCAATCAGCCGTTGGACCTGATCCTGATGTTTGCCGCAAAATGAGCAGCGCACGGTTTTTCTCTCGTCAGTTTTTGGCATAGGACCTCCCAATCCGTTTCGGATTATTGAAACCGTCAGAGGACAAAATGCTCGCCTATCTCTTTGTAATGACCTTGTCAATCAGGCCATAGGCAAGAGCCTCCTGCGCGGACATAAAGTTATCCCGGTCGCAGTCATGCTCGACAACCTCAATAGGCTTGCCCGTTGCATCGGACAATATACGGTTAATGTTGCTTCTGATCTTGATGATGCGTTCGGCCTGGATTTTGATGTCCGATGCCTGCCCCTGCGTTCCGCCGGCCGGCTGGTGAATCATGATTTCACTGTTGGGCAGCGCAAGGCGCTTTCCCTTGGCGCCGGCCGCAAGCAGAAAAGCGCCCATGCTGGCTGCCATTCCGATGCACATGGTGGAAACGTCAGCCTTGATATACTGCATGGTATCATAGATGGCCATGCCGGCGGTGATGGAACCGCCCGGGCTGTTGATATAAAGCTGAATATCCTTATCCGGATCCTGTGCTTCCAGATACAACAGCTGCGCTACGATCAGGCTTGCGGTGACGTCATTGACTTCCTCGGAAAGGAAAACGATTCTGTCGTTTAAAAGACGGGAATAGATGTCGTAAGACCGTTCTCCCCTGTTTGTTTGTTCGACTACCATCGGTACTAAACTCATAATATGCCTCCGTTCGATCAATGAGTTATTATTTTGACGCTTCATCCGAAGCGGGCTTTTTCTTTGTTGCTTTGGCAGGCTTGGCTTCCTTATCATCCTTGGCGGATTTTTCCTTTGTTTTCTTTTCAGCCGGAGCCGCTTTCGCTTTTTTGGGCGAATCGGACTTCTCTTTTGCGGAAGCCTCCGAAGAGGACACCTCAATAGCGGTCGCACTTTCCTTTATGATCTCAAGCGCGCGCTCCGTCACCAGATCTTTTTTCAGCGAATCCGCTGTAAGCATTGTCTTGATTTTCTCAACAGGCATATTGTAGCGCTGCGAGAGCTTTTCATACTCTTCGTCGATTTGTTGCCCGGTGATTTCCATTTTTTCAAGCTGGCCGATTTTAGCAAGCGCAAGATTTACCTTGACCTGATGCTCCGCGCGCTCCCTGAGGCTCTCGCGCATCTTCTCGGGCGTACTGCCTGTAATCTTCATGTAGGTGTCAAAGTCGATCCCCTGCATGGACAGACGATAATTCATGTCGTCTATGAGACGATCAATCTGACTTTCAACCATAACTGCGGGGATCTCTGCCTGAAACTCCTCAAGCAGCTTATCAAGCAGGGCTTCCTCAAACTCGCCGTCAACCCTTTGCACGGTGGTTTCCATGATCTTTTCGCGAATGCTGTCCTTAAGCTGCGCGAGCGTGTCAAACTCAGACACGTCCTTGGCAAACTCATCATCCACTTCGGGTTCAATGGTTTCCTTGACCTCGTTTACGCTGCACTTAAACGTGGCTTTTTTGCCTGCAAGCTCGGGGGAATTGTAATCCTCCGGGAACGTGACCTCAACATCCTTGCTTTCACCCGCGGATACGCCGATGAGCTGCTCTTCAAAGCCGGGGATGAACTGGCCGGAGCCGATAACCAGATTGTGGTTTTCACCTTTGCCCCCGTCAAACGCCGCTCCGTCAACAAAGCCTTCGAAGTCGATGACCGCAGTGTCACCGTTTTGAACGGGGCGCTCCACAGGACTGATGCGTGAATTGCGCTTTTTAAGCCGGTCAATTTCCATGTCAACTTCCGCGTCGGAAACAACAGGTATTTCCTTAGGCGCGGACAGTCCCTTATAGTTTCCGAGCGTAACCTCCGGAGAAACGGTCACCTTTGCCGTAAAGGTAAAACCCTCGGGTGAAATTTCAACGATATCAACATCGGCCTGATCCACAGGATCAATGCCGGAAGCCTCAACGGCCTCGCGGTATGCGTCCGGATATGCAATACTCACCGCATCTTCAAAGAAAACGGACGGGCCGTACATCTTCTCGATGATCTTCCGGGGGGCTTTGCCCTTACGAAAGCCGGGAACATTTATTTTACCGGCATTGCGATGATATGCCTTTTCAATGGCGGCATTAAACTGCTCGTGCTCGACTTGCACCTCCAGTTCAACAATGTTCTTCTCTTTGGTTTCGACTTTCTTAAGGTTCATTATTTGACTTCCTCCCGAATCGTATGTATCCCCATACTTTTTGACCAATTTATAATACCATACTCTTAAAAATTTACCATAGAATCATTACAAAATCAATCTAAAATTTTGACCGGCGTAAAATTGAGATAATCAGCGGAAACAAGCTCGTATTCGATTGAATCGAGCATCCCGGTAAAAGCGCGCTTGTGCGCAAAGCCGTGAAGATGTCCGTAACAGCATTTTTTCACTCCGTACGTCTGCATAATTTCAATAATCTCGCGGCAGCAGTACCCTTCATAGATCGGGGGATAGTGCAGAAAAGCAATCATCTCACGCGCTCCGGCCTTCACCGCCGCCTTGAGGGACGCATCCAGACGCAGCACTTCCCTGTTGAAGATTTTCTGATTGTGGCTGCCGGTGGGCGCATCCTCTTCAAAAAACCAACCGCGCGTGCCGCACAGGGCGGTATTTTCATACATATAAAAGTTATTATGCAGTATTTTTAAATCGTTTAATCCGTTTAAAAAGAAAAAATGTTCCATTTTGGCAGCAGTTGTCCACCAATAGTCGTGGTTTCCCTTGACGATGATCTTCCGGCCGGGGTACGAGGCGATAAACGCAAAATCCTCTTTTGCCTGTTCAAGCGACATTCCCCATGATAGATCGCCGCACAGCATAAGCGTATCGTCCTGCTTCAAAACGGAAAGGCCGGACTTGAGCTTATCGACATATCCTTCCCAGCCGCCGCCGAATACGTCCATCGGCTTATTGGTTGAAAAAGACAGATGCAAATCGCCGAGAGCGTAAAGTGCCAACGAAAAAACTCCTTCTAAAGCAGCTTGGACAGGTGCAAATTCCTGCTATACGAAAAACATTTCACAAAAACAAACGAAGCTAGATACCCAGTGTTTTCGTAACGTATTCAACCATTTCACCGCGCCCGACGACCGTGTCAAAGCGCTCTTTCATCGAGCGCACCGCCTTGAGCGGCTGCGCGGCGGGAACCCCGGATACCTCTTCCAGCGTATCAATCAGCTCGGCGTCCGATCTTCCATGCGTATCGCGGCCCAGCGCGCTGAGAACGCCCTTGCAGAACTTGTACGGACTGGCAGTGGACACGATGAGCGTCGGCGTCGTGTCGCCCGTTTCCGCTTTATACCGGGCATTGACATCAAAGGCGACGGCCGTGTGCGGATCAAGCAGATATCCGTATCCGCTGAAAACAGACGCAATGGTCTTTTTGGTTTGTTCGTCGTCGCAGCAGCCGGCGTAAAAGGTAGCTTTCAGCTTTTCTGCGATGTCATCGGTAACCGTATAGCGGCCGTCTTGGTTCAGGCTTTTCATCAGCTGCCTGATTTGATCGGAGTCATTTCCATAAAAATCAAACAACAGCCGTTCCAGATTGGAAGAAATCAGAATGTCCATCGACGGCGACAGGGTGTTATAAAACGGCCTGCGCGCATTGTAGCTGCCGGTGCATATAAAATCTGTCAGGACGCTGTTGCGGTTCGACGCGCAGATGAGCCTTCCAATCGGCAGTCCCATTCGCATGGCGTAGTAAGCGGCAAGGATATTGCCGAAATTGCCCGTGGGGACACAGACGTTCATCGCGTCTCCTTGACGAAGCTTACCCTGCGCAACAAGGTCGCAGTAAGCGGAAATATAATAAACGATCTGCGGGAGCACCCGCCCCCAGTTGATTGAATTTGCGGAAGAAAAGAAGTACCCCGCGCTGTCAAGCCGCTCGCGCAGTCCCGTGTCCGAAAAGATGGCTTTCACGCCTGTCTGCGCGTCGTCAAAATTGCCGCGTACGGCGCACACGCCCACGTTGCCGCCCCGCTGCGTGGTCATTTGCAGGCGTTGGATGTCCGACACGCCGTCTTTTGGGTAGAACACAAGAATATTTGTTCCATCTACGTCGCAAAAGCCCTCCAGCGCAGCCTTTCCGGTATCACCCGACGTGGCGACAAGAATGCATACCCTGCGCTGTTCCTTGTTCTTTTTAAGCGAAGCGGTAAGCAGGTGCGGGAGCATCTGAAGCGCCAGATCCTTAAAGGCGCAGGTCGGCCCATGCCAAAGCTCAAGCACATGAAGACCGTTTTCAAGCGTTTTGAGGGGAGCGGCATTTCCTTCCGGAAACTTCTCCGTGCCGTAGGCTTTCCTGGCAAAGGATAAAAGCTCATCCCGGCTGAATTCGTCAAGGAAAAGCGACATAATTTCCACTGCGCGCTCTTCATACGAAAGCGCGGTCAGCGCGTTAAGAAAATCCGCATCGATGTGCGGCAGACTTTCCGGAGCAAACAGTCCGCCGTCGCCCGATAACCCGGTGGCGATCGCCTGCCCCGCCGTCACGCGCGTCGTATGATCCCTTGTGCTTACATAATGCATGCCCGATTCACAACCCTCATCAAGTTATAGTAAAAAATGTCGTCAAGTAGCGCCTGGGGATAATTGCGCTGCAGCAGAAATTCATACAGCTTCTCCATATCCGACACGCCCCCGATGCCGTCGGGGAGCGATTCGCACCCGTCAAAATCCGTGCCGATGGCAAGGCACTGCTGCCCTCCCAGCGACAGGAAATGCTCGATATGTCGCTCAATGTCTGAAAGTCCGCATGTATCCTTATCAGTTAAAAAGCTCGCGTAGAAATTGATGCCCGCAGCGCCTCCGCATTTTATAAGTTCCTTAATCTGCTCATCATCCAGGTTTCGCGGATGCGCACATACCGACTTTGCGTTAGAATGGCTGGCAAAAAAGGGTTTTCGTGCATCCTCGCATATCCGAGCCACATCCCAGAAGCCGGGACGCGACAGATGGGAAACATCCGGAAGCATACCAAGCTCAAGCATCTCTTTTACAAAATCACGCCCGGCCTGACTCAGTCCGCGGTCACTTTCTTCAACGCAGCTGCCGGAAAGCGTGTTTTGGTGGTTCCAGGTTAGATTCACCGCGCGGACGCCTTTATCGTATGCTTCTTTAAGCTTTTCTATTGAGCATTCCAGCAGTTCAGCGCCCTCAACGCTTAAAAAAGCCGCCGTTTTGCCTTCACCGGCAAGGATCTTGGCCTGCTCAGCGCCGACACAGAGCGCAGCAGAATCCGCGCAGAGCGAAAGCTCATGCATAAAGAGCGCAGACAGACGCTCAAAATGTTCAGTCGGGCTGCCCTTGAGGTGCTTCACGTCGCCGAATATCGCGTAAAAGCGCGCATGCGGCGAAATGCTTCCGCATTTTTTCAGATCGACCTGGCAGTCGTTACCGCAAAGGCTTCCACCTTTACGGTCTAATTCGTACAGCGTATCACAGTGCGCGTCAAAAAGAGGTATGTGCATAATTAATCCTCCGTTTCATACTAAAACGCATTTTCAATATGATTGATCTGGCTTACTTTATACTCGCTTTCATCCTGTGCATAAATCTCAATTACATCAAAACGCGGCTGTAATTTTGTAGGATTTTCGGAAAGCCACATCTGTGCGGTGGTGCGCAGCCTTTGCTGCTTGTGCGCATCCACAAACTCGCGCGCGCGGGCAAAGACTCCGTTTGCCCGCAGTTTGACCTCTACAAAAGCCAGTATGTCTTTTTTTTCGGCGATCAGGTCGATTTCTCCGTAACGGCAGCGGTAATTTGCCCCAATGACGGCGTAGCCCTTCGCGCGCAGATATCTGGCGGCCTCCGCCTCTCCCCATCTGCCCTTTAAAGAAGTTTTCATAGCGCCTCCGGCCGGCCTTACCGGCTATCTCGCGGAGAACAAAGCAGTTTCCGTATGAAACCCGGCCTGTGCTCCGGACACGGGCCGATGCTGCGCAGAATTTCGATATGCGCTTTGGTGGGGTACCCCTTGTGACGTGAAAAGCCATATGCGGGATACTGTTCGGAAAGCTCAAGCATATACCGGTCACGTGAAACCTTGGCAAGCACTGACGCCGCCGCGATGCACGCATATATTCCGTCTCCACCAATGACGCTGCGCGCGTTGATTCCTTCAAACCCGCGAACCACATTGCCGTCAAGGAGCACAAGCTCCGGCCTGACACCCAGCCCGTCATACGCGCGGCGCATAGCGAGCATGGACGCGTTGAGGATGTTGAGTTCATCTATTTCCTTCACGCCGGCAGAGGCCACACAAAAAGCCAGCGCGCCATCAGTAATCATATTAAAAACAGCTTCGCGCTGTTTTTCCGACAGCTTCTTTGAGTCGTTGATTCCCGGAATATCAAGCGCGCGGGGCAAAATGACCGCTGCCGCGTACACAGGTCCCGCGAGCGGCCCGCGGCCAGCCTCGTCTATACCACAGATCGCCGCTATCTCCGGGGTATACAGGCCCTGCTGCGCCTGGAACAACGCCCCCGTCATGCTTCATCGCCCTCCGGCTTATCCACGTCCTCCGGCTTATTCGTGTCCTCCGGCTTCTCAGTGTTAGGCTGTTTCTTCTTGTCGGGCGGGAACTCAAGCGTGATGCGCCCAAGCTTACCCGCGCGAAATTCATCAAGCAGGATGCGCGCCATGCGCTGCATATCACAAATTCCGCCCGGTAAAAGGAAGCCCCGTTTTTTAGCGGCTCTTTCAAGCAACTCATATCCTGTGGGTGAATCGCTCAGCTCCACGCGGTACCGCTCCGAAAGCCGCGCGGGGTAATGCTTCGCCAGCACCTGCATGAGGTTTCCCGCCAGCATTTCAATATCAAGGATATCGTCGCGCACGGCGCCGGTAAAAGCAAGATTCTCCCCCGTGTGCGCGCCTGTAAGCTTCGGCCAGAGCATGCCCGGAGTATCGAGCACTTCAAGCGAGCCGCTCAGTGAGAACCACTGTTTGCCGCGCGTGACGCCCGGTCTGTCCTCCGCCTTGGCCGCATGCCTTCCGACAAGCCGGTTGATAAAGGTGGACTTCCCGACATTCGGGACACCGACGATCATCACGCGAAGGGATCTGCCCGCCTGCCCTTTTTCCTCATAGTTTTTGAGTTTTTCGGAAAGAAGCGTGCGCACCATGGACGGAAACCGTGTAACTCCTGCGCCGCTCTTGCTGTCTGTCTCCATCGCCTCATAGCCGCGTGCCTTAAAATACGCCATCCAGAGCCGTGTTGCATCCGAATCGGCCTGATCCGCACGGTTTAAAACAATCATGCGCGGCTTTGTGCCCGCCAACTGGTCAAAATCCGGGTTGCGGCTCGCCGCCGGAATACGCGCGTCTACAATTTCGCACACAACATCCACAAGGCGCAGACTTTCTATCATCTCGCGCTTTGTTTTGGCCATATGTCCCGGATACCAGTGAATATTCATTGACTCGCTCATTTATCCTACCTTTCCCAGTGCATCAAACGGAAACACGCGTATCAGGACATGCCCGAGAATATAGCGCGTGTCGATCATGCCGATACGGGAATCGCGGCTGTCGGTACTTTCATTGCGGTTGTCGCCCATGACAAACACACAGCCGTCCGGTACGACCACCGGAAAAAGCAGGTCAAGCTGCCGGTGCGTCGGTTCATTGATAAACGGCTCATCCTGTAAAACGCCGTTCACAAAAACCTCGGCTGTTTCAAAGTTGATATCCACCGTCTGCCCCTGCGTAGCGATGACGCGCTTGACCAAAGGCTGATCCTTGTCTCCGAAGCCGGCAAGCCGCAGCCCCTTTTTCGTGAACACAACGATATCGCCGGATTTCGGCGTATAAAACAGGTTGGTCAGAAGAACCTTGTCCTGATTTTGCAGGGTGGGGTTCATGGATATGCCGTCAACGGTAATAATCCTCGCGATAAATGTAAAAAGCAGGATCACAAAAATAAGCGAGGTAACCAACGCCTGTGCCCAATCAAGAAGCTCATATCGGATATCCAAAGCGCCGGCCGGCCGGTTATTTATTCCATTTTCTCCGGCGGCGCCGTCCCGATCCGGCCGGGTGCCATCATCCATTTTATCCGGCTCTTCCGGCGGCTCGGATACGTTCAAATTCATATTCACCCTTCTTTGCGGTATGCAGTGGTTTTATTATACCAAAAAATAATAAAAAGAAAAAGAGGATAGCCACCGACCACCCTCCTTTTCATAAAATTTAATTTTAAATGCTTAGATGTTTTCTTTGACCTTGGCGCTTTTGCCGATTCTGCCGCGCAGATAATACAGCTTGGCCCTTCTGACCTTACCGCGGCGAACCGTTGTGATTTCCGTGATGTGCGGGGAATGGATGGGGAATACCTTTTCCACGCCGACGCCGTAGGAAACCCTGCGAACCGTAATGGTCTCATGTATGCCGCCATGTTTTTTGGCAATGATGGTGCCTTCAAAGATCTGGATCCTCTCGCGGTTGCCTTCCTTGACCTTGACGTGAACCTTGACGTTGTTGCCCACCTCGAGGCTCGGAAGCTCGCTTTTCAGCTGCGGCTGTGTAAAAGCCTTAATCAAATCCATTGGTCTTTCTCCTTTTTTCAAGGACATTCGTGCCATAAACGATCGCCGGAAAAGTGCCCGAGTTCATCGAGGCCCGGCAACGCCGCTCATATTGTGAGCATGGCAGAGGACTGCCCGTAATTACGCTAAAATAGAATACCATAAATAACAGATAAGTGCAAGAATTATTTTACATATGGCCCCACGCGCATTGAAACGCCCAGCCCCGCGCCATAAACCGGTCAATTTCGGATTTCCCCAAATACAGAAATTAATTTACTTGCTGAGGCATTAATTAAAAGCTTCTCCGCTTTCATCAAGAAAACCTGTCCGGACATACTCCGTATGCACGTGCACGCCGTCTGGAATGGCGGCGGAGGTAATATATACGGGGTTTAAAATCTGTGCTCCCGAGGACAAAACCGCGTGGCAGGCAATGCTTTTTTCACCGCACGAAGCAATATCGAGGCTTTTAATCATGGGCGCGATGTCCGAGAGCACTTCCCCGCTTTTTGACTTTTTCATGACCATCACGGGCTCGTTAAAGCGTTTAAGCAGGCTCTCCGGGTCGGCTCCATGCTCTTCAAACAGCCAACGGATGGAATACTGCGCAAAGACGATCTGCTTAAACGGTTTCAGCGCCGGGTAGCAGGATAAAACCTGCACGCCCTCGGGCAGTACCGCATTGAGCGCGGGCACCACATCCGAAGCATTTTCCTGCTGGCTTTCAAAATCCAACAGCTCATGGCTTCCCTCCATTCCCACAGGCAGAGGCTGCGCGATGGAAATATACAGATGCGGATTAAACCCCTCGGTATGCCATGCGCTCTTTCCCGCCCGGAAAAACGCGCGCTGAAAGACACGCATCAGATCCAAATGAGAAATATACGAAGCGCGCCCTGTCTTGGAAAACGCAAGCCGCTGCCTAAACATCGCATACCCCTCCTTCAATGAGCTTTGACGCGCCGCACTGTGAGCATTTATGCCGGCAGTCCGGCGTCGTGACGGTGCTGTATGCGCGCGTTCTTTCAGCATACAGATAATCGCGTGAAACGCCGGTACTGATGTGATCCCAGGGCAGCACCTCATTTTCCTTACGCGCGCGTCCCACATAAAACGCGGGATCCAGTCCGCACACCTCAAAGGCGCTGAGCCATTTGGAAAGCGAAAAGCACTCGCCCCAGCTGTCAAGCCGACAGCCGGATTTAAAGGCCTGCTCGATGACCGCACCCAGTCTGCGGTCTCCGCGCGCAAAAACGCCCTCGAGCATCGTTGTCTGCGCGTCATGCCAGTTGAGCGTAATATTCTTGCGCATCGCGCCCCGCAGAAGCTCCTGCTTGCGCGTAAGCTCCGCGATGGTGTCCTGCGCCTCCCACTGAAAGGGCGTCATGGGCTTGGGCACGAAGCCCGCCACCGACACGGTGATTTTGACCCCGCGGCTTTTGCTTTTGCACGTCCGCCGCCATTCAAGAAACACCTTTTCAGCCAGATCTGCGATGCCCAGAATGTCCTCGTCAGTCTCCGTGGGAAGCCCGATCATGAAATAAAGCTTGACCGTGCTCCAACCGCCCGAAAACGCAATAGAGCAGGCGTTGAGCACGTCCGTTTCAAGGACGTTCTTGTTGATGGCGTCGCGCAGACGCTGCGTGCCGGCCTCAGGGGCAAAGGTAAGCCCGCTTTTTCGCACGCGCTGTACCTTTTCCATCAGCTCCACGGAAAAGTTATCCGCGCGCAGAGACGGCAGCGACAGGCTCACACTGTTTTGCTGGCACCAGTCAAGCAGCCCGTCGGACAGGGCGTCTAGCCCCTTATAGTCACTGGTGCTCAGCGAGGTCAGGGAAATTTCCTCATACCCCGCGCTCTTGCAGGCCTCTACCCCCTGCCTGACAAGAAGCTCCGGCTGGCGCATACGCACGGGGCGGTTTGTAAAGCCCGCCTGGCAAAAGCGGCAGCCGCGGATGCAGCCGCGAAAAAGCTCAAGCATAACCCGGTCATGCACCACCTCGGTGGAGGGCACGATCATTTCCGTCGGGAAGTAGGCGTTAGAAAAGTCCTGAATAATACGCTTTTGGACGCTCTTCGGCGCGCCCCCGCTTGGCGTGACGGCGCTTACGGTGCCGTCTGCGTTGTAGCTTACGCTGTATAGAGACGGCACATAGATGCCCTCAAGCCCCGCCGCTTTCGTTAAAAACAAAGGCTTGTCCCATTTTTCCCGTTTAGCCGTGCGGCACAGCTCCATAAGCTCGGTGACGATTTCCTCACCCTCACCCAGCACGAACAGGTCAATAAACGGCGTCATCGGCTCAGGATTATACGCGCACGGCCCTCCCGCAATCACAAGCGGAAAAAGGTCTTTTCGCTCGTCGGAACGGATAGGGATGCCGCCCATATCCAGCATGTTAAGTACATTTGTGTAGCACATTTCATACTGCAGGGTAAAGGCCATTACGTCAAATTCGCTCAGAGCGTCTCCGCTTTCAAGCGCATAAAGCGGAATGTTCGCCTCACGCATCTTTTCTTCCATATCGATCCACGGTGTAAAGGCCCGCTCGCACCAGACGCCCTGCATACTGTTTATCAGTCCATACAGGATGCGCAGGCCCAGATGCGACATACCGATTTCATAGGTATCCGGAAAGCAAAAAGCGACGCGCAGATCCACGTCTTTTTTGTCTTTCATGATGCAGTTATATTCACCGCCAACGTAGCGCGCCGGTTTTTTTACAAGCGGCAGGATACGTTTAAGCTGATCAACCATGAATTTGCTCCTTTAGTTTTTTACCTATTTTACATGCAAACGCCGCTTTTTACAAGTCCCCGGCCGACCGCCGGCAAAATGCGCGGCAAGCCCATAGGTCAGATATCCCGAAATGGCCAGCACCGACAGGTTATAGCCGCTGTATATAAATACCAAAATTCCTGCGCAGATGAATATGGCCGCCATCACGGCAGTCAGCGCCGTTTGTATGCGCAGAGCGGTTTGAATATCGGTATGACCGAGCATAAAAAAGTATACGGCACGCCCGCCGTCAAAGCAGCCGGCCGGAAGCAGATTGAATAAACCCAGCAGCGCGTTTGCCCCGGCAAAAAAATAAAGCCGGTCACAGCGGAAAGCTTCGGCTGCAAAAACCGATATGCCCGCAGCAAGAAGGCTGGCCGAAGGGCCCGCAAGGCTGATGACGATCTCCTGCCAGGGCGTCAGACCGCGCCCGCTTTTCATCCTCATTTCCGCGCCGAACAAAGACAGATGAACCGCCTCAATATCGCCGCCCGACAGCCGAATGGCAAAATAATGTCCCAGCTCATGGATACACGCGCCAAGCAGAACGAACAGCAGGACGCCGGTCTCATCAAAATAATAGGAAACGGCGCAAAGGAGGATAAACCCGGAGCTGATGTGAATACGCCCAAAGCACAGCATACTACGCCTTTGCCGTTGGATCTACATAATGAAGCGGATTTAAAATCGTGTCGCCAAGACGCACCTCAAAATGCAGATGCGGTCCAGAAGCATGCCCCGTACCTCCGACCAGAGCGATTTTTCCGCCCAGCTTCACGCTTTGACCGCTTTTTACCAGCACCTTGCTGCAATGACCATAGAAACTCAGAAAACCATTTTTATGCAGAACGCGTACATAATTTCCATATATGCTGCTGTAGCCGGTAGATTCCACCACACCATCGGCAAAGCATTTTATGGATGTGCCGTTTGAGGCGGCGATATCGACCCCGTAGTGGAACTTTGTATCCCCGTCAATGGGATGATCCCTGTAGCCAAACGGCGAGCTGATGCGCCCGGTTACCGGGGTTGTATGGGAGAAGGATATTTCTTTTTTCTGTGTATCAACATTTTTCGGCAACGGAAGGACATAGGCGGATGACAGCGTGTCGTCGCTTAAATCCTCCTTCGAAAGGTCAAAGCGCAGCGCGTCCACCGTCTGTTCATCGGCAATGTCCGTGCCTGCCTGTCCCGAGCGCGAGGAAAGGGTCAGCAGCTGTTGCGCTGCCGGGCTTGGGCTTGCAGATGCGACTGCCGGCTGTATGCGGTCGGCGGTCGTCTGCTGCGCGGTGTCGGCGGTCGCATCGGCCGACGGCAGCACGGGTATTGCATCATTGTCTGTCTGCGCGTCTGTCGCATCGTCTGTCTGCGCATTTGTCGCAGCGTCTGTCGGAACGTCTGTCTGTGCCGGCTGCTGGGACCCGCCTATGGTAAAGGCGCGAAACACCTCGGCTATGTCGCCCTTGCCATTTATGGTGCGGCCGAATGCCTCAACCGCGGCTTTATAGTCGATACCCGGATTGATCCTTTCCGCGATGACCGCCCTGATCGAGGCCGACGACTGCGGATAAAACGTTTTGACAAGCGAAATAACTGAAAATATCACTCCGCATACGAGCAGCTTTATCAGCGTTTTATTCATAGCGGCGGCTTTCGTCCTTCCCGGACTTCTCCTGCGCCCGGGAGTTCCCGCATGCTGTGAAAAATTCCTTGCGGCCGGCCGTTTGTGTTTTGTATGGACCGGCGGGTATTCATACATATAGACTTCCCCCTTTTTTGCCATCGCCATGATAAATATATTCGGGGAAGTCTGCAAACATACCCGCCGGCTCAAGCCGGCGGGTATGTAAAAACTAAAGGCCAGTTTTATTTTTGCTGAAGAGATATATGGATGGCGGCTGCCGCTTTTTTACCCGCGCCCATTGCAAGGATGACGGTCGCCGCACC
>CAXXFP010000012.1:0-118094 GCA_963678505.2 Oscillospiraceae bacterium | reverse complement strand
AAACACGTAGGAACGGATCTGGCTTCCCCACTCGATGGATTTGTGCTCGCCCTTGATGTCCTCGATGTGGTCTAAATGCTCGCGCTCCTTGATTTCCACCAGCTTTGAGCGCAGCATGCGCATGGCGACCTCGCGGTTCTGGTGCTGGCTGCGTTCATTCTGGCAGGCAACGACGACCCCGGAGGGGATGTGCGTGATGCGGATGGCGGATTCGGTCTTGTTGACATGCTGGCCGCCCGCGCCGCCGGAACGGTAAGTGTCCACCTTGAGATCCTCTTCGCGGATGTCGATTGCCACGTCGTCGGTGATTTCCGGCATGATCTCGATGGCGGCAAAAGAGGTATGCCTGCGCCCGGAGGCGTCAAAGGGGGAGACGCGCACCAGCCTGTGCACGCCCGATTCACTTTTCAGATACCCGTAGGCATAGGTGCCCTCGATGAGGATGGTGGCGCTTTTGATGCCGGCCTCGTCCCCGTCGAGGTAATCGAGGATTTTATAGGAAAAGCCGCGGCGCTCAGCCCAGCGGGTATACATACGGTAAAGCATCTGCGCCCAGTCCTGCGCCTCGGTGCCGCCGGCGCCGGCATGGAAGGAGATGATGGCGTTATTCTCATCGTACGTGCCGGACAGCAGCGTTTTTAAGCGCGCCTGTGTCAATTCCTGCTCCAGGCGGCTGTATCCGCTTTCAAGCTCGCCGAGCATCGACTCGTCGTCTTCCTCCAGGGCAAGCTCGCACAGCGTGCGCAGATCCTCCCACTGGGAAAAAAGCCCTTCAAAAGAGCTGCATTTGTCCTTAAGCGCCTTGGTGCGCTGCAGCACCTTCTGCGTGCCCGCAAGGTCGTTCCAGAACCCTTCGGCCGCGCTCTGGTCTTCGAGCGTTTTGATTTCCTCACGGGCGCGGTCTAAATCCAGCGCTCTGCGCAGCTCCTCCAGCGCGGGCTTGAGCAGCAGCAGCCGGGCCTTGTATTCTTCAAACTGGATCATGCGTTCTCTCCTTTGTCGCGCACCGGTATGATGCGTTTAAAACATATATAGTATATCCAATCGGCGCGCGGTTGTAAAGCGACTGCGAAAACGCACGCATAAAGCGCACGCAATCTGACAGAAAACGCCGGTTGCCGCAGGGCAAAAGACGGTTGGCTTTTCATTGAAATTCAAAGGATATGTGCTATAATAAACAGGAATAAGAAAAATAATGTGGTTTCCACGTTTTGAAAGGCTAGGAACGGTCATGGGCTTTTTACAGAAAATGTTCGGTTCCCATTCCGACAGGCAGTTAAAACAGGTTTATCCCATCGCAGATGAAATAGAGGCGCTTGAAGACGCCTATAAGGCGCTTTCAAACGACCAGCTGCGCGCAAAAACGCAGGAATTGAAGGCGCGCCTCGGCGCAGGGGAAACGCTTGACGACATCCTCGTCGACGCGTTTGCAACGGTGCGCGAGGCGTCCGACCGCGTTTTGGGCATGCGGCCCTTCCGCGTACAGCTCATCGGCGGCATCGTGCTGCATCAGGGGCGCATCGCGGAGATGAAAACAGGCGAGGGCAAAACGCTGGTCGCGACCCTGCCGGCTTACTTAAACGCGCTTTCAGGAAACGGCGTGCATGTCGTCACGGTCAACGATTACCTTGCGCGCTACCACAGCGAGTGGATGGGAAAGGTGTACCGTTTCCTGGGCCTTGAGGTGGGGCTGATCGTACACGGGGTCGACAATGCCGCGCGCCGCCGCGCCTACGAAGCCGATATCACCTACGGCACAAATAATGAATTTGGCTTTGACTATCTGCGCGATAACATGGCTATATATAAGAACGAAATGGTGCAGCGCGGGCACAGCTTTGCCATCGTCGACGAGGTGGACTCCATTTTAATCGACGAGGCGCGCACACCGCTTATTATTTCAGGCCCCGGAGAAAAATCCACCTCCATGTACGAACAGGCCGACCGCTTTGCGGCGGGCTTGAAGCTTATCAAGGTCATTGAACTGGATGAAAAAGAGGAACACGAAAACATCGACGGCGATTACGTCGTGGATGAAAAGGCGCGAAACGTGACGCTCACGCCCAGAGGCGTTACAAAAGCGGAGCGGCACTTTCAGGTGGAAAACCTCATGGACGCGGAAAATTCCACGCTCATGCACCATATCAATCAGGCCATCCGCGCGCGCGGCATCATGCAGCGCGACGTGGATTATGTCGTGCGCGACGGGCAGGTCATCATCGTCGATGAATTTACCGGCAGGCTCATGTTCGGGCGCCGGTATTCCGAAGGGCTTCATCAGGCGATTGAGGCCAAGGAGCGCGTCACGGTCGAGCGCGAGAGCAAGACGCTTGCCACCATCACCTTCCAGAATTACTTCCGCCTGTACAGTAAGCTTTCGGGCATGACCGGCACGGCGCTTACCGAGGAAGAGGAATTCCGCACCATCTATAAGCTCGACGTCATTGAGATGCCCACAAACAAACCCATGGTGCGGCAGGATCTGCCCGACAGCGTATATAAAAGCGAGGCGGGAAAATTCCGAGCCGTCATCCGGCAGATCGAGGAGTGCCATGAAAAGCAGCAGCCTGTGCTGGTGGGCACCATTTCCATTGAAAAATCGGAGCTTTTATCCGACATGCTCAAAAAGACCGGCATCAGGCACGTAGTGCTCAACGCCAAATACCATGACAAGGAAGCTGAAATCGTCGCGCAGGCGGGCAAGGCGGGCGCCGTGACCATCGCCACGAACATGGCCGGGCGCGGCACGGATATCATGCTCGGCGGCAACGCGGAGTTTCAGGCCAGAAACGACCTTCGCCGCGCGGGGTTTTCGGAAGAGGTCATCGTTGAAGCGACGGGCCTTGCCGAAACGCAGGACGAGGAAATCCTCAAAGCGCGCGCGCAGTATACCGAAAACTATTCCCGGTACAAGGCGGAAACGGCAAAGGAAAGCGAGCTTGTCCGCAATGCCGGGGGCCTGTATATCATAGGCACCGAGCGTCACGAGTCACGCCGTATCGATAACCAGCTGCGCGGCCGCGCGGGCCGGCAGGGCGATCCGGGCGTTTCGCGCTTTTACCTGTCTATGGAAGACGATCTGATGCGCCTGTTCGGCAGCGCGAAGATGACAAGCATGATGGAGACGCTGGGCTTTGACGAGGATACGCCCATCGACCAGAAGATTTTATCCAACGCCATTGAAAACGCGCAGAAGCGCGTTGAGTCGCGTAACTTCCAGACCCGTAAAAACGTGCTTGAGTTTGACGACGTGATGAACAGGCAGCGTGAGATCATTTACGGTCAGCGCCAGAAGGTGCTAAACGGCGAGGATTTGCAGGGCTATATCGCCACCATGATCAAAAGCGCTATTTCCCGCGCGGTGCACAGGGTCATGGGTGACGACAAGCACGCCGACTATGCCGAGGCGCGGCAGGTCGAGGAGGTTTTGTCCCAGTTTGAGGGTGTGTTTTTAAAACACGGCGACACGCATTTTACAAACGAAGAGCTTGACCGCCTGTCCGCTTCCAGACTGTGCGAGTATCTTGAGGAGCGCGCGGTGAAGGCCTACGCCCAGCGCGAGGCGGACATAACGCCCACGGTCATGCGCGAGGTCGAGCGCGTCGTGCTGCTGCGCATGGTCGATACCAAGTGGATGGATCATATCGACGCCATGCAGGAGCTGCGGCAGGGCATCTATCTGCGCGCATACGCGCAGCAGGACCCCATCATGGAGTATAAGCGCGAAGGCTTTGAGATGTTTGACGAGATGATCGCTTCCATTCAGGAGGATACCGTGCGCCTTGCGTTTACCGTGCGTGTACAGGGGCAGGACGCGCCCAAGCGTGAGCAGGTGGCAAAGCCTGCTTTTGAAGGCCGCGAGGGAGATGAACAAACCCGCGCAAAGCAGCCTGTGCGTCATGTCAACAAAATCGGAAGAAACGATCCCTGCCCATGCGGCAGCGGGAAAAAGTATAAAAAATGCTGTGGCAAGGACGCGTGATTACAGCGTTTTAAGCCCGGCCCGGTCTGCGGGCATAAAAACAACAATGTAAACAAGGAGGAAATAAGATGTCTGCGGTTAAAATAAAGGAAAATATCTATTGGGTGGGGGCGATTGACCGCAAGGTGCGCAGCTTTCATGGCTATCTGACCCCATATGGCAGCACCTACAACTCCTATCTGGTGCTTGACGACAAAATTTCGCTCATCGATACGGTCAAAGTACCGTTTACCGAGGAGCTGATCGACAATATTAAGGAGATCATCGACCCGGAGAAGATCGACTATCTCATTGTAAACCATGTCGAGCCGGATCATTCCGGCGCGCTGCCCAAACTGGTTTCCCTGTGCAAAAACGCACAGATCGTCACCTCCCCCAACGGAAAAAAGGGCTTAAACGCCTACTACGGCGATTTGGGCGAGATGCGCACGGTCAAGACGGGGGAAACGCTCACGACCGGGAAATACAGCTTTAGTTTTGTTCTGATGCCCATGGTGCACTGGCCGGACAGCATGTCCACCTATTTGTGCGAGGAGCAGATCCTTTTTTCAAACGACGCGTTTGGCCAGCATATCGCGTCGGACGAGCGCTTTGATGACGAAATCGGTCTGGACCGGCTGCTTGAGCGCGCGCAGGACTACTATGCAAATATTGTGCTGCCTTTCGGCGCGCAGGTGCAAAAGCTCCTTTCCGACGTTTCCACGCTGCCCGGCATATCGGTCATCTGTCCGAGCCACGGCGTGGTGCTGCGTTCCTTTATCGGGGAGATGGCCGAAAAGTACAGCTACTGGTCGGCGGGCAAAAGTGACGATAAGAAAGCGGTCATCGTGTTTGACACCATGTGGGGCGCGACGCGGCAGATCGCCCGGAATATTGCGGCGGAATACGCCGCGAAAGGCATCGTCCAGCGAGATTCTGGATCTGGGCGACACGCATGTGTCCACCGCCATGGCGGCGCTTTTAGACGCAAAATACATCTGCGTGGGTTCGCCCACGCTCAACCGAAACGTCATGCCCACGGTCGCGGCGTTTTTGACGTATATGCGCGGCTTAAACCCCAAAAACCGTGCCGGCCGCGCGTTCGGCGCCTACGGCTGGAGCGGGGAGAGCGTGGGACAGATCGAGGAAGTGCTCAAGGCGCTTGCCTTCGAGCTGGAGCCGTCTATTAAGGTTTTATGGAAATAATGAACCCGCGCGTTGAAACCGTACAGCGGGACGCGCTGGTTTGCCTGTCGGCATCGCATATTCGGCAGGCGGGCGGCGCGGCGCATTGCTTTACCACACGCTGCGGCGGCGTGAGCGGGGGGGAGCTTTCCTCGCTCAACCTCGGCCTGAGCCGGGGCGACGCACGCGAAAACGTGGTAAAAAACTACGGAATCATCTGCTCGGCGTTGGGGCTTGACTGCCGGCGGGTGGTTTTTTCCCGGCAGACGCACTCCGACCATGTGGTCGTGGCCGATGAAAAATACGCCGGGTGCGGCCTTTTCAAAACCGCGGGCTTTGAAGCCGACGCATATATTACCGACACGCCCGGGCTGGTGCTGACCGTGTTTACCGCCGACTGCACGCCCATTCTGCTCTACGACCCCATCCGCCGCGCGGCGGGCGCCGTGCACGCGGGCTGGCGGGGCACGGCAAACGGCATTCTCGGCAAAACGGTCGGGCTGATGAAAAGCCGCTTCGGCTGCAAGCCGGAGAATATCCTGGCCGCCATCGGACCGGCCATCGGCCGGTGCTGCTTTGAGACGGATTTTGATGTTCCTCAGGCCATGCGCGCGCGTTTTGGCGAGCGCGCGGACGCGTTTATGGAGCCGTCCGGGGATAAGTGGCGGGTGGATATCAAGGCACTCAACCGTCTGCATCTTCTGGACGCGGGCGTTTTAGCGGCAAATATCGCCGTGTCGGAGCTGTGTACCGTCTGCGAGCCGGCGCTTTTCTGGTCGCATCGGCGAAACGGCGGCGCGCGCGGCAGTCAGGCCGCCATGATCGCGCTGACGGAGTAAATCCGGCAGCGCGTGAGCCGTTATTTTGCCGGCTGGCGCAGGGTGCGTTTTTTTGGACGCATGCTGATCCGGCGCATGCCGGTTGCTTTTTGCGTGCGTCGGCGTTCCTGCGGTTTTTGAACATTTTGATGGCTTTCGCCGTTTTTTGAGACGGACGCCGTCGTGTGTTTGGTATATTTTCTCTATGTCCTCTGAAGGAGGGTCTTTCATGAGAAGATCCGCGCTGCTCCTGTTGGCGGCGTTTATTCTGGCCGGGGCGACGGCCTGCTCAATCAAGCTGGAAGCGTCCGTATCCCCGAGCGTCAGCCCGTCCCCGTCGGCGTCCGGCGTTCCCGCCGTTCCCGGAAAGACGCAAAACGAGATATTCGGACTTGCGTGGGATTCTTCTGAGACGTTTAATCCCATTCTGCTCAAAAATAAATATAACCGCGAGCTTTCCCCTCTTGTGTACGAGGGGCTTTTTGCGTTGGATGAACATTTCGAGCCGGTCGGCGCGCTGTGCCAGAGCTATACGGTCAGCGGGCTGACTTACACGCTTAATCTGCGCCGGGACGTTGTGTTTCACGACGGCTCCGCGTTTACGGCCAAGGACGCCGTGTATTCCCTTGAGCTTGCGCGGGGTGAAACCTCCCCGTACGCGCCGCACCTGAAAAGTGTTTCAGAGGTGCGCGCAAAGGATCCCTATGTGCTGGAAATCACGCTTTCCGCGCCGCAGGCGCGCCTGCCCGCGCTTTTGAACATACCTATGATCAAGGACGGATCGGGCGGACAGAGCTTTCCGCCGGGAACCGGGCCGTTTGCCCCGAAAATCACCGGGGACGACGCGCTGCTGCTCGAAAACACCAAATGGTGGCAGAAAAAGACGCTTCCCATCAAACGCATCCAGTTGGTCACGGGCAAGGATACCGGTATGCTCATTTATGATTTTGAAGCCGATCTGATCGGCCTTATGAGCGTGGACAGCACCGGCACCAACCCCATCGGCCTGCGCGGGGACTGCGAGGCGTGGGAATACCCCACCACCACTATGCAGTATATTGGCTTTAACACCAAACGCGCGCCGCTTAATAACGCCGCCGTCCGCCGTGCCATCGGCTACGCCGTGGACAGGCAATCCATCACGGCAAACGTCATGCTCGGGCGCGCGGCTAAGTCCGCGCTGCCGGTGCCGCCGTCCTCACCGCTCTTTAGCGCCGAGCTTGGCGAGCAGTATGCGTACAATTTAAGCCGGCTGTCCTCGCTGCTGTATGAAGCGGGCATTTCCGACAGCGACAGCGACGGGGTGCTCGATTATCACGCGGGGTGGCGCCGCGCGCCGCTCAGTCTCACGCTGGCGGTAAACTCGGAAAACGCGTTTAAGACAAAAGCGGCCTATATGATCGGTGAATCGCTCAAGCAAATCGGCGTCACGCTCACGGTGCGCGAACTCAAGTGGAGCGATTATCAAAAGGCGCTGTCAAGCGGGGATTTTGATCTGTATTACGGGGAAACCATGCTTTCCTGCGACTTTTCGCTCGACTTTTTGCTGCACACGCGTACGGGGGGACAAGGCGCGCTCAACTACGGAAATTATTCAAGCGCGGCAACCGACAGCCTGCTTGCGGCGTTTCGACAGACGGGCGGCGCGCAGGCGGCCTACGCGCTTTACGCCGATGTGGCGCAGCAGGCGCCCATCGTGCCCGTTCTGTTTAAAACAAGCTCGGTGTATACGCACAGGGGGCAGATCCGCGGCATTTCCTCGGTTCAGGATAACCTGTATTACGACATGTCCGGATGGACGGTGAGCCCGTAAACAAAAGGTTCGGCCGGACGCGGATTCCATGCGCGGCAAGGCCTGCGCGCGCATACGGGACTACTTGAAGCGTTTCCATTTTTATTTCTTGACGCATACGATGGCATATGATATACTTGCAAAAAGTTCAGAGGTGACGAAAATGGCAGCACCCGTCAAACTGACAACTCAGCTTTATTATACAAAGCCCGCGTATTATTACGCATGGACGGGCTTTGTTCGCTGCTGTTCTTAGACTGATAAGATCGTGCAGCCCGAAGCCCGTAGCAGGCTTCGGGCTTTTTATTTTAAGCCCGGAGCCGCAACAAGGCTCCGGGTTACTTTTTTAAGGAGTGAAAATCATGATTGTTGTTTTAAAAAGCGATTCCACCGACAGGCAAGTGGCCGATTTTTCCGCGCGGATGGAGGCCATGGGGCTGAAAACGCATATCAGCCGGGGCGAAAACACCACCATCGTCGGGCTCATTGGAGACACCTCCCGCATCGACGCTGAAAAGCTCAAGTCGGAGAGCATCGTATCCGACGTAAAGCGGGTTACGGAGCCGTATAAAAAGGCCAACCGCAAGTTTCACGAGGCGGACACCGTCGTCGACGTTGCCGGACGCAGGTTCGGAGGCGAATTTTTTCAGGTCATCGCCGGGCCGTGCTCGGTGGAAAGCGCCGCGCAGATGGCACAGGCCGCGCAAAGCGTGCGCGCGTCGGGCGCGGGGCTGCTGCGCGGCGGCGCGTTTAAACCGCGCACCTCTCCGTACGCCTTTCAGGGGCTTGAGGACGAGGGGCTGAGGCTTTTATGTCAGGCCGGACGGCAGGCGGGGCTTCCCGTGGTGACCGAAATTATGGACGCCGCGGACATTGGACTTTTTGCAGAGGTCGATTTGATTCAGGTGGGCGCGCGCAATATGCAGAATTTCAGGCTCTTAAAGCTGCTCGGGCAGACTGGCAAACCCATTTTACTCAAGCGCGGGCTTGCCAATACGCTTGAAGAGCTGCTCATGAGCGCGGAATACATTATGTCCGGCGGAAATGAGCAGGTCATTTTGTGTGAGCGCGGCATACGTACCTTTGAGCCGTCTACGCGCAACACGCTGGATATTTCGGCCGTTCCGATGCTCAAAAGGCTTACGCACCTGCCTGTGGTGGTAGATCCCAGCCATGCCGGCGGCATTTCGTGGCTGGTCGAGCCGCTTGCAAAGGCGGCGGTGGCCGCAGGCGCGGACGGATTGATGATCGAGATGCATCCAAACCCCGCCGAGGCGCGCAGCGACGGCGCGCAGTCGCTTAACCCCCAGGCATTTGAAGCGCTGATGCATTCGATCAAACCCTACATCGAACTGGAGGGGAAGACCCTATGGAAGGCATGACCATCGGGATCATTGGTCTGGGGCTGATCGGCGGCTCTTTTGCAAAGGCCGTCAAAGCCCTCACGCCGCACCGCGTACTGGCGCTGGATACAAACCCGGAGGTGTGCCGCCGCGCGCTTGAAAGCGGGGCGGCGGATGAGATCATCTCACCCGATGCGCTTAGCCGCTGCGATGTGGTCATTGTGGCGCTGTATCCGGGACTGACCGTCCGGTTTATTTTAGAAAACCTTGCCCGGTTTAAGCCGGGCGCCGTCATTATGGATGTCTGCGGCGTGAAGCGCTTTGTCTGTGCGCAGCTTACCGAAGCCGCCCGGGACGCGGGGGTGCATTTTGTCGGCGCGCACCCCATGGCGGGAAAGGAGACCGCGGGCTTTGAAAACGCGCACGCGCGGCTTTTTGAAAATGCTAGCCTGATTCTGATGGAAGACGCCGACGCCGGCGCGCTTGAAACCGTGCGCGCGCTGGGGGAAAGCCTCGGCTTTTCAAAGAGCGTCCTCACTACGCCGGAAATGCACGATGAAATCATTGCGCTGACCTCCCAGCTTGCGCATATCATTTCAAACGCGTTTGTAAAAAGTCCGACGGCAAAGCGGCAGGCGGGCTTTTCCGCGGGCAGCTTTCAGGATCTGACGCGCGTGGCGCAGCTCAATGAAGCCATGTGGAGCGAGCTTTTTTTACTCAACCGCGACTATCTGACCAATGAGCTTACGCTCTTTATCGAAAACGTCAGGCAGGTGCGCGATGCGATCGCTTTCGACGACGCGCCGACTCTGTGCCGGCTGCTGCGCGACGGAAGCGATACCAAAAAAAGCATAACAAGTGCAGCACTTCCGGCTGAACCGCTGCGCTGAGAATGCGGACAAAGCATTGGATTATGCGTGCTTTTTTTCGTGTGCGCCGGAAAATCCGGCACAACCGAAAGGTTTCGCGGCTTTTGTCTGAAAGAAACTGTTATAGAGTTTTGAGGAAAACGGTTTTCTTCGGGCTTTTATTGTGCTATTCTACTCATATACATGCGAAAGGGTAAGGTTTCAACAAAAATGCGTATTGCCTGAACTGACACGGAAAGCGGCGTAGCTTCGGAGCATTTGGAGAATGCTCTTTGTTGTGTTGGGATGGCGTCAATACCGGCCTTGCGGGGAGTTTTTCCCGCATCAGGCCGCTGTCCCCTCCGACACAAATTTAATTTTGTTCAGGAGGATTTTTTATGTCCGTTTTGTTGGAAGCAAGCCAGATCAGCAAGGTTTACGGCGACCGGAGGATTTTGAATTTTGATAACTTTAAGATATATTCAGGCGACCGGATCGGTGTCGTGGGGTTAAACGGCAGCGGAAAAACAACGCTTTTGGATGTTTTATCCGGCCGTGTGCAGCCGGATGGCGGAATCGTCAGCCGGCATTGCAGGATTACCTATATTCCGCAGTTTGAAAATGAGAAAACAGCTGCCGGGACCGCGGAAAACGGGGAAGCCGGAGCCGACAGGCCGGAGGACACGCCGTTTTTAAGCGGCGGGGAACGCATGCGCATGCAGCTGAGTAAGGCCTTCGCCGCGCCGGGCAGGTTGGTTTTCGCCGACGAGCCCACCGCAAACCTGGATGCCGAAGGCGTCGCGCAGCTGCGTGCGCATCTGAAAAGGGTCGAAAGCTTCCTTTTAATCAGCCACGACCGCAGCCTGCTTGACGCGCTGTGCAATAAGATTATTGAAATTAAAGACGGCGCGCCCGTTTTATATAACGGAGGTTACAGCTTTTATAAGGCGCAGTCGGCGCTCATGAGGGAAAAAGAACGGCTTGAGTACGACCGGTATACCGCACAGAAAAAGCATCTCGAGGATGCGGTGGACACGCTCAAACAAAAAGCAGGGGCGATCCGCAAAGCGCCGAAACGGATGGGTAATTCCGAAGCAAGGCTTCACCGCCGCGCGGCCGGTGAAAAGCAGGAAAAGATCAATAACGCCGGCAACGCAATCAAAACACGCCTTGAAAAGCTTGAAAAAAAGGAAAAGCCAAGGGATACGGACCAGGTGTATTTTGATTTTTCACTGACTGATCCGCCCGCGAATAAGACGGTAATCCGCGCCGAAGGTTTTTCCTGTGTACGCGGAGGCCGCGTACTGCTTGAAAACGCAGGGTTTGCGCTTCCAAACGCAAGCAAAACGGCGCTTTGCGGGGAAAACGGATGCGGGAAAACTACGCTGCTCAATCTGATAAAAGACGGCCATGCGAATATCCATATTGTCCCGAAAGCAAAGATCGGTTATTTTTATCAGGCCTTTGAAAACCTTGATTTATCAAAAACCGTGCTGGAAAACGCACTGTATGAAAGCGTGCAGAATGAAAACACGGTGCGAACCATTTTGGCGCGGCTGCTTTTTAAGCGGGAGGACGTTTTTAAGCGCACGGAGGTTTTAAGCGGCGGCGAGCGCATCCGGCTTTCCTTTGCCAAACTCTTTGTGTCGGATTACAATGTCCTTTTGCTTGACGAGCCGACAAATTATCTCGACGCGCCCTCCGTCGAGGTGCTCGAAGGTCTGCTGCGCGACTACGAAGGAACGGTTTTATTCGTGTCGCATGACCGCGCGTTTGTAAACGCCGTGGCAGACCGGCTTATTCTTTTTAAATATAAAAAGCTCATCACGTTTGACGGTAATCTCGATGGGTACGACGAGAGCCTGAAAAGGGCAGCGTCGGACCCCCTGCAGGAAACGCTTCTCCGGATGCGTCTGGCTGAGATCATGTCAAAGCTTTCCGCACAAAAAGACTGCGCGCAGCTTGACGCGCAGTATGAGGAGATCCTCGGGCAGCTGCGGCAGCTTGAGCAGGTCGAAAGACTGAACGCATGCTCCACGCGAAGAATATGCCGCAACGGGGAAAAACGCGGCGTATTGCGTCTTATTGCGGAGGGTGCTATACTGAATATAAAGAAGAAAAGCCTGTCTTTTAACAGGCTGCGCGCGATAAAAGGGGGGATGCGGATGAAGCGGGCCGGTATGATTATTTTGTCTGTAATTCTGTTCGCGGCGCTGCTCATCCCGCTTTCAAGCGCAAGCGCCGACACCCCTTATTTTGCCGTGGTCGACGAAAAGGTGCTTGAGCTGACTGCGGAGAATATGCCCATCCGCTATAACGGCGCCATGTATCTGCCCTATACCCTTTTTAAGGAGCCCCTGCTCAAGGTTTATTATTCCTACAATCCGTCTGATTACAGCCTGACGTTTTTTAACGCGTCGAAGGTGCTTACCTTTAATTTAAATACCGGCGTCGCTTTTGACCATGAAAAAAAGTACACCCAGCGCGCGCTCCTGACCGGCGGCTCCATCTATGTGCCAGTAGCCTTTATGTGCGAGCAGTTCGGCTGGCGCTGGACATATCTGGACATGGGCCCGGCCGTACGCATCATCACCCCCGCGTCCAAGGTTTCAAACGACCTGTTTGCACACATTGCTGAGGACCATATGATGCAGATGCTCTCGGAATACAATAATAACGCCCAGCAGTCCGGCCAGCCGCAGCAGAGCGGTTCCGGATCGGCGAGCGCATCTCCCTCCGCCCGGACGCACCGGGAGGTCTATATCACCTTTGACGGCGGGCCGGACAAAGCCACCGCGGAAATTCTGGATGCGCTTGACCAGTACGGCTATAAGGCCGCGTTCTTTCTGGATAAAGATGCGATTGCCGCGCAGGGCGACATCCTGCGCAGGATGTGGGGCTCCGGGCACACCCTGGGGCTTTTGTACCGCGCGCCCGAAGGCGCCGCGGAAACCGCCGGGGACATGATCCGTGTGCTGGGGGAAACAAACGACGAGCTTGACCGTGTGCTCCTCACGCGCACGCGCCTTGTGCGTCTGTACGCGGGAAGCGGCGCGTGGAGCGGCAGCGGCACAGCCTTCGATGAGCTGGTCGCCGCGGGCTACCGCTACTGGGACTGGAACGTATCAGTCAGTGAAGGCCAGTCGGTCAGCGCGGCGAGGATCGCCTCGCGCGTTATCAGCCGCCTTGAAAAATCAAAGGACTGTGTTCTCCGGCTCAATGCAAATGAGCTTACAGCGCAGGCGCTGCCGCGTATACTAAAGTATCTTGACGGGGAAGATTGTGTAATCCGAAGCATTACGGAAAGCACCATGCCGGTCAACGACCGCAGCGACGTCAGGTAACCGGCCCGATATCCGGTTTTGACAAATGCACGCGCGTACCAACACAGCAGAAGGAGGAAATCATTATGAAGGCATGGAAGATCATAGTCGGCGTTCTCGCAGTGATTGCTCTTGCAGCGGCGGCAGCCTATTTTATACCCAAGCTGCTTAGCGGAGAGTGCTGCTGTTTATTGTGCAGAGCGAAAAAAACCGCCTGAGGCTGAAGCGGTTCACGGCTGAAATAACTAAGACGAGCCTGTTTTCATCCGTGTCGGGCCGTTTCCGCCTTTCCGGCAGGGCGCCGGAGAAGTATGCTTTTTCAGAGCAAAAGGCCCCCGGGAGTCCTTGTTTTTCAAGGAATCCCGGGGGCTTTCCGATTGGCGCAGTCGCGGGGGAAAAGATTTTGTGGGGCACAGCGCCCTGCCCTTTTCCAGCGTCAAATCTGCATTTTCATGCAGTATGCAAATGCACTCGTACTTTTTTATTTACATCACCAATTGGACAATCTGCCGATTTAGACAAATAGTTCTTCATAACGAATTCCAAGCACCATTTTCAGCGTCTTTAACTCATCGGGATATAAATGCCTCTGTCCGACCTCAATTTTTGCCAGTGCGCTTCTGGTGATATCACATTCAATGACTTGCAATTTAGCGGATAATTGCTCCTGAGTTAATCCTTTTGACTGCCTGATAACGCTAATATTCCTTCCGATTGCCTTGCTGTACTCGTAATTCATAATCAAAACCTCGCTGCACTTAATTGGGTGCAATTCTGTATTGATTTTACATATTAATTATATCACTCTTGCACTATATTAGTGCAAGAGGAGAATGTTTATGCCGACATCCTTTGTGTGGCTATGTAAGTGTTTTTTTCGACTGACAGCATTTTATCGCTTACATTCAGTTTGAAAAGTGTGTTAAAATAATAATACAGCGTGTAGTTCTGACGAACGTAAGTCCAGTTGTCAGAGCTATACGCTCTTTGCTTTTCAGCATAACCGGAGACGGCTTATCTATGATGATTTCTCAAGCGGCATCCGAAAATCTCAGTTACAACAGCCGCATCGTCATTTTTGCCGGTACACCGGAGCAGACAGCGTGCTGCGCCGCAAGCTGCACCGGGAAATTTGTAAAAAAAGTTTACAGGCAAAGTAAGGTGGTTTTATGGCAGCGCTTACCCGCAACTCAAATTCTGAATTATTGCAGCTGCCCGATTGCGGGGGACTTCAGGATAACGGAAAATGCAGATGGCTGAATATCCCCGCCTGTTTCGGCGTGGGTTGTTCCTATAATCAGAAAACGAACAGTCTGGCGAAGGCACAGGAGCGGCTGCGCTCTCTGGATGAGGAAACGCAGGAGCGTATCGCGCAAAAATACTACGGCGGTTCCCGTCCATGGCTGGACGCCGGCGCAAAACCGCGGAGGTAACGAAAATGTTTCAGACCGGAGCTTTCATTGTTTACGGAAATATTGGCGTATGCAAGGTTACGGGAATTGCTGCGCCTGATTTTCCGGATGTGGATAAAAGTCAGCTTTATTATACGCTGAAGCCTTTATATCAGAATGGCATGATCTATACGCCTGTCAACACAAAAGTGTTTATGCGCCCTATCATTACGGCCGGGGAGGCGCAGCGCCTTATCGACATGATCCCCTCAATCAGGGTGGAAGCATACCACAGCCGTTTTTTTAGAGAGCTTGCGGAGCACTATGAGGCGTCTTTGAAAAACCACGACTGCGCGGATTTAATCGAACTTACCATGTCCATCCATGCGAAAAAGCAGGCCGTGGAGCAGCAGAAGCGCAAATTCGGGTATGTGGACGAAAGGTATATGAAACGTGCCGAAGAATTACTGTTTGGCGAGCTGGCTGCCGCACTGGGCATACCCAAAGACGAGGTGCCGGATTATATCACCGAAAGAGTAGATGGAGAGGGGGAGGAAAAGTAACGATGAATGTGATTGATGAGCTGGTTCGTCACCGCCAATTCGGAGTCGGAAAGATTGCCGACCAGACCATGACGACGGTCACGGTAAAATTCTGCGAAACGGTCGGCGTCAGGAAATTCCTCTATCCTGCCGCATTTGAATCGTTTTTGGAGCTGTGCAGCCCCGTTTCACAGGAAAAGATGAACGACGAGCTCCGGCAAATCCGCGAGCAGATCGAGGCCGAGCGGAGGCTGTTTGAGGAAGAAAATAAAAAATGCCGTGAAGAAGAAAAACGCGCTCTGCTGGAGCAAAAACGAGCCGCCGCAAAAAAGCGGTCTCCAGCCGGGAAAACGCCGGCAAAACCTAAAAAGACGCCGAAGGATGCCAAAGAAGGTGCCGGCATATGACGGAGGATTGCCTGACCGTGCCATACAGCACAAGACTTCGTTCGATTGACCTTATAGATTCGTTTGAACGGTACAATGAACAACAGAAAACGCTTTACAACAAGCTGCTGCTGCAAAATGTTTTTACAGTACTGATCGACGGCATATCCTATCAGGCAGATATGGTGATTGTGCGCAAGCCCTATGAAACGCCGTGGCATAATATGGGAATCACATTTACAACACTGCGCAGACAGGTAGCTTCCCGCACCTTCACACTTGCCGATATGGATACAATAGACCCGGTATCTCAAATGCTCACCAAGATCGCGCAGGACAAACAGCTCCGGGAAATTGAGCTGGATTCTGTAATCCTAAAAGCTCAGAACAGCCGGAACCGAAACGGATACGGCAGCAACTTTCGCGGCAGACAGCTGTCGCGCCCCGGAACCTTGTATGGAGAAACAACGCCGTATCTGATACGGGAAATCCATCTGCATCAGTAAATTAACATAAAGGAATGAGGAATACGCCTCGTGCGAATAGACAAAATCGCCTATTCTTCCGATGACTTTTCAAGGGAATCAATAGAGTCGACGGAAATGTCCCGCGTGAAGTTTGACAAATGCAATTTTCGCTGGACGGATTTTTCGGAAATAGAAGTAATGTACAACTGTTTGTTTGAGTCCTGCGATTTCACCAACGCGCGGCTCAACGGCGTTACCATCAAGGACTGCGCCTTTCTCTCCTGCAAATTTAAGAACGCTTCGTTTTTTGCCACGACGCTGGAGGGATGCAAAATGACCGGCTCGGATTTTACGGACGCCGAATGTGGTCTGGCGCAGATCATAGGCGGTGACTGGTCATATACCGTACTGCGCAAGCAGTCGTTTCACAAGCATGATTTGTGCAATATCCGCTTCTTCGGCGCAGATCTCTCCGAGTGTCACTTCAATCAATGCAAACTCAACGGCTGTGAATTCAATGAGGCAATCGCACATGAAACCAGCTTTTATAAATCGGATTTGCGGCATTCATCGTTGGATTTCTTTCCGATTCTGGAGGCGAGCTTTCGGCAGACAAAACTGGATTTGGAACAGTGTGTCTTGATTGCGGAGCATGTGACCGAAGGGCGTTATACCCCCGATGAGAAGAAAGTGTAGCAAGGCGGGTTCCTGCTAAACGGAAGAACGGGAGAACATAAAAATGTCACCTGATGCCAGATGATCTCCGCAATCATAGTTGTTGTACTGCCTCTTGATTTTAAGTGAAAATAGGGTAAACGCGCGACCTATCAAAAAAACGAAATTTTGTGATTGGCAGAATGCAAATTACCGGAAAAAGCATCGAGAGCAACAGGTCGCCATTAGCAGAAAGTTGACAGGTCGAATCTAAAAAAGCAAAGGCAAAACCAGCGGAAACACCCCTTCTGCCAATCGGGTACTTGAACTTATCGGCATAGAGAAAGCGCCAAAAACGTTATGTTTTTGGCGCTTTCTGGCACCCTTGAGCGGATTCGAACCGCTGGCCTTCCGCTTAGGAGGCGGACGCTCTATCCAGCTGAGCTACAAGGGCATATCATTATATTAAATCAGCAAACGGCAGGAAGATATCCTCCTGCTTAGGAGGCGATGCTCTGTCCTGCCAGACTGCGCGCGCGTATTAAAACGCAAGAAGTATTGTACAATATCTGCCCATGCTTGTCAACTTGCGCGGACAGCTGAAAAAGAAAGTGACCATCCGGTTTGTTCTCCCAGATCGGGAAGAGATCAGCGCGATTTGGTCAGACGGCTGCTTTTCTGTGCGTGCCGACTTAAAAAGCCCGGGGATTTCGGGAAAGCCGTATATCGGCAGACGCTTAGACGCGCATGCGTCATCACACACCGGGCCGATGCTTTTGCGGCGGTGTAAAGCCGTTTTTTATCCGCCCAGAACACCCATTACGGCCATGAGCCAGAAGCCCGACAGAAAACCGTAGGTGGGCGCATGCCCGCCGCCCGCGTTTTGCGATTCAGGAATAAGCTCCTCGACAACGATAAAAATCATTGCGCCCGCCGCCATGCCCAGCAGTATGGGCATGATGACCGCGCCCAGCCGCGTGAGAAGCGAGGCGGCGGCGAAGCCCAGACCCGCCGCGGCGGGCTCGGCAAAACTTGCAAGCACGCCCCAAACGGCGCACCGGCGCTGCGAAACACCGGCCTGACGCATGGGAACGACCACAGCCATGCCCTCGGGAAAATTCTGAAGCGCCAGACCCAGACCAAAGGCGGCCGCCGCGCTCCATAAGATGCCGCCGCTTCCCGCGAAAGAGGCGACGACCACGCCCAGCGCCATACCCTCCGGGATGTTATGAAGCGCCACGGCCATAACAAGGAGCATGGGGCGGGACATGTGCGAGCGGGGGCCTTCAGGCGCAGACTGATCCAGATGCTGATGCGGCATGATTTTGTCCAAAAGCAGCATCCCCAGACAGCCCAGCGCAAAGCCCAGTGAAACGATGCCCACGCCGCGCACACTGCTGCCCGATTCGGAAAAGGCGGGCAGCAGCAGGGACCAGACCGAGGAGGCGATCATCACGCCTGCGGCAAAGCCCAGAAATCCGCTTTGCGCACGCGCCGAGCGCAGCCTGAGCCGGAGCGCGAGCAGCGAGCCCGACAGCGTGGCAAGCCAGGGAATGACGAACAGGCCAACAACCATTGTATCCATATGAGTCACACCTTTCCATACAGCGCACAGCGCGGGAGCGCGGCGACATATGCGCGGATAAGAGAGCGCAGCCGCAGATGCGGGCAGGTTTTCCCAACAGAGCAGTCTTGTAGAGGCCTTCCGGCGCGACGCATGGCAGACCATACACGGAGGCCTTGAGCGCTACGACTAAAAACATAGTATTCTAAATATCGGGGTTTGTAAACAACGCCTGCCGAAGAAACCCGATTTGTCCGCGTGCAGACTGAATACGTGAATTGATTATATAATCAATGTCCACTGAATAAATACGATTTTTGAACCGTATGTGCAAAATTCCGCGTGTTGCGGACTTTTGTTGCCAAAATAAATGCGTTTTGGCAATGAACCATTGATTGACTTCCTGTTGGGATTTGAAACGGATGCTTCAAAATTTTTAGTGCAAGGTTTTGATTTATTCGGAGGACATGCTTTGCACGATATATCCCACCCGTCCACGTAAAACAGGAAAACCATATTGCCGCGCCCGGGCAGCCGCTTAGAAATAAGCGTAGATTCTGCGGGGATGGGATGCTATAATCAGTGCAGTGCCGGGCGTGACGTCTGTTTTGGACCGCCAGGACAGTCTGCCGAAGGGCGGGCTGCGTTTTAGTGCCTGCACAGGCAAATGGAGGGTAAAATGAAGAAAAAGCTGCTATCGCTTACTTTATGCGCTGTACTGCTCGGCGCTGTGACCATGCCGGCGTTTGCCGCCGCGCAGCCGGAGACGATCGTTTCGGATCCTCAGTGGCATCAGATCAAGGCATCCGGCCTGCTGACCGCCGTTTATAACGGGGAGCAGTGGGGCTACATAGACAGCGCGACCGGCGCGGTCGTGATCACCGCGCAGTACAGCAGTGCCGGCGCGTTTCACGAGGGGCTTGCCCTGACCGCCAAAATGTTCGGGGGAAGGCAGAGGCTTCAATACATTGACGTGACAGGCAAAACCGTGATCGACTTAACCGAGCGCTACGGCAAAATTGACGGGGCGGGTGATTTCAGCTCCGGCATCGCGCCGGTATATATGACGGCTTCCGGGCACACCATTTATATAGACAAGCAGGGCCGACAGGTGATGTCCTGCCCGTTTTACGCAAGGGGCTTTCATGATGGGCTTGCGGCGGCGCCCGCCGCGGGCGGCTACGGCTATATAAATACGTCCGGCGTCATGGTCATACCCGCTAAATTCGACGAGGCATGGAATTTCTGCGCGGGACGCGCGCTTGTGCGGGAAAACGGCCGCTTCGGCGTAATCGATAAAACGGGAAGCTATGTGCTTGCTGCGCAGTACGAGGACGTCTGCATCGCGGACGCGCAGTATGCCCAGCAGATATTCTGTACGGGGCTTGCCGTGATAAAAAAAGACGGAAAATGGGGCGCGGTGAATGCTGCCGGCGCGCTGATCGTGCCGGCTGAATGGGACGCGCTGCGGGCCTTTGCCGGAGGCTATGCTCCGGCTATGAAAGCCGGAAAATGGGGGCTTGTCGATACATTGGGCAAGACCGTTGTTCCCGCAGCATACGAAGAGGTGACCAGTCCTGTAAACGGGCAGGTATTCCTGAAGAAAAACGGCGCGTATACGCTTTATGACCTGTCTGCGGGGACGACACGGACGCTTGATACCGCCGGATGGACGAATGTTGCCCGCATTGACGGCGCGTTTGTCTATAAAAAGGGCGAACGGTATGGTCTGGTTGTACCCTCCGACGCGCCTTCGCCTTGGGCGCAGACGGAGGTGGAGCAGGCTGTGAACGCGGGGCTTGTGCCGCAGGATATGCAGCGAGGCTATACGGAAAACTGCACGCGCGCGGATTTCTGCCGGCTGGCCGTGCAGGTGGTTGAGTCGCATACCAAAAAGAGCGCTGCGGACTTTATCCGGAGCGTGGGCCTTGAGTCCGGCGCTTCTTTTTCGGATACGGCGGCCGCAGGTATTCTTGCGGCGGCTGCTATGGGCATTGTAAACGGAAGGCCGGACGGTACGTTCGGCCCGGAGGAACTGATCACGCGGGAACAGGCGGCAGCCATGCTCACGCGCACCGCGCAGCTGCTTTCCGGCCTGAAGGCCGCGGCTGCACCCGCCTTTAATGATGCGTCCGACACAGCCGCGTGGGCGAGGGGGTCTGTCGAGTTTGTATCCGCAAATGGGATCATGCGCGGCGATTCGGCGCGCTTTTATCCAAAAGCGCTTTATACACGCGAGCAGGCATACCTGACTGTATTCCGGCTTTTTAAGTTACTGTAAAAAACAAAAATGAAAAAGGGCGCGCCTTTGAGGGTGCGTCTTAGGGATTTATAATCCCGGGAAAATATCGACATAGTTGGTATGTATGTACCGGCTATGCCGATTTTTCTTGCTCTGGTGCAGGTGTTGTGGCTGGCGGCGTGAACTCGCCTATACAGTTCCAGACGATTTTGATGCGCTGTACTCGTCTGCCATCAATGCGTTCTGCTTTGTAAACGAGGATTTTCTCAACGAACTCGCGTATCATTTCCGCCGTAAGCTCCTGAATGTCCATGTACTTCTGTACCAAGGTGAGGAAGTGGTCAACATTGAGCGCACTGTCGTGTTCGGCGGTCATGGTGCCTTTCAGCTCTACCATACGGCTTTCAAGGGTATGGCTTTCGGGATTCAAGTATTCTCCATCAAGAGCTGGAAAATGAAGTTTTCAGAATGTTTAGCAGCAGAGAAAACACCTCGCTGGCATTGAGTATTCTATTTTATCAAGGTAAATTTAATGAAAACGCAGTTGATGATTATGGTTCAACTTCAATCGCGTTGGAAACGCCCCAATTGATTGATATTGGAATGCCAGCGATCAGCAACAAGTTTTCTTTGGCACTTAATGCGGCTTTACTGTCAGCGGATTCATCGCAGCAGAATAATCTTGATAAGTTCAGCGTTGATGCTTTCGGCATTCCGTTTAAGCCGATTGAAGAACCTATGGGAGTGGTTGTGTCGAGCACCTTTCAACCGCATTGACACCGGTGGACAGAAACGACACAATAAAACGGGTGAAAGCGCGGCTGAAAGATGAATCCGAAACAAACTGGACGCTTATTGCAACGTCATGTGTCGAGGCCGGTGTGGATTTTTCTTTTCGAAGCGGTTTTCGCGAATTGCCCTCTATGCTCTCACTCTTGCAATCATCCGGCAGAGTGAATCGCAATGGCATTTATCAAGACGCGGTTATGTGGAGTTTCTCCTTGCAAGATGACTCCATGCTGAAAAAGAACCCTGCTTTGGAAACTGCACGTGAGTGCTGAAAAGCTATTTTACTACAGGTATTGACATCACTCCGGAACTCAGCACCGAGTCAATGAACGATGAAATCATTCGGGACGACAGCTGTATTAGCGCGATCACGCGCATGAATGAATTGGAAGACACCATGCAATTCGAAACCGTGTGCGATCAGTTTGTCGTAATTGAATCCAATACGGTGTCTGCTGTGGTTGATGATGATCTGGCAAATATGATTGCCAGAGGCAAGGGCAATTAGCAGTTGTTGCAAAAAAATCTGTGTCCATCCGCCGCGAGAAAGCACAGGCATGGAACTTGAAAGAGATCACAAAGGGCGTGTTTCAATGGACACTCCGTTATAACTCCTTTATAGGTTATATGCGTGGTGTATTGGACATTGAAAAATGCAAAAATGATACATTGATTGTTTAGAGCCGGTATTATTCATTATACGGGGTTATCGCACAGCTTTTCCCCGGCGGTCCACGGATCATAATCATCGGATCTCCTCCTACTGTAACTTATATTTAAAGCCGCTTATGTTTATTCCACTTGCCTCATATAAAGAGGTACACGACATAGAAAATAAATTTTGTTGACCTGAATTTGTTGATTCGACATGTTTTTGCGCATTATACCGTAGAATCATAGAGTCAGAGTAATCTGTGGATTGAAATTATGTCGTGTAACTCGATCTCAGCAAAAAAATACAGGCCATCGAAAGCTGTTTGCTTTCGATGGCCTGTTGCTAGTTTTCATCATCCCTGATTGGATTGAAAGACCACACCAAAGGTTTTATCCTTCGGTGTGGTCTTTATTGTTTTGGCTCCGCTTCAAGAGTGTCGGTCAAAAATTGTTTGTTTTGAGTAATCCCTTTGACGAACGCCCTTTCCGGCGCGCCCTTTTTTTTATTTGCCGGCATTGACAGATTATAGAAACGCAGGTATACTCTGACTGTATTAATTGATGTAATACAGTTTTTACGAAATCACGTGCAGGCATAAAAACAAACTCGGCGCGCGGTCTTTTTCGGGAAAAAGAAAAATATGAAAGAAATGTTATTATCTGGGAACACAAAAGAAATAAATTCGTCCAATATTTAGGTCATTTTAGGTCGGCGCGCTGTTATTATAATGCTACGGGTCTGTAACCAATTGTTGATTGTATGCCGGTACCGGCCCGCATATAATTGGAAATGTTTTGAAAGCCTGTAATTTTTAAAAACCCGGATTACGCTGGGTCAATGCACCCATCAACCATATAGGAGGTCAAAAGCCGTGTCAGATCAGATGAGCACCGCAACCGAAAGCAAGCCTGAAGAGAATCAGGCCGCCACTCCCGCGCAGAGCGCCGTTTCGCCTTCACCCGTGCCGGGCGAAGGTACGCCGCTTCCCGCCGGCGGAAAAAAGAAAAAGCTCCCCAATCCAAAGCGCAGGAAGACGATCAAAAGGATCATATGGCTGTCCGTGTCGGCGGTCGTTGTCGGCGGAATTGCCTTCGGCCTTTATAAGCTGTTTTCCGACAAGGAAGAGATTACTTATACTACCGCCGTCGCCTCTTATGGCCCGGTCGAATCGATGATTTACGGCTCCGGCAGCACCAAGGCCAAGCAGAGCGAGGACATCAGCGTTTCGGCCAAGGGCGTGGTCAAAGAGGTGTATGTGAGCACCGGCGACAGCGTTAAGGCGGGTACGCCGCTGTTTTCCATAGAAGGCTCTTCACTTGAAGACGATATGGAGACTGCCGAAAAGGAGCTCAAGGACTATACCGACCAGCTCGCGGACGTCAATGAAAATATCGCAAACCTCAATCTTACGGCGCCGTTTGACGGCAAGGCGCTCGATGTAACGGTCAAGCTCGACGACGTTATCACTGTCGGACAAAAGCTTGGCACGTATATCGACGACAGCAAAATGCGCCTGAAGCTCTATTTTAGCTATGCCTATGAAAAGGACATCAAAAAGGGCATGTCCGCGCAGGTTTCCATCCCGTCGACGATGGCAAGCGTAAAGGCGACGGTGGAAAAGGTGGAGATGATCAAGAAGGTTACGACCGAGGGCACGGTGCTTTTTGAGGTCTCCCTTGTGATGGATAATCCCGGCACCCTGTCAAAGGACATGCCGGCTACGGCGGTCATCAAGTCGTCGTCCGGGGAAAGCATGATGCCCTCGGACACCGGCAAGCTGGAAAATTACCGCGAAGCGGATCTAAGCGCCAAAGCGGCCGGAACGGTTACGGCAGTAAACTTACATAATTTCTATTCCTTTTCGGAGGGCGCCCTGCTTTTGAGCCTGAAAAACGACGACTACAGCACACAGGTCAAAACGCTGGAAACGCAGGTCTCCAAGGCAAGGGAAAAGATGACCGATATTCAGGAACAGTATGCGTCTCTTGAAAAGAAGGCCTCGTTTGACGGCGTTGTGGTATCAAGCACGCTTGTGCCCGGGCAGACCGTGGAAAGCGGAACGGTGGTCATGAGCGTCGCGAACCTGGGCGATATGACCATTGAAGCGCAGGTCAATGAAATTGATATTTCCAAGGTTTCCGTCGGCATGAACGTGACCATCAATCAGGACACCTATGACGGGCAGAAGCAGATTTCCGGCACCATTCTGTCCGTGAGTATGCAGGGCAAAAACGAGTCGGGCGTTTCCTATTTCCCGGTCATTGTTTCCGTGGATAACTCCGACGGCAGCATTATGCCGGGTATGTCCATCTGGTTTCAAATCACCGCCCAGCAGAAGGAAAACTGTCTGATCGTACCTCCGCAGGCGCTCAAGAACATGCCCGACGGCAGCCTGTGCGTGTTCGTCAAAGCGGAGAATAAGCCTGAAAACGCGGTGGATACAAGCCAGTGGGCGGACATCGTACCGCCGGGATTCTTCGCCGTACCGGTCACGGTAGGCATCAGCAATGAGACAAGCGTTGAAATTTTAAGCGGCATTACCGAGGGCACCGAGGTGTATACGCAAAATGACACCGCGAATAACGATAACGGCGGCATGAAGGGCGGAGCGGTCATGATGGGCTAAGTCCCCAGGCCGGCGTGCGCACGCGGCCCAACGCGATACGAATAAATCCTTTTTACTCATGCAATAAGGGAATAAGAGGGGCGCTATGCAAGAATTAATTGATTTGAGAAATGCCTATAAAATATACGGGGAAGGCCTTGAAAGCGAGGTGCGCGCCTTAAACGGCGTAAACCTCAAGGTGAATCCCGGTGAATTCGTGGCCATTGTCGGCGCCTCCGGGTCGGGTAAATCCACAATGATGAACATCCTCGGCTGTCTGGACATCCCGACCTACGGCGAATATTATCTGGGCGGGGAGCTGGTTTCCGAGCTGCCCGATAAAAAACTCTCGCGCATACGAAACCGGCAGATCGGGTTTATTTTTCAGGGCTTTAACCTGATTCCCGCGCTAAATGCCATAGAAAACGTGGAGCTGCCGCTTATTTATCAGGGTATACACGGTACAAAGCGGCGTGAAATGGCCATCGAGGCACTCGAACGGGTGGGGCTCGAGCAAAGGCGGAATCACCGGCCGGCGGAAATGTCGGGAGGCCAGCAGCAGCGCGTGGCCATTGCGCGCGCCATCGCGGCGCACCCATCCATCCTCATGGCGGACGAACCCACGGGCAACCTGGATTCACGCACGGGCGAGCACGTGATGAAAATCATAAACCAGCTGCATGAAGAGGGAGTCACCATTATTTTGATCACGCACGATATGTCCATGGCCTCGGTCGCGTGGCGCACCGTGCAAATGAAGGATGGAATTATCATCGAGGACAAGGTGCTCAGACAGGCGGTGAGGGCATGAATATCCGGCAGGCGTTTAAAATGTCCTTTAAGGCGATCTTCGGAAACAAGGTGCGCTCGTTTCTGACCATGCTTGGAGTCATGATCGGCGTGGCCTCGGTCGTAACGCTCGTTTCCCTGGTGCAGGGCATGCAGAACCAGATGGAAGAGCAGCTCAAGAAAATGGGAACCAACAAAATAGACGTCTGGATAAACGTGTGGAACGGCCGGGACATTTCCCAGGAGATGTACGCCCACTGCATGAACATGGACGGCGTTGTGGGCGTGACGCCAAACGTGACCTACGGCGCGCAGCGTTTTAAATACAAAAGCAAGGTGCTGCAAAACATTCAGGTCAATATGGGCAGCGACCAGTTTTCCATATGCAACAACTATGAAATCGAGTTCGGGCGCGATATTTCCTATATGGATGTCAACCGCTACGAGCGCGTTGTGGTGCTGGGCGCGGGTCTGCGCGACGAGCTGTTTGATTATCAGGACCCCATCGGGAAGATGGTCATGATAGACGGGCAGGTCTTCACCGTTATCGGTGTGTATAAAAACAAGTTCGAGCTGTCCGACGGGTATTATAACGAGTTTGACAAGGTGGCGGTCGTCCCTTATACAATGAACCGGATTTTGCTTAAATCCCGGCAGATCAGCCAATTCACCGTCAAGGCGACCGACCCGGACAAGACCAAAACGGCCATCGAGGATTTAAAGACCTTCCTGCGGCCTAAATTTACCAACGAGTGGGACTATAACATCTACTCGCAAAACGAGCAGATCGAATCAAGCGACGAGTATGCCCGCACCATGAGCCTGATTCTGGGCGGTATCGCGGCCATTTCGCTGCTTGTCGGGGGCATCGGCATCATGAATATCATGCTGGTCACCGTGACCGAGCGCACGCGCGAGATCGGCATCCGCAAGGCCATCGGCGCGGAGCGCAGGTCGATCATCATGCAGTTTTTGTTTGAATCGGGCGTTATCAGCATGATCGGCGGTATGATCGGGGTGCTTATCGGCTTTTTGCTCACCCTTGTGCTTGGAAAGGTGTTTTGGAAAATCACCGTGTTCCCCGCGGTGAGCATCACCGTCATTGCCGTTGTGTTTTCTGTGGCGCTGGGCGTGCTGTTCGGACTGTATCCGGCGGCCAAGGCTTCCAAGCTGCAGCCGGTCGTGGCGCTTCGCGCGGAGTAGGAAGCGGGGCCTGCGCGGCTGGCCGGATTTAAAATATCCTGGTTTGCAGTGAAATTCTATGAAGGAGACATACGCGATGAAAAAAGCATTTGCCTGCCTGATGGCAGCACTGATTGTGTGCACGAGCGCAGTTCCCGCGCTGGCATTTTCGGATATTTCGTCTGGAGCAACCGCCCAGTCCGTGGAAATATTACAGATGATGGGGGTCATGCAGGGCTTCCCGGACGGCTCCTTCCGTCCGGGAACGGTGCTTACGCGCGCGCAGTTCTGTAAAATGGCCATCGTGGCGCTGGGCGCTCAGACCGATACGGCCAAGTACAGAGACTATACGATCTTTTACGATGTGCGCGCATCCCACTGGGCCTCCGGCTTTGTCAACATGGCCGTGCGCGAAAAGAAAATTATTACCGGTATGCCCGACGGAAGTTTTAAGCCGGAAAGCCCCGTCACCTTCGGGCAGGCGGTGACCATACTCATGCGCATGCTCGGCTACACCGACGCCGATGCAAGCTACAACTGGCCAAACGGCTATATTCAGCTCGCCGCCGAAAAGGGGTTGACCGACGGGATTACGCTCGGCGCGTACAGCAATGTCACACGCGCGGACGGCGCGATGCTGTTTAAAAACCTGCTGCTTTGCCATATCAAGGCGGAAAGCGGCACAGGCGCGCTGTTTATATCCTCCATCGCAGGTTCAGTCAAGGAGGATGTACTCATCCTGTCCACCGACGCGCAGACGGCGGACGGGCAGCCGGGCGGCATCCAGACCGATGAAAGCGACACGAGCATCTACAAGGTCGCCAATACCGTATCCGGTGAGTTTGAGGGACAGAGGGGCGTTCTTGCGCTGGATAATGCCGGGTGTGCGTGGGCGTTTGTCCCGTATGCACTCATCCGGCGCGATTTCACCGTGGGAGAGGTTACCTACACAGAAATAAAGGATCAGGCCGGCGCGGTCATTACCGTGTCGGACACCACGCCCGTGGTTAAAAACGGGAAGAAATATAAGTATGGGGACGCGTGGTATGATATTGCCGTGGGTATGCCCGTGACCGCGTATTTTACAAAGAGCGGGGCGGTCGATCACATTACATGCGGCATGTCCGCGCAGTCAGGCTCCGTCGCCGTGATCCGCGGCGCCATTGAGCCGGGCACCAACCCGATCCCCTCGCTGTTTGCGGCCTCCTCAAGTCCGGCGCTGTTTAAAAACGGCCTGCCGGCCGCGGTTTCGGACCTGCGCCGGTATGACGTATTGGCTTATGACGAGCATTCGAACATGGTCAGCGTGACGGACAGAAAGCTGACCGGCATCTATGAGGATGCCTATCCCAATACCGCGACGCCGGTAAAGCTGACGATGATGGGAAACACCTTCGAGGTGCTTTCCGACGCCGCGCAGGAGCTTGAGAAATTTAAGCTTGGCGAGCGCATCACACTTTTGCTCACGGCCGATGGAAAAGTCGCCGGGGTGCAGTCTTCAGCCGCCGTATCCGCTCAGGCGCTGGGCATAGTGGAAAGCGCAGCCTCCGGACAGGCCGAGGTGCAGCTGCTAAGTGGCCTGACGGTCAAAGGAAAAATAAGCGACAAATCCATCCCGTTTACCGGCCAGCTTGTGTCCGTTTCCGGCTCCCAGTCCGGTTATATCAACCTGATGCGCGTGTCGGGGTCAAAGCCCGGCAGGTCGGTCAATCTGACCGCCATGACCGCGGGTCAGGTAAAGGTCGCGCCCAATGTTGCGGTGCTTGAGCAGGTGACAGGCAGCGGCCCCGTCACTAAAATAAGCCTTTCGGATATCAAGCTGCTCACAATCCCTTCCGACAAGGTGCTGTATTTTGAATACGATTATGCGGGAAGGATCAGCCTGATGCTGCTTGACGACGTAACAGGCGACCGGTATACCTACGGTCTGCTGCATTATATGCCCGGCGAGACGGACAGCAGCGACGGGATGACCGCGACCAACAGCACCCTGACGATATCAAACAGCAAAAGCGACACGGCCGCGAGCGTCGAATGCGGCAGGATAAGCGTATCCGAAGGCGCGCCCGGCGGACTTGCGCCGAATAACCAGGGCAGACTTGGGCGCTATGTGGAGCTTATCAAGCTGGCCACGGTCTCACGTACTGATTTTAGCGGCGAAGACAGCGTGAAAGCGGGCGGAAAGGTCGTTGAAATCGCCGAAGATGTGCAGGTGTATATTGACTCCACCGACCGCTACGATACGCTTGCCCGCGCGCGTGGCTTTGCCAAGAGCTTTGAAATCTATATCGACCGCACGCCCGAGCAGGGCGGCAAGGTGCGTATGATTATTGCAAAATAAATCCGGATGAGTTATTCAAAATCACCGGACATCGAGACGAAATTTTGAATACGCTTAATAGGGGCCAAAGCCCATACGGCGTGAACCGACTTTTTTCACCGATCAGACCGTAAAATACGATCTGATCGATATAAGCGGCTTTCCGGACATACTGAAGGCTCCCGCGGCACAGCCGCGGGAGCCTTGTATTTTTATACACAGAAATATCCGCGTGGACTGCGCGTGCCTGGGCGGAGGAATGCCGCCCTGTGCGCGCCCGATCCAAACTATCTGCGGCTGCGGATCAGACGCAGCGCGCGCTCGTATTTACTGATATATTCCTTTTGCAGTGAATATTTGGCGATCAGCTCTGTGCTCAGGCGGATCATGGCCGCGGAATCCCCGAACAGGAGCTCAAGCTCGAGCTCGAGCATGGGGTCGTGCTTTTCACCCGCGGAGACATCGCCGGAATCAATGGCCATGTCGATGCGCACGCCGTCGGGCAGGTATAAAACGGATGAGCTGCGTGTAAAGCGGATACGGCATTTTTCCTGCATGGGCGTATTTTTTACAATTTCCCCGATTTCGGCGGGCGCGCCCATCTCCACAAGCCGAGGCACGCCTTCTTCAATGGAGTCTGCCGTAACCTGCCACTCATTGCGGCAGAAAATGCCGCCGCCGAGCACGGTGTCGCTGGGTATTTTTATGGTGACGACAGGCACGTCGCCCTCCCGGCGCAGACGCAGCGCCCACTTGCGGCCGGTCAAGGCTCCCGAGGCGCTGTCAAAGTACACGGCGTCCATCACGGTTTCCCTGAAGGGTTCCCTGAGCGCGGACACCACCAGCGGGTCCGACATCAGTTTTTCCGCGACATGTGTGTCGGGGATGCGCAGCTTGATTTCTGCTTCCACCGCCATATGCTCACCCGTCCTGCATTCAGAATAGTATAGTCAACAATCTAACCTATATTCTATATTGTCGGGCGCGTTTTATCAAGTGCGCAGAAGAAATTTGCTTTTACGCAGTGCGCAACTATGCAAAGCAGCGCGAAAAATAATGAATAGAAGTTTACATAAACGCCATGAACCGACCGCATTTTCTCCGCCGGCCTGTTTATAATGCATATACAAGGAAAACGCCGTATAAAAACGCGCCGGCGTTTACCAGGGCGGGCCCGTACCCGGCCTGCCGGCAGGGGAGGCAGAACATATGAAAGAGCACACCGTGAAAAAATGGCTGGGACAAGCCGGATGCGCGGCGACTGCGCGCATGACCCTCGCACTGAACAAGCCGGCAATTCTGAAGGCTGCGGGCATTTTGCTGCGTTTCGCGCTTGGCTTTGGCTTTTCTCAGGCGGTCATTTTCGAGAAATACGCGCCGTTCGGACTGGGCATCGTCGCGGCGGGCGGGGGTACGGCGGGCGGCCTATCCAGCCTTTTTGGCGCGATGCTCGGATATTTTCTGGCGCCCGAGGGGGTCGACGGCTTAAAATACGTCGCCGCGGCGGTGCTGATCTACTCGTCGGTTTTTATTTTCCGCGATACAAGGGCCGCGCGGACAAATGTGTTCATGCCGGCGGCCGCCGCGGCGGTAACTGCGTGCGTGGGGCTGGTTTTTGTCATTGAGCGCGGTTTTTTGTCTGAGGACATTGTGCTGTATGCCATGGAGATTATCCTTGCCGCCGGAAGCACGTATTTTTACCGGCTTGCGATGGGTACGGACGTCACTCCGGCAAAAGAGCAGGTCCCTTCGCACAGCTTTCAGCGCGTTGTGGGGCTGCTGGTGATGTCGTCCACCTTTTTGATAGCTCTTTCGCGCGTTGTTTTGCCGCTGGGCATCAGCGTGGGCAGGATCGTTGCGGTCACAGTGGTGCTTATGGCTGCCTATTCCGGGGGAATGGGCGCGGGAAGCTCCTCCGGCGTGTGCATGGGGCTTGCCGTTGATACGGTGTTCGGACAGCCGTTTTTCAGTATGGCCTATGCGTTTTCGGGGCTGGTATCGGGCGTTTTGTCCGGCGCGGGCAGGCTGGCCTGCGCGGCCGGGTATGTCGCGGCAACCGCGGCGGCGGTGCTGCTGCCGGGCCCGGACGGAACACATATCGGAGTGATCTATGAAACGTTTGCCGCGGGCATGATCTTCATGCTCATGCCGGATATCTATACCGAGCGCTTCAGTCAACTGACCGGCACGGGAACAAAAAGTACCGGGCGTGTCAATAAGATGCACGCGTATGCGGGAAAGCGGCTTGAGCAGCTGTCAAAGGCCCTTCGGGAATTATACGACACGCTGTCGTGTACATTCGACACTTTGTCGAAAGCAAACGACGGGGATACGGCGTCGGTTTTCGACCGCGCATCAGGCAGGGTCTGCAGAAAATGCGCGCTGGCAAGCATGTGCTGGGACCGTGAGGCCCTTGAAACGTATAACACCTTAAACGATCTGACGGGCAGCATGCTCAACATGGGAAAGCTGACGGCGGCCGATTTCCCCGCGCATTTCGCAGCGCGGTGCATCAATCTGCGCGCGTTTACCGAGGCCGTCAACGAGGAGCTGACCGCGCTTTTATATCGGAGACAGTATAAAAGCAGGCTCAGGGAAAGCCGGAACATGGTGTGCGTGCAGTATGGAGAGCTTTCACACGTTATCGGGAGCTTTGCCGAGGAGTTTTCCGGCGAGCCGGGCTTTGATCCCGAGGCGGAGCGCAGGCTGGGAAAATACCTCAAGGCGCAAAACGTTAAAGCCGAGGTGGCCGTCTACCGGGACACGGCCGGACGCGCCTGCGCGGAGATAGAGGGGGCCGATCTAAGCCCGCTTACCGTAAAAAAAGGTGCGACGCGGAAAGCCGTTTCCGAGGTTCTCGGCCTGCGCGTAAACGAGCCGGAGCAGCAGCGGGGGATTTTTGGGGAACGGCTCATCATTACCGAGGCGGCGCCCCTGGGCGCGGTCATGGGGGTCGCGGCGCACAGGAAAAAAGGACAGTCCGTGAGCGGGGACAGCTGGACCTATTTTAAAAACGATTCGGGCATGCTCTATGTCCTTTTGTCCGATGGGATGGGGACGGGGAAAGAGGCGGCGGTGGAATCCGGGCTGGTGCTGCGCCTGCTCGAGCATTTTTTACGCGCGGGCGTGCTGCCGGAAACGGCGATCAAAACCCTTAACAGCGCGCTTGTGCTCAAAAGCGAGGAGGACTGCGCGCCCGTCACGCTCGACCTGATGTCGGTGGATCTGTTTACCGGCGAGATCACGCTGTATAAATGCGGAGCGGCGCCGACCTATATCAAAAAAGGACGCAAGCTGACCCGTTTTGCATCCCAGACGCTTCCGGCGGGCACGTCGCTGCCCGGACAGCCGCAGATGGAGGTGCGCCGCGCCAAGCTCGGCGCGGGCGACCTGATCGTCATGGCCAGCGACGGCATTGCAATCGCGCAGGACGACCTGTGGATTCTAAAGCTTTTGGAGGAAAGCATGCTTTCAGACCCGAAGGAGCTGTCGTGCGTGATCATGGAGGAGGCGGTCAAACATTATGGGCGCAGCGACGACATGACCGTACTGGTACTGGGCATGAAAAAACGCGGAAGCGACAAGGCCCGGGCAGAACAGGTGGTATAAAGCCGTGAAATCCTTTGGCTTTCGCGTGCCGGGGAATAATCCGGGAGCACATCGATCGGTTCGTTTTATGCGCGCGCCCGTTCTGCTGATAAATGCGTGCGTTTTCAGGCTGCGCGGGATGAACGGGCAAAGTCGGCATTTGCATGCGCGGTACTTGTAAAATGTGGTATATTCGCCCGCTATACGGGGAAAATAGCGGCGATGGGCAAAGTTGCTTAAATTCTCCCCCGGAAAGCGCGTGCACCGGGTTTTAGAGGTGTGTCGGACTTGATAAAGGGCATATCACGCCGCGTGGTTGTTGTGAAATCGCCGGATACAAGGCTCTTTGAGCAGGCGATTTTTATCCTGCGCGACGACGTACTCAATAAAACAGGCACAAGTGCCGACGACATAATGAAGGAAGCCTGCCTTGTGGCCGACCAGTATGTGCGCAGAACGCGCAGATACAAGCGCTCCGGCAAGTGGCTGTCCGCGTTTCTGTATGTTGTTGCCGGCGCTGCGCTGACGGCCATGGTGTGGTTTATTGTGCTGTCCGCAGGAGTGTAGGCGGCAAAGCATACCGCGGAGCAAAAGCGTGGAAATGCAGGACTTGCGGCATTTCCACGCTTTTGTTGCATGGGTACGGGAACTTATGGTACAATAACCTGTGTCTGACATAAATCCCCGCTTCTTCGGGGGATCCGCAAAGCATTATATACCATAGCCGCAGTGCGCTATGAAACAATAACCGCAAACGGTTATTACCCTTAATTCAAATCCTTTTCCCCGCCCCTTTGGGGCAACCGGAAAAGCTGACACATTACACCATTGCCACTGCGCGGCTATGGTAATACTATAAATATGTTCCCGCCAATCGGCAGACTGGCGCGCGAGCCGATTTGCTTGGCGGAGCGCACCGAAATTTACAGCCGGACGGAGGCCACAGGGCAGCGTGTACATAGGCAGTGTAAAAATAGAATCACGGCTTGCCCTTGCCCCCATGGCGGGTGTAACCGACCTTGCTTTCCGCGCTGTTTGCCGCGAGCAGGGCGCGGGACTTACCTATACGGAAATGATCAGCGCCAGGGCGATGTGCTATCAGGACGCGAAGACCCTCACGCTGCTCAAACTGGGGAGGGACGAGCACCCGTGCTCTGTGCAGGTGTTCGGCAGTGAGCCGGAGCATGTCGCGCGCGCCGCGGTGCGCGCGCAGGAGATTTCAGGCGCGGATATCGTGGATATCAATATGGGCTGCCCCACGCCCAAAATTGTCCGCAACGGCGACGGGGGCGCGCTTTTAAAGGATTTACCGCTGGCCGCGCGCATCATCGAAAGCACGGTTAAAAGCGTACGTGTGCCGGTGACGGTCAAATACAGACTGGGGTGGGACGAGGACAGCATCGTGGCTCTGGAGTTTGCGCGCATGGCGCAGCAGGCGGGGGCTTCGGCTGTGTGCCTGCATGCGCGCACCTGCAAACAGATGTACTCCGGGCGGGCCGACTGGGATATGATTGCCCGCGTCAGGCAAGTGCTTACCATACCGCTTATTGCAAACGGAGATGTGTCAAGCCCGCAGGCCGCGGTGGATATGCTGGATAAAACGGGGGCGGACATGGTGATGATCGGCCGCGCCGCGATGGGAAACCCATGGATCTTCGCGTGTGCAGCGGCGTTTTTAAGCGGTAAGCCCATGCCGCCCATGCCGACGCTCAGTGCGCGGTGCGACACAGCCGTGCGGCAGTTTGAGCTGGCGGCGCTTGACAAGGGTGAACGCGTGGCCGTGCTCGAGGCAAGAAAACACTACGCGTGGTATCTGCGCGGCATCCGAAACGCCGGTGTGTTCAGGCAGCGCATCACGCAGCTGAGTTCCATGGAGGAAATCCATGCGCTTACGGAAGAAATCAAGCGGGAGCTTGTAACAAGATAAAAATACGGACGCTCCGAGGACGGTGATTGCGGTGAACAATGATGAGCAGCTTGTAAACAGAATAAATGCGGGTGACAGCGGCGCCTTTGAGCAGCTTGTGCACGCTTATGAGAAAAAAGTGTATACGATGGCCCTGCGTATGACGGGGAACGCGGAGGACGCCTGCGACCTGTCCCAGGAGGTTTTTTTGCGCATATACAGGTCGCTTGGCCAGTTTAAAAACGAATCAAGCCTGTCGACCTGGATATACAGGCTGTCCTCCAACGTCTGCATCGACTTTCTGCGCCGCCGGAAAAAGCATCAGGAAATTCCGCTGGTGGTGGAGCAGGAGGACGGGGAGCGTGAAATCGAGATTTCCGACATGCGCTACAATCCGGAAAACGAATATGATAAACAGGAGCTTAAAGAGGCGCTTGCCGGCGCGCTGCAATGTCTGTCCGCGGAGCACAGGCAGATCGTGGTGCTCAGGGATATCGGCGGCTTAAGCTACTCGGAAATTGCCTGTGTGCTTGAAATAGAGGAAGGCACGGTCAAATCCCGCCTTTTCAGATCGCGCGAGCAGCTGCGCAGGATACTTACCCAGGGGAACATTTTTACGCTGCCTGCGTCTAAAAAAGCACAAAAGAGGTGAGCTGTAATGAAGGCCTGTGAAAAGTATGGACAAATGATGAGCCGCCACGTCGACGGGGATCTGACCGCCGAGGAAAGTGCAGAGCTTATGAGCCATATGGAAAACTGTGCGCATTGCAGCGCACAATTCGCGCTGTACCAGATGATGTGCGAAGCGCTGTCGGATATGGAGGCCGAGCCTCCCGAGGGATTTACGCAGGAGGTTCTCAGTAAAATCGGCAAGGATAAGAAAAAAAGCTTTTTCCGCCGTTACGGCATGGGCGCGTTTGTAGGGCTTGCCGCGGTCGCCGCGGCGTTTGCGCTGGTTGTCTCCGGAAACCTGAATATGCTTTTTATGCCCGAACAGAGGGTGGGAGCCGCGGACACCGCACCCATGCAGGCGCAGCTGAAAAGCGCGGGCTCCGGGGAATTGACCGGCGCCGCGCCGGAGCTGTCGGCGGGTACACCGGCGCCGCAGGACAATGCGCGCAAGGATGCGGATTTGCAGGAAGGCGCGTCAGCCGACGCAGCCGAGTCCAGCACCATGATGACGCGCGGTCTGATGGCGACCGTTTCACCCGACGAATCGGCCAATTCGTCCCCGGCACAGGAATCCCCCGCCGCACAAGCTGCCGGCGGGACTGAAACCACGCCGGAGGATGGCGCGGACAGCGATTCGCCCGGAGTGATGGGGATTCACGCAGCGTTGCCGCAGGCGCCCGCGCTGCCTTTTGAGGGGATGTTTGCCCTCATCGTTAAAATGTCAGGCGCCGATATGGCGCAGTTTTCACAGTATGAGCAGGATATAATAGAGGAACAGACATATATTTTCATCCCGCGCGAGGAGCTTGAAGCGCTTTTAGGCGCGCAGTCGGACGAATCCGTGACCTATACGGTCTACAAAACGGGCGATCAGATCGACCCTGAGGCGGAAAACGGACTTGTGATCGTGACTGAGTAAAAAATAAACGGTGCGTCTGCGCGCGTGTCTGCGCCGTGGCGCGCCGCTTTTTAGTCCGTCGTTTTTTGTCCGCGCATTTTGCTTGACCTCAAGCGCCGATATGGTAGAATGATGAAGGATACTTATACCGGCGGATGCCGTATTCCGGTGCGCGCCGATGCCGGCGTACGCTTTAAGCGGAGATTAAGATGAAAACAAGACAGATTGCCATCAGCGCGGTGGTGGCGGCGGCTTACGCGGCGCTTACAATCGCGCTTGCACCCATCAGCTACGGGCCTGTGCAGTTTCGCGTCGCGGAGGCGCTGTGCGTACTGCCGTTTATTTGTCCCGCGTCTGCGTGGGGTCTTTTTATCGGATGTATTATTGCCAACATGTATGGCGGCTACGGCATATTGGATATTGTGTTTGGCTCGCTTGCCACGCTTTTTGCCGGACTTGTCACCGCGCGTATGCCCTTTAAATGGCTTGCACCCCTGCCGCCCGTCATTTTTAACGGACTGATTGTGGGCGCGCTGCTTGCCCTTACGCTTACGCCGGAAAACAGCATGGGCTCTTTTCCCGGGTTTGCCGGGTGGGTGGCGCTGGGAGAGGTGGCCGTGTGCTATGCGCTTGGGCTTCCGCTTTTATATGGACTGTCAAAGCTTAAGTTTTTTCATGAAGAGACGAATAATCCTTTTTAAGGCGTGTTCATTGAAGTGCCGCGCGCGGCGCGGCCGGGCGGCTTACCCGGAATGATTTTTGCCGGGCAGGCCGCACAGGAGGTAAATATGAAGATTAAAAAAGCCGTGATCCCCGCAGCGGGGCTGGGAACGCGCATGCTGCCAGCGACGAAGACGGTGCCTAAGGAAATGCTTCCCGTGGTGGATAAGCCGCTGCTCCAGTACATCATCGAGGAAGCGGTCCACTCAGGCATTGAGGATATCCTTGTGGTCACAAACCGCGCAAAATCCGCTATGGATGATTACTTTGATTATCATCCCGAGCTTGAAGAGCATCTGACGGCGGCGGGGAAGCTGCACGAGGTGGAGATTGTGCGCGGCACGGCGGATCTTGCCAATATCTTCTATGTGCGCCAGAAGGAAACCAAGGGGCTGGGGCACGCGGTGTGGCGGGCAAAAAATTTCATCGGCAACGAGCCGTTTGCAGTGCTGCTGGGCGATGACGTGATGAAGGGTGAGGTGCCCGTCACCAAGCAGCTCATCGACGTTGCGGAGCGGTTCGGCGCAAGCTGCGTGGGCATGCAGAAGGTATCCGACGCTGTCATCGGCAAATATTGCTCGCTCAAAGTAAGCCCGGTCGAGGAGCGGATTTTCGACATTCTGCAGATGGTGGAAAAGCCGTCACCCGAGCAGGTGCTTTCAAACTACGCCATACTGGGCCGGTATGTGCTTACACCCCAGATATTCGGTATCCTGGAAAACCTGCCCGTGGGCTACGGCGGCGAGGTGCAGCTGACCGACGGGCTCAACCGCCTGTGCGCGGCCGAGCGGGTGCTGGGGCTTGATTTCATCGCGCGGCGGTACGACGCGGGAAACCTCAAGGGGTATCTTGAAACGGTGATGGATTTTGCGCTGGACCACCCTGACGTAGGCAGCTGGATGCGCGAGTACATCAAAGAAAAGGCAAAACAGCTGTAAAATCGGACGTCCGGGCCGCAAAACCGCGCGAATCGGGCGCAGACTATTGACAAAAAGAATAAAACAGATATAAATGTTAGAGCGTCTTTATTTAAGGCGCGTATGTTCTGTTGCCGTTCACACGCAAAACGTGTGTTGAATGGCAGGAACACATATCCTTGCTTTCGGCTTTTGCCGAAGGCCATATGTCCAAAAGGAGGTGCAAAAATGGCTAAAATCACTGCCAATTACGAGACGATCTTTATTGTGAGTCCGAACAATTGACGAAGAGGGCACTAAGGCGATCGTGGAAAAGTTCAAGGCAATCATCGAGGCAAACGGCACGCTGGGTGAAATTGAGGAATGGGGCAAGAGGAGACTCGCCTATCCCATCAATGATCTCATGGAGGGCGTATTATGTCCTTATGAACTTTACCAGCAAGCCCGATCTGCCCGCTGAGCTTGACCGTGTCTACAACATCACCGACGGCATCATGCGTTCCCTGATTGTTTGTAAAGATGAATAGGGGGAATAGGCATGCTTAACAAGGTTGTTTTAATGGGCCGCCTGACCGGCGAGCCGGAGCTGCGCCACACACAGACGAATCTTCCCGTGGCGTCGTTTACCCTGGCGGTAAGCCGCAGCTTTTCACGCAGTGACGAAACGGATTTTATCGATATCGTGACCTGGAGAACGCAGGCGGAATTTGTTTCCAAGTGGTTTCATAAGGGTCAGCTTGTCGCCGTTGCGGGGCGTTTACAGACGCGCGTGTGGAAGGATAAAGAGGGCAACAACCGCAAGTCATTTGAAGTGATTGCCGATGAGGTTGCATTTTGCAGAGCCGAAGAAGAACGATGGAAGCTCTGGATCAAGGCCTGAGTACAGCGCTCCGTCCGTTGCAGAGGAGAGTTTCCGGTTTCCGGGATTTAACCGATGATGACGACGAGCTGCCGTTTTAACGAGTCAATGTGAAAGGAGACTGTCAAATGCCATCTGAAAGAACACCCCGCGGCCGTAAGCGCAGGAAGGTATGCGCCTTTTGCGTGGACAAGGTCGGGACGATAGATTATAAGGACGTTATCAAGCTTCGCCGCTTTCTGTCCGAACGCTCCAAGATCCTGCCCCGTCGTATGACGGGCACCTGCGCCGGACATCAGCGCCAGCTGACCGAGGCCATCAAGCGTGCAAGGCATATCGCCCTGCTGCCTTATGTGACCGACTAAGAAAACAAACGCCGGCGGTATTGCGCCGCAATAAAGCCAAAACATTCGCGGCGGTTCGTCGCGGAGAATACAGCACAGTACCCCCCTGGTCAGACACGAAAAAAACGTGTAGTCTGCCTGGGGGGTATTTTTTGTCCGAAAACCGGAGGGATATGACAGTGCGCGGCACGATATAGCCGGCAGTCGTTTTTTCGCACAGACCAAACCGGGAAAACAGGATTTAGCGGCGGGCATCGTTTTACGCAAACCACCGTCGGCTGGGCAGGGGCGGGTACGCACCCGAAGGGGCATTTTTGTAAATAAATTACAGTATCATATGGACATTAATAGAAAATTATGGTTATGTGAAAATAGTGCGTAATTATGCAGAAACTGAATATTAAAAGCGTTTTGCTTTTGATATAATTATGGGGAGGTTTTTATTTGTTTAAGTTTGACGAAGAGAAAACGCTGAAAATGTTTACGGATGACCTGGCAGTCAGAGGCGAGGTTGAGAAAATCGTCGACAGTATCTGGGCAAAAGGATTCAAGAATATCTTCTTTGTCGGTATCGGCGGCACGATCGCTGTCGAGTGGCAGGTCGAAAGCATCCTCAAGTCCATGTCCACCCTCAACTATTATGTTGAAAACGCCGCGGAATTCACAACCCAGGGCAACAAGCATTTTTCCAAGGATTCCCTCGTCGTCGTTGAATCCGCTTCCGGAGACACCAAGGAAGTTGTTGCCGCAGTTAAGTTCGCGCAGGAAAAGGGCGCCAAGGTCCTCGGCCTGATCGAAAAAGCCGGCACGCCGCTGGCCGAGCTGGTTGACTATCTCGTGCTCAGCGAGAGCGGCCCTCATGCTGCACATGGTCGCCTACAGGCTCATGTACAACAACAAGGAGTTCCCGCAGTACGATAAGTTCTTCGCCGAGCTCTCTAATCTGCCCCAGGCAGTCGTTGTGAAGCAATGAAGGACAGCGACGACAAGGCCGCAGCGTATGCCGCAAAATACAAGGACGAACCCCTCCAGTATCTGGTCGCCACCGGCAACCTTTACGGCGGCATCTATTCTCTGGCCATGTGCCTGATGGAAGAAATGCTCTGGATGAAGACCAAGTCCATCCACGGCGCCGAATTCTTCCACGGTACGCTTGAAGTCATCGACAGGGATTCCGTCGTCATGCTCTTCAAGGGGCGAAGACGCCACCCGCCCGCTTATGGACAGGGTGGAGGCATTTGTCAACACCATCTGCAAGAACGTCATCGTGTTTGATACCAAGGACTACGCGCTCAAGGGCATCAGCGAAGAGTTCAGAGGCCTTGTTTCTCCGATCGTGATGTCCCGCCGTTACTTACAGAGCCTGCACGCATCTGGAAGAGGAGCGCAAGCATCCGATGGCCATCCGCAGATACTACAGAAGACTCGACTATTAAGCAATGTCCACGGGGCACGCAGGGCCGCTTATGCACGACCCGAAAACAAGATTTTCGGGTGGTCGGTCCCCGGTCTGGCTGCCCATGCGCAGATCGGCGTTTTTTCGTCGACATGCCGTCGGACAGCGAGCTGCTGTGATCGCATTTTACTTATAGACTGAACCGCCTGCGGCAACCATGTTGCCGCAGGCGGTTTTTGTTGCGTTAGAAATAACAAGCCGTTCATGATAGCGTGTGGTAAAACGTGTATTGTCTTAATTTGCGCAGGTCAAGGCTATATTTCAAAGCCTTGCAGGCAGACAATTAGCTGAAGCGCCAAAGTCCGCAGCAAGCGAATCTTTGGCAGCTGAGAAAAATCCCCGCTGTTGAGAGGCCATTCCGTAATTGCGCGTATAAATTATAGTCTGCATGCAATTTTATAAAAGTGGCGCAGGGTGTCCGTAATAACGACTGCAAAGCGCCGCTTGCTGAAATACACATCATCCTGCATTTCGTTTTCACGCGGAAAACGTTTCATGCTGCCGCAATAGACCTGGTAGCAGTCAAGCTCTTCCTCCAGATCCTCCAGGCAGCGGATGTTTCCCATAGCCAGCACAAAGGCCACAAATTCAATACAGGTATAGGCGTTTTTAACAGTAACCCTCCTGTTAAAAAGCGACAGCACAGCGTTTACGCTGTTATAAAGCATTTCATCTTTCATTTGGGTAAAGCGGACGATCTCCTGCTCGATGCGGTCATATTCCTCGCCGGATACGGGGACCCGGCACAGCTTGATATTCACGTCCTTGTTTCCGGCCAAAAAGCGCCCGGGACATTCGAGAACAAATCCCCCGGCAAACGGGGAATTAATCCGGTACCTTGCAAAGGAGTACATGGTTTGCAGTTCTTTATCAAACGACAGAGACACATGGTTATACTCATTGCGGATAAAAAAACGGATCATTTTCCCCATCGCAGTATCTGTGTGGGAAAAAGCAATATAGATATATTTTAAATTTTCTTCCATGCTGCTCCTCCCCGATTATACAATCCCAAACAGAATAAGGCCAATGGTATTGATGGCAAAGTTTGCAAAGATATGCACCATGAGCGAAGGATAAATGGCGCCGGACTTTTCATCAAGCCGGTCAAAAAGAATCCCCACCAAAAACAGGCAGATTATAAGAAAAACAAACAGGCCGGGATTAAACCAATTTGTGAGAAAAGCAATGTGATAAAAGGAAAACGCGGCCGCGCTGAAAAGATAGGCGGTTTTCGCCGCGCCCGCTTTTTTCAAAGTTAAAAAAGCAAACCCGCGAAAGAAAAATTCCTCCAGAAGGGAATTGACAGCACTGATATAGACCGCGACAAAGACAAAATTATTCTTATTAACTCCGGAATCCTTTTGCAGCGTACCGGTCACTCCGGAAAAATCAAAATACGGGCTTACAAGATAATACACGCTCACAATGAATGCATAAACAAAGAGCCCAAACGCAGCAGAGCGTATCAGCCGCTTTTTATCAAAGATAAAAAGGCTTTTGCAGGAAAAGGATCGATCAAGAAGGGAAAAGCCAAAAGGCAGAGCGAAGAATAAAACCAGCTTGATGACCGACTTGACCGCATAGTTCGGAGAAAGCACGCCGTCAACCCACGCCATTGTGACACAGCAAAGCGTAACGATGAAAATAATGGCGGGTATCCTGAGTCTATGTATCGTCTTTCCTCCTCAAGCAAATTTTCCGGGCGCCGAAAAGCGGCGCGCACAACACGGCCCTGCGGAAAACGGTTTGCGACCCGGAAACGCCGATGATTAAAGCGTGCTTTACGCCGCAGATCCCTCAAATATGCTTACTGTGCGCGCGTGCCGCAGCTTGTTTTATGTAGTCGGTCTGGTTTGGGCTTATTGTGGGGCTTCCTGCACGGAGTCGTCGTTTAAAATCCAGTCCTCCACATCCACAACGCTGTATTCTTCCTTGGTGTTGCGGATGACGATGCGCGCGATGCCCGCGTTAATGATGAGTCTGCGGCACATTGCGCACGAGGAGGTGCCGGAGACCAGCTCGTTTGTGCGCGCGTCGCGGCAGGCCATGTAAAGCGTAGCTCCAAGCATTTCATCGCGCGCGGCGGAGATAATGGCGTTGGCCTCGGCGTGGACCGAGCGGCACAGCTCGTAGCGCTGGCCATGGGGGATGTTGAGGCGCTCGCGCATGCAGTAGCCTGCGTCCGAGCAGTTTTTACGCCCGCGCGGCGCGCCGTTATAGCCGGTTGAAACAAGCTCGTCGTTACGCACGATAATGGCGCCGTACTTCAGCCGCAGGCAGGTGCTGCGCTCACAAACCGTTTCGGCGATATCCAGATAATAGTTTTCCTTGTCGACGCGCTGCATGATAACCCCCCGTTATATTCATTTAATTTTGTATTCGGCCGTCGCACAAACTGACCGCCTTGCCGGCCTGTTTGGCCACGGCCGGATCATGCGTGATAAGCACGAGCGTATGCCCGCTTTGCCACAGGCTTTTTAAAAGCAGAAGAACATCCTGTCCGGTTTTGCGGTCTAAATTGCCGGTTGGTTCGTCGGCAAGAATAAGCGGCGGATGCGTGACGACGGCGCGTGCGATGGCCACCCGCTGCTGCTGTCCGCCGGACATTTCCGACGGGTGGTGGTTCATCCGTGCGAGAAGCCCCACCTGTTCAAGCGCGTCAAGCACAAGCTTGCGGCGCTGCGTACGCGGCATGCCCGCGTACATCAGCGGCAGCTCGATGTTTTCAAACGCCGTCAGGCGCGAAATGAGATTAAACGACTGAAAAACGAAGCCGATGGATGTATTGCGTATGCCTGAAAGCGATTTTTGAGAAAGCAGTCCGACATCGCGTCCCTCCAGATGATAGGACCCCGAGGTGGGCTTGTCAAGGCAGCCGAGCACATTCATAAGCGTGGATTTTCCCGAGCCGGACTGGCCGACAACGGCTAAAAACTCGCCGCGTGAAACGTGCAGGGAAACATTGTCCAGCGCACGGATCTCAGTTTCCCCCATTCGGTAGAGCTTGGAAATGCCGCTTAATGTGATCAGAAAAAAGCCCCCGTACCATCTATTATAATTGGATACACAAAATAAGTCAAAATGATTCCTTCATATATCCCCGTATGGTAGTATTTGCATTTAACCGGCAATCACACATGAAAGATGAAAAAAAGCCGGGGAGAACAAAAAATATAACCCGGATACACATAAGGCCGCGCGCCGCGCGGCCGTTCCCGCCCGACAGCGCCCGGATACAGGGTTCCCTGCGGCGAAAGGCCGTATCAGCGCCACACGATAAAACCACATAACCCGTCCGATATTAAAGGCCGGCGTCGAAAGCCGGCCGCGGGATGAATATGCCGCATACCGGCCGCGTTTTTCAGTGGTTTGTCTGGGATTCTCTGATCGTTTTACAGCAGACCAATTTTTACCTGCGGCTTTGCCGGGGAGATGCATACGTGCCGTGTGCAAAATAAAAAAATACACCTCTTTTGGAGGTGTATTTTACGCAGATCAATTTAGTCTATCTGTGTGCCTATCTCTGCTTTGAAAAACAATCGCTGCAATAGACAGGTCTATCTTCTCTGGGCTGAAAGGGTACCTGGGTCTTTTGGCCGCATGAAGCGCAAGTAGCCGGATACATTTCTCTTCTGGTCGATTTGCCATCGTTCTTACGAGCGGAACGGCAGTCTTTGCAGCGGGTGGGTTCGTTTGTGAAGCCCTTCTCGGCAAAAAATTCCTGATCTCTTACCGTGAAAACGAAGGTGTTTCCGCAATCCTTACAAACAATGGTCTTATCTTGGTTCATGAATGGAGTTACCTCACTTAAAAAATATACACTCTGGCAATCAGATGCGCAGAGTACTACGATAAGCATATCCCTAAAAAGGGCGTCTGTCAACTAAATTTACATAAAAATAGTAAAAAAAATATGGATGACATGAAAACAAGGAATAATGTTCGGAAAATCAATGTCCGCGCAGTAAATCGCATTCGCGATTTACTGCGCGGCGGATGGCGCGTCAAATAAAATCAGGCCGGAAACAGGCTGCACTGCGTTTTTTCAGGTATCGGGATTTTTATCGTACCTTTAAAGCGATATCGCGGATAAACGGACTAATTGACGATCCTGTAAGCGACTCCGATTAAGCCCGGCCCGGTATGCACGCCCATCGCGGGGCTTACATGGCATAAATAAATATTGCGCAGACTGTCCATAGGCTTTAAATTCGCGTACAGTTCCTTCGCTTTTTCCATTGCGTTGCCCTGCATAACGGCAATATCTACAATTTTATCCTTCACTAATTCCTTGATCGTTTCTTCAATTTTTCTGATTGCGGTGGTATAACTGCGGCTTTTTGCAAAGGTGAAGTAACGGCCGTCTTCATTAATGGAAACCGTCGGGATAATACCCAGTAAAGTTCCCAGCGTCCCGGCTACCAGTCCGATCCGACCGCCCTTGATAAGATAATGAAGCGATGGCATACAGAAAAAACAGTTGGTATGCTGCCAGCCGCCGATGAGCGCATCCAGTATCTCCTGCGCGCGGCATCCCTTTTCACTCATTTCCACAGCGTGCATCACGAGCAGACCCAAGGCCATTGAAAGCCGATGGCTGTCAAACAAATGCACCTTGAGTTCAGGTTCTTCTTTCGCGCACATGCCGATGACGTCAAATGTTCCGCTTAATCCGGATGAAATACACACTGCGATGGCTTCGCTGTATCCCTCTTCCTTTATTTGGACAAACAACTGACGGATATCCCCCGGAGAAGGCTGCGAGGTGGAGGGGATCACCTCGGGCATTTGGGCGTATATCTCCTCGGGCGTGATATCCACCCCGTCAAGGTAGTTTCCGTCAGGCATATTAACATGAAGCGGCAGCATGAAAATATGATGCTGATCCAGGTATTCTTTTGGCAAATCACAGCTGCTGTCTGTAATGATCGCGATGCTTTCGTTTATCATGAAGGTGCTCCTTAATGATTTCAAATCAGATTATAAAAGTACCGGGATACCTTTTCTTTAACCTAATGACATATTTTCTGCGATTATTATATCAATCATTTACGAAGACCACAACAAAAAACTTAATATTGCAGCGTAATTTATGGCATGTATGCAAAACCGACACGATTTTTGCGACAGAATATACGGCAATGATCTGGGTTTTGCGGCATTACCACATGGCCTCAATCGTGATTTATCAAGGCATGCAAGGCGGATTCTGCCCATAAGACGCGCTGATTGCGGCACAAGGGTCAAGCGTGAGTTTTGTCCCGGTTGCGGAACCCCTTCAAAGGAACACGGTTAGAGAACACCTGTTTTTCCTGTCGTCAGCCGGGTGATTTCATGCGTTTTTGGTTTGGAGGATGCTTTCATTACTGCGTGCGGGGCAGCCGTAATTCCCATACGCCCTTGCAAACCCTCAACAAAACGCACATCTGCTTTCCTCGTTTTTTCTATGATCATCTTAATACAATCTTAATGCCCAAGGGGCTTATTTCCATGCCAATAACGACGATATATAGTTCACAAAAGCAATTAGCCGCAGTCGGTTCTCATCTGAGGGGGGAGGGAATAGCTGCAGGGGTCCGGGTCTATACGGCAATTTAAACCTATTGGAATGATCGGATCATTCAGATGTTTTGGAGAGAATGAAAATTGTTTAAAAGTAAGCTTGAACAATTTATGCTAAAAAGGGCAGCGTATAGTTTGTTATTGCTGCTGATTCTTGATTTTGCTGTTTTAAAAGACGGAAGATGGCCAGTGCTTGTCGGCCTGCTCGCGGGCGCTTTATTAAGCGCCGCAAGGTTTGGCGGCCGCGTCCTGGTTTTCTGTAAGCTTCCCGGCGCAAACCCGGTTCACCGCGCACACAGTCGCGCGCTCGCCGGCAGCATCGCCCTGTTTTCATTCAATGAGCTTATTTTGCTGCCGCTCCTGCTTTTAACGTACTTCCTCGGCCATTGGATTTTTGCGGGTTTTGCAGCCGGAATTCTGCTCGTCCCGGCTGTTGTCATGATAAACAGCGTGACGGAGGCGTTTGGAATTACACAGAACAGCTTTGAGTAAGGAGGTATGTATATTGGATGCAAGCAGCGCTCTGACGCCCAACGATCTTTTTTCGTTTCATATTCTGGGGCAGACGATTGCGATTTCGGACAGCATCGTGATGATGTGGATCATCATGGCCGCACTGATCATTCTGGCCCGTGTGTTTGCAGGCACCCTGAAAACAGTTCCCGAAGGCAAACAGAATGTGGCGGAAATTGTGGTCGAAACGATCAATAAATTGATCAAGGCCAATATGGGCGAACATTGGAAGGACTTTGCTCCTTATTTCGGCACGTTGATCCTTTTCCTGTTTTTTGCAAATATGGCGGGAATATTCAACATCCTGCCAAACGTTGAGGAGCTGTACCAAATAACCGGTATTCAAGCCTTTGCAAACCTGCCTTCGTTTTCCGTTGCACCGCCCACAAAGGATTTGAATGTGACCGGTACCATGGCGCTGATGACGGTCAGCCTGATCCTGATTGCCGGTATTAAATACAAGGGAGTAAAGGGCTGGCTGCTGAGCTTTCTCAAGCCCGTGCCGGTGATGCTGCCGTTTCACATCCTCGATTACGCTACGCGCACCCTGTCATTGTCACTTCGTCTTTTCGGGAACATACTGGCCGGCTATATCATTATGGAAATGCTCTATGCAAGCTCGGTGCTTATTGAGCCCATCATTCCCATTGCCAGCTTTTTCTACGATTTGTTTGACGCGGGGCTGCAGGCTTATATATTTGTGTTCCTGTCATCTGTATATATTTCAGAGGCTATTGAATAGGAGGTGAATCAGATGTCGGATATCGGTATGATCGCAATTGCCGCGGCAATTGCAATGTTTACCGCCATAGGCGCGGGAATCAGTCTTGGACTGGCTTCCTGCAAGGCATCGGAAGGGGTATCCAGGAACCCTGAGGCTGCCAGTAAGATATTGTCCACGGGCCTTATTTTTGCTACTCTTTCTGAGGTAACGGCAATATTCGGGTTTGTTGTGGCCGTTATGCTTATTGGAAAGATGTAATTGCAAGTATTGCAAAAACCAGAGGGGGAATATCTGTCGGGGCGTGTATTCCGACTCGCATATAAGGTGCGTGCACGCTCCGGCGGGGTTTTGCATCCGACACACAACGATGGTTGAAAGGATGAGCTGAAATTGCTTGAGAGCTTAAATGGATTTAAGTTTATAATGGTAGCCGTCAATTTATTAATACTCTATTTCGTTTTACGAAAAATTCTGTTTAAGCCAGTTACGGAATTTATGGAGAACCGAACAAAATCGATTCGCGACTCCATTGAAGACGCGGAAAAACAGAAAGCCGAAGCCGAACAGCTGAGACTCAGGTATGAAGAACACCTGAAAAACGCCAGAGACGAGGGCGTAAAAATTGTAAACGAGGCGATTTTGAAAGCCGAGCGGGAGCATGAACGGCTTATCGAACAGGCAAAGCAGCAAGCGGAGGCGCTCCTGATCAGCGCACGGGAAAAAATCAATTATGAGCACGAGCAAATGCTCATGGACGTCCACGGCCAGGTCGCGGAGCTTGCGCTGGCAGCCGCCTCTAAAGTGATGGAGGCCAATATGAATATCGAAAGCAACCGTGTGCTCGTTGATAAATTCCTGGATGAAGCGGGTGCTGCGTAATGCCGCCGGTTGCATCAAGATATGCGGAAGCCATGATCAAGCTGTCTGTTGAGCAAAACGCGCTGGATACATATCAGCAAGAGCTGGACACAGTGTCAAAAATATATCAGTCCGAAATAAAGCTGAGAGAATTCCTGTTTGATCCGAAGTATGACGTCCGTGCCAAAAGAGAAGTCCTGACCAATCTGTTCACCGGCAGAGTGCAGCCGCACATCCTTCATTTTCTGCTTCTTCTGCTGGATAAAGGCCGGATGAGCTTTTTACCGGATATTTATGAGGAATATGCCAGAAGGGCGGCCAAGCTGAGGAACACACTGAATATTACCATCGTCATGGCCTTTCCTCTTGAACCTGTGCATATTGAGTGCATCTGCGAGCAGTTTCGCACGATTTATCACTCCAATTCCGTCCAGGCAATAGAAAAAATCGAATCGTCGCTGATTGGCGGGGTAAAGGTAATCGTCGGAGACAAGCTCTACGATGGTACAGTCAAGGGCAAACTGTCGAGGCTGCATTCGGTGCTGACCGCGCGGCAGTCGATCTGATTTCATAAAAAAGATGCGGACGGCTTTTATAACCGTCTGTCTGTGACGGGGTACGGGAGCGTTCGATATGCGACGTTCAAATAACCACGTCTGCTTTTTCCACACAAAACGAACGGCTTATGAAAGTGTGCCGCCGGCGCACAGCAAACGGAATATCAACGCCAGAAAAGTGATATAAAGGGAATACGGTGTGTGATGAATACAATGAATTTAAAACCGGAAGAAATCAGCTCCGTAATAAAGCAGCAGATTGAAAACTACGCAAGCAAATCCACTGCCGAGGACGTGGGACGCGTGCTCCAGTCGGGCGACGGCATTGCAAGGGTTTACGGCCTTCGCGGCTGCATGTACGGGGAGCTGCTTGAATTTGAAAACGGTGTGCGCGGCATGGCAATGAACCTTGAAGAAGAAAACATCGGCTGTGTGCTGCTCGGCGACGAAATCGAAATAAAAGAGGGCACCGTGGTAAAATGCACCGGCAGAGCGGTGGAAGTGCCGGTTGGGGAAGGGCTTATCGGAAGGGTCGTCAATGCGCTGGGCGTACCCATAGACGGAAGGGGCGAACTAAAAACCGACCAGGTAAGGCCCGTTGAATTTCTTGCTCCCGGCGTAATTGACAGAAAGTCTGTCGACGAGCCGCTGCAGACCGGCATCATGGCCATAGACGCGATGACTCCCATCGGAAAGGGCCAGCGGGAACTGATCATCGGAGACCGGCAGACAGGCAAAACCGCAATTGCCGTGGATACGATCATCAATCAAAAGGGCAAGAACGTCATCTGCATTTATGTAGCCATCGGGCAGAAGGCGTCCACCGTTTCAAACATACACGGTATCCTGCAAAAACACGGTGCGATGGACTATTCCGTCATCGTTTCCTCTACCGCGAGCGAGCTGTCGACCATTCAGTACGTTGCGCCATATGCGGGCTGCGCAATGGCCGAATACTTCATGTATACAAAGCACAGGGACGTGCTGATTATTTATGACGACCTGTCCAAACACGCCGTCGCATACAGGACCATGTCCCTGCTTCTTCACAGGCCGCCGGGACGCGAGGCGTTCCCCGGAGACGTGTTCTATCTTCACTCAAGGCTTCTTGAAAGAGCGGCGAGGCTTTCGGAAGAGCTTGGCGGCGGTTCCATTACGGCGCTTCCGATCATCGAGACCCAGGCGGGAGACATCTCGGCATACATACCGACAAACGTGATATCCATTACCGACGGCCAGATTTTCCTCGAAGCCGAGCTTTTCTACGCGGGGCAGCGTCCGGCGGTCAATGTCGGGGTATCGGTTTCAAGGGTCGGGGGCGCGGCCCAAACAAAGGCCATCAAAAAAATTGCGGGTCCGCTCAGAGTGGACCTTGCCCAGTATCGGGAGCTGGCAGTATTTGCGCAGTTCGGTTCCGATCTGGATAAGGCGACCAAGGATAAATTGGTTCAGGGCGAACGGCTGCTTGAGACACTCAAGCAGGATCAGTATGCGCCCTTGCCGGTGGAGGATCAGGTTATCCTTCTCTTTATCGCCACAAACGGATACCTGATGGATCTTCCCGTGCGGGACGTCAAGCAGTTTAACCGGGATGCCCTGACGTGCATCAGGGAAAAGTACCCCCAGATCACACAGTCCATTCGGGAAACCGGGCAACTGAAGGCCGATATTGAAGAAATGCTTAAAAATGCGGTTGAAGAGTGTAAGGCGGCCGGGGTATAGCGCTTTTATACTCAATAAGGCGGTGAACTGATTTTATGGCAGGCATGCGCGAAATAAAGCTGCGTATAAAAGGGATAAACAAAACCCGTCAGATTACAAAGGCGATGAAGCTGATATCCGCATCGAAGCTAAAAAAGGCGCGCAGGCAGCTGGATCAGATGCTGCCCTATTTCAGCGGCGTCGAGTCAACTCTTGTCGATATCATGTCGCACAGCGGCAGCATAAACAGCCCTTTTTTCGCCGACAAGTGGGATAAGCAGGGGAAAACCACGGGGCTTATCTTTATAACCGGAGATAAGGGGCTGGCGGGCAGCTACAACTATAACATCATAAAACTGGCCGAGGATATGATCAGGGACGCTGAAAACCCGGTTCTGTTTGTCGCCGGGGACATGGGGCGCAGCTATTTTCTTAAAAAGGAGCATAATGTCTGCCGGTCCTTTGATTTTTCGGTTGCGGACCCGGACATTATGACCGCCAGGAAAATGGCGGACACCATACTGGAAATGTACACGCAGGGCCGGATTGATGAGGTCTATATGGCCTATACGGAAATGCTTTCTCCCATAAAGCAGATCCCCCAGGCAATCAGACTTCTGCCGCTGAATTTGAATGTGCTCAGGGCAGAACTGGGTCTGGATCAAAACAATCCGGCGCAAGCCGATGAAAGGATCAACTTTGAGCCGTCTCCATCAGTGGTTTTTGACGTGATCATACCCAAATATATCAAGGGCGTCATTTATGGCGCGCTTGTTGAATCGTTTACCAGTGAGCTGAGTGCGCGCATGACGGCGATGGACAATGCGACCGCCAATGCCGACGAAATGCTCCATGCCCTGAGCCTGCGCTACAACAAGGCGAGGCAGGCGGCCATTACGCAGGAGATTTTGGAAATCGTAGGCGGCGTTTAGCGCTCGTTTCCAGATAAAAAAAGACGTTCATCCGGTACATCGGGGATAAAACATACTCAATGCGTTTTTATGAGGAGCTAAAAAGCTATGACTGAAAATACAGGGCGCATCGTACAGGTTATCGGTCCGGTTATCGACGTTCGGTTTGAAGACGGGGGCCTGCCGAGAATCTATGATGCGATAAAAATTGACAATAAAGGGACCTGTGTCGTTGCGGAAGTAATGCAGCATCTGGGCAATCAGATCGTCAGATGTGTCTCGATGTCCGCCACGGAGGGTCTTGTTCGGGATATGAAGGCAGTAAACACGGAAGCTCCCATCCAGGTGCCGGTCGGCAGGGAAACACTCGGCCGGGTAATCAATGTGCTCGGTGAGCCGATCGACAAGCTGGGGGAAATCAAGACCGAAGAGCACTGGCCGATCCACAGACCGGCGCCGGGCTTCAGCGAGCAGATACCCACCGCCGAGGTGCTTGAAACGGGCATAAAGGTCATTGACCTGCTTGCGCCTTATTCAAAAGGCGGCAAAATAGGCCTCTTCGGCGGCGCCGGAGTGGGCAAGACGGTGCTTATACAGGAGTTGATTCGGAATATCGCCACGGAACACGGCGGGTACTCCGTATTTACCGGCGTCGGAGAGCGGTCGCGGGAAGGAAACGATCTGTGGCATGAAATGCGTGAGTCGGGCGTTATCGATAAGACCGCCCTGGTCTTCGGACAGATGAATGAGCCGCCCGGATCAAGAATGAGGGTCGGCCTTACCGGGCTTACCATAGCCGAATATTTCAGAGATAAGCTCGGGCAGGATGTGCTGCTGTTTATTGACAACATCTTCAGATTTGTGCAGGCCGGCTCGGAGGTATCCGCGCTGCTGGGCAGGGTGCCGTCGGCTGTCGGCTACCAGCCCACACTTGCAACGGAAGTCGGCGCGCTGGAAGAGCGGATCACTTCCACAAAAAATGGCTCCATCACTTCCGTACAGGCGGTGTATGTGCCTGCCGACGATCTGACCGATCCCGCTCCCGCGACCACCTTTGCCCATCTTGACGCAACCACCGTTTTGTCGCGCGCGATTGTTGAGGAGGGCATCTATCCGGCGGTCGACCCGCTGGACTCCACTTCAAGGCTTCTCGATCCCAGAATCCTTGGTCAGGAGCACTACAATGTTGCGCGCCGTGTGCAGGAAGTGCTGCAAAGATATAAGGAGTTACAGGATATTATCGCTATTCTTGGCATGGACGAGCTGGCCGAGGAAGACAAACAGGCGGTCTACCGCGCCAGAAAGATCAAGCGGTATCTGTCACAGCCGTTCTTTGTCGCGACAAACTTTACGGGTTATGAGGGCAAATATGTACCCATAAAGGATACAATCCGCGGCTTTAAGGAAATTGTTGACGGAAAGATGGATCATATACCGGAGGCCGCGTTTTTTATGAAGGGGACCATTGAAGAAGTATACGCATGCGCTGAAAAAATGTAGGGGGGTGTGTAAGTGACGGATACATTGTATCTTGATATCATCGTCCCCGACAGGAGGTTTTTCTCAGATACCGTGCAGGAGTTTACCGTGAAGACGCCCGGAGGCGAAATAGGTGTGCTCAGCGGCCACATACCCCTGACTGTCGCGGTTTCCATAGGCCCGGTCAGAATAAAAAAGGACGATCAATGGAGGCCATGCTTTCTTTCAGAAGGGTATATGGAGATGATTGACAACAAGGCGGTCATACTCGCGGATGCCGCGGAATGGCCGGAGGAAATCGACCCGGACAGAGCCAGGGCTGCGGAAAAAAGAGCCCGCGAGCGCCTTGAGACCAAGCTTGACCATTTGGAACACAGATATTCCGAGTCTGCCCTGCAAAGAGCCCTGTGCAGACTTAAGGTTGCAGAAAGCAGTAAGCCGAAGGCATAAATGGGTAAATAATGGTCGTTTGTCTTTGATTCGGCTGCGGGGAGGGAACATGCAAACAGATGAACATTTCAATACTGATCGGCTTGGTTATAGCCTTTGGCGCGCTGCTGCTGGGCTATGGAATCGAAGGCGGCTCAGTTGGCTCGCTGGTTTTGTTAAGCCCATTTATCATTGTTTTTATCGGAACGTGGGGCGCGGTGATAACCTCGTTTGGCCTAAGCGACACCCTGTCCGCACTGAGCGAGTTTGTAAAGACCTTCCTCAATAAAAATAAGCCGAATCCCGAGGAACTGATCAAAAAACTGTCGCAGATCGCGGAGAAATGCCGCAAGGACGGGATCCTGACCCTGCAGGAGATGTTTAAAGACCCATCCATATCCAGCGATAAGTATCTGATGCTTAAGGAAGGCATGATCCTTATTATGGATATGAAGGATATAGACCATATACAGGACGCGCTTGATTCGGATATCCGGGCTTTCTCGGCAAAAAGGCAGGCGCAGATTGACGTTTTTTCCGGCGCCGGAGGCTTTTCACCCACGCTTGGAATTATCGGAACCGTTATGGGACTGGTTCAGGTGCTTTCCAACATGTCCAACGCCGAGGAACTGACCGCATCCATTGCGGTCGCGTTTATTGCGACGCTGTACGGCGTTGTGTTTGCCAACCTGATTTATATGCCCATAGCCAATCAGCTCAAAAGCGATCTCAAACGCCAGAAAATCTTCAAACAGATGATCGTAGACGGTATCGTTTTAATAGCCAGCGGCGAATCACCGAGAAATATAGAAAACCAGCTTTCTTTGTACTATCAGGCGTTCCCAAATGGCGAAAAGAAGTATAAAGCCGGCATTAACAACTAAAGTTAAGCGCACGCGAGGAAAAGCTATGAGTAAAGGGAAAGAACACGAAGAAGAGGCTGAGGAAAACAGCGAGCGATGGCTTCTTACCTATGCCGACATGATCACATTGCTCTTGGCCCTGTTTATCATTATGTATTCCATGAGCAATGTCGAGGTCAAGAAATTTCAGGAGATCGCCAAGCAGTTTTCATCGGCTTTTCACGCGCAGCCCGCAGCCGGTCCGGGAACCGGCGCAACAGGCGACGGAATCGGAATGGGTGATCAAATGGGGATCGGCGACGGGACCGGAACGGGCGAGCAAGCGCAGGCAGACGGCGGCGAGGGCTCGTCCGGAGGCGCGCCGCTTGAGGACCCCCTTGATGAGATTTATAACTCGCTTTCCCAGTATGTAAAGGATAACGCGCTTGGTGACCAGATAACCCTTGAAAACGCGGATTCGTTTGTGCGTATCCGCATACAGGGCGTGTTGATGTTTTATCCGGACAGTCCAAGGCTTCTTGAAAGCAGCCAGTCGATTATTAAGGTGATCGCCGAAGCGATCATTAAAATTTATGACCGGGTCGATCATATCACTATTTCAGGACATACGGCCACAACCGGAGAAAACACAGATCAAAACAATGCGTTTGCATGGTCGCTTTCAATAAACAGAGCCGACACGGTGAGGGAAAGCCTCGTGGAGTACGGCGTGAAAGAAGCGAAGCTCTCGCTTGAGGGGTATGGCCATAATGTTCCTGTTTCCCCCAACAGTACGGAGGCGGGGCGGGCCAAAAACCGCAGGGCGGAAATAACGGTGTACAAAACCTCTTCCGACAGCCAGACACAATGATGGCGCATATAGAAAACAGTGATTTCTGTTTTTTTGTCAGGCATTAAAAAGCCGCGGCGTCTAATTTTTGAACGCAACCAAAGAATCTGAAAAGCGCGCGTGACTGCATGCAGTCACGCGCGCTTGGTTTACTCATTATTTCAGCAGATGCGCGGCAGACCCTCGCCCATGAGCGGCCCGAGGGTTCTTGTAGCGCCCGAGCGGGTAAGGATTGTCACTTCGGGGCTGTCCGACGCGCAGACCCGGCCGATCTGCCGTGCATCGCCTCCGTATTTACAGGCCCGGAGGAGCCCGAGCGCCTTTTCGGCTTCTTCCTGCGGCACCGTCAGGGCAAACTTGCCCTCGTTTCCCATGTAAAGCGGATCCAGTCCGAGAATTTCACAAAAGCTTTTCACCTGCGTGTCGGCGAGCGATTCGTGATGGGAAAGCGCCATGTGCACCTGGGAGGCCTCGGCCAGTTCGTTTAAAACAGAGGCAAGCCCGCCGCGGGTGATGTCGCGCATGGCGTGGATGCTGATGCCGGCGTCAAGAAGGCTGCGCACCATTTCACCCAGCGGGGCGCAGTCGCTTTGGATGCTGTTTTCGATATTCATGCGGCAGGACAGGATGCACGCTTCGTGATTTCCCAGATATCCGCTTATTAGGATGGCGTCGCCGGCAGCCGCCTTGTCCGCGCCGATATTTAGCGGCGTTTCCATCACGCCGATTCCGGCGGTGTTGATGTAGATACCGCCCGTGCCGCCGATCACCTTGGTATCACCGGCGACGATGGAGACCTGCGCTTCATCGGCCGCGGCGCGCATGGAGCATACGATCCTCTCAAGCTGGTCAGTGTCCAGACCTTCCTCGAGAATGAAGCCGGCCGAAAGGTATTTCGGTACGGCGCCGCGCATGAGCAGGTCATTTACCGTGCCGCAGACGGCAAGCCTTCCGATATCCCCGCCCGGAAAAAAAACGGGAGAAACGACAAACGAGTCGGTCGTAAAGGCAATTTTCTGCGCAGGGATATGCAGCACCGCCGCGTCTTCCATCCGGTTTAGTATGTCATTGGAAAAATGCGTCTGGAAAACTTCGTTTATCAGGTCGCCTGTGAGCTTTCCGCCGCTTCCGTGCGCTAATGTGATTCTCATAAATGCTCCTTTTTCGCCGCACCGCTTCGGTACCAGATGCCGCAGGCGCCTTCACCGGATACCATACACGGCCCGACCGGCTCCTGCGGGGTGCAGGCGGACCCAAACAGCGCGCATTCCGGCGGGCTTGCGCGCCCGATGATGACGCTTCCGCACAGGCAGCCGGAAGGCTCGGGCGCCGCGGTATTTTCCATCCAGTCCCCGGCGTCAAATCCTTCATAGCTCGGAGCAAGGAAATAGCCGGACGCGTCGAGTTGTCCAAGCCCGCGCCATAGAGAGGGCTTTTTTATGAAGTATTCGGCGATCAGGGCGTTGGCCTGCGCATTTCCTTCGTGGGAAACCGCATTCGGATAGAGGTTTTTTACCGCGTGCGTGCCCAGCCGGCATTGAGTCATTAAATCATAAATGGCCGCGAGGATATGCTCAAAGCCGAAGCCTGCGACCGCCAGCGGGACCCCGTATTTCCGGCGAAGAGGCTCATAGGCGGCCGTGCCGATGATGGTGCTGACATGGCCCGGCCCGATAAAACCGCTCATCCTGGGCTCTTTTTCACAGATCCAGTATAACGCGGGCAGCAGCGCCTTCATAGCGGTCAGAAACCGGATATTGCGCAGCTTGCGGACGGTGATCTCCTTAAGCAGCAAAGCATAAATGGGAAGCGTGGTTTCAAAGCCTACTGCGGCAATATAAAAAGTCATGCCCGGTGCGTTCTCCGCCCAGCCGATGACATCCATCGGCGCGTACATGATCTGTACTGCGCCGCCCGAGGCGCGCGCTTTGGCCAAAGAGGTTGTATGCCCCGGCACGCGAACCATGTCCCCAAACGTGCACAGCACGCTGTTTTTGCGCAGGGAAAGCTGTGCGGCATAATCGACAAAGCCGGCCGGGGTCACGCAGACGGGACAGCCGGGGCCGGAAACGAGTGAGATGTTTGGCGGCAGGATATCCCCGATGCCATACTTGAGAATGCTGTAAGTGTGTGTGCCGCAGATCTCCATAAACCTCAGCGGCGGGCCGTCGTAGGCTTTTATCTCATCAACAATGCTTTCAATGCTGTTCATCGGTTACCTCGCGCAAAAGGCGCAAAAGCTCGTCAAGCTCCTCATGCTCATCTTTTGGCAGCACAGTAATGGCACAGCCCGCATGTACGAGCACATAATCGCCGACCTGGGCGCACACAAGCCCCAGCTGTACCGGCAGGATATTGCCGTTTATGTCCACCTTGCCCTGTCCCTCATTTTTCCAGATCAGTTTTCCAGGCACCGCAATGCACATTTATTTTCGCACCTCCCGTACCGCCCAGCGGCCGATATAAGCCTGTCCCAGAGAGATCCCGCCGTCGCCGGGCGGCACCTGCTCGTTTGTATACACCGTAAAACCCGCCTGTTTGAGCGCCGGAACCGTCATGCTCAGCAGCAGTCTGTTTTGAAACACCCCGCCGCTGAGTGCGACGCAGCCCAGCTCGTGGATTTCCCGGAGCTTCATGCACATGACGAGAATCAGCCTGCTGACGGTCAGATGAAATCTATAGGCCAAAAGCTCCGCATCCCTGCCGTGCTCTATTTCATCATACAGCATGCCAAGGCAGGCGGAAAGATCCGCTGCAATGACCCCGCCGCTCGCTTCAAGTCCAAAGGAAAATGAAGCGGGGATTGCTTTGCATCTGGCGGTATACCGGCACGCGGCGTTTTCAAGCTCGATGGCGCCCTGCCCTTCATAGCCGGACTCGTGACAGATGCCCAGAATGGAACTGACCGCGTCGAATACCCGGCCCATGCTGGAGGACAGAATGGTATTGATGCCCGCGTCCAGCGCCGCCTTGACAAGGCACGCGCGGGTATCCCCCGCTTTCGGGGAAACACCGGCGGCTAAAAGCATGCAGGCGGCTGATTTCCAGCCCAATCGCACGGAATCGTCGGAACCGAGCAGCCGCACCGGTTTTAAATGCCCGACCCTTTCAAAGCCCGAGGGACCGGCGAGCAAAAATTCGCCGCCCCAGACGGTGCCGTCCGTGCCGTAGCCCGTGCCGTCAAATGCGACGCCGATGACCCGCCCGGTCAGCCTGTGTTCGGCCATGACCGAGGCGATGTGCGCGAAATGGTGCTGCGCCTGTATGACCGGAAGCCCGGTACTCAGCGCATACCGGGTGGATTCGTAAAGCGGGTGCAGATCGCATACGGCAAGCTCCGGGACAATGCCCAGTGTCTTTTGCATATCTGCTGTCGTGTCCCGATAGACAGCGAGGGCTTCATGGCTGTCAAGGTCTCCGATTTCAGTGCTTGGATAAATATACGGCCCGGCCGACAGGCAAATGGTGTTTTTTTGCTGCGCGCCGCAGGCCAGCACCGCTTTTTCGTCCGGCACGGGAACGCTGAGCGGCAGCGGCACATAGCCCCGCGCCCTGCGCATGAACAGCGTTTTGCCGTCTGTGACGGCGGCCACCGAATCATCCAGCCTGCGCACGATTTCACGGTCATGCGTCAGCACTCCGTCCAGAGCGTCGTGGCATTCAAAAAAGCCGAGCATTTCAGAATCGTCTTTGAAGATGGGAAGAGAAGTCACGTTGGCGCTGGTCATCACCAGCGGCCCGGTTTTTCTCAGCATCAGGTGCTGGAGCGGCGTATAGGGCATGAATGCGCCCAGAAAACGGCTCGCGCCGAAAACACTTTCGTCTATTGCGCTTTCCTTTCGTAAAAGCAGCACAATGGGGCGCTCCGGCGAAAGGAGCAGCTTTTCTTCGGCCTGGCTGACCGCGCAATGCTTGCGGACATCCTCAAGCGCCGGAAACATCACCGCAAAGGGCTTGCTTTCACGCCCCTTGAGCATGCGCAGTTTTGTAACGGCCTGGCCGTTACATGGGGAGCAGGCAAAATGATAGCCCCCGATGCCTTTCACGGCGACGATGGCACCGGAACTCAGCGCGCATACCGCGGCGTCAAGCGCGGCATCGCTCCCAAAAAAACCTTGCCTGCCATGGTAAGTCAGCACGGGGCCGCAGGCGTTGCAGCATACTGTCTGCGCATGAAAGCGCCGGTCGGCGGCGTCGCCGTACTGCGCGGAACAAAGCACACACAGGGGGAACTCCGCCATGGAGGTATTTTTCCGGTCATACGGGACCCCGCGCAGGATGGAAAAGCGCGGCCCGCAGTGGGTGCAGCTGATAAAGGGATTGTGAAAGCGCGCATTACCGGGTGTAAAGAGCTCGCTTAAACACTCCGGGCACGTCGCGATATCGGGGGTGGGCAGAACGCTTCCAGGCCCGCCCGAACGGCTTTGCTGTATGGTGAAGCCGCAAAACGGCTCCATATCGGCCGGCAGGGCCTGAAAGTGTGTTTCCAGACTTTCGATCCTCGACGCGGCGGGGGGCTTCATGCGGATATCGCTGATAAAAAGCCGCAGGTCATCCTCGCTGCCTGCGGCTTCGATGGAAACCTGCCCGTTTTCGTTTCTTACACAGCCGCTTAAGCGATATCTGTCGGCAAGCCGCACCACAAAAGGGCGAAAGCCCACGCCCTGCACGACGCCGCTGATCAAAATGGATGCTTTATACGTTACACCCGGGATTTGAGCCATGCGCAAACCTCGTCAAATCCTCCGCCGGTTTTGGCGGAAACAATAAAGATGGGCGCGTCGGGGTTGAGCGCGCGCACGCCCCTTGTAAAGTAATCCAGATCAAAATCGACATAGGGCAGTAAATCCATCTTGTTAAGCACAATAACGCCTGCTTTTTCAAAGGCAAGCGGGTATTTGTAGGGCTTGTCCGCGCCCTCTGTCACCGTGGAAATAAGCAGCTTGACGTTTTCGCCGATGTCAAATTCCGCCGGGCACACAAGGTTTCCGATGTTCTCAATGAAAAGTACGCCGTTTTGCGCAGGGTTGAGTTCTTTTACGGCGTTTTCAATGAGGACTGCATCCAGATGGCAGGCGCCGCCGGTGTTGATCTGAATGCTCTCAATGCCCAGCAGCCTGAGCTTTTGCGTATCGATGTCCGACTGGATGTCGCCCTCGACGACATAGGCTTTCACACCGGAAAGCCCTTCGATCATCCGAATGAGGCAGGAGGTTTTTCCCGTGCCGGGCGCGCCGAGAACATTCACGGCATAGATGCCGCGCTGCGCCAGACCCTTTTGTATGTTATCCGAAATTTTATTGTTTTCGGCATAGATGTCTTCCATGACCGTGATTTTTTCCGTACTCATTTTGAGTTCCTCCCGCTATACTTCAAGCTCAATATTCTCAACATAGAATTCCTTGCCGATGTCAGTCGGAGCGCCCAGTGCGCCGCAGTCCGGACACGCAAAAGAAAAACGGGGACGGACGAAGTTTTTATCGCAGCGCGCGCAGTGCATTTCAGGCCGTATGATACGCACGCGCAGCTGCGCGCCCTCGGCTCTGGTCCCCTCCGCGATCAGATCGAAATACATCTGCACGGATTCGGCGATGACGCCCGCGGTTTCGCCGATGACGATAGAAACGGCAGTGACTTTCTTCGCGTTTTGTTTTTCGGCGGTTTCGGCGGCAATTTCAACGATCCGGCTTGTCAGCGCGTATTCATGCATGTATATCCGCCTTGCTTTCGGGCTGGACATAGCGGTCTACGGTTTTCTCGGCAGCGGGGGGCGTGTAGGCGTTTTCCATATCCAGGCATTTCTTGGGGCAGGCTGTAACGCACGACGCGCAGGCAATACAGCGGAAACGGTCGATCGACCACTGCTTTTGCGCCTTTACGACCTCGAGCGCGTCCGTGGGACATTTTCTGGCGCAGATGCCGCAGAAGATACAGCTTTCGATGCGGTTTTGCACAGCTCCGCGCGTGTTCTCATAAAACACGCGTTTTTTAAGCGGATACATTGCGGTCGCCGGTTTTGAAAACAGGCTTGTCAGAATGATTTTGGAAATATGGTATACAGACATGCGCTTCACCTCTCCGTACAGCTGATACAAGGGTCGATGGTCAGGATAAGGATAGGCACATCGGCAAGCTCGCAGCCCCGGAGCACCCTGATGAGTGCCGGGAGGTTTGCAAAGGTGGGCGTGCGCACGCGCATCCTGTCTAAAAACTTCGTCCCGTTTGCCTTGACGTAATAAACGACCTCCCCGCGCGGCTGCTCAAGGCGGGCGAAAAATTCGCCGTTCGGAGTTCCCTTGACGGGCGTGGAGATCGGCCCTGCGGGAAGCTTTCCGATGGCCTGCCGGATGAGATCAATGGACTGAAAGACTTCCCGGATACGTACGCGGCAGCGCGCCATGCTGTCGCCGCCCTGTTCCACAATGGGTTTAAAGTCAAGCTCATTGTAGGCGGCATATCCGAGCATGCGCATATCCTGATCGATGCCGCTGGCACGCAGCATGGGCCCCACAGCGCCAAGCTGCAGCGCATCCTCCGGTGAAAGGACGCCGACATTTTCAAGCCGGGTGCGCACCGTCACACTGTCGAGAAAGACCTGGGACAGCTCGCGTATTTCCGGCTCCAGATTTTTGAGTACCTCAAGGATTTTTGACAGCAGCGCGTCGTCCGCTTCGTTTTTGACCCCGCCGATTTTGACGGCCGAAAAGATGACCCGTCCGCCTGTCATTTCCTCCATGATGTCAAGGATCTGCTCGCGCAGCTTCCAGGTGTGCATGAAAAGGCTTTCAAAGCCGAATGCATCGGCGCACAGGCCCAGCCAGAGCAAATGGCTGTGAATGCGCGAAAACTCCGCGCCGACAACCCGCAAAAACAGCGCGCGCGGCGGCACCTCAATGCCCATGACGGCCTCAACCGCCTGGCAGTAACCCATGCCGTGCATATAGCTGCAGATTCCGCAGATACGCTCGGCAACATAGGTGAATTCAAGAAAGTCCTTTTTTTCCACCAGCTTTTCAAGTCCGCGGTGCACAAACCCGATGGACGGCAGGACGTCAACTACTTTTTCATCCTCAAGAACCAGATTGAGATGGATGGGCTCGGGCAGCACGGGATGCTGCGGGCCGAAGGGGATGATCATTTTCTGCGACATCAGTCTCCCGCTTTCTGCTGTGCCTGCTGCGGCGCAAAGGGCGCGGGCACGGCGGTTTTGTAAAATTGGCCTTTAAAATCGACGGCCATATCCGTGATCGTCACGTCAAACAGCTCGGCAATCTCGTTTTCATAGATAAAGGCGCACTCATAGAGGGATTGTATGCTCGCAACAGGCTGTCCGGGCGCGAGGCTGATTCGTAAGTTTAGAAATTCATAGTCCTTGTCAAAGGTGTAGTTGATTTCCACGCCGGTGGCGATTGCCGTGCAGCCAAGCTGGACGAGTCTCCAGTTGCTGAACCGCAGCGCCGCGCATCGGGAAAACAGCTCGCTTATTTCTATGGTTTCCGTTTTCTGCGCTTGATTCATGGTTTCACCTGCTTATGCTTTCCGCTTTCTCAAACGGTATTTTTCTTCCAGCACCCCAAGTCCTCTGACCACGCCGTCAATAATGGCTTCCGGGCGCGCGGCGCAGCCTGGTACATAGACGTCGACGGGAATAAGCTTGTCCACTCCGCCGAGGACATTGTAGCAGTCCGCAAAAATGCCCCCCGTTGCGGCGCAGATGCCTACGGCGATCACGATCTTCGGGTCGGGCATCTGCCTATAGATATTCTGTATGACCTCTTTATTCTGCTCGTTTACGGAACCGGTTATGAGAAATATATCCGCGTGCTTCGGATTTCCTGTATTGATGATGCCGAAGCGCTCGATATCGTATACAGGGGTCAGGCATGCGAGCACTTCAATGTCGCAGCCGTTGCAGCTTGAGCCATCATAATGGATAAGCCATGGCGATTTTTTGAAGAATGACACTGCGTTTTCTCCTTATCCTGATTTGGATGTAAAAAAGGAACGGGTAGGTTTCAAAACTTCAGCCCTTTAATCGGAAGACGCCGGTATGCGGCGAAAATTCCAATTAAAACCGGGTTTGCCGCCTTGAAAAGCGGAGCTTGCCGCGCCTGAAACAAAGGCTGCGCCAATCGGCTTTATTTGATGATAAACAGAACGAATATGTTGACCGCTCCGGCGCAAAAGGCCACAAACCACGAGGACTTAAAGACCCATTGCCATTTGACGCGGGCGCTGATGTTGTCGATAAAGATCTCCAGCAAAAAGATCAAAAACGCAACAAGCACGCCCACGACCGGCTGCGCGGCAAAAAACAGGAAAACGGTTCCCAGCAGGAACACGGTTTCATACCAGTGCGCGATTTCTATCAAAGCAAGCGATTTTCCGGAAAATTCCGTTGTGATGCCGCTGACGATTTCCTGATGCGCGTGGTGCGACATGGACAGGTCAAACGGGGATTTTTTCATCTTGATTGTCAGCACAAACAGGTATCCCAGAAAAATTCCCGGCAGATAATAGGCGGTCGGAGTATCAAAAGCAATGATATCGCGGATGTTGAAGCTGCCGGTCACCATATACATGCCAATCGCCATCAGGACAACCATCGGCTCGTCTGACATCATGGACAGAAGCTCGCGCTCGGAACCGATGAAGCTATAGGGAGAGTATGTGGAATAGCCGCCCAGCACAAAGAAAATACCGGCCAGCGTTGAGGAAAATACAGTGAGCAGGATATCCTCGCCGGTCACAAACAGCATGCCTGTAAAAACGGTGAAGACAAGAAAAGAGATCATATACAGATTCTGCGATGAATTGACAATCACGTTTTCTTTCTGAAAAAGCTTAATCACGTCGTAAAACGGCTGAAGGATTCCGGGTCCTGTGCGCCTTTGCATCCGCGCGGAGATGATTCTGTCAACGCCTGCAAGCAGCCCGCCGACAAGCGGCGCAAGCAGAATAAATACAGCCGATATCCAAACAAACCTCATAATAGGATCACCCCGAATAACACGGCAAGCAGCAGCCCGGTTGTGAGCAGACCTATTTTGCCCAGCCTGTCCTCGCCGAAATAATCTTCAAAATAGTAATTTCGCAGCGCAAGCTCGGACACGTCCCTGCCCGCCGTGTGAAAGCGGGTATTGGCTTCATATGCAAGCTCATTTTCCGTAATGTTTGCTCCGCACAGGTAGGTCATCACCCGCTTTTTATCCTTATTCTGCAGCAGTATCTGCAAGGGCAGCAGCAAAATCATTGCCATCATAATGAGCATGATGAGGATGTTTCCCCGGCTCATAGAGGCGGTGTGCTGATAGACAAAGCGGATATACGGGTCTATCAGATTTGAAGAGATGACCGGAAACGCAATGCACACGATCACCGTCAGAACGGACAGCATGCCCATGGTGAACCATTCATCACGCGATACATGCTGCTCCTGCGGATTTCCCGGCAGGATGATCATGATGAGCTTGCCCATCCATTTCGTATAGAAAAAAAGTGTGGCCGAGCTGCCGAACACCACAAAAAACGCAATGAGCGGATTGGCCTTAATGAGCGCTTCCAGCGCCGCCCATTTGCTGATGAGCATGCCGAACGGGGCGATGAACATGCCTGCAATGCCGATGAGCAGACACACCGTGACCTTTGGCATTCTAAGGATCAGTCCGTCCATATCCTCAATGTTCAGGCTCTCGATGCCCTGCTCCACCGTGCCCACGCACAGGAACAGCAGGGATTTTGCCACCGCGTGAAAAATCATGAGCAGAATGGCGGTCCAAACCGCCTGGTAGGTTCCGACTCCCGCACAGGCAACGATCAGGCCGAGGGTCGAAACCGTGGAATAGGCCAGCAGCTTTTTTACATTGTGCTTGGAAATAGCGATGAGTGACGAAAGAAGGAAGGTCACCGCGCCGATGAGCGCGATCATAAGTCCGGCGGTCGTATCCTTGAACACGGGAGAGAGTCGGATGATGATATAAACGCCCGCTTTGACCATGGTGCTCGAATGCAGCAGCGCGGAAGTGGGCGTCGGAGCCACCATCGCCCCCAGAAGCCAGGAGGAAAACGGCATTTGCGCGGCTTTTACGATGCCTGCAAAGCTGATGAGGACCGCGGGCACCAGGGCCGCTTCCGGACTCAGGAGGATGAGCTTGTCAAGCGAGGTGACGCCCTGCGTGTGGTACAGCCACACAATGCCCGCCAGAAAAGAGATGCCGCCCGCCATGTTCATAATCAGCGCGCGATAGGCATTGCGTATGGAATCGTCCTTGCGTGTATAGCCGATGAGCACAAAGGAGCAAAAGGTTGTGATCTCCCAGAAAAACAGGATCCACATCAGGTCATTGGATAAAACCAGCCCGAACATGGCCGATAGAAACGCAAAAATTGTGGCGAAAAACAGTCTGGAGTGATCCTCCATTTGCTTGTGATGGTGATATTTTACCATATAACCCACAGCAAAAATACAGATCAGGCCGCCGATTACGCCGATGAGCAAAACCAGAATAAGGGAAAGGTTGTCCATTATCAGCGCGGGCTGCGCCGTTTCGCGGCCTTTCATTAAAATTTCAGCACCTATCGTGCATATAAACTGCATACCGGCGAGAAATACGGTGCCGTATTTCCGGTCGCGCACGCCGGCTATCATGATATATACCGACATGAGCAGCAGGATGGCTGTCATAATAAGGTCAACGGCTTCCAAACGCAGCGGCAGTTTCACAGGACCGGTATGGTTTATGCTTATGGACAGCAACGCAATGGAGGCGGCGGCGATCATCAATACGGAAAGCTTGATAACCCAACCGCGCAGGCGCTGTCCTTTTATGATCAGCATCATTACCATGGTAAAGAGCGGGAAAAGGATCAGGAACATTACAATCGGCATTTGTATTGGCATTGGCTCTCCTTTTTTTCTCAGTGATGATCTTCTAAAACATACTTTTAGACACGACCAGCTTATTATAGACCATGTTACCCACAGACTCAAGTATAAATTCAGAATTTTTCTCCCCAAGATCATACGTTTTTTTGGGAATAAGACACATATAGTTATTTTTTTAACAAAATTCAGCAATTGTGAATATTGCGCATTATACAAGCATCCCTGCATTTTAGGCTCATCATGAATATATTTCGTCATGAAAATCTGTTGAAAACCCGCATATCAGACAATCATGGGATTGTGGGACGATCGGAGCGGGCGCTTCGTTTCAGCCGTAAACTTCAGCCGCACAAATACTCTTTCCCAAACAGGCAAATAGCAGTATAATAAATGCCTGCCGGATCAATCTGGTATTGCGGTTCATCCGCACGGCGGATGCTGCGTCAAATTGCAGCACATCCCGGTATTCGGCAGGAGGAGCATTACCTGTTTACACCTGCGGGGGAAGAGTGCCCGGTACCACGGGCTGCCGGAAAATGTTCCGGCTGGTGCACAGGTCAGTCCGACAAGCAAAAAAAGCCGGTGCTTAAAGCGATGCCGGCTGTATCGTGAGGAATAAAGAATGGGAAATCCGGACAAAAACAAATATGGGCCCAGTCCGGACGAGCTGCGCGGGCAAAACCCGCAAACACAGGAGGGCCGGGATGAAAGCCGGGCAACGCTTGGCGGGGCGATGCTGGTGTGCCTGAGCACCTTACCGTCGAATGCGCATGTTATCCGCGCCGCGAGCCGCATAGCGGAAGCTTTTCATGCCCACTGGACGGCGCTTTATGTGGAAACGCCCGCGCGAAGCCGTATCTCGGGCGACGAGCAAATACGATTAAGGGACAATATGGATTTGGCACAGCGGCTGGGTGCGCGGGTGGTTACGGTTCAGGGCGGCGACATTGCCGAACAAATTGTCCAGTACGCCCACTCGCGCAACGTATCGCGTATCGTCATCGGCAAGAATCACCGCAATATTTCCTGTCGCAGTCTGTGGTTTTCAGCGGATATCGCGGACAGGATCACCGCGGCGTCACCCTATATTGATGTTTACGTGATACCCGAGCAGAATCAAAAGAATAAGCGCAGATATTTTAACTTCTTTGGCGGCAACTGGCGCCTTTCGCTGCAAGACGCGGGCGTGGTGCTGTTTACCCTGCTTGCGGTGACCCTGATAAATCTGATTCTCAAAGAATACGGCTTTCCGGAAGCCAATATTATCATGTTTTATCTGATGGGGGTCCTTTTTACCTCCAATCGCACACATGGACATCTGCCCGGTATCCTGTATGCGATCCTCTGCGTGATTTCTTTTAACTTTTTTTTCTCAGCGCCATATTTTGAATTTACCGCGCTTGATTCCTATTACGCGCCGACCTTTGCAGTTATGCTGACAGCCGCCGTGATTACAAGCACCCTGACAAGCCGTATACGCAATCAGGCAGAGATCACCGCGGCGCGTGACCGGACAAATGATATTTTGCTGCAGACCAGCCGGGTGCTGATGCACAACCATGACCGCATGAACCTGTCCAGGTCCATTGCCGATCACCTTGTCAGGCTGTTTGAACGATCCGTTGTCTGTTATATCCCCAGGGACCCGGGCGGCAATGTGCTTCCGGAACCCGCACTTTCGGTTTATGATGAAAAGCCGGGCGTCTGTTCCCTTTTAAAAGAAGATGAAAAGGCCGCCGCGGGCTGGGCCCTCATACACGCAAAAGAAGCCGGAAAGGGAACAGATACATTTTCCGGCGTGATGGGGTATTATATCCCCATCATCGGGGAAAACAGGACGCTGGCCGTACTTGGGATCTCCTGCGACGGCGGACGCCCGCTGCCGCAGGAGCAAAGGCAGATGCTCTGGACGGTCGCCGGACAGATCGCGCTTGCAATCGAGCGGGAATCCATTAGTCATGCGCAAATACTTGCACAAAAAGAGGTTGAACGCGAGCAGCTGCGCTCAAACCTCCTTCACTCCGTTTCACATGATCTGCGCACACCGCTTGCGGGAATCTCGGGCGCCGCGAATACGGCGCTTGAAAACGATGACAGGCTTAATCCCGAGACCCGCAAGGAGTTGCTCAGGGGTATCTGCGAGGATGCGGACTGGCTGATTCAGATCGTCGAAAACCTGTTAAGCGTGACCCGCATCGACGCCGGTCGGCTCAAGCTGAATTTCAAGGAGGAAATGCTTGAGGAGATCGTTGCGGAATCCATTGAACGCATTGAAAAGCATCTGCATGGACATAAACTGACCATCGACGTAAAGCAGCCGGTCGCCATTGCGGTGATGGATGGAAAACTCATCGAGCAGGTGCTTGTCAATCTCATCGACAATGCCATCCGGTACACGCCTGAAGGCACAGAGATACAGGTCAGTGCGTGGTGTGAGGGCACCCGGGTCTGCTTTGAGGTGCGGGATAACGGCGAAGGCCTCAACGAGCAGGATATCCCCTTCCTGTTTGACCGTTTTTTTACAAAGGGAGACAGCCGTTCGGATACCAGAAGAGGAATCGGTTTGGGCTTGTCTATATCAAAATCCATTGTCAATGCGCACGCGGGAGAGATCGTCGCCTATAACACCTGTCCAGGCGGCGCCGCGTTCCGTTTCTGGCTGCCCATTCAAATGACAGGAGAGAGCACATGAGCAGTACCGTAGTCCTGATTATTGAAGACGATAGAACAATCATGAAATTTATCAGCATTTCCCTGCGCGCAAAACAGTATGTCTGTGTGGGGGCCTCTACCGGCCACACGGGCCTGACGGCTTTGACTGCCGGGCGTCCCGACATCGTTTTGCTGGATCTGGGGCTGCCGGATATGGATGGCACCATCGTCCTCAGGGAGATACGGGCCGTTTCGCAGGTGCCTGTGATTGTTGTTACAGCCAGAGGACAGGAAAATGAAAAGGTGAAGCTTTTGGATGAGGGCGCGGACGACTATATCTGCAAGCCCTTCAGCGTGATCGAGCTTTTGGCTCGCATCAGGGTCGCCCTGCGTCATTCACAAACGCAAAACACAGACAAAGAGAAACTGTCAAAGCTCATTGTACACGAGCTGGAAATGGATTTTGATAAACATCGCGTGGCGGTAGCAAATGAAGAGGTGCATCTGACCCCGAACGAGTACCATATTCTTGAGCTTTTAGCGAGAAACGCAGGAAAGGTTCTTACGTATTCGCTGCTCTCACAGAAAATCTGGGGTGTGACCATGGATAAAGATATCAATTCTATCCGCGTATTTGTAACGGGGCTGCGCCATAAAATAGAAAAAGACCCGTCCCATCCCCGGTATATTAAAACGGAGGTCGGCGTCGGGTATCGTCTGGCGGATGAATAAGGCGCATGGCGTTGTGTTTTTTAACCGCGGGCTCATGAACCACTTTAAATAGCCTTGCCGGGTGCAGCGTTTTTTCAGCTTCAGCAACCAGCCAGATATATAATATATTTACTTGCTGAGCTATTACACCCCCGGAGGCGAGATGCTTCCGGAGGTGTTTTGCCGTTTATCCTGACCATAGATACACGTTTCATCAACTTCAAGTTTGAAATGCTTTCCCAATAGGAGGACATCGTAAAAGTACATATACTTCAAGATATGCGGATATTATTATCAAATTGAAATTATTTAATGTCTCTTATACCAACTGTTGCCTCTATTCGCTTTATAAGTCTATGTAAAAGATCCTGTACATCCGTCCAGACGATTGTATTCTTTTGGGCCACATCAAAATGCCTATCTTCAAAATCCGATTCTCTACAGGTTAGTATTACAGTTTTTCCTAATGCTTCAGCATATCCAGCCTCATAGTATACACCATTACGATGATAAGTTAGATCAGCGATAACAAAGCTACTATGCCTAATTTCATAGAAGATTTCAGGGATGATTTGATTATTGTGTTCTTTCATATCAATGAAAACAGGTATATATCCACTTTTTTCTACTGCACTTTGTATTGCTTTTCGTGCTGCAAACATATCTTGATTGAAGCACATTGCAATAAACGACTGAGGTAGCACCTTACTATTTGCTTGTAGCTCTTGTACGCGATTCCACCCGCCAACAGTTAATGTATAGGAGTTTTCATCATCTTCAAGATTTTCAATATGTTTAATAAAATCAATTTCCCTTAGAATATCTAATATGCCTTCAAGTTGGATAGCCATAGTTTCTGTACCGTTTGATTCATCTATAAAAAATAATTGATATGTATATTGAATTTTTTCTTCATCATCAGTAATTATGATTGCATTACCAACAAACTTAATAACCGACGAAAGATTAAGCAAGATCATATCAATTTGTTCATTTAGATTCTGAGGATACAGATGTTCCAATGTATTAAAGCCAATATAGTTTGCTTCAAGATCTGACTGAAATTTGGTATCATCTTCAACAAAAAATGTATCCTTCCCATTATCTAAGCGTTTGTTTAACTGATAATAATACATTATCGATAGGTTTTTAAAAGATAAAGGTTGTATCAAATCACTAACTGTATAATTTCCGCAATTATCACAAACGAACTCGGTATATCTGTCACTTAACCCTCTATGCTTCTCACAGTTATTACCGCAAAAGATACATATACCTTCATTTGCACTCATAAAAACACTCCCTAATAATTTTTATCATAATTATATATCATTTGCCAACTATTTACAATTAAAACAGGAAAAGAGCAGTATCTACGCCGAATCGGCTGATACTGCTTCTCAATCACAATAAAAATAGATTAGTTTGTTATTTATACTCAATAGGGCTAGCTCTATAGCATTGGCTTGGACATAGGGCGTATCTGCCCCTAGTTATTTTATTTTAAGTTAGTTTTCCGCACCTATTTTTACCCATGCGGCGAAATTTAAGGGCAAAGCAAAAGCCTTGAAATTACTCGAAAAAATCAAGCAATTTCAAGGCTTTAAGCTGGTGCGCGAGGCGGGACTTGAACCCGCACGTCCTTGCGAACACTAGAACCTGAACTACGCTCGTCAGAGAGGGCGTTCCGCCCTCTCAACGGGAAGCTTGTTCTATCTCGCTTTTTTCCATTCAACCCACGAAACGTGGCAAGATTTTTTGTAATTTCAGCACAAGATTGCTTATAATAGGTTTCTCATGCTGTTTTATACAGTTATTTTATCCCAATAGCAAAGGGAAGTCAATATTCTTCCGTTCCCCTCTATCAGTATTCTTAAACTACGCCTTTTTTTAAGTCTTCCACAAGAATATCCGTAAATGAATTTAATTTGTCTATTCTTAGGTCTTCACTTTCCTCAGTACAAAGAAAATCTGTTAGTGCAAAAAACTCTTTATAGATTTCTGCTGTTGAATAAACGCTTAATCGCGCTTTAAACGAGTTCAATTGCACCGTGGATTTTTCATCAAAGCTTAATGTTTTCGTCTTTCTATCAATGGAATACATGAATTGAGGTAATAAGGTAATTATATCTGAATATAGTTTTTCTTTTTCTAAATATCTATGACGCTCTACCTCTTTTTCTGATTGTGTATTTACCATTTCTATATTGTTTCGTGCAGAAATCTTACTTTGTATAAGTGTTCCCAAGAAACCTAAAGAAGCACCAATTATGGTAAATACACCCGCAATAATAATTTCTTTCATTTTTACTCCTCCATTACTCCAACGAGCTTGTAAAAGCTCGTTCTTTTTGTGCCTGTCTGCTCCATTGCGGTTTTCGCTGTAATCTCTCCCGCTTTCCAAGAGGAATAAACTGCATTCCAATTTGCGGGAAAGATAAGTGCGGGACGGCCTAATGTTTTTCCGTTTGCCTTTGCCGCTTCAATGCCCTCTGCTTGCCGCTTGCGGATTGTTTCCCGCTCCTGCTCCGCGATAGTTCCCAACACTTCAATCAAGATGTTGTTTACCATTTCAAAAACCCACTCTTGCCCATCTGGTAATTCCATCATCGTTGTGGGCAAGTCTATAACTTTCAAGCGGATTCCATTTTCTTTGAAGAATTGAAGTTCATTTTTAATGTCGCACTTGTTACGGCTCAATCTATCAAGAGACTTAACAATGAGAGTGTCACCCTTGCGGAGCATGGCGTTTTTGAGTGCCGTATAGCCCGCTCGGTTTAAGTCCTTGCCAGATTCCTTGTCGGTGATGATGTCCCGCTCCTGCGCTCCAAGAGCCTTAAAAGCGGCAATCTGGCGGTCAAGGTTTTGTTCCTTGCTTGACACTCTCGCGTAATAATAAGTGCGGCTGTCCATGTTCGCGTCCCCCTTTGTTTATCTGTTCGTATTCTATCATAAGTATTCGTAAATGTCAATAACTTTACGAATATATTTGCAAATTGTTTTTAGATATTTACGAACAACAAAAACACGGTGTTTTTGAGTGTTTGTAAAGGTACACTCTTGCGAACAATATGAGTAGCAAAAGAACAGAGAGCATGACGCTCCCTGTTCTTTTATCAACCTATTCTCAACGAGATGGCAAACGAATGTAAAATATTTTTGCATAATACATTCCGTCCTCGGAAAAAGTTTGCACAGAAACATTCCTGCCGTAGTAATCATTATCAGTACAAGTAACTCTTGTGCCAAAAAACTTTGCAGTTGATTTGCCGTATGTCTCTTTTACTTCGATACACTCAATATACTTCAAAACCTCATCGTAAAGTTCATCGGCAAAAAAGCGGTCTTGGTATGCGTAGTGGTCAAAGTAGCCAGCCATCTGCCATTCGCAATTACTCGGATTTAAAGACAGAAGAAACTCCTTGATTGCTTTTTCTCCAAAAGCAGTCTCATCATCGTCTCTTTTGGGGAGTTCAGTAACCTCGTCCTCTTTTTTGTTCGGCAAATCATCGTCCGTTTTAATGCTTTCCAGTAATGTGCCGTCTGTACCTTTTACTTTGCTTGATAGCGCATCGTTTGAAATTAATGCAACGTCGGCGCGGAGGAAATCAGTAGAATTGGCATTATAATGTCCATCTGTTATGCCAATTTTATCAGATAGCTCCCAAGCCTTGTCCCACGAGAAATCTCCCTCACTATCTTTGTAACCAAGCGCACGGAGAACAAGCGTAAGATACTGCGCTGCCGTAACCGTATTGTCCCCGCTGAAAGTTGTCGTGCTTGTGCCAGCTGTCAGGCCATTGGTATAGGCATACCCAACATAAGGCTTTGCCCAATCCTGCACATCTGTAAAAGACGTTTCCCATTTTCCTGCCGTTGCTTCGCTCTCTTTGCCCAATAGCCGTACAAGCATTGTAACGGCTTCTGCGCGTGTTGGTGTACGGTCAAGGTCATAAATAGGTTTACCGTTTGCATCTGTTCCAGTGCCGTTAAACAAGCCCAAGGCATTGAGTGCGTCCGCCGCTTCGGTTGCTTCGCTACTGGCCGCAAATGCAGATGGAATCATTAGAGAAACCATAATCATAGCAAGAAAAAAGGAAATTGTCCTCTTCATTGAGTCCCCTCCTATTAGATAATAACTAATTCAATTATTTTACTGCAAACTTTTCCAATTTTCAATCAATAAGAATTACACTTCAGAGGGGGATTGCTCTCGTTCCATGAAAAACTATTGCTTTTTGTTATCGGCTTTATCCTTTCCAACAATTGCACCGACAACCGCACCCGCAGGTCCAGCAACAATACCGCCGACAACCGCATCTTTGACGATTGTTTTTGTAGCCTGCTGCTGTGCTTTTTTATCGGCAGTGGCCTTTGCCTCCGCTGCCAGACCGCCAGCAAACCCGTATGGCAGAGAATCTGTTGTCCCTGTGTATTTCGCTTTCAAAACCTCGTACTCTACATAAGTTATAAGTCTTCTTTGATACATCGAATCTATGTTAAGCAACATTGCTTTTCTTTCTTCGTCTGTCCAGTCTTTGGGGTCTTTTTTGCCAGCCGACTCACGCAGCGCTTCTCTTTTCTTTTTTGTCGTCGTCACGCGATAAATAATCCACACCCAGAAAGAAACGCCAACAACAAAACATAAAAATGGCACAATTAATTCTTCCATTCTTTATACCTCCCTATTTATTATCACATATACTAAATTAATTTTACACCAAGAGTGAGTTGGGGTCAAGCGACCTCAAAAAGTTCTGTTCCCCTTGCTATCATATTGGCAAGGGGGGTGATTGTGTGGTCAGTGCCCAATTAGTAGGCGGTATTATCCAAGAGTACCGAAAAAGCAGAGGAATGTCGCAAGAGGTGTTGAGTGGCCTTGCGGGATTGGATAGGACGCATTACAGCAAAATTGAGCGCGGATTGCGCAGTCCCACAATAGACACACTTTTCAAAATTGCTCATGCGCTGGATATACATCCGCATGAATTAATGATAGCAATAGAAAACAAAGTCCAAGAGCAAGACGATAACGGCAAATAAAAATTACACTTTGGAGCGGGATTAGCCACATACATGCGGCTACCCGCTCTAATTTTTTATTTATCCCGAAATATATCCCCCCTACCTTGACAAAAGGATTTAAGGCTATCCGCAAAGCGGTGATTTTTGATTTTTCACAATAATTTTTGTATAATATATATAGAAAGTGATAAAAAATATCAACTTTACAAACAAAAATAAGAATAGTGCAAAGGAGAAAAATAATTATGAGAAGTCGAAAAGACGATGATTTTTTTGGATACTTAATCAGCGGAATGGATAGGGAAATGCAGGCACAACTTAGGCTGATGTATACCCATCGGCGTATGATGGATGCTCACAATCACCGTCAAGAAATGGAGCAAATGAAAAAGGAAATTGCGGAAGATGTGCTGTCTCGCATTTCTGCCACGGTTGATGTAACAGAGGTAATCCAAGAGATAGAGGGTTTGCGGCGGGAAATGGATAAGCTCTATGGAATGTTTGCGTAAGGGGGGAAAAGACAATGCCGCAAATGACATACCCCAATCAAAGAATGATAAAAATTCATAGGGAACCAGCAAAAACCGACTTTCTCGGCATTAAAAACGAAAACTGGCAAGCAGCTTCGCGTGACCTCGGCGCACACGCTTTACAGCTTTATCTTTACCTTGCGGCCAATGCAAATAATTACACGCTTGCGCTTTCCCCCGCCGCCATTAGACAAGACATAGGCATGGCGCGTTCTACCTATCACGACCAGTTTCACAAGCTCGTGGACAGGGGCTATTTAGTTCCCGCCCACGGCAACACATTTGAGTTTTTTGAAGTACCACAGACGAGAGACGAAACTAAAGAAGAAAACAAAGAGTTGCCAGCCGGATTAGATTTTGAAAATGGTACGATTGACGTACAGGCAATGCCGCAAGCCGTAAATGTCGTATTGCCAGAGGATATAGAAATAAATAATACAGATAGTTCTATAAATAGCGATATAAATATAGAAACAATTCCAGAAGTGAAACTAGATGTATTTGTGTTCTAACTGCCTGTTTTTCAATGAAATAGAGTTAGTTTCACAGAAAACGAATGTAACCCGTCAACATTTGACTGATTTAGATGAAAACAATGTAATTTGAGCGAATATTATATATTCTCAACCGTTTTTGCAGTTACACAAGAAGTTCTTGCAAAATTGGAAGAATTACGGTAAAATATGATTAATTACATCGAAAGAGGGTTATTTTTATGCGAATCACCATTGATACAGACAAAGACATTATCATTGTACCTGATAACTATTTTGAGAAACTGGCAACTGTCAACAAGACGATTGAAGCGGCTGGCGGAACTGCCTACACACCGCAAAGCTATATTCAAAAAAGTTTTGACATGGCAATTTCTGACACAGATAACCGCCTGAAAAGAAAAAGCGACGTTACCGCATCTCGTAAGTAATATGGCTAAACGAGTTGCGCCAGAAGATATAAAGCAGTTTCACAGCCTGTACAAAGAGCTTAAAAGCTACAAAGAGGTTGCATTGCGGACAGGCTTTAGCGCGTCTACCGTATCTCGGTACATAAACCCTAATCGTAAGGACGCGCCGCGCATGGCAATAGAGGTCTACAAAGAATTACTACACGTATAAAAGGACGAGCGGGAGACGCATAATCTCCCGCTCGTTTTTTCATTCTTCGGCTTCTTGCTTCTGGCTGATTGTGCCGCTCATAATTTCAAGTATCAATTCTGGCGGTAAATCTTCAAAGGGATTGTGAATAGAATCCTGCGCCGTTTGCGGCTCGTCATACATCGTGTTCACCGTCCCGCAGGCATTTTTCTTTTGGCTAACAATTCGCCGCTCTTTTCAAAAACGTATCAAGAGGATTTAACCGCTCATAATCCTTTTGTAGCTCCATACCGTAGATATTTACATAGTGCCGTGTCATGTCTAACGTAGAATGACCTAAAAGGCATTGTAATTGCGCCATGCCACCGCCTGCAAGTATAAAGTTCTTTGCGTATGTGTGCCTGAATAAGTGCGCGGAAGTCTTGCTAACCCCTCTTGCGGCGTTGTATCTGGCAAGCGAATCTTGGAATGACCGCCGCGCAAGCTGTCCGCCCTCGTAAGAAGGAAATAAATAATCGTCATAGTTTGATTCCCATGTTTTTAAATAATCCTTTAGAACGGCTTTCAGTGCTTTTGATAGCGGGATTATTTGCTGTTTGCGATTTTTGACCATTGTTAGGTGAATTGTATTTTCTGAAAAATTCACGTCGCGGACTTTGACACATAAAACTGTACTAACCCTGTTGCCTGTGCCGACCATGTAATTAACCGCCGCCCATGTGCGCCATTCTACCCATGAAGCGGAGCGCGGACGAGCAAGTAATCTTTTTAACTCTGCATCGGTATATGGTTCTTTGATTTCCTTATCTTGTTTGAGCAAAGCAAACTTAAACCCATTCATATAATCCCGCTCGGCACAAAAGTTAAAGAATACCCGCAAGCCCCGAATCCTTGTGTTGAGAGAAGAAACTTTCTTTCCCTGCTCCAACTCTTGAAAAATGAAATCTTCTAAAACATCGTGGTTCACTTCATCAATGTATTCAGCGTCAACATGCGCCGCGAAATATCCGCAATCCTCGTTATAGTACTTGAGTGTTTCGGGTTTTAGATTCCGCACTTTGCAATGCTTTATAAAGCGTTCTGTTGCCTCTTGGAGCGTAATTCTTTCAATGTCCCCGGCGTTCATAATGACTGTTCTACGCATAAAAATACCCCCATTTTTGTCTACCAAAAAATCTAGTGCATAGTTTCGTAGACTTGAATGAAGGAAAAATTGAATTATCCAAACTATTGGATAGTAAAAACCCCGAAATCTCTATGATTTCGGGGTTTCTGGTGCGCGAGGCGGGACTTGAACCCGCATGCCCGTAAAGAGCACTAGAACCTGAATCTAGCGAGTCTGCCAATTCCACCACTCGCGCAAATAAAAGCGCAAATGCTTTTATGTTTGCCTGCGTATTATAACATGCTTCGATTTCCTTTGTCAATCGCACGTCTGCAATTTTTAGATATTTCCAATTGTTTTTTCGTGCGCGCGTCAGTCCGACAGCGCGCGCACGGCCGACTGAAGCATTTTGTTGGCAATGGGGCCTGCGACCGCGCTGCCCGAGCCGCCGTTTTCAACAAAAACAACAAACGCAAGCGGGCATTCCTCGTTTTTAATAAATCCCGCAAACCACGCGTGCGGCTTTTTATCCTTACCGACCTCGGCCGTGCCGGATTTTGCGTACAGATCAAGCCCCGGGTAGTTGCCGGCTCTGTAGGTTTCCGTCACGTCATTTTTCATCATTTCCGAAAGCGCGGCGCTGGTGCTTTCCGACAGCATGCGCGCACCGGTCGAGGGCAGCGCGATATGGAGGGGAATGCCGATTGGGGAGGTGAGGGATTTGATGATGCGCGGCGCAACCGGCACGCCCTTGTTGGCGATAGCGCCCATGTACACCATAAAGCCCAGGGGACTGACAAGGTCGGTGTGCTGCCCGATGCCTGCCCACGCAAGCTGTGCGTCGCTGGCTCCGGTCAGGTCGAAGCTACCCTTTGCGCTGCGGATGCCGTCCAGGCTGTAACTGGCGTCGATTCCGGCCTTGGCTGCGTACTGCGTGAGCGTATCCGCGCCCAGCTCCTGCGCGATCTGCGCGAAGGTCACATTGCAGGAGGAGGCCAGCGCCTGTTTAAAGCTGACCGTACCATGCGCTTTTGGACAGGTAATGACGTCCGGCCCTATTTGCAGGCTGCCCGTGCAGCGAAACTGCCGGGTGTTTATATCAGCGATTTGATCAATAGCTGCCGCGCTGGTCACGAGCTTGAAAACCGACCCCGGCGTGAAAACCGACGATACAAAGCGGTTAATATACATCCCGGAATACCGGCCGGAGGTGTCGCGGCTTAAATCGGGAGGACTGAGCGGATCAAACGAGGGGGAGCTGACCATGCAGAGTAGCTCTCCGGTCTTATAATTATACGCGCCCACGGCGCCCGCACGCCCATCAAGCGCCTTGTAGGCCGCCGCGCAGACGTCCGCGTCGAGCGTCAGCGTCAGGTCGTTGCCGGAGGAACCGCCCATGCTGTACACGCCGTTTAAAAGATCGTAGCCGGTAAGCTTCGAGGAGAAAGCCCGCTGCGCGCCTGTTGAGATATTCCCAGCCGGGTCGCCCACGGCATGCAGCGTGGCAAGCCGGATGCGCGCACTTTCATTGTAGACGCGCTTTCCGTTTTTCGTCTGCGCAAGCACCGTGCCGCTGCGGTCGAGGATATCGCCCGCGGCGGTCAGCTGTCCGTTTGTATAGATATGCTTGTTTGCGGGAAAGGAGACCCAGCGCGCGCCCTGCAAAAAATAATCGCCCGTAAACACACATATGCCGGCAGTAAAGGCACAAATAAGCAGCAGGACGACCCATGAGCGTCCGAAAATCCGCTTCATGACGTCGCCTCCTTTTGGCTTTTGCGCAGGGGGATGGCAAAGCTTGCGTTTCTGCGTGTGTCGGCGGCCTTGATAAAGGCGAGAAGTCCCCAGCTTGCGGCCATGCTTGAGCCTCCGTTTGACACAAACGGAAAGGTGACGCCAGTCAGCGGCAAAAGGTCAACCGAGCCGAATACGTTGAGCGCAGCCTGAAAAAGAAACATCGACACGGCGGCGCATGAGGCGATGGCGTAAAAGGAGGAACGCCCGGCCTTGACTGAGCGCAGCGTAAAAACAGCGAGAAGCACAAACGAGAACGCGGCCATGAGGGCAATCAAAAGCCCCCATTCCTCGCAGAGCACGCCGAAAACCAGATCGGTATCCGCCGCGGCAATGCCTTTGAGCCAACCGCCGCCCGCGCCCACACCGAAAAGCCCGCCGCTCGCGGCGGCAGACAGCGTACGTGTTTGCTGATAGCCCGCAGAGTCGGCAAACTCCCACACATGACGCCAAACGGAAAACCGGTGCGCAATATACGGCTTAAAATGAAGGATGAGCATCGTGCCGAAGCCTGCCCCGGCGGTGATGAGCGAAACCGTTGCCACATCCCCCGAGCGCAGGAAGGCAATGACCAGAAAAAGAACAAAAAATACGGCGGCCGTGCCGAAATCTCCCATCAAAAACAGCGCGCCGATGCACGCGCCGGAAAAACCGATAAACAGAACAAGATTTCGCGTGGTCAGCAGCCGGTCAAGCGTGGAGGCGCCCGCGTAAATGTAGGCGATTTTAATGAATTCAGAGGGCTGCACGGTCATCGAACCGATGCTTATCCAGTTGCGCGCACCGAATCGGCTTTGTCCGATGACCAGATTGAGCGCAAACAGCGCAAGCGCCGCTCCCGCCATGTACCAGCGCGCGCGTTTGGCACGGTCAAGGTCACGCAGATACCAGCCAAGAAGGATAAACAGGAAAAGTCCCAGCAGTACTGCGAAAAATTGTTTATACAGCGTGTCGGGCGCGGCGCTGGCCGTAACGGAAAGCCCGATGCCCGTCAGCAAAAAGGCGATCAGCTCCACCTCAAAGCCCGTTCTGTGCAGCGATCGAACGGTAAAAAAGTAGATCCACTGGGTCAGGATAAACGATAAAAAAACGATTATGACCGGGGTGACCGGCCTGCCGCCCATGGAAAAGCAGAGCTGCAGCATCGCTAAAAGTTCAAAGAGCGTCAGAAAGAAAAAGGTTGATGAGGGCCGGATGTCGCGCCCGGGCTGCGGCCTGCTTTGCTCGATTTCAAGCCGCTCCTCCTCAGGCACCTCAAGCAGCGTCGTTTCAACATCCGCAAAGGAAATCACGTCGCCGTAACGAAGCGGTGTGCCGGATAAAACGGGGACGCCGTTTGTCTTCAGCCCGCCTTTGGATTTCAGGTCGAAAATCGTCCAGCTGCCGTCGTCGCTTCTGGAAAGCACCGCATGGCTGCGGGAGACTGCGGGGTAGCTCAGTACGATGTCCGAGAGCACGCCGCGCCCGATCGCGTTTTCCCAATGGTTTACGGCAACGCGCGCGCCGTTTGGCAGGCTAAGATACGCCCAGGTTTCCGGCAGGGCGCGCACACGCAGCAGTGACGCGGCGCACCGGTACAAAATGACGCCCGCCAGTATGGGCAGCAGCCACCGGACCACAAGGGTATAAAGCGAAGGGATCCCTCCGAAATTTTGGAAGAAGTCCGATATGCCGCCGCTTTGGAAAAAGCCCGTGAGGCTCTGTCCGAAACCTTCAAAAGCTGAGTTAATACTTAAAAATAAATTCATAGAAAGTCCTGTTTTCTTTCCCTCGGGCGTGGTTTTTATATGCTTTGCGGCGCAAAGCAAGCCTGTTGTTTACAGCATAAATGCTATCACACCTGCCTGCTATTTGCAATGTTGATGAAATGCGCGGGCTTCTTATACCGGGTGGAACGTATTGTATAAAAAAAGAAGGGGCATACGCCCCTTCTGCAGTGATTGCCGGTTTGTTCTTCTCGGTGAATGCGGCGCGTACCGTTTTATAGAGCCTCCGGCACCTGCACCGTCTTTTTGACCGGCCTCATGCCTGTAACAAGGCTTCCCAGCGTATAAAGTGCACAGGCAAAGTAAAAAAGCATGCCCACATACGGGATCATCGTCAGCGCGCGCAGTGCGGCCGCGCCCGCCATAGCCGCGAGGTATCGGTTGGAGCGCTGAAATACCAGGTGCCCGAGCACCGTGCCGGTATAAGCCGTCGCAAGATACAGCGTAATGCCGTATATAATCAGGACGATAATGCTCACCGGAATCGCAATGACGGTAAACATTGCCAGTACACAGGCGACCGGAATGACGATGAGCGCGATCAGACCGAACAGCACGGTGCGCCCGCCGGTTTTTTTAAACTCCAGCGCCCGGCGCTTAAAGTATCCGCCGCCTAAAAGCGTGAAGATCAGCGATAGGATCACGGCCGTGAGGATACAGAGCAGGGCGGAAATGACGGGGAAGGCCCCCATGCGTCCGCGCATGCCCGTGCGCCTGTTGTTCTCCGTTTTAATAAATTCCACCTTTGAGGAATCGATCGAGTCAGGCAGCACCGGCTGCAAGGCGCTGCGGATGACGAGGTTTCCGTTTATCTTCGCACCGTCGCCAAATGTGATGGTGTCGGCCGAGATGGTAGCCGTCCCGTCGACCGTGCCGTTTATGGTCACGGTTTCACCCGAGGCATACAGCTCTTTGGCGGAGCCTTCAAAGTTTACGTTTGCGCCGGCCAGATACGCGCCGCCGACGGACGCGTCTTTTCCGACGTTGATCATTGCGCCGGCGGCGTAGATGTTTTTAGCGCTTTTGATGCCGATGGTCACATTGTTGCCCGCGGCAAAAACGTTATTTCCGACCGAGGCGCTTGTCACCGTCACGGTATTGCCCGCGGTAACGATATCACCGGAAACTGCGCCGCTTACGGAAACCATATTGCCGAAGGCAACCAGATCCCCGCTGGAATCCTCATCGGAGAGCACACTGCTGTCAAAAATAAACCTGTTTACGGCGCTGCCGGTCTGTACCGCACCCGCCGGGATGGAAAAAAGCACAGCAAAGAATAAGACCGAGAATAAAATCGTCGCTTTCTTCATAAAATCAAAACTCCTTTGCATTGTTTTTATTGGTATTCTGTGTCGGCTTTTGGTGTGTCCCGAGGGAGAGAAAAAAGAACTGAATTCCTGATATAATAACCGCCTGCGGTAACTGTATCATGTGAGCACGGCGGCAATGATACAGTATGTCATTTTTCCGGTTGCCCGGCAGGGGCGAGGAAAAGGACTTAAATCGAAGTATAATAACCGCCTGCGGTAACTGTATCATGTGAGCACGGCGGCAATGATACAGTATGTCATTTTTCCGGTTGCCCGGCAGGGGCGAGGAAAAGGACTTAAATGAAGAATAATAACCGCCTGCGGTTATTATACCATAATTTGGAGCGAACAGATTTAAAAATTATGCCGCCATCAGGATGCGGAGTGCAAACAAGTGCTTTCGTATGTAGTATGAGCCCGACGCGCGCATCCAATGCAAAAAAATGCAGCCGGAGTGGAAAGAACCTGTTTTTCCGCTCCCGGCTGCATCATTGCAATATGTATAAAACCAACGGATTATTGCTGGTTGTTATGATCCTGGCAACCCGCGCAGCCGCTGCAGCTGCCGCAGCACGAGCCGCTTTTTCTGTTTTTAACGACGCTGCGCACAGAGAAGAATACGGCGGCTGCCAGCGCGAGAATAAGCAGCATTTCAGTATAGTTCATATCGTTTCTCCTTATAAAAATATACGCTTAGCCCAGACCAAGAAGGCGGCCGCCCTGATAAATGACAAAGGCAACAAACCATGCGGCGCCTGTCTGATAGGCGGCGGCGAAAACGGCGGATTTAAGTGAGCCCAGTTCACGGCGCGCGGCGGCCAGCGCAGCCACGCAGGGCATATAAAGCAGGCAGAAGCAGCACATCGAAAATGCGGCAAGCGGCGTGTACATCGAGCCGAGCACCACGGGCAGCTGGTCTTTTCCAACACCCAGCAGTACGGCGAAGGTGCTGACCACCGTTTCCTTGGCAAGCAGACCGGTCACAATGGCCGTTGACGCGCGCCAGTCTCCAAAACCCATGGGCGCGAAGATCGGGGCGATGAGCGAGCCGAAGCGTGCGAGCATGCTGTGGGCGCTGTCGGCGACCATGTTAAAGCCAAAATCATAATTCTGCAAAAACCAGATGACGATGGTCGCGATAAAGATGACCGTAAACGCCCTTTGCAGAAAATCCTTCGCCTTTTCCCACATGTGCAGCAGAATGCTGCGCAGTGACGGCATACGGTAGGCGGGCAGCTCCATGACAAAGGGAACGGGATTTCCCCGAAACACGGTGCTTTTAAGCAGCAGGCCGGACAGGATGGCAACCAGAAGTCCCAGCAGATAGAGCGATATCATGACCAGCGCTCCGTGCCTTGGGAAAAAAGCGGCGGTAAACAGCGCATAAATGGGCAGCTTGGCGCTGCATGACATAAACGGCGTGAGAATGATGGTCATTTTTCGGTCGCGCTCGCTTGCAAGCGTTCTTGTCGCCATAATGGCGGGCACACTGCAGCCGAAACCCACCAGCATGGGCACAAACGAGCGCCCCGACAGGCCGATTCTGCGCAGCAGCCTATCCATGACGAAGGCCACCCGCGCCATATAGCCGCTGTCTTCAAGCAGGGAGAGAAAGAAAAACAGCAGTACGATGATGGGCAGGAAGGAGAGCACGCTGCCCACGCCGGCAAATACCCCGTCAATGAGCAGGGAGCGCATCCACTCGCTTACCTGCGCGCTTTCAAGCGCGTGCTCGGTTATCATGGTCAACGTGTCGATGCCCGAATTCATCGCGTCCTGAAGCACCGGGCCGATCAGCTCAAAGGTTAGCCAGAATACGCTGAGCATGATCAGCAGAAAAATAGGGATGGCAAACAGCCTGTGCGTTAAAACCGCGTCTATTTTGACCGAGCGCAGATATTCATCCGTTTCGTTATTTTTTGTTACCGTGCGCGCAATCAGCCTTTCAATAAAGGTATAGCGCATATCCGCCATGGCGGCCTCACGGTCGGTGTGCAGCGACTGCTCCATTTCATCGGCGACATGGCCGATGATATCGCGTTCGTTTTGGCTGAGCCCCAGGCTTATCTCCAGCGGTTCATCGCCCTCGATGAGCTTTGTGGCGGCAAAACGCGGGGAATATCCGGCCTTTTTGGCATTGTCCTCGACGATGTGCGCGATGGCATGGATGGCCTTATGCACGGCGCCTGTGCAAAAATCGATGCGCGCGGGCTTTGTCTGCTCATGGGCCGTGCGCATGACCCGGTCGATAAGCTCCGAAATCCCCTCGTTTTTGCTTGCCGAGATGGGGACTACCGGGACGCCCAGCTCTTTTTCAAGGGCCAGTGTATTGATGGAATTTCCGCTCTTTTTGACCTCGTCCATCATATTGAGCGCAATGACCATGGGAAGTCCAAGCTCCATCAGCTGAAGCGTCAGGTACAGGTTTCGTTCTATGTTGGTGGCGTCGACAATGTTGATAATGGCGTCCGGCCGGTCATGTATCAGAAAGTCACGCGTCACGACCTCCTCGGAGGAGTAGGGAGACAGCGAGTAGATGCCCGGCAGATCGACCAGCACCGCGTCCTTCTGTCTCTTAATGCCGCCCTCCTTGCGTTCGACGGTCACACCAGGAAAGTTTCCCACATGCTGGTTTGAACCGGTCAGTTGGTTAAACAGCGTGGTTTTTCCGCTGTTCTGATTTCCGGCAAGGCCAATGAGCAGGCTCATTATGCACCCTCCTGCAGCTCAATTTCGATTTTTTCGGCTTCCGCACGGCGGATGGAAAGCGTGTATGAGCGCAGCCGAAGCTCCATCGGGTCACCGAAGGGAGCAACCCGCACGACACGCACGCTTGTTCCGGGCGTCAGCCCCATATCCAAAAGCCTGCGGCGCAGCACGCCCTGTCCGCCCACGGCCGTTACGGTAGCATGAATGCCTGTTTTTAAAGTATCCAGTGTCATAAAACTGCCTCCTTTTTTGTAAGCCTTAGCTAACACACAAAACAAAAAAATATGTTAGCTATAGGATACATTTTAACATCGTTATCTGTGCCTGTCAAGCCCCGTCCACGGAGTTTTAAAAAAATATACAAAGGGAGAAGGAATGGAAGACGTTGACAGTTTACAAAAATGACAAGAAAGGATATAATACGACGTACCAAATAGCGTTCCTGCCGCCGGGGCAACATGGCCGGCGCGGCGTAAAAGCAAGCTCGAATATTGAGAAAAGTCCTGTTTTGCGGCAAATATCCGACAGACCGTCTGTTATTCTGCATATGTTATAGTACGCATAGGCTCAATTGGGATGTGTAAAAATGAGGATTCTTTTGGTTTCCGATGAGGAGAGCAAATACATATGGGAGCATTTTGACCCCGAACGCTTCAGGGGCGTGGAGTTGATCATTTCCTGCGGCGATTTGAGCGCGGATTATTTGGGGTTTCTTGTTTCCATGATCCCGGCTCCTCTTTTTTATGTTCCCGGCAACCACGACAAGAGCTTTGCGGACCATCCGCCTGCCGGCTGCGACAGCATCGACGGGAAGATCATTGTTTTCAAGGGAAAGCGTTTTTTTGGCCTTGGCGGCTGTAAAAGCAACAAGGAAGACACGTTTGAATATACTGAGGCGGAGATGGCGCGCATCGTTTCCAAGAAAAAGCTGTTGTTTCTGCGGCATGGCGGGTTTGATATCCTTGTCACCCATGCGCCCGCCCAGGGCATCGGCGACGGTAACGACAGCTTCCATCAGGGGTTCGAGGCTTTTTTGAAGCTCGGGGAGCAGTATAAGCCCAGCTACCACTTTTTTGGACATCAGCACACCAGTTACGGGCGCACACAAACAAAAATTGTCCGCGGGCCGACCACCTATATCAACGCCTGCGGCTATCATATTCTGGATATCTGAAAATAGGAGGAATTATGTATGAATAACAAACAAATTTACAAGATTGAAGAGGGCAGGCAGGTCTTCGGCGTTTGCGGCGGAATTGCGGAGTATTTCAGCTGCGACCCCACGCTGATCCGGCTTTTGTGGGTGCTTTTCTGTTTTGCGGGCGGCTCGGGTATCCTGGCCTACATTATCGCGGCGATCATCATGCCGCCCAAAAGTCAGGTCATGTAACCAACCGTCATGACGGTTATGCGCAGGGAGTAAGTCCTCTGCGCGGTTGTGTCCTGAGAAAAAATGCGGGCGTCTTTGAAAAAGGACGCCCATATTTGCGTACACGGATATTCAGATGTGGGCGGGCACGCAGCAAAAAGATAACGGTTTTGGCGCCTGCATTGGCGTCTTGTTTTACCCTACGAGTATGATATAATAACCGCATAGCGGTTATTATACTTAATTTAAGTCCTTTTCCCCGCTCCTGCGGGGCAACCGAAAAAGACGACATACTATATCATCGCCGCCGTGCGGCTACGATATAGTCACCGCGAGGCGGTTATTATATCTCACCTCAAGCCCCTTTCCTCGCCCCTGCGGGGCAACCGAAAAAGACGACCTGATTTATCATGCCTGCGCGGGTATGATATTGAATAAACTAAGACGGATGGCGGTGAAGAGCCGATGGGAGCGGACAATAATGTTGCGCAATATGCCGTAGCGCTGAAGGCGGGAAAACGGTATTTTGCGGAAAAAACGGCGGCGGGACAAGGCGGATATCTTCCGGTGCTTGACGAGCTGCTTAAAAACGTGTCCATTGAGGGCGAAATCTACATCGGGCTGCGCGAAGTGCCCATCAAGCGGATCATGGGTACCTATGCCGCCGGCCGGAGCACCGCCTTTGCCGGCAATTTTATGCCGCTGCTGGGGCCGGACACCGAGTTTGCGCAAAAATGGCAGCACCTGTACCAGGCACATCTGGAGGAGGGCATCCGCGACGCCATCAAGGTGTATGAGTATTTGGGCTATTACTATGTCATAGAGGGCAACAAGCGTGTCAGCGTTTTAAACTTTGTCGACGCTTACTCCATTCACGCCGATGTCACGCGTATGATCCCCGTGCGAAGCGGCGACAAGGATATTGCCATTTATTATGAGTTTTTGGATTTTGACCGCCGCCGGATTTTTGATAATATGTGGTTTTCAAAGCAGGGTAAATTTACCTGGCTTGTGCGCAAGGCGCGTTCGTATGCAAAGACCCGGCCGGAGCTGGGGCCGGACGAAAAATTGAGCTGGATGTTCGACTGTTACGAAAATTTTGCCCGCAGGTATCATGAGATGGGCTTCGGCAATGAGTTTTCGCATACCACGGCGGACGCCTTCGCGGAATATGTGCGCGTTTTCAGCTTCCCCTACGGGCTTTCCTCCACCGAGCTGCAGCAAAAGGTGCGGCTGGCACGTCCTCAGTTTAAGCTGCTTGACGTGGAGGCCACCCAAAATGCAGCCAATATCGATTACGGCGACGAGGATGTTGAAGCGCAGCGCCGGGTCATTGCCCGGCTCGGTTCGCTCAATAAAAGGCGCAACCTAAGTGTGGCTGTCGCGCTGACGGGGACTCCATCCCTGTGTGGATGGGATATGACGCATGCGTTCTCGTACAGGGCGCTGAAAAAAGAATTTGAAGGCAAACTCAGCTTTCTTTTTTGCCAGTCCGTGCCCGGCGGAGAGGAAGGGTACCAGGCGATTACCGAGCTGTGCAGGGAAAGGCCGGGACTTTTATTTGCCGCGGGGCCGGGAATCAAACACAACGTACTGCGCGCGGCGCTCGAGTCGCCGGAAACGAGCGTGCTGTGCTGCAGCCCGTTTTTTGAGGGGGACAGCCTGCCGACCTATTATTGCAGGCTGTACGAGGCCACGTTTTTGTGCGGGATACTGGCGGGCGTCATGACGACCACCGGTGTTGTCGGAATCGCCGTGCCGCCCCCGGGCGGGACGGTTCTTTTCAGCGACATCAATGCCTTTGCCGCGGGCGCGCAGCTGATTAACCCCCGTATCCGTGTTGCGCTTACCTACCTGAGCGATCAGGCTGATCCCGCCGCAGTCGGCGCCGCGCGTGCGCGGCTTGTCCAAAGCGGCGCGGACATTGCGCTCATCCGCTGCCCGGACGGAGGGCCGGCGATAAACCGGCTGCCCGAGGACACGGCCGCGTCTTTATGTTTGCTTACGCCTGAAAGCGGGTTCATTAAGGAGTATCTTGCCGTGATATCGCTCAACTGGCGGATATTTTACCGGCATATGGCGCTTGAGCTTCTTGCGGACGCGCCCGCGCAGTCCATTGCGTCGGCCAGGCCGCTCCACTACCGGTGGGGGCTTGATTCCGGAATGATAGACGTGCTCACGTCGGATATCGTGCTGGGCAGCCAGCCGGTACGGCTTTTTCGTATTTTTAAGCAGATGCTTATCAGCGGAACGCTCCGTCCGTTTGACGGAACAATGGCGGACAGGGACGGCGCGGTGCGCATCAAGGACGGAAAATATCCGTCGTTTGTGAGCATTGTCGGCATGGACTGGCTGGCGGATATAGTGACCGAGCTTGATGCACGGGAAGAATAAAACACACACCATAGGGGGTACCCAGTACCCCCTATGTACGAACGAAAAACCAAGGGTTTTCCGCTCGTTACCCCCGGTTTCGCCGTCCATACGGCGGACTATGGAGTTTTTTCAACGCACATGTCGCCGAAAAAACGATTTGATTTGACCGCGCGAATGTTTTTTTTCACCACCTGAAAAGCGCGCCGGCAAAAGCCGGCGCGCTTTATTTATCCATTCAAGCCGGCGATCTTTCGGGCTGCACACCCGTCAGGATGTCGCGGCGGTAGACGATCAGATACAGCAGGCTTGAAAGGGCGATGCCGCCGAAAACGTCGATGATGGAGTGCTGCTTGACGTAAACCGTCGAAGCGCAGATGAGCACCATGAGGATAAACGACGTCACCTTGACCGGATGAAAGCGGGATTTAAAGCCGTCGTAATTTGCAAGCGCGCAGTGAACGGCGATTGAGTTCATCACATGAATGCTCGGCGCCGAATTGGTGGGCGTATCGACGGTATATGTATAGCGTATGAGCTGGGAGAAAAAATCATTGCCCTCAATGTACGGGCGCAGATGCTGCCCATTGGGGAACAGCGTGTAGATAAAGCAGGCCAGGGCCATGCCGCCGTACATGATCCAGCACAGCTTGATAAATCCGCCGGGAGACTTGAAAAACAAAAACACAAGCGCGCAGACAATATAAAAATACCAGATAAAATACGGAACGATAAACGCCTCGACAAACGGGATTTTGCTGTCGAGCGGGGACAGCATGTAAAATTTCGGCACCTTGTTGATCTGCTCAAGGACCCAGAACCAAAGGCCGACCGGAACCGCCAGAAGCATCGCCGTGGCATGCCTGTACTTTTTTATAAAAAGCGTCATTGTTTCCGACACTAAAATTCATCTCCTCCGGAATACCCATCAAAAATAATGCTGATATTATATCATTAAAAAAATAAATTGTAAATGACAGAAAACATTCAAAGCTCGACGCTGTTCGACAGATGTCTCTCAAAGCTAAGCGCCGCCGGGACGGACGGAATAAAGCCCGGGGCGCTCGCCCCGGGCTTGCGCGCGTCGATAAAGTCGGCGCGCTTATATACTTAAGGTGAACCGCCCCGCCATAGCTGGGCTTCACTGAAGATTGAGCCTGTGCTTGAGCAAAAGGCAAATTCCAAAGTACTCCAGAACCGAAAACAAAAGCAGGCTCAGACTGACGCTGAATAAACTCATTGGAATGCTGCTCGCGGCAGCCTGCATGCCCGGGGCGCCAAAGATGATTTGAAGCGTGCCCAGGCCGAAGATATATTTGCAGGCCAAAGACTGAAGGTATAAAAGCACATTGAAAACCACAAAACACAGAATGCCCCCCACGGTCTTGTTCTTTACCGGGCCGTAGGACACCGCGATGGATAAAAAGGCCGTTACGATCAGGAACAGCGCGATCAGGAAAAACAAGAGGCCCACCGAAGCCAAAGACTGCAGGTCTTCTTTGTCCAGCCGCTCCGCCAGGCGCAGCAACGTAAGCGGCGGCACGCGGAAAAACAGCAGAAACGACGCGCCGGTGGACAGCACCATGACGACAAACCAGAACATGGAGATGAGCACCTTTGATAAAACAAGCATTTCGGGGCGCACGGGCAGCGTGAACATCAGGTAGCCGGTGTCGGAAAAAAGAGTCTTGTTATAGCTCTGTATGACAAGGACAAGGCTCGCGACAGTCACGGTCATCAGAATGGAGGAGAGAATAAAAATGAGCATCGGGGCATAGCGGGATGTATCGCTGTAGAGAAACGAAGCGACAAGCGAATAGAGCAGCATGCCGGCGGCCATACCGCCAAAAATCTTCATGGTGGATAGAAAATCGTATTTAAACAGCTTGTTTAGCATTTGAATACCTCCCTGAAAAGCTGGTCGATGGATTGCTGATGCTTTGCGCGTATGCTTTCGGCGTCTCCGATGAGCTCAACGACGCCCTCCTTGAGGAAAATCACATCGTCAAAGATGGACTCGACGTCGCTGATGATATGCGTGGAAATCAAAAGGGAGCTTTTTTCGCAGTAGTTTGTAAGGATGGTCGAAAGAATAAATTCGCGCGACGCGGGATCGACGCCCGCGAGCGGTTCGTCAAGGACATAGAGCTTTGCCTTGCGGGACATGACCAGCGAAAGCTGGAGCTTTTCGTGCATGCCCTTTGAGAGCGCGCGCACCTTTTTATCCCCCGTGATTTTCATGGCACGAAGCATGTCTTCAGCCTTTGTCCGGTCAAAATCCGAATAAAAATCGGAGAAAAAGGCCACCGCGTCGGATACCTTCATCCAGCTGGGCAGACACGGGCGGTCGGGCAGGTAAGAAAGGATCGCCTTTGACCGCGTGCCCGGTGCGCTGCCGTCTATGGCGACCGTGCCGTCATAGTTGGACAGAAGACCGGTGATGATTTTAATGAGCGTGGTTTTTCCGCTTCCGTTTGGCCCAAGCAGTCCGACGATGCGGTTCTCCGGAACGGACAGCGTGACGTTTTTAAGCGCCTGCGTGCTGCCAAACCGTTTGGACAGGCCGGTGATATCAAGAATATTACTCATTGCGTTTTGTTCCTTTCCAGATGCTGTTTTAAAAGAGCGGGGATATCCTCTGTGTGCATTCCAATGTCGTTCATGCCGGTGATAAATTCCTCGATGATCTGGCCGGACATCTCCGTGCGCACATGATCGATGATCGCGAGATCCTTTGTGATGTACCGCCCGGAGGTGCGCTCGACATAGACCAGCTGCTCGCGCTCAAGCTCGGACATTGCCCGCTGGAGCGTATTCGGGTTTACGCCCAGCGTGACCGCCTGCTCGCGCACCGATGGAATCCTGAAGCCCGGGGGCAGCACGCCCGAGGCGATCTGCCGTTTGAATAAGCGTACGATCTGCATATAAATGGGGAAATTGGGGTCAAATTGCATTTTTTTCACCTGCCTGACCGAGTGTATTATTGTGTTAACTGCATAGTACAATAATACACGCGACATTTTTGTTTGTCAAGCATGCCCGCATATATTTTTGATAAAAAAGGCAGGACATGCTGCAAACATGTCCTGCCGGAGCTGGGGTAGCTTTTATCAGTTTATAGCTGCGTCTTTTCAGCCGGCGATTTCCTGCCGCGCAGGGCCAGCAAAAGATCGGTAAAGAGTACGACGGTGACGGCCAGCAGCAGCAGCGCGGCGTATTTCAGGTCAAACAGATAGGAAAGCTCCAGATAGGCGTAATAGCCCGTGTAGGACGCGGTCAGAATCACATACGGGACAAACCAGCGTTTGAAGCTGACGGCCGCGTAGACGACGCCCAGCACGTCGGCCAGGTAAAAATACCGTTCGTGCATGCTCGGAAGTAAAAACGGAATGCCTAAGGCAAACAAAATCGTAATGATAAAAAGCGTTTTGTCATTAAGACGCCTGCGGTGTTTATACGCGAGCATGTAAACCGCCGCGATGAACGCGGCCGCCGCGCAGATCCCCAGCCACTTAAAAACCTCAACCGGCGCGCTATGCGGGGCAAAGGCGAATATCGACGGCGCGTTGAGGGTCAGCCTGTCGTCGTAGGAGCCGGCCTGATTGAAATAGATTTTCAGGATATCCCAAAACGGTCGGCCCATCAGCATGGCCGGAAGGACAGACAGAAAATAGACGGAGGGAAACACAAGCAGATGAACAGGCTTCATACGCTTTGCCAGAATGAATACAATCAGCACCGGCAGGAAAAATACCGTCTGCAGCTTAAAGGCAAAGGCGAGCGCCGCCATGGCCACCGAAACGACGGGCCTTTTACTCAGCGCGCAGTACAGGCTGATCAGGATAAAACCCGCGTAAATGGCGTCGCACTGTGCCCAGTAAGCGCTGTTAAGCCATATGGTGGGATAAAACAGCACGCCGAAAAACACGGCGAGCGCGCCAAAACGGTTTTTCGTATAGAGCGCGGCCGTTTTCATGGCATAAAACGCCATCAGGTAATCAAACAGGATGGAAAACAGCTTGATCAGGTACAGGTCGCTTAAAGGGATATAAGAGATGGCGGCCAGAAAGTACAGGTACGGCACGTTATAGTCGCCGATGGACGCGCCCAGCGCGGCAAATCCCCCATGTTCACGGAAATAGAGCGCCCATTTCGACAGAAAATCGACATAATCGTAGGTGATGCCGTCAAGCTGCATGGCACGGAGAATAAGCGACAGTCCGGTCAGAAAAAGGATAACCAGAAAAACAGGTTCGGAATCCTGCGTGCCGTCCCGGGTCATCAGAGCCGACACACCGAAAAAGAGCAACGCCAGAAGCACGATCTGCCAGAAGCCTTCTCCCGACACAAAATCATCGGCGCTGCCGAATATGCGGGTGAGAATGAAAAAAGCGCTCAGTATCAGCGCGGCGATTGCGGAAAGTGTGAGCTTAAAGCGCAGAGGACACGCCCGCAGAGAAGCCCCGGTTTTTCGCCCTGAAGCCGACCGATTCACAGGCACACCAGCCTTTTTAGATAATTTGTTATCTTTAGTATACCATAGCCGCGCAGCGGCAATGGTATACTCGTCATCTTTTCCGGTTGCCCCCAGGGGGCGAGGAAAAGGACTTAAATACAAGTATAATAACCGCTTGCGGTTAGTATACCATAGCCGCGCAGCGGCAATGGTATACTGTGTCACCTTTTCCGGTTGTCCCGAAAGGGGCGAGGAAAAGGATTTAAATTAAGAATAATAACCGCTCGCGGTTATTATACCACATTTTTACCGCTCGTTATGAATAATCACTGCGTGTTTGAAACCTGCGTGCAGACGCTCCGGGCTTAAAAAACTATTGACAAACCGCGTTTAGCCGGTATAATAGATTTTGCACGGCGTGAAAATAGACAAAAATGGACGCTTAGCTCAGCTGGTAGAGCATTCGCTTGACGTGCGAAGGGTCAGCGGTTCGAATCCGTTAGCGTCCACCATACCAAAAAATCCCCAAAGTCTTAGTTAAATCAAGGGCTGCGGGGATTTTTTTATGCCCGAAACAGAGTGTAAATTTTCAAACAACAACGCAAAACCGGCGTTGTTTTAGCTGTGTCAAACCGTGTCATTCGGCGGCATGACACCCTGCGCTATGCGTATGCCGCACCGAAAAGAAGAAGAAGCACGAGCAGCAAAGCTGCGTTTATGACCGTAAAAACCACAAGGTACCCTGCCGGCTTTGCCCCGTCGCTTTTTGCATAAAGCCGGAAGGAAATCAGGCTTGCAAGCGAGGCCACCAGCGTGCCGAGGCCCCCGATGTTGGTGCCGGCAATCAGCGCCGCGCTGTTTTGCGTAAAGTGTGAGAGCATGACTGCCGCGGGCACATTGCTGATGAGTTGGCTGAGAAGGACTGCCGAGAGCAGCTCGTGCCCGCCGACGGCTCCTTCGAGAAAGGTTCTCACCGCCCCCATTCTGCTCAGATTCCCGACAAAAACGAAAAAACATACAAACGTCAGCAGAAGGCAATAGTCCACACCCTTGAGCGTTTGCCGGTCGGTCAGAAAAACAACGGCGACTACGCACACGAGCGCTGTGAGATAGTGGATGACGGAAAACACCGCGAGAACCGACAGCGCAAAAAGCACGCAGTATGCAGTGAGCTTGGGCTTATCGATAACGGGTTGATCACGCATGCCGGAAATTTCAAGACGGCCCGGGCGCACAAAGAGCGACAGGCCGGCCACGAGAAAAAAGCTGACCAGTGCGAGCGGGAGCGTGATGCTGAAAAACTCACCCGCACGCAGCCGGTAAAAAGAATACAGATACAGATTTTGCGGATTGCCGATGGGCGTGAGCAGGCTGCCCAGGTTTGCGGCCGCCGTTTCAAGCGCGACGACATAAATCAGCCTGCGCGGATGATTTGACAGCCTGAAAATCAGAAGAGTCAGCGGGACAAAGGTGATAAGCGCCACGTCGTTTGTCATGAGCATGGAGGCAAAAAAGCACAGAAGCGTCAGATAAAGCGAAAGCTGCCGCGCGTTTTTTGCCAGGCGCATCAGCACAGCGGCGGCCTGACCGAGCAGGCCGATGCGCGTAAAGCCGCGGATGACTGTCATCAGGCAAAACAACAGCGCAAGCACCCTAAAATCGATATAGTCGGCATAGATCCGGTCCGGCTTTACCGCCGCACACGACGCTGCGGCCAGCAGCAGCGAAATAAACAGCACCGGGTCCGCCTTTATCAGTAAAATAATACGTTTTTTCATTACATAAATCCCTTTTTGGCCGATATACTGAAAGGTTCGTGCCTGCAGTCTGAAAACCGGCGGATGAAGGCGGGAGAATGGGGAAAAACCGCGCATCAGGTCACATTTTGTTGACAGTTTTTTTACTAAATATGACAATATTTATTGAACTGCCGGATATATAATGATATAAGTTTATGGGACGAAAACAGCGGCGCCGCGGCGTGAATAATTGTTAAAAAGGAATTGTGTATGGGGAGAAATTTCGAGGCGATCCGGATAACCCGCAGATGTGAGCTGAGTGACCCGGTTTTGGAACGTGAGTTTTTCAGCCAGGATACGAAGAAATATATCCGTTATATAAAAAGCGCCGTGCTGCTTATGGGGCTTGTTTTCTTCATGTTTTTAATTCCCGATTTTTTCTTTGTCAAAGAAGACCGGCGGTTTTTATTGATTCTGATTTTTCGCCTGCTGTTTCTGGGGCTGGTCTGTCTGCTGTATTGGGTACTGGGTAAAGTCAGAAATTACGAGGTGCTTGCCGGACTGTTTTCTGTCTATGAACTCATATGCGCTGCACTTTTTCTGCTTATCTTCTACCTGTACGGTACGCCGGATTTTGTCATTCAGGCGCTGGGCATGATGATTATCCTGCTTGCCATGTGCATCCTTCCAAACAAATGGATAAATAATCTGATCATTTCAGTCATCATTGGCGTGGGCTTTCTGGTCTGCTCCGCCATTTTTGTCAAAAACATTCGGTATGATTCTTTTTTGGCTGTGAGCGTTTACCTTGTGCTGCTCGTCGCGCTGTGCAACCTGTTTTTGTATACTGTCAACTATAACAAGAGAAGCCTGTTTTTAAAGAATAAAAAGCTCGAGGAGCTGGCCTTCAGGGATTCGATGACGGGGCTTTACTCCAAAAATAAGTTCAATGCCGAAATCAAGCTTTGGATGAGCTACTCAAAGCGCTATAATATGCCGCTTTCCCTTGCCATCCTTGATCTGGATGATTTCAAACAAATTAACGACCGATATGGGCACTTGAGCGGAGACCAGATCATTGTGGATGCAAGCGTGGTCATGAAGTCCGCCATCCGCGCAAGCGACATACTGGCCAGATGGGGCGGCGACGAGTTCGTCCTGCTCATGCCCCATACCGATCTCATTGGTGCGAGAAAGCTCGTCGACAGACTGCATCAGAAGATGCGCAACAACACATTCCACGGCATGACCATAACGTGCAGTTTCGGAATTACCCAGATGACGGCGGAGGACGACGAGGTGTCCATCATTAACCGTGCCGACAGAATGCTTTACAGCGCGAAGGACAGCGGAAAAGACAGGGTGGTCTGCTAAGGCACACCGTCCCTGTGAAAAAGTATAACACAGCCGGCGAAAATGGTACAGACTAAAGGCAGCCGGAAAAACGCATTTGCGGCACGGGAAAACAGCGTGAAAGGGCGCGGACAGCCCTCCGGCGGTATCCTTTTAAAAAACAGGACGTTTTATAACCGTCCTGTTGGTATTTTCGGGTTATTGATGCCAAAAGTCCGCAGTATGCGGACTTTTGGCATCAATAACAAATATGTTTTGCCGCTTCGTGAACCATTGATTGACTTCCTGTTGGGATTTGTTTATCAGGCATATATTAAAAGACAAATATAGGCGGCGTGCGGCAGAAAACCGCGCGCCGCCGTTTTGTTTCTCACAGACTATAAAGGCGCCGCTTCGCAAGCCCGCCCCGGGCAAAGCCGTGGCTCTGCCCGGGGCGATTTGAACACGATTTAGAGTCGGACGCCAAGCTGCTACGGCTTCTCGATCATCTGCTTGTAAAGCTGATTAAAATATACGCTTGCCCCGGCAGTCAGGATGCCCTGGGTGATGCCCACAAAGGCAAGCATGAAAACGTCCTGCCAGGAGCGGATGGTGCCCGTTGCCCCGACATACAGAACGGAAAGGACGATGCCGCATACGCCAAGCAGCAGGGGGATAAACTTGTCGTTGATTTTCTCCGATTTTTTCAAACCGACGCCGATGAGATACAGGACAGGGATCAAAACCATAAGCTCGGGCTTGATAAATTCCTTAACGATGCTCCAATCCATGACAATACCTCCGCATTCTCTTGCGCACCCGGGGTGCGCACCCGCCTGCCCGCTGCGCGCGCCGGAGACGCCGAAAGCAGGCTGCCGGCGCCGTGTGCGCGCCGCATTGACAGCCGTGTACCGGACACGGCGCATCACACGGCGCGCATGGCGCACACTTAAGTATATTCCGCGGGATATGCGGCTATGACTGATTTTGCCATAATAATGTCCACTGAACAAATGCGATTTTTGAATTGCATTTGCAAAAGTCCGCATGTTGCTGACTTTTGGTGCCAAAACACATTTGTTTTGGCACTTCATGAACCATTGATTGACTGCCTGTAGGATTTGAAACATTTGTTTCAAATCCTACAGGCAAGGTTTTTGCAACATATGCCGCAAAAACCTTGCACCCCAACAAATCAAAATGCCATCAAACCATTGCAGCTCTTGTGTTTTTGATTTGTTCACCAGGCATTATAATAATAAACGCCTGCCCGATCGGAAGACGCAGCTTCCTGTTGGGCAGGCGTTTTTCGGAATGCCTTTATTGGCCGTTCAGTCCTTTAAATCAAGCGCATACCTGCGGATCATGTCAAGCGCGTGGTTTGCCGCCTGGGTGCGGATGCGCCCGCGGTCCGTGCCCAGATGAAGCGCCGCGCATTCGACGGCTCCCTGATAATCAATAGCCACATACACAAGCCCGACGGGCTTATTGCCGTATCCCCCGGTCGGCCCGGCGATGCCTGTGATGCCCACGCCCACGTCCGTGTTCATCAGCCTGCGCACGCCCTGCGCCATTGAAACGGCAACGGGCCTGGACACCGCGCCTTCCCGCGCGATGAGCTCACCGCTGATTGCCAGCACGTTTTCCTTGACCTCGTTAAAATACGCGCACACACCGCCCTTAAACATGCCCGACGCGCCGGGGATATCGGTGATGCGCTTTGCCACCAGGCCGCCGGTGCAGGACTCGGCCACGCCCAGAGTAAGTTTTTTTTCGCTCAGCAGCGCAACGACCACCTGCTCAAGGCTGTCGACGTTCTCCCCGTACACCACATTCCCCAGCATGGACCGGATCTGCGCCGTCACCGGTTCTAAAAGCGCCTGCGCATCCTCGGCTGTGTCCGCCTTGGCCGTCACGCGCAGCATGACCTCGCCTTCTTTGGCGTAGGGCGCCACGGTGGGGTTTTGCATGCGCTCCATCATGTCGTGCAGCCTGTCCTCAACGGCCGATTCGCCCATGCCGAAGATGCGGATCTGGCTGGATACGATCGCCGAGTCCGACAGACCCTTGAGATACGGCACGGCGCATGCGCGCAGCATCGAGACGCACTCGCGCGGCGGGCCGGGCAGCATCAGAACATGCTTGCCCTGCGCCTGAAAGGCGCAGCCGGGCGCGGTGCCCCAGTCGTTTTCAAAAATAAAGCAGTCCTCGGGAAGCCACGCCTGCCGCTCGTTATTCGGCGTGGGCTTCTTGCCGACGCGCTCAAAATAGGCCTTGATGCGCGCAAGCGTCGGCTCGTGAAGCACGAGCTTTTTGCCAAAGCAGGCCGCGACCGTTTCCTTGGTCAGGTCGTCGAGCGTCGGGCCAAGCCCACCGGTTGTGATAAGAATATCCGCCCGGCTTTTTGCCGCCTCGACGGCGCTGCTCAGCCGCGCGGGGTTATCGCCCACGACGGTATGAAAATACACATTGATGCCCAGCTCGCTTAATGCCTGGGAAACCTCCTGCGCGTCGGTATTGGCGATATTCCCGAGCAGCAGCTCGGTGCCCACGCCCAAAATTTCAGCGGTATAGCTCATGGCAATCCCCATTTCTCCGCGCGAAAAATAAAAATAAACCATCCGCCCGTTTCTCCGCGCGGGGAAGAGGACGGCAGATCAGCAAAAATTCCGTCATCAGACGCGGCCACAGGACGCGGAAAAGAGAATCCGCAAGCGGGACCCCGCAAGCTGGACACGAAGCTGCGGCGTCTATAAATCGATCCGCTCCACACCGTCGACCGCTTCTTTGACAAGCGCGTCGACATCGAGCTTTTCCTCGGCGTCGAGCGCGTGGGACAGGCGCGGCTTCGTTTTGGGATGCTTGGGGGTAAAAACGGTGCAACAGTCCTCATAGGGCTGGATGGAGGTTTCAAACGTGCCGATGCGCCGCGCGATTATCACGATTTCCTCCTTGTCCATGCCGACCACGGGGCGTAAAACGGGCAGCGTGCATACCTGGCCCGTCACCGCCATAGCCTCCATCGTCTGGCTGGCCACCTGCCCGAGACTTTCACCGGTAATGAGTGCGCCGCAGCCGGTTCGTTCGGCGACCGCCTGCGCAATGCGCATCATAAAACGGCGCATGATGATGGTAAAAAGATCCTCGGGGCAGTTTGCACGGATTTCTTCCTGTATATGCGTAAAGGGCACGACATGCACCGTGATATGCCCGCAGGAAGTGCTTAAAATCCCGGCGAGCTCAAAAACCTTGCGTTTGGCGCGCTCCGAGGTATACGGATAGCTGAAAAAATGGACGGCCTCGAGCGCAAGCCCGCGCTTTGCCATCATGTAGCCCGCGACCGGGCTGTCGATCCCGCCGGAAAGCAGAAGCGCCGCGCGGCCGCCCATGCCTGCGGGCATGCCGCCGGCTCCCGGCAGCGCCTGCGCGTGCACATAGGCGGAAAGGTCGCGCACCTCCACCATGACGAGCAGCTCGGGCTTTTCCACCTTCACCTTAAGATGCGGGAATGCGTCGCTGAGCGCGCCGCCCACCTCGCGGCATATTTCCGGCGAGGTCAGGGGAAAGGTTTTATCCGCACGGCGCGCCTCGACTTTGAAGGTTAAGGCGTTTGAAAGCGCGTCTTTAAGGTATTCTCCGGCTGTTTGAATGATTTCGGGCAGACTTTTTTCGCACGCTGCCGCGCGCGTGATGGTGGCGACGCCGAAAATGCCTGCCGCGCGCCGGAAAGCCTCTTCCATATCGGCCTGCCCGTCCGGTTCGATATAAATGGTCGACTGCATCGCATAAACCCGGAACGTTCCGCAGCCTTTCAGGCTTTGGACGACGTTACTGAGCAGTTTTTTTTCAAAGGAGGAGCGGTTAAGCCCTTTTAAAACCATTTCTCCCTGCTTTAAGAGTATGACCTCCTGCATTAAACATGCACTCCTTTGATGAAAATTATTATCAAGATTAGCTCCAGCGAGGCTCTTTTTCCATCATCGCAAAACCGATGCCGCCCTCGCCGGTAAAAGTGCCCATGGTGGCGCCCACCTCACAGATGCGTATGCGGATGCGGCTAAACCGGCGGGCAAAACCCGCGGCAAACTCCATGGCGCGATCCGGGCAGTGTGCATGGATGATGATGACTTCCTTGAGGTCGGCCGCCTTTTGGGAAAAGACGGACAGCAGCCTTTCAATGGCCTGCGCCATGCCGCGCGCCTTGTCGGTGTCGATGGGGATGCCCTTGACAAAGGTCATCACGGGCTTAATGTTTAACAGGCTTCCCACGACGGATTTGATCAGCCCGATGCGCCCGCCGCGGCGCACATATTCAAGGGTATCCAGAACGAAGTAGATCGCGGCGCACCGCTTGACCTCTTCCATGTGCGCGAGCACCTCCTCCACCGGATGTCCTGCCGCAGCGTATTGCGTGCCGGCAAAAACGGTGATGAGGATGCCGATGGAGGCGTTGAGGGAATCCACGACGTGCACGCGCACGGAGCAGTTCGGATCGTCCTTAAGCGCGGCTCCTGCCATTTGGGCGGAATTATATGTCCCCGACATCTGGGAGGACACGCACACGCAAATGATGTCGGTATACTTTCCGTCCCATTTGCGGAATTCTTCCTCAAACCGGTACGGGCTTGGCTGGGCGGTTTTTGGCAGCTCGCCCTCGGTCTTTTTGAGCAGCTCGAAAAAAAGCTCGGAGCTGATGTCCACCCGGTCGGTAAAATGACGGTCGCCGAAGGAGACGCTCAGCGGCACAACGGCGATATCGTACTCCTTCTGCATCTCCGGGGTGATGTCGCAGCTTGAATCGACGATGAATTTGATGTTCTCCATGCGCATGCTCCTCCTGTCCCGCAACGGGGCTATGCCCGGGCTATGCCGAGCCGGACCGGCTGTCCGCACAAACGTTTTTTCGTTTTGTGCGGACAGTATATGACAAAAAAGAAAAATCATTGATTATCATTACGCCTGAGAGGTCTGTGTAAAACCGCAACGTAGAGCTGATGCGCAGTTTATAAAATGATTTATTCGTATATTATAGTATGGCTTGCCCTATAAGTCAAAAGGCATTGCAAATACATATACTGTACTGTTCATTTTAACCTCGCGCGCGGGCTTTATGCCGCAATTATGACCGGAGCGCGCACAGCCGCGCGCCCCGGGTCTTGTTAAGGGTGTGGAAAAACTTGATTATCCATGTGGTAAAACCGGGGGACAGCGTATACTCCATCGCGCGCGCTTACGGCGTGCCGCCGCAGAAAATCATCGCAGACAACGAGCTTACAAACCCCGAGCGTCTGGTGGTGGGACAGACGCTGGTCGTCATGGCCGATACACGTACGCACACGGTCACGCGCGGGCAGACGCTTTATTCCATCGCGCGCATCTACGGCGTGCCGCTTACGCAGCTTCGGGCGGCGAACCCGCAAATCACCGATCCGTCAAAGCTGGCTGTCGGACAGGTCATTTTTATTCCGGTGGGGCAGCAAAAGCTTGGCACAATCGACGTAAACGGATACGCCTTCCCGAATATCGACCGGAACGTTTTGGCCAAAACGCTGCCGTATCTGACGTATCTGAGCATTTTCAGCTATCAGGTCAGGCCGGACGGGAGCCTGACGGTCATCAATGACGCTCCGCTCATTGAAGCGGCGCGGCAGGCGGGCGTCGCGCCTATGATGGTCATCACGAACATCGAAGAGGGAGCCAGCTTTTCAAGCGAGCTTGCAAGCACCATTCTTACAAACGCGCAGGTGCGGCAAACGCTTCTGGATAACGTGGAAAGCACGCTCAAAAGCAAAAACTATTCCGGCCTTGACGTCGACTTTGAATACATTTATCCGGAGGACAGGGAAGCCTATAACCGGTTTCTTGAGGAGGCGGCGGCACGGCTGCGGCCGCAGGGCTATATACTTACGACGGCGCTTGCCCCCAAAACCAGCGCCGGACAGCGCGGGCTACTATATCAGGCGCACGATTATCCCGCGCACGGCCGGATTGTCGACCATGTGATCCTGATGACGTATGAGTGGGGCTATACATACGGCCCGCCCATGGCCGTGGCGCCCATTATCCCCGTGCGCCGCGTGATCGATTACGCGGTTACGGCCATTCCGCCTGAAAAGATCCTCATGGGCATGCCCAATTACGGCTACGACTGGACGCTTCCCTTCATGCAGGGGAGCGCGGCGCGCACGGTTACCAATGTCGGCGCGGTTGACCTTGCAGCGCGCGAGGGCGCCGCCATTGAGTATGACGCCGCCTCGCAGGCGCCGTTTTTTACTTACTATGACGACGCGCGAAAGCGGCATGTGGTATGGTTTGAGGATGCGCGCAGCATACAGGCGCGCCTGCGGCTGGTAAGCGAATATGGGCTTGGCGGCGTGAGCTACTGGACGATCAACCGGGTTTTTCCCGCAAAACTGGCTGGTGCTCTCTTCGATGTACGACATTAACAAGGTGCTGTAAAAGCCGCCACCGGGACGCTGTGCCGGTTCGGCTGTAAAAAAACAAAAGGGCGGGACTTTCCCCCGTATGCACGGGGAAAGTCCCGCCCTGAACCTGTTAAACAGGCAGTTCGTTTGCCGTAAAAGCCAAAGGCCTGTTGGGCGCATGCTTTTCAGGGCTTGTCGGCTATTTCTCCGAGCAGCCCATCCTTTGAAACGCTCAGAATGCGGACAGGAAGGATCTGCCCGCGAAGTCCCGTGCCCGGAGCGGATACTTCAACATAGTTTTCGGCGTGTCCCGCGCACGCGCCCGCCTCCTCACGCTCAAAAAGGACAAAAAGCGTCTTTCCCACGCAGTCCGTGCGGTAGCTTTGAGAGGCTTTGTCAGCAATAAAGGAAAGCCGCGCCGCGCGGCTGTGCTTTTCCCCGCGCGGCACCTGATTTTCCATTAAGGCGGCGGGCGTACCCCGCCGTCTTGAGTAGGGAAAGATGTGCATAAAGGCAAATTCACATTTTTCCGCAAAGGCGCAGGTCTGCTCAAATTCCTGCGGCGTTTCGCCCGGAAAACCCGCGATGAGGTCGCAGGCAACGGCACAGCCGGAAAAATAACGGCGCAGAAGGGTCACCGACTCAAAATACCGCGCCGTGTCGTATTTCCGGTTCATGCGCCGGAGCGTTTCGTCACAGCCGCTTTGCAGCGACAGGTGAAAATGGCCGCACAGGTTTTTAAGCTTCGAAAGCCGCTGACAAAACGCCTCGGTGACGGTGCGCGGCTCAAGCGAGCCTAAGCGCACACGCGCGTGCGGCGCGCCCAGGCACACCGCTTCGACCGCGTCGCAAAGATCCGTGCCGTCCTTAAAATCCTGCCCGTAGGAAGATATTTCAATGCCGGTCAGGACAATTTCCCGGTAGCCCTCGCCGTCGAGCCGCGCGGCCTGACTTTTTACCTGCGAAAGCGCAAGCGAGCGCACCGGGCCGCGCGCATAGGGGATGATGCAGTAGGAGCAGAAGTTGGCGCACCCATCCTGTATTTTTAAAAGCGCGCGCGTGCGTCCGGCAAGACCGCCCGGCGCAAGCGGTTCAAAGGCGCGGTTTTTCATAATGTCGGGGATGCAGACCTGCTGCTTTTTGTCCGTGACCGCCTGTTCGAGGAGCGTGACAAAGCCGATGCGGTCGGAGGTGCCGCACAGCAGATCAACGCCCAGCTTTTCGGTCTCGTCGGGGCTTACCTGTACATAGCAGCCGCAAACGGCAACGATGGCGTTTGCGTTGAGACTGCGCGCGCGGCGCACCGCATGACGGGATTTTTTGTCGCTTGTAGCCGTAACGGTGCAGGTGTTGATGATATACGCGTCCGCCGACGAGTCAAAATCGGTCAGCTCATGCCCGCGCGCGGTCAGTTCCTGCCCGATGGCCTGCGATTCAAACTGATTGACCTTGCAGCCAAGCGTAAAGATTGCCACTTTCATTTTTTCACCATATCTATCTTGTTTATATCTCTTAATATCCTGCCGCTGCCCGGCGCACAGTTGTGCAATAGATAAAACTTCACTGTTTTCAGGGCGCACTATTGAGTTTCTCCAATATATGGGCTATAATATCAACAGAACATGATACCGGTTTTTTGCGCTGTCCGTATATTTTCGGCCGGCCGGGCAACACCATTATAATGGTGCAAAAACCTTTGTTCAAGTTTATTATGATATAGGGAGAGATCTTTTTTATGAACAAAACCTATGACGTGCTTTTGGCATCCATAAACGACGTTAAACAATTTGTTCATGCCGCAAGCGAGCAGCCGTGCGATATCGACGTGGTATCCGGCAGATACATTATCGACGCCAAGTCCATTATGGGAATATTCTCCATCGACCTTGCCAAGCCCATTCATATTGAGGTGCACGGCACCGACGAGGACGCCGACAAGTTCTATCAGTCCATCAAGCAGTTTGTCGTGACCGAATAGACCTGAAAGCACAGAGCGGCCCGGGCTTAGCCCGGGCCGTTTTTTACACTGTCAAAAACCGTCCGTGTAACCCGCATAGATCGTTTTTTTCGGCGGTATGCGCGCCGAAAAAACGCCATAGTCCGCCGTATGGACGGCGAAACCGGGGGGGCGAGCAGAAAACCTCCGGTTTTTCACTCGTTCATAGGTGACACTGGGTCCCGCTATGGAGCGTATCGATCCGGCGGCCGCCGAGATGAAAAAAGCAAAACGCCGGCTTATACCGCGGAGAATGTGGTATAAGCCGTTTTTTTTCGTCATATCCTCTGTACTGGAACGCGGGCGTTATTTGCGTATGCCGGCGGTTCCGCGTTTTCCTTATAAAGTCAGCCGTGAGGAAAAGGCAAAGGGGCGGCCACGGTTTCGCTTATCATTCCCCGCGCGGTCTGATAGGCAGGCGGCCGAACCAATGAGCAGCCGCGCGGAGAAAAGGCGGTCATTATGCTGAAAAAACGCATCCTTTCTATATTGGTGGCGCTTACACTGTGCGCCCTGCCGGCTTTTGCCGCCCCCGCCGCGCCCGATGTCGCGGCGCCCTCCGCCGTGCTCATGGAAAAGGTGACCGGCCGCATTCTGGCGGAAAAGAACGCGCATGAAAAACTGCCGCCGGCAAGCGTTACCAAGGTGATGTCCCTGCTTCTGTTTATGGAGGCGATCGACGCGGGCACTCTGCGCATGGATGAGGTCATTACGGCGAGCAAGACCGCCTCGGGCATGGGCGGCTCGCAGATCTGGCTTAAGGAAAACGAGCAGATGACGGTCGATGAGATCCTCAAGGCCGTTGTGGTGGTTTCCGCCAACGACTGCACCGTAGCGCTGGCCGAGCACATCGCGGGCAGCGAGCAGGCGTTTGTCACGCGCATGAACGAAAAAGCCGCGGCGCTGAGCATGAACGATACGACCTTTAAAAACTGCACGGGGCTGGATATAGAAGGTCACGTCACATCGGCGTGGGATATCGCCATCATGTCGCGCGAGCTTATTAAGCACGAAAAAATCAAGCAGTATACCACCATCTGGATGGATAGTCTCAGAGACGGCAAGTTTCAGCTTTCCAATACCAACAGACTTATCCGGCATTACACCGGCGCCACAGGGCTGAAAACCGGCTCGACGTCCATCGCCAAATACTGCCTGTCCGCCACCGCCGAGCGCGACGGCATGGAGCTGATTGCGGCCATTATGGCGGCGCCCACAACAGACGACCGCTTTGGAAGCGCGCGCGCTCTGCTCGACTTCGGCTTTGCAAACTACGCGCTGGTTTCCGCCTATCCCGACGAGGTGCTGCTGCCCGTGCCCGTAAAGCTCGGAAAGCTTTCTCAGGTGCAGCCGGTACTCGATTCGGAAGAAAAAATGCTCATCGAGAAGATCTATGTAAACACGCTTGAAAAAAAGGTCGTGATCGCGGAAAGCGTAGACGCGCCCGTTACAAAAGGTCAGCAGCTCGGTGAGATGACCGTCAGCGCGGGCGGCGCGGTCATCGCCACCGTTCCGATCATCGCGTGCGAGGACGTTGCAAAGCTTACGCTGTGGGACGTGTTTGTAAGGTCGCTGTCTGTTCTGCTCATGGCGTAAAAAAAGTTTTAAACCCGCAATGAAAATGAAAAAATCAGGCATACTGATGGTATGCTTTATGAAAGAATAAAATTATTTCCTATCCGATATAACCGCGCAAGAAGAAAACTGGCGGCTGTTTCAGTCGCCTTTTTTTTGCTGTGCGCCTGCAAAGACACGGGGCAGTCGCCCGGTCCGACTGTTAGAGTGCAAACATCACCGTCTCCGGATGTTTCCTCGGAAAGACAGACGGCCGAGGCCCGGCGGGAAAAAGCCACGGAAAGCGCCTCACCCGCGTCGCCCGCGCCCGTCACCGTCTGGCGCTTTGAAACGCCCCTGCTTGACAAGGGCAGAAACCGCATGCGCAATATTAAGCTCTCGGCCAAAAAGATAAACGGCAAGGTCCTGTCGCCCGGGCAGGAGTTTTCTTTTAACCGTGTCGTTGGTCCGCGCACGATGAAGCTCGGTTACCGCAAGGCGTATATTTTTATCAATGGGGAAAAGGTCGAGGAAGTCGGCGGCGGCATCTGTCAGGTGGCTTCCACCATTTATAACGCGGCGCTTGTGGCGGGGCTTGAAATCACCGAGAGACACGCCCACCCCAAGCCCGTATACTATTCCAAGGAGGGCAGCGACGCCACGGTTTACTACGGAAAACTGGATCTTCGGTTTAAAAACACCCTGGATTTTGCCATAAAGCTCAGCTGTACGGTGACGCGCGACAAGGTTTTGGTCAAGCTATCGAAAACAACGACAAAAAATGATAAAAAATGACGTCTTTCACGTTTTGCTTGAACAACGGCCGATAAGGCTGTACAATAATATACAATATGCCGGAGGCTTCTAAAGAGCGCTTCCGGTACGGTGCGGACTGGCCGCGCAATGTCCGTATACGGCGCTTTTGCCGGACAGAATTTTCCTGCGCGGAGAAATGGTGGTTACAATGCTCACGGTAGATCTTGGCGGAATTTCCTCATTTGACGTATCAAATGAATACGAGGCATTACTCGGCAAGCTCGGTGCTGCCCACGACACGCTTGAAAACGGGACGGGGCTCGGCGCGGATTTCCTGGGCTGGCTGCGTCTGCCCGAAAACTATGACAAGTCGGAGTTTGCCCGCATTCAGGCGTCGGCGGCAAAAATCCGTTCGGATTCTGACGCGCTGGTGGTTATCGGCATCGGCGGCTCGTATTTAGGCGCGCGCGCGGCCGTCGAATACCTGCGTTCTCCCAACTATAACCTGATTAAAAAGGACACGCCCGACATCTATTTTGCGGGCAACAACCTCAGTGCGGCTTACATCGAAGAGATAGCCGGCCTGCTTGACGGGCGCGACTTTTCCATAAACATTATCTCAAAATCCGGCACCACCACGGAGCCGGCTGTGGCGTTTCGTGTGTTTAAAAAGCTGCTCGAGGAGCGTTACGGCCGCGAGGGCGCAAAATCGCGAATCTATGCGACGACGGATGCAAAACGCGGCGCGCTCAAGGAATTCGCCACCAAAGAGGGCTATGAGTGCTTTGTGATTCCCGACGACGTGGGCGGGCGCTTTTCGGTGCTCACACCGGTCGGGCTGCTGCCCATCGCCGTTTCGGGCGCGGACATCGGAAAGATCATGGCCGGCGCGCGCGCCGGCATGGAGCGCATGCGCGTGCGCGGTGCGGAAAACCCAGCCTGGCAGTATGCGGCGGCGAGAAACGCGCTGTTTCACAAAGGGAAGACTACGGAAATCCTGGCCTGCTACGAGCCGTCCTTCCGGTTTATGACCGAATGGTGGAAGCAGCTGTATGGCGAAAGCGAAGGCAAAAACCAGACGGGCATTTTCCCGGCGGGCGTCGATTTTACGGCCGATCTGCATTCCATGGGTCAGTTTATCCAGCAGGGTACGCGCAACCTGTTTGAGACTGTCGTAAACATTCAGAATCCCAGAGGAAAAGTCGCCGTTCCTTTGACGAGGAAAACGTGGACGGGCTTAACTTCCTTGCGGAAACCTCTCTGCACGATATTAACTCCCGCGCCTATCAGGGAACGCTGCTTGCGCATATCGACGGCGGCGTGCCCAATATCGTAGTCAACACCCCGGCGGCCTCCGAGACGGAGTACGGCGAGCTGGTCTATTTCTTTGAGATTGCCTGCGGGCTTTCCGGATATCTGCTCGGCGTCAACCCGTTTGACCAGCCGGGCGTCGAAGCGTACAAGAAAAACATGTTCGCCCTTTTGGGAAAACCCGGTTATGAGCAGCTGCGCGCGCAGCTTTTGGACAGGCTGGGCAAGTAAAAAAAGCGGTTGCGCGGTGCGGCTGAATAAGCCAAACCTGACTGGTTTTCACCGATAAATACCCTGAAATATTCAAAAAAACCACTCGGAAAGCGGAAAAATTCGCCGCCCGGGTGGTTTTTTCTGCCATCTTTGCACACCCGGACATGCATGAAAACCGGCAGTTTGTTAAAATATGAACAATTTAAATGAAGCAAAAGTGAACTTTTTATTAATCCTGTTCAAAAGCGGTTGTATTTGTGCTGGGTTAATGATAACATATGAGCATAGGACATCCCCCTTTTACATGCCAGTTGAAAAATACGCACCCCAACAAATAAGGAGGAGATTGACATGGTTAAGGTCATTATCGGTCTCAAGGGTTCCGGAAAAACGAAACAGCTGATATCGCTTGTAAATGAAGCGGTTGCGGGAGATACCGGAAGCGTTGTCTGCATTGAGCGCGGCCAGAAGCTTACCTATGATATCAACCACAAAGCACGCCTGATTGACAGCTCACAGGAAAAAATAAACGGATATACCGGTCTTACGGGCTTTATTTGCGGGCTCCATGCCGGCAATTATGATATTACGCATGTGTTTATAGACAGTCTTTACAAGGTGGCCGAGTCGGAGGATCCGGCCCTGGCAGAGACCTTTGTCACATGGCTTGAAGAGTATGGCAGCGCAAAACGGCATTCATTTTACCGTGACCATCAGCGCCGACGCCCAGCACACGACGCCGGAAATCTTAAAGTACTGCTAAAAGCCGGTTTTTTTAAACTTTCTGAATATAATCAGCCCCCGTACGGTGCATGCCGCGCGGGGGTTTGCTTTTGCCCTGTTATATTTTGCATGAAAACTGCATAGGAATAACCTTGGTTGAGTGCTGAGTCAGGGGGATGGAGCATGGGAAAAAGAAAACCGGCGCATCAGGTCGCGCGCGGGGATCTGCGGTATGTCATTTTGTGCGCGGCGGCGCTTTTTAGGCGCCGGCGTGCTGCTTACACTCACCTTCCTGCACCCTTCCGGTGCAGTGCCGCCGGCCGCGCCGGCCTCCGGCAGCACCGCTTCGCCCGCGCCTTCCGCCGCGGCGCAGCCGGACGGGAAGGATAAGATCGTCGCGCTGACCGACGCGCAGATCGCATCCATTTTGTCCGCGGCCATTCCCGCGGACTTTCCCATCAAGGATATCGGCGTTTCCTTTTCCGGGCAGCAGGCGCATATCAGCGCATCGGCGCAGCGGGATGCGCTGATTAAATATCTGGAGAACAGCGGCGCGGAAATTCCGCCGATCGCGCGCGCGGGATTAAAGCTTTTGGGGGAAGATACCGCAATCGGTATGGTGTTCAAACTTCCCGAAACGGCAAACGGCGCTGTAAACCTTGACCCCGTTTCCATTTCCGTCGGCGGAATCCGCCTCGACGCCGGTCTGATTCCCGGGGCGCTGGTCAGGGACCTAAACGAGGGACTAAACAGCGCGGCCGGATATTACGGCGGTGTGATCAAACGCGTCTACATCGACGGCGGGATGCTGAATTTTGAGTTTGAGTAAACGCCCGGGCGATCTCCCGGAAAAGACGGCGGTCTGCCGTCCGGCGGGCAGAAAACAGAAAACGCGGCCCCGCATGCAGCTTTTAGTGCGTGCGGGGCTTTTCATTGCGGTAAAACTTGAATATTCCCCCCCGGGATGGTACAATAAGAAAGATATTTTCAGACATGGGGCGTGCTTCGCCCCGCAGACAGCGAGGTGTTCCCGGATGGGGGAGAATGAGATCGAATTGAACTGCCGGCTTGAAAAAGAGGATTATGTCAGCCTGTTTTATATAAGCTCGTGCGCCTTTACACAAATAAAATGGTATATTGCCGTGGCGGTCGTGCTGCTTTTTGACGTGGTGGCCATGATCATTACGCTTTTCCCAAACGCCCGGGGGTCGCTGGGGTTTGGCACGGCGTTTGCCAGCATGCTTGTTTTTTTGACCGGCACGGTGTACATGCTGTTTTATCCCCGCTTTTACCGCAGTATCGCCCGAAAAAATGTAGCCGCGCGATACGAAAACGGAAGCCTGTCCGACGCGCAAAAGCAGTATGTGTTCGATGAGCGCGGCCTGCGGATAAACTCCGGACAGGCAGTACAGGTGTTTGCGTGGCAGCAGGTTCGGCAGGTCAGGGAAGATCCGCTCGCGCTTGTCATCAGCTTCCGGGATTTTGACAGCACCTGCCTGATTCCCAAGCGCTGTGTAAATGCGCAGTTTCGTACCTATCTGCGCGGAAAACTGCCGCGCAGGGTATTTGTCCTTTATCCATGACTGGAGGAGAATCCTTGAAAAATAATCAGGCCGCGCAGGTTTCCAAGCAGGAAATCGAGCGGCAAAAAGAGAGTATAGAGCGCATTTTTGCGCAAAACAGCCTGCACAGCAGTCCGCCGACGGCGTTTGTGGATACCTACGGCTGCCAGCAAAACGAAGCCGACAGCGAGCTGCTGCGCGGTATGCTCGCCGAAATGGGCTATGTGATGACCAATGATGACGCCACGGCAGACGTTATTATCATCAACACCTGCGCTGTGCGCGAACACGCGGAGCTGCGCGTGCTCGGAAACGTCGGCGCGCTCACGCATGCCAAAAAAAAGAATCCGCAGCAGATTATCGCAATATGCGGCTGCATGGCACAGGAGGAGGGCATGGCCGAGCGCATCAAACGCAGCTTCAGGCATGTGGACCTTGTTTTCGGCACACACGCGCTTTGGCGGTTTCCTGAGCTTCTCGAGCAGGCGCTTGTCAGCCGCGCGCGCGTTTTCTGCGTGGAAAATTCCGACGGAAGGATCTTTGAGGGGCTTCCCGCCAAGCGCGACGGCAGCTGCAAGGCGTGGCTTTCCGTTATGTACGGCTGCAACAATTTTTGTTCGTACTGCATCGTTCCCTATGTGCGCGGCAGAGAGCGCAGCCGCGCGCCCGAAGCGATTTTAAGCGACGCGCGTGGGCTCATTTCGCAGGGCGTGAAGGAAATCACTCTGCTTGGGCAGAATGTAAACTCCTACGGGCGCGATTTGGACGAAGAAACTGATTTTTCGGCAATGCTTAAGGAACTCAACGCCCTTGAGGGCGATTTTTTGATACGGTTTATGACCAGTCATCCGAAGGACGCGACGCGTCGCCTGTTTGACACAATGGCCGCCTGCGAAAAGGCCGCGCACCACATCCATCTGCCCTTTCAGGCCGGCAACGACCGCGTGCTCAGGGACATGAACCGTGGCTACACCCGCGCGCAGTATCTTGAACTGGTCGACTACGCACGTCAGGTCATGCCCGATATCGTCATCACCTCCGACGTCATCGTCGGCTTTCCGGGGGAGACGGACGCGGAGTTTGAGGATACGCTCAGGCTGGTGTCTCAGGTCGGCTACGACGCGCTGTTTACCTTTATTTATTCAAAAAGACCCGGCACGCCCGCCGCGCAGATGCCCGACAGCGCTTCAAAGCAGGAAAAACAGGCGCGTTTTGATAAGCTTATCACGCTTCAGACTGAAATTTCGCGGCAGCGCCACGCAGACTATGTCGGGAAAACGCTGCGCGTGCTCATTGACGGCGAGGGGCGGGATGGCCGCTACGGCCTGACCGCGCGCACAAACGGAGGCAGACTGGTGCATTTAAACGGGGACGCCGCGCTCATCGGCTCTTTCCGGCAGGTAAAAATTACAGGAAGCTTCAATTGGGCGCTTATCGGTCAGCTGGCCCAATAACGCACACCGCATTTTTCGCAAATGGGTGTTAAAATCGGCTGTGCGGCAGCGCTTCGCGGCCGCGTATTACCGGGCCGCCCCGTTTTCCGGGCGACGGCGCTTTGCCCCTCTGCGATTTATTCGAGTACTTATGTGATCGTCAGGCACCTGCACCCGTGCGCTCCAAGAGGCTGCGCGCGAATTCATCCACTGCGCGGCATACTGCGTATACCCCATCCGGCCCGTCGAAAAGGAGTTTTGCGCATGTCAGCGGAAACACCGATGATGCAGCAATACAAAACCATCAAGGAGCAGGTCAGCGACTGCATCCTTTTTTTCAGGTTGGGTGATTTTTACGAGATGTTCGGCGACGACGCGCGCCTGGCCTCCCGCGAGCTTGACCTGACGCTGACCTCGCGCGACCGGAGCGCTGAAAACGGGGAAGAGCGCATGCCCATGTGCGGCGTTCCGTACCACTCAAGCGAGGCTTATATCGCACGGCTCATCAGCCGCGGCTACAAGGTGGCCGTGTGCGAGCAGACCGAGGACCCCGCCCTTGCCAAAGGACTGGTCAAGCGCGACATCATACGCATCATCACGCCCGGTACGGTCATTGACGCGTCCATGCTCGAGGATGGGAAAAATAATTTTATCTGTGCCATTTACGAAGAATCTTCCGCCGCCGGCATTTGCTTTGCAGATATTTCCACCGGTCAGGTGTACGCCACGCTGCTGACGGGGGAGGACCTTTCACAGCGGCTTTTAAACGAGCTTGGGCGCTTTGTGCCCAGCGAGGCGGTGCTTTCCGAAAAGGCGCGCTTGAATGCGCAGGTCTGCGCATTTTTACAGGACAGGCTTGGCTGCCTTGTTGAGCTTGGCGGCGAGGGACGGTTTGATTATGATACGGCCAAAAAATGTGTGCTTGAGCAGTTTCAGGCGGAGAGTCCGGCCGCGCTCGGCCTTGATGGGGCGGATGCCGCCATCCGGGCGCTGGGCGGGCTGTTTTCCTATCTCAAGGAGACACAGAAGGCCGACCTTTCCCACATCCGCACCCTGGATTTTTATGAAAAGGGCCGCTTTATGGAGCTGGATTTTACCGCGCGGCGCAACCTGGAGCTTACGCAGACGCTGCGCTCCCAGGAAAAGCGCGGCTCACTTTTGGGTGTGCTGGATAAAACCGGCACCGCCATGGGCGGGCGCATGCTGCGCGCGTGGCTTGAAAAGCCGCTGCTCAGTCCTGCCGCCATCGGCCGCCGCCTCAACGCGGTCGACGAGCTGGTGCGCGACCCCATGCGCCACGGGGAACTTGCCCTCACCATCCGCGGACTGCCGGATATGGAGCGCCTGATCGGGCGCATCGTCTACGGCACGGCCAACTGCCGCGACCTGCGCGCGCTTGAGCAGGCGATTGCCATCCTGCCGCGCGTCAAAGAGCAGATGAAGGGGCTCGCCTGCAATCTGCTCAAGGAAATAACCAGCTGCATCGATACGCTTGAGGATATCGGCGCGCTCATTAACCGCGCCGTGGTCGACGAGCCGCCCTTTTCACTGCGCGAGGGCGGGTTTATCCGATTAGGCTATCACGCGGAGGTTGACCGCCTGCGCGCCATCATGACCGACGGGCGCGGCACGGTGGCCGCCATGGAGGCCGCCGAGCGGGAGAAGACGGGCGTGCGCACGCTCAAGGTCGGCTACAATAAGGTGTTCGGTTATTATATCGAGGTCAGCCGCTCCTATTTGGGGCAGGTGCCCGATACCTACATACGCAAGCAAACGCTGTCCAACTGCGAGCGGTACATCACGCAGGAACTCAAGGAGATGGAAAGCACCATACTTGGCGCGCAGGAGCGCATCACCGGGCTTGAATATGAGCTTTTCTGCGCACTGCGCGAACAGATTTCCGGGCAGGTGCACCGCGTGCAGCGCACGGCGTCGGCCGTCGCGCAGCTTGATGTGCTGTTGTCCTTCGCGGAGGTGGCGCGTAAAAACGGCTACTGCATGCCCACGGTGGATTATTCCGACTTGATCGATATTCGGGAAGGGCGCCATCCCGTCGTCGAGCATATGCTCAGCGACGGATTGTTCGTGCCAAACGACACCCAAATCGACTGCGGGGACAACTGCGTGGCCATCATCACCGGGCCGAACATGGCCGGTAAATCTACCTATATGCGTCAGGTGGCGCTCATTGTGCTCATGGCGCAGGTGGGCAGCTTTGTGCCCGCAAAGTCCGCGCGCATCGGCGTGGTGGACCGCATTTTTACGCGCATCGGCGCGTCGGACGACCTGGCCTCCGGTCAGTCCACCTTCATGGTGGAGATGACCGAGGTGGCGGATATTCTGAAAAACGCGACGCATGCCTCGCTGCTCATTCTCGATGAGATCGGGCGCGGCACGTCCACCTTTGACGGAATGTCCATCGCGCGCGCCGTGCTCGAGTATACGGCGGACAAAAAGCTGCTGGGCGCGAAAACGCTGTTTGCCACGCACTATCATGAGCTGACGGAGCTTGAAGAACAGCTTATCGGCGTAAAAAACTACAACATTGCCGTCAAAAAACGCGGCGACGACATTATATTCCTGCGCAAGATCGTGCGCGGCGGCGCGGATGACAGCTATGGCATCGAGGTGGCAAAGCTTGCCGGCGTGCCGCAAAAGGTGATTTTACGGGCGAAAACGGTACTCGAGGCGCTGGAAGCCGGCGCGCCCGTGGGCGCTGTGAAAGCATGTAAAGCCGAGGAAAAGCAGGAAAGCCAGGTCTCCATGCTCGATCGCAGCGCAAACGAGATCACAGAGCAGCTCAAAACGGTGGATGTAAACACCCTCACGCCCATTGAGGCGCTTAATCTGCTGTATACGCTTCACAACAAAGCTAAAAACGGATAGACTCCGGAGGGTGCACCATGCCGAAAATCAGACAACTTGACCGCCACGTGCAAAACCTGATCGCCGCGGGCGAGGTCGTCGAGCGACCGGCCTCGGTGATCAAGGAGCTTGTCGAAAACGCCGTAGACGCGGGTGCGACGGCCATTACGGCGGAGATAAAGCACGGCGGGCTGAGCTATATCCGCGTAACCGACAACGGCTGCGGCATATCCGGGGAGGATGCGCGCACCGCTTTTCTTCGGCATGCCACGAGCAAAATACAGACCGAAAAAGACCTGGAAGCGGTGAGTACGCTGGGTTTTCGCGGCGAGGCGCTCGCGGCCGTCGCCGCGGTGTCAAGGGTCGATCTGATCACGCTTTCGCGCCAGGCGCAAACCGGCCTGGCGCTGACGCTTGAAGGCGGGCAGGTGATAGACGAAAATCCCGCTGGCTGCCCTCCGGGCACAACGCTCATTGTGCGCGACCTTTTTTTCAATACGCCCGCACGCATGAAGTTTCTCAAGCGCGACGCCACCGAAACCGCCCATATTACCGCGGCTGTACAGCGTGCGGCGCTTGCGCATCCGGAAATCGCGTTTGCGTTTATCAAGGATGGGGAAAGCGAGTTTAACACGCCGGGCGACGGCGTGCTTTTAAACTGTATTTACAGCGTTTTCGGGCGCGGCTTCGCGCTTGACCTTTTAAAGGCAGACGCCGAATTTGAAAACATACGGGTTTCCGGCTTTGTCACAAAGCCCGCGGCCTCGCGCGCAAACCGTTCCATGCAGCACTTTTTTGTCAACGGACGCCCCGTCCGCTCGCGCACGCTGTCCGCGGCGCTTGAGGAGGCCTTTAAAAACAGCCTGACCGTTGGGCGGTATCCCGGCTGTGTGCTGAATTTGGGCATCGGATACGGCCTTGTCGACGTCAATGTCCATCCGGCAAAGACGGAAATCAAATTTTCCAATGAAAAGAACGCCTTTGACGCGGTATATTTCGCGGTAAAAAACGCGCTGGAGGGCGATTCCGGCAGGGCCGAGTTTATTTCCGCACACCCGAAGCCGGTTTTTGGCTCCCCGGACAGGCAGCCCACGCCGGTGCAGTCGGAGTTGACGGACTTGGGTACAGGCGTTTTCTCACCGGCCCAAACCGCGCCCCTGTCGGCGGTTGCTGCGCCAAAGCCGGCCGCCGCGGACGCCTTAGCGCCCGTGCAGAGCGCGTCGATACCGGGTTGGCCGTCCGCGCCGGATGTGCAGCCGGAGCTGCACGAGCCTGTCATCCAGGCCTACGCGCAGTCTGAAACGGTCTTTATACCTCTTTTGCGCGGAAAACACGCGCCGCAGGGCGCACAGCCGGACGCCCCGTCCGAATCCCCCGCCGATTCTTCCCCATACGCAGGGCGGGACTGGCGCATTGTCGGCGAGGCGCTGGAAACCTACATTATTGTCGAGCAGGGGCAAAGCGTACTGCTTGTGGACAAGCACGCGGCGCATGAGCGCGTGCTCTATGAGCGCCTGCGCACAGCCGACGCACGGTTTATGTCCCAGCTGCTCATCGCGCCCGCTGTGCTTGCCATGTCCGCGCCGGAGTCGGGCATTCTGCTGGAAAACAGCGCGCTTTTAGCCAGCCTTGGCTTCGAGATTGACGATTTCGGCAGCGGAAGCCTTGTGGTGCGCGCCTGTCCGAATGATATTGACGCGGCCGACGTCGGCCCCGCGCTTTCCGAAATTGCGGAAAAGCTTATGGAAAACAGGCGCGCGCCCGCCATGGATAAGCGGGACACGCTGCTGTATACCGTCGCGTGCAAGGCCGCCATCAAGGCCGGCAGTTCCACCACGCCTAATGAGCGTGAAGCGCTCATCAGCGAGGTCATGAATAATCCGCAGATCAAATTCTGCCCGCACGGGCGGCCCATCGTCATGGAAATCACCAAGGCACAGCTTGAGCGGCAGTTTAAGCGCACATAGGAGCCAATCTCCCACACGAAAACAGGGATGCGCATGACTTGCAAAAAATGATATGCGGACACCCGCGGCAGGTTTTTGCAGCCGCACGCACGAACCCATCAAGATCGTCCCGGCAACAGCCGCGCAAACGTCCGCGAAACACATCCACACCAAACAGGAGCTGTTTTCCAAACCCCCGCAAAAGGAGCGTTTTATGAACACCCTGCCCAAAATTGTGTGCGTTGTCGGGCCGACGGCAACGGGAAAAAGCGACCTTGCCGCAGACCTCGCGCTGCGCCTGGGCGGCGAGGTCGTGTCCGCCGACTCCATGCAGCTTTACCGCGGCATGGATATCGGAACGGCCAAGCCCACTGCCGGGGAGATGCGCGGCGTGCCTCACCATATGCTTGACGTGGCGCAGCCGGGGGAGGACTATTCCGTCGCGCGGTACGCACACGAGGCGGGGCGCGTTGTGGATGATATCCTGGCACGTGGAAGACTTCCCATCGTCGCGGGCGGTACGGGGCTTTATATTGGCGCGCTGCTTGGGGGCATGACGTTTGCCGAGCGCACACAGGATGAGCAGTACAGAGAGAACCTTTATGCCCTGGCCGAAGAGCGGGGCGCGCCGGCGCTTTTTTCCCTGCTTGAGCAGGCCGACCCGGAGAGCGCCGCGCGGCTTCACCCGAATGATATCAAGCGTGTGGTGCGCGCGCTTGAGGTGCTTCATGTGACGGGCGCCACGATTTCCGCGCACAACCGCGCCACCGCAGGGCGCGAGCCCCGCTACGCTGCGGTAAAGCTCGGTCTGACCTTTTCAGACCGGCAGGCGCTGTACGCGCGCATCGACCGGCGTGTGGACAGCATGCTGGCCTGCGGACTTGTAGAGGAAGTCTCCGCGCTGCTGAAAATTCCCGGTGTGCGGGAAAGCACCGCCATGCAGGCCATCGGCTACAAGGAGCTTGCAAACGCCCGTAGACGGACACTGTTCGCTTTCAGACGCCGTACAGGCCGTCAAGCAAAGCTCACGCCGGTATGCAAAAAGACAGCTGACATGGTTTTGCCGCGACAAGGAAATCAGCTGGATCGACCGGAGCGCCGGGCCGGACGCACAGGCTGTGCTCAGACAGGCGCGGGAGATTTTGTGCGCGCACGGAGTTTCATAAAGCTAAGCTGGAAAAAAGACGGGCTTTTAAATGGAGAAAATGCTTTACATAAAAAAATATGCTTCGGCCGAATCTGCCAAAAGACGCTTTTATTTACCATATGAATAATATATAATGCTTGTGTTCCGGTGTTTCTGCGAGAATGCACGGGCATATGCGGAATTGACATAACACATACCGGGAGGAAAATTTTCTATGATGCATTTGGGCCGCTTCATTGCCTGCGCTTTGCGCCCGCGCTCAATTTGCGCGGGGGAGCAGCCGCATAGGCGGGAAGGCGCGTGCGCGCTATGAAGCAGGGACGTATCATGACAAAACTCGTCACGCTGACGGTGTTTGCGGGCGTGTTGGCCTATATGGGCTTTCAGGTGGCCGACGCGCTGTATCATCCGCTCAAAACAGTCGGCGCCACGCTTTATGAAACAGAGGAAACGTTTTCGGCGGCGGGGTATTTTATCCGTGACGAACGACTGCTTGAAACAGGGACAGGCATTACCCAGGTGCTTATTTCCGAGGGCCAGCGCGTGGGGAAAATGCAGAGCATTGCCGAGGTTTACGCAAACGACGGCGCGCTGACCGCAAAAAAGCAGATGAGCGGACTTGACGAACGCATAAGCCTGCTTGAGACCGCCGCCAGCCGGGGCTCGGA
>CAXXFP010000011.1:0-36106 GCA_963678505.2 Oscillospiraceae bacterium | reverse complement strand
GAAGGACACTTCGGTGCGCTGGCGCGACGCGGCCTCGTGCTGCGTGGTGCTCGCAAGCGGCGGCTATCCCGGAAGCTATCAGACTGGGTACCCGATCGAGGGGCTCACGCAGGCCGCGGCGCTTGATAACGTGTATGTTTTTCATGCGGGCACACGTGTGCAGGAGGAACGCCTCGTTACCTCGGGCGGACGCGTGCTGGGCGTGACCGCGCGCGCCCAAACGCTTGCGCAGGCGGTGGCGCTTTCCTATCAGGGCGCGGGCTGCATCCGCTTTCAGGATGCGCACATGAGAACCGACATCGGAAAAAAGAACCTGTAACCGTCTTCTCATCCGGAATCCGTGCCCGCGTTCGGCGCGGTGCCGCCATGTTCCGGCTGTATATCCGGTATTTAATCAATACGGCGGAAAACCGAATTCCCGGTTTTCCGCCGTATTTTTATAAAACATAACCCCGCGCGCGGACACAGCCCGCATATTGCCCGCTTTTCTCCCGTATATATATAGCGTTCCCCTGCTCAGGCTGCGGGACGACTATGTTGCGGAGGTGGACAATTTTGTTCTTGAAAAAATTACGCTGTTATCTTAAGCCAATCCTGTATATCCTTACCGGTATTCTGATCGGATATCTGCTCCGGGGATTATTTGCCCCGAAGGAAAATATTGTCTGCCAATCACTCAACGCGACCTATCTCATCGACGGGTGCGCGGTCACGCTGACCGACGGCAAATGCCTTGCTCCCGTGGTACCCGGTCAGGAGGAAATGATGCTCACAAGCGTCAACTATCTGCCGGCGCGCGGGGAGCTGTCCGGAGATAAGCGGGACGACGCGGCCGTCATCCTCATGACAAAAACACCCGACGGCGCCATGTGCCAGTACGTAACCGCCGCCATCGGCAAAAGAGGCGGCGCGCTCGGCACCAATGCGGTGTATCTGGGCGGCGAGGCGCTTGTGCTCGATATGGCGGTGGAAGACGGAATGATCTGGCTGACGCTTGAAGAGGGCGCAAGCGGCGTGGAGGTTGAACGGCAGTATGTCTACCGCGACGGCAAGCTGCTGGAAGTCGGATGAAAATATAGGTTGACAAACACGCCAATCCTGCTATAATTACTTTTAAATACAGTTAAAAAGCCGATGACTGGAAAAAGTAGCGCGGTTTCAGGTCCACAGCGAGCCGGTGGCGGTGTAAGACCGGCGACAGTTGGACTGCGTGAATGGTTCCATGAGGAGCAGGGCGATTTTTAAGTAGCCCGTGCCGGCACCCCCTGCCGTTACCCCGGGGAGGATATTCAGGCCAAACGCCGCGTATCCGCATAAGGGAGAATTTTTTCTCCGAATTTGGGTGGCACCACGAGCATTCATCGTCCCAAACGATGGATGCTCTTTTTGTTATGCGCGGCGATATTATGTAAACGAAAGGACGATTGAAAAATGTCAAAACGTGATGAACTGACAAAAATACAGCTTTCCGAGGAGGATATCCCCAGACAATGGTACAACATCGTGGCGGATATGCCCGAAAAACCCGACCCGTACTACAGCCCGAGCACCCTCAAGCCCATTGAGCCTGCGGAAATGGCGGCCATTTTCCCGCGCGCCATACTGGAAATGGAAATGAGCGCCGAGCGCTATATCGACATCCCGCAGCCTGTGCGCGAGCTGTATAAGCAATTTCGCCCTTCCCCGCTCTACCGCGCGCGCGGACTGGAAAAGGCGCTGGGCACTCCGGCTCGCATCTATTATAAATACGAAGGCGGCAACGCCACCGGCTCGCACAAGCTCAACACCGCGCTGGCTCAGGCCTACTTTAACAAAGCCGAAGGCATCCGGCATCTCACCACCGAAACGGGCGCGGGCCAGTGGGGCTGTGCCCTCTCCATGGCCGCAAACCACTTTGGTCTGGACTGCGCGGTGTATATGGTAAAAGTCAGCCTCGAGCAGAAGCCCTACCGCAAAATCCTTATGCAGACCTTTGGCGCTTCCGTGCTGGCAAGCCCGTCAAATACGACGCAGGTGGGCAGAAGCATCCTCAAGGACGACCCCGACTGCCGCGGCAGCCTGGGCATGGCCATCAGCGAGGCCATCGAGGTGGCCGCCGGCCGCCCGGACACAAATTATTCTTTGGGAAGCGTCCTCAACCATGTGCTGCTCCATCAGACCGTTATCGGTCAGGAAACAAAAAAGCAGCTTGAAATCGTGGATGAATACCCCGACGTCGTTGTCGCTTGCTGCGGCGGCGGCAGCAACTTCGGCGGCATGGCCTTCCCGTTTCTTCAGGACAAATTTGCAAAGGGTGCCGCGGTGCGCTGTGTGGCCGTCGAGCCCGCCTCCTGCCCGACCCTGACCCGGGGCGTTTACGCAAACGACTATAACGACACCGGCAAAATGACGCCCATCAGCAAAATGTACACCCTTGGGCACGATTTCATGCCCTCCGGCATTTACGCGGGCGGCCTGCGTTTTCATGGAGAAAGCGCGCTGGTCTCCAAGCTCTATCATCACGGCCATATTGAGGCGCAGGCATACGCGCAGACGGAGGTATTTGAAGCCGCAGTTGCGTTTACGCGCGCAGAAGGTATTGTACCCGCCCCCGAATCCGCCCACGCCATCCGCGGCGCCATCGCCGAGGCGATGCGCTGCAAGCGTGAAGGCAAGGCCGAAACCATTGTTTTCTGTTTGTCCGGCAACGGCTATTTTGATATGACTGCATATGAAAATTATCTGTCCGGCAATATCAGCGATGTGACGTTTGATGAAAACGCAATGCGTGAAAGCCTGAAAAAGCTGCCGCAGATAGACTGAAAAATCCTTCATACCTGTTTTATCCTGCGTTGGCACCGGACGTTTTTTCGTCTGGAGGCAACGCAGGCAAACGCTGGAATTCTATTCATTCTTTGACGGGCTGGCGGAAACGCCATGTGCCGCCGCATGGACCGGGGTTTCATTCTGAAGGTTTACGGGCTTTGGCCTTGAAATAGGGAATGGTCATGCCGGCTTTGGTCGATACGCTCCGTGCTCCCCGGGCCGGACAAAATGTCCGGCCCGGGGAGTTGCGCTATTCACCCTCTTTTGTTGGTATAATGTCCGTGCCCTGACCAATAGGATAAAAGTGTAAAAACCTTAATCCTCAGGGGGTGAAAATATGCTGTCGGCTTCCATCTTCCTTTTGCTCAACGGGATATACATGATGCTCCGGCTGTCCGACAGCGCAGGCTCTTTCCCCCGTCCGCTCAGTGCTCAGCAGGAGCATGCGTGCATTGAGCTGTGTCTGCAGGGCGATCAGCAGGCGCGTAACACGCTCATCGAGCACAATCTGCGTCTTGTGGCGCATATTATAAAAAAATACTATACCGCCGCAGCGGATCAGGACGATTTGATTTCTATCGGCACAATTGGTTTAATCAAGGGCATCTCCACCTTCAAGGCCGAAAAGGGAACGCGTCTTGCGACCTACGCCGCCCGGTGCATAGAAAATGAAATCCTGATGTTTTTCCGGGCGCAAAAGAGAACCGGCAGTGAGCTTTCTCTGTCCGACCCCATTGATACGGATAAGGACGGAAACACCCTTGCGCTCATGGATGTTATCTGTGCCGACGACGGTATATTCGAGCGCATTGACTCCGATGACGATCAGAAGCTGCTTTACCGCTTTGTCGATGAGTGTCTGGATGCGCGTGAACGCCGGGTCGTCTGCCTGCGCTATGGGCTTGGGGGCGTCCGTCCCTGCACGCAGCGTGAAATCGCGCAACTGTGCGGGATCTCGCGCTCCTATGTGTCGCGCATCGAAAAACGCGCGCTCAAAAAGCTGGAGGAGCGGTTCGGCCGCGGCAGGCAAACTCCCTGACCCCAAAAATGCAGCGGGGCTTTGGCAGCAACAAAAGCATTTGTGGATAAAAAACCATTGCGGTGCGGAAATATCCGTAAACTGCAATGGTTTTTTGCTGCAGATTTTTATTGATAAACGTGTCGATTGCCGTCTGTTTTTGGATTCCTAAACGACTATTTTCACAGACTCGCCCCCTTTATCCGGCAAAAAACGGGAGTTTTCGGTCTTTTTTGACCGCCGGAATGTTTATAAGGTATTGCTTTATAATGAATTTTATGTAATTTGCACTAAAAAGACTGACTTTTTTACAAGATTATGGTATTATGATTCTAAACTGACTTAGTGTGTGATGTATGCAGACATACCAGACAATATGTTCAGCTGGCATTCGTTAAAATGTGTTGCCAACAAGACTCAATAATGGATCGTTTTACGTGGTATTTGGTTTTTTACCATACATAATGCGGATTTTATGTGCCGATGTTTTTAAATAATATATGCAAGAGAGGTTTTTTATGGACGGCATAAATGAAAGCCTTGAGCCAGGCGCAGTCACGCATTACCCCCTGACCCATCCGCAGATGGGTATATGGTATATGGAGCGCCTGTATCCCGACATCAGCATGGGTAACATCTGTGCCACGCTCAGACTTCTCAGCGCGGTGGACTTTCCTGTTTTGGAGCGCGCCGTCAATCTTTTTCTGGAGAAAAACGACGCCACGCGCCTGCGCATCATCGAAGCGGACGGCCAGCCCAGGCAATTCGTAAGTTCATATCGGTACAAAAGCTTTGAGTTTTTTGACTTCAGCGAGGACATTAATGAGCTTTATAAATGGGATGAAAAGCAAACGCTCAAGCCCTTTGAGCTGATTGACCATGACCTGTTCTATATTGCCATGATCAAAGTCGGTGACAACGACGGCGGATTTTACATAAAAATGCATCATCTGGTTGCCGACGCGTGGTCGATGATCTCCTGCGGCAATCAGGTGCTTGAATACTATCATATGCTCAAAAACGGGCAGGAGCCCGCGACGGAAAGCAAGCCCTCGTTTTTGGACGCGATTGAGGCGGAGACAAACTATAAGCAATCCAACCGTTTTATCAAGGATCGGGATTTCTGGGGTGAAAAATTTGCCGACTGGCAGGAAACAACCGTTTTAAAAAGCCGAAAGACCAGCGAGGTCGGCACGAAGGCCCGCAGGAAGACCCTTCTGCTGCCGCAAAAGCTGTCCGCCAAGCTGCACGCGTACTGTTCGGAAAACAACGTGTCGGAGTTCAGCCTCTTTATCGCGGCGGTTTCCATGTACATAAACCGCGTAACCGGCCGCGAGGATGTTACGCTGGGAACCACATTTTTAAACCGCACCAATCAGAAGGAAAAAGAAACCGTCGGCATGTTCGCAAGCATTGCCGTACCTATCCGGCTGACCGTGACCGACGACATGAATTTTGCGGACTTCATCCACTGCATTTCAAAGGAAATCATGAACGCTCTGCGGCATCAGAAATATCCCTACGACTTGCTTTTAGGCGATGTGCGCGACCGGCTGAAAACGACGGACAACCTGTTTGATATCGTCCTGAGCTATCAGAATTCCAAGGTAAACAAAGGCCCGCAGACCATACCGTTTTCCTCTCGCTGGCATTTTAACGGACATCAGATTGAATCGCTCATTATAAACCTCAACGACCGTGAAAGCGACGGGCGTCTGGTGGTTGACTACGATTATCTGTCCGGTATGTTTTATTCGACGGAAATTGAATTTATCCATCAGCATGTCATCAGCCTTTTGTGGCACGCGCTGGATAATCCCCTGCGTCCAATCGCAAAGCTCGAAATGATCTCCGAGCTTGAAAAGCAGAAGATCCTGTATAAGTTTAACGACACGGCGGCGGAATTTCCTTCCGACAAAACGGCGCACAGGATTTTTGAGGAACAGGCCGCGCGCACGCCGGACAACATTGCCGTTTATGCGGATGGGCGTACGCTGACCTACCGCCAGATCAATGAAAAAGCCAACCGGCTGGCCCGAACGCTGCGCGAGCACGGCTTAAAGCCCTATGGGATGGCCGGACTGATGGTCTACCGGTCGGCGGAAATGATCATCGGCATACTGGGCATACTCAAGGCCGGCGGTGCGTACCTGCCCATTGACCCTGCGTATCCGTCCGAGAGAATCGGCTATGTTCTTGAAAACAGCGGCGCACAGCTGCTTCTGACCCAGAATAAAACAAAAGGCCTCTTTGAGACGGGCATCTGTACGCTCAATCTCGACGACTCGTCGAGCTACTGCGCGGACGGCTCCAACCTTGATAACGTAAACTCCCCGCGCGATCTTGCCTATGTCATCTACACCTCGGGTTCAACCGGCAGGCCGAAGGGCGTCATGCTCGAGCATCGCGGACTTATTAACAGACTCTGCTGGATGCAGAAAAAATATCCGCTTACGCAGGACAGCATCATTCTGCAAAAAACCCCCTTCACCTTCGACGTATCGGTCTGGGAACTGATGCTGTGGTTCTTCTCCGGAGCGGGGGTATGCATGCTCAAGCCATCCGGTGAGAAGGACCCGCAGGCGATCATCGAGGCCATCCGCACATACCATATCACCACCATGCATTTTGTCCCGTCCATGCTCAGCAGCTTTATGGAGTTTCTGGACGGTTATAAGGACATTCACGCGCTTGCCTCCTTAAAGCAGGTGTTTGCAAGCGGAGAGGCGCTGGGGCTTTCCCAAACCGTCAAGTTTAACCGCCTTCTAAATATAACCAACGGTACCGAGCTGTACAACCTGTACGGGCCCACGGAGGCTACCATTGACGTGTCGTATTTTGACTGCTCCCCCGCCGTAACGCTTAAAACCGTCCCCATCGGAAAGCCCATCGACAACATCCGGCTGTATATTCTGGACAAGCACCTCAACCTGCTTCCCATCGGGATCGCGGGCGAGCTTTGTATCGGCGGCATCGGCGTTGCGCGCGGCTACGTCTCAAATCCCGCGCTGACAGCGGAAAAGTTTATACAAAACCCCTTCGTGCCCGGGGACATCATATATAAAACCGGCGACCTTGCCAGATGGTATGCGCAGGGCGACATCGAATATCTGGGAAGGCTCGACCACCAGCTTAAAATCAGGGGCTACCGGATTGAGCTGGGCGAAATTGAAAACCGCCTGCTTGCACACCGTGACATCCGCGAGGCCGTGGCTCTCGGGCTTGAAGAGGACGGTAAAAAATTCCTTTGCGCGTACTATGTCAGCGACGCCCGGCTGCCCGTGCGCGAACTCAAGCGTTTTCTCGCCGCGGCCGTTCCGGAATACATGGTTCCGTCGTACTTTGTCCATATGGACGCTTTCCCGCTGTCCTCAAACGGAAAAATCAACCGAAAAGCGCTGCCCAAGCCCGGCCCCTCCGAAGAGGACGCGGTCGCTTACGCGCCGCCCAGAAATGAAACGGAGGAAAAGCTGGCTGAAATCTACGCGCAGGTGCTGGACAAGCCGCGCGTAGGCATTGACGACAGCCTGTTTGATTTGGGCGGGGACTCGCTGAGTATTATACAGATCTATACGCGCATTTACGATTATGACTGGGGCGTGACCGCCGCGGACTTCTATACCTATCAGACGATCCGCGAGCTGGCAGGGAAAATTTCCGGCGTGCAGCCGGCAGCCGATGAGCCGCACGAAGACATTGAGCCGCTTGAATGGAAATCGGACGCGGTTCCGGAGCAGATCGAGACGTGTCACCCCGCCGGTGTCCTGCTTACCGGCGCTACCGGTTTCCTGGGCATACATATCCTGGCAGAGCTGATGGACGCGACCGGCGCCGCGGTGTACTGCCTTGTGCGCGGCGAAAACCGGCAGGAGTCCGAGCTGAGACTTAAAAAGCTGCTGCATTTTTATTTTGGCGACCGGTATGACGCCCTGACAGGCACGCGCATTATTGCTGTGCAGGGAGATGTGACGCTTAAGCGGCTGGGGCTTCCGGCGTCGGAATACGCACAGCTGGGTGAAAACGTTGATACGGTCATCCACTCGGCGGCGATGGTCAAATATTTCGGCGATTATGAGCAAATCAGACAGACAAACGTCGACGGCACGCAGGAAGTCATTGATTTTGCACTAAGTCACGCCTGCAGGCTTCACCATATCTCCACCGTTTCGATTACCGGCAATTATCTTGCCAGCAATACCGCGGGCGGAACATTTACCGAAAATGATTTTTATATTGGGCAAAACTATTATGAAAACCTTTATGTCCGTAGCAAATTTGAAGCGGAAAATCTAATATACAGGGCAGTAAAACAAGGGTTGAACGCGACTGTACACCGCATGGGCAACCTTACAGGCAGATATTCAGACGGAAAATTTCAGCCGAATATCGCGGATAACGGATTTTACAGCGCGATGAAATCAATTATCACGCTGGGAGCCGTTTCTGATAAGTTGTTAAGTGAAAAAATCGAATTCTCACCGGTTGATTTTGCCGCGCAGGCAATTGTGAAAATCCTTTGCACAAGCCAGTCCTGCGGACATATATTTCATGTTTTTAATCCACACTTAATAAAAATTGCTGATTTACTTAATGTTTTCCATAATATTGATATACACGTTCAAACTTTACGTCATAACCAGCTCAAAGAGGCTATGCACTTATCTTCAGTAAAAAGCTCCACACTTGACGCTTATTCTGGCATGATGGTCTATCTGAAAGATAATGGCGAGCTGGCTTACCCCGCCCCAATTGATATCCATGCTGATTTTACTTACGCATATTTAGGTAGGTTGAACTTACAGTGGCCGATCGTCGAGGAATTCTACTTAAAAAGACTAACTGATTATTTAAAAGATATGGGCTTTCTTTCCGCGTGATGTTCGGGGTTTTCGGCGTGCTGCTGTGCAGACGAATGCATGTTGTTTAAATGACTGAAAAGGGACGTTTTCATGCTAACAGATTACAACGCTCTATTTATCCTACTTTTGATCTCTACCATATTCATTCTTTTCTTTGGTTTGCTCATTCTGGGCATGAAAAATAAGCAGCAGCTTCACTATGCTTTTCTGAGCACAATTCTTACAATAGCTTTTTGGAGCCTAATCCGTCTTATTCAGTATGTCGTTGAGCACTTCTATGGACGTTCCTATGTAATCTGGGAACATCTTGTGTATGTTGGTGTATGTCTTTTGCCCGTTGCCGTTTTATTGACCGGAATTATCTTTGCCAAAACCAGAATTGACTTCAGCTGGAAGTACCTGTTGCTGTTCATTGTCCCGCTGCTGTCCATCGCCATTGTCATTACCAACGAGTATCACCATTTGTTTATTGTCAAATACAGCTTTACAAGCACGGAATTTGAATACGGCAGCTATTACATTTTCCATGAGCTGTATTCCTACGGCTGCATACTGATCGGCATGTTCTATCTGCTGTTTTTTTCGGTCAAGAATTCCGGCTTCTTTTCAAAGCAGTCGATGCTGATTTTCACAGGTGTGCTCGTGCCGCTGGTCGTTGTAATCCTCAGTACACAAAAACTTGTCGAGATGCCGGTATTTGTTGAAAATATTTCGTTTTCATTTGGGATTATTTGTTTTTCCATTGCCATATTTAAATTCCAATTTTTAAATATCATGCCCATTGCCCTTCAAAAAATCGTAGACCTGATATCGGACAGCTATATCGTCATAAACCCGGATCTTGAGATCCTCGATTATAATCTGACCTTCGTAAACACCTTTAATGGTATTTTCGACATTAAGCGCAGGGATGGCCTCGTGGATATGCTGACACAAAACAAGGATGTCTGTATCAGCGCGGACAAGATCCTGTCAAACAATGCGCTTGCCATTCAGGAAAAAGGCAGTGTCGGTTTTGAAGAGCACGTGACCGGACAGCAGTTCGACAAGTATTTTGAAGTGGAAATCACCCCGATTTATTCGGGCATCAATTATCTTGGCTCCATCCTGCTGTTTAAGGACGTCTCTGAGTACAAACGAAATATCGAGATCATCAAACGCAATCAGGAAATTCTGATGGAGCAGGAACGCATGGCCTCGCTGGGCCAGATGATCGGCGGCATCGCGCACAACCTGAAAACCCCCATCATGTCGATCGCCGGGGGCATTGAGGGACTGAAGGATCTGGTGGATGAATATGATTCCTCCATTGACGATGCGCAGGTCACCGCGCAGGATCATCATGAAATCGCCAAGGAAATGTCGGTCTGGCTTGAAAAAATGAAGCCGTACTGCTCCTATATGTCCGACATCATAAGCGCCGTAAAGGGCCAGGCCGTCCAGCTCAACGATTCGAGCACCGACAAATTCACGATCCTGGAGCTGATCAAGCGCATTGAGCTGCTTATGAAGCATGAGCTGAAAAAATACCACTGTTCCCTTATAACCGAATTTGACATCGATATGAACACCGAAATCAAAGGGGAACTCAATAACCTCGTGCAGATTTTTGACAATATCATCATCAACGCCATTCAGGCCTACGACGGCGAAAGCGGCGAAATCAGCTTTATAGTCAGCCGAAAAGAAAACACGATTGAGTTTTCCCTGCGCGATCACGGCAGGGGCATCCCACAGGAGGTTCAAAAAAAACTCTTCAAGGAAATGATCACCACAAAGGGAAAAAACGGCACGGGTCTCGGGCTTTATATGTCCTATTCAACCATCAAAGGTCGTTTTGGCGGCAATCTTTGGTTCACATCAGCGCCAGGCGCGGGCACGACATTCTATATCACCATTCCCTGTCTGATTAACCAGCCAAAACAGGAGGCATAAAATGAGAAAAGAACACAGCCATGCAACCTCAAATTACAAGATTCTCATTGTAGACGACGAGCCCGGCATTATCGATTCCCTGTCCATTATGTTTAAAAGAAACGGTTATCATTACACCGGTCTGACCGATCCTCTGGAAGCCATCGAGCAGGTGCGCACAGGGGATTTTGACCTGCTCATACTCGACTACCTGATGTACCCCATACATGGGGACAAGGTCGTTGAGAGAATCAGGGAATTCAACAGCGAAATCTATATTCTGCTGCTGACCGGTCACAGGGATCTCGCTCCGCCCCTTGAAACCATCAAGGAGCTTGATATACAGGGCTACTGCGAGAAAAGCGACCGTTTCGACCAACTGCTGCTGCTCGTGGAGTCCGGCATCAAGTCGATTTCACAGATGCGTATCATCAAAAAATTCCAGGAGGGGCTTAACAGGATTTTGCAGGCTGTGCCGAAAATCTATCAGCTGCAGCCCATCGGCAGCATACTCGAGGAAATACTCACCGAGATCCTGCCGCTGGTCAACAGCAAAAACGCCTTTATCCTCGTTGACGACATGGCGCGCATCAGCGAGGGCAACAACAGTATTTTTAAAGGCATTGGAAAATATAAAGCGGATATCGAGGACTTCATGGAGATGCTCGACCCGGAGCTGATGGCGCTCATCGGCAACGCGCGTATCAACAAAAAGGTCATCCAGCTTCAAAACCGGGTCATCATCCCGCTCATTAACGAATATCTGCAGGATATCGGCATCATCTATGTGGAAGGCGAGGACATTCACGACGGCGTCAAGCTGCTTGAAATCTATTCCAGCCAGGCCGCGTCCTCCATTAACAATGCCTTTTTGCACTCGCTGGTCAATATTAAAAACGATGAGCTCAATAAGACCTACGACCAGCTGCGCGAGCGCTACATGGATACCATCGAAGCGCTGCGTCTGGTGGTGGATACCAAGGATATCTATACGCGCGGACACTCCGACCGCGTTGCCTATTTTGCCGTTAAAATCGGTAAAAAGTTCAATCTTACGGACGCCCAGCTTGAGCTGCTGCGCATCAGCGGCGTCTTCCACGACGTAGGAAAAATCGGCACCTCCAATGATATTCTTTTTAAAGCGGACAAGCTGTCCGAACGGGAATATGACGAAATTAAAAAGCACCCGGTCAAGGGCGCGCACATTCTGTCCGCCATTTCCATGTTCAAGGAGGTCGTCCCTATCGTCAAATGCCATCATGAACGGGTGGACGGCAGCGGTTATCCCTCGGGGCTTACAAAAGAAGAAATCCCGTTTCTGTCGAGGATCATCGCCGTGGCAGATGCGTTTGACGCCATGATGTCGGACCGCCATTACCGCTCGAGACTGAACTTTGAAGACGCTATGCAGCAGCTTATGCTCGGCGCCGGCACGCAGTTTGACGAGGAAATCGTCAATAAATTTGTTGACGTACTCAAGGATTTTCCGCATATGGCACAGGAGCTTGCGGCCACCTATAAGTAAACAGGGGCCGCGCGCCTGACCGGCGTTTTCAGTGCAAACGCCGGCGCACCTTCCACATCCCGTTTTAGCAGGGAGTGAATCGTTTGCCTGAGCAAAAGCCGAAAGATAAACAGCAAGACTCTATGTGGAGTGAATACTGCGGCTTTTTAAGCCTGTCCACAAGCGAATATATGGATATTCAAAGAAGGCTGCTTGCCGAACAGCTATCGCTTTACTGTGACTGTGAGCTTGGCAGGCGCATATTAGGCGGAAAAAGGCCTCAGACCGTTACGGAATTTCGCGGCATGGCGGGGCTGACCACCTATGACGATTATGCCGATATCCTTTTGCAGCATGTGGAGTCCGCGCTGCCGCAAAAACCCGCCGCGTGGCTTGAAACGCCCTGGAAGGGCGCAGCCGCACCTGCAAAGGTCATTCCGCATACGCGAAGCATGCTGGAAAACTATTCCCGCATGCTTGTTGCCGCGCTGCTCAACGCCTCCGTCCTGGCGAAGAGCAACTTTAGCCTCAACCGGTCTGAAAGTGTCGTGAGCATCGCGCCTCCCGATTTTTTCCCCGGTCTTTTACCTTTTATACAAGGCGAAGGTCTGCCTGTCCGCTTTTTCTCCCCGTGCCAGTCTGTTCTGTGCCTGAGTCAGGATGAGCGCAGCGCCGTAGGCACCCGGCTGGGCATGATGAGGGACATCGGAATTGTGCTGGGCTCAAGCGGCGTCCTTGCCGGCATGAGCGAATTTTTCTGGCCCGAGGGCGGCGATGATCCAAGCCTCCCGGAGCTTCTGAAAACCACTTTTGGTCCGAATTATCGCTTTTTAAAGGCGCTGAAAAAACGCCGGTCCGGCGGCCGTGCCGTCAGGCCCTGTGATGTCTGGCATCCGAAGGGACTCATCAGCATGGGCTCAGACGCGGGAATTCTGAAAAAGAAAATAGAAGACGCCTGGGGCATTCGTCCGCTCGAAGTTTTCGGCACGGCGGAAGCGGGCGGTATCGCAATGGAGCCCGCAGCCGGAGAGGGCCTGTGTTTTCTTCCGGATACGGGCTTTTATGAATTCATTCCCATGGACGAACTGGAAAAAAACCTGCTGCACCCTCAATACCGCCCGAAAACCTACTTAATGGACGAGCTGATTGCCGGCCAAAGCTACGAGCTGGTCATCACAAGTTTCAAGGGCGGTGCTTTCGCCCGGTACAGGCTTGGCGAGGTCTTCAGGTGCCTGTCGCTGACAAACGAAGAAAACGGGATCCTGTTCCCGCAGTTTTCCCATGTGGACAAAACGCCCGACGTTATAGATATTTCAGGCTTATTCTGCTTTACCGAAAGCACGATCAGCGAGGCGATCCGGCTTTCCAAGCTGGACATCCAGGACTGGTTTGCCATCAAGCAGCTTGACGTGCATAAAAACGCATATGTGCAGCTGTATGCTGAAGTCGGTTCCCAAACGGTTTTAAGCGGCGCGGTGACGCCTCAGGTCCTGCATGAGCACCTGAGCATCTACTTTGGTTACCTGGACCCGAATTATTCTCGTCTTGCGCAGCTTACGGGCACCGATCCATTGATGATAACCATTTTGCCCACCGGTACCGTCCGGGCTTATATGGATGCGGACGGGTGCGCCCCCCGTCACATGAATCCTTCGCGTCATGAGGTCGCGGATATTCTGCGCATGGCCTTTGGAGAAAGTGAGGCAGCGCTATGAGCCTCGCTCAGCTTGTTTACTGGGGAATGCCGACCGCAGCCCTCGCCATCTATCTTGTGCTTTTTGCGACCATCACGTTTTCCGAAAAAACGAAGGCATCCATTGCCTACCTTCCGCTGCTTGTCTCCTTGATTATATGGATGGCCGCTTGTGTGTTTACACAGCTTGAAGGCTATCCCGGCGCGCTGTTCTGGGCAAGGATGCAGCTGTTCGGAATCGCCTGCACGCTTTACGCGCTTTATATATTCTGCGCGGTCTTTACGCGCTTGCTGTTTTTGCGCAGGCTGCTCTACTGGACACTCCCCATGCTGGGCGCTGCTGCGCTCGGCTTTACCGACCTTGTGGTAAAAAGCGTGCGCGTGGTAAAAACCGAGCGACTTATGTCGCTGGATTATCCTCCGTTTACTTCCATCGAGTACGCTCTGGGGCCGCTCGCAGCTCCGGTGTTTGGGCTGATCGGTCTGTTTGTACTGCACAACCTCGCGGTTTTGCTTCGTCATTCTCTCAAAAATAAAATCCCCTTTCAAAAGCTCTTTTTGCTGCTTACCGGACTTCTTGCGGTGTGTCTTAGCCTGCTGCTCAACCTTGTGCCCAGTGCCGCCAACTATCCGTATGATATTTTGGCAGGGCTTGTCTGCGCACTTTTGTATTTTTCCGTTCTCTATCGCGAAAAGCCTGCGCAGACCCGCATTTCCGTGCCCCGAAGCCTTGTTCTTTCGGTATTTACGCTGGTTGTTACGTTTGCGATTTTATGCGTGGTCTATCTTGTCCGGGCTGTATTATCGACATTCAGCGCAGCCAATTCGCTCATTATTCTTGGCTTTCTGACGTTTTTACTGATTTTGATCATTCGTCCCGTGCTTAACCTGTTCATCCGGTTTGCCGATAATATGTTCTACAGAAAAGAACTGCGCCGCGAACAGCAGCTTAAAGACTTCTGCCTGAGCATTTCCGGCAGTCTGGACCTTTCCTTCATTTCAAAAGGCCTTTCCGACGTCATTTTTGAACTATGCGGTGCGCAGAAAGTCCACCTGATGCTCAATGATGAAAAGGCCGGCAATTACTATACGCTGCGCTCAAGCATGCAGCTGCAGGATCCCCGCCTGTATTTTAAGCGTGATAACCCGGTCATCACCTGGCTTTCGCAAAATCCATGCTGCCTGACCCGGGAGGATCTGGTGCGCAAACCTCAGATGCGCGCACTGTGGGACGATGAACGCAGACTTATCTCTGAAAACAATGTTGAGGTTTTTGTCCCTGTCCGATCCGGGGACAGGTTGGTCGGCATCCTGCTCCTTTCCGGAAAGAAAAACGACACCAAATACAGCGTACAGGATTTTGCGCTGCTGCTTAAGCTGTCCGATGCGGCGGGCACGGCCATCGACAATGCGCGAATCTACCGTCATGTCCAGCAGGATGCGCAGACAGACGGGCTGACAGGCCTTTTTAATCATAGGTATTTCAGTAAATATTTGCTCGAGCAGCTGTCCCAGCCGGGCAGGCTCCCGGTTTCCGCCATTATGCTCGACCTTGACAATTTCAAGCTCTATAACGACCTGTACGGGCACATACAGGGGGATGTTGCGCTCAAGAAGATTTCCGAAATAATGACCCGCGTCGTCGGGGAAAAAGGGGTGTGCGCCCGCTACGGCGGCGAGGAATTCATTGTGATTCTCCCGCTGTGCGACTCTAACAAGGCATTCGGTTTTGCCGAGGATATCCGCACGGAGGTGCGCCGGCAATTCGGACTGAGCTCAGCCGTGGCTTACGGCTTTCTGACCGTCAGCGCGGGCGTGTGCACTTATCCGTACACCGCTTCAAGCAAGGACGAGCTTATTTCCAGAGCGGATGACGCGCTGTATTTTGCAAAGGGCGCAGGCAAAGACCAAACTGTTATCTTTACCAGTCACAGCGACCTTAGCGTCATGAAATTGGGTCTGGAATCCTCCCCGCAATACCTGACTACCGTCTATGCGCTGACGGCGTCAATCGACGCCAAGGATCATTTTACACTGAGCCATTCGCAGAATGTCGCGCGCTACGCCAAAGCGCTGACCTCGGAGCTGAAGCTTGATTCTTATTCCGACATCATCGTACAACATGCAGCGCTTTTACATGACGTTGGTAAAATCGGCATTCCGGAAAGCATCCTTACAAAACCGGGCAGGCTGACAAACGAGGAATACGGATTTATCAAGCAGCACGTTGAGATGTCCGTAAAAATCGCCAAACACCTGCCCGCGGTGGACAGTGTGATCTCCGCAATCGTCGGGCATCACGAAAGATGGGATGGCAAGGGATATCCCCAGGGTGCAAGCGGTGAGCAAATCGATATCCTGTCGCGCTGCCTGTGCATCGCTGACGTATTTGACGCGCTGACCTCGCTGCGCCCGTATAAGCAGCCATTGACCCAGGACGCCGCGCTCAAGGTGCTTGAGGAAAACAGCGGTACGATGTTTGACCCGCAGCTTGTCATGATTTTTATTAAGCTGGTCAGGCAGGGAAAGATCTCCGCGCATACGACGCATCCCGACCACCTGACGGTCACGCCGTCTGTCCCGTTGGACGTTTATGGCTGGGCCGGCAAGAATACATAGAAATGGGCGGTCAGCCTCACAATTATTGCAGTCGAAATTATTTTAATTTACTCGTCAGGCCAACTTAAAATCATCTAAAAACAAAAATGGCGGGCGCCGGATCTTCTCCGGCGCCCGCCATTTTTTGTATATTTTATTGTCTGGGATCACGAAATTCGCGGCTTGAGTCCGCCGGCTTTCGGCTTACGCAGAAAGCCCATCCAGAGCAAAAGCGCAGCCAGACCCCAGAAATACGCGTTCATGTACGGCACTTCAAAGATGTTTTCAAACAGGCTGTGCGTGAGAACGCCCGCAAGTCCGGCAAACACACCTGCGGACATGCTGAAAACCGGCGTTGCACGCGTGCGAAACAGCGCGCGCATCCCGTTGGCAAGAAAGCTCGCAATGAGCACCAGATAAAAGAAAAATCCCATATAGCCCATCTCGACGAGCGTCTTTAAATAGTAATTGTCCATATAGAAATAGTCCAGGCCCTCGATGACCTGATGCTGCATGGCCACAGCTCCGCCAAACCGGCCAAGGCCGAAGCCCAGCCACGGGTTATTCTTCATCAGAAGATCCATCCCGATCATCCAGCGTCCGCTGCGTCCGCCCTTGAGACTGGCCTCCGCGAAATCGGAGGTGAACAGATAGGTGATGCGGTTTGCGATCTCCGGGATATAGACGGCGGCGCCCGCCAGCAGAACCGCCAGCGCGAGCAGCTTTTTATCCCTGTACAGAGCAAACACGGCTATGGCCACGGCCATGCCCAGCCATGCCCCGCGCGAAAAGGTGAACAGGCATGCAAGGCAGATCACGCCGACGCAGCTCCACATAAAAATCTTCTGCCATGTTTTTTTCACCATATATACCATGCTTGCCGCAAGGGGCGCCGACATGACAAGAAATGAGCCCAAAACATTCGGGCTTCCCATGATGGAAAAAACGCGCGTGCGCACACCCATCTCCCGCACAGAAACCCAGGCCTGGGGAATAGGGACGTCGGTAATGTACTGGTAGATCCCGTGCAGGGCAATGAGCACGCCCATGCCCACAAAGGATGAAAAGAAGAACACGGCGTCCTTGTCATCTTCAAGCAGCCGCGTGATCACAAAAAACCAGAGCATATACTGCACGACCGCGCGGTAGCCGCTCACCGATATGGAAAAGACCGGCGCGTTGATGCACATCAGGGCAAAGCCCGCCGCCATAAAGACGATGAGCGCCGCATCGAGCGGTGTTGCGCGGGCGGGAACCGGATGACTGAAAAACATCAGGCGTCCCAGCACATATAAAAGGGAGAAGGCCAAAAACAGCTCGTCCCACACGGAGGAAAGCGCGCTCAGCGCGGAAAAGCTGCGCAGCGCAAAATCAACCGGCAGATACATGGCAAATATAAACAGGATAAATCGCTTAAATCCGCTGTCTAAAAATACGCTTTTGAGCACGCTGCCCCTGAGCGCGCGCGCATCCCGCAGCCCGGTACAGGCATGCACGGCAAGGCTGTTTTTCCATGCGGGTCTGATCCGGCACCCCAACTCATACACCCCGAGATTGAGCCGGCCTAGCAGTCTCCCGTACACGCTGTGCTCAAGCCTTATGGGCGTGCCCATCATCCGCTCCCAGACGGTCTTCACCCGGGATCGGGCGTATTCCTGCTGAAAAAACAAAATCACCGCATAGGCCAGGCTATGCCTGTAAACCGCACGCAGAGAGAAAAACGAGCGGAAAACCAGGCTGTTTTTTAAAACGCGGCCCGTCATGGTTATTGCTCCTTTTCGTTTGCGTATGAGACGGTCTCAATGATGGCGACCTGCTCGATGTACCGCGTTTTTATGGTAAAATCGCGGCCCGCGCGAACCTCCTGCGTACCGATTTTCGTCACGGCGCCGCTCGCGGGCGCATTGGCCTCAACGGCAAACAGGATATCGATGCGCGTCGGGTCGGTGGCTTCCTTGATCTCGCCCGTCGCCGTGGGCGTCTGCACAATATACGGCTCACTGTCAACCTTTACGACACTCGCCCCGGAGACAAAGCTGTCTCCGCTGACAAGCTGCGCGGGGATGTTCTTCTCGATTTCAGCCAGCTGACGGGGATGCGCGCCGCGAACACGCATTGTAACGACGACCTTCGTATCCGGCGCGGCCGCCGTAGCCAGCTTCGGGCCGAGTATGCGCCAGCCGATTCCGCCCGCCACGAGCAGCACCGCCAGCAGGATCAGCAAATCAACCACATTTATAATGCCAAACAATTTTCCTTTTTCATTAATGAGCTTCATTTTGCACCTCCGGTAATATAAAGACGGCCGCTTTTATCCGTCGCAGGCTCCCTAAATGAGCAGGCATATAGCCGTTTTGCGTTGACTAAAAGCATGACGGTATTGTATAATAAAAAAGTTATATATGCAAGAAAAACGAATGTCCGGCATTGCCCGAAAAAGCTGAGGGAAAACGCATGAAGATACTGCATCTGATCGGTGGAGGAGACGTCGGCGGCGCGAAAACTCACGTTCTGTCGCTGCTTTCGGGGCTTAGAGGCGACATATCGGTACGTCTGATCAGCTTCCGTGAAGGCTCCTTTGCCGAGTCCGCGCGCACACTGGGTCTCGATGTCAGGGTTTTTGAAGCAAAAAACCCGTTTTCCGTATATAAATCTCTTAAAAGCATGGTTTTGTCCGAACATTTTGATATCATCCACTGCCACGGCGCGCGTGGGAACATGATCGGCGCCATGCTGAGAGCCGGACTTAAGATCCCCGTTGTTACCACCGTGCACAGCGATTACCGGCTGGATTATCTCGGCCGCCCGCTTGGCAGGCTGACCTACGGAATGATCAACAAGGTCGCGCTGCGAGTGCTCCCCTACCATATCGGGGTATCCGATCCGGTTACCGATATGCTCATTGACCGCGGTTTTCCGGTCGACCGGCTGTTCACCATTTATAACGGCCTTGATTTCCGTGCTTCGGACAAGGTTTTTGACAGAGCCGCGTTCTTAAAGAGCTGCGGCTTAATCGCCGGTGATGGCGATGTGGTGGCCGGTATCGCGGCCCGGCTTTCACCTGTAAAGGATATCTCTACACTTTTGCGCGCTTTTGCGGAAATTTATCCGCAGGTGCCGCAGCTTAAGCTGCTCATTGCCGGCGACGGAGAGCTTGACGAGCAGCTTAAAAAGCAGGCGCACACGCTGGGCATCGACAGCCGCGTATGCTTTGCCGGCTGGATAAACGACATGGACGCCTTTTACAGCGCCATTGACATCAATCTTCTGACCTCCCTTTCGGAAACCTTTCCCTATGTCATTACGGAAGGCGCCCGCTTCGCGCGCGCCACGATCAGCTCGCGCGTGGGCGGCGTACCGGAGCTCATTGACAGCGGCATAAACGGTTTCCTTTTTAATCCAGAAGACTATCTGGCACTTTCACAGCATCTTCAAACGCTTTCGGAGGATGCCGGACTGCGCGTGCTGATGGGGCAAAAGCTAAGGCACAAGGCCGCGCATGAGTTTTCGTTTGAGACTATGGTAAAGCGGCAGCTGGAAATTTACACCACCATTCTGCGCCGCTCCAAAAGGGAGGCTCCCCGCCGCGACGGAGTCACCGTTTGCGGCGCCTACGGCTGCGGAAACATTGGCGACGACGCCATATTGGAGGCCATTGTCGGCCAGATGCGCAGCATTGACCCGGACATGCCGGTCAGGGTGCTTTCACGCAGCCCAAAAGCCACGCAGAAAGCCTACCGCGTAAACTCTGTATACACCTTTAACATCTTTGCCTTTTCACACTCTCTTATGCGCTCGAAGCTATATATTAACGGCGGAGGGAGCCTCATTCAGGATGTGACCAGCCGGCGCTCGTTGTGGTTTTATCTGTACACCATCATGCTTGCCAACCTGCTCGGCTGCCGGGTCATGATGTACGGGTGCGGCATCGGTCCGGTGACAAAAGGTAAAAACCGCGCCTTTGCCGCGTGGGTGATGAACCGCTTTGTCCATGTCATTACCCTTCGCGAGGACAACTCTCTGGAGGAACTGAAAAAAATGGGCGTGAGCCGCCCGAACATCCACCTTGCGGCTGACCCCACGCTGGTGCTGCCGCGCGCGGACGACGCGGCGGTGGACAGCCAGATGCTGCTTCAGGGGCTGCCTGTGCGGGGCCGGTACATCTGCTTTGCCGTGCGGCTGTGGCCGGGATATGAAGATAAGGCCGCTTTCTTCGGGCAGGCGGCGGATTACGCCTATCATCAATACGGCCTGACCCCGGTTTTTTTACCCATTGAGCACGTTCAGGACGTAGCGGCCGCACGTATGGCGGCGCAATATGTCACCTGTCCGCATTATATTATTGAAGAAACAGGCACGGCGCGCGTGGCCATGGGCATGCTTTCACGCATGCAGGTTCTTGTGGCCATGCGTCTGCACGCGCTGGTATTCGCCGCCGCGCAGGGCGTGCCGCTGGTGGGCGCCGTTTACGATTACAAGGTCAGCGCATTTTTACACTATATCGGTCAGGACCTGTATGAAAACCTGCGTGACATCACCTTTGAGACGCTCACCGGCTTTATTGATACGGCCGTAGCCCGTTCCGGCGACAAGCAGCATATGCTCGACGCGGTCACGCGTCTGCGCGACATGGAACAGATCAACACCGAGCAAGCCCGCAAACTTTTGGAGGAAAAATAATGAAGCAGATCATCTGCCTGTCCACTTCAAACTGGCATCCCTTCCCCACGCGCAAGCAACAGGTCATGGGGAGGCTCAAGGACGCCGATATCCTGTATTTTGATCCGCCTGTCAGCTATCTGGCTCCGTTTAAGGACAAAACGCTGCGCGAACGGCTGCATGCGTTTAAAAAGGATGGAGAAAAAATAAAGGATCACCTTACCGTGTACGCCATGCCGCCCGTCCTTCCCTTTTTCAATAAATTCCGCCTGATCAATAAATTAAATGGCCAAAAGCAGGCGCGTTTCGTCCGCAAAATAATGAAAAAGCACGGCTTTGAAAAGCCTGTGCTGTGGTGTTATTCGCCCTCGGCGGCTGATATCGCCGAGAAAATCCCCCACAGTGCCGTCATCTACGACTGTGTGGACCGGCACTCCGCCTACAAGGGCATGATTAACCCCCGCGTCGTCGACCGGATGGAAAAGGAACTGGCCTCGGCGGCGGATATGGTGTTCTGCACGGCAAAGGGCCTTGAAAAAACGCTCAGGGAATATAACGGCGAAACGCACCTGATCCCCAACGGCGCGAATTTTGAGCTTTTCAGCCAGGTCTCGCGGCCGTCTGAAATACTGGCGCCCCCGCCCGACGACCTGTTTAACGTGCGCGCGCCCATTTTGGGTTTTGTCGGCATGCTTCAGGAGTGCATCGACTACGCCCTGCTCGAGGCCGTCGCGCAGGCGCATCCGGAGTGGTCGTTTGTCCTCATCGGCAAGACGCAGCCGGATGTGGATCTCACCTTTCTTTCTAAATATCGCAACATTCATCTGCTCGGCTTGAAGCCGCACAAGGAGCTCCCCCGATATCTGGCGCTTTTTGATGTATGCTTAAACCTGTTCCGCTCGGGAGATCTGAGTAAGGACGTAAGTCCGCTCAAGTTCTATGAGTATCTGGCAACCGGCAAGCCCGTCGTGTCCACGCCCCAGCCCGAGCAGGTGCTCGAGTATGCGGATGTGGTGTATATTGCGGGTACGCCGCGTGATTTCATAAAAAAATGTGAGCTTGCGGTGTCCGAACACGATGCGTGGAAGGTGCGCCGCCGTCTGGAGTACGGCCGCGAAGCCTCCTGGGACGCACGTGTCGCCGCCATGGAAAAGCTATTAAAGCAAAAGGGTATTTTCTAAAACCTGGTTGTATTTTTGATATGTTCATTAGGCGTAAAATAAAAACCGCCCCTCCTGCAAACAATACGCAGAAGGAGGCGGTTTTTTTATGTCCAAAAAGGTCACTGTCATCCTCGCGGGCATGCTTGCCGGCCTCGTCAACGGTCTTTTCGGCATGGGTGGAGGCATGATACTGGTTCCCGCATTCACGCGCCTTGCAAAAATGGAACAGAAGACCGCGCTTGCCACCTCGGTCGCTGTTATAGCACCTCTGTGCGCGCTGTCGGCGAGCATTTATTTTTTCAAGGGAACGCTTGACTTTGCCGCCGCCGCGCCCTTCCTGTTGGGCGGACTGATCGGCGGAGTACTGGGCGGACGTCTTTTCATGCGCGTCTCGCCCACGCTTTTACGCAGGGGCTTCGGCCTGCTGCTTATATACGGCGGCGTGAAGGCGCTGCTTAGGCTGTGAATTTTTTCATCAACGCGCTGGCAGGTCTTGCGGCGGGCATCCTTTCGGCGTGGGGCATCGGAGGCGGCAGCCTGCTGATGGTCTATATGACCGGCTTTGCCGGTATCGCGCAGGTGCTGGCCCAGGGCATCAATCTTCTCTATTTCCTGCCCGTCTCCGCGGGCGGCCTGTACAGCCATATGAAAAACGGACTGGTTGACAAAAAAGCGGCGGCTGCGGCCATCTGCGCGGGAATTGTCTGCGCGGCTGCGGCGGCGCTTATCGCAAACGCGCTGGACCTCGCCGTGCTTCGGCGCCTGTTTGGCATATTCCTCATTTTCATTGGGCTTCACGAGCTGTTTGCAAAAGAGCGCCGACATTGAGCGTTGCCCGCGCAGATAATTTATGATAAAATCACTCTGGTAAAAGGAGGCGAACCCAGTGAAGATCTTTGAACTTGCCATGCTGCTGTGCTTCGGCGCATCATGGCCTATGTCCATCTACCGCTCTTATACCTCGCGCACAACCGGCGGAAAAAGCATTTTCTTTTTATGGCTGGTGCTCATCGGATATTTTTCCGGAATTGTGTATAAAACCAGCACCGGCTTTGACTACGTCAGTTACTTTTACATAGCCAACTCCCTCATGGTCATGGCCGATATCGCGCTTTACTACCACAACCGCGAGCTTGACCGTAAAAAAGCTATCGGATAAACCCGAGATAACCCTCTAAAATCAGCGTGGCGGCCACGGCGTCAACCGTGTCCCTGCGTTTTTTCCCGCGCCGGTTGAGCTCGCTTAAAATGCGGTGCGCATCCGTGGTGGTGCGCCGCTCGTCCCACAAAACGACCTCAAGACCGGTCTGATCGCGAAGAAGCTGCGCGAGCTGCTCGCTTTTGTGCGCGCGCTCGCCAAGCGTGGCGTTCATATTTTTGGGGTAGCCCAGCACGATGCGCGCGGCCGCGCGCGCGCGCGCCAGCTCTGAAAGCTGCCCGGCGAGCGCATCCATGTGGGTCTGCGTGATGGTAAAGGCTTCCCCCGCAAGCGTGCCGGTCGGGTCCGAAAAGGCAACGCCCGTGCGCACATCCCCGTAATCGATGGCCATAATTCTCATAACTGCCTCCGTTTCCCGGCAAAGACGCGGGATTACACGCATCCACGGCGTACAATATCCGCGTTTTTGGGATGATGTTTGCAGTATAACATAAAAAACAGGCCGTGACAAACCGTGAAAAGTGAGAAATTAAGCAAAATATCTGTTGACCTGTCAGCGTAAGTATGGTATAGTATCACTTACCTGTTGCAGGTCTTTTTGTTATGCAAGCATAACATGTTATTTTGCGGGCCCGCCGCATCATTATCGACCGGATCTGCGCTTCAGGGAGGCAATTACATGCCGGTGCCAGACGGCCCGGCGTAAATTCAAGGAGGTGCCGAACATGCGTGTTAAGATCACATTGGCCTGCACTGAGTGCAAGCAGCGCAACTACAACAAAATGAAAAACAAGAAAAACGACCCGGACCGGCTTGAGATGAACAAATTCTGCCGGTTCTGCCGCAAGCACACCTTACACAGAGAATCCAAATAATTCGTATTTAGCCAGAAAGGGTGTGTAGTCATGGCTGATAATGAAGTACAGGGCAAAGAGAAAGCCGCCAAAAAGAAGGGCGCTTGGAAGAAAAACGTAGAGCGGACCAATCGCTGGATGCGTGAGATGCGCTCAGAGCTTAAGAAGGTCATTTGGCCGACTCCCAAGCAGGTACTCAACAATACCATCGTTGTCATTGTCATGGTCGTGGTCGTCGGTATGTTCATCGGCGCATTTGACTGGCTGACCGGCTCGGGCGTCAGGGCTCTGATCCAGTCCGTCAAGTAATTTTGTACCTGCTATGACCATAAAAGGAGAAGCAAATGTCTGAAGCAGCAAAATGGTATGTTGTGCACACGTACTCCGGTTATGAAAACAAGGTTGCGGCCACCATTGAAAAAGCAGTGGAAAACCGCAAGCTGCACGAACTTATTCAGTCCGTCAACGTACCTATGGAAACGGTTACCGAGCTTTCCGATTCCAAACGAAAAACGTTTGAGCGCAAGGTTTTCCCCGGCTATGTGCTGGTGAAAATGGTGATGACCGATGAAAGCTGGCATGTTGTGCGCAACACCCGCGGCGTCACAGGTTTTGTCGGTCCCGCCTCCAAGCCCGTCCCTTTGACCGACAAAGAGGTTGAGTCGCTGGGCATGGAAAAGCGGGAAATTGTTGTCAGCTTCGAAGTCGGCGACAGCGTAAAGATCATCGACGGCCCGCTTGAAAACTTCATCGGACTGGTTGAAGAGATTGAGCTGGATAAAAACAAGGTGCGCGTGGTCGTGTCCATGTTCGGCCGCGAGACGCCTGTTGAGCTTGAGCTTGATCAGGTTGAGCGCGCGGGCGCGTAAAGAAGCCGGTTTCATTCCTGCCGCGGCAGAAAAAGCGCGTATCACGGCGCCGCATGGCGCTTGATATAAAGTGGGAGGGTTCGGAAGCCGTTCACGCTTTCCGCCCCGCCAGATGCGTTCCCTGCGCGGACGCATACCACATCTTTACAGGAGGTGCTTTTAACTATGGCACAGAAGATCGTAGGGTATATAAAACTTCAGATCCCCGCGGGAAAAGCCACGCCCGCACCGCCCGTTGGCCCGGCTCTCGGCCAGCACGGCGTCAACATCATGGCATTTACCAAGGAGTTTAACGAGCGCACCAAGAACGATGTCGGACTCATTATTCCGGTGGTCATCACGGTGTACGCGGACCGTTCTTTCTCCTTTATCACAAAGACCCCGCCCGCTCCCGTGCTCATCAAAAAGGCGTGCAAAATCGAAAGCGGCTCGGCTGTCCCCAACAAGACGAAGGTCGCTCAGATCAGCCTCGAGGATGTCCGCAAAATTGCCGAGCTTAAAATGCCCGACTTAAACGCCGCAAGCGTTGAAGCCGCCATGCGTATGATCGCCGGCACCGCGCGCAGCATGGGTATTACGGTAGAAGAATAAGTCAATTATATTCGGCCGTATTCAGGCCGGTTCATGGGGTTTTGGGGCGTGTTCGCCCTGGCTCCGGTGGGAGGATTTATCCGAAATTACCACTTAAGGAGGAAAAATTGTGTTTCACGGAAAAAAATATGTCGAAAGCATCAAGCTTATCGACAAACTCAAGCAATATGACACAAATGATGCGTTTGACCTTGTCTTAAAAACTGGTAAGGCCAAATTTGATGAAACCATAGAGGTTCATGTGCGTCTGGGCGTTGATTCCCGTCACGCCGACCAGCAGGTCAGAGGCTCCGTCGTGCTCCCGCACGGCACGGGCAAAACGCTGCGCGTCCTTGTCTTTGCCAAGGGCGACCGCGCCAAGGAGGCCGAGGCCGCCGGCGCCGATTTCGTAGGCGCCGAGGAACTCGTCACCAAGATTCAGAATGAAAATTTCTTTGACTACGACGTGGTCGTGGCCACGCCCGATATGATGGGCGTCGTCGGCCGTCTGGGCCGCGTGCTCGGTCCGAAGGGCCTCATGCCGAACCCGAAGGCCGGCACCGTCACCATGGATGTGGCCCGTGCCATTGATGAAATCAAAGCCGGTAAGGTGGAGTATCGTCTGGATAAGACAAACATCGTCCACTGTGCCATCGGCAAGATTTCCTTCGGCACGGAAAAGCTCAGCGAGAACTTCAACACCCTGATGAACGCCATCGTGCGTGCAAAGCCCTCCGCGGCAAAGGGTCAGTATATCCGCTCCTGCGTGATCAGCTCCACCATGGGCCCCGGCATCAAGGTAAGCACTGCTAAGATGGTTTAAGCTGTCTGCGTTGCCGCTGCTTAAAAAGGGGCCGCCGTGCATTTAAAATGCCCCCCTTGACAAGCATTCGCATTGCTGATATAGTATGTAAAGCGTTCCAAAGACAGCAGGAGGCCTCGCGGCCGTAACGGTTTACCGTCCTGCCGAGGGAAGCGGTTACTCACTCGCGGTTTTCGCGTGTGCTCTTGGATTACCGTGTCCCTGTGTTTTTGAAACGCAGGGACACTTTTTTATGCCGAGTTGTACCGATGCTGCCGGCTGCCGCGTGCAGACCGCAAACTTGGGCGCAGCGCGGCAGGTGTTTAAAGCACGTTGCAGTGTTTTAAAGAGAATTCGCATTATTGGAGGTGAAATAATGCCAAATGCCAAGGTACTGGCGGAAAAGCAGGCAATCGTCGCCACTCTTGCCGACAAGATGAAAAGCGCAAGCTCGGGCGTCTTAGTCGAGTACAAGGGAATCACCGTCGCAAACGACACCAAGCTGCGCCGCGAACTGCGCGAAGCGGGCGTGGATTACGCGGTCGTAAAGAACACGATGGTAAAGCTGGCAGCCGATCAGGTTGGTTTTGAAGGGCTTGACCCCATCTTAAACGGTACGACGGCGCTGGCCATGAGCATGACCGATCCGGTTCTTCCGGCTAAGATCCTCAGCGGCTTTGCAAAGAAATCCGACACCTTTAAGATCAAGGCCGGCTTTGTCGAGGGTAAGGTCATCTCGTCCGCCGAGGTTATCGAACTTGCTGAGCTCCCTGCCAAAGAGGTGCTCGTCGCGCGTGTTCTGGCAGGCTTCAACACGCCGATATCCGGTTTTGTCAATGTCTTAAACGGCAATCTGCGCGGGCTTGTGGTGGCCTTAAACGCCATAGCGGAACAAAAAGGCGCATAAGGGAACCCGCGTTTCATTCCCGCGCCGACAAAAATAAACTATAATTTTGATTGGAGGACATGTACACATGGCAAGCGAAAAAGTAACTAAGCTTATTGAAGACGTAAAGATTCTTACGGTGCTCGAACTGTCCGAACTGGTAAAGGCCCTTGAAGAGGAATTCGGCGTTTCTGCCGCCGCCCCCATGGCCGTCGCCGCCGCCCCTGTGGCCGCAGCCGCCGCAGTCGTTGAGGAGCAGACCGAGTTCACCGTTATGCTCGTTGACCAGGGTTCCAACAAGATCAATACCATCAAGGTCGTTCGTGAGATCACCGCTCTGGGCCTGAAGGAAGCAAAAGACCTCGTTGACGGCGTGCCCAAGGCCATCAAAGAGAACGTCTCCAAGGATGAGGCCGAAGAAATCAAGAAGAAGCTGGAAGAAGCCGGCGCAAAAGTCGAACTTAAGTAATTCCACTTCAAACTGCATAGTGACGCCGCCCGCGCTTCATTGCGCGGGCGGCGTTTTTTTTGTTATGCGAGTCATCTGTGCCCCCAATGGACTGACCCACCGGTTGCCTGATACGCTCCGTTTTGCCGCCCATGCGGTAGACGTATTCCTTCCGACGCGCTTGCTGCTTGAAGAACAAAGCTAAATCTCAGGGGCGTGTCTTTGGGGATATTCTAGAACGCCGCCCACGCTCATTGCGCGGGCGGCGTTCCGGTACAGTCGCTCTAAGAATATACAAAGGGTTGTCTTACAGGCCGCTTAGCACCTGCTTTGCGACCTGCGTGTCCCGGTCGCTGATTTCCCCGCAATCGTAGCGCGCAGTCTTATAAAGGCCAAAAAACTCATCCAGCTCCGGCCCTTTTTCTCTGCCCGGTATGCTCTCGCGCAGAGCAAGCAGCTCATCCGGGGTTTTAAAGCGGGCGTCCGGCCGCCTTTTTACACTCTCCTCCAGCATGCGTTTATAGACAAAGCGCACCTTCGCGCGGTTATCCGGCTGTTGATCAAACCGCTCCGGCCGCTTGAGGCTGTCGGATATCTCCTTTAGCCTTTTTTCCGACTGCTGCCTGATCAGCTTCCAGCTGAAAAGATTTTCCGACTCATCGACATAGCCTTCCGACGAATCGGAATGCATGCGTCCCGAAAGCGTTTCAAGCAGGTTTGCCACAAGCTGAATAAGCCGCCTTACCACTTTATACAGCAGGAACAGTGCCAGCGCGATGACAATGGCAACCACCACAACGGTCAAAACCCTGTACAGCATATCAAGCCACTCCGGGCGCTGTGTGCTGTCAACTTGCCGCATCGCGGCCATTTCGCCCGGGCTGTCTCCCGCCTCCACCTCATGGGTCAGAAACAGGCCGCCGAGAAAACTCATAATGCGCATAACAAGCCAGATCACGCCGACAAAGCCTTTCATAAACAGCCTTTTCAGATTATCAATAAAGATAATTGCCAGCGTGATGAGGGTGAAGACTGAAAGGATTGCCAGATTGCCGCGCCGCATTCCCGCCGGCAGCCTGGCGCCGCGTTCGACCCGCCGCGTGCCGTTTTGCAGGTTGAGTACGTTCATATAGAATAACGAGCAGACAAAAAACAGCAGACAGCCGCTGCTTAAAAACGACTTGACGCTCTCCGGCGCGCCCACATACTGCACAACTGAAAAAACAATGAAATAACCAATAAACCCGACAATCAGCTTGGGAAATGACGCGGGCGTCCTGCTCAGGCGTGTATAAAACATCAGCGATACGGACAAAAGGCCCGAAATAACCCCGTACGCAATCGACGGCGCGCTATGTAAGGAGGTGATCAGATACGTCAATGCCCCCGGAATAAGAAAACCCGGCAAGGCGGCCAGCAAAACGACCTGAACCTTGGTTTTTGTATGGAAGACACGGGCCGAGACGCAGCCGATCAAAACGGGCAGAAGCGCCGCAAGTCCCCAGCGCAGACCCGCTTCCTTCCAGATGTTAAACCAAAAAAGAACCAGCACGGGCAGCGCCAGCAGCGCCGTCACAATCAAATTGCCGGCCTCGGACAACAGGCGCCTGATTTTCATTGCTCCATCCCCCCTTGTATCGGAATATAGGAAACGGAGTTGCCGTTGCGCCGCAGACGGTCCGCGCAGGTCTCAAGCGCGTCGCTCCAGTAGGCGGAAATGACCACGATATCCATACCGGACATGTTGTCGTCGGCATAGCGGTCAAGCAGACTGTGAAAATTGAGCTGGCGGATGACCTCAAGCTTTGCCAGCGTTTCAAGCAGCGTGACCAGATGGGATTCCGACGCGGCGGGATGAACGTATACGGTCTCCCCTTCCGTGTCGCACAGCCGTCCGTTATATAAAAAACCGGCCTCCATGCCCTGCTGTACCGCCCAGTTAAGGATGGCCGCGGCGTGCCGGATGCCCTGCTCGATGACCGCACACTGCGCGGCGTCCATCATTGCCCAAAGGTCTTCGGCAATCTGCGCGTTGAGCGCGACCATCACGCGCGGGGAAACGGTAAAATCCCGCGTCTTGACCTGCAGCTTTCCCGTTCTTGCCGTGGCGCTCCAGTGGATATCCTTTCGGGAATCGCCGCCGCGGTACTCCCGTATACCGTTTACCAGCATGGGGTCGGGCAGTATCCACCGCTGTGCCGCGATTTCACCCTGCCACTTGAGCGCCTGCGCCGGAAGCTCTCCGTCCGTACTCACGCGCGGATAGACATACAGCTCGGCCTGCTCAAAAATATCAACCGTTCTTTGCGACAGCCCCAGCAGATCCCCTCCGGTCAGCGCAGTCTGGTTAAACCTGAAATATCCCCTGTGCACACAGGTGATCTCGTGCCGCCGCGTCAGCTTGCTGTATCCGCTCAGGAAAAAAACGCTCCTGTGAAACTGCTCCATGTTGATATCCAGATTTTCCTGTTTCTTAAAGCGCAGCCACGGAGAAATGCGCGCCTCGACCCGCAGCCAGGAAACAGGCGTCAGCTTATGGTTTTCAAGCACCTCGACAAGCTCGGTTTTTTCGCCTTCAAAAACGCCGTGCTGTGCAAAGCTGCGGGTATAGGAGAGCTTTTTGAGCACGACGACCTCATAAAACTTCGCCTGCGCGACCATCAGTACCACCAGTACCGCCATATACCATAATACGCTCATACAATGCCCCCTTACGCAACAAACCATCCGACTTTGGGCGTGCCTTACGCCTGCGGCTTGCTCACATCTTCGGTCGGCGCAGGAGTTTTCAGTAAAATATCGCGCAGCAGCTCCTGCGTTTTTTGCGCGCGTGAGCCGACGCTGCCCCGCAGAATGATGCGATGGGAGAAAACAGGCGTCACGAGACGCTTGATGTCATCCGGCAGCACAAAAGAGCGGCCGGAAACCGCAGCCAGCGCCTGGCCGGCGCGCAGCATGGCCAGCATCCCGCGCGGACTGACGCCTAAGGACACATCGGAGGGCAGCCGCGTGGCCTCTGTAAGTTTTACGATATACTCACGCACCGGCGCGCTCACATACACGCTGCTAAACGACTGCCTGGCGTCGTTGAGCTGTGAAAGCTCTGCGACGGGTTTAAGCTCCCTGAGAGGGGATGCCTGTATGAAACGGCCGAGGATCTCAAGCGCTTCGCCCGCATCCGGGTAACCCATATTCAAACGCATAAGAAACCGGTCAAGCTGCGCTTCGGGCAGCGGAAACGTGCCCTGTATCTCAACCGGGTTTTGTGTGGCAAGCACAAAAAACGGCTGATCAAGGATGCGTGTATCCCCGTCAACGGTGACCTGCCCCTCCTCCATGCATTCCAGCAGCGCCGACTGCGTACGCGGAGTGGCGCGGTTGATTTCATCGGCAAGCAGAACATTGGTAAAAACAGGCCCGCGGTTAAATTCAAATGTATTTTGATGCTGATTATACATATTGCTTCCTGTAATATCGGAAGGCAGCAAATCCGGTGTAAACTGTATGCGTTTAAACGAACAGTCAAGTGACGCCGCGATCGATTTTGCAAGCACGGTCTTTCCCGTGCCGGGAACGTCCTCAAGCAGGACATGCCCGCCCGCCACGAGAGCGGAAAGCAAAAGATCAATTGACCCGGTTTTGCCGACAATCACACGGGAAACATTTTCGCGCACGCGTGCGCACAGCGAACCGATATTTTCCACAGTCATGCGTTTCATCTCCGTAAATAAATTGGCTATTACTTCCATAATACCGCGAACCGGAGCGAATAACAAGCAGAAAAATAAAGCTGCAAAACAACCGTTTTGACATGTTGGTCAAGGTGCGGTATGTTCAAAATCGGCCGTCAGAACGGACGGCAGGAAATACGCCTTTCTGCCCCGTTAGCCCCGGCAGCCACGCGTCGGGCCGGGCGCTTTTCCGACACGCATGCCGCCGAAAAATAAGTTGAAATCAGCATTTATTTTACAGAAAAAAGCGGCTGAAAACAGCCGCTTTTTGACGTTATTTCATTTGCAAATCCGGTTACCGGACAGAATCCGCTTTTTGACGATACGCAGGCGGCCCCTGCTCAAACAAATTACCGCCGTGGCAGTCGATGGCCGTTATAAGCGGCATATCCTCCACCTGCATGCACTTGACGGATTCACAGCCCAAGTCAAAAAAGGCGATCTCGCGCGACTGGCGAATGGAACGCGCAATGAGCGCACCGGCGCCACCGACCGCGCAAAAATACACGGCACGCGCACCGTGCATGGCGTCGATGACCTGTGTGCTGCGCCCGCCTTTGCCGATCATGGCGGCAAGACCTAACTGCAGCAGCCTCGGCGCGTACACATCCATCCTGCCCGATGTGGTCGGCCCGCATGAGCCGCAGGCCATGCCGGGCCGCGCGGGCGTGGGGCCGGCGTAATAGATCACAGCGCCTTTTATGTCAAAGGGCAGCGTCTCGCCCCGGTCAAGCATCTCGACAAACCGTTTATGCGCGGCGTCGCGCGCGGTATACACGGTGCCTGACAGCAGTACGGGCGTTCCCGCCTTTAGGCTTTCCGCCGTTTCCCGAAGCGAAGCGGTATTTATTCTGAGCGCGGCCGGCGCGTTTTGCGTCATTGCTCGTCCGTCCCTCCGATATTGTTGTCTGGGTTTTCCTGCGCAGAAGGCTCGGAGGCCTCTCCAGCGGAAGTCTCGTCGTTTCGGTCGGAGACCTGATGGCCAAGGCGCTCAAACACTGTGTCCAGTCCGTCAAAAAGGTTTCCAAACGACAGCAGCCAGGCACGCATGCACTCAAGCTCCCGGATAACATTGGCGGCGGTGCTTTCCGACTCGGTACGCACCTGCCCGTATTTTCCGATGGCCTTGCAGGCCACATCCTTTATCGTGTCGCGCACCGCAAGGGAATTGCGGACAGCTTCCTTTTCAATCTCCTCGGCGCGCTTGTACGCATCCAGCTCTATGTCCGCGATGCGCTTTCTTGTGTTTTCAAACTCGCTTCTTGCATTTTCGAGTTCCATAAGCCGCTCTTTAAGCGCGGCAAGCTCGCTGTGTGCGCTTTTAAGCGACTGCTCAGACCTGTCATACAGGTCTGAAAGCCGTCTGTTTTCGGTCTTGCCGGTCTCAAGCTGCGCCTCCAGCTGGGCAAGTCTGCTTTTGTCATTCCCGGCGACAGTCTCGTATTCATTGAGCCGTGTCTGCAGATCCGCATTCTCAGTCTTGATTTCATCATTTTTAAGTTTGAACTCATCACGCTGAGACCGCATCAGATCGATCTGCTGACGAAGGGTATCCCCTTCCTCCTTAAACTCGCGTGCTGTTTTTTCAATATACAGCATGACATCCTGGCGGTTAAACCCGCCAAGTACCGAATTGCGAAAAGATTTCTGAACGTTCGCAGACATCCTGACAACCCCCCAGCCAATAATACCATATTAGGGATGAAATAATTGGAAGCCTGCGTCTCCGCAGGCGTAATTCCCGAGCCGGTGTTTACAGATATTTTTCCAGCGTCAGCTTAAGATCTGCGGCGGGACGAACGCCGATCATACGCTCGACTGCCTGTCCGTCCTTGAAAATAAGCAGCGTGGGAATACTCATTACGCCGTACTCGGCTGCCGCCGCGCCATTGTCGTCGATGTTGAGCTTGCAGATTTTCGCGCGTCCGTCATACTCCTCGGCAAGCGCGTCCACCGTAGGCGCCATCATACGGCACGGCTGGCACCACGGAGCCCAAAAATCCACTAAAACCGGAACGTCCGAGGTTGAAACCGCCAGTTTAAAGCTCTCCGCGTCAAGCTGCGCCACTTTATCAGAAGACATTGTAATTTGCTCCTTCCGTTTTCTGTAAAATACGCTTTGCGCCGTGTTTTCGCACAAAAGCAGTATTATTATTCCGTTTTTTATTCTAACATATCATACGCAAAAAAACAAATATATTGTCGCACATGTCCGCTGCGGCAATGGTAAACAAAATGTAATTTTTAAAAAATCGGCTGCGCGGATTTATCTGTATAGACCAGCTCTCTTTGCGCGGCTGACCTGTTTTTAATAACAGGTGCCGGGATGTAAAATACGCCCGCTGTTTACCGTACAGCGGGCGTATTTCTGCATTAACTCAAGGTGTGACCGGGGGGCTTTTACTGGACTTTCTGGGCGTTTTTCTTGTTCTTGTTTTCCCAGTAGTAATATACCGGAAGACCTGTGGCGATGGCGATAATTCCGCAGACAATACCCATTGTCGGCGCCCACAGGAACGTGGACACAAGCAGGATGCCGTTTGCGGCGATGGCGATGACGGTCATCGTCTTCCACATGGGGCAGGACCAGCCGGGGTGATAGTCCGGTTTATTTCTGTGAACGAACATGGTGCAGAACACGAGCATATTCTTTACAAGGCAAACGAATGTAAAATAGCCAAGCAAATCATTGATGCCGGATATAAACACCAGAATGATTGCGTAGGCCGCCTGTGCGATCAGCGCAAAGGAAGGGGTGTTCCATTTGGGATGAACGTCGGCAAATTTTTTGAAGAACAGGCCGTCTTTTGCCATGGCATACTCAAGGCGCGGCTGGTACATCGTTGCGCCCGAGAGGGAGCCTGTGATAACCAGTATAGCCATCAGCGCGGTAACGGTTCCGGCTGCTGTTCCGATAATCGGAATCTGTGAAAAGGCTTCTGCGATCGGCGCGTCCGATCCGGCCAGCGTGCCGACGGGAATCAGGCCCGCGGCAATCGTGGACAGTCCAGCGTAGAGCAATATGACAATCAGAATGGAAAACGTCATGACCTTTGGCATGGTCTTTTTGGGGTCTTTGACTTCGCCTGCCATGTAGCACGCGCCGATGGAGCCGTCATAAGACCAGGTCGTTGCGGAAATACCTGCAAGCAATGCGAGAATTCCCGTGGGCGCTCCGATAACCGCCGGCGTCGTAACAAGCTCGCCCTTCATGAAAAACAGGCCGATGCCGACAAGAATGAAGAACGGGAGCAGCTTCAGGCTGGTAATATACGCGGTAAATCTTGCGCCGGCTTCCACCGAGCGCAGATGCAGGAAAGTGAAGATAAGAATCAAAATCGTCGCGCATATAGGTACGAGAATACCGCGAAGGCCGGGAACAAAGAACGATATGTAGTTGACAATCGCAAGCGACATGACCGAGCAGGTGGAAGGGTCCGTCGCCCAGAAAGCAACCCAGCCGTTTAAAAACGCGATGGGACGCCATCCGGCTTCACGCAGCCACGTATACTGGCCGCCGTCTTCGGGGTATGTAGAGGCAAGCTCCGCATACAGCAGGTTCTGGGGAATCATGATCAGTCCGCCGATGACAAAGGACATAATCAGCAGCATCGCCGAACCGGATGCTCCCGCGACCCCTCCGATGGATGAGAAAATACCTGAGCCGACGGTTGAACCGACCGCCACCGCAAGTGCCGCGCCGAGACCCAGTTTCCGTTTCAGTTCCGCTTTTGCAGGAGCCGTTGTCTGTTTTTCCATAATCGCCATGATACACACTCCTTTTATGTTTTAAAAAACGAAGACTCTATTGTGCGGTATACCCGCCGTCAACCATCAGGTGCGTGCCGGTGATGAACGCTGCCTCCTCACTGGCCAAAAACGCGACGGCGCAGGCAATATCATGCGGCTGGCCGATACGCTTGAGCGGATAGGAAGCTGCAAGCCGCGCGACCTCGCCTTCATAATCCCCCGAACGTGACATATCTTTTACGAATGCAGGCGTTTCAGTACCCGCCGGACAGACCACATTGACGCGGATTTTATACGGCGCCAGCTCGAGGGCCAGACTCTTGGCAAACTGTATGATCCCGCCCTTTGAGGTATTATAGGCCAGACTCTCCGTGCAGCCCACGATTCCAAGCTCGCTGCCCGTGCACACGATGGCGCCGTGGCTGCTTTTTTTAAGCAAAGGCAGCGCGTATTTTGCGCAAAGGAAGTATCCTTTGAGATTCACGCGCATCACCTTGTCCCATTCTTCCTCGGTGGTATCCTCAAGGGATTTGCTCATTGAATAGGCGGCGTTGTTATACAGCACATCGATATGCCCGTACTTTTCCTCCACCTGCTCAAACATCTTCGCCACCTGCGCGCTGTCGCTTACGTCCACCTTGCAGAAAGCGGCGTTTGCGCCGAGCTGTAAGGCCAGTGCGTTGCCGCGGGTTTCATCCATATCGGCAATAATGACTGTTGCGCCCCGCTGCACAAAAACGCGGGCTGTTTCTTCGCCGATGCCGCTGGCGCCGCCTGTGATAAGTGCAATGTAACCCTGTAAACTCATTTTTCTCCTCCTTGTT
>CAXXFP010000010.1:0-134765 GCA_963678505.2 Oscillospiraceae bacterium | reverse complement strand
GCCAGTTTTCCATGCTGGCCGCCTGACCGACTTTCAAGTCCGCGTCCCCGTCAGGCGACTGATTGATGCCTGAAAAGCTACTTATGGAATAAATCGTTTTTTTCTGAGTGCCGCTGAGCGTCGCCATCCCTCTCCCTCCTTATAGCCCCGTACCGATTCCGCCGTATACATCCTCAACCGGCGCAAAGGTACGCGGCAGCTGACGGGCAAGCTGTGCCGCCACCTCCCTGTATTTTTGCAGCAGGTACGCCGCGGAATTTGTGTTTTCCTCCATGATCAGCAGCCCCGCCAGCCCATAGGGCAGCACCCCGCGTGAAACGGCGTCGTCCAGTTCAAGCTCCTGCTCAAAATCCGTGACCGGGGTCATCAGCGGCCGCGTCCCGTCCCCTTTGCCGCCGAAGCTTCCGCTGGCATAATATAGCTCGCAGGCAAGCACGTTGAGTATGCCAAGCGTCCTTGCCCTATAAGGCGCGCTGATACCGGAATCCGGCTGCCCTGTTAAGTCGTTTACCTTGTCAAGAAGAGACATTGCCTTTTCAAAAATCCATTGCGCGTTTGTAGCCATTTTCCCTCCGATCCGGCAAAGCGGCGAAGGTAAAATACCCTCGCCGCTCAACCGCAAATTATTCCATGTCTTGTTTTCGCACTTGCGCCCGAAAATAATCCGGAACCGTACGCATGGGCGGTCCGATATACAAGCCGAAAGCGATCCGCCCGTATTCAGGGGAATTGGATATCCCCTGAATATCGGCACGCTCACGGTAAAGGCAAAACGCCTTCGTCGTTTCGCTGCCTGCATTTTTGGATTCGCGCCTTTTACAGCTCGTATACTGCGGTGCTGATGCCGCTGTTTAGGCATCCCGCTTTGGATGCATAGGCGCGCACTGTGCAGCGCCCCGTCCAGCCGGCCGTGGGGATGGCTCCGGAGTACACCGCCGCCGTAGGCGAGGTTTTCGGCTCCGAACCGTCGAGGGTGTAGCGGATGGCCGCGCCCGAGGTGGCACAGGACAGTGCGATCGTGGTGGTGCCCGGTGTCACCGCGCCGCCGGAAACCGGGGTAAACGAGGGCGCTGCACAGGCCGCGGACGCGGCTGCGGCCGCATAGATCCCGCGTGCCTTGCTGCCCAGAACAAACGCGTCGTAGTATACGCGCCCTTCCACCAGCGCGCCGTTTATCCCCGGCGGGTCCTTGTGCGTTTTATATTCCTGAAGCTTCACAGGCGCCACAAGGCTGTCCGCGCAGGTGATAATAAAATACCCGCCCACCGGCATGTAAAAGTCGGGGATCTTGACCACGCGCATGCCGTCTATCTCACCGACAACGCCCTTACAAAGAGCTTTTGCTCCAAGCTTTTCAAGCCCAAGAAACTGATTGCTCTGACGCAGCAGATTATAATAAGTCGCCGGCAGGAAGATCGTTCTGCCCTCGCTGGGTACAAGAGCGTTATCCAGCGCCACCGCTCCGTCGGATATGCTCTTTACGATGGTCGTGCTGTCCGGCTCGGAGGCAAGAAGTCCCACCGCGCCGGCTCCTCCCGCCCAGATATTCAGGCGGTAGCGGTCAATCTCAGGCAAAACGACCTCGTCGATCTGCCGCTTGAGCGCCTTGGCCGCACCCTTGGCCATCATCTGATCCATATTATTGCCCGCGTCAATGGTAAAGGAAAAGGCGCGGTCACGCGTAAGCTGCAGCTCCTGATAGGTGTCCACAAGCTCAGTCGGGTTCCCGTACCGGCTCGGCCCGCTGCGCGTGTAGTCCGTCAGCGGCACGGTGTCCACCGAGTAAACACGCACCGATTTTACGCCCAGAAAATCATAATCCTTGTTGGTCGCGATATCGGTAAGCGAGCCCAGACGAAAGCGCTCGGCTACCTTGTCGGCATATTTTAGCGCGTAGTTAATTGCCATGCTTTGATCATCCCTTCTGTTTTTCAGTCTTTCATAAATTCAGTTAAAAATGGATCGCCCGCCGCGGTATCTCCCGCGCTGCGCCGGCTGGAAGCCGCCGCGGTGCGGTTTAACTGCTGCTGGCTTTCTGCCTCAATACGTGCCTTGAGCTGCTCGTTTTCATGCCCGAGATAGGCGGAAAGCAGGCTTTTCCCCTGCTTTACCTTCTGCCAGAAGTCCTCCGGAAGCTGCGAAAGGTCCGCATCCGGAACCTGCGCGTAAAGCTCCTGCTGCTCGGCTTTGGCGCGCCTGACGGCGTATTCATGCTCCGTCTGCTGCCGCGCAAGCTCAGGCTCCACGCCGCCCTTTATGAGCCTTTCGCGCGCCGTGTGCTTGAGGTAGTCGGGCACGGTCATGCCCGCGTCTCCCGCAAGCGCGGCGGTCAGCTCATAAACGGGATCTGTCTGCTGCTTATACTGGCGCAGGCCGTCCCTGTCCGCGCGGATACGGTCGTAATCAAGCCCCTTCTGCGCAAGAGCCAAAGCCTGCTCGCGGTTAACCGTATACTGCCGGTCAAGATGCCTCAGACAAAAAACATCGTCCGCGTTTTCTTTCCCCGCATCTTTCGGCTGCACGTCGCCCTGCTCTTTCTGCTCCACGTCGATATCTTCGGTATCCTGCGCCTGATTGTCCGCTTGTCTTTCTTCCTGCCGGTACTGTTTTTCCGGCTGATCGTCCGCTTCGGTCAAAGCCATAAAGAATTCGTCCATTTCTGCCATCCTTTCATGCCGCCCTTTGTTTAGGCAGCCACTAAAAATAATACCTGCCGGAACCCCCCCTCATTTTCGGGAGTTCCGGCAGGTAAATGCCGCGCGCCTGGCCGATATCCGCGTCCGATGCATCCCTGTCGGGGAATATCGGCGTCCCGCGCGTATGAATGGCGCAGCCCATGCGGGCATATGCGGCGGCGCCGGACGGTTTTGTTTCCGTCCGGCGCCGTGTGCGCTTTTTCACAATCACAGTATAGCATGCCCATCAGCCGGTTTCGTCTCATGTTTTTCTCACGGAGTAATCAAGCTCAGACCGTCTGCGCGCCGGAGTAAACCGCAAGCGCGCCGTCACTGAGCACACAAACCGGGCCATGTCCGCCGCAGATGATGCACTGTCTGCCGGTCTCCCGCTGGGTTTTCTCAATGAGAGCCGTTATCTGCTTTCTCATGCGCGCCGCTTTGACCGAATCAACATTGACGCTGCGCATCAGATACGGCGCAAGGGAATTAAACTGCGCCCGTTCCGGTGAAAAGCCCTTGATATTGACCAGATTGTCCCCGGTAAAGATAATTCCCATTTCTGTGCACAGAAAAACCATTTCCCCAAAAAGATGGCCGCCGCTTCCCTCAAGCACCTGAAAATCATAGCCGGCAATACGGGTACTGCCGATCGGCAGCAGGTCGTCACGCGCATCTGCCGTTTCGCTGTCCAGAATTTCAAAGTTTGTATCCTCCGGCGGTGTGTATCCGGAAATGATGCGGCTGAGCTTGCTGTAGCCTAGATTGAGTTCATTTTGCTCGCGATAATCGGGCAGCCCCGCGCGCTGCCGGCGCAGGCTGTCGGCGCTTTTCCGATTTATGCGGATGACCGAGCCCTCAAGTTTGGATAAAAGTCCGCAGTGATCCACGTCGGCGTGCGTGATATATACCGTCTTGCGCTTGTTTTTCCAGCCCGGAAACAACCGGTCAAAAATCCCGGTCATCTCATCATAATAAAGCGCATAGCCCGTATCGATGAGAATAAATTCGCTATCCGTACTGAACACATAGGTATTGCTGCCGCAAGGCGGCTGAATGCTGAAAAGCGAAACGCCGTCCAGGTCGATTTTCGTAATGTCCGCCTTAAAATCTGCGCCGCGGTAATGGCTGATATACTGGGCAAACCGGCGGATATAGTCAAACACCTTGCCCGGGTTTTCGCCCGTATCCTGCAGCCTTTGTAAAACACGATTGGATTCCGAAATAAACTCGATGGTTTTTTCCGTGCTCAAGCCCATAAGCTGCTTCATTTCATTTGCAAGCCGAATATAAAATATGGTGTTGTCCAGACTGGTTTCAACATCGTCATAGTCGAGAATATCGATCTGATAGAGCGCGCTTATTTCGTCAAGCAGCATTTTGATCAGCTTGGGATCCTCAATGAGAAGCCCCATTTTAAAGTTTTGAAACTGCGTGCCGTCCGTGCCTGCGTTTATGTAGGAAATATTGATGTCGTACCGGTCGAGGATTTTAAGTACCGGCAGCACGGCGCCGGGCACATCGGGGATGCGGATGTTGACTACAATCACCCGCACGGCTGAAATTTTATTATTGAGATATCCGGCGCTCACAAGCTCCGCGGTTATTTCCCCGAGCTCCTGTTCGCTTGCCTCCACGTCGATAAACAGCGTATGCAGATCAACCGCCTTGTTAAAGCTCGCGCGCACGATGTTGCCGTGATAGCGGCAGATGATTTCTGAAGCAAGCAGAAACGCGCCCGCCTTATCCGGCATATTGGTCACAAAAGATTTTCTCGGCATCGTTTTTTCCTCTTATTATGCGTTTTCCCGTGACTGCACACATGCGCGGCACCCGGGTCCGTAAATAGCTTTCTTAGGTATGGCCTATTCTATCATTGCCGCGCAGCGGCAATGATCTTATATGTGGTCTCTTCCGGTTGCCCGGCAGGGGCGAGGAAACGGACTTGAATTTCGGTATAATAACCGCCTGCGGTTATTATACCATAGCCGCGGGGAACGAAATACTCTTACGTCGACCATTTGTGAAAAAATGATAACACAAGAAAACGCTCCATGGCAAACAAAAAAAGCCCGCCATTACGGCGGGCTGTCTGCTATGGGATTACTGCCCCAGTCTGCCACAAGCAGACCGCAATAACAGGGCTTGCCACAGTCTGCCACAACATTGTCAGCATAATATTTTGATATAGTTTCACTTTCAGCACTTATAAATTGATATGCGAAAAGTCCCGAACGCTTTGATTTTTCAAAGGTTTCGGGACTTTTCGCTTGACTTATTCTGGTGACCCGCCGCAGATTCGAACTGCGGACACCCTACTTAAAAGGCAGGTGCTCTGCCGACTGAGCTAGCGGGTCAAATGGGCCGTACACGGCCAAATGGCTGGGATGGCTGGACTCGAACCAGCGAATGCAGGAGTCAAAGTCCTGTGCCTTACCAACTTGGCTACACCCCAATATGCAACCCGGATATTGGACAAAAAACGGGAGCGCCCGCCTCCGTTTTGTTTTCGCCGCCTATACAAATTACAATAGGGGATTAATTGGGGTGGATAATCGGGATCGAACCGACGACCTCCAGTGCCACAAACTGGCGCTCTAACCGACTGAGCTATACCCACCATATAAAAAACAAACGGAATGACAAGGTGCTGCGAGCCTTACCCGGCCGCCCGCAAGAATGATGTGGCGCGCCTGGAGAGACTCGAACTCCCGGCCTACTGCTTAGAAGGCAGTTGCTCTATCCTGCTGAGCTACAGGCGCATATGGAGCGGGTGATGGGAATCGGACCCACGCGACCAGCTTGGAAGGCTGGAATTCTACCATTGAACTACACCCGCATATCAACAGCTTACCTAAAAGTGACTAGTGAATTGTAGCATACGGCGCCTGCCTTGTCAATACTTTGGCTTGTGTTTTGTTATTTGGGCCAGCGCGCCCGTCAACGCTTTTTGACCTCATGCAAGAACACCTGTCAGCAATCGGACAACAAGGCGTTAACAAATTTCCATCTCTATTATAATGCGTTCTGAACAATTAAAAAACTCCAAAGTGCGCCCGGTGTGCGGAGCAATGGGGATATCGGGCCGGAATCCTCCCGTTTTCAGCTCAGACATTGGACATATGGGTGCTGCTCGGCATACCGGCTTGTCCGATACAATAAAAAAGGCATCCGTCAAAAGACGGATGCCTTTCCTGATGGTTAAGTGTAAACTTAATCTCTGGTGCCTCTCATGCGAGCGAAGCAATCGCTGCAATAGACAGGCCTGTCGGTCTTCGGCTCAAAGGGAACCTTGGCTTCTCCGCCGCAAGCGGCGCAAGTCACCGTGTAATACTCTCTGGGGCCCTTAGAAGCATTTTTGCGCGCGTCGCGGCAGTTTTTGCAGCGCTGGGGCTCGTTCTGAAAGCCGCGCTCGGCATAGAACTCCTGTTCACCGGCGGTGAAGATGAATTCTGCTCCGCACTCTTTGCATGCAAGTGTTTTGTCCTGGTACATAATTTGTCCCTCTCTTTGACTTAGTCTTGCCCTTTGACGGATTTCCACCGACTTCATTTTGTGCGCCATTTCTGAGCTGCACAGGGCATATATGCGTGCAGTGCTACCTGCTATCGCCATGGGAAGAAAAATAGTGCGCCAACTTCTTTTTGATACGTTGGACAGCATTATCCACTGATTTGGGCGGTCTGTTTACGGCCGTTGCAATCTCGTGATAAGATAAACCATTTAAATACAAACCCAGCACCTTTGCCTCAAAGCCGGACAACAAGCCCATCAGTGATTTGGTAAGCTCTTTTGTCTTTTCCCTTCCGATAACAAGCTCTTCGGGATCGAGAGGCCGATGAAGTGAGAACTCCGCTGCAAGACAGGATAATCCGTCAAAAAAAGGAGCATCCAAAGAAACATAATTGTTCAAAGGACCATGCTTGGCTCTGGCGGCCGATTTAAGCGCCGAATAGAGCCGGCTTTTCACGCACAGCTGCGCATAGGTGAAAAATGAAGCTTCCCTTTCCGCGTCAAAATCGCGGACAGCCTTCAAAAGGCCCAGCATACCTTCCTGAATGAGATCTTCTGCGTCTCCCCCGGCAAGAAAATACGGACGCGCACATGCGCGCACCAGCCGGGAATACCGCAAAACGAGCATCTCTTCCGCTTGTCGGCTGCCGTCACGGGCCATCTGGCACAATTGCTTATCGGTCAGCTTATCTGACTGAGAACCCAAATTGTTTAGTTGCATATCTTGTTTCATAGAACAGTTGTAATTATACATTCATCTCCGGGTTCCTGTCAAGTGTTATTGTCATATTCAATATAATTTTGTCCTAATCGATTAATATTTTTGTGAAAATGGCAATTTTACAAGCCACAAGACTGTCTGCGAAGAGAGTAGCTCCGCATCGTCCGTCCTTTTTTACATACCCGCGCTGTTTTTAATCTCCTCGGCAATGCGCGCGGCAAGCGTGTCAACCAGCGTCTTTTCACGCCCTTCCACCATGACGCGCACCAGCGCTTCGGTACCTGACGGGCGCACCAACACCCTGCCGTCGCCGCCAAGCTGCTTTTCCGCGCTGAGAATCTGTTCCTTAATTGCAGGATATGTCGTAAGCGTGTATTTTGCCTCCGGCCGCACCGGAACATTGACCAGCACCTGCGGGTACTGCTCGATGCCCGCCATCAGCTGGGAAACCCTTTTCCCCGACGCGGCAAGGATATCCAGAAACCGCACGGCCGTCATCTGCCCGTCGCCCGTTGTCGAGTGCTCAAGAAAAATCAGGTGGCCGGACTGTTCTCCGCCCAGCACATAATCCCCCTTGAGCATCTCCTCAAGTACATTGCGGTCGCCCACCGCCGCCGTAACCAGACGGATCCCATTATCGCGGGCAAATACATGAAAGCCCATGTTAGACATTACAGTGGCGACAATCGTATCGTTTTTGAGCTTACCCTTTTTCTTCAGGTCAACGCCGCACATTGCCATGATTTGATCGCCGTCGACCACATGGCCCTTTTCATCCACCAGCAGACAGCGGTCCGCGTCGCCGTCAAATGCGATGCCCGCGTCATATCCGCCGTCGCGCACGGTTTGACACAGCGTCTTGAGATGCGTAGACCCGCAGCGGTTATTGATGTTCACGCCGTCCGGCTGATCGAAAAAGAAGTCCGCCTTCACACCAATGAGATCAAACAGAGCGCGCACCGTGCGCGAGGCCGCGCCGTTGGAGCAGTCTACGGCAATTTTAAGCCCCGTGCCGCTGAGATTAATATCCCCCGCGACGTGACGGATGTAAATATCCGCGCCTTCGTCCATGCGCACAACCCTGCCGATTTCTCCGTGTGTCCTTACCGGCATCGGCTCTTCAGACAGCACCAGACGCTCGATTTTCTCCTCTACCTCATCAAAGAGCTTAAAGCCCTGTCCGTTAAAAATTTTGATTCCGTTGTGCTCGTAGGGGTTGTGCGAGGCGGAAATCACCACGCCCGCGTCGGCGCCCTTTAAAACCGTCAGGTATGCGACCGCCGGCGTCGGAATGACGCCAAGCAGGATCACATCCGCCCCCGCGGCGCACAGGCCGGATACCATGGCCGCTTCAAGCATATCCGAGGAAAGGCGCGTATCCTTCCCGATCACAAACAATGTTTTATGATGTTTTTCCTCCGCAAGCACGATGGCTGCGGCCTGCCCGACGCGGAATGCAAGCGCGCAGTCGAGTGATTCGTTTGCAATGCCCCGGATGCCGTCGGTTCCGAATAATTTGCCCATATATTCCTCCAATAGTTTTTTTCCTTTTTTAAGACGTACGCGAACCTGTTTATGTCCAATATGAAAAAGCTGTATTGTGGTGTCTGAAAGCGCATAGGAACTCACGGCCCAGGCGCGGCTATGCTATCCTTTGCGCGGCGTGCGCTCTTGCGTGTTTACAGCTGCAGCTGCCCGACAAACTCGATATGCAGGTGGTCGTACGCTTTTCTTGTCGCGCAGCGGCCGCGCGGCGTGCGGCTTAGAAAGCCGGTCTGCAGCAAAAACGGCTCGACCACATCCTCGATGGTCACGGCTTCCTCTCCGATGGTGGCGGCAATGGTTTCAAGCCCCACCGGCCCTCCCCCGAAGTTTTCTATAACGCTTCTGAGCATGCGCCGGTCGGTGGAGTCAAGCCCCAGCTTGTCGATTTCAAGCATGTCAAGCGCGCCGTCGGAAACCTCGCGGGTAATCACGCCCTGCGCGCGCACCTGCGCAAAATCCCGGACGCGCTTTAAAAGCCGGTTGGCGATACGTGGTGTGCCGCGTGAACGCATGGCAATTTCCCTCGCGCCGTCCGGCTCGATGGGAATGCCCAGTATCCCCGCGCTGCGGTTTACGATGTGCATCAGCTCCGCGTGCGTGTACAGTTCAAGGCGCAGCACCACGCCGAAGCGGTCGCGCAGGGGGGAGGTCAGCTGCCCGGCCCGCGTTGTCGCTCCGATAAGCGTAAATCGCGGCAGATCGAGACGAATCGAGCGCGCCGCCGGCCCTTTTCCGATGATGATATCCAGCGCATAGTCCTCCATGGCCGGATATAATATCTCCTCGACCGACCGGTTGAGGCGATGTATCTCATCAATAAACAGGATATCGTTTGCATTTAAATTGGTCAAAAGAGCTGCAAGATCGCCCGCCTTTTCGATGGCGGGGCCTGAGGTCACGCGGATATTCACGCCCATCTCGTTTGCGATCACGCCGGCAAGCGTCGTCTTGCCAAGCCCCGGCGGTCCGTAAAGCAGTACATGGTCAAGCGGCTCGGTACGCTGGCGCGCCGCTTCAATGAAAACAAAGAGGTTGTCCTTTGCCTTGTCCTGTCCCGTATATTCTTTCAGCGTGCGCGGACGCAGCGAATTTTCGCTTTCATCTGCGTTGAGCAGCGTGGAGGTTACGATGCGCTCCTCCAGTCCCTCTTCAAAATCAATGCTCACCGGTATGCCCCCCCTTTACAGCGCCATGCGCTTAAGCGCCTGCCGCACAAGCTCCTCGAGCGCAAGGCTTTCCGTATCCAGTCCCTTTAATGCCATGGCGGCCTCCGCCTGACTGTAGCCCAGCACAGCCAGCGCCGAAATTGCTTCGGATGCCTTGCCCGCACCGGCCATGGGCGCGTAAGCCGCAGGCCCAGAGCCCGCCTCCAGCTGTGCGCGCGTCATTTTGTCCTTGAGCTCGAGTATGATGCGCTGCGCAAGCTTTTTACCGATGCCCGGGGCGGTCGTCAGCGTTTTCTCGTCACCTGTGATCACAGACAGCGCCAGCCTTTCCGGCGATGCCGAAGACAGGATGGAAATGGCCGCGCGCGGCCCCACACCCGAAATGCCGATGAGCATCTTAAAGCAGTTGAGCTCTTCGATATCCGAAAAGCCATATAAATCAAAAATATCCTCGCGGATGTGAAGATAAGTATACAGCCTGACCTTATCCCCGGGCGAAACCCGCCCGAGCGTGGTAAGCGTTGTGTGGCAGGCATATCCGACCCCGCCGCAGTCGATCACGGCAAGGTGCGGCTCGGTATGCGCAAGGATTCCATCCAAATAATAAAACATATTCTCATCCTCCGCAAAAACGGGATTTACAGGCCCGACAGCCTCGATCCCGCCGAATGTACATGGCAGATAGCCAGTGCGAGCGCGTCAGCCGCGTCGTCGGGCTTGGGTACATGATCCATATTGAGTATCAGCTTTGTCAGCTCCATGACCTGTTTTTTTTCCGCGCGGCCATAGCCCACAACGGACTGCTTGACCTGCAAAGGCGTATATCCGAAAACCGGCAGGCCGCTTTTTGCCGCCGTGAGTAAAATAACTCCGCGTGCGTGCGCGACCGTGATGGCTGTTTTGACGTTTGTATTAAAAAAAAGTTCTTCCACCGCCACGGCGTCCGGGCGGAACTTGTCGATGAGCAGCGTCAGGTCATCGGAAACCTGCAAAAGTCTGGTTGCAAGCGGCAGCCCCGCCTGCGTGCGGATCGCGCCATAGGAAACAAGCTCCGGCTTGGATTTTACCGACCGGACAACGCCGAAGCCCACCGTTGCAATGCCCGGATCGATTCCTAATATCGTCATGGCCGCCTCCATATATCAAAAAGGGACACCCCCTGCAAATCCGACCGTATATCTGATTTATTGTATCAGAAAACAGGCGGCATCTGCAATACAAATGTTTTTCGCTTTCCGGAAGCCTGTTCTCACCCGTTTTTCTGACATAAAAAAGCGGAGCACGGTGTTTTCCGCGCTCCCGCTTTGCTGCAAATCATCCGGCCCACCCGGGCCTTGTTTATCCGTTTTCCCGCAGAATCATATCCGCCGCGCGCATCACGCCCAGCTTTCCCGATTCATAGGTCAGCCCGCCCTGCATATACGCGGCATACGGCTCGCGCATGGGCGCGTCGCAGGAAAGCTCAATGCTTGAGCCCTGAATGAACGCGCCGGCCGCCATCACAATGGGGCAGTCGTAGCCCGGCATGTCCCAAGGCTCGGGGCTTGCGAATGAATCCACCGGCGAGCCCGCCTGTATCCCCCTGCAAAAGCGCAGCAGCGGCTGCGCTATGCCAAAGCTGATCTGCTGCACGATGTCGCTGCGGCGCGCGTCGAAGCGCGGCGTCGTTTCATATCCCATCAGCTCCATCAGGGAGGCGCAGAACACCGCCGTTTTGACTGCCTGTGCGACGGTATGCGGCGCCATGAACAGTCCCTGGTACAAAAGCCGGTTCTGTCCCAGGCTTCCTCCGCATTCCCCGCCGATGCCCGGCACGGAAAGGCGCATGGACGCGGCGCTGACAAGGTCTTCCCGTCCGATCACATAGCCGCCGCCCGGCGCCAGCCCGCCGCCGGGATTTTTGATCAGTGAGCCCGCCACAAGGTCGGCTCCGACCATGGTCGGTTCCAGGGCTTCAACAAACTCGCCGTAGCAGTTATCCACCACGACGTTAATGTCCGGATTTTCCTCTTTGACGATCCGGCACAGCCGCCCGATGGTCTCGACCGAAAGGCTTTTGCGTGAGGAATAGCCGCGCGAGCGCTGGATGAGCACCGCGCCGGCGCCGCCTTCGCGCACCGCCGCGCGCAGACCGTCTTCGTCGGGCAGTCCCTCGGGCGTCGTATCCACCTGCCTGTAGCCGATGCCATAGTCACGCAGACTGCCCGGATGGCTGCCGGATATCCCGATCACCCCGCGGATGGTATCATAAGGCGCACCGACCGCGCTTAAAAGTGCCTGTCCGGGCTTGACCGCGCCGAACAGCGCACAGCCGATGGCATGCGTGCCGTTTACAAACTGGATACGCACGAGCGCCTGCTTTGCGCCGAACACATCGGCAAAAACCAGCTCCAGCGTGTCCCTGCCCTTGTCGTCGTACCCGTAGCCGGTCGTGGAATGAAACAGGCTGTCGGAAACCCTGTGCGCCGAAAACGCCGACAGTACGCGCAGCGTATTGCGCTGCGCGATCTCCTCTATACCGGAAAAGACGCCGAGGACGCGGGCTTCGGCCTTCTGCGCAAGCTCCAGCGTCCTCCGGTCAAATAATTCTTCAAAACAGTCGCTGACTATATTGCATACACCTCGCTGGCGGGCAGCAGCGCCACGCCGTTTTTGCGCAGAACCTCTACCGCCTTGTCGTTATCCTCCACACGCAGGATCACATACGCGGCGTCGTCTTTGCGCGTGATAAAGGCATACGCATACTCCACGCTGATGCCCTGATCCTTGAGGAGCTCAAACACCTTGTTAAGCGAACCGGGCGTATCCGACAGGCAAACGGCCACCACCTGCGTGCGCGTAACGGTCAGCCCGCCGCGCTTGAGCGCCGCTTCCGCTTTTTCGGGATTATCGACGATCAGGCGCAGGATACCAAAGTTTGTCGTGTCGGCGATGGATAACGCGCGGATATCAATGCTTTCGTCTTTTAAAATACCTGTAATATCGCTGAGCCTTCCGGATTTGTTTTCCACGAATACGGAAATCTGGTCAATCAACATGCGATACGCCTCCTTCATATGGCCCCGGGCATATAAATTCCTGTCTCTATTATATAATGTCCACGCAACAAATGCAATTTTTCAGTTGGATTTGCAAACCTCCGCACATTGCGGACGTTTGACGCCAAAACAAATGTGTTTTGGCACTTCATGAACCATTGATTGACTTCCTGTCAGGATTTGAAACGAATGTTTTAAATCCTGACGTGCAGGTTTTTTTCGGCGTATGCCGCAAAAACGCTGCACCCCAGCAAATCAAAAATACCATTAAATCATTGCGGCTGTTGTATTTTTGAATTGTTCATCAGGCATTCCATAGGTCATTGCGAGGTTAACCGGCATCAATTACTCGTACACGCGCTTGTCGACCACGCGCTTTGCCTTGCCTTCGAAACGCTCAAGCGTGTTCGGCTCAACCAGACGCACCTTTGCGGCGATGCTCAGCGTGCTTTCCAGCTCGCGCCGCAGCTTGTTTTCAAGCTGCTCGATGTGGCGCACCTCGTCGGAGAAAAACTGCTGGTTCATTTCAACAAGAATCTCCAGCGTGTCGAGGTTGTTGACGCGGTCGACGACCATCATATAGTACGGCGCCGTTTCGCTGAAATTAAGCAGTACGCTCTCGACCTGAGAGGGGAATACGTTGATGCCGCGGATAATGAGCATGTCGTCCGAGCGTCCGGCCGGCTTTTCCATGCGCAGCAGCGTGCGCCCGCACTCGCAGGTCTTTTTGTTTAAGCGCGTGATGTCGCGCGTGCGGTAGCGGATGAGCGGCATGGCTTCCTTCGTCACGCAGGTAAACACCAGCTCGCCGCTTTCCCCGTCGGCCAGAGGCGCGCCCGTGTCCGGGTCGATGACCTCGGTCACGAAGTGGTCCTCGTGCACATGAAGCCCCGAGCGGCATACGCACTCGTTGGCCACACCCGGCCCCGAAATTTCGGACAGGCCGTAAATGTCGTACGCGGTCAGTCCCAGTCTGCGCTCGATTTCCCTGCGCATGTTTTCCGTCCACGGCTCCGCGCCGAAATGCCCGATGCGCAGCTTGATTTTTCCGCGCAGCCCCGCCTGCTCCACCGCGTCGCCCAGAAACATCGCATACGAGGGCGTGCACAGCAGCACCGTCGAGCCAAAATCCTGCATGATCTGCAGCTGCCGCTTCGTGTTGCCCGTGGAAATCGGGATGGTGGCGGCGCCGATGGTTTCCCCGCCGTAATGTCCGCCCAAGCCGCCCGTAAACAGGCCGTAGCCGTAGGCGACGTGGATAATATCCTTTTTCGTGCAGCCGGTCATGGTCAGGCTGCGCGCCATGGCCTCGTTCCACACCTCAATGTCGTGCGCGGTGTAGCCCACGACCGTCTGCTTGCCCGTCGTACCCGAGGATGCGTGGATGCGCACGATGTCCTCCATGGGCGTGGCAAACATGTCAAAGGGATAGTTGTCGCGCAGATCCTGCTTGGTGGTAAAGGGCAGCTTTGAGATATCCTCCATACCCCGGATGTCTCCGGGCTCAAGTCCGATGTCCTGCATCTTCTTCCGGTAGCAGGCGACATGATTGTACGCGCGCTCGACAGCCTGCTTAAGGCGTTTGCCCTGAAGCGCCGTCAATTCGTCACGCGGCATGGTCTCCGCCTGTTTGTTCCAGTAGTTTATTTCCACTTTTATCCCTCCGCCTGCTCATCGGCCGCGCTGCGTCCAAGCGCAAACGCCCGTATGTTCATCTCAAGGAACTTTGGCGCTACCGTCTTTTTGAGCGCTTCCATCCAGTCGCCTTCGCTGAAAGCCATGTGCTTTGAAATGGCGCCGAGCATCACGACGTTAACCGCGCGCACGTCGCCCGCCTGCTTTGCAAGGCTCAGCGCGTCAAGCGCAAGCACCCGCGCATGAGACTTTGCCAGCCGGTCAAGGATATCCACGGGATAAGCCTGCGCGCCGGATAAAACGGGCATGGGCAGGATGCGGCTGAGGTTAAGCGCCACCGTCCCGCCGGGCTTGACCTGACTAATCCACCGCAGCGCTTCCAGCTGCTCAAAGGCAATGAGCAGATCAGCCTCGCCGTCGGCAATGATGGGCGAGCTGACGCCGCCTTTTTCGCCCGGCTCCGCCGCGCGCACATAGGTGACGACGCTTCCCCCGCGCTGGGACATTCCGTGCACCTCGCTGAGTTTTACGTCACGCCCGGCGTGAATATATAGCTGACCCAAAATGCGGCTTGCCAGCAGCGTGCCCTGTCCGCCTACGCCGGAAATCAGAATGTTAACCATGCTTATTCCTCCCCCCGGCTGATTGCGCCGAATTTGCACAGCTTTTGGCAAAGCCCGCAGCCCACGCAAAGCGCGCTGTTTATTTCCATACCGTCTCCCGGCGCGCTGAGCGCCGGACAGCCGATGCGCATGCACGCGCCGCAGCGCCTGCACTTTTCCTTGTCGATTGTATAGGGCTTGCCCTTTGTCACGCTTTTTAGCAGTACGCACGGCCGCTTGGCGATGATGACCGACGGCTCGTCGGCGGCAAGCTCCTCGCGCAGCGCCTGCTCAAGCTCCTCAAGCGCATAGGGGTCGACCACGCGCACGCGCTTAACTCCAATTGCCCTGCACAGGTTTTCAATATCCAGCGCGGGCGCGGGCTTATTCTGAAGCGTCAGCCCCGTGGCCGGGTTCTGCTGATGCCCGGTCATGCCGGTAATAGAATTATCCAGTATGAGCACGGTCGACTCGCTCTGGTTATATACGATGTTTAAAAGCCCCGTGATGCCCGAGTGCATAAACGTCGAGTCGCCGATGACCGCCACGGACTTTTTGGAAAACTCTTCGCCGCGTACGGTGTTCATGCCGTGCAGCGCGCTGATGGACGCGCCCATGCACAGGCAAAGGTCCATCGCCTGCAGCGGCGCGGTCGCGCCGAGCGTATAGCAGCCGATGTCTCCCGATACGGTCAGCCCCAGCTTTTTAATTGTGTAAAACAGCCCTCTGTGCGGGCATCCCGGGCACAGCGCGGGCGGGCGGGCCGGAATATCCCCCAGCGCTTGCGTCACCGGCTGTTTGACGCCGAGTATCCGCTCGCGAATCATCCCCGCGGTATACTCCCCAAGCGGGGAAAACAGCGCCTTGCCCTCGCATTTTACGCCGATTTTCAGACAATAGGTTTCAATGAAATCGTCCAGCTCTTCAATGATATAGAGCCTGTCCACACCGGCGGCGAAGTCCTTTATGAGCTTTTCCGGCATGGGGTTTACCATGCCCAGCTTCAAATAGGAAGCCTTGTCTCCCAGCGCCTCGCGGGCGTATTGATACGCGATGCCCGAGGCGATGATACCGATGGAGCGGTCAAAATATTCCGTTTTGTTAAAATCCGCCGTTTCCGCCAGCGCCTCAAGCTTTTTCGTGCGCTCCTCGACGACGACATGGCGGCGCCTGGCCATGGCGGGCATCATGACGTTTTTCATGATGTCCTTGGTGTACGCGCGCAGGGGTGTCTCCTGCCGCTGCCCCTCGGCGACAAGTCCCCGGGAATGCGCGATGCGCGTACTCAGGCGCAGCAGCACCGGCGTGTCAAACTCCTCCGACAGCGCAAATGCGCGCCTGGTAAAATCCAGGCACTCCTGCGAGTCGGCCGGCTCGAGCATGGGAAGCTTTGAGGCCAGCGCGTAATGCCGGCTGTCCTGCTCGTTTTGAGACGAGTGCATGCCCATGTCGTCGGCCACCGCGATGACAAGACCGCCGTTGACGCCGATGTATGAGGCGGTAAATACCGGGTCAGCCGCCACGTTGAGCCCGACATGCTTCATGCCGGAAAATGCGCGCGCGCCCGCCGTCGCCGCACCGAACGCGGCCTCCACAGCCACCTTTTCGTTAGGCGCCCACTCGGCGTGCAGTTCGTTATACAGCGCCGCGTATTCGGTAATTTCCGTGCTCGGCGTGCCGGGATAGGAGGAAACGAACCGGCACCCCGCCTCATAAATCCCGCGTGCGACCGCCTCGTTTCCAAGCATCAGTTTTTTATCTTCCATGTATATCCTCCACTATTCGTTTCGCAGATCGATGACCCTTTTTGCCTTGCCCTGAAAACGCTCGATGCTCTTCGGCTCGACAAGGTTTATTTTTGTATCCAGCCCCAGCACCGACTTGAGCCTGTCATGGATGCTTGCCTGGATGCGCTCAAGCTCTGAGTAGCGCTCGAGGACGGCAGCGTCGATCAGCTCAACGTTGACCTGCAGACTGTCCATAAAGCCTTCCCGGCGCACGATGAGCTGATAGTGCGGCCCGATGTGCTCCATCTGCATGAGCACGCTTTCAATCTGTGTCGGGAAAACGTTGACGCCCTTGATGATAAGCATATCGTCCGTGCGTCCTCTTACTTTGTCCATGCGTATATGCGTGCGCCCGCATTTGCAGGGCTCGGCGGTCAGCCGCGTGATGTCGCCCGTTCGGTAACGCAATATGGGCAGCGCTTCCTTTGTAAGCGTGGTGATGACCAGCTCGCCCGTCTCGCCTTCCTGCAGCACCTCTCCCGTTTTTGGGTCGATGATTTCCGGATAAAAATGATCCTCCGCGATATGAAGACCGCAGCGCTCCGCGCACTCGCCTGACACGCCCGGTCCCATCAGTTCGCTCATACCGTAGTTATCCGTGGCGATAATGCCGAAGTTTTCTTCGACTTTTGCACGCATTTCATCCGAGCAGCCCTCCGAGCCGAACAGCCCCACGCGCAGCTTCAGGCGCTGCGTCAGTCCCCGTTCGCGCGCAAGTTCGCTCATATAAAGTGCATACGACGGCGTTGCGATGAGCACCGTCGTGCCGAAATCCTCCATAATCATCAGCTGCTTTTCGGTGTTGCCGCTCGACATGGGAATGACGGACGCGCCGATCTTTTCAAGACCCTGATGCAGGCCGAACGCGCCGGTAAACAGCCCGTAGCCGAAGGAAATCTGTGCAACGTCTTCTTCCGTTACGCCCACGGCCACGGCAAGGCGCGCAATCAGATCCGACCATATGTCCATATCCGCGCGGCTGTAGCCGACAACGGTGGGCTTTCCCGTGGTACCGGAGGACGCATGGATGCGCACCACCTTTTTTTGCGGCACAGCGAACAGCCCGAACGGATAGTTGTCGCGCATGTCGTTTTTGACCGTAAAGGGAATCTCCCGAAGATCCTCTAACGTTTTGATCCGTTCCGGTCGGATACCCGCCTCGTCAAACCGTTTTTTATAAAACGGTACGCTCTCATACACGCGCGGGATGAGCGTGCGCAGCCGCTCGGTCTGCATCGCGCAAATGCTCTTCCTGTCAAGCGTTTCAATATCCTTCTGCCAAAACATGCTGTCCTCCGTTTCCGCCGCGCAGCTTCGCCTTGCGCGGCCTGCTAAAAATTACCGCGCAGTCGATTCAAGCGCCGCTTCCGGTTCCGCTTCGCGGACACGGGAAAAAACAATGCTCTATATGCGATTTTTCAAAAGCCCTGGTCACCGCGCTGACCGCGGGCACCAGCAGCATGGATACCGCCATGGCCGCAACGCCGAAGGTCGGAGAATTTTTACTCGCCGCCTTAAAGGCCGCGTAAACGCCTTCGCTGAGCGCGGGATTTGTAAACATGGAATAAAGCGTCATGATGATCACGGTGGAAAAACCGCCCAGCATGCCCGCCCACGCGCCGGCTTTCGTGATCTTTTTGCTGAAGAGGCCCCACACGAACGGACCGATAAAGCAGCCGGCCACAATGCCCCACGAATAGGACATGATGGAAACGATAATGGCAAAATTAAACGTGGCAAAAACAAACGACATCGCCACAAACACAAGGCACAGACTGCGCATGATGATCATCTGTTTTCTGTTGTCCAGCTTCGGTTTGAACACCTTGAGCATATCAATGGTGACTGCCGAGGACGACGTGAGCACGATCGCCGAGAGCGTGGACATCGACGCCGAAAGCAGCAGCAGCATAATGATCGCAAGCAGGATATTCCCGCCCAGGCTTCCGCCCAGCGCCTTTAAAAGCATGGCCGGCATAACCGCGTCATAGCCGCCCGCCGGCAGCTCGTTGCCGAGGATAAGCCGCCCGAGGGAACCGGCATAATACGCGCCGCAGCCGATAATCAGCGCAAACACCGCGGACACCACCGTGCCGCGCTTAATGCTCTCTTCATCGCGTATGGCATAAAATTTGTTTACCATCTGCGGAAGTCCCCACGTGCCGAAGCTGGTAAGCAAAATATTGATCATCAGGAAATTCCAGTTTCCCTGGCCGAACACGCTTGTCAGCGAGGGGTTGATGGTGTGCAGGCTTTTTACCGCGTTTGCAAGGCCGCCCACCTCCGGGCGAAGGGTCAGCGCAACGACCATGACAATCACGCCGACGAGCATGATAATGCCCTGTACAAAGTCTGTAACGGCGGCGGCCACATAGCCGCCCAGAATCAAATAAAAACCCGTCAGCACAGCGACGATGAGCATGCACAGCACGCCCGAGCCAAGCCCCAAAAACACACCGTCGAGCCCGGGAAAAATAGCGCTGAATAAAATCCCCAGTCCCTTATACACCGACGCCGCATACGGTACGAGAAACAAAAAGATGATCATCGCGGCAAACAGCTTCATATGTACGCTTTGATACCGTCCCTCAAAAAACTCCGGCATCGTGCGCGCGCCAAGCGTGTGCGTCATGCGGCGAACGCGTTTGGCCAGCAGCATCCACGCCAGCATGCATCCGAGCACGGCGTTTCCGATCCCGATCCACATGCTGGCAAACCCGATGTCCCAGCCGTGCTTTCCCGCATACCCGATAAAAATGACGGCAGAAAAATAGGAGGTGCCGTACGCGAATGCCGACATCCAAGGCCCTATTTTTCTTCCGCCAAGCAAAAATCCGTCAACTGTTTTGGAGTGCTTCATCGTGGACAACCCGATAACCACCATCACGCACGCAAAGAGACCAAGCGCAATCAGCGCCACTGTCTGTGTCATATTTTCCATCCTTCCGTCCTGCAAAAATACCAAGTTCTGCGCCATACTACCGGCCGTTAGGCCACTACAAATATTATTTTAATCGTTTACAGATTCTTTGTCAATGGATTTCCCTGCCGCGGGCTAAGCAGGATCGTCAACCGTTTTCTTTATGTACGCGGCAATGACCATGTTAAAAAGCGAAAGCCCCATCGCGATAAAAAACACGTACTGTGCGCCCCAGGTTTCCCACACCCAGCCTCCTGCCGCGGCCGCGGTGATGGCCACGACGTGGTCAAGGCTGATGCCGGTGGAAAGCGTCGGTGTGATGTCGCCCGGCTCCACGGCAATGTTTTTTAAGTAGATCGTGCGCACCATACCAAACTGCATGCTCAGGCGCCCTGCGATATACAGCGCAAACGCGGCGATTACCGGCGCGCCCGAACGCAGGATGGTTCCGGTCTCAAAGCCGGCGCTTAGAAGTCCAAAGAGCACATACACCCCCATGAGTGTGAGCGCCTCGGCCATCATCAGCTTTGTCGTTCCGAACCGGTCGAGCCATCGGCCCAAAAGCGGCATAAAGAAGATGCCTAAAAACGACGCGGCGACGGAAAGCAGCGACATTGTGTCCGTTTGGCTGCTTAAAAGCTCAATGAGCACCCACGGGCCGAACACGTACATAATCTGCTTGTGCGCGCCGTTTAAAATCGCGAGCATGTAGTAAAACCGGTACTCCCTGCGAAAAACAAGCCGCATCTTCGTTGTGCCCAGCGGCTGTTTTCCAAGCGTGCGCTGCAGCACAATGATGAGCGCAAGCACCACAAGAAACAGCGCCGCGCCGATGATAAAAACCAGCTTGACCGGCGTTTTGAAGCTCAACCACCCGTACCGAAAACCAAAAAACACAACCAGTCCGCCAAGCATCAGGCACGCCGTGCGCACGGCGTTAAACTGACCCATGCGCCTGCCCACGTTTTCCTCCCGGATGATATCCATGCCGATGCTGTCGCTCAGCGGCATGTAAACATGCATGCCCAACGAATTGATAAAAAGAAAAACGAGCATCACGCTAAACGACGGCGTCGTCACACCGAGAATGAGAAGCCCGGCAAAGCTGAGCAGCTGCGTGATCATGGCAAGGCGGATATCGCCAACAAAAGCCAGCGCGGCAGTCACTCCAAGGCACAAAAGCCCGGGCAGCTCGCGGGGAAATTCGATAAATCCCCTCTGTGCGGCGCCCACATGATACACTTCTTTAAAATAGTTTGGAAATACCGTATCGCTCATTGCCAGGGCAAGACCGGTCATGCCGGTAATCAACAAGTACAGCACCATTTCCCGGCGCATACCCTTTTTCGGCTGTTTTTCCACTTTTTACCTCCCGGCTGCAGAATTTAGTCGAGCTTCAGCCCCGCGAAGGCTTCGATCAGGCGCACGCACGCCCGGATGTCCTCAACGTTTGCCATTTCGCACGGCGAATGGATATACCGCGTCGGGATGCTGACCGCGCCGGCATAAACACCCGCGCGCGTTACCATCATAGGCCCCGCGTCTGTTCCGCCGTAAAGGAGGATTTCCTTTTGCACGGGGATGGCGTTTTCCCTGGCGGCCTGTTCAAGCAGGCCGACCGTTTTCGGGTGGCACAGCACCGAAGAGTCCATAATTTTAATGGCGGCGCCGCCGCCGAGCTTGCAGTCCATTTTTGGGGTAACCTCCGGGGTGTCGCCCGTGCCGGTCACATCCACGGCCAGACCGTAGTCCGGGTCAATGGCGAACGCCGCCGTTTTTGCCCCGCGCAGCCCGACCTCCTCCTGTGAGGAAAAGACAAAATACAGGTCGTTTTCCGTCTTCTTGATCTGCATGAGCGCCATGAGCAGCACCGCGCAGCCGATACGGTCGTCAAGATACGGGCTGACAATCATATCCCCCGCCAAAAAGCTTTCGCCGCAGTAGACCGCCGTATCCCCCACGGCGACAGACTTTTCCGCCTGCTCGCGGCTTTTCGCCCCGATGTCTATATAATAGGTAGCCAGCTTTGGCTCCTTGGGGTCTGTTTTCCCGTCGCGCGCCACAACGCCGCGCGTACCGTTACAGAAAACCACGGGGGTATACAGGATGGCGGCCGGACTGAGCCCGCCGATGGAGGCAAAGCGGATAAATCCGTTTTCGTCTATGTGGGTGGCGATCATGCCGATGGAGTCCATGTGCGCGGAAAACATCACTTTTTTCCCGCTCCCCTTTTTATGCACGATCAAGTTTCCCATGACGTCGCTTAAAATGTCGTCTGCATAGGGCGCGGCAAGCGCGCGGATCACGTCCGAAATCGCGCCCTCGCAGCCTGAAACGCTGCGCGCTACGGTCAGCTTTTGGGTAAGCTCCAATAGATCAAGCATGTTCATTTTCCCCCAATTTCTTTACAAACTCTTTGACAAGCGCATACAGCGCCTGTGTGTCCTCAATGCTCACCACGCTTGTCGGACAGTGGATGTAGCGCACGGCCGCCGCTGCCGCGCCCACGCGCGTACCCGCGCCGCTGCGCTGAACGGAGGACGCGTCCGTACCGCCCGAAACAAAGGATTTGAGCTGCCACGGGATGTTTTTTTCCTGCGCAAGGCTGCGCAGACCCTCGAATACTCCCCGGTCGTAGATGGTGCCCCTGTCCATAAAGGGCAGCACCACGCCGCCGCCCACCGCGCATACGCGCTTGTGCGCCTCCACCTCGGGGATATCCGCCGCGGTCGTGCCCTCCACAATGAGCGCGATATCCGGCTTAAGGGCAAAGGTCGCGCCGAACGCGCCCCGCCCGCCGACCTCTTCCATCACGGTGAAGACAAACCATGTGTCGACAGACGGCCCTTCTTCAATCAGCTTTAAGAGCGCCGCGCAGCCGACGCGGTCGTCGATGGCTTTTGCCTTGAGCAGCCCCTCGCCGAAAAGCTCCGGCTCGATATCAAAAGCCGCCGTATCGCCCGGACTTACCAGCCCGAGCGCCGCCTGTTTGTCCGCGGCGCCGATGTCAATGTACATGTCCTCCGTCTTAGGCACGTTTTTTTCTTCCTCGCGGGAAACCATATGATAGGCTTTGATGCCGATAATACCCTTAATTTTCCGATCACCTACGCGCACGCGCTTTCCGATGATTACGCGGCGGTCCATCGAACCGATAAAGCCGAATTTTAGGTAACCCTCGTCGGTCACGCTTTTGACGATCAGTCCCACCTCGTCCATGTGGGCGGTGAGGACCACCGTTTTCCCGATGGATTTTTTGCCTCTTTTGAAAACGAGCAGATTGCCCGTGCTGTCCTCGCGGATTTCGTCCGCAAAGGGCGCCGCCTGCGCTCGGATATAGGCGCGCACCGCGTCCTCGGTGCCGGAAACTCCGTCAAGCGCGCAAAGCTCCATCAGCCGATTAAGCATGCTCCCGCACCTCCCCGTCAAGCCCGGCGGCAAACTCGGCCAGCAGCCGCGCAGCCGATTCAATGTCGTCGACATTGAGCATTTCCACCGGCGAGTGCATGTATTTGACCGGCACCGACACAACGCCCGTGGCCACACCCTCCCGGCTGATTTGGACCGGCCATGCGTTTGTGCCCGTGTGCCCCTCCATGACCTCAAGCTGGTACTTGATCTCATGCGCCTGCGCGGTTTTTATCAGGCGCTCGCCGATCCAGCGGTTTATGTTCGGGCCCAGGCCAATGGCCGTACCGCCGCCCATGTCGAAGACTTTTTCGCGCGGCGCATCCGGCGTTTTCGCGTGCGTCACATCCACGGCGATGCAGTAGTCGGGCGCAATGGCATACGCGCCCGTAATCGCGCCGCGCGTGCCCAGCTCCTCCTGCACGCTCCCCAGCACAACCAGGTCAACATTCAGTGATCTGTCCTTTAAAAGCTCGAGCGCGCGCATCAGCACCACAAAGCACGCGCGGTCGTCAAGTGCCTTTGAGCACAGTATTCCCGGCTGTATCTCCTCGCACCCGTCGGCAAACACGACGGGCGTTCCGATGGGGATCTGCCGGACCGCCTCCTGCTCGCTCAGTCCCGCGTCAATAAAAAGGTCCTGAATTTTTACCGAGTGCTCCATGCTTTCCTCACTGAGCAAATGCACGGGAAGCCACGCCACCACACCCGAAAGCGGTTTTTCCGCCAGTATTTTCAGCTCGCGGCCGGGCAGCATGCGCGGGTCGACCCCGCCGATGGCACGAAAGCGCAGGAACCCCTTTTCATGCCCGGTCACCATCAGCCCGATCTCGTCGATATGTGCGTCCAGCAGCAGTTTCTTCGCTCCTGGCTTATGGCAGCTTTTTTTCCCGATCACATTGCCCAGCCTGTCCGTTTCGATATGATCCACAAGCGGCGCAAGCATTTGCGCGCACCGCTGCGCGGCTGCGCCCTCAAAGCCCGAGGGGCCCGGCAGCGTGCACAGCGCCGCCACCATTTCCTTTGTCTCCAAAAATACCCATCCTCCTCAAACCGCTTTATGAAAGCTCCTTAACGAGCTGCTTAAACCGCTGCCCGCGCTGCGCAAAATTGGAAAACGCGTCAAAGGACGCGCAGGCGGGCGATAAAATCACCACATCTCCGGCACTTGCAAGCGCCGCCGCCGTCCTGACCGCGTCGTCAAATGAAGCCTTGCGGACAATCGGCAGTTTTTCCGGATCATAGCCCGGTGTCGTACGCACGGCGGCCTCTATTTTATCCGCCGTCGCGCCCGTAAGCACCACCGCCTTCGCCTTTTCCACCAGCACCTGCCCGAGCGGCTCAAAGGGGATTTTTTTATCATATCCGCCGCAGATGACAATCGTTTTCTGCGAAAACGACCGCAGCGCCGCCGCGGTGCGCGTGGGACTTGAATCGATGGAGCTGTTATAGTATTTTACGCCGTTGTGCTCCCGTACAAGCTCGATGCGGTGCTCCACACCCGGGAAACTGCGCGCCACCTGCAAAACCGCCTCGTTTGAGGCAAGCCCGCGCGTGGCGGCGATGGCCGCCATGTAGTTTTCCACATTGTGCGCGCCGGGAAGCAGGATGTCCTTCGTGTGAAGAACGGCCTCATCGCGCCCCTGCCGCCTCAAAACGATCTGCCCAGCCTTAACGAAAACGCCCTCGTCCAGACACTGCGTTCGGCTAAACGGCAAAACGCTGCCCGGTGCGCGCGCTCCAAAGCCGCGCGTGATTTCATTGTCATAGTTATAAACCAGAAGCCCGTCTTCACCCTGATGCGCAAATATTCTGCTTTTCGCCTCGATATACTCTTCCATCGAGCGGTGCATATCCAGATGATTGGGCGAGACGTTGGTTACCACCGCGATGTGCGGGCTGTGCGTCATCGTCATCAGCTGAAAGGACGACAGCTCAACGACCGCAATGTCCTCCGGCTTCATTTGACCTGTTTTGGCAAGCAGCGGGAAGCCAATGTTCCCGCCCAGATGGCAGGTGCGCCCCTGCGCCGCAAGCATCTCACTAATAAGCGTCGTCGTGGTCGTCTTGCCGTCCGAGCCTGTCACGCCGATGATGCGGCACGGACAAACCTGAAAAAAAACCTCCATCTCGGAGGTGATCTGTGCGCCCGCCTTGCGCGCGCGCGCAAGCGGCTCGATATCCGGGCGCATGCCGGGCGTGCGAAAAATGATGTCCTGCGCAAGCCCGTCCAGATAGCTGTCACCCAGCCTGAGCTGCGCGCCCGCGCGCTCAAGCTCCTCTGCCAGTCCGCCAAAGCTCTCCCGGGGCTTCCTGTCGCAGGCCGTAACCTGCGCGCCCGCCTCCAGCAGCAGCTCAATTAACGGCGTGTTGCTCACGCCGATCCCCAAAACGGCAATCTTTTTGCCGCGAACCGATTGTAAAAAGTTTTCAAACCTGTTTTCCATGCGCCACCTCGCATTCAGACAGCATTCCATTATTTAGTATTATATCGTTTCATTCCATAAATATCAATGAAAAACACAACAAGCGCATCCGGTCCACCGGTCTGGTAAATTATGCGGGCTGTTGACAATTCTGCACGCATAGTCTACTATTATAAGGCGAGTAAGCCAGACAGCCGCATAAACAATGCCGAAAGGCTGTTTATGAGGAAAGTCCGAGCTCCTCAGGGTAAGGATAGCGGGTAACGCCCGCCGGAGGCGACTTTAGGAAAAGTGCAACAGAGATATACCGCCGGCTTTTTGCCGGTAAGGGTGGAAAGGTGAGGTAAGAGCTCACCGGTTGCCCGGGAGACCGGGCAATCCTGTAAACTCTATCCGGAGCAACACCGCAAATGGGGACAGGCGCTTCGCGCGCCAGGCGAGCCCGGCCGTCCCCGAAGGTGGCTGGAGCCGGAGCGGCAACGCCCGGCCAAGATAGATGGCTGTCAAATACAGAACTCGGCTTATAGACTCACTCGCACCAGATACCGCAAGGCTTATGCCTTGCGGTATTATTATTATCCGCCTCCCGAAGCGCCCCCCGATAACCTTACGGTCGTTTCCGGTTAACCCGCGGCCGGCATGAAGCTATACGCCTGCAGGCCGGCTCACGGGTAAGCCGGCCTGCAGGCGATCATATCCGCGCCGCCATTTTTACCTGGCGGCGCCTTAGGAAAAAAGCTTTGCGGCTCCCATCAGGAGCAGAAGAATTCCGGGCAATGCGCGCGCCCGCGCATCAGCGAGCCCGCGTATCCCCATACGGCCGAGCCTGTTGCCGGTATAAATCAACACGCAGTGAAGCCCCGCAAAAATAAACGGCACGCTCAGCGGGTCGGCTCCCATCAGTCCCAGTGAAAACGCGGCGACCGACGCGTCAGCCGCAACGGCAATTCCCAGCAGCGCGGCTTCGGCCGTCCGAATGCGCCGGTTCTCCGCGCTTACAGCATGCCCGGAGCGAAATGTTTCAACCAGCGCCAGCACGCCCGCAAGCATTAAAAGCAGACCGCCCAAAATCGGCAGACAGTCCATCGGCAGCATATGCCCCACATATTTCGCGGCTACAATTGCGCCCATCGTCATCGGAACCGTCCATGCGCTCGCATGAACAAGCGCAAGCCCACTGACGCTTACCCTGCGCAGACCATGCGCAAACCCGGCAAAAAATCCGTCCACGGTCACGGCCAGACCGATCATAAGTACACTCCATATATCCACTTTTCAACACCCTATCCGATATCCTTTTATCATGGTATGCCAAAATAGAAAAGCGGTGAAAACGCCGCCTTCCGGACAGGGGGTGAATCGTCCTTGCCAGTGTGGCGTTTTATGATATAATAACCGCGAGCGGTTATTATACTTAATTTAAGTCCTTTTCCTCGCCCCCCTGGGGGCAACCGGAAAAGATGACGCATTATATCATAGCCGTACGGCGGCTATGATATAATAACCGCAAGCGGTTATTATACTTGCCATTTATGTCTTTTTCCCCGTCCCTTTCGGGGCAACCGGAAAAGCCGACACATCCGTCCTTTCCGGACGACAGCAATATGATTTATAATTATAAATGCATTTTCCCGCGGGGGAATCGCGGCGATATAATCGTTTTAGGGGGATTTTTGATGCTTGACTGGAAGGAGCTTGAGGATGGCTGCAAACAGTGCATGCGGTGCGGGCTGCATGCCTCACGCACAAACGTCGTCTTCGGTGACGGATCTCGCGGCGCGGAGGTGCTTTTTATCGGCGAAGGCCCCGGCCAACAGGAGGATCTCACCGGACTGCCCTTTGTAGGCCGAGCGGGCAAGCTGCTTGATGACATGCTCGGCGTCATCGGCTTGAACCGCGGGAATGTCTATATTGCCAACATTGTCAAATGCCGTCCGCCGAACAACCGTGATCCTCTGCCCGCCGAGCAGGAGGCCTGTATCGGCTGGCTGCGCGATCAGGTCAGCCTGCTTGAACCGAAAATCATTGTCTGCCTCGGGCGCGTAGCGGCCTCGCGCATCATTAAGCAAGATTTTAAGATCACGCGCGAGCACGGGCAGTGGTTTAACCGGGGAAAATACCAGCTCACCGCCATTTATCATCCCGCCTTTCTGCTGCGCGACCCAAACAAGCGGCCGGAAACCTATGAGGACCTGAAAAATATTGAGGCTGCCATTCGTGAGCACTGCACCCACACCTATTAAGCCCGGATCCGGGGGATTATGGAATATCCCCCGGATCTGGGCAAAAGCGCGAAGATACTCGCCCGCCATCATGGTAAAGCACATAGATCTGTCGGCATTTTTCCCGCGCATTCGAAAAAAGTACTTCTTTCTTGCAGTCAAAAAGATGGCGGCCAAACGGCCGCCATCTTTTTTTGCGCTTAATTGCAGCGTGGAATTACGCCTTTTCTTTATTTCCGATGGATAAGATCAGGTTAAGTACGATGCCCACCATGGAAGCCGTGGCGATTGCCGGAAGCTTCGCGCCGAAAAACGGAATCATATTGTCCGGGAATCCGTAATAGCCGCCAAGGCCCACGACAAGGATGACCGCAATGACCGACAGGTTTTTCGCTGAAAACATGTCCACATTCTTGTTGATCATAATGGCGATTCCCTGCGCGCCGATGGCGCCGAACAGGAAGATGCACGCGCCGTTCATAACCGCGCTGGGCACGGTATTGATGGCGTTTGAAATCGGCAGGATAAAAGACATCGCCATAGCAAGCACGGCGGCGGTGCCCAACATCTTTGAGGAGAAGTTTTTGGTGATGGCCATGGTGGAAATGTTTTCGCCGTAATTGGTGCCGGCAGGGCCGCCGAACAGGGACGCCACAATGTCTCCGACACCATCGCCGATAAGGTTCAGGCCAAGCTTGTCGGCGATTTTGTATTCACCCTTACCCTTTTTCTTGGCAAGGTCGTTGACATAAATATCAAGCTGAAACACATGTGCGGTCGATTCGGGGATGGTTGCAATCGCAATGGGCATGATGGCAAACAGCGCTCCCCAGCTTACCGTAGGCAGCGTGAAATGCGGAGGTGCGATGAATGTGCCTGTCCAGATGGTGGAAAAGTCGATCAGACCGAGCGGGATGCTGACGAGATACCCGACCATTATTCCGAACAGAATGGGAAGCTGGCTCCATACGCCCTTGAGATAGACGGAAAACAGGATGGTGGCAAACAGAGTGACGATCGCCGCAATCCACGCGTTGTTGCTGGCAAGTCCCGTGGCCGAATCATAGCCGGAGGCATAGATCATGGCCGTTCCGGCAAGAGAAATGCCGATCACCATGGCAATCGGGCCTGTCACAGTGGGCGGCAATACTTTTTCTATGGATTCCATTCCGAAGCGGCTGACGATCAGGCCTGCGACAATGGATACAAGGCCGGAGCAGATGATGCCGAACTGCGCCTGTGAAATCAGGGCATCGGATGCCACGACCCCATACTTTGCGCCTGTAATTCCGACAATGGCTGCCAGATAAGAAAAACTGGAGCCATAATACAAAGGAATCTGGCCTCGCGTAATTAACAGAAAGCAAATCGTTGCAAGTCCACTTGCAAAAATGGTAGTGGATACGTGAAATCCCGTAAGCAGAGCAACCGTTACGGTCGCCGGAAACATGACCAGGATCTGCTGAAAAGCAAAAAGCAGCAGTTTTCCCCAGGAGGGCGTCTCATCCGGAAGATACCCTGTGACTTTGGCCATTGGCTTGGTCATTTTCATCTCTCCCATCGTGTTTTAAAATGAATACATACTGAAAAGTATGGTACATGTCATTATGTGATTTGTCAACAAAATTCTCCATATTTTGCGTATTTTTTCTGGTCATACAGCATGCTTATTATGATTGAAGCAGGAACAAAACGGCAGATTAATCCTTAAAATGCCGCGCGAAGGAATATCACGCTGCCATGCCTGTCAAAGAAACTAAAACCCGAATTTTTTCACCCTCCCCCTAACCCCCGCATACGCTGATAACACAGGGTAAAGTTAAGGGGGAAGATAATGTGACCATGCCGGCGCCTCTCCGTTTTTTTCTTGGCGCGCACTCTCCTGGCGGCTATTATTCACTATACGATTGGCTGATCAACCTGCGTACCGCGCGCGACGTATACATACTCCAGGGCGGCTTTGGCAGCGCCAATTCCTTTTTTCTCCGGTATATCACGGAAAAGCTGCGGGAAATGGGCGTCCCCTTTCAGGAGCTTGTGAGCACCGTCGATCCGGATGAGCTCGACGGCCTCCTGCTTCCGACACTGGCGATTGCTTTTATAAACGGCAGCGCCCCCCATGACATCAAGCCTAAATATCCGATCGCCGTGGAACGTTTTATTTCGCTCGATGGCCTGTATGCGTCCGCCCCCATAAAGGAAAACCTCGCCGCCATTATTCGCCTGATACAAGAGCAGCAGCAGTGCTTCATGCGGACATACCGCTGCCTCTCCGCCGCGCGCTCGCTCAATGACGACATTTTCAGCCTGATCGTGCGCAGCGCAGCGCTCGACAAAATATCCAAACGCGCAGCCGGCGTGATTTCAAGGGAACTAAAAACAGCCCCCGCTGCGGGCGGGGAGCTGAAAAAGCGCTTTTTAAGCGCGGTCACGGCCGCCGGGCCTGTCTGCCTGTTTGATACGGCCAATACTCTGTGTAAAACAATTTACGAAATCAATGACGATTACGGGCTGTCGCACTTTTTTCTGTCGCCCATCCTGAATGCTGCTACGCAGGCGGGTCTCGAGGTTATTGCCTGCTATTGCCCGCTCAACCCGGAAAACAAGCTTGAACATGTCCTGATTCCCGCCCTTTCTCTCGGTTTTGTCAGTTCAAGCGCGCTTTACCCCTACACAGGTCAGCCGTACCGCCGCATCCGACTCAACGCCTGTGTTGACAGCGCGCTGCTCAGGCAGTACCGGCAGCGCCTGCGCTTTGAAAAAAATACCGCCGCCTCGCTTATTGCGGAGGCCTCCGCCTCACTTAAGCAGGCGCAGGATATTACCGACCGACTGGAGAGCATTTATACGCCCCATTTAAACGATGCCGCCTTCCGGCTGCTGGCGGAAAGCATCGTGCAGGCGCTGCCCGGTATAAACGGGAGAAACTAACCGCCGGCGCACAGGCGCACGCCGCGCCTTTCAGTCTGTGCGGACATTATTTCATCCCCCAAGTGAAGAAACGCCCCGCACCGTTTCCGGTGCGGGGCGTTTGCCCGTTTATTGATTTTATTCCGCTTTGCCCGGCAGCTTCTCAAAAAACCAGATCAGCAGCCCCTTTTGGTGCTTTTTGCATAGAAATCCGCATTTTTCCAGAACGCGCTGAGACGCATAATTTCTCTTTTCCGTGGCCGCCATGACGCGCAGGATAAGCGCGCTGTTTTGTGAACACGCAAACTGACACAGCGCCGACACAGCCTCCGTCATATATCCCCTGTTCCTGTAAAACTCGTGCGTTCCGTAGCCAAGCTCCACCTCGCCTTTGACGGGCGGGCCTTTAAACCCGATCTCCCCGGCAATGGAATGGGTGTCCTTTAAAACCATCTGCCAGTAGGTGGCAAACAGCCACGAGTCCGGGTCTGCTTCCATAATGTGTATTTTTGCGCTGTAAATTCTGGCGCGTGCAAAGCGTTCAAGATAGTCGGGCTTGCATACGCGGGCTCCGATGCGCTGCGCCGCTCCGGCCGGATCTCTGAGCGCGACATGCATCTGCTCGATGGTATAGGGGATGAGCAGCATGCGTTTGGTTTCTATCACCATCCGGCAATCACCTTTTCCACACAGTCTGTGCTCTCTTTTTCGACAACGCCGCGCGGTGCGGCTCTATCTGTCTTCCCTGAAATACGGATTGCCCAGACTTGCCGGCGCTTGATTTTCTTTTTTCTTGTGCATTGTGATAAACACCAGAACAAGGATCGTCGTGACATACGGGATCATATCCAGAAACTGCGGTGCCACAACGATTTCATGCCCGAAAACATGAATGTCCAGGTTTTGGAGCTTAAACCCGATGCCGCGCAGCGCGCCGAACAGATATGCGCCGAATATGGCCTTGAGCGGGTTCCAAGTGGAAAAAATAATCAGCGCAACGGCGATCCAGCCCAGTCCTGCGGTAATATTGTCCTGCCAGCGCGGAACAAATACAAGAGATAAATACGCCCCGCCAAGCCCGCACAAAAATCCGCCGCACAGGATGCTGACATATTTATATGCATTGACATGGATGCCTGATGCGTCCGCTGCGGCAGGATTTTCTCCGACCGCCCGCAAATTCAGTCCGATTCTGGTATGCCTGAACAGGATATAGATGATCACAGCCAGCAAAAGGGCCATGTGCACATAAATACCCTGCTCAAAGATCATTTTTCCGATGAAAGGAATGTCTGAAAGCGCACCGACGGACAGCGGCGCGAAGGGCGCCGTAACCGTCTGCGGCAGATTAAGCCCCGTCAGGGTTTTCCCGAAGAAGCCCGATACGCCCGTGCCGAAAACCGTGAGCGCAAGCCCCGTCACGACATGGTTGCCGCGCAGGGTTACCGTTACAAAGGCATAAATCAAAGCGCCGAAAGCGCCCGCAAGTCCGGCACAAAGCACGGCAAGAAAAGGATTTTTCGTGCCGACCCCGGCAAGAAAGCCCATGACCGCGCCCATAAGCATCATCCCCTCAACCCCCAGGTTGAGGTGTCCAACCTTTTCGCCCAGAATCCCGCCCAGCGTGGCAAGCAGGATAGGGGTCCCCATTTGCGCCGCCGTTTGTAAAAACAGGCTTGCAGTCAAAATAAAATCATCCATCAGGCATCCCCCTTCTTTCCGGACGCGCCCTTTTTAGAGCGGGCAGCATCAAAAACCACTCGATACTGAATAAAGAATTCACTGCCCAGCACAAAAAACAGGATACTTCCCTGCAATATCTCCACCACAGCGGACGGTATCTGCAGCGCGCTTTGTATATATGAGCCGCCCTGCAGCAGCATGGCAAACAGGAACGATACCACAAGCACCATCGGCGGGCTAAGCCGGGCAAGCCAGGTGGTGATGATGGCGGTAAAGCCCAACCCGCCGGACATTTGATCCGACAGCGAGCCTTCGATCGCGGACGCCTGCATCATGCCCGCAAGCCCGCACAGGCCGCCGCTTATAAGCATGGAAATAAGCACCGTTTTCACCACACTTATGCCCGCGTAGCGCGCTGTGGCCTCGCTTTCACCGATCACCGAGATTTCATAGCCAAGCTTTGTGTCCTTCATCAGCACGTAGATCAGGACGGCCAGCACCAGCGTGACGATCCAGCCAATATGCACGCCAAACAGCTCAGGCAGCACGGCCGCGTCCACAAAGCGGCTCATGCGCGGGAAGCCGCTTGCCTTCGGGTCCCGCCACGGGCCGTACTGCAGATAGGTGATCCATTTGATCGCGATATAGTTGAGCATCAGCGTGACCAGTGTCTCGCTGGTGCCAAATTTTGTTTTCAGGAGCGCCGCGATGAGCGCCCACAGTCCGCCGAAAAGGATCGACGCCAGCATCATCAGCGGAATCAGGATATAAGCGGGCAGACCGGGCAGCGTAAAGGCAACATACGCCGCGGCAAAAGCCCCCATATAAAACTGACCCTCAGCCCCGATGTTCCAGAATTTCATCTTAAAGGCCACCGCGATGCCCAGCGACATAACGACCAGCGGAATGGTCTTGTTGATGGTTTCCGTGATACGGTAGAGCGTGCCCGCCGAGCCCTCGGCAATTTTGGCGTATACCAGAAACGGATTATACCCCAGTATCAGCATAATCAGCGACGCGGCAATCAGCGCGCATACCGCCGCACCGAAGCGCAGAAGCGCCGACTGGAGTGCAGGAAGCTCGGTTTTCTTTACAATTTTAAACATCAATTGCCGCCCTTCCCGCCGACCTGTTGGCCGAACATCATCAGCCCGATATCCTCTTTGGTCGTTTCACGCGCGTCTACAATGTCAATGACCCTGCCCTGACTGAGTACCATGATCCGGTCGCAAAGCTCAAGCAGCACGTCCAGGTCCTCGCCGACATATAAAACTCCGACACCCTTTTTTTTCTGCTCGTTGAGCACATCGTATACCCCGTAAGACGCGCCGATATCCAGCCCCCTGACAGGGTATCCGGCAATGAGCAGGCTGGGGCTCAGCTGTATTTCACGTCCAAGCAGCACCTTTTGGATGTTGCCCCCGGACAGGTTCTTAACCGGCTGGTCTACGCCCTGTGTGCTGATATCAAATTTCCCAATGATGTCCTTGGCCATCTTTTTGCCGATTTCCCTGTTTATGAAGAAGCCTGGCATGTTCTGATAGGCTTTCAAAAGCACGTTATCGGTGATATCCATGCCGGCAACCAGGCCCATTCCCAGCCTGTCCTCCGGAATAAAGGACATGCTGACGCCCTTTTTGATGATTTCACGCGGCGACATACCCAGTATTTTACTGCCTATAAAAATCACACTGCCAGACGCGGCCTTCTGCAAGCCGACGATGGTCTCGCAAAGTTCCTTTTGTCCGCTGCCGGCAATTCCGGCAATCCCCAGAATTTCCCCGCCCGTCAATGTAAAGCTCACCTCGTCGAGCCGTTTTGCCCCATCAGGCGATATCACGGTCAGGCGGTCCACTGTCAGCAGCGGCGTTTTCACCGACTCGTCCGCCTGTGCGCGCTCGATTTCAAGGGAAATCGGGCGCCCGACCATCATCTCGGTCAACTCGTGCGGCGTCGTCTTGTCGGTTTCCACCGTCTGTATGCTCTTCCCGCGGCGCAGCACGGTGATCCTGTCGCTGATTTCCATCACCTCATTTATTTTGTGCGTAATGATAATGATGGCGCAGCCGGCGGCTTTCATTTTCCGCAGGATGTCAAAAAGTCCTTTAATCTCCTGCGGGGTTAAAACAGCGGTCGGTTCATCAAGGATCAGCAGATTTGCCCCCCGGTACAGAACCTTGAGGATCTCCACCGTCTGCTTTTCGCCGACCGACATATTATAGACCTTTTTGTCCGGTTCGATTTTCAGTCCGTATTTTCCGGCCAGGGCCTTGATCTGCGCGGAGAGTTTTTTCCCTTCGATAAAAAAGCCGCCGGCCTGCCCTACAATAATGTTTTCTCTGGCCGTCAGCACGTCAATGAGCTTAAAATGCTGATGCACCATGCCGATGCCCGCCATAATGGCATCCTTCGGCGAGGATATCGTCAGTTTTTGTCCCTCCAGCAGGATTTCTCCCGCGTCCGGGCTGTAGATGCCTGAAAGCATGTTGACAAGCGTAGACTTGCCTGAACCGTTTTCTCCGAGCAGCGCATGGATTTCGCCCTTTGAAACCGTCAGATCGATCCCGTCGTTGGCTAAAATGCCACCGAAGGATTTTGTTATGCCTCGAAGCTCAATATACGCGCCGCTTTCGTTTTGCATAACGCCCTCCACAACATTAGACTTAACGGATGCCCGGCAAGAACGCAAACCGCGTCCCTGCCGGGCCCGTAAAAGCACGATCGTGTGAAAACGCTGTTTTCACACGATCGGTTCTTTTAAAGCCGAAAACTTAGGATTGTTTGGGAACAGTCCCGATCACGCCTTCGACAAACCAGCTCATCGACCAGACTTCGTCATCGGTCATCGCGGCGCCCGCGGCGACCATTTCCTTACCTGTATTATCCTTAATCGGGCCGGAGAAGATGATAAACTCGCCGGATTTCATTTTGTCTTCCATCTCTTTAACCTTATCGCTCGTCCCCTCTGCGCAGTTGACGGAAAGCGCGTCGAGCTTGACCGTGTCGTCGTTCATGCCTTCCCAGTAATGACGGGATTTCCATGTGCCGTCCATGATGCTCTTCACATCGTTTACATAAAAAGCCGACCAGTTAAACAGCGGAGCGGTCAGATAGGCTTTCGGCGCCGCGTCAAAAGTGGCCGAATTGTAGCCGACGGCAAAAACGCCTTTTTCCTGAGCCGCAAGCTGCGCGGCGGTGGAGTCGCAGTGCTGGGCGATCACGTCGCAGCCCTTGTTGATCAGCTCCAGAGCCGCCTGTTTTTCAAGCGCCGGGTCAAACCAGGTGTTGGTCCAGATGACCTCGACGGTGGCGTCCGGATTTACGGAGCGTACGCCAAGCGTAAAGGCGTTGATGCCGCGGATAACTTCCGGGATAGGCATCGCAGCGACATACCCGATTTTTTTCGAGGTCGTCTTCATGCCCGCCGCGATACCGGAAAGATAGCGGGGCTGCTCAATTTTGCCCATGTAAGTGGAAAGGTTGTCGGCGGTGTCGCTGCCGGTGGCATGTCCGAAATAGACTTCGGGATGATCCTTGGCAACCTTCATGGCCCACTGGCCATGACCGAAGCTGGTGGCGTAGATCACGTTGCAGCCCTGATCGATCAGGTCGCGGATCGTTTTTTCACAGTCGGAGTTTTCGGGAACGTTTTCAACGAAAACTGTTTTGACGCCGAGCTGCTCTTCAAGCGCCTTGCGGCCCAGGTCATGCGCGTAGTTATACCCCATGTCGCCGACCGTGCCGATGTACACAAAGCCGACCTTCAATTTATCGGCCGGTATGCCCGCGGCCACCGGCTCTGCGCTGGGCTGGACTGACGGTGCGGCGGATTCTGCCGGGGACGCACTCGGCTGAGCGTCCGGAGCGGCGCAGCCTGCAAATAAGGCCATGACCAGAAATGTCGCGACAAAAATAGCTGTAAGTCTTTTGTTCACGTATAATTCCTCCTGTTTTTTTGTTGGCTTTTTATGTCAGCGTCACGCAGATGGGGAATCTGCCGGCGCTTACAAACACGGTCAGTCCCGAAAAACGATCTGATTTTCATCCATGGAGTCAATAACGGCAAGCGACTCCACGCGCACGCCGCTGTCACGCAGCGTCCTGCCGCCCTCCTGAAATCCTTTTTCAATCACGATTCCCACGCCGGCAAGCTTGGCCCCGGCTTGATTGACAAGGTCAATGAGCCCGCGCGCGGCAGCCCCGCGGGCAAGGAAATCATCAATAATAAGTACCCTGTCATCCTTTGACAGGAATCTTTTTTCGACAGTAATATCATATGTGTTCTGATACGTATAGGAATAGACCTGGCTGACAAGGAGCTGCCCGTCCAGGTTTTTGGATTTGGCTTTTTTGGCAAAAAGAACCGGCACGTTAAAATACTGGGCGGTGATGCAGGCAATCCCGATGCCCGACGCCTCAATAGTGAGGATCTTAGTGACCTCCGTGCCGGAAAATATGCGGTTAAATTCCTGACCGATCAGGTTGTAAAACCCAATATCGAGCTGATGGTTCAAAAAACTGTCGACCTTGAGCACATCCCCGCCCTTTACCCGGCCGTCCTTTAAAATCCTGTCTTTGAGAGCTTGCATAGCGGCCTTCCTTTTTCGACAACATTCAGGATAATTCCACAAAGAAACAGTATACTCTATATATTAAAATATTTACCTGTTTATTACAATATCTTTGATGTCAAAATTTAACGAAAAATTAATATTCTTTAAGCAATAATAACAATAAACACAAAAGCAGCCGGCATATTTTATTGCCAGCTGCCTAATTATGTGCCTTGATCGCGTTTCACCGTCTCTGTGATTCCGCGGCGCGGCTAAATACCGTGCGAAGCAATCGCATTGTGATTGATTCGTGCGGACATTATTTATCGATGCCGAATTTCTTTTTAAAGCGGTCAACGCGTCCGCCGGTGTCCACCAGTTTCTGTTTACCGGTATAAAAGGGGTGACACTTCGAGCAGATTTCAACGCGTAAATTCTGCTTGGTAGAACCCGTTTCTATAACCTCGCCGCAGGCACATTTAATGGTGGTCTGCGTGTAGTTGGGATGGATGCCTTCTTTCATCATATTCACCTCTTTCTCCGGTTGCTGATCTTGCTATCATAAACGCCGGGCTGTATAGATACGCCCGCGTGCCAAAAGACATTACAATGATGCCTTATAAAGACAGCAAAAAAATATTAGCACAGTTATATGGAAATTGCAAGTGTTTTTATCCTTACCTACGCTGCGCGCGCCCGATTCCGCCTTCCGGCTGCGGCCACTGACGGTCCGCCGAAAACAGGGCATTTACGCGGGGATACCCGCTTTTTCTTTGGCAGTTTACTGCGCTTGCACAATCGCAGCGTCCCAAGGCCTGAGCCGCAAGCCTCGCGGCCCCCCTCGCGCCTGCTAAATCATTCCGTTAAAGCGTACTCCCTGACCGTTTTTTTGCAGGATTCGTCCCACAACCTCTTCCAAAACCGGTCTGCTCAGCAAATATCCCTGAAAATTACCGGTTTTAGTGTTCATTATATAGTCGAACTGTTCCTGCGTTTCGACGCCTTCCGCAATCGTTTCTATTCCCAGATCGGACATCATGGAAACAATTGCTCCCGTGATATTTTTCTTATTGGAATCAGCCTGACTCTGTTCAATAAAAGCCTTATCGATTTTCAGCGTATCAATGGGCAGTTGTATCAGATAGCCCAAAGAAGAATACCCCGTACCGAAGTCGTCCAGACAAATACGCACGCCCATGCTTTTCAGTTCCAGAAGTTTTTCCACAGTCGACTCAAAGGAATCAATAAAAACGCTTTCTGTGATTTCAAGCTCGAGGCGTGCCGGGTTTAGCCCGGTCACAGCAATTGTTTCTTTGACTGTTTTGATAAAATCTGAATTTCGCAGCTGCTTTGTGGAAACATTGACCGATATATACCCGTCAAACTGATACTCCTTTTCCCACCTGAACGCATCATAGCAGGCCTGCCGTAAAACCCATTCTCCGATCGGAACAATAAAGCCCATTTCTTCGGCAATGGGGATGAGCACATTCGGGCTGATATTGCCCAAATGCGGATTTTCCCATCGGATAAGCGCCTCAATCCCTCTGATTTGCCCGGTCATGCGGTTAAACTGAGGCTGATAGTTTAAATAAAGCTCCTGATTGAGTATTGCCTGCCTGAGCTTGTTCTGCAGTTCGATTTTATTGATAACCTCTTTTTTAAGCTCCAGGTTAAAAAACTGAACACGGTCTTTCCCGTTGGTTTTGGCCTTGTACATCGACGCATCCGCATACATCAGCAGCTCTTCCGGAAACGCGGCATGTTCCGGAAAAACCGAAACGCCGATACTGCAGGTCAGATAGATGGAAATCATGTCAATTTTAAACGGAGCCACCAGGCATTTTGAAATCCGGTCCGCCAGCTGTGCGATCTCATCAAAGGAACCGACATCCTGCAACAGAACAATGAATTCATCGCCCCCGAAACGATAAATAATATCCGTTTTGCGCAGATTGCTCTGCATTCTCTGCCCGGCCTCAATTAAGATCACATCGCCCACGCTGTGTCCCAAGCCATCGTTGATATTTTTAAAATTGTCAAGGTCAATAAAAAGCACCGCTGTTCTTACAGACTTGTCCTCAGTGACTTTTGTGATCCGCTGGAGATCCTCCATAAGAAGGGTTCTGTTGGGAAGCCCCGTTAAGGTGTCATGATAGGCAAGATGCTTGAGCTGTTCTTCCCTTGCAGTCAGGTCGTGATAAAGCCGGCCCAGCTCGACGTTGTTCCTTTCCAGGTCCTTATACGCCTCTTTGAGCTTATCTTCCGCACCCATATGTTCTGACATATTGCGAACAAAGCTGAAACCCAGGGAGGCTTTTTCTTCCTCAAGCACTCCCATTGTTATTTCAACCGGAATCAGATGTCCGTCACGGTGCCGGTGCACGGTATTCATTCGAGCGATTTGACCGCTGGAGGTCGCCTGAATAAACGGGCTGTCGGCTTTCAAATCGCACTCGAAAAGAGTAACATCAAAATCAGAAATCTTCATCGCGAGCAGTTCTTCTTTGGAATAGCCCAGTTCCTTGCACGCGGCGTTGTTTACATAGACAATAACGCCGTTTGAGTCTGACCAGAATACCCCGTCGGGGTTATTGGCCAGACATCTCATTGCATATTCAAGCTGCGTCTCCTTGCTGATCTGCAAACCAGCTTTCTTATTCAACAGTCACCCAACCAATCATTTGTATTTCATTGTGCGAAAAAGGCTTGCTGCCGCCGGGGCATCGCGCGGCGGATATTAAAGTTGTCTATTCGACGTCAAATCAGAAAACGTAAACAAAAATGTTCTGAACCCAACCGGCTGCATTTTCAGTCACATATCTCCGCAGGTTCATAGTCTTTCGGTATATATATCGGCAGGATGAAATAAAACATTATATAGAATATCCGAAAGAAAATAATTTTTATTTTTTTTCAGTTCGCACGAAGATCCGCAGCCGCTCCAACTAACAGAATTTCAAATACGAATTAACTCGTGTACTTGGGAAATTATTAACGGCATCCACAAATTCCTGACGGCATATCTGAATAAATCCGATGGTTTATTAAATACTAATAAGGCGCATAAAGCCATGTAAACGAAAGGAAAACACTGTGAATAACAACAAAAACAGGATAAGAGACAGGCGCAAAAGCAACCCTGAGCTGAGAAAGATCAATCCGAAGGAAAACGCGGATGCGGGTCTTATAAACGGTCATAAAATCGGCAAGCATGACGGAGGACACGAAAAAAACGGCGGCTAAACGCAAAACTAAAGGGGGATTACAATGAATACGGTGCTGTGCAGCGTCACAGGAATTCAGAATAAAGAATGCAAAACACAGGTAAAAAACGCGCTGGATAAGATAAAGGGCGTTCATGAGGTCGGCGTTAATCCTGCGGAAGGCACAATCAAGGTCGAATATAATTCCCCCGCGACGGAAAGTGAAATAAAAAACTGTATTGAAAACACAGGATTTAAAATAGTTTACGAATAAACGGCAGCCATTGCGTACGCTCACTTTATTGTTTCGTTGCCCGCGGAACATCGGTAATCGGTTAAGCGCCTTTTGCTGCGCAATAAATCCGTGATTTATTGCGCAGACATTATTTATAAGGGAGTAAAACAATGAGCCCAAATAGAAGAAAAAGCACAAAAAACGGGAAAAAAACAGACGGAGAATTTCATTCCAAGCATATCAAGCATGATCCTCAGGCTGAAAGCGCGAGAGCCGAATTCGGTTTAAACACGATCAATCAGATAAAAAAGTAACGGTGCAGGCTCTATTTGAAGAATTAAACCGCCATTTAATGGGGGATGCCAAGCCGTCCGTATTCCTGACCGGATCAGCGGAGGAGCCTTGGTTCCGGGAGTATCCTTTTTTGATGCTGATGCGGTTAAAACAGACGCTGCAGTCTCCGAAATATCATCCGGAGGGCAGCGTCTGGAATCATACCCTGCTTGTGCTCGACGCCGCTGCGCAGATGAAGGATCAAAGCGAAAACGTGCAGGTCTTCATGTGGGCTGCGCTGCTTCATGATATCGGCAAACCCGGCACGACAAGAAACCATAAAGAAAGAATAACATCGTATAACCATGAAAAGCTTGGCGCCGAGCTGTCCGCGCAGTTTTTAAGCGAATTTGACTGCGATGCTGAGTTTATTCGTCAGGTTTCCTCGCTGGTCAGATGGCATATGCAGATCCTGTTTGTGAATAAATCGCTGCCTTTTGCCGATATTCAGTCAATGAAAAGGCAAACAAGCGTTCATGAGGTCGCGCTGCTGGGTCTGTGCGACAGGATAGGCCGGTCGGGAGCAGACATAGCTAAAGAGCAGCTCAATATCCAGATATTCCTTCAAAAAACAAAAAGCTGATAGATCGGCATCCGGCAAAAGGCTATCGAGCAGGCGCTGCGACAGCATGTGCATATCGTGAGATAATAAGACAGCCCGCCGATTAAGGCGGGCTTTTTGCTGCGAAAATCTGCCACGCGTTTGCCACGTTGCCACGCGTTTGCCACCTACTTTTTATGTGTTTTTTGCGCTTTTTTCCCCTTTATAGGTGCCGCCTTGATACCGCCCAAAAAATGAAAAAAGCCTTGCGCCACCTATGTTTTCAGGCATTGCAAGGCTTTTAAATTATGGAGCTGGTGAAGTGACTCGAACACTCGACCTGCTGATTACGAATCAGGCTAACTATGTTTTTCACATATCCGCCTATGCCAGCAAAGCCTTGTATAATGCGGCTTTTCGGGTTTTCATTTTTCGTTGCCGCTGACGCTCAACTGCCCATTTTTGCCCAAACAAACCCCAAATAAACCCCAGAACCAGTCCTCATTTATGGGCATTAATCATGCCAGCCTGTTGAATTGTATAGTTTTAGTGTTAGTATTTATGTCAATTTTTTCTTTATATAATAGCGCGCATCTTGCCTGGTTTATTGTATAGTCCTGTTTTGATTTTGGGAAAAAAGTCCGGCAGAAGTGGCCAGGTTCACGCTCATTCTTGTCAAGAAAAATATAAACAACATTATTTTCGAATTCATTTTTTAAAACGTATTCAGCCTTAATAAGCGAAAAATTGTTACGCTTTTCACTGTATAAGAAAACATTATTGTTGCTATCTAATAGGCTCTCAATCTGAATAAACGGTTCCAACCTTGGTTGCATTTCGGGATAGAATGAGCTGCGCATAATATCTTCAACAGTTATTTGACCATTCATGATATCATCAAAAACATATTCTCTTTTTATTGTATGGATACCCAGGTCTTTTAACTTATGTAATCCCGTAAGGTGGACAAAATTTTCTTTTTTAAAGGAAAGATTGATGGAATACAGTTTTTCTTTTCTTCCAACTTGAATATGGTACTCGACACCTAGTAGTTTTTCGTATGCCTCTGCGCATTCTTTTAGTTTGTCCATTTCTTACCTCTACCTACAAATAGCATAAAGGCTCTGCTTTAAAGCAGAGCCTTTATGGTGCATTTTCTTTCGGCATTTCTGCCTAAGCCGATTTGAGGTTCTTACACAAACCCCTCCCGAAAGCTCCATAGGCCAACGCATTTCGGCGCGCCCTCCTACTTCAACGCTTGGGTAGACACTCAATGTTGCCCACCTATACTATTATATTACTCTTTTGATGAAAATATGTCAACGAAAATAATAGACAAATCTGCACATTTTTATATCTTTTAATAGGCTCTTCTTGTTATCTATTATATGCTTAACCGTAAAAATCTGCAACACTTCCTTATTTATTGAACAGACTTTTATCTCGATGAGCCGGATGCCCGGCGCTTGCTGGAGCTGCTACGGGATGAGCCGATAAAGTGGAGGGTTATACTGACCTTTGACTTGCTATCTGGCTTGCACCGTGGTGAGCTGGCCGGGCTGCGGTGGCAGGACGTGGATTTTTAGGAACAGACCATAATGATTTCCCAAACCTCCAATTACCTCCCCGGCAAAGGGGTGTATGTGGACACACCCAAGACCTCCACATCCAACCGGCCCCTCCGGCTGTCCCGGTCGGCATTCCTGCTCCTGCTGGAATATAAGCAATGGCAGGACATTCTGTCTGACCTTTTATGTATTTTCGTCTATTTTAATGGGGGGCAATCCCCGAATAAACCCCAACCGACAATTTTGTCCTGGTTATTTCCATGTGTATAATAGCAGCAAAAATCCCTGTAACCATTGTGGTTACAGGGATTTAAAATTATGGAGCTGGTGAAGTGACTCGAACACTCGACCTGCTGATTACGAATCAGCTGCTCTACCGGCTGAGCTACACCAGCGTATTTATACAAACCGCGGCCACCGCAATGTGCTCGGCGCTCTCACGCCCAAAACGGCTTGCTGCGTGTATGTAATCATTTTACCTGTACGTCGGCATCCAGTGAGGACGTGCAGTGCGGGCATCTGGTCGCGGCGGGATCGACTTCTTTTCTGCAGTATGGGCAAAGGCGTGCAACCGGAGCTATGGAAGCTTCCTTCTTTTTCTTCAGCGGAGAAAGCATCTTGATAAAAACGAAAATAACCAATGCGATAATGAAAAAATCAACCGTATTCTTCAAAAACAAACCGATATTCACAACGCCAATACCGGCCTGCGCCGCCGCGGCCGCTGAGTCATACGCGTGTCCGTCAACCGCCCAAAAAAGATTGTCGAAGCTGATACCGCCAAGAAGCAAACCAATCAGCGGCATAAAAATATCGCTGACAATGGAGCTGACTATTTTCCCGAACGCGCCGCCGATGATAACGGCCACAGCGAGGTCAAGTACATTGCCTTTAAAAATAAACTCCCTGAACTCTTTAATCAGCTTCATATGCAGTCTCTCCAGTCGGCAGGACTTTACCTGCTTCCTTGCAGCTCGTAAAAGCCGCTGCAACGTGGACATGATACCATATTCGCAGCGCTTAGTCAACCGTGGCAACAAAAAATGCCTGATTACACTGCGCCTTTTCCGGGGGCAGCCAGCTCCCATATACAATTTGTATTATACCGGTCATCCTCCACCCCTCTCCCTTTTATACTGTGTAAAAAAGCATAGACGCTCCTGCATTTTATATGATTCTTAAGCCTGTAAAAACACGTATTTAACCAAACGTCGCAACCCAAAAACTGCCTTTTTAGTTTACGTAAGTAGAATAATAACAATCGATTACAAAGAGTTATGCACATTGTCCACAGGTTTATCAACAGGCACGTATCCATTGCCGCTCAACGCTTATACCCTATATTGACCGCCTTTTTTCAAAACCTGCATTCGCATATTGGCAGCTTAAGCAGGTCCATTTTGAGTTTACATAATTGTTAGAATCGTTCCGGTTTCCCACTCATTTTGCAGACGCGGCACATAAAAATAATCGCTGCGCGCGCCGTCCCTTTTTTAAAGACCGCGCCGCACCGATGAGAAGCAAAAAAAACAGAGAAATTTCATATCCGAAGGGTCTAAACACTCCACATGCCTTTGTATCTTACCCCCGCTGGAAGCCAATTTTCACGTTGGCCGGTTTTGACAGGCTCTTTCGGCACTGCCTGCGGCGGACATAAGAAAAACAGAGTTTTTCGGGGACTGCACATTTCCACCCGAGGCCGGGCTCACACCGCTCCGGCCGATATCTCCCTCGTTGCGAATGCGTTTAGGTCCATTCCCGACACATGCCCGGCAAGGTATTCGTAATAGCCCTGCGCACCGATCATCGCGGCGTTGTCCCCGCACAGGCCCGCAGGCGGGACATACAGCGTAAGCCCATGTGTTTTGCACATGTTGGCCAGATCGCGCCGTATGCGCGAATTGGCCGCCACGCCGCCGGCCGCGGCAAGGCGCGTACGTCCGCTCTCAAGCGCCGCGGATACGGCGCGCGGGATCAGCGCATCGCTCACCGCAGCCGAAAACGAAGCCGCCAGCGCGTTTGCATCGACCTGTGTGTCCGTCATGTTCGCTTTGTTTATGATGTTGAGCGCCGCCGTTTTCAGGCCGGAAAACGACATGTCATACGGGCAGCTCTCCACTTTTGCGCGCGGCAGCGCGTACTTGCTTTCATCGCCCTGTGCGGCAAGCTGGTCGATGGCGGCGCCGCCCGGATATCCGAGCCCGAGCGCCCTTGCCACCTTGTCAAAAACCTCGCCTGCCGCGTCGTCGCGCGTCGAGCCGATGATTTCCATATCCGTATATCCGCGCACATCCACAATCAGGCTGTGCCCTCCGGAAACCACCAGACACATAAACGGCGGCTCAAGCTCCGGAAACGCGAGATAATTTGCCGCGATATGCCCGCGCAGATGATGCACGGGGATAAGCGGCACGTTTAAGGCATACGCCGCGGCCTTGGCAAAGTTCACGCCGACAAGCAGCGCGCCGATCAAGCCCGGGGCATAGGTCACGGCAATGGCGTCAACCTCGCTTTTTGTGATCCCAGCCCGGCTGAGCGCCTCGTCCGCCAGCCCCGCAACCGCCTCGATATGCCTGCGCGAGGCAATTTCCGGCACGACTCCGCCATATACCGCGTGCATATCCGCCTGGGACAGCACAACGTCCGACAGCACCGTCCTGCCGTCACGCACGACCGACGCCGCCGTTTCGTCGCAGGAGCTTTCTATGGCTAAAATGTTCATTGTTCCGCCTCTGTCACTTCAAGATTCATCAATATCGCGTCCTCCGTGGGACGCTCATAGTAGCGCGGACGCATGCCCGCACAAAAAAAGCCAAAGCGTTTATACAGCTCTATGGCCGATGTGTTTGACGCCCTGACCTCAAGCATGATCTCCCTGACGCCGTTATCACACGCATAACAAATCTGTTCGCGCATCAGCTCAGACGCAATCCCCTGCCGGCGCACATGGGGCGACACGGCGATGTTGGAGACAAAGCCCTGATCCTCCACGATATACATGCCCATGTACCCAAGCACTTCGCCGCCGTCCTCGGCGACGATATAGCGCGCATGCGGATTTTCAAGCTCGCCTGCGAGCATGGTTTTGCTCCACGGGCAGGAAAAGCAGACCTGCTCGAGTGCGGCCATCTGCCCGAGATGACCGGAATGCATCAAGGTAAGTGTCATACTTCGCCGCCCATCTGCGCGACGCGGTCCTTAACAGCGCCGTATATCTGCGCGGCTGTCTCGTCATACCGGTCCTGCCCCTGCCCGAACGGGTCGTCGATATCCTGCATGCCCAGCAAAAAAACCTTGTGGGCATACTCCGGAAAGCGCGCTTTGAGCCTTTGCGCATGCTCGCCTGTCATGCAGAAAACACGGTCGGAAAGCCCCAAAAGCGCGTCGGAAACCATGATTGCTCGATGTCCGGAAATGTCCGCACCGTATTTTTTTGCCGCGTCAACTGCCTGCTGCGTAGGCGGGTCGCCCGAATAAACGGCCATACCGCAGGAAATCGCACGCGCCGGCAGACCCGCCTTTTCCGCCTCCAGATTAAAAAGCCCTTCGGCCATGGGGCTGCGGCAGGTATTGCCCGTACAGACAAACAAAATATTCTTCATAGTCTCCTCCCTCCCCACGTCGGTGCAAAAAACGCGAACCCGCGCTCCCCCGTCCGTTTCACAGTCAGTTTTTTTCATGCGCCGGCACCCCGGCGGCAATTCCTAAAAAGCCGACGGCTCATCATTTTTTCGCGTCATACCAGGTGTATCCGTCGGACGCGTCGGCCAGCAGCGCAACGCTCAGGTGCATGGCTGATTCCATTTCTTCCACTAAAAGGCGCTTGGCTGCTTGCGCCTCTTCAAGCGGCGCTTCCACAATCAGCTCATCGTGCACCTGCAAAATGAGCTTTGCACGAAACCCCTCTTTTTTGAGCCTGTGCCATACGTTTACCATAGCCAGCTTGATGATATCCGCAGCGCTTCCCTGAATGGGCGTATTGAGCGCCACGCGCTCTCCAAAGGAACGAATGTTGTAGTTTGAGGATTTAAGCTCAGGCAGGTACCGTCTGCGCCCCATGAGCGTGGTTACATATCCGTCGCGCTTGGCGCGCTCGACAATTTCCTTCATATAGGTGCGCACGCCTGCGTACTTTTCCAGATAATTATCCATATACCGCCGTGCCTCCGCACGCGATACGCCGATATCCTCAGACAGGGAAAATTCCGAAATGCCGTAAACAATGCCGAAATTGACCGCCTTGGCATTCCTGCGCATCAGCGAGGTAACCTCTTCGACGGGTACGTTAAAGACCTGCGAGGCGGTCACCGTATGGATATCCTCTCCGCTTTCAAACGCGCGGATCATCACGGGATCCTTTGCGATGTGCGCCAGGATTCGCAGCTCGATCTGCGAATAGTCCGCGTCAATGAGCACCCAGTCCGGCTGCCCTGCAATGAACATCCGGCGCACCTCGCTGCCCAGATCCTGCCGGATGGGGATGTTCTGAAGATTTGGGTCGGTCGAGGATATCCTGCCCGTCGTCGTGGCAGTCATGTTAAAGGAGGAATGGATCTTCCCGTCGGGCCGGATCACCTTTAAAAGCCCGTCGGCATAGGTGCTTTTAAGCTTGCTCAGCTGCCTGTATTCTATGATTTGCTCGATAATCGGGTGCCTGCTTTTGAGCTTTTCAAGCACATCTATGTCGGTGGAATACCCCGTTTTATTCTTCTTTACCGCCGGAAGCTCCAGCGTTTCAAACAGCAGCTGCCCGAGCTGTTTGGTCGAGTTAATGTTAAAAGGTCCGCCTGCGAGCGCGTAGACCCGCTTTTCGCAGTCCTCCATGCGCCGTCCCAGACTGTCCTGAAACTCCGTCAGACGGCTTTTATCCACCTTAAAGCCTGTGTGCTGCATGTCCGCGAGCACCTGACACAGCGGAAGCTCGACAGAATAATAAAGCTCCTTCATCTCAAGCTTTTCAAGCTCAGGCGCCATGCGCTTATATTCCTCAAACGTCACCGCGGCATGCGCCGCGATCGCGTCGAGCGCCGCGCCGCGATCGGAAAGGGGCGAAAAAGCGTTTTCCGCATCGTAGGCGCCCGACGGCGGAATCTCTAAACTCAGCAGCCGCAGCGCTGTTTTTTCAATCGTATAGCCGCTCTCGGATGGGTTAAGCAGATAAGCCCCAAGCGCCGCGTCAAACATAAAGCCGTCCACGCAAAACCCTTGCGCCATAAGGCTTACAAACAGCGGGCGCAAATCATGTCCTGCCTTTTTGATTTTATCGGAGAAAACAGCGTGCAGAAAACGCTCATACGCCTGCTCGTCATGATCCGCACGGCAAACCGTATAGGTCATGTCTGCGGTGCTCAGTGCCAGTGCGTCAAGACTCTGCGCACAGGCAAAACCCACGGCCTGTTCTGCGGCGCACGCCGCAATAAGCTTATCGAGCGCCTGCGTGCCGGAAACGGGGCTGTGCGGCGGCAGAATAAACGCCAGCGCGTCCTTCGGCGCGTCCTTCGGCGCGTCCTGAGGCTTGCCCAGCTTAAGTTTATTCATAAACGTCTTAAACTCAAGCTTTATAAACAGCTGATAAAGCATATCGTTGTCCGGTTCGCGCAAAAGCGCTTTTTCCGGAGAAAAATCAATGGGCGTGTCGCAGTCGATGGTGGCCAGCCTGCGGCTGACCGCCGCCATTTCGCTGCCCGCGCGCAGCTTATTGCGCACGCTTTCGCGTATATCCAGCGTGTCCAGCCTTTGATAAATCTCCTCAATAGACCCGAAATTTCGCACAAGCTCGAGCGCCGTTTTTTCACCCACGCCGGCCACGCCCGGAATGTCGTCGGACTTGTCGCCCATCAGCCCCTTCAGGTCGATGATCTGGGCGGGGGTAAGGCCGTATTCCTCTTTGATGCGCGCAGGCGTATATTCCTTCGTCTGTGTCTGCCCCTGCACGGTGGAAACGAGCAAAGACTTCACGCGGTCGCTCACCAGCTGAAGGCTGTCGCGGTCGCCCGTTACGATCTCACAGTCCCAGCCCGCGCTGTCGCTGCGTCTGCTGATGGTGCCGATGAGGTCGTCGGCCTCAAAGCCCTCCAGCTCAAAGCGTGCAATATGCATCGCATCGAGCACTTCTTTGACGACCGGCATCTGCACCTGAAGCTCTTCAGGCATGGCTGTACGGCGCGATTTATAGCCCTCGAAGGACAGATGCCGGAAGGTGGGCGCCTTTAAATCAAAGCATACGCACAGCGCATCCGGCGCGCGCTCGTCGAGCAGCCTAAAAAGTATGCTTAAAAAGCCATAGACAGCGTTTGTATACAGACCGTCGCGGTTTGAAAGCAGCCGCACCCCATAAAAAGCGCGATTAAGTATGGAGTTGCCGTCTATGACCATGAGTTTCATGCCTTATCCTCCGCTTTGTTTCCGGTAAGCGCAAACACCTCGCTCATATAGGGAAAATATACGAACGCACCCGTTTTGACGAGCTGCTCAATGTCCCCGCGCGATGCCCATGCAACCTGAGAAACCTCGCTTTTCTGCATTTTTATCTGTTCCAGACTGATTTCCTGCCGGATCAGCCATATGTCGCTGAAATTATCCTCGCGCCGGATGGTAAAGAGCCTTTGCGCCCTGTCCATATCGGGCGCGACGCCCAGTTCCTCAAAAACCTCACGCGCAGCAGCCGCGCGCCCGTCCTCGCCGGTCACCGCGCTGCCGCCCGTCGTAAACCAAAGGTTTTTCCACATATCCACACCCGGCGCGCGCTTTTGGATGAGAAACTCCCCCGCGGGGTTTACGATCCAGATGTGCACGACCAGATGATATAGTCCCTTGGGCACAGGCTGACCGCGCCGCATTGTTTTGCCTGTCGGCGAGTGCTGTGCGTCATATAAATCCCAAAGCTCCATACGAACCCCTTCTTACGCCGCCGGGTTGAGCTGCTTACCGCGCACCCGGGCATACGGTCAGCTCGCGCCGCCGCGCGGCGGCGTGAAAAACAGCAAATGCTACTCTTTATGCCACTTCACACCCTGCGGGGTGTCCTGGAGCACAATACCCTTTGCCTTGAGCTCGTCGCGGATGCTGTCGGCCAGCGCAAAATCCTTGTCCTTTTTGGCCTGTTGGCGCGCCTGTATACGCGCTTCAATTTCCGGATCATGCGCCGTCTCGGCCTGCTGCGCGGGCTGCCGGTCAAGGTCAAGCCCCAAAATCGCGTCGCACGCAATAAGCATCCTGTACACCTCGTCCGATTTTTCCGGCAGGCGAACCATGTTCCAAACAATGCCCAGCGCCTTCGGGACGTTTAAATCGTCGTTGACCGCATCCAAAAACTGCGCGCGCAGGTCGTCAATCACACCGGCGGGCACGCTGCCGGCAGCGCCCTTGTGCGCCATCACGCCGGCAAGCAAACGCTCAAAGGAAACCTTGGCCGCGCTCATGCCGTCCCAGGTAAAATTGAGCTTGTTGCGATAATGCGCGTTTAAGCAGAAATACCGGAAATGGAGCGGTGAAAAGCCCTTTTGCGCAAGCTCGGTGAGCGTATAGGTATTCTTCAGGCTTTTGGACATTTTGCCGCCGTTTACCAGCATGAACTCGCCGTGCATCCAGTATTTGACCGCCGGATGACCCAGCAGCCCTTCCGACTGCGCAATCTCGTTTTCATGATGGACGGGGATGTGATCCACGCCGCCCGTATGAATGTCAAAAAAGTCGCCCAGATACTTTCTGGACATGGCGGAGCATTCGATATGCCAGCCCGGATAGCCCATTCCCCACGGCGACGGCCACTGCATGATGTGCTCCTTCGGCGCTTTTTTCCACAGCGCAAAATCCGACGGATGATGTTTTTCGGGGTTGACCTCTACGCGCGCGCCGGAGAGCTGATCGTCCAGCGAAAGCCCGGACAGCTTGCCGTAGTCGGCGAATTTCTCAATGTCGAAATAAATGCCGTCGCTCGTCTCATACGCGTACCCGTTGTTAACAAGCCCCTCAACAAAGGCGATCATCTCCTCGATGTGCTCCGTCGCGCGCGGGATGATCTCGGGTCTGTCGATGTTGAGGGAATCGATATCCTGCAAAAAGACGTCGGTATAGTACTGCGCGATTTCCCACGGCGTTTTTTTCTGCTCACGCGCGCCGCGCACCATCTTATCCTCGCCGTCGTCGGCGTCGTCAGTCAGATGCCCCACGTCGGTGATGTTCATCACATGAAGCGGAACAAACCCGTTTAATTTGAGCGTACGGCGCAGGAGATCCATAAAAACATAGGTGCGCATGTTCCCGATGTGGGCAAAGGAATACACGGTCGGGCCGCAGGAATAGATTTTAACCTGCGGGGGCGCGATGGGCGCAAGGTCTTCCTTGCACCGGCTCAGCGTATTATAAATTTTCACGTTTACCTCCCGATTTGCTGCCGCCCGCGCTCCGCGCGCATTTCCGGCGGCGTATCACAGCCCGCGTGGCGGGCCGATTTTTTCATTCCCCGGTCTTACTGTTTTTGGCGCGGCACGCGTCCAGCTCGCCCTTGAGCCTGTCAAACTCCGCCTGCAGCTTACAAAGCTCCAGCGAGACGGGATCGGGCATATGAATCTGGTCGAGCTGCTGGGACTCGACTTTTTTGCCTGCAAGGCGCACCACGCGCGCGGGCACGCCCACGGCGGTCGCGTCGTCGGGCACATCGTCAAGCACCACCGCGCCGGCCGCGATTTTCGCGCGCGCGCCGATGACCACGGGTCCCAGCACACGCGCGCCCGACCCAACCATCGCATAATCGCAGATCGTCGGATGCCGTTTGCCCTTTTCCTTGCCCGTGCCGCCCAGCGTCACGCCCTGATAGAGCGTGACATAATCGCCGATTTCGGCCGTTTCACCGATGACCACGCCCGAACCGTGGTCAATGAACAGCCCTTTTCCTATTTTTACCGCCGGATGGATCTCTATCCCGGTCAAAAACCGGGAAGACTGCGAGACCCAACGCGCAAGAAACAGCATTTTATGCCTGTAAAACCAGTTTGCGATGCGGTGATAAATAAGCGCGTGCAGCCCCGAATACAGCAGCAGCACTTCGGTGCGTGAACGCGCGGCCGGATCTCTTTCCCGAATGGAATCAATGTCCTCCCGAATGCTTTTAAACATAAAATCCCCCAATCACGCCGCATGCCGGAAACGCTTCCCGCACGAGGTGTTCATGCCGCCTGAATAAAGCGGGCGGCCCGCCGGATGAAAGCGGCGGCGCGGACGTATCCGCGCAGCATCGTGCTTTCGATGAACAAGGACAAACGCGGGGGGATATAAAGACACCCGTCCTCCCAAAAGAGGCGGGCGTTAACCGCGGTTCCACTCTAATTTATCACTTCAGGCCGGACGGCTTGCGCGCGCCATAGCCCACAGGCCTTAACGCGGCCGCACGGAGGGCGATACTGTTTTTCCCGCCCTCCCGCTCACAGACGCACTTCACGCCGGTCCGGCACAGGCAGCTTCCAGCACATTGGCCGCCCTCTCTGATTGCCTCGCCCGCACTACTCTTTCCGTTCATCGCGGTAAAAAATATTCAGGTTTTCATACTCAATATATTACGGATAAACACAAGGTGTGTCAAGTGTTTTGGACAGGCGGCGCGCCGCCGCCTGTCCAAAACACCGAATGGTTCTTTTGCCTGAAAAAAGCCTTATCTGTCCTTTTGCCCCGTCCGGGGCGTAACATTTTGTATAAACAGTGCGCGGTGCTCGTGAAAATAGACGAAGCCAGACCAGAGGGTAACGGCGACCATGACCCAACCGGCCAGAATGCCGACCGTCACGCTTTGGGACAGTACCGGCACGGCCGCCCAGCTTGTCAGCATAATCGTGATGCAGATAATTTGTACAAAGGTCTTTATCTTTCCCGAAATACCGGCCGAAACCACCGTGCCCTCGGACATGGCCACCACGCGCAGCGAGGTCACGGCAAACTCGCGCGCCACGATGAGCATGGCCGCCCAGCTCCCCATCTGTCCCTTTTCCACAAAAATAAACAGCGCGCTGGTCACAAGCAGCTTGTCCGCCAGCGGATCGATAAACTTCCCGAAGGTCGTCACCTGATTATAGTGCCGCGCGACATAGCCATCCACCCCGTCGGAAAGGCTCGCCACAATAAAAATACCCAGCGCGACCACGCCGGAATACGGAAATGAGCTGAATACCGCCCACATAAACACCGGTATCAGCGCGATGCGCGCCATTGTTATCATATTTGCAGTATTTTTCATACTAATGCTCCATATGCCTGATTTATCCGCAATCTATTCTATAACAGCTTTCCCGCGCAGATCCCCGTCTATGCTGCCCGTAATCTGCACGTTTATGAGCGCTCCCTCGGACAGCTTTTCATCACTTTTAAAGAACACCTTGCCGTCTATCTCCGGAGAATCGGCGAAGCTGCGGCCGAAATAGCAGTCCGCATACCGGTCAAAGCCCTCACACAGAACGCGAAGCTGCTGCCCCTTCATCCTGCGGTTATAGGCGTCCATAATTTTCTGCTGAATGCCCATGACGATCTCCGCGCGCCGGAACTTCATGTCTTCAGGCACCTGTCCCTCCATCAGCGCCGCCGGAGTGCCTTCCTCTGCGGAATATGGGAAAACACCCGCGCGCTCGATTTTTGCCCTTTTTAAAAAGCTGCAAAGCTGGGTAAACTCCGTTTCCGTTTCGCCCGGCAGCCCGACGATGATGCTTGTACGCAGCACGAGCCCCGGAATGCGCGCGCGCAGCGAAGAAAACAACGCTTCGATTTCCTGCCCTGTCCCGCGGCGGTTCATCCTCTTGAGCAAATCGTCGTTAATGTGCTGGATCGGAATATCCAGATATTTTACGATTTTATCTTCCTGGGCAATGGTTTGGGTGAGCGCTTCGGTAAAGCCGTCCGGATACAGATAGTGCAGCCGGATCCACTCCACGCCTTCAATTTCGCACATAGCGCGCAGCAGGTCGGAAAGCCTGCGCTCCCCGTAAAGGTCAAGCCCGTAACGCGTAATGTCCTGCGCGATCACGATCAGTTCCTTTGCGCCGCCCTGGGCGATCGCCGACGCCTCTTCAAGGATGCGCTCCATGGGTCTGGAGCGATATTTTCCGCGAAGGGACGGGATCACGCAGTAGGCGCAGCAGTTGTCGCAGCCCTCGGCAATCTTGATATAGGCCGTATGCTCCGGCGTCGTCAGCACGCGGGAGCCTTCCTCGTCGGAGGTGCTGACATCATCGAAATAGTTGAGTTTTTCATTTTCAAGCACCTTGTCGACCGCCGAAACGATCCGTCCAAAGCTGCCGCAGCCGACGAGCGCGTCGACTTCCGGGATCTGCTCGAGCACTTCATCCTTATACCGCTCGGCCAGACAACCCGCCACAATGATTTTTTTGATTTTGCCTTCTTTTTTCAGTCCGGCAAGCTCCAGAATATTCTCAATGGCTTCACTTTTCGCGCTTTCGATAAAGCTGCAGGTGTTGACGATCACCACGTCGGAATTTTCCGCCTCCGGTGTGATCTCATAGCCCGCCTCGTCAAGCAGCCAGAGCATCTGCTCGCTGTTTACAAGGTTTTTCGCGCATCCCAGTGATATCAGTCCAACCTTCTCGGCCATCAGTCCGTTTCCTCCGTATCAAAATATCGGTCAATCGCTTCGCGAATTTCGTCCCAGCCGAATCCTTTGCGAAAAAGCGCGTCGGACAGGCGCTTAAGCTGCAATCTGTCCGGCTTTTCACCCTTCAGCCTTGCCCGGATAAACCGGTCGATGGCTTCGTTTGTTTCCGGCATTTCCCCAAGCGTCTGCTCGGTAATATCGCTGTCGATGCCGTGGCGTTTCAGTTCGTTTTGTATCCGGTACGGCCCGTATCCACGCGCGCGGTACCGAAGTGCCAGCATTGCGGCAAACTCCCCGTCATTAAGGGAGCCGATGGATTCAAGCCACTCGGCAGTTTCCAGTGCGAGTGCCTCGCTGTAGCCCTTTTCCACCAGCTTTTCGATCAGCCTGATTTTAGAAAGCGGCCGGCGCGACAGCATGCCCGCCGCCGAAGCACGGGCTCTGTGCCGGAGCGGTTCGTTATCCCGCTCATTTTGCCTGGGCATCTTCATCCGGAATCACGGCAACGGGCTTTCCAGCCGCTTTTGCCTTTCCAGCCGACTTTGCGCTCTTCGACAGCGCGACCAGCTTGTCCGAATTGGCGCGGATTTCGGCCTCCAGCTTATCCGCAAGCTCGGGATTGTCCTTGAGATACTGTTTTGCGTTGTCCCTGCCCTGTCCAAGGCGTATCTCACCCGAGGTAAACCACGAGCCGCTTTTTTGCACGACACCCAGCCGTTCTCCAAGATCAAGAATTTCACCCGTACGTGAGATCCCCTCGCCGTACATAATGTCAAATTCCGCTTCCTTGAAGGGCGGCGCGATTTTATTTTTTACCACGCGGGCACGCGTGCGGTTGCCGAGAACATCGGCGCCCACCTTGATGGTCTCCTGCTTACGCACGTCGATACGCACGCTCGAATAAAACTTGAGCGCGCGGCCGCCGGTCGTAACCTCGGGGTTTCCGTACATCACGCCTACCTTTTCACGCAGCTGGTTAATAAAGATGGCGACGGTGTTGTTCTTTCCGATAACGCCGGCCAGCTTGCGCAGCGCCTGCGACATGAGCCGTGCCTGCAATCCGACAAAGGCGTCGCCCATTTCCCCTTCGATCTCGGCGCGGGGAACAAGTGCCGCAACGGAGTCGATGGTAACCACGTCGACTGCGCCGCTGCGCACAAGCGCCTCGGTAATTTCCAGCGCCTGCTCGCCGTTATCGGGCTGTGATACGAGAAGATCTTCGATATTAACGCCCAGCGCCTGCGCATATATGGGGTCGAGCGCATGCTCGGCGTCGATGAACGCGGCCACCCCGCCCGCCTTCTGCGCGGATGCGATGATATGCAGCGCAAGCGTCGTTTTTCCTGAGGATTCAGGGCCAAATATCTCAACAATGCGTCCGCGCGGCACGCCGCCTATTCCCAGGGCAATGTCCAGCGACAGAGAGCCCGTTGAGATGGCCGCCACGTTGAGCTTGCTGTTTTGTCCCAGACGCATGACCGCCCCGGCTCCGTATTGCTTTTCAATTTGTGCCAGCGCAGTTTCAAGAGCTTTCTGCTTTTCCATAAAAACCGTCATTTCTCCGCGCGTTACATAAATAAAGAACCATACGCCGATCAGATCGCGCGGGAAATGATCTGCGATATCTGTCATCCCCCGCAGGCCCTTCGGCAGGCGGGGAAACCTCATGTATTTTCAGGGACCCGGCCGCACCGCTATTCCGGCGTCGCGGCGACGACGCGCTCGATATCAGATAAATCCCGCACAATTTCTATGCCCGCGTATCCGCAGCGCTCCAGTATTTCACACACCTGTGCGGCCTGTCCCGCGCCGCACTCAAACATCAGCCGCCCCGCCCCGCGCAGGGCATGCTTCCATTCAGACGCGATCCGCCGATAAAAGGTAAGTCCGTCCGCGCCTCCGTCAAGCGCCAGATGCGGCTCGTGCCGCGCGACCGATATGTCCAGCGTTTCAATCTCGGCTTTCGGGATATACGGCGGATTGCAGACAATCAAATCAAACGCCCCCAGCGAAATCGGCGCGGGCCCAAGCGCGTCCGCGTGCACGCAGGATGTCCTTCCGGCTCTGTCGTGCCTGCGCGCATTTCGCCGCGCCACCTTCAGGGCTTCCTCGGAAATATCCGCGAGCACGACGCGACAGTTTTCCGTTTCATGGGCAATGGCCAGACCGATGCAGCCGCTGCCGGTGCATAAATCAAGCACCCGCGCATCCGCGCGGCAGGAGCTTATGTATTCGATGGCTCTCTGCGCCAGAATCTCCGTATCCGCCCTGGGGATAAGCACATCCTTTGTAATGTCAAGCTCAAGCCCGAAAAAATCCCACTTCCCGATCAGATAGGCAAGCGGCTCGCCGGAAAGGCGTCTACGAAGCAGCTCCGCCGCCGCCGCTTCCGTATCCGCGGGTACGTAAATATGATAATCATTGATCATTTGCTCACGTGTTTTCTGCGACACGCTGCACACAAGCTCACGCGCTTCGAGAGAGGCCTGCCGGACGCCGGCTTCCAAAAGCGTCTGGCGCGTGTCCATATACAGCCTGTTGTAGGTCACCGCCATGAATACTAAACTCCTTTATGTCTGACTTTGCGCACACACCGGGTAGAAAAACGCAGGCGAACACAGTTCTCCATAGCCTTATGCCCGCGCGCAAGCTGCGCAGGGGGCGGCAGGCGTCACCATTTGTCGGCGCCCGCTTCTTCCGGTATCACGCGCGTGAGCGCCTCGATACCGACCTCGATCATCGAGTCGTCCGGTTCGCGCGTGGTGATGTTCTGAAACCACAGACCGGGTGCGCGCAGCGCAATGGTAAACGGATTGTCGTTTTTTCCGACATACCGGTTAATCTCATAGCTAAGGCCGACCACGACCGGCAGCAGCAAAAGCCGCAGCGCCATGCGCACAAAGGGATTCGACCATGACACCGCCGCAAACACAACAATGCTCACAATCATGATGACAAACAGAAAGCTTGTCCCGCAGCGCGGATGCTGCCGCGGAAATTTTCTCACGTTTTCAACTGTCAGCGGCAGTCCCGCCTCGTAACAGTGGATGGTTTTATGCTCCGCTCCGTGATAGGCGAAAACCCTTTGAATATCCTTCGTACGCGAGGAAAGCAGTAAAAACAGCAAAAAAATGGTGATCCTCAGAGCTCCCTCGAGCAGATTGCGCCATATTCCCGAGCCAATAAGGCTGTCCAGAGTACCGGCAAGCAGCGTGGGAAGCAGGATAAACAGGGCAATCGGAAGCGCGATGCCCAGCGTAAGCGCAATGCCCATGATCAGTTTTTTTGCTTTTTCCTCACCCAGTTTATTTTCGATCCAATCGTCAAGCTTTGACGGCTTTTCATCCTCGTCGTCAGGATAAAAATCCGCCGAATAGGTCAGCGATGAGATCCCCAGCTTCATGGATTCATAAAAGCCGATCACTCCGCGCAAAAAAGGCCAGCCAAGCACAGGATATTTCTGCTTTAAGGGCTTGATTATTTCTTCTTTAACCACGATTCCGTCGGCCGAGCGCACCACGGTGGCGGCCTTTTCCGGCCCACGCATCATGATTCCCTCAATAATGGCCTGCCCGCCGATCATCGTGCGATATTTGGACTGCTGCGTTTTCAATGGCTAACCTCCGGTATTCTGCCGACGCGTCCGCGCCGTTGTTTGATTCATTGTATCAGAATATTTGTTCGTTTTCAATCATACCGTTTTTATCGAAAATCAGGTAAAGCGCGCATATATGCCGCCTTTTCCCATTGCAAGTGCAAATATAAAATTAAACCTTAAAGCACGCGGGTTACGCCTTGATGCCGGCGGAATTGACAGGCAGCCGGATGGTTACGGCCGTCCCCTCCCCGATAGTGCTTTCGATTTCCAGCGTTCCCCCATGCAGGCGGACGATCTCGTCGCTCACGGCAAGCCCGATCCCGCTTCCGCGCGCCTTTGAACTTCCCTTGTAAAATTTCATTTTCACCCGCGGCAGCTCCTCGGGCGGAATGCCCGCTCCGTAGTCGCGCACAACAATGTCAACATATCCGTCCCCGGCTGAAATGGACGCGTCGATGCGCTTGCCCGCCGCCCCGTGCTTGGCGGCATTGTCCAGAATATTCAAAAACACCTGCCGCAGCCGCGCGCGGTCGCATACGATAAGCGGGATGCTGTCGTCCGCGGAATACGTAAGCTCGATGCCGTCTTTTTTCAGTGTCTCCATATACATGAATACTGCTTCCTCAAACTCGGAAAGAATGTCGGCCTCCTCCATCTGAAGCGTGAGCCGGCCGCCCTCCATACGCGTAAATTCCAGCAGCTCTTCAACCATCTTTGAGAGCCTGCGCGCCTCGCTCAGGATAATGCGGATTCCCTTCCTGAGCTCCGCGGGATTTCCCGTATCGCCCGACAGCAGCGTTTCCGCCCACCCGGCGATCGCCGTGAGCGGCGTGCGCAGCTCATGGGAAACGGAGGACATAAAATCGGTCTTCATCTTTTCAGCAGCGCTTATTTCTGAGGACATATTGTTGATGGCGTCACACAGCTCGCCGATTTCGTCGTTAAAATGCTTTTCAAGGCGAACCCCGTAGCTTCCCGCGGCAATCTTTTTGGCAATTTCGTTGAGCTCCTGAATGGGAACGACGATCGAGCGGATAAAATACAGGTTTGACGCGATCACAAGTCCCATGACCGCAAAGGCTACGCCCAGCGCCATGGCAATGGAATACAGGATCTGCCTGTCCACTTTTTCAAGGCTTGTCACATAGCGCATTACGCCGATGACCTGATCGTTTGAAAACAGCAGCGGGCTTGAAACGGCCATGATCCGCTCGTTGGTGGCGGTGTCCGTCCCCATCCATGCCACCTGACTTGCGTTTTCCAGCGCCGCGGAAACATCGGCGGTGTTTGGCACCATGCCCGCTGTCAGGCCCGAGGAGGAAAACTCAATGCGCCCAAGCGTATTGACAAACTGAAGCTCAAGCTTGTCCCCGTCCGCAAAATCCTGGGTGTAGCGGTACGCGCTCTGATAGTAGTCGTTGTAGCTTTTATTAAAATACCGGTTGATAAAGGCCACAGTGTCCTTGGCACGGCTTTCCATGCTCACGCGCACACCGGAGTAATAGTAGTTTGCCGAAACGATGGAAAACATGGCGACGGCAAACAGCATGATCAGTGCTAAAATTCCGATGTTATTAAACAGCCAGCGCTTTTTGATGCCCCCGGTCATCCCGGTGTTTTCCCATACGGCGGCACTTTTTGTCACAGCTGTCCGCATCGAGTTTTTGATTTTTGCTCTTAATTTCCCCATTTGTATCCATATCCCCAAACGGTCGTGATATAAGCGGGCGACGTGGTATCGTCTTCGATTTTGATGCGCAGTCGGCGGATGTTGACGTCCACGATTTTCAGCTCACCGAAATAATCCTTACCCCACACAATGTTCAGGATTTCCTCGCGCGACATGGCCTTTCCGGGGTTTTCCATAAACATCTTCATAATGGTGTATTCCACCTGCGTCAGCTTGATGCGCAGTCCGTTTTTCGTCAGCGTGCGGTTTTTGATGTTGAGCAGAAACGGGCCGCTTACGATTTCCCCGCGTTCCTCCGAAACCTCGCCGCCCGTCCTCCTGTAAAGCGCGTCCACGCGTGCCAGCAGCTCCGCGGGAGAAAACGGCTTGGTCACATAATCGTCCGCGCCCGTCATCAGCCCTGTCACCTTGTCCATCTCCTGCGTGCGCGCGGTGAGCATGATGATGCCGATGGTGGAATTGGTTGCGCGCAGGCGGCGGCAGACCTCAAAGCCGTCGATATCGGGCAGCATAATATCCAGAATAGCCACCTTTACCTCCGCGTCCTCGCTGAGAAGCTTGAGCGCCTGCTCGCCCGTTTCCGCCTCAAGCACATCGTAACCCGCGCGCTTGAGGTTAATGACGACAAAGCTGCGTATACTCGATTCGTCCTCCAGTACAAGTACCTTTCTCATGGTGACCGCCATTTCTCCGCGCGCCAAAAAATCGATTCAAATCCGTCCTGTCAGATCGCGCGGGAAATGGCAGACGACTTATTCTGTACGGCCCGCCGCCGGCGGACAAAAATGCGCAGATAACTGAAAGCCTGTCCTATACCTGCTCGCCGGTCAGCCAGTCGCGTGCAATGAACTTGCACGCCGCGATGACCTGCTCGCGCGTAAGCGCAAGGTCTTTAGGCGCCGTATCCCACAGCTTCGCGGCAATAATGGTGTCCGACCGGCGGTAAATAATGAACCGCCCGTCTGACTTTGCACGCTGCTCGCGGTAATCCCCCGTCAGCGTATAGATTGTCAGCAAATCCTGCGCCTTTTTCTGCGCGTCCAGGCAGGCAAACACCATCGCCCGCTCACCGGACACCGTATCGCGCCGAGTCATCGTGAGGTTGCCTTCCCATGCCTTCGGCAGTTCAAAATACCAGCCGTCTGAAAAATTGTGATAGGTGGAAAGCACATAGGTTGTTTCACCCGACAGTGAATAGCTGCGCCAGTTTATCTTCCAGAAGTCGCCGGTGCGCGCATCGGACTCATAGGGCGGCAGCTTTTCCGCCTGCGGAAGATCAAGCACGCCGTCTCCGTCAATATCCGTGGCGTACACCGTGTACTGACGCAGCGTTTCCCCGCTCATATGCGTGGATGCATCGAGGGAAATGTTGACCAGCTTCCCGAACCGGCAGGCCAGCACATCGGTAAGGATACTGTCCTTATCTATCAGTCCCGCAATATACAGCGCGGGCGTGTGATGCGTCAGATATCCCGATTTGACGCGTTTGAGCGCTGAAACGCCCTGTGAAAGCTCTGCGGAGGACCACAGCTTGAGTGCGTTATCCCGGTATGAATACTCCTCGACCACGCCCGTGAGGCCTACCGTGTCGTGCCGGATCAGCATCAGCTCATTTTTGCCGTCCGCGTCGATATCATACACGGTATAGTCCGAATAGTCCGAGCTCATCAGCTCGACCGGGCTGCCCGAGCTCATGGAATATACAGAAATTGCCTTGAGCGCGCCCTTGCCCGCCTGCAGGCCGACAATGATTTCGTTCGAGCCGCCGCCCGTCAGGCTGGCATAGCTGATCGAATCGACGGCTTCCCCGTCCTCCTTGATGACCCCGGCCACCTTGTAGCGGTCTCCGTCTTTTTTGAAGATATAAATGCGAAGCGGCTGCGTTTCATTAAAATGAAAAAAGGCGACGCCCTCCGCTTCCCCATCCCCGTCGATGTCGGTCAGCTGAACAGCCTGCCGGTTAAAACCGGACGCCGGGGAAATATGTTCGGCGCCTGATGCAAGCACCTGCTCAATGGCGCGCTGAAGCTCATAGTAACCGCCGGGCAGCTTGGGCAGCCGATATAGTGTTTCAGGCTCTTCGCTGCACCCGCTCAGAAGCAGGGCGATCAGCGCGAGCAGCACCGCGAGCACCCGTTTTGATTTCATATCATCCACCGTTTCTCCGCGCAGAAAGGGTATCCTTACGCCGGTCAGATCGCGCGGGAAATAACGGGCGTCTGTTCTTATTTTTCGCACGGCGTGCGGCGCCGGCTGCAAAAAAACGCAGCCTGCCGGATGTCAGGCCAAATCTGTTTTCATTTTATCACATACAGGCACGGTTTCAAACACAATTTGTACATCAACCGGCATAAAACGCACAGAATAAAAAAATCGTCTTGCGCCTTCGTGTGGAATATGATATATATAGGAATGTTTACAGGCGATGAACGGGAGAGTAGCGTACTTTGCGGCGTCAACAGAGAGGAGCAGCCACCGGCTGAAAGCGCTCCGGCGGCGTTTGGCGTGAAGTTCACCCGCAAGCCCCGTGCTCAAAGGCATTTGCCAAGTAGGTTTCGGCGTTTCGGCTGCGTTAAGGCCGTCAAGTGCGCGCGCATCTCTGCGCGTGAAGCATGGGTGGTACCACGGAAGCGATTGTCTTTCGTCCCTGTCGGGGCGAAGGGCTTTTTTTGTTTTTCCCGTATATTCCGCCTATCCCCTATTACCAATAAGGAGATGTTATTATGAAGCAGCAGCTTGAAACCGTCCGCGCAGCCGCCGAGCAATCGTTTTTGTCGGCGCAGACCATCGCGGAGCTTGAAGACCTGCGCATCCGGTATCTGGGCAAAAAAGGCGAGCTGACCGCACTGCTCAAGCAGATGGGCTCCCTGTCCGCCGAAGAGCGCCCGGTCATGGGCCAGCTTGCAAACCAGGTACGCGCCGACATTGAAAAAGAGCTCGGCGCACGCATGGCGCAGCTTGAGGCCGCGGCGCTGGAAACCCGCCTTCTGGAGGAAACGCTGGATGTCACGATGCCCGGCAAACGCCGTTTTTCCGGTCATAAACATCCGCTTTCGATCATGCTTGACGAAATCAAGGATATCTTCATCGGCATGGGCTTTGAAATCGCGGAAGGGCCGGAGGTGGAGCTTGAATATTATAACTTCACCGCGCTCAACACCCCCGCGGGCCACCCCGCGCGCGACATGAGCGATACGTTCTACTTTTCCCCGGATGTGCTGCTGCGCACGCAGACCTCGCCGGTGCAGGCGCGCGTCATGGAAAAGCGCCAGCCGCCCATCCGTATTATCTCACCCGGCCGCGTTTACCGCAAGGACGAGGTCGACGCCACCCACTCGCCCATGTTCCATCAGATCGAGGGGCTGGTGGTCGATCGCGGCATCACCATGGCGGACCTCAAGGGCACGCTGCTTGCCATGGTGCGCAGCATATACGGGCCGGAGGCGCAGCTGCGCTTCAGGCCGCACCACTTCCCGTTTACCGAGCCTTCCGCCGAGGTCGACGTGATGTGCTTTAACTGCCACGGAGCGGGCTGCCGCATGTGCAAGGGCGAGGGCTGGATCGAGCTGCTCGGCGCCGGCATGGTACACCCGAACGTGCTCAGAATGAGCGGCATCGACCCCGAGGAGTTCAGCGGCTTCGCCTTCGGCGCGGGCCTGGAGCGCCTTGCGCTGCGCCGCTTTGGCGTGGGCGACATGCGCCTGTTCTTTGAAAACGACGTGCGTTTTCTCAATCAATTTTAGGCCGGAGGTTTTACTATGAAGCTTTCAATGAAATGGCTTTCCGAATTCGTTAAAATAGACTGCTCCGCGCACGACTACGCCGCCGCCATGACCATGTCGGGTTCCAAGGTCGAATCCGTCGAGTATCCCGGGGAAAGCATCCAGCATGTCGTGGTCGGAAAAATCCTCAATACGCACAAGCACCCCGACGCCGACCGGCTGACCGTGTGCACGCTCGACGTGGGTGCTGAAAAGACGCTGACCATCGTCACGGGCGCCGGCAACGTGCGCGAAGGCCAGCTTGTGCCCGTCGCGCTCGACGGCGCTCTTCTTCCCGGCGGAAAGGAGATCCACACAGGCCCCCTGCGCGGCATCGAGTCCGAAGGCATGATGTGCTCGATCAGCGAGCTGGGGCTGACGCACGCGGACGTTCCCTACGCGGACGAGGGCGGCATCCTCATTTTACAGGAGGACTGCCAGATCGGTGAGGATATCCGCAGGACGCTGGGACTTGACGACTGCGTGATTGATTTTGAAATCACCTCCAACCGCCCGGACTGCCTGAGCATGCGCGGGCTTGCGCGCGAAAGCGCCGCCACTTTTGAAAAGGAGCTTACGCTGCCCGTTCCAAAGGCAAAGGGCGCTGCGGGCGATATCCATAAAATCCTCTCGGTCAAGGTGGAGGATTCTTCCCTGTGTCCGCGCTACACCGCCAGAATGATCAAAAACGTAAAAATCGCGCCGTCTCCGAAATGGATGCGCGAGCGGCTGCGCGCGTGCGGCGTGCGCCCGATCAACAACATCGTCGACATCACAAATTATGTCATGCTCGAATACGGCCAGCCCATGCACGCGTTTGACTACGCCTGCGTCAGCGGCGGCGAAATTGTCGTGCGCCGGGCCAAAAACGGAGAAGCGCTTGAAACCCTTGACGGACAGCACCGGCCGCTTACCGGGGACATGCTGGTCATCGCCGATCAATCCCACCCCGTCGGCGTCGCCGGCGTCATGGGCGGGGCCAACAGCGAAATCACAGACGCGACAAACACCGTTGTGTTCGAATCCGCCAATTTTAACGGTTCTTCCATCCGTCTGACGGCCGTGAGCCTCAACATGCGCACCGACGCGTCCGCCCGGTTTGAAAAAGGGCTTGACCCGGAAAACACCATACCGGCCGTTGAGCGTGCATGCGAGCTTGCCGAGCTTTTGGGCGCGGGCGAGGTGCTTGGCGGCATCATCGATATTGACAGTACCCAATATGCTCCCCGCGTGCTGCCGTTCGAGCCTGACCGTATGCGCCGCCACATCGGCGCCGATATTTCAGAGCAGCAGATGCGCCATTACCTGTCCCTCCTCGGCTTCAAGGTCGGCCAAACGAGCGTCGAGGTTCCGTCCTGGCGCGCCGACGTAGAGGGTATGGCCGACATCTCCGAAGAAGTCGCCCGCATGTTCGGCTACGATAAAATCCCCACCACCATGTTTAAAGGCCCCATCCTCCAGGGTGGACTTTCCGACAAGCAGAAGGCCGAGCGCCAGATCACCGGCCTGTGCCGCGGACTGGGCTATAGTGAGATCATGACTTACTCCTTTATCAGCCCTTCAAGCTACGACAGCCTGCGTCTGGACGAAACCAGCCCGCTGCGTGACAGTCTGGCCATACTCAACCCGCTTGGCGAGGACACAAGCGTCATGCGCACGACCGCGCTGCCGTCGATGCTTGAAACGCTTGCGCGCAACCTTAATAACCGCAATCCGGCCGCGCGCCTGTATGAGCTTGCCAGCGTTTATCTAAAACAGAATGATCAGCTGCCCGACGAGCGCCAGATGCTGATGCTGGGCGCATACGGGGACACCGGATTTTACGAGCTCAAGGGCGCCGCTGAGGATATACTCGCCGGCATGAACATCCCGGATATCCGTTTTAAAGCGCTGACCGGCAATCCCTCCTATCATCCCGGACGCTGCGCCGCGGTTTCATCCGGCCAGACACCGCTGGGCGTCGTGGGGCAGATTCATCCGCTCGTTGCGGAAAATTACGGTGCGGATATGCCCGTTTTCATTCTGGAGCTTGATTTCACCCGCATGCTCACCTGCCGCGCGCCCGAGCCCGTCTACAAGCCGCTGGCGCGTTTTCCCTCTGTCACACGCGACATCGCCGTGGTGTGCGAGCGCGGCATCCCGGTCGCCGAGCTCATTGACGCCATCCGCGAGGGCGCGGGCCAGCTGCTGGAGACGACGGAACTTTTTGACGTGTATACCGGCAATCAGATCCAGCCGGGCAAAAAAAGCGCCGCTTTTTCACTCATTCTGCGCGCGGCGGAGCGGACGCTTACCGACAGCGAGGCCGACGACGCGGTAAACAATGCCCTTTCCCTCATTAAAAGCCGGTTCGGCGCCACTTTACGCGTTTAATCTGAAATTTCTGTATTATTTTGTCCTTTTAAGAGAAAATAAGGAAAAACAGATGTACGCGCGGGGCATCCGCCCCTTTACAGTTTGCGCGCCGCGGTATAGAATGGTAAAAACAATATCTGTATCGGGGGTGCTTGGATTGGACAATACGCGCAAGTTTATGTTAGCCGAGGAAAAGGAAAAAGAGATGAGAGTCGTTCTTACGGCTGTTTACAGCGCGCTAAGGGAAAAAGGCTACGATCCCATCAATCAGATCGTGGGCTATCTCCTGTCCGAAGACCCGACCTATATCACAAATTATCAGAACGCCCGCGCGCTGATCCGCAGGATCGACCGCGATGAGCTTCTGCAGGAGCTTGTACGCAATTATCTGGGCTGAACATCCCCTGTCCTGAATGCAGCCGGCCCGTCCCGCGTCAGCGGAGCGGGCCGGTATTCTTGCCGGATATCCCATTATGGCTGGAAATATGTACCTGCGGCGGAAGCTTTGTTTTGCGCGTATTTAGGTCAGAAGCCTTAACGCACAGGGCGCGCAATGCCCGCATTCGTGCATATTGCATAAAAATTCCTGTCTGCTTTATCCTCTGCACGCAAATTTTTACAAAGAATATTTGACATCCACCTCAAAGTATGTTACAATTCGGTTACAAAAAGAAAAGAGTGTTTACAAACACAGGGAGGCTTTGCATGACACTGATTAAAAAGAAAAAGGATGAACTTCTGATGTATAAGGGCCATCCCCTCATGCGCAAAGACAATTTTATTTATTACGGCAGCATGGCCGACAAGTATATTATCATGATGCAGATACTTGAAACCAAGAAAATTAAAGATCTGGATGTAGCCAGCAAGGTTTCCGTTTCGCTGCAGCACACCGACCCGGACATCAAGTCCAAGGATCGTGTGGTTAAAAAGAGCGAAAAGGACGGCCTTTGGAACGCCATTGATATCGCCGTGATATGGCTTGAAAGAGCGCTCGTTTCCGCATAAGGGCGTAAATTTTGAAGCAGAGGTGGATTATGTTCAGTTTTAAAAAGCTTTGTAAAGAGTTGCTTCTGACAACTTTTATTTTATCCGCGGTCAGCATCAGTGCTGCCGCAGCCGACGTTTCCGTCGGAACCGTCAATACTTCCGCCCTCAAGCTGCGTGAGACCCCCGGCATCGAAAGTAAGACCCTTGCCACCGCCGCCAGCGGCGAAAAGGTTGTTGTTTTCGGGAAAGAGGGCGACTGGTACAAGGTCAGCCGCAACAGCCAGAACGGCTACATGTTTGCCAATTATCTTACCGTAACGAAAAATGCCGACGCGGCGCTGGGCACCGGCGTAGTCACGGGAAGCGTCGTCAATGTCCGCAGCAAGCCCGCCACAAGCGGTTCGGTTATTGTACAGCTTAAGAAGGGCGACGGTGCTGAAATCATCGGCGCGCAGGACGGCTGGTACAAAATTCGCATCAATTCCAAGCAGGGTTTCATTTCGCCTGATTATTTTAAGCCCGCAAAGGTGACTTTGTCCTCACGTTCAGGCGCCACGACAGGCGAGAAGGTTGCCGCGTCGGATGATACCTCCGAGAAGGATGTCGTTGCCTACGCCAAAAATTATCTGGGCGTAAAATATGTCTACGGCGGTTCTTCCCCTAAGGGCTTCGATTGCTCAGGCTTTACGGTGTATGTTTTCAAGCATTTCGGCATTTCACTCAGCCGCACCGCAACAGGCCAGTATAAGTATGGCTCGTCCGTTTCCAAAAGCAATCTTCAGACCGGCGATCTGGTATTTTTCAAGGGCAGCGGTAAGGCCATCGGCCATGTCGGCATCTACGTCGGCGGCGGCAGTTTCATCCACGCCTCCTCGCCGGGCGACGTAGTCAAGATCACCTCCCTGAGCGACTCGTATTATGTAAGGAACTACGTTGGCGCGCGCCGCATCCTGTAAGCGATATTTTTGAATTCCTGCGGCTGCCCGATTGGGCGGCCGCTTTTTTACCGGCAAACTGCGCGCACTCACGCACCATGGACATGATATACCCACTCGGAAAGAGCTTAGGAGGAAACGAAAAATGGTCAGACATCCGCAGCAGCAGACCGTCACCCTGAGCGAGCACATGCGCGCCGGAAACGGCGCCGTACGCATCGAACACATCCTCAATGCAGCTGACGGGGAGCTGTATGAAAAAGGCCGCATGTTTTCCCGTATCGTGCTCAAGCCCGGCTGTTCCATAGGCAGGCATGTGCATGAGGGCGAAATGGAGGCCTTCTATATTCTTTCGGGCAATCCTTACTATGACGATAACGGCGAAATGTGTACGCTCTCCCCGGGCGATATCACCCTTACCCGCAGCGGCGAAGGTCATTCCATCTCAAACCCCGCAGACGCGGGGCAGGACGTCACGCTCATCGCGCTCGTCCTGTACAAGTAACGCCCGCTGAGCAAATTGAGCGTTGCGGCTTATGGATCATATAGACAAGCCGTTAGGTTTCATTCGTATCGTAAATACCCCCCACCCCGCGCAGTCCGGAAAGACGACCGGACGGCACGGGATGGGGGGTATTATTTTTTCTGACTGTTGTTGACGTCACCGCGGCGTCTATTCAGGCGATGTCAGAATGCGCTCGAGCGCGGGCAGATCCGGTGCGATATAATCCGCTCCGGCCTGCGTCAGCTCCTCGCGTCCGCCATATCCGTAAAGCACGCCGACGCATGCAATTCCGGCCTTTTTCGCGCCAAGCACGTCATGTCTGCGGTCACCCACCATGATCACGCCGCTTTTACCGTGTAAACCCAGGCTTTCAAGCACGAAGTCAATCACATCGGCCTTCTCCGAGCGGCCCCCGTCAAGCCCGCTGCCGGCTACAAAGCTAAAATACGGCTCAAGCTCGAAGTGTTTTATCACCCTTTCCGCAAACACCTGCGGCTTTGAGGTGGCCAGGCACAGCCGCGCGTTAGCACGTACAAGCCTTTCAAGCAACCCGGGAATTCCCGGGTAAACCCTGTTTTCCAATATCCCCGTGTCGCTGAAATATTCGCGGTATTTTTGCACCGCTTCCAGCGCCTGTCCGCGCGAAAATCCGTAATATTCCATGAAGGACTCCGTAAGCGGCGGCCCGATAAACCGGCTGAGCTTTTCGGTGCTTTCCTCAACGATACCAAACGCGCGCAGCGCATACCGAATGGAATTTACGATACCCTCCTGCGAGTCGGTGAGCGTACCGTCCAAATCAAAAAGAATGTGTGAAAAGCGCATCATTATTTCTCCCCGTCGTTGCCTGTTTGAAATATCCCGTCAATCATACCCCGATATTCCTCAAACCCGTACAGAATATTGAGCGCCTCAAGCATGGCATTTGCGCTTAAGTGCTCTGGAAGCCCGAGTTTTTTTAAAACCGCGCGCCTGCGCTCTCCGCTGTCGGGTCTGCCGGACAGTCCGGCTTCATACAAATCGCTTTTTAGAACTGTCCGCGCAGACGTATGATGCTCCGGCTGCTCCTCGAAAGTCGCCCCGGCGCGGCGCAGCGCCTCAATAATCACCTCGGACGTCATGCCCTCCACGCCCAGCTTACCCTCGCTCGACGGACGGCGCTTGCGCCGCTCCTTGCCATAGATGTCGGGAATATAGGCGTGCTTCATGCGCGCGCCGGCGAGCGCGCCTTTGATGTGATTTCGTATCAGGAAGCCTGCTCCGTCCCCGTCGGTGAGCACGATCAGGCCGCAGGTGTCCGCAAGCATACGCAGCAGCGCGAGCTTCTCCTCATCGGAAAAAATGCCGAACCCGGCGGTTTCCACCACGACGGCATCCACCGCGCGCTTGATGGCGTTGATGTCGCAGCGCCCTTCAACAACGATCGCTTCTTTTATCCGCAATGGTCTTCCTCCCGTATCGCAAGCCGGATAAGCAGCAGCTCCAGTGTGCGCTCCTTGTCCGCGCCGGTCGATTTCAGCTCCAGGTCGGTCTGCGCGCATAGGATGACCGCGCGGCGGCACCAGCTTTTATCCAACAGCGCCGCGTCCTTAAAAAGCCGCTCGGCGGGATAAGCCGAGTGAAACCCCCACAGCTTCATCAGCTGGCTTGTGCCGCGCCGCTCGTCGAGCATCATCCGCGCCGAATAAAGCTGCCGCAGCTGCCTGCCGATGGCTCCAAGAAGCACAATGGGTTCCAGGCGCATCTGAAAAAGCTCATGCAGAATCTCCATGGCCTTATCAAAGCGTCCGGAAGCGATTGCATCTGTCATGTCATACACAACAGCGTCGAGCTCCGGCACGGCCACCGCGTCAATGTCCGCGCGCGTGATGGCTGTGCCCTTTGAATAGGCAGCTATTTTCTCAATTTCGGTAATCAGTCCCGACATCAACCCGCCGCATAGAAAAATCAGGTAATCGGCATTTTTTGGGTCGATCTCCCGCCCGAGCGCGGCAAACCGCCGCCTGATCCACGATGTCAGATCGGCTTGACTTTGCCGCGCGAACTCAACAGCCAGCCCACAGCGGGATATGACGCCGTGCAGCTTGATGCGCGCATCGGGCTTATACTCGAGCAGATCGTAAGTAAAAACCAGACAGCAATCCCCGGGCAGTTCCGAAAACAGTTCTTCAAGCTTGCCGCGCGTACCCGCGTCGGCCTTATACAGGTCAAAGTCGCGCACAGACACGAGCTTTCCTCCGCTTAGAACGGGCGGCGTGTTCACCGCGCCTTCAAGCTCCTGCACGTCAAGCCCTTTGCCCTCCAGCGCGTGGAAATTAAACCCCTCCATGCCCGGAGTGACAAGCTTTTCCTTCAGCTGCGCCAAATAGTAATCGCGCAGATAGTCCTCTTCGCCATAAAAGACGTAAAGGCTTTTTAGACTGCCCGCGCTGATGTCGTTTTTCAGCGCCTTCAGCCCGCCGGCGTCCTTTTTCTGTGCTTTCATCCTTTGCTCCGTTTACCTCTGCGTGCCCCGAATAGATCGGAGCATGCATTCGGCAGCCGCGTTTTCAGGCGCGCGGCACGCCGGATTCATTACTTGCCGGTATCATAAAACGCATAGCCGGCTATAAAGCGCTTCTGTGGACAGGTTTAATCAGGCCGCGGCGCGCACGGTCACCGTACCGCTGCGATCTGTGCGGAATATCTGTGCTCCCGCATCCTTCAGCCTTTCAAGCGCCTGCGCGGTCGGATGCCCGAAACTATTATGCCCCACAGAAACAACGGCCACGTCCGGCCGCGTTTCCCCAAGCAGCTCCTCAGAGGACGCATATTTTGAACCGTGATGTCCGGCCACAAACAGCTCAATATCTGGAAAATCCACCCGTTCGGCAAGCCTGCGCTCCGCGGCAAGGTCTAGATCCCCTGTCACAAGCGCTTGGAAGCCGCCGCTTTGAATGAGCATGCACACGCCGCGTTCATTGACGCCGGGCGCATCTTCTTCGGGTGCAAACAATGTAAGCTGTGCGCCGCCCATGGAAATATCCGTGTCGTTTTCCACCCATGTAACCGGGATGCTCTCTTTTTGCGTCAACGCAAGGATTTCATTACTGAGCTTCGATTCCCCGTCGGGCGCCGGCAGGGCGACATTTTTGACGCGTATGCTTTCCAGCAGCGTGGGGACGCCGTTTGCATGGTCTTCATGGTAATGCGTCAGCATCAGAAGGTCGATTTCGCTTCGGCCAAGGCCTTTTAAATACCGGGCGGCAATCACACCCGCGCTGGCTGATTTATTGCCCCCACAGTCGATCACAGCGGTATAGGCGCCGGTTGTAAGCACCACGCACTGACCCTGCCCCACATCCAGCACCGCCACATGAAGCCCCGCGCCGGAAACGGAGAAGGCGGACAACAACATCGCGATGAGCAGCGTACAGGCCGTCAGCCCGCCCGGCAGCAAAAACCGCCGGCCGCGCCCGGCGCCGCCTTCCTTTTTGTCGGATACGGCGTTTTCCTTATTTTGATACAGCGCCCGCGCCAGATACAGGCACATGATCGCGTACACATACAATAACCAGGACAAAAAGTACGGGTTTCTTGCGTTTACAACGGCGAAAGGAACCCTTGCGCAAGCTCCTGTCACCCAAATAAAATATTTTGCAAACGGCAGCGCTATATATCCCAGCGCAATGCCCGCGGGCACCCATACAAACGCCGCCAGCGCCGCAAAAAATCCGATGCAAAACAGTGCGGAAACCGCCCATATGGTCAGCAGGTTGGCCACCGGCGACACAAGCGATATCGTCCCAAAATAGTAAGCCACGAGCGGCAATGTGAAAACGAGGGCGGACAGGGAGCTTGACAGGGCCGACGCCATGACGCGCAAAACCGCACCCCCTATTTTCCCTTTTATATCTCCAAAAAGGTTAAGAATCAGCGCACACAGTTTTCCCGAAAAAAGCAGCATGCCCGCTGTCGCACAAAACGAAAGCTGAAGACCAACGTCGGCGGCGGCAAAGGGATTGGATATCAGAATCAGCCCCAGCGCGAGCCCGATGGAGGTCACCGCGTCCTTTTCCCTGCCCACTAAAAATGCGGTCAGCGCCAGAATCTGCATCACTCCCGCGCGCACCACGGAGGGCGGAAAACCCGTGATCGCCATAAAAAGAAAGATCATCGGAATGGTAATAAGCGTCGCCCGGCGCTTTCTTTTTACAAGCAGAAGCACCATGCCCGTCAGAAACACGACATGCATGCCCGATACGGACACGATATGGGAAAGTCCCGTAACGGAAAGCGCACCCGAAAAGCTGTCCGTCATCTGTGCGGTGTCGCCCAGAATCAGCGCCTGCATCAGCGCCGCCACGTCCTGCGAAAATATGGCATGAATGCGCGCCTTTACCCCTTGCGCGGCGACAGCGGGATAATGCCTGACCGGCACAGCCGCAGGTCTGTCAAGTGTGAGCGCGCCCTTTTGTACCGCGCGCATAAAAACGCCCTTTGACCGCTGGAGGGAAAGCGCTTCCGGGGCCAGAGAATTTTCCGATGAGGCGAGGACCGCAAGGCAGGATATCTGATCGCCCGGCTCAAGCGCCTGCATGTCCGGCTTTAAATACAGCGTCGTTTTTACCGTCCGGCCAAACCGGTCATCCGGAAGGCGCACGCGTACGCTTGCGCGCGGGCCATACGGCCCCGGCTGCGAATAGTCAAGCACCTCGGCGTGAATTTCTGTCTGCTGCCCGTCAAGCCCTTGCGCAGGGGCTAAAAAGAAAGCGGCGTAGCCATACCGGTACAAAAATCCCGCCGCCACAAACAAGCAGGCAAATATCACCTGCCGGCGCGCCGAGGAAAAGCGGCGCATAAACAGGCACAAACCAGCCAAAAGCACGCACGCGGCCGCCGCCCATAAAAGCCGGTCCCTACTTAAAAGATACTGCCCGATATATACGGCTCCCGCAAAGGAGAACGCCGCAGTGGCAAGTCCTCTTTTCATTTATCGGCCTTCCCCTCCGGCATAAGTACGGGGCGAAGCGCACCCGGAACCCGGCAGGCTCCGCTGGCTTCGCCCCGACCGGCGCGTTATTATGCTGCCTGCGTGCATCAGCCCGGCGGCCAGGTCATATCCCGGCCGGAAAGTACATGAAAATGCAGATGCTTCACGCTCTGCCCGGCCTGCTCGCCGGTGTTTGCCACCACGCGAAAGCCGTCCTGGAAGCTCATCTGCGCGGCGAGAGACGAAATGACCTCAAAGATGTGCCCCACCAGGGCGCTATCCTCGGGCGAAAGCGCCGCGACCGACTCGATGTGCTTTTTAGGCAGAACGAGAAAATGTACCGGCGCGGCGGGATTTATGTCGTAAAAGGCATACACATGCTCGTCCTCATACACTTTTTTTGAGGGAATCTCTCCCTGATAATTTTGCAGAACAGACAGTCAGTCATGTATTCTCACTCCTTATACGTAAATCAATGGATAGAATGAACCCCGTACACGTCACGCTTACCCCTTTTGTACCGCCGCTTTTATAAGCCCCTCCAGCGCGCCGAGTGCCTCGCCGAGCTTATCCGCGTCGCGGCCGCCGCCCATGGCACTGTCCGGCCGGCCGCCGCCCGTGCCGCCCGCGATGGCAGTGACGGCTTTAATCAGATCTCCCGCGCGAACGCCTTTTTTCACGGCCTCTTTTCCGCAGACAGCCAGAAATGTGATTTTACCCTCAAGGGTGGATGCCAGCACCGCCGCGACAGCCTCGTCCTTGTCGCGCAGCCAGTCGCCCATTTTACGCAGAGTCTCGGCATCCGCCTGCGCAAACTGCCCGGAAACGGCTTTCACTCCGCCGATCTCCCTGCCCTGCGTCAACAGCGTCTGCGCCTGCTCTATGAATGCGCCGCTGCGCAGTTTTTCAAGCTCGCGGCGCGTCTGCTTAAGCTCTGCCAGCGTCTGCTCAATGCGATGCCCAAGCTCCCCGACGCTGGTTTTCAAAAGCCCCGCGGCTTCCTCTATGCGCTGTGTCTTGTCCTTCAGGCTTTCAAGCACGGAAAGTCCCACGCGCGCTTCAATACGCCGCACGCCCGCGGCAACGGAGGATTCGGATTCAACGGCCAGCGAGCCGATGCGCGCGGTGTTGTCGATATGCGTGCCGCCGCAAAACTCGGTGGAGTAATCCCCCATGCGCACCACGCGCACCGTCTGCCCGTATTTTTCACCGAACAGTGCCATGGCGCCCAGCTTTTTAGCCTCGTCTATCGGCATTTCTTTGACCGTGATGGCCGTTCCCTCAAGGATCTTTTCGTTGACGCGCAGGGCGACCGCCTCCAACTCCTGCTCGGTAATGGCGGTATAATGTGTAAAATCAAAGCGCAGCCTGTCCGGCTCCACAAGCGAACCCGCCTGCTCGACGTGCGTACCCAGCGTTTCGCGCAGCGCCTTTTGCAGCAGGTGCGTCGCGCTGTGCGCGCGCATGATGGCCGCGCGGCGTGCTTTGTCCACGCACGCACGCACCGAATCGCCCATGTTGAGCTGTCCGGCGTCTACCGTACACAGATGCAGATACTTGCCGTCTCCGGTTTTGCGCACGTCCGTCACGTCAAGCTCGGCGCCAGATGAAACAAGGGTTCCCGTGTCGGTCACCTGCCCGCCGCTCTCGGCGTAAAAGGGCGTTTTATCAAGAACCACAGTCACCTGCTCACCCTGCACCGCGGCAGGCCTCAGCTCGCCCTGCGACACAATGGCGAGCACTGCGGCAGTGTCCTCCAGATGTTCGTAGCCCGTAAACAGCGTTTTGATATCCTTTGAAAGGCCGAGCGCCTCGCCTGCCCAGCCCATATCGCCCAGCGCGCTGCGTGCGGTGCGCGCGCGCACGCGCTGCTCCTGCATAAGCGTCTCAAAGGCTTCGCGGTCAAGTTTGAGCTTATTTTCATCAAGGATCTCAAGCGTAAGATCCACCGGAAAGCCGAAGGTGTCGTACAGCTTAAACGCCTGCGCGCCGGTCAGCGTGTCCTGCCCGCCGTCCTTGAGCACACGGATATCCTCGAGCAGCATGCGCAGACCCGCGTCAATGGTCTGGTCAAAGCGTTCTTCTTCCATCCGGATGACGCGCGTGATGTAATCGCTCTTGTCCTTAAGCTCGGGATAAGCCTGCGCGCTTTCCTCGATGACCGTTCGGCAGACCTCGAATAAAAACGGCTTGGTGATGCCCAGCAGCTTGCCATGGCGTGCGGCGCGCCGCAGCAGCCTGCGCAGCACATAGCCCCTGCCCTCGTTAAGCGGCAGCACACCGTCGCACACGAGCATCGTCGTCGAGCGGATATGGTCGGTGATGACGCGCAGGGACACGTCCGTCTGCTTGCTGTCCCCGTATTTTACCCCGGCAAATTCGCACACGCGCAGCATGATTTCGCGGATGGTATCCACCTCGAAGAGGTTATCCACATCCTGCATAATGCAGGCCAGCCGCTCAAGCCCCATGCCGGTATCTATGTTCTTTTTCGGCAGCGGCGCGTAATTCCCGTTTCCGTCGCCGTTAAACTGCGTAAACACCAGATTCCAGAATTCAACAAACCGGTCGCAGTCGCATCCGACCGCGCATTCCGGTCTGCCGCAGCCATATTTTTCGCCGCGGTCAAAATAAATTTCCGAACAGGGCCCGCACGGTCCCGAGCCGATTTCCCAGAAATTATCCTCCTTGCCCAGACGCACCATATGAGACGGGTCGACGCCGACCTCTTTCGTCCAGATGTCCCAGGCCTCGTCGTCCTCCTCGAAAACGGAGATATACAGCTTTTCAGGCGGAAGCTCCATCACCTTTGTACAGAACTCCCACGCCCACGCGGTCGCCTCATGCTTAAAATAATCGCCGAAGGAAAAGTTGCCCAGCATCTCAAAAAACGTGCCGTGGCGCGCGGTTTTGCCCACGCGCTCGATGTCCGGTGTGCGGATGCACTTCTGACAGGTGGTCACGCGTTCGCGCGGCGGCGTAACCTCTCCCGAGAAATATGGCTTGAGCGGGGCCATGCCGGCGTTAATGAGCAGCAGCGAGTTGTCGCCCTGCGGAATGAGCGGAAAGCTCGGCAGTCTTAAATGCCCCTTGCTTTCAAAAAAGGAAAGATATTTTTCACGTATTTCGTTTAAACTCATCTTTTGCATGTGATCTGTTTGCCCCTCCCAAAAATCGTAAGATCAGAATATCGCTCTTCACCCGCTGAAAGCTGCGCGTTATTTCAGCGTGGCGAGAAATGCCTCGTGTTCAGCCATTGTTTTTGAAAACTTATGTTTCCCGTCTAAGCCCAGCGCGTAAAAATAATAGCTTGTTTCCGAAGGATACAGCGCTGCCTTGATGGAAGCCGCGCCCGGCGATGCGATCGGCCCGACGGGCAGTCCCTTGTTGGTGTAGGTGTTATACGGACTGTCGATTTTTGTGTCCTCGATGCTCAAAACCTCTTTGCGCTCAGGCAGTGCATACTGGATTGCCGCGTCGATCTGCAGGTATGGATATTTTTTGCTTTTAAGACGGTTGTGAATGACTGAGGAAATAACGGGACGCTCTTCGTCGTTTGCCGCCTCCTTTTCGATCAGGGATGCAAGAATGACCGCCTGATGCAGGCTCATGCCCAAATCCTCCGCGCGCTGCCTTAGCTGCGCGGTCAGCTTACTGTCAAAGGTTGAAAGCATCTTCCCCAGCGCGCTTGACGCGCTTTCATTGATATAAAATTCGTAGGTGTCGGGGAAGAGATACCCCTCCAGCCGTTTCTCGCCCTTCGGAAGCGCCTTGATAAAGCTGTAGCTGAAATCAAAATCGGAAGCCGCCTGTGCAAGCTCCGCGGTTTTGCACACATTGTTTTTATCCAGCAGCGCAAAAATCTGCTTAAGCTCCATGCCCTCGGGAATCGTCACCCACACCGTCGCCCGGAATGAGGAATTGCTGCGCATGGCATACACGATGGCGCGGTAGTCAAGGTCCGCTTTCAGCTCATAAGTGCCCGGGTCTATCTTATTTTTTGCGTGCGACAGGCCGCCGTAGATTTTAAATAAAAGCGGATATTTAATGATTCCTTCATCCTTCAGCTTTCCGGCGATGTCGGAAAGGCTGTCGTCCTCCGTGACTATGACGACGGCGCTGGTATCCGGCTTTACCAGTCCAAACACCTCGTTTGCCGAAACCCACCCGAAGGTGGCCAAAATGGCCGCCGCGCCGATGACAAATATAAAATACAGCATGCCGCCCAGACATCCTCCGGAAACGCGCCGGTCCGCGCGCGGCCTTTGCCCCGGCCGGCCGCTCTGCGAGGCGGATCTTCCGGTGGGATCGGCTCTCCGGACTTGTCTTTCTCCGCCGCTGTGGGAGTGGGACGACGGCTGTTCCCGGCTGTCGTAATTCGGCATTTTGCATCAATTCCTTTCGCTTGGGGTAACGCGCCGCAAAAACGCGGCATATGATAGGGCAGACATAGATTAAGTGAGGTGACTCCGGATGTGCTTTAAAGACCTGTTCAACGACACGGAATCCATACTGCTCGTCATCATCATCATCATTCTCTTATGCTGCGTGTGCAACGACTAAGCTGCGATGTCACAGGACACCGTGCGGGGCCATGCCCCGCCGTGTTCTTTCCCAGTTTACGGACAGGCTTTAAACCCGAAAGATTCCCCCGTCGGTGACGACCGCGCGCACACGCGCGTCGTGCGCCTGCTCGGGTATCTCCGCCTGAAAGGCAAACGTCCAGCATAGTCCAACGGAAAACCCGGAAAACCCCGCCAGAAACCGGTCGTAATACCCGCCCCCGCGTCCGAGCCTTTCTCCGTTTTCGCCAAAGCAAACGCCCGGCACAACCGCAAGCCCGATGTCCCCGCACGCAAGCGTGGGCAGTGCCGCCCCCGGTGAAGGAATACCGAACACACCCGACTTTAGCCCGCTTATGCTGTGAATGATCTTCGCCTGTATTTGATTTCCGGGCAGACACAGCGGAACGGCAACACATTTTCCGTCCTTGAGCGCACGGTCAATAAACCTGCGCGTGTCCGGTTCGGGGAAAACGCTGATATAGGTAAAGACAGAAGCTGCGCGCATATATTCCGGCAGGCTGACCAGGTAGTCAAAGATGCGCGCGTCGCCCTCCTGCGTCCCGGCGGCGCTCAACTGCGCCGTCTTTTGCGCAAAGTACCGGCGCAGCGCCTTTTTATCAGGTGAGGGAACGTTCATTGCCATGATAATGGATGGCCGTGCGCACCTTTTCGGAGGCGTACCAGCCACGCAGCACCGTCACAAGCTTCAAACTGAAATCCACCGCGGAGCCTGCCGCCTGCGCGGTTATGATGTTATGGTCCTGCGTGACGTGTTCATCCGGCTGCACGCGCACGCCGGCGTTTTCAAGCACATCCTCAAGCCCCGGATACACGACCGCGCGCAGACCTCCGATCAGGCCAAGCTCGGCCAATAAGGCAGGCGCCGCGCAGATGGCGGCGATGAGTTTTCTTTTTTCCATAAACGCTTCGATAAGCGCTATTGCGCCCGCGCAGGCCTTGATGCTCTCCACGCCTTTTGACCCGCCGGGCAATATAAGCATGTCCGCGCCCTCCTGCGTGATTTCATCTATCGTTACATCACACTGCACGGTGATGCCGTGCGACCCCGTCACCGCGCGGCCGGACAATCCCACCGTTTCGACTGCGATACCGGCGCGGCGCAGAATATCCACCGGCGCCAGTGCCTCGATTTCCTCAAAGCCCTCTCCCAAAAGGATATATACCATTGTACGGCCTCCTCTAAAACGCTTAGTTATGCATCAGGTTCATGTATGCCGGCGGATAACCGCCGCCTGTCTGTCCGGGCAAAATACCCGAAAAAACAGCTCGGACAAGCTCTGCCTGCGTCCATTCAAACCGCGTGTGCGCTGCGTCCTGCCCGATTGTCCGCTCATTCCACGGGCAAAGCCCATCCGACACCGCAACGCGCGCATCCCGCGCGCCGCCAAGCGTCAAAAGGCACGCCTGCGCATCCACCACGCGGGCGCAGCCGAACGGCTGCGCGTGATCCTCCCGTCCGGGAGCAAAAACCGTCACTTCATTCCGATCCGTGGCCGCCGCATGAAGCACGCAGTCTCTCGCCTCGCCGCTTTGGCCAAACGCCTCGGCGACCGTACCGTCGCCCGAGCAAACGGCATACGCCGCGTCCCCTGCCATTAAAACGGCTCCGCCCGACAATCGTGCCTCCTCCAGGATATTCTCCCAGTGCGACGGCGTGCGCACAATATGCGCCCGCGCGCCCATGGCCTGCTCATACAGCGCATCCAGACACGAAATGTCCGCAATGCCGGCCCGGCGCACAGGAATATCGGCAATTGACGCTTTTAAAGGTTCCGTTTCTTTATCGATGGTGAAAACGGGCTCAAACCCGAATTTCGTGTAAAAATCAAACAGCCACGCCTGCTGCGGAATGAGTACGGCCACGGCGGTGTTTTTTTGGTGCATCTCCCACAGCGCCCGCTTCATCAGTGTGCCTGAAAGTCCCCGATTGCGGTAAGCGGGGTCTGTGCCCACGCCGTAAATATACGAGGCGGACAAAACCTGTCCGCCAAGGCTGAGCGCAAAGGGCAGCATATAAAGCATCGCGGCAATCTGCCCTTCCTGCGCGCAGACGAGCGCGTCCGAAGGCCTGAAAAGGCGGGTAAAGAAATATTCGGTAAAGGAATCCTCTTCCTCCGGAAAGCATGCCTTCCAGAGCGCACGCAGACGGCCGGCATCCTCAGCCCGCGCATATTCCACCTTCATTGCTTACCCATCCTTTAAAACGGCGGTATATTTTTCAAGCACCACGGCGGGATAATAGGAAAGCTTGGACTTTCTCAGGCCCTCAAGTCCCATGTCCTCCTCGCGGTTAATATACCGGTATCCGGTGCAGGCGTATTTGGCAAACTCCCAGTTGATCATGGGATAAGCGCCCGCGATCTCATGGTTTGCCTTTTCTATCTGAATGTCAAAGGTGTCCACGGTAATCGGCGCACCCATCGTAAAGGCGATAATCCGGCCGTCGAGCCGTAAAATCCCGCCCTTTGAGCCAAGGCTTTCAAAATTGTCGAGCACGACTGTTATCGCCTTTTGCTCATCCATGAGCGAACAGTTCGACGCGCAGTCGTTTTGGCGGCACCATTCCTTCTGAAATTCGCGCACCTCATCCAGATTTTCCGCGGTGACCGGTTCAAACGTATACTGGTTTTCATGCGCCGCGGTAAAACGGTTGATGAAATTTCGTTTTGCATGATATTTTTTCCCGGTGAGGTTTATCAAATCGGAGGCTTCATACAGATAATCGGCGTCGTCACGATCACTGACAAACTCAAACCTTCCCGGCATGGCCTGCTCGAGCTGCGTTTTGCCCTCTTCGATTACGCACACGAGGCTGAAGACCCAGCCGTTTTGCCGTGCGTCGTCTATGATGAGCGAAACGGCGGCGCCAAGGTCACCGCTGCCCACCGGCATAAAATAAGTCGCTTTTCCGTAACGCCTGAGACGTATAAATAAAAAACCGCTTTCTTCACACAGTTCAAAACCGTACTTTCCCCGCCACATGAACGAATCGACAAAACAGTATTCGCAGTTTCGGAAAGCGCCGGTCATGGTGTATTTTTGATAGGTTTCCCTGTCTGAAAGCTCGAGAGGCTTAAACTTCAGCATACTTTCACACTTGCATCCTTTTTATCCGCATATAGATTTCCTCATGAATGTCCCCGACCGTCCGGATTTCATCGCCCTGCGCGCAGTGCACGATCTGCCAGCCAAAAAGCGAGGCAGACAGCAGCGCGGCGCTGCGGCACTGCCGCAGGTACTCTATATCCTGCTCGTGGATATCGCTTTGCGTCTGTCTTTTCTGGATGAGCGCGGCCGCGCTTTCCGTGGGCATGTCCAGCAGCAGCACCAGATCGGGCTCGGGAAGTCCCATCAGCGTATACTCAAAATGAAACAGCCAGCGGCAAAATGCCTCCCGCTCGTTTTCGGGCAGTTTCGCACTCTGATGCACGGCGTTGGCGGTCGTATACCGGTCGGCCAGAATCAGACCGCCGCGCTGATAAAACGCCTGCCATTCCTTTTTATACGACGCGTACCGGTCTACGGCAAAAAAAGTGGATGCGGCATAGGGGTTAACATCCCCCGGCTTGCTGCCGAACTCGCCGCCCAAATACATGCGCACAAGCGCTGAGGACGGCTGTGTGTACTGCGGGAAAACAACATGCCTGAAGTCCTCGCCATCCTCCTCAAGCCGCTTGGTCAGCAGCTTAAACTGGGTGGACTTGCCCGACCCGTCCGTTCCCTCGATCACCACAAGCCTTCCCGCCATACCTTTTCCCCAATCCCGGCATACGGTGCGCAATTTGTCCGCTGCGCGCCGTATCACGTATTCATTGATCACACACTTCAATATCGCACATTTTATTATGAAATATTCACAATGTTAAAAGCTACCGTCTGTCTGTATATTTTGCCCGCATCTGCCGTGCTTTTCCGCACGACATTTTTCCTTCCGGGCACGCGCCGGCCACGCAGGCCGGCCCCGCATCGCGAAACAGAGCGGGCGCCTGCTGCGCCGCAAGGGCAAACATCATTTCGGCAAGCTCACGGATCTCCCACTGGGCGCGGTTACAGCAGCGCTGGCGGAAAAAGTTCTTCAGCGACCGCGCGTTCATGGTCATCACGATCTTTGTTTCGCAGGCGTTTGGAAGCACGTAGCGCGCGTCCTCGTTGGCCTGCCTGGCTGCGCTCTTAACCGCGGCGCTTTCTTCCATGCCGCCTTCAACGAGCGTCTTTGCATGCGACTTTGTGAGGATTTCGCGCAGGGTTTCGTACGCGCGGGCGTCGCGCCGCATCTCTTCTATAAAAATGGCTTTCGCCTCGGGAATGCATTCTATTTCGGGCGGAATGACATACGCGAAGTCCTTTTCCCCGACGTATCTTTGCGACTTCACGCTGAACGACGCAATGCGGTGGCGTGTCAGCTGCGCGAGCAGCGAGCGCGAAACGCCCTCGATGCCGAAGGTGAATACCGCATGCTCAATCGGACTTTCATGCCCGAGCTGCGAAAGCATATCCACAAACCCGGACGCCGCCTCGTCGGTCAGATCCTCGTAGAGCGTGTCTACTCCGGATGCGCTGTAACAATTTTTTGCGGCAGCGGCAACCAGTCTTTCCGGAAACTCGGTATGAGACAAAAGAACCACCTTAATCATGCTTTCTTCCCCTTCTCAGCCGCATTCCGATCACTTTAAATAAAAATACCGGCAGTTTAAGAACGCGTAAAAAACGTCCGCGGTCGGACAGCGCGCGGTAGAGCCATTCAAGGCCCAGCTTCTGCCAGACCTCGGGCGCGCGCCTGACCTTTCCCGCAAACACATCCAGTGAGCCGCCCAGCCCGGCCATTAAGGGCGCGCGGACGACCTGCCCGTTTTTCGCCATCCACAGCTCCTGTTTGGGCGCACCCAGACAAACAAACACCGCGTCCGCGCCGCTGCGGTTTATTTCCTCGACGACCGGCCCGTCATCCCTGAAATATCCGTCGTGTGTCCCGCATACGATCAGCCCCGGATGGCTGCGCGCAAGGTTTTCGGCCGCCTGCGCGGCGACGCCGGGCTTCGCGCCCAGTAAAAACAGCTTTTTCCCTGCCGCCGCCATCCTGTCCATGAGCGCGCCGGCAAATTCGATGCCGGGTACGCGCGTTTTGATGGGATACCCCAGCAGTCTGGAGGCATATACGATGCCGATGCCGTCGGGCAGCACAAGCGCGGCACCATTTACCACCGCAAGCGCGTCCGGGTCCTTCTGGCACAGGCAGACGATTTCAGGATTTGGGGTCGCCACATAGCCGCGCCGTCCGGCTTCCATGAGCGCCGCTGCGGCGTCCGCCGCCTGAGACAGAGAACAATCGTCGAAGCCGACTCCAAGTATATTATAGCGCATAGCGAGCCTCCGCAGAATTGTAAAAGCCAGGCATCCGGCGTTTTGGATATTGTATCATATTCCCATGGCATAGGCAAATCAAAATTGTCCTGCTGCCGTGCGTAAGGAAACCGTTTTTCTGGATGTATGGATGCTTTTCTCGCGCACCTGATGTAGAATAAATACTATACTCCGGACTGTAAAAACATCTTAAGCCGGCGCCTTGCCGGCTGCAAAAAGGACGGGAATATAAAATGAATCAACCCACTGCGCAGATTATCGCCGCGTGTCATGAAAAAACGGCCGCGCTGCCCGACGGCGCCGCGGTGCCCCGTCTGGGACAGGGCACGTGGCACATGGCCGAGCAGCCCGAAAAAAAATCGCAGGAGATCGAGGCGCTTCGTCTGGGTATATCCCTGGGCATGACGCTCATCGATACCGCCGAGCTGTATTCCGACGGCGCTTCCGAGTCGCTTGTGGGCGAGGCCATTGATGGTCTTGCGCGCGACAAGCTCTTTCTGGTTTCAAAAGTACTGCCGCAAAATGCCGGCCGGGAGCATATCTTTACAAGCTGCGAGGCTTCCCTGCGCAGACTGGGTGTGGACACGCTGGACCTGTATCTGCTGCACTGGCGTGGAGACGTCCCGCTTTCCCAAACCGTATCCTGTATGGAAGAACTGGTCAGCCTCGGCAAAATACGCCGCTGGGGCGTGTCCAATTTTGACACGGCCGACATGCAGGAGCTATGGAGAATACCGGGCGGGCAGCGGTGCGCCGTCAATCAGGTGCTGTATCATCTGGCTTCGCGCGGTATTGAATACGACCTGCTGCCCTGGCTGCGCGCACACAACGTACCGGTCATGGCCTACTGTCCGCTTGCGCAGGCGGGCGCGATACGCCGCGGGCTGCTCGAGAACCCCGAGATAAACCGCATCGCCGCGGCGCACGGCGCAACAGCCGCGCAGATCCTGCTTGCCTTCATTCTCCGGCACAACGACTTTATTGCCATTCCCAAGGCGGGAAGCCCCGCGCATACGCTGCAAAACGCGCAGGCAAGCCTTATCCGGCTTACGCCCGAGGAGCTTCAGTCCCTTTATCTCGCGTTTCCCGCACCCGCGCAAAAGACGCCGCTTGATATGGAATAATTGTCGTTTAAACCATTCCGCCCGCCCCGGGGGCGCCATAAAAAGTCTCCTCTGCGCGCCATGCCTCTTTGTTCTCACGCAGCCAAGCCGCGCCGATAAACGGAGATATTTTCGACACGTTTTATCTGAGTCTAAAGCGTTTGCCTGTGTCGGGCAGACGCTTTTTTGTATGATATTGGCATTCCCCCGCACGCCGTTAAATTCAAACAGTTTTTCACCGGTCATTAACGAAATGTGCTGCCCGGCATAAACTGTTATTGAAGGTTAAGTGCCTTTAAATCGTAATAGGAGGTAAAACAATGCCTGAGAAGGTTTTGCCCGGCCAAGTGCAAAAAGAACCCTGCATTAAAGAGGCCGTGTGCATTCACACCAAAAAGGTGTACGATAGCTGCAAAGACAAGGATTGTGTTGAAAATTTAAGAGTATATCCAACCCGCCGGTCTCAATGCATTCTTGACAGAGCCATCAATGTTAAGGCCCGTACAGCCGAGCTGCTTTGGGTATATCTGGATGTGGAAGCAGTTCCTTTCAACCGTGGGTTTTTTACGGTAGACGTCAAGTTCTTTTACCGCATTACCTGCGACGCGTTCTGCGGCGTAGGCCGGCCTCAGGAAGTCAACGGACTTGCAACATATGATAAAAGAGTCATCCTCTTCGGCAGCGAAGGTGCGGCCCGCATTTTCAGCTCAAAAATGGCGCTGGAAGCCGCTGACAGACAGCTTATGGCCACAAGCAATATGCCCACGGCCGTCTGCGAGGTTGTCGACCCCATCGTTCTGGATGTCAAGCTCACGGATAGCTGCAACTGCTTTAAGCACTGTGACAGCGTGCTCAGCGAAGTCCCCGACAGCATCAGCAGATTTTTTGAAGACGATGTTGTGCTGGATGACAGCGAGAAGCGCCTGTATGTCACACTGGGTCAGTTCTCCATCATCAAGATTGAGCGCGATTCGCAGCTACTTATCCCCATGTATGATTTCTGCATGCCGGAGAAAGAATGCGTGGGCAACGAGGCCGATCCCTGCGAGCTGTTTAACCGTATCAAGTTCCCGGTCGACGAGTTTTTCCCGCCTGCCAACACCGAACAGGATTCTGAAGGCGGCTGGAGAGGCTGCTGCAGATAACTTAGAACAAAACATAAGTGCCCGTCAGAAGACGGGCACTTATGTTTATGATCAACTATTAAATTCATGCAGTTATCGCTATTTTTCAACTCTGCTCCGGTGTGGATAGATCATTATTTTCCGGCGCGCAGAGCGGACACGATTTCCTCGGTATCCAACGCGATGACAAGCTCCTCATTGGTGGGAACGACAAAGAGTTTGACCTTTGAGCCGTCGGCGGTCACATCTTTTTCCTCGCCTGTCACCTTGTTTTTTTCCTGATCAAGCTTGATCCCCATAAACCCGAGCCCGTCAACGATGCGCTCCCTGAGTCTGGCGTTGTTTTCGCCTATGCCCGCCGTAAAAACGACGGCGTCCACGCCGCCCATTGCCGCGGCATAAGCACCGATGTACTTTTTCACTGCGTACACGAAGATGTCCAGCGCCGCTTCCGCACGCTTGTTGCCTTCAAGCACGGCGGCGTCCAGATCCCGAAAATCCGAAGATACGCCCGAAATGCCCAGCACGCCGGATTTCTCGTTAAGTATTTTGGTCATCTGCTGAATATCGAGATTCTCCCGCTCCATAACATAGCCCAGAATGGCGGGGTCAAGAGAGCCCGAGCGCGTTCCCATCGGCACGCCGGCCAGCGGAGTCAGGCCCATGGATGTATCCACCGAACGTCCGCCGTCAACGGCGGTGATGGAAGAACCGTTTCCAAGATGGCAGGTGATGATTTTAAGCTGCTCGACGGGCCTTCCCATCATCTGCGCCGCGCGCCCCGCAACATACCGGTGAGAGGTTCCGTGCGCACCGTAGCGGCGAACCTTGTATTTTTCATAATATTCGTAAGGCAGCGCATACAGATACGCCTTGATCGGCATGGACTGATGAAACGCCGTATCGAAGGTGACCACCTGCGGCACGCCCGGCATAACTTCTTTACATGCGTTGATCCCCGTCAGGTGATGGGGGTTGTGCAGGGGTGCCAGCACGTTGCAGATGGCAATTTTCTCGATGACCTCGTCGTCAACCAGCACGGACCTGTCGAAGAATTCGCCGCCCGATACGATACGGTGGCCGACGGCCTCGATCTCGCTCATGCTTTTGATGACGCCGTATTCCGGGCTTGTCATCAGCTGCGTGACCACGCGGATGGCCTCGGCATGCGTCTTCATGGCGATTTCTTTTTCAAACTTTTCCTTGCCCTTCGCCGCATGCTTGACCCGGCTGCCCTCAATACCGATACGCTCACATAGTCCCTTTGCCAGCACCTCGTGCGTTTTCATGTTGAAAAACTGATATTTCAGCGAGGAACTGCCTGCGTTTATAACAAGAATATCCAACTTAACCCTGCACTCCTTTTTGGTTTATCTTGAAGCCCGTCCCAAAGACAGCTATAATAAGCTTATGATTGCGCGCCGATATGCTGCGCATTCTCTCCGGCTATCCCGTCAAAAGGCGCAGATTATATCATACTTATATCCGCTATACTTCACAACAGCGATATTTTATTCTTTTTTTTGCACCGAGGCAAGCATTTTTTTATTTTTTTGCATCAGGAGGGCGAATATGCGCGTTGCCGGCATCGTTTGCGAATATAATCCATTCCATAACGGACATCTGTGGCAAATCGACCAGACGCGCCTTTTGTGCGCCGAACGTCCGGAGCACGCCGCCGAAGTGTGCGGTCATCGGCGTCATGTCCGGAAACGTCCAGCAGCGCGGAGAATTTGCCATTATGGAAAAATACGCGCGCGCGCAGGCGGCCGTCGAGGGGGCGCCCGGCCGGCCGGGCGCCGACCTTATTCTTGAACTGCCCGCGCCTTTTGCCTGTGCCACGGCGGAGCGCTTCGCACAGGCGGCCGTCGGCCTGCTTTGTCAGACCGGCGTGGTCACCCACCTGTCCTTCGGCAGCGAAAGCGGCGAGGCCGCGCCCCTGCTGCGCGCGGCGGACTGTCTGCTGGATGCGCGCTTTCCGGAGCTTCTAAGAAGCGCGCTGGGGCCGGGTATTACCTTTGCTCGCGCGCGCCAGCTTGCGGCTGAACAGCTCATCGGACATGACGCCCTGTCTTTTTCCCGGCCAAACGATATTTTGGGGATTGAATACCTCAAGGCGCTTACGCGCCTCCAAAGCGATATCGTCCCCGTCGTTGTCAAACGGCATGGCGCTGCGCACCACAGTCAGCGCGCAGAGGGCGGCTTTGCCTCGGCAGGGCAGCTGCGTACCGTCCTTCTGGATGGCAATGTGACTGCGACGGAGGGGCTGCTGCCGCAGGCGTCATATAATCTGATTGCACGCGAACTGGCGAACGGGCGCGCGCCCGTTTCAATGAACGCCTGCGGTCAGGCCATGCTGTCGCACCTGCGTATTATGCCTGAGCGGGACTTTTCGCTGCTGCCGGACGTATCCGAGGGACTTGACAGCCGCCTTTTCAAGGCATGCCGCAGCGGCACAAGCGTGGATGCTGTCATCGCGCAGGCCAAAACCAAGCGTTACACATATGCGCGCATCCGCCGTATGCTCATGTGCGCGTATCTGGGCATCACGGAAAGCATGCAGACGACGCCCCTCCCATATCTGCGCGTGCTGGCCTTTAACGATACCGGGCGCGCGCTGCTCAGACAAATTAAACTGCGCTGCGCGCTGCCGGTTATTACCAAGCCCGCACACGCAGGGGCGCTCAAGGGGGATTCCCTCACGTTTTTTGAACGTGAAGCGCTTGTCAGCGACCTGTTTTGTCTGTGCTATCCTGAACAAAGCATGCGCGCGGGAGGTCAGGAATGGAGAAAAAGCCCCGCGTATGTTCACGCCCCGTCCGCCCCGGCAAATCCCTGATGTGCGCACGAATGAACTGTATTCGAACGCGCATCCTCAAAACAGACGATATCCGGACAAATAAAAAAATGCCGCGTTAAATCGTATGTTCCATTCCTGCATCCGCCGATAAATTATATTCCATGCACCCGTTAAAAACATGGCGGATATCCATAAAAAAATGACGGCGCCCGGGTTATTCCCGGGCGCCGTCGCGCTATTTTTCGCCTGCTTTAGCCCATGCTGTTTTCAACGGACTGGATCATCTTTTTGACCATCTGTCCGCCGATAGACCCGGCCTGTTTTGCTGTAAGATCGCCGTTGTAGCCCTGTTTCAGACTGACGCCGACTTCCGAAGCAGATTCCATTTTAAAGCGGTTCATAGCTTCTTTGGCGTTGGGAACAAGCATCTGATTGTTTCTGGCCATTAAAAATAATCTCCTTAATTCTGTAGACTTGCATTTAGTGAATCTGTGCATTTGTCGCGACACTGCACGTTCATAGCTTTACCCGAGTTTATCTTTCTATTATGCCAAATTACACCTTATGGGTTATTCGGCTGTCATGCACTCGCTTTAAACAGCTTCTTGATATCTGCATGCCAATTCTGATCTTTCCCGATTTCCCGCTGAACATGGCAGCAGGAATTTCTATTTTAAGCAGCTGAACCTCCGTACCAAAAATAAAAAACTCGTAATGCCGCCGTTGATATTTTTTCTGTTAAGCGGATGTTAAAACCTGATTATCCTATTCCAGCGCCTCCAGAGCGGACACGGAGACCTCATAGGCTGTTTTTTCACAGATTATTCCGTCTATCAGCTTCATGTATTTCCGGCTTTGCAGCCGACCGCTCAGCCGTATCCTCCGGCCCGTGCCAAGCCCCGCGCACATGCGCGCCGCCACGCCCCAGACGATACAGGGCAGATAATCCACACGCCCGTATTTTCTTCCAACCGCCAGGATCACATCGCATATTTCACGTCCGAGCGGAGTTTTTCGAAAAGCCGGTGGCTTGCAGATGATGCCTTCAAGCTGCACGCTGTTTTCCGGGCCGGCCCCGCCGTTATCCAGTTTAGACGCGTAGACCGTCAGGATCAGCCTGCTACCGGTGTCCGTTTTGTTGTTGTAAGAGCGCAGCTGGCCGCTGACTTGCACCTGCGCGCCCACGGCGGTATCAAGCAGCTTGTCCTCGGACAGGATGACGTTTACCGTGTCGCTCACGCCCGAATGCCTGCTGACGACCACGGGCAGCATATAAAACCGCTTGTCGTGCGTTTGATGGGAGAACACAGCGTCCGCCTGCACCTGACCGCAAAGGCTCACCACATTCGTCCCGATTCCGGCCAACATATATTCCACCTCTTATCCTCTGTTTGTGGAATGTATATTCCGGTTTTACTAAAATATTCCTGCTTACCTTACCTTTTCATAAGAAGAGACCTCCGGCATGCCCGGCCTTTACAAAAAACTGCTAAGCTCGGCCGGGGACACGCCCGAAAGCAGCAGCACGCCCGCCGCGGCCATGATATACTCCGGATTATCCTGTGCAATCGGCCGCAACGCAATTTCCTGGATATCCGTCCTCTTTCCGTTTAAATCAATGATTTCCCGCTGGATTGAAAGCATCGGCGCGTCTTTGGTGCTTGACAGAGTGATCGTATCCTTTGATGACATGCCGTAGGTCACCAGACATTTTGCGTTGATTTTTCCGGCGATTCCCGCCGCCAGCGCGCCGGGTAAAACGGCAGCAGAGCAAGAAACAGCAGACCGATAGGCGTATAACGGAAGCTGCACCTGCGGCGGCACGACCACCATATGCGGGTGCAGCATACGCAGACTGCCCTCGTCGTCCTCCGACACCAGCGCGATCTGCCTGTTCCGTGCCCTTGTCAGACGCCCCTGTGCGCCGGCGGAAACGGGCAGCACATCAAAACCACAGGCTTCAAGTCCCGCGGTAAGGATGTCCGGCAGCTTATTCTCATGATCAAAAAAAATTGTATAACACCACATCGTTACCTATTTTCGGCAGACTGTCTTTTTTTATTCATCATAATGAAATCCACTGAACAAATGCGATTTAAAAATCGCATTTGTTCAGTGGGCATTATATCCCTGCGTTTAAAGAGCAGCCGGCTGCGGCGCAAAAAAAGTCCGGCGCGCATACGCCGGGCCTTTTTAAGAAAAAATTAACTATCCCTTTACGCCTCCCTGTGTCAGACCTCTGACAAACTGCTTCTGGAAAATAAGAAACAGAATGATCATAATCGAGGCAGAAATAACCAGCGCCGCGAAAAGCATGGGGTAATTCGTGTCAAACTGACTGCGCAGGTTCATCAGTCCGATCGGGATGGTCTTGTAACGGTTGCTCTCGATAAAAACAAGCGCATACATAAATTCGTTCCACGAGCTCATCGCCGTGAGCAGCGCGGCGGATGCGATAATGGGCTTACTGATTGGCAATACGATTTTTGTAAATACCTTCACCGTCGAGCAGCCGTCTATATATGCGGATTCCTCGATGGCCTTGGGCATCGAAAGCATGTACGACCGCATCAGAAATGTCGTAAAGGCAAGGCGGAAAGCCGTGTAGGGTACGATGAGCGCCCAATGCGTGTTATAGATTTTAAGTCCCTGAAGCAGCTTAAAAAGGGAAACCAGCGTAACCTCCGGGGATATCATCAGCCCGCCCAGAATAAATGCAAACGCCACGTTTTTCAGTTTAAACTCAAACCGGCTGATGACGTAGCCCGCCATGGCGCTGAACAAAATGGAAAAGCCGACGGTGGCCAGCGTAACAAATACGCTGTTTAAAAAGTAGTCCGCCACCCCGTATTTGAGCGCGCTTGCATAGTGAAACCACTGGGGCGACTTTGCAAAGCCCCAGGGACTGTTAAAAAACTCGGAATTCGTTTTCAGGCTGGAGGTCACCATCCACAAAAGCGGATACAAAATCGAAAGGGCATAAAGCGAAAACATCAGAAAAACCAGTGTTTTACCCAGCAGAATCGAAACTCTTTTCACACTCACTTTATATACCCCTCCCTATTCTTTTCCGGATCTTGAAATTTTCAGCTGAATGGCCGCAAAGATAAACGTAATGATAAAAATAATGATGGACAGCGCGCAGGCAACGCCCATTTCGTCGTTTTTAAACGCCGCGCGGTACATGGCCGTCGCGAGAACCTCGCTTGAGCGCCCCGGCCCGCCTGTGGTCATTACATACACCTCGGTAAACACCTTATACGAGCCGAGAATGGTAATGACGGTGGAAACAAGGATGGCCTCCTTGACCAGCGGCAGCGTGATATGTATAAAGCGCTGCATACTGCCCGCGCCGTCTATTGTAGCGGATTCAAAAAGCTCCGCCGGTATCTTCTGAATCGCAATCAAATCCAACAGCATGCAGTAGCCGATATATTGCCACTGCGAAACAAAAATACAGCAAAAAATCGCCAGTTTTGAATCTCCGAGCCACTGCGCGTTAAACTCCGTAAAGCCCATCGCGCGGATGGCTTCGTTGATGACCCCGATATTCGGGTTAAACAAAAAAGACCACAGCAGGCCGATAACCGTCATGGAAATTACCGACGGAATAAACAGCACGGTGCGGAAAAAATATTGGGAGCGGCGCATAAACGCCTCTTCCAGACAGGCCGCAAACACGAGCCCCAGACCGGCCTGAAACAGGGTCGACCAGAAGGCGTACAGCGTATTGTTTTTAAACATCAGCAGCGTGACCGGGTCATTGAATATGGTTATGTAATTCTGAGCGCCGACCCACTCCTTTTGGGGCGAAAACGCCGCCCATTTGTAGAGACTAAAAACGGCGCTCTGGATGAGCGGAAAATAAACAAATACAGACATCAGAACAATGGCCGGCAGAAGGAAAAGAATAATGGTTTTCTTGTCTTTGTATGCTTTCACCCTGAATTCCCTCCTTGTTTAAAGCAAGGGGAGGAAGCTCCTCCCCTTGCCGCAGCGATCGATTGGTCAGTTGGCTTCTTCGGCGGCAACGACCTTGGCGACCTCCTGAATCTTGACCATGAGCTGCTCGGCGGTCATTGTTCCGTTAAACAGCTCCTGCATTCCGGGCAGGTATACATCGGACACCTTGGTGTGTACGTCGGTATCCAGCCAGTTGGCCATCGCTTTGGAGTTCTCCATGATTTTTACGGCGTCAAGCATAATGGGTGCGGAGTTATCCGCCGTATGCGCGCCGATGACCGGCGACGGGTAATTGAGCTCGGTAATCATTTTCTGCTGCCACTCGAGCGAGGTAAGGCCCTTCAAAAAGGACATTCCGACCTCGGGATTGGCACATTTCGAGGAAATCATGAAGCCGTCCGGTCCGCCGACCAGGTAGCCTTCTCCGCCGTTTCCGTCGTACTGCGGCATGGCAAACACGCCGGTCTCCTGGCCAAGGTTGGCTTTGATTTTATCGGCGTAGCTGACAATCTCGCCCTGCTCGACATACATCATGGCTTCTTTGCCCGCGCAGAACTCCTCAACGGCCATATCGTGCGAGATGGAGTTGATGCCGCTGTTAAAATATCCCTTTGTGTTCAGATCATTGAGCAGGTTAAGCGCCGTCACATAGCCTGCGTCGGTGAATTTGCCGGTGGCGTAGTTGTAGTCGGCGATGCGCGTTTCATCTGCCACACACATCACGTTAAATCCGGTTATGTAGTGGCAGGCCGGCCACGGAGTCTGGTTACCAAACGCGATCGGCGTCATGCCGGCGCCCTTGAGTTTTTCACATACGGTCAAAAACTCATCCCAGGTCGTCGGCACGCTCACACCCGCCTTGGCAAACATATCTTTGTTATAGATAAAGTATTTGCCGATAATGCGGAAGGGGATGCCATAAACTTTTCCGTCGAGTGTATACGGCTCAACCGCTGCGGGCATAAAGCTTTTTTTCCAGTCTGGGTCGGCGTCAAGCGCCGCGGTCATATCCCATGCGTTGTCGGCTCGGATGAATTTAAACGCAAACTCTCCGCACCAGGAGAAGTACACGTCGGGCTGGCTTGCCGCGCCCATCATAACGCGCAGCTTACTTTTGGCCTCTTCGTCGCCGACGGCTTCCATGACCACGTTGACGTTCGGGTTTTTGTCCGAGTATTCCTTTACATAGGCTTCAAAGTAAGGCATGGTCTCAATGCCGGACCATTTGTGGAAGAACTTGAGTGTGACTTTTTCTCCCCCGGCGCTTGTTGGAGCCGTTGCCGTCCCCCCCTCGCTTTCAGCCGGGGCGGGTGTTGCGGTGCTCTGGCAGCCCGCAGTGAGCGCCGCCATCATCAGTACCGCAATGATCAGTGCAAGAATCCGTCTGGTTTTCATTGACCTCTTCCTTCCTGTGCCTTAATTTATATTGATGGAGCGCCCGACGCCGTTTTTTTCGTGCACGGTCGTTTTTAACGGTGCTTGCATCCACAATATACTTCTGACTTTCGGGGGAGGACATCCGGGCGTTCTTTCCCGTTTTCGTCGGATTTTTGCTAAATCAGCAATCAAAATATGAAGTTTCAGTGAATTTATTATAAGACATATCGATACGAATTTACATTGCTAAACCCACTAGTCTTTTTTTCCGGATTTGTTGAGTACGCCGATTTTTATAGTACTATTTTAAGGTGCGAAAGTCGCATTACACAAAAAAGAGGTGGTCTATATAGTGATAACGCCCTGCTCATAAGCAGTCTGTTCATATAATTTAATATTTTTGTTGTATTTCGCCCATAGTTGTGACATTATTGTGAACTTTTCAGCGCACATATAAACAGCGTCGCTTACGCAGCGACGCTGTTTGACAGGTTTTTTCAGTTCATACGGAGTTTTTTGCTTATTTTTGCGCGGCGCCGGTCAGGCAGGCATTGAGGCTGCCGGTCCGATATCCGCCAAGGTCAAGCGTCGCATACGTAAAACCGAGTGTCTTCATTTTTTCATTGATTTGCTGCGCCAGACCGCGCGCAAACACTTGCTCAATATCCCCGTGTACAAGCTCGATGCGCGCGATGCTGCCGTGGTGACGGACGCGGACCTGCCTGAATCCAAGATCAAACAGATACTGCTCGGCATCCCCGATTGCTTTAAGCTTTTCCCTTGTGATTTCCTCGCCGTAGGGAATGCGTGTGGATAGGCAGGCATAGGCGGGCTTATCCCAGGTATCAAGCCCCATTTGCCGAGAAAGGGCACGAATTTCTTCTTTATAAAGCCCGGCTTCGCGCAGCGGGCTTAAAATACCCAGCTCATCGATCGCTTTCAGTCCCGGCCGGTAGTCGCTCATATCATCACAGTTTGATCCCTCGGCCACATGGCGGATGCCGCCTTTTTCGGCCAGCGCGCGGATTTCTTTAAAAAGCGCCCGTTTGCACCGATAGCAACGGTCCGGCGGATTGGAGGCAAAGCCCTCGACCGAAAGCTCGTCAAAATCCAACACAGCGTGCTTTATATTATGTTCCCCGGTAAACCGCTTGGCCTGGTCGTACTCCTGCCCGGGAAAGGAAGCCGAGCGAACCGTCACCGCCAGTACGTTTTGGCCCAGCGCCTCCTGCGCGCATTTAAGGAGAAAGGTGGAGTCCACGCCGGCGGAAAATGCCACCGCCACACTTTCAAGTGCGCGCAGACTGCGGATAAGCCGTTCTTTTTTTTCGGACAACGTCATTTTATTAATCCTTTCGTCCGGATCGTTTTCATCTATGTTCCGACATAAACAGCGTATGGTTTATTTGTGTTTTTGTCAAGTGCGGCATAGCCGGAAAAAAGCAGGCCGCGCTGCTGCGCTGCCTGCTTTATCGTCGCTGTCGTTTCAATCAGGACAAAACCGTGACAAACTTGACCGAATACAGGTCGCACATGACATTGACATGAAAATTGGTATCCCGCAGCACAAAATAATTGACGCCAACCTCGATAAGTATCCCGGCTTTATCCATAAACGAGTTTGTGCCCACTACAAATTCCGCGCGGATATTTTTCCCGATCAGCCCTGAAAGGTACCCGGGAACATACTCGTGGGACGCGACGGGCGGCGGGCCCTGCTGTGTAAGCGCACCCGGCATCGGACTCTGCATATACGGCTGCATCGGAACGGTTTGAGTCGGTGTCTGTGTGTACATCGGCGTCTGCATCGGCGTTGTTTGTATTGGCATTTGCATCGGTGTTGTTTGCATTGGCGTATGCATTTGCATTTGCATCGGCGTTGTTTGACCGGTCATTGGGCTTTGCGCTGATACGGGCAGCTGGCTGACCCGTGCCTGGATTCGGCTGTTATCATTCAATATTGAGCACCCCTTCAGATTATTATGTATCTGCGTATGCGGCAGTCGGGTTATAAAAACAATGCTGGTTGATGCGCGTAAACCAATAGCCGGTCCTGTTGTACGGGAAAAAATTCGGGCAGTTGGGAATAAACGGATTCATATACCACAGCGCTTCCCGGCCGGTCCCGATCTGAACGCCGCCGCCTAACGCCCAGTCGGCAATGCGGTAGTGCACCGGTTCGGGCGAAATGACCCATATGTTCTGCACATTCTGCTGTCCGCCGATCACCGTTTTATAGCAGGAAAACTGACAGGCCTGCTCGATAACATTGCGCAGATCCCCCTGGTTTATGCGCTGATACTCTCCATACGCCACATGGACACGGTTCATTACCACTGTGGCCACGGCCTGCATCCCTGCTTCTCCTTCCCCCTCCGCTTCGCATCGTATAAGTCTTGCAAACAGTTCCCTTGTCGTCACGGTCTCCACCTCATTCCATTTTATACGGATACTCTTCGCCTGTTACAGAAAATTGTATAAAAAAAGAGCCGCTTTTACGGCTCTTTGCTGTCGGAAAACCATCCATATGTATATATAAATCGTTTTTCGGACGGCAGCATCGGGGAAAACGGGGGGTAACGGGCAGAAAAACTTTCGTTTTCTGCCCGTACATAGGGTATGGGCCACCCCCCATGCGACGTGTCGGCCTTATCGACATGCTGCGAGCCGCGTTCACGGCCCTTTGTATTTTTTACAAATTGTTCAGTATGGCATCTGTCATCTGCGTGGTCGAAAGCGGCGTGCCGTCCGACGCGCCCAGCAGATCCGCCGTGCGAAACCCGCGCTCGATGACCCGCGCAACCGCGCTTTCCACGGCGTCGGCTTCCGCCGCAAGCCCCAAAGAATACCGCAGCATCATCGCCGCGGATAAAACCGTCGCAATGGGGTTGGCCTTTCCCTGTCCCGCGATATCCGGCGCGGAGCCGTGGATGGGCTCGTAAAGCCCGCGCGTGCCCTCCCCAAGCGACGCCGAGGGCAGCATCCCGATCGAGCCTGTGAGCATCGACGCCTCGTCCGACAGGATGTCCCCGAACAGGTTGCTTGTCACCACCACGTCAAACTGCGCGGGCGCGCGCACAAGCTGCATGGCCGCGTTATCCACAAGCATGTCACTAAGCGTTACATCCGGGTACTGCGCGGCCAGCGCGTGCATGGTTTCCCGCCACAACCGCGAGCTTTCCAGCACATTTGCCTTGTCGACGCTCACAAGCGTTTTCTTGCGTTTGCGGGCAAGCTCGAAGGCGACGCGCCCGATGCGCTCGATTTCAAGCACGCTGTAGCACTCGGTGTCATACGCCTCCGGTCCGAATTTTCCCTCGCGCCTGCCGCTTTCCCCGAAATAAAGGCCGCCGGTCAGCTCGCGCACGATAACCAGATCAAAGCCCTTTTCGGCAAGGTCCGCGCGAAGCGGGCAGGCCTCTTTGAGCGAAGGATACAGCACGGCGGGCCGAATGTTTGAAAACAGCCCCATGGCCGCGCGCACGCCAAGCAGGGCGCGCTCCGGGCGAAGATGCCCGGGCAGAGTATCCCATTTCGGTCCGCCTACCGCGCCGAGGAGCACGCTGTCGCAGTCCATAATCCCGGTAAGCGTTTTCTCAGGCAGGGGTACGCCCGTTTCGTCGATGGCGCAGCCGCCCGCGAGATACTCCGTATAGGAAAAGGAATGCCCGAAGCGGTCCGCCACGCGGTCAAGCACGCGCACCGCGGCGCCGACAATTTCAGGGCCGATGCCGTCGCCCCGGATCAGACCTATTTTAAACGTCATTGCGCCCCTCCAGTCTGCCGGACTTCACGGCTTCAATCAGACCGCCGGAAGACAATATGGACTGGATAAACGGCGGAAGCGGCGCAATATCGTACTTTTTCCCGCTGGTCAGGTTCATGAGCTTCCCATTTTCAAAATCAATTTCGGCCCGATCGCCTTCACTCAGCTCCCGCGCCGCAGCCGGGCACTCTATGATGGGCAGCCCGATGTTGATGGCGTTGCGGTAAAAGATACGCGCGAAGCTCGCGGCCACCACGCAGGAAATGCCCGATTCGCGTATGACCAGCGGCGCGTGCTCGCGCGAGGAGCCGCAGCCGAAGTTCTCAAGCCCCACCATAATATCTCCGGCTTTGACTCTGCCGACAAACGTCTTGTCGATGTCCTCCATGCAATGAGCGGCAAGTTCCTTAACGTCGGAGGAATTTAAATACCGCGCCGGAATGATGACGTCGGTATCGATGTTGTTGCCGTATTTGATAACCGTACCCTGTGTCTTCACAGTGTGCCCTCCCCCATGATGTCTTCCGGTGAAACAAGCCTGCCCGCGATGGCGGAAGCCGCGGCGACGGCCGGGCTTGCAAGATAGACCTCAGAGCCCGTGTGCCCCATCCGGCCGACAAAGTTCCGGTTTGTCGTAGAAACCGCGCGCTCGCCGTCGGCAAGAATGCCCATGTGCCCGCCCAGGCAGGGGCCGCAGGTCGGGGTGCTCACCACGCAGCCGGCCTCAACGAAAATTTTGAAAAGCCCCATTTCCATGGCGTCTAAATATACCTTCTGTGTCCCGGGCAGGATGATGACGCGCACATGCTTTGCCACTTTTCTGCCCTTGAGTATTTCCGCCGCGATCATCAGATCCTCCAGCCGCCCGTTGGTGCACGAGCCGATAACCGCCTGATCGATGCGCACCTCGCCCGCGTTTTCAATGGTTCTCGTGTTTTCCGGCAGATGCGGGAACGAAACGGTGGGTCTGAGCGCGGCAAGGTCGATGACGATCGTCTTTTCATACTGCGCGTCCGCGTCGGCGCGGAACACGCGGGGTTCCTTCGCGCCGTGCGCCGTTAAGAAGGCAAGCGTCTTGTCGTCGACCTCGAAGATACCGTTTTTCGCGCCCGCCTCAATGGCCATGTTGGCGATGCACAGCCGGTCGCTCACGGACAGATGCGCCGCCCCGTCTCCGGTAAATTCCATGGACTTGTAAAGCGCGCCGTCCACGCCGATCAGTCCGATGATGTGCAGGATAACGTCCTTGCCCGACACCCATTTGGAGAGCTTGTTTTCAAGCACAAAGCGCATAGCGCCGGGCACCTTGAACCAGGCTTTTCCCGTTGCCATGCCGCAGGCCATATCCGTCGAGCCCACGCCGGTGGAAAACGCGCCCAGTGCGCCGTAGGTGCAGGTATGCGAATCGGCGCCGATAATCAGGTCACCCGCCGTGACAAGTCCCTTTTCCGGAAGCAGCACATGCTCGATGCCCATGTCGCCCACGTCGTAAAAATGGGTGATCCCCATCTCGTCGGCAAATTCCCGCACCTTTTTGCACTGCTCGGCGGCCTTGATATCCTTATTCGGTGTGAAATGATCCATTACCAGCGCGATTTTATCCTGATCAAAAACTGCTTTTCTGTCCAGCCGCCGAAATTCGTTGATGGCGACGGGCGAGGTGACGTCGTTTCCGAGCACCAAGTCAAGGTCGGCAAGAATCAGCTGCCCCGCCTCCACCCGCTCAAGCCCGCAGTGGGCGGCGAGAATCTTCTGCGTCATCGTCATTCCTGTCATGCCTGTGCTCCTTTCCTGTCTTCGTCCATATTGAGCTTATATTCGATGGAATCGACCAGCGCGTACCAGCTGGCCTCGATAATATCGGTGGAAACGCCTACCGTCGTCCATACCCGCTCGCCGTCGCTCGACTCGATGAGCACGCGCACGCGCGCGGCCGTCGCGCTGTTGGCCTCGAGCACGCGCACCTTGTAGTCGGTCAGGTGCATTTTTTCAAGCTGGGGATAAAACACCATGAGCGCCTTTCTAAGCGCAAGGTCGAGGGCGTTGACCGGGCCGTTGCCCATGGAGGCCGTCGTCTCGTTTTTGCCGTCGACCTGAATCTGTATCATGGCCGACGACTGCATCTCGCCGTGCGGCGCGGGGTATTCCCCGGTCGTTCTGAACAGATCGAGGGAAAAATGCGGGACAAACCTGCCCAGCAGCTTGCGCACAAGCAGCTCGAAACTTGCGTCCGCCGCTTCAAACTGATAGCCCTGATGCTCAAGCTCCTTAAGGCGTTCGACGATCTGCGCCGTTTCCGGGGAGTCCTTTTTAAGCTCCGGGGCAAACCCCCTGACTTTTTCAAGCACGGTCGTCCGCCCGGAAACCTCCGACATGAGAAACCGGCGGCGGTTTCCCACCAGCTCCGGTTCGATATGCTCAAAGGAACGCGACAGCTTGCTGACTCCGTCGATGTGCATGCCGCCCTTATGCGCGAAGGCGCTGCCGCCGGTAAACGGCTTGCTCCCGCGGATGGTGACATTGGAAATTTCCGCGATGCGCACCGCCGTCTCCATAAGCGTATGCAGTCTGCCCGCGCAGCATTCATGACCCATTTTCAGCGTCAGGTTGGGAATGGCCACGCTCAGGTCGGTGTTGCCGCACCGCTCTCCGTAGCCGATAAACGTACCCTGCACATGACCGACGCCCGCGGAAACTGCAAGCAGCGTGTTTGCTACGGCGCAGCCCGAGTCGTCATGGCAGTGGATGCCGATGCGCGTGCCGGGAAACCGCTCCACGACCGCTTTTGTAGCCGCCGAAATATCGCCGGGCATCATCCCGCCGTTTGTATCGCACAGGCACAGCACGTCCGCGCCGCCCTTTTTGGCCGCGTCGAGCACCTGGATCGCGTACTGCGCGTTGTCGGCATAGCCGTCAAAAAAATGCTCGGCGTCAAAAATGACCTCCCGGTTATTTTGCTTAAAAAACCGGATGGTATCAAAAATCAGCTCCAGATTTTCCTCGTCGGTCGCGCGCAGGATCTTATGCACATGCAAAAGCCATGCTTTGCCGAATATAGCCACCGCGCCGGTGCCCGCGTCAAGCAGCGAGCGCACGTTTTCATCCTCTTCGACTGCGACGCCTTTTCTCCGCGTAGAGCCGAAGGCGCACAGCTTTGCGTTTTTAAGCTTCATTTCCCGCACCCGGCGAAAATATTCAATATCCTTGGGGTTGGAGCCGGGGTTTCCCGCCTCGATGTAATCCACGCCGAACGCGTCAAGCGCGGCGGTGATGTGGAGCTTATCCTGCACGGAAAACGAGATGCCCTCGCTCTGCGCGCCGTCGCGCAGGGTGGAATCAAAAATTTCGAGCTTACGCATGCGCGCTTACCTCATTTCAAGTATTTTGTTGACCCCGTTGAGATATGCCAGTATGCTCGACTCGATAATGTCTGTGGACAGGCCTCTGCCGGTGACCGTTCTGTCGCCGAAGCGCAGCTTGACGACCACCTCGCCCAGCGCGTCCTTGCCTTCCGAGATTGAATGGATGGCATAATCCTCGAGTGAGTGTTCACTCAGCCCGACCACCTTGTCGATGGCGTTGAAGGCCGCGTCGATCGGGCCGTCGCCAAGGGCGACCTCCTCGATGGATTTATCTTTGTTTTTAAGCCGGACCACGCAGGTGGCAGTGGCAAAGTTGCCCGCGTGCACGTCAAAGCGCTCGAGCTCGTACAGACCGTTTTTGCCGGACACCGTGCTGTCGACAATCGCCTCGATGTCGCGGTCGGTCACGAGCTTTTTCTTGTCGCAAAGGACTTTAAACTGCTCAAAGAATTTGCCGACTTCCTCCTCGCTCAGGAAATACCCCAGCTCGGTCAGCCGCGTTTCAAAGGCATGCTTTCCGGAGTGCTTGCCCAGCACCATGCGGTTTTTGTTAAGTCCTATGGATTCCGGCGTCATGATCTCATAGGTGGTGCGCTCGGTCATCACGCCGTGCTGGTGGATGCCCGCCTCGTGGGAAAAGGCGTTGGCGCCCACGATGGATTTGTTGAGCGGCGCCGTCATGCCGATCACGCCGTACACAAGGCGGCTCGTTCGGTAGATCTGCGTGGTATCGATGTGCGTGTCGGTGCCAAACCACGCCCCGCGGGTTTTCAGTGCCATCACGACCTCCTCGAGCGCCGCGTTGCCCGCGCGCTCGCCCAGTCCGTTTACCGTGCACTCGATCTGGGTGACGCCCGCCTTGACGGCTGCAAGCGAGTTTGCCACCGCCATGCCCAGGTCATTGTGGCAGTGGACGGAAAGCTCCGCCCGGTCTATGTTTTCCACATGCTTTTTCAGATAGGTGATCATCTCCGCCATTTCGTTCGGCGTGGCGATGCCCACCGTATCCGGGATGTTTACGACCTTTGCCCCCGCGTCTATTGCGGCCTGCACGACCTGCGCCAGAAAGGCGGGGTCGCTGCGCATGGCGTCCTCCGCGGAAAACTCCACATCGGAACACAGACGCGCGGCGTAGCGCACCATGGCCGCCGTCTGCTCAAGCACCTGCTCAGGCGTTTTCTTGAGCTTATACTCCATGTGAACGGGCGAGGTGGCAAGAAAGGTGTGTATGCGCGGGGACACGGCGTTTTTGACCGCCTCATAGGCCGCGTCGATATCCTTTTCAAGCGCGCGGGCCAGCGACGCCACGGTGCAGTCCTTCACCGCGCCCGCGATGGCCTGCACGGAGCGAAAATCGCCCGGTGAGGAAATGGCGAAGCCCGCCTCGATGACGTCCACCTTGAGTCGTTCCAGCTGCCTTGCTATTTCGATTTTTTCGTTTAAGTTCATGCTGCAGCCGGGCGCCTGCTCCCCGTCGCGCAGTGTCGTATCAAATATTTTTACATGGCTTACCATACCACGGCCCCCTTGTCGGCTGAGGATACCTGCGCGGCGTACCGCTTTAAATATCCCGTCACGTCCGTCTTTTTTTTCAGTGTATGCGTCCTTTTCCTGCGTGTCAACTCATCCGCCGGGATGTCAAGGGTCAGGCTCAGGGCGGGAATATCGATGGTGATGGGGTCGCCCTCGCACACATACGCGATGGGGCCGCCGCTGCACGCCTCGGGCGAAACATGGCCGATGGAGGCCCCGCGCGAAGCGCCCGAAAAGCGACCGTCGGTAATGAGCGCCACCTGCCTGTCAAGCCCCATGCCCGCAATGGCGGAGGTGGGAGAAAGCATCTCCCGCATGCCCGGCCCGCCCGCTGGTCCCTCATAGCGGATGACCACTACGTCGCCCGCCACAATTTTTCCGGCGTAAATGGCCTCAATAGCCGCCTCCTCGCCGTCAAACACACGCGCGGGGCCGGTATGTCGGAGCATTTCGGGCGCCACCGCGCTGCGCTTGACGACCGCGCCGTCGGGTGCGAGCGTTCCCGTAAGCACCGCCAGCCCCCCGGTTTCCGAATACGGCCGGTCGACAGGCCGGATCACCTGCGTGTCGCGCACCGGGCAGTCGGCTGCCGTCTGCCCGACCGTTTTTCCCGATACGGTCATGCAGTCTTCGCGGATCAGTCCTTTTTTGATCAGCTCGCCCACCACCGCAGGCACGCCGCCCGCGCGGTCAAGCTCCTGCACATGGTGTGTCCCTGCCGGTGCCAGGTGGCACAGATTGGGCGTGACCGCGCTGATGGCGTTTACAAGCCCCAGATCAAACGCAATGCCCGCTTCGTGTGCGATGGCGGCAAGGTGCAGCACCGAATTGGTCGAGCAGCCCAGCGCCATATCCACCGTGAGTGCGTTTGAAAGCGCGTGCGGGGTCAGGATGTCGAGTGCTTTTACATCTTCGCGCACAAGCCGTACAATCTGCTCTCCGGCCTGTTTGGCAAGCCTGAGCCGCTTTGCGTACACGGCGGGCACGGTGCCGTTTCCGGGCAGTGCCAGCCCGAGCGCCTCGCACAGGCAGTTCATGGAGTTTGCCGTAAACATCCCTGAGCATGAGCCGCAGCCCGGACAGGCGTTCTCTTCAAAATATTCAAGCCGCTCCCCGGTGATCTTTCCTGCTTTGAAAGCGCCCACGGCCTCAAAAACACTGTTGAGGTCAAGGTCGCGCCCCTCGTCTCCGGGCAGGGAAAGCATCGGGCCGCCGGAAACAAAAACGGAGGGCAGATTAAGCCGGGCGGCCGCCATGAGCATTCCCGGCACGATTTTATCGCAGTTGGGGATAAACACAAGCCCGTCAAAGCAGTGCGCGCGCGCCATAGTTTCCACGCTGTCGGCAATCAGCTCGCGTGAGGCGAGCGAATACTTCATGCCCTGATGCCCCATGGCGATGCCGTCGCACACGCCGATGACGTTAAACTCCATGGGCGTCGCCCCCGCGGCAAGCACCCCGTCCTTGGCCGCGCGTGCGATCTGATTTAAGTGCACATGCCCCGGAATGATTTCGTTAAAGGAATTTACGATGCCGATGAGCGGCTTTTCAAGCTGGCCTGCGGTATAGCCGACGGCCTTGAGAAGCGACCTGTGCGGCGCGCGCTCAGGCCCTTTTTTTATCGCGTCGCTGTGCATAAAGCACTCCGTTTCTCCGGCGGGTAATCCGGTTTTTCTCCCCACGCCGGCGGGATGAAAAATCATTTTCGTATAAAGCTTCGGTTTTTGCTTATTTTTTCTGCCAGCTCATCTTGCTGCGCAGCTCCGCGCCGACGGTTTCGGCCGGATGCTCTTTTTCCATTCTGCGTCTGGCGTTGAAGCCCGGGCGCCCCGCCTGGTTTTCCAGTATCCAGTTGCGGGCAAAGGTTCCGTCCTGAATTTCACCGAGCACCTTTTTCATTTCTTTTTTCGTGTCCTCGGTGACGATGCGCCCGCCCACGCAGTAATCGCCGTATTCCGCGGTGTCGCTGATGGAGTAGCGCATAAAGGAAAGTCCGCCCGAAACGACCAGATCGATGATGAGCTTCATCTCATGCAGGCATTCAAAATATGCGCTTTCCGGCTGATATCCCGCCTCGATGAGCGTTTCAAACCCGGCCTTCATAAGCGCCGTAACGCCGCCGCACAGCACGCACTGCTCGCCGAACAGATCGGTCTCCGTTTCCTCTTTAAAAGTCGTTTCCAGCACGCCCGCGCGCGCCCCGCCGATGCCCAGCGCATAGGCCAGCGCCGTATCCTTGGCTTTTTTGCTGTAGTCCTGCTCGACGGCGATCAGACACGGAACGCCACGTCCCTCCTGATACTGGCTGCGCACGGTGTGTCCCGGGCCTTTGGGCGCCACCATGATGACGTCCACGTCCTGCGGCGGTACGATCTGACCGTAGTGGATGTTAAAGCCGTGCGCGAACACAAGGGTCATCCCCGCGCGCAGATTCGGCTCGATGTCTTTTTTATAGAGCGCGGGCTGCTTTTCGTCGTTTACAAGGATCATCACAATGTCCGCTTTTTTTACGGCGTCGGCCGTATTGAGCACGGTAAGACCGGCCGCGCGGGCCCTCTCCGCCGACGGAGCGCCCTCATACAGACCTACGACCACCTTCACGCCGCTTTCGCTGAGATTGAGCGCGTGCGCATGACCCTGACTGCCGTAACCGACCACCGCGACGGTTTTTCCCTCAAGTTTTTTCAGGTCACAATCCTTTTCATAATAAAGCTTAGCCATTGTTCTCTTCTCCTTCTGATTTTAAATTTTGAGACTGCATCTGTCCACACAGGCACCGGCTGCCTCTGTTGATGGATGTAATCCCGGTTCTGCACAGCTCGGCGATGCCGTAAGGCCTGACATAATCGATAAACGCGTCGAGTTTGTCGCTTTCCCCCGTAATTTCCACCGTGATCGCCTGCGCGCACAGGTCGACGATCTTTGCCCGGTAGACCTTAACGGCCTCCATGACCTCCGCGTGCTTATCCTGCTCGACATTGACCTTGATGAGCATCAGCTCGCGCGTAACAATCTGCTCGTCAGACAGTATGTCGACTTTCTTCACGTCGTGGAGCTTTTGCAGCTGCTTGACGATCTGCGTTTTGATATAATCATCGCCCGTTGCGGAAATGGTCATGCGGGAAAGGCCGGGTACCTCCGTTTCACCGACTGTAAGTGAATCGATGTTAAAGCCACGCCGGGCAAACAGCCCCGCGACCCGGGTCAGTACGCCAAATTCGTTTGAAACCAGCACACCGAGTATAAATGTTTTCTCTTCCATGCTTTCCCCCCTCCTCTACTTGCAGATGATGTTGCTGATCGACCCGCCCGGCGGGATCATTGGAAGCACCAGTTCATCCGCGCCGATGCGGCAATCGATGACCGAAACGCCCTGCGATGAAAACACGCTTTCAAGCACCCCCTCCATTTCCTCCGGGGTGGAAATGGTGTAGCCACGCGCTCCAAAGGCTTCTGCAAGCGCTTTAAAATTCGTCTGCCGCTCGAGCGTTGTGCTCGCGTAGCGTTTGTCGAAAAACATACTCTGCCATTGCCTTACCATGCCCAGCACGCCGTTATTGAAGATGACCACGACCAGATTGAGGCGGTTGCTGACGGCAGTCGCCAGTTCGTTGAGGTTCATGTGGAAGCTTCCGTCGCCGGTAAAGAGCACGGCGCGCTTTCCGGTGGCGATGCTTCCGCCGATGGCCGCGCCCATGCCAAATCCCATGGTGCCCAGCCCGCCCGAGGTCAAAAATGTACGCGGCTTTGAAAACTTATAATACTGCGCCGTCCACATCTGGTGCTGCCCGACGTCCGTGGCGATAACCACATCCTCTCCCGCGTACTGCCGCACCTTTTCAATGAGCTGACGGGGCGTGAGCCTGTCTGCCGGCTCAGGCGGCGCCGGATCCTTCATTTGGCCGATCTGCGTCCACCACGCATCTCTTTTGGTCTGCTTGAGCTTTTGATTGAGGCTTTCAAGCACATCCTTGATGTTGCCGATCAGGCTTAAATAGGTCTGGATGTTCTTGTCGATCTCCGCCGGGTCAATGTCAATGTGCAGGATTTTTGCATTGGCGGCAAATTTGGATTTATCTCCCGTAGCACGGTCGCTGAAGCGCGATCCGACGGCAATAACCAGATCCGCCTCGTGCATAGCGCTGTTTGCAACAAAGCCCCCGTGCATGCCCGTCATTCCAAGAAACCGGGGGCAGCTGCCCGGCATGGCGGAAAGCCCCATGATGCTGCTGCCGACGGGCGCGTCAAGCAGATTGGAAAAGGTATCGAGCTGCTGCGCCGCGTCCGAGATGACCGCCCCTCCGCCGGCATAGATAAACGGCCTTTGGCTTTTATTAAGCAGCGCAAGCGCCTCATCAAGCGCCCTGTCATCGGGATGGTCGTATGCGTCTTTTTGCACTGCCGGCGCGGGCTCATACTCGCAGGACGCCTGCTGGATATCCTTGGGCACATCGATGAGTACGGGTCCGGGCCGTCCGGAGCCGGCAATCACAAACGCCTCGCGGATGATGCCGGCAAGCATCGTAACGTCCTTTACGATGTAGTTGTGCTTGGTAACCGGCATCGTAATGCCCTGAATATCGACTTCCTGAAAGCTGTCGCGCCCGATCAGCGGCAGCGCGACGTTGCCGGTGATGGCGACAAGCGGCGTGGAATCAAGATAGGCCGTGGCGATGCCGGTGACAAGGTTGGTAGCGCCCGGCCCCGAGGTGGCGATGACCACGCCCGTTTTTCCCGTTGCCCTTGCGTAGCCGTCGGCGGCATGCGCCGCGCCCTGCTCATGGCAGGTCATGATGTGCCGCAGACGGTGCGCGTTGTTGTACAGCTCGTCGTAAAGCGTCAGCACCTGACCGCCGGGATAACCGAATACGGTGTCGACGCCCTGTTCAAGCAGGGTTTCTATGATAATCTGCGCGCCTGTTTTTTTCATGGGAACCATCCTTCCGGTTTTGTGTTTTGCAGGGTGGCAGTTTTCAGTGGGGGTTATATAAAACAAGGGCCTGGGGTGAAGTTTCACCACAGGCCCTGTTATCCTTTAAGACTTATTGCTTAAGGTATAACCGCATCCCTGTTTTTGGCGAAACTCCGTAAACACTACCGAGTACAAGTACTGTAAGTACAAGTCCGATAATGCCAAGCAGAATAATTATGACAAAAACTGAGAATGAAGAAAACATAAAAAACCTCTCATATCGAAAATCAACCTAAAAAAATAACCCGCAGTGTTATCACTGCGGGGTTGCTCGCACACATAGGCGTAAGCTACCTTTTTCCGTCTGCAGTGAAACACGAATAAGCACCATCGGTAATCCCAAGTACGCTAAGTACAAGGCCGATCATGCTAATTATGCTTACGAGTACAAACGAACTAAACATAGCAGACTCCTTAGAAAATTTACTGTATTATGCCACCGCGCGGTGGCTATGGCATGATACGCCGGCTTTCCGGCAGCCCCAAGGGGTAGGACTTGCTTTGCGTATAATACTTGCGGTTACTATACCATATGCAAAATACCCTGTCAATGATTTTGATTTATAAAAAAGCTTATATAAACCTGATCAACAGTCAAAAATACAACAGCCGTAACGGTTATTATGGTTTTTTTATTCAGTGTACATTATATAACGCGGTTTAAATATTTCCCCAGCAGGATGCCCGCAAGCACGCCCGCGATTCCAAGCACAAGGTTGAGCGCGATATTGAGCGCGCCCGCGCTGTATTTAGATGTCAAAAACAAATCCACCGTCTCATAGCTGAAGGTTGAAAACGTCGTGAGCGCGCCGATGAACCCGGTCGTCAGGAAAAGCCGCTGGTTTTCGGAAAGCCCGGTTTTACAAAGCGTGAATGTGCCGATAAAGGCAAGCAGCACGCATCCGAGCGTGTTGACAAAAAGCGTGCCCGCCGGAAACGCGCTGCCGAACAGCCGCAAAAACAGCCGGTTTGAAGCGTCGCGCATCACAGCGCCGAGAAACCCGCCGAACCCCACAAACAAAACCCTGATCATTTCAAACACATCCTGACAGGTCAAAGGTCACGCATAACCGCCTTTTCCGGATTGCGCCATATGGGCTAATTATGCGCACACGCCTCCCTTTCTGTCAAGGCTCATGTTGCGTCCTCATTTTTCATCCACGCCGCGCCGAGTACCCCTTTTCCAAGATGTATGCCGAGCACCGGCCCCAGTCCGCGTATGCTCACCTGCGCGCGCGGCAGCTTTTTTGATATCATCTGTGCCAGCTCGCGCGCCTCCTCCGGCGCGCAAAGCTCCTGCACCACCACCTGCCCGGAATTTTCAGGTATGGCGTCAATCAGCGCGCGCCTGCACGCGGCCCTGCCGCGTACAACGCCTTTTGAAAGCACACAGCCATCCTCAAGCAGCAGAATAGGATGCAGATTCAAAATCGTCGAAACAGATTGGCGCACCGGCCCCAGCCGGCCGCTTTTGCGCAGCGCGGTCATATCCTCAACCGAAAAAACGATTCCCAGACTGTTTCTTTTCTCTTCAATAGCCAAGGCCGTCTGTGCCAGACTCATGCCGTCCAAAATACACTTTTTCGCATGCTTGACGAGTAAAAGCAGCCCCGCCGCCGTTAAATGCGAGTCGACCACGGCAATGTGTTCCGCGTCCACCTCTTTTGACGCACTGTAAGCGGTATGAAACGTACCGCTCAGACGCGAGGAAAGCGTCAGGCACAGCACCTCAAACCCGCGCCGCCTGAGTTCCATAAAGCTGCTGATAAACGAGCCGACAGATGCCTGCGAGGTCATGCAGCCTGGGCTTTCTATCAGTTTTTCAAAGTTTCCGAGCCGGTCCGAATAACCCTCGGTATACAGTACGCCGTTTACGCGGTAATTAAGCGGTACGATGTGGACGCCCCACATTGCCGCCTCTCTCTGCTTAAGATAAGCCGTGCTGTCCGTTACGATGGCGATCAAAGGCTCGCCACCCCAATCCTGCGAAAACGGCTGTATCGGTTGTTTGTCAGCACTTCATCCGGCAGCAGCGCAAGCTGGGAAATCGTCCGGTCAAGCGCGAGCGTCAGGTGCTCGTACACAGGCGTAAAATCTTTTCCCTTTTCAACGATGATGCGGTCAATGACGCCCATACCGTACAGATCCTCGGCCGTCAGCTTAAGCTGTATGGCGGCCTCCTTGGCCATTTTGGGATCCTTCCACAGAATGCTCGCGCAGCCCTCGGGCGAGATCACCGAGTATACAGCGTTTTCAAGCATCCACACCTCGTCGGCCACCGCCAGCGCCAGTGCTCCGCCGCTGCCGCCCTCGCCAATGAGTACGGAAACAACCGGCACCTTGAGCGTCATCATCTGCATCAGGTTCTGGGCAATGGCGTGCCCCTGCCCGCGCTCCTCCGGACCGATGCCGCAGTAAGCGCCCGAGGTGTCCACCAGACAAACGACAGGGCGTTTGAACTTTTCCGCCTGTTTCATCAGCCGCAGCGCCTTGCGATATCCTTCCGGATGCGCGCAGCCGAAGTTTCGGGTGATTTTCTCCTTGGTGCCCTTTCCTTTTTCCAGCGCGATCACGGTGACCGGCCTGCCGCCCAGTCTGGCTATTCCGCCCATCACGGCGCTGTCGTCGCCGAAGCAACGATCTCCGTGCAGTTCGGTAAAATCGGTAAATATCGCTTCAATAAAGCTCTTGGCTGTGGGGCGCTCCTTGGCGCGTGCGGCAAGGACTCTTTCATATGCGTTCATATCTGTTCCTCCCCGTCGTGTAAGGCCAGCAGCCGTGAAACAAACGCCCTTTGCTCCGCGCGCGGGACAATGGCGTCTACAAAGCCCTTTTCGAGCAGAAACTCCGCGCTCTGAAAGCCCTGAGGCAGCTTTTGCCGGATGGTCTGCTCAATGACGCGCGGCCCGGCAAAGCCGATGAGCGCGCCCGGCTCCGCGATGATGATGTCCCCTTCCATGGCAAAGCTGGCCGTGACGCCGCCCGTGGTCGGGTCTGTGAGCACTGTCAGGTAAAAAAGCCCCGCATCGCTGTGGCGCTTGACGGCGCCGCTTGTTTTGGCCATCTGCATCAGCGACAGGATGCCCTCCTGCATGCGCGCGCCGCCCGACACGGTAAAGCCCACGACGGGCAGCCTTCTGTCCGCGGCATACTCAAACAGACGGGTGATTTTTTCCCCGACCACGCTTCCCATGCTGCCCATCATAAACGACGGCTCCATCACAAACAGCGCGCACCGGCGCCCGTCTATTTTCGCCGTCCCGCAGATGACAGCTTCCTTTTCCGCACTTTGCAGTCCGGCGTTTTTAAGCTTCATATCATAGCCCGGAAAATCAAGCACATTGACGGAAATAAGCTGCGCGTCATGCTCGTCAAAAGAGTTCTCATCCGTGACAAGATCGATCCGCTGACGGGCGTTAAGCCTGAAATGATGGCCGCAGACCGGACAGACCCGGCCGTTATCCGAAAGTGTGCCGGCAGGGATTTCCTTTTTGCACTGCGGGCAGCTCTCCGTCTGCTCTTCAGGCACCGAGGCCACCCCGGTCGCCTCCAGCGGATTTTTTGGTTTTCTGAACAAGCCCCGTTCAAACATGGGCTATCCCCTCTTTCCCACGCACTTTCGCACGCTTAGAGCGTTTTTAAAAGAAAATCGGTATAGTAGTCGCCGGACAAAAAACGTTTGTCGGATAAAATCTCGGTTTGCAGCGTGCCGTTGTGCGTGATGCCCTCGATGACAAGCTCGCACAGCGCGGCCTGCATCTTGCGTATGGCCTCCTCGCGCGTCTTAGCATGCACGATGAGCTTGCCGATGAGCGAATCGTAAAACGGGGGAATCGTATAATCCTGATACACGGCGGTATCAAAGCGCACCCACGGCCCGCCCGGTATGTGCAGAAGTGAAATTTTCCCGCAGCCGGGCCGAAAGTCGTTATCCGGATCCTCGGCGTTTATGCGGCATTCGATGGCGTGGCCGCTGACGAGGATGTCCTTCTGCGAAAAGGGCAGCACCCCGCCCGCCGCGATGCGTATCTGCCACTTGACAAGGTCGATGCCCGTCACCATCTCCGTGACCGGATGCTCGACCTGCAAGCGCGTGTTCATCTCCATAAAATAGAAATGCCCCTCGCGGTCAAGCAGAAACTCGATCGTGCCCGCGTTTTCATAGCAAACCGACCGCGCGGCGGAAACCGCGGCCGTCATCATAGCCTCGCGCATGGACGCGCTGACCGCGGGCGAAGGGCTTTCCTCCACCAGCTTCTGGTTTTTGCGCTGAACGGAGCATTCCCGCTCGCCTAAGCAGACGACGTTTCCCGCTTTGTCGCATAAAACCTGCATTTCCACATGCTTGACCGGGGACAGGTACTTTTCCATATAACACGAACCGTCGCCAAAGGCGCTGCGCGCCTCTGAGCACGCGGTTAAATACGCATTTTCAAGCTCCTGCGGCGCGTGCACCATGCGAATGCCCTTGCCGCCTCCGCCCGCCTTGGCCTTTATAAGCACCGGGTAGCCCATCCGCTCAGCGTCCGCGCGCGCTTCATCCAGGTCGGTTATGACCCCCGTGCCGGGGATAACGGGTACGCCTGCGGCGGCCATTGTGCGCCGCGCCTCGTCCTTATCTCCCATTTTCTTGATGACCGACGCGTCCGGGCCGATAAACACAAGGCCCTTTTGTTTGCACAGCGCGGCAAAGTCCTCGTTTTCGGAAAGCAGACCGTAGCCGGGATGGATGGCTTGCGCGCCGGTGCTTAAGGCGGCGGAAAGCACTGCCGCAACGTTTAAGTAACTGTCCTTGACCGCGGCCGGTCCAATGCAAAGGCTTTCATCGGCAAGGCTTACATGCAGCGCATCCCGGTCGGCTTCGGAAAAAACCGAAACGGTGGATATGCCCATTTCCTTGCACGCCCGAATGATTCGCACGGCAATTTCGCCGCGGTTTGCAATCAATATTTTAGAAAACAACTGGCTTTCTCCTTTTCAGGCCGTCAGGAACCGCGTTACACCAGCGCAAACGAAAATTCGCCCGAAACGGCCGGCTTTCCGTCCACGCTCGCCTGACCTTCGGCAAAATAAAACGAACCCATATTTTTAAGAAGCCGGCAGCGGATATCGATCCTGTCGCCGGGCACTACCTTGCGGCGGAACTTCACCTTGTTGATGCCCGTATAGTAGGGTGTTTTGCCCTGCGTGCGGCCGGCAAGCAGCACACAGCACGCCTGCGCCATGATTTCACACAGGATGACGCCCGGCACGACGGGGTTGCCCGGAAAGTGCCCCTGCAGAAAAAATTCGTCGCCGCGCACGGTGTAGCTTCCCAGCGCGGTATCCGTCCCTTCACACTGCGCGTTGTCGATGAGCAGCATCGGCTCGCGATGGGGAAGAATCTCTTTAAGTTCTTCTCTGGTCATAGTAAGCTCCGTTTCACGGCTTTTGGCCGATATTCACGCGCAGACCTTGATTACATACGCAATATTATTTAAACAGCTTGATGAGGGTTTGTCCATATTCGACCACCTGGCCGCTCGTCACGCAGATGTCGGCGACCTGGCCGTCGGCTTCGGCGGTGATCTCATTCATGACTTTCATGGCTTCGACGATACACAGCACATCGCCCTTTTTCACCATGCCGCCCTTTTTGATATACGGCTCGGCATCCGGCGAGGACGCGTCATAGAACACGCCCACCATCGGGGCCTTAATGAGTGTCAGATCGTTAAAGTCCGCCATGTCGGCTTCCGCTGCAAGCTTTGCCTGCGCGGCAACCAGCGGATTTCCCGCTGAAAATGCGGCGGGAATCTGCGCCGGGGCGCGTTCAAGACTTATTATAAGCTCCGGCTCTTCAATTCTCAAGGCGGTCAGGCCGGTTTCCTCCATAAGCTTTGCAAGGATTCTCAGTTTTTTTGCGTCCATATACCCAGCCCCCTTATGCTTTTTTAATGGCTATACAGCCGTTATGCCCGCCGAACCCAAAGGAATTCGACAGCGCCGCCTGAATATCCGCGCGGCGCGCCGTGTGCGGGACATAGTCAAGGTCGCACTCCGGGTCCGGTTCATCCAGCCCGATGGTCGGGGGGATGATGCCGGTTGAAAGCGCCATCGCGCAGACAATGGCTTCCACCGCGCCCGCGGCACCGAGCATATGCCCCGTCATGGATTTTGTGGAGGAAACAGGCGTTTTGTACGCCCGGTCCCCAAGCGCCTTTTTAATCGCAAGCGTTTCTGTTTTGTCGTTGAGGGACGTGCCTGTGCCGTGGGCGTTGATATAAATCGGCGTATCCTCCTGGATGCCGCTTTCTTTGAGCGCCAGCGATATGGCCGCAGCGGCGCCAATGGCGTCGGGATGCGGGGCCGTGATATGGTGCGCGTCACAGGTGTTTCCGTAGCCGCAGATTTCGGCGTAAATATGCGCGCCGCGCGCGGTCGCGTGGTTATATTCCTCGAGCACGACCATCCCCGCGCCCTCGCCGATGACAAACCCGTCGCGGCGAAGGTCAAACGGCAGTGAGCTTTTAAGCGGGTCTCCCCGCGTGGAAAGCGCCATGCAGTTTGTAAAACCAGCCACGGCAAGCGGCGTAATGGTCGCCTCCGCACCTCCGGCGATCACCGCGTCAGCGTACCCGTGCTTAATGAGCCGAAACGCCTCGCCGATGGTATGCGTCGAGGTTGCGCAGGCCGTCACAATGGGAAGGCAGGGCCCGCGCGCGCCAAAGCGGATGGCCACCGAGCCCGCCGCGATATTTGCAATCATCATGGGGATAAAGAAGGGAGAAACGTGCTTCGGCCCGCTTTCCATCAGCTTGCGGCACTCACGCTCGAAGGTGTTCATGCCGCCCACGCCCGAGCCGATATATACGCCCAGCCGCTCGGGGTCATAGTCTTTTAAGCCGCTTGACTCCATGGCCTGTGTCGCCGCCGCAATGGCATACTGCGTAAACAGGTCGTTTTTGCGGATTTCACTCTTGCTTAAATACTTCTCAGCCTCAAAGTCCTTGGTTTCGGCCGCCACCTTCACCTTAAAATCCGTCGTATCAAAGTGGGTAATGGGGCCAATGCCGCACGTACCGGAAATCAAACTGTTCCAGAAGGTTTCCACATCATTGCCGACGGGGGACACGATGCCCATACCAGTAATTACAACTCTGTTCATTCAATCCACCTCACATGCACAGGCCGCCGTCGACCTGAAAAACCTGACCGGTAATGTATCCGGCCTGTTCGTCCGCCAGAAATACGGCCATATTGGCGATATCCTCCGGCGTTCCCATCCGCCGAAGCGGAATCTGCTCAAGTGCGGCCTGTTTAATTTTGTCCGAAAGACCGGCCGTCATATCCGTATCAATATAGCCGGGTGCGATGGCGTTGCAGGTGACCGACCGCGAGGCAAGCTCGCGCGCCACGGATTTGGTAAACCCGATCATGCCCGCCTTGGCGGCGGAATAATTTGCCTGCCCGGCGTTTCCCATGATGCCGGAAACCGAGGTAATATTTATAATCCTGCCCGCGCGTTTTTTCATCATGTGCGCATACACATGGCGCGTCAGGTTGAAAGCGCCTTTTAGATTGACCTCCAGCACGCGGTCGAAATCCTGCTCCTTCATGTTAAGCAGCAGCCCGTCGCGCGTCACGCCCGCGTTGTTTACCAGAATATCCACACCGCCGAAATCAGTGAGAATGTCCTTGATAAGAAGCGCGGTGGCCTCAAAATCCGACACGTCGCAGCGGTAGGCTTTTGCCTGGGTTGGTGAAAGCTCGGAAAGTGTTTCTTCGGCGGCCTGCTCATTGCCCGCGTAAACGATGGCTACGCGCGCGCCGCTGCGCGCAAAAGCAAGGGCGATGGCCTTTCCGATGCCGCGCGAGGCGCCTGTGATCACAGCTACTTTATTGGTAAGCATTTCTTCACCTCTGCCTTATTGACGATACAGTTGTCTCAAGAGACTGCCGGTCTTCCACGTTATAAATCCGGACGTCCGGCGCGGTCTTTTTGATCAGTCCGCAAAGCACCTTGCCGGGGCCCGCTTCGATAAAGGTATCCACGCCGTCTTCAATCATATTTTCAATGGTTTTCTGCCACAGTACAGGACTTTTGATCTGCCGCGCGAAGCATTCGCGCAGCTGCGCCCCGTACGGCTGCGCCGTTGCGTTTGCGTAAACGGCCGGTTCAGGCAGCCGCAGCCCGATTGTACCCAGACAGTCGTAAAACTGCCGCGCGGCTTCCTCCATAAACGGGCTGTGAAACGCGCCGCTCACATTCAGGCGCACCGCCCGGCCGCCCGCCTCTTTGACAAGCGCCGACGCGCTTTCGATGCCCGCGGCGCTGCCCGCGATGACCGTTTGACCCGGGCAGTTAAAATTGACGGGGAACACATCTCCGAGCCGCGCGCAGATTTCCGTGATTTTTTCCGCCGGCACGCCCAGCACCGCCGCCATGCTGCCGCTGTTTTTTTGCGCCGCCTGCTGCATGAACTGCGCACGGCTGCAAACCGCGGCGAACGCCTCTTTAAAATCCATCGCGCCCGAGAACGCCAGTGCGGCGGCTTCTCCGAGCGAAAACCCCGCCGTACAGTCAGGCGTTATGCCGGAAGCCCTGAGCGCGTATCCGGATGCAAGGTCGGCCAAAAATAGGCACGGCTGCGTATTGATGGTCTGGGAAAGCTCCTCTTTCGAGCCCTCAAAGCACTGCGCGGACGTACCGGGGCGCATTTCGTCCGCCTGCTGGTATAGCTGTGCCACACAGTCAAAATCTTCCGCGAGCTCACGCCCCATGCCCGGGTACTGGGCGCCCTGTCCGGGAAACACAATCGCTATTTTACCCATTTACAGGCATCCTTTAAGCAGCTTTCAGCTTCCGTGAACATTTCCCGAATGATTTCGGCCGCCGGCTGCTCGCGCTTAATAAGTGCTGCGATCTGACCTGCCATGAAGCAGCCCTTGATTTCGTCGCCATCTTTTGCGGCAAAGCGCAGAGCGCCCGCGCCGAATTTCTCCAGTTCCTCGTCAGACACGCCGCTGCTCCATTCCTTTTTGGCAAATTCCCGGACAAACGGGCTCTTGAGCGCGCGCACGGGATGCCCCAGGCGCCTGCCCGTCACGGTCGTGTCGATGTCCTTTGCCTTTAAAACCTTATTCTTGTAGTTTTGATGGATATTGCACTCTTTGGCCACCAGAAAACGCGTTCCCACCTGCACGCCCACGGCGCCGAGCATCATGGCCGCGGCGACGCCGCGCCCATCCGCGATGCCGCCCGCGGCGATCACAGGGATAGAAACCGCGTCGCATACCTGCGGCACGATGGCCATGGTGGTGATCTCGCCGACATGCCCGCCGGACTCTCCGCCCTCGGCGACCACCGCGCACGCGCCGTTGCGCTCCACCATTTTCGCGATCGCGGTAGACGGCACGACGGGAATGACCTTAATGCCGGCGGCAACCCAGGCCTTCATATATTTTGAGGGGTTTCCCGCGCCGGTCGTTACCACGCGGATGCCCTCGTCGATTACGACCTGCGCCACCTCGTCGGCAAACGGGCTCATCAGCATGATGTTGACTCCGAAGGGCTTGTCGGTGAGCTTACGCGCCGCGTTAATCTGCCCGCGAAGCCACTGTGCGTCGGCATTCATCGCGGCGATGAGTCCAAGTCCGCCCGCGTTTGAAACGGCGCAGGCAAGCTCTGCGTCGGCCACCCAGGCCATCCCCCCCTGTATGATGGGGTACTCAATACCCAAAAGCTCACAAAGCGGTGTTTTAATCATGTGCCAAGCTCCTTATGTGAATTTGCGTCCTGATAAAAATCAGCTCAGGAAAACAAGCGAAAATGCCTGCTTATGCCTGTGCCTTTTCAATATAGGAAACCAGATCCTTGATTGTTTTGATGCTTTCATCCGGCTCGAGCGTCACGCCGAACGTGTCCTCCAGGCTCATCAGAAGCTCCACCAGATCGAGCGAATCTAGACCAAGTTCCTCAAAGCTCGTGTCAGGCGTAATTTCTCCTGCTTCCTTATACTCTGAAAGTGCAGCCACAATTTTCTCGAAAATCATTTTTCATTTCCTCCGTCAATTTCATTTTTTATTTGCTCCAGCGAATAATGCAGGCGCCCGTTGTCAACCCGCCGCCGAAAGCCGCCATAGCCAGAATGTTTCCCTTTTTCAGCCGGTTTTCACGGCTGATCTCATCGAGCATGATTGGAATGCTTGCCGCGGAAGTGTTGCCCTGTCTGAAAATATTTGAAACATATCGATCGCGGGAAATTCCCATCCGGTCGATTGCCGCTTCAATGATCCGCTTGTTTGCCTGATGGGGCAGTACGAAGTCCACCGCATCCCGCTCAATTCCCGCCTGCGCAATAACCTCGTTTAAATCCCTGCACATGGCGCCGACCGCGAATTTAAAGACCTCCTGCCCCCGCATCTTCAGAAACGACGGTTTTTGCTCCGGCGTCTGCAGCGGGCAGTTTCCGGTCGTATGCGGGATGACCAGCAGCTCCGTGTTTCCCTGCGCGGTGATTTTTATGGAGAGCAGGTCGTCTCCCGGTTCAAGCAAAACCGCGCCGCAGCCATCGCCAAAAAGCACACAGGTGGCCCTGTCTTCCCAATCAACCATCCGCGACATGATTTCACAGGCGATTACGAGCACTTTTTTTGCCTTGCCCGCCACAAGATAGCTGTCCGCCAGATCAAGCGCGTAGATAAAGCCCGAGCAGGCGGCGTTTATGTCCAGCGCGGGACAGGACGCCCCGATCTCTTTTTGTACAACGCACGCAAGCGACGGGGTGAGGTAATCGGAGCTGATGGAGGCGCAGATAATCATTCCGATTTCAGACGCCTGTGCGCCCGCGTCCTCAAGACACCGCGCCGCAGCCTTTGAGGCAAGCTCCGAGGCGGTCTCCCCTGTCATAATTGGGCGTGACTTGATGCCTGTGCGCGTGGAAATCCATTCGTCCGAAGTATCCACCATGCCGGCGAGCATGTCGTTTGTCACGATATAGCCGGGCAGCGCGCTGCCCGTACCTGTTATCCGAAATCCCATTTACTCCTCCATAGCGTTTAGCTTCTGCCTGAAAAACTCGTTTAATTTCGCAACGCCCTGCAGCAGAGCCTGCCGCTGCGATTCATCCATGTCCTGCGTAACGTTGACGATCATTTTCTCATGGAACCTATGATGCATCTGATCCACCCGTCTGCCAAACGGTGTCAGGCTCACATGGACCGCGCGTCCGTCGAAAGCGGCCCTGTTTTTTTCAACAAAGCCTTTTTTAACCAGCTTGTTTACCGCGATGGTCACCGACGAGAGCGTAATGCCCAGATCCTGTGCGATATCGCTGATGGTTTTTCTGTCATTATCCGTTTTCCCGATGGCTTCGAGCATGTGAATTTCGCTGATAGATATATTATGCCTGCCTGCGCGCTTAAGCATGCTTCCTTCAACCTTAAGAATCGTTCGAAAGGTATCAATGAGCATGGTGTTGAGTTCATACGACAGACGATCCATCAATCGGCCTCCACTTAATTAGTTTGACTATCTAAGTATATGGTTTATTTTCCTTATTGTCAAGAGTCAGGCACATCGCCGCGGCAGGCCTGTCCGCAGTAAAAGTTGCTCCGACGCACACCTGCGGCCGCGTTTGGCCTTGCGCTGACTGCTGCGCCGGGAACCGGCTGCGAAAGACTTCACGGCAGACCGCCCCGGCCGGGGCGGTCTGCCGTGAAGGAGGGATCAATGCCGCAACGCCCATGCAAAGTCCCCAGCGTCCTGCACCGGGGGCTTGGGATACTGTGGGTCTTTTCCGTACCCCGGGCACGGTTCGTGCCCGCATAAAATGCTTTTTTGCAGGCTGGCGGGGGTTCTCGGAGGCCTCTTCTCCGTCTTGCAGGCTCTTACCGGTATTTCTCCAGCAAGGCGTTAAAAATGCGGATATGCAGCTCCTCATCGAGAATAATGCGCTCGAGCAGCCGCTTGACGCTTTGATTGGCAGTTTGCTCAATATGTCTTCTGTACTGGCGGATAGCGCTGTTCTCGCCGTTTATGTTCTCATTGAGGACTTCTCTGACGCGCGTTACGTAGCTGACATTCCGGGCGTTCCAGAACCTCCCTCTGGATGCGTACATCGGATTCCCGCCCAGCTTCAAAATAGCCTCTCCGAGCAGCTCAAGGTGTTTCATTTCGATAATCGAGATATGCCTCATTACCTCCGAGACCTCCTCGGCCGCATCCTCGAGCACGATGTGCTGATAAACATACTGGGTAATGGCGCTCAGCTCGCTCACCATTCCTGCGTAATCCTCCATGAGCAGCAGGACCGTGCGTCTATTGTCCGGGCCGCTCTCCACCTCCGGATAGGGCAGATTCACCCTGTACTCCGTCACATTCTCCATGATAAAAACAGGCACCCCTTTCAAGTCGTTTTCCACATTTTCAGTATATGAAGCCGCGTGGCGGCTGGTGAAGGGGTAGGTTTACATAATATTGCCATTGAAGTGTCGCCCTGATTTTGTTAAGGTTGATTAACAGACCGTTTTGCTGTCTGTTTGCACAGTTCACGCTAAGCAGGTAATCGACCCGCGCTCAAATCGAACGCGGGTTTTTTATGGAAAAAACAAGACCTTGCCGCAACAGCGCTTTTCGCGCTTACGGCAAATCAAAACAGGTTAAAAGGAGGCTGGAGGATGAATTGGAGCGGCAGGATGAAGGTTCTCACCATCTGCACAGCGTTTTTCATCGCATTTTCACCTTTGACAGAAACGCGGGCGCAGGCGGCAACCGGTAAATTCAATATGTCTTACATATATTTTGGGAGCAGCTCGGTATATACTGACAGCATTGACCGCACAAACGGATCTCTCAATGAAATTTCCCCAAGCTACTTTGATTTAAATGCGGACGGCTCGCTCAAGCTTACCACGGCCGCGAACGTGGAATTTGTTCGTGAAATGCACGTGAGGGGCATTCGTGTTACGCCCTTTCTGAGCAATCACTGGAACCGGACGCTCGGCCGGACGGCGCTGAGTAACCGCGCGGCATTGGCAAAGCAGCTTGCCGACGCGGTCGCCGTCTATGCCCTTGACGGGGTCAACCTCGATCTTGAAAACCTGACGGAGGCCGACCGCGCGGCTTATACGGATTTTGTCCGGCTTTTGCGCGCGCAGCTGCCGGCCAGCAAGACAATCTCCGTGTCCGTCGCGGCAAACCCGTGGGGAGCGAGTACGGGCTGGCAGGGCTCCTACGATTACGCCGGGCTTGCCGGGTACAGCGATTATCTGATGATCATGGCGTATGACGAACATTATCAGTCCGGCCCCGCCGGCGCGGTCGCCAGCCTTTCCTTTACCGAAAAATCCGTTCAATACGCGCTGAAAACCGTGCCTAAAGAGAAAATTGTACTGGGGCTGCCTTTTTACGGGCGCATATGGAAAAACGGCGGCGGATATCCGCAAGGTTACGGCATCAGCAACCGAAAAATCGATGAGCTTGTCCGTACCTACGGCGGAAAGGTGATTTTTGACGCGGGAAGCCAAACGCCGTACGCGCAGGTCACCATCAAAACCGCAGACGCAAAACCCGTGATCGGCGGGACTGGGCTTTCCGCCGGAAGCTACACCATTTGGTATGAAAATGAACAGTCCATCAAGCAGAAGCTGACGCTTGTGGACAAATACGACATCAAGGGCACGGGCAGCTGGAGCCTCGGACAGGAAACGGACAAAACCTGGGATTATTACCGGCTATGGCTCAACGGGTGTTACTTTGCAGATGTGCAGGGTCACTGGGCACAGGATACGGTCCTCACCGCCTTCCAAAACGGCTGGGTTGAGGGAGTAACCTCCGTTTCCTTCAGGCCCGACGCGCCGCTTACGCGTGCGCAGGCGGCGGTCATTCTGGTGCGCGCGCTCAAGCTTTCGCCAAAAGAGCAAAGCGCCGTCTTTTCCGACACTGCCGGACATTGGGCGCAGGCGGAAATTGAAACGGTGCACAGTTATGGGCTTGTAAACGGCGTCGGCGAAAACCGCTTCTCCCCCGACACATCCATTACGCGCGAGCAAATGGCGGTTTTACTTAACAACATGCGCGCCTATTTTACGCAGTCGCCCGGCGCCGGACAAACGTTTACCGATGTCAGCCCCGAAACAAACCCATGGTCGTATGAGGCGGTTTCCGTCATGAGCGGGATGGGTATCCTTCAGGGCTTTCCGGATGGCAGCTTTAAGCCGCAGCAGGTGCTCACCCGCGCACAGATGACGGTGCTTGTGGCGCGGCTGATGGCCGACAGCACGCTATAAATAATGTCGGCACGAATAAACCGCAAGACATCAGCATAATTCATGTGTTCAGTGTACATTAAAAAGAACAGGGCGCGATGCAATGCATCGCGCCCTGTTCTTACTTTCAGATTTTTCTGACCGGTCTTGCCTCGATATATCCCCGCTCGCCGACCGGTGCGTATTGAAACCGCGGCCCGTCCTCCGGCGCCCAGCGCCAGCCGTACAGCTCCGGGGTATAGCTGTCAATCGCGCGCCAGACGCAGGCAATCTCCTGCGCGAAGTTCTCGTTATCATACGTCTGCCCCTGAAAGAACATCATCCGGCACGGCGGCAGAGTGATGACTTCCATGCCCTGCGGTATGCTTCCCGCATAATCGGCGGGCACCTCGACGCCCTGCGCGTAAAGCGACGTACCCGGCTTAATCAGGTGCTCGGGCAGCCAAATGCCGATCGGTTCGTATAAAGCTGTTTTGATACTCAAAAGGACTCCCCATACGTCGCAGCCGACCTCTTCACAGTACTCGAAATAATGGGTGGCCTTCTTCCCGCGCATCAGGATAAGTTTTCTTTCCGGTCTTTCCTCCACCTGGACAAAAACGGTTTTTACAGTTTCCGGCACGGTTTCATCTCCTTTTTGATTGTGGAGGTAACGCGCGCGGACGCCGTAGCCGATAAAAAGCGGCACCGGCGGCTTTTCCCTGCGATAGCCGCGCGGCGTCAGACCGAACCGGTCCGAAAACGCCCGCGTAAAGCCTTCGTGTGAATCAAAGGCGCTGTCAAGCGCAATGTCAAGCACGCGCGCATCCGTGTCGCGCAGCCGGAGAGCGGCGTCCGACAGCCGCAGGCTTCGGATGTAATCCAGCGGCGATATCCCAAGCAGCTCGCGAAAACAGCGCGAGGCATACCATGGCGAATAGCACGCCTGTGCGGCCAGATCACCGAGCGTCATCGCCTCGCTTAAATGCGCCGCGATATAATCCTGCATCCGCTGCACAGCATTCACTTTGTCCCAGCTGTCCATTTGTGTCACCTCCCGCACTCAGGATAGCACCGCGCGGGCAGAAATATCTTGACGTGTTTTGCCATGTTCTTTTCCATGTGCAAAAAGCTTACCCGGCAGCGGAAAAAATCAGTTCATTTTATCTTCGTAAAGCGCCAGCAGGCGCTCCGCGTTTGCGTGCATAATATTCTCCCGCTCATCGTCGCTCAGCTCGATCTTTGCCATACGCGCCATCTCATCGTCGGGGTCCCACATGGGATAATCCGTACCGAACAGCACATGGTCCACGCCGAACGAGTCAAAGATTTCGCGAACGCGCCGCGGCTCAAGGGCGTACAGCGAGCTGGAGGTATCCACCCAGACCCGGTCTCCGGGCAGCACCGCCGCAGCGGTTTCCCACTCCGACCAGCCGCCTAAATGCGCGCAGATGGCGTCGAGCTTTGTAAACTTTCTCATAACCTCCGCCATGAACGCGGGCTTTGAATAGGGATAGCGATAATCGCCCGTGTGGATGAGCATGGGGAGCCGGCCCTCTATGACCTCGTAGATCCGGCATGCGTTTTTGCTGTTGATACAAAACTGCTGAAAATCCGGATGCAGCTTAATTCCTTTGAGTCCAAGCGAGATGACCCGGTCAACTTCCGCTTCGATATCCGGGTAATCCGGATGCATCGTCGCAAACCCGATGAACTTGTCCGGATGCCGACTGACCATCTGCGCGATAAAATCGTTGATGCTCTCCACCTGTTCGGGCACCGTGGCGACCGACTGTACAAGAAACTGGTCGATTCCGGAGCGCCGGCCCAGCTCCAGCAGCGTATTGGCCGTCCCGTCGAAACGCATGGGAATGCCATAAAACTTACCTATATTCTGTGATGCCTTAACGGCCACTTTATTCGGAAATATGTGCGCATGCGCGTCAATTATTTTCAAGGCGCTGCCTCTTTTCTGTCATATGTTGCCCGTTCTCCCTTTACCCGAACGATAAAGGGCTTTTACATTATTTTATATTGTATCAGGTTTTTCCTCAGCGCGCCACATTGGAACCTGCCAATATACAGACCGCAGCGTGTGCGTTTTTTAGTATGCATGATGTATCGGGGGTACCCTGCCCCCTATGGTCAGGGGTCAAAGCGCAGGTTAACGGGGTCAGCGCGCATGCCGCCGTAACGGCTAAAATATGCGCTGCTTTGGGGACAATCTGAAGCAAACCGCCTGCGAGCAGTGCTCGCAGGCGGTTTGCTTATAACCGGTCTGAATCATGAAGATATCCGTAAACGGGTCAATGCGCGGGGTGTAAAGGTAGCCGGACTTTTGCGTTTGTGTTCGGATTGTCACAGGGGTCAGGGTTGCTGCGAGGGATTAGTTTTCTCCGTTTGGCCCCTGCCTTTTCTGCGTGTTGTCGCGTTTGTTCTGATTGTTGTTCTGTCCGTTCTGGCTGTCGTCCTTCTTTGGGGTTGCCCTGAAGGTATCGTTGCGTCCAGACTGATCGCCTTTGTCACCGTTTGGGTTGCGGTTGTTTCTTTCCATATTCATGCCTCCCTAAATCATATGATTTTGCGAATTGTCCGATGTGATTTCATACCCGAGTTCCCGGAGTCTGCCCACGATTTTTCCCTCGTTGACACCGGTATTGTCAAAATCAACTGCCAGCCGTGCATCCTCGACGTTGACGCTAACCGACAGCACACCCGGCAATTCGTCAAGCTGCTTTTTGACCAGTCCTGCATCGTGCTTTCCGTTGAGATTGCCAATCATGTAATAAACAGATTCCTTGGGCATGACCATCACCTCAGCCATAGTATTTTACAGACGTGAAATAATATCCATACAGATTTTTCCATTTTTTAAATGGGTCTTAAAATGTATAAAAATAAAAACCGCCCGCGATTGAATCGGCACGGACGGTCGGCATTTATTTCATTCTAAACCACTCTTGCCCCAAACGGCATGAGCGCAAGCTGCGCAAGTTTTAAAGCTTTGCAGCCCAAACGGAATGCCGATGACGGTCACGCAAAAGAACAGTCCGACGACTGCCGCGCCGCAGGCAAGCTCAAGCCCGCCAAAGATGAGCCACAGCACATTAAGCAGCACCGACCCCATACCGGCACGGCTATAATCGATTACACTCCCGAACGGCCACAGCGCCAGCCGCGCAAACTTGAAGCACTGCATGCCCACCGGCAATCCGACGACTGTTACGCTCCATAAAAGCCCCGTTAGCAACCAGCCCAGAGAAAGCAGCAGTCCGCCAAACAAAACCCACAGCAGATTCCCGATTATTTTCATTTCAGCTTCCAGCCGTTATAGCAAACGCTTTCATTCGAAGGCCCTTCTCTGTTTTTGCCGCGCCTGCTGCTTTTGCGGATACCCGATGGCCACCACAAGCCGGACGCGGTGCTGCTTTGGAATACCCAGCCGGGCCTTGATCTTTATCTCGTTAAACCAGCCGAGAATGCATGTGCCAAGTCCCTGATCGGCCGCTTCAAGGCACAGCTGCGCCGTGGCAAGCCCGATATCCGTCTGGGTAAGCTGCAGATCCTTTGCCTTGCCGCCAATATTCTCCATAAGCGTCGCCCTGCTCTCCACCACTACGATAAAAGCCGGACACTGACTGGTAAACCGGTTAATGGGCAGCACCTTATCCTGCGTAAGTCCCGCAAGCTCCCCAGCCAGCGCACGGTCATCCACGGCCACAAAGCGCCATGGCTGGCTGTTGCAGGCCGAGGGCGCGAGAATCGCCGCCTCAAGGCAGGCGTTGAGTTTTTCCCGCTCCACCGGTTTATCCTCATATAAGCGGCAGCTTTCACGTTTTAAGGCAAGCTCATGAAATGTCATATTAATTCCTCCGCCGTGCAAAAATGGCCGCGGCCTGCTGAGTATCCCCGGTATCCGCCGTTTGCGCAAAACGGGCAGACGGATCTGGCGTCCCCGGCTTCCTTTATTGTAATCGATGTCCTTTCGTTTTGCAATTGCCTGCCTGTTTTTCAGTCCCCGCAGTCCGGCTTTTCAAGTCCGAGCGCCTGATACGGGATCTCAAACACGATGATACCGCTTGAATACGGCGCGATTTCATACTGCTGGTAGTAAAAGGCAAGCCCCTTCGGCGTCATATAAAAGCTTTCCGGGTCAAAATGCTCGAAGATGAGCGCGCGGTAATCCTCAAAATAGACGCCCGGATTTTCCTTCATGTCCTTGTCCGCTTGCTTTTCAATCAGCTCAAGAACCCGGCGGCGGTAGCCCGTGCCGCGCGCAAACAGACTGCCGAGGCGAAGCCTTCTGCCCGTGCGCAGATCCCAGCTGTCGGACGCGCGGATGGTGGCGCCGTGGGCGCCGCCCGTGTAGGTGTAGCGGTCATAATAGGAACTCAGGCGGCAGTCGGCGTTGAGCGTAAACTCATACTCCATCACGGCGTCAAACGCATGAAACGGGAAATCCATTTTTCTGTGCGTCGATGTAAAACTGCACGGCGTCGGCGTAAAGTCTTTTTGACGCGTAGAGGAAGAAGCGGTCGGCCTGCGCCCGAAAATGCCGATTGATGCGGTTTTGCACAATCGGGCTGCCTGGAAGCGATATTTCCGGATATGCGATGTCAACGTCCAGCACTACGGTGTTTTCGTATGTAAATTTCTTCTGTATTTCACGAATGGTGATTTCAGCACGACTTGGTACATACATGGCAATCCCTCCTGCTTTTATCATATGCGCAGGATTATTTGCGTTGACCTGATTTGCGTGCGTCTGCATAATAAAAGCGGCTGCCGATTTGTTCGGCAGCCGCATTATTGTCCGCTGGCTTAAAACAGCGTGCCGGCCACGTTATAGAACAGTCCCGTATCCCCATAGTCCGGAACGATCCCGAGCCGCCACACGGAAACGCCGTTTATGCCGAACATGCGCGCGAGAGCGAGCTTTGCCTGCACGCTGCGCGCGTCCTCATACCAGACGATGTTTTCCGTGTCGTCGGCGGCGTCGTAGTAGGTGATATATGCGTTCTGATATTTCTCCGAATAGTTTTTCGCGGTTCCCGGCTGTTTGAGCCGCGCATAGATATCGGCCATCGTCGGATGCATGGCGCCCGCTGTGAGCACCTTGCCGTCGCGTAGAGACCAGCCCACGGAGCCTAAGCTGAGTGCAAGCGCGATCTTACTTGGATCCTCAACGCCCGTCTGTGCGTCCGTAATGGCTTTGAGGGCATAGTACACGCTTGGAAACGGTGTGAGCGGCGTTGTGGTAAAGCCCGCGCTCATGGCCGAGGCCGTCAGCTTTGAGGCCTGGTAATCGTGCGCCATCAGAATGACGCGGTCGCACAGTTCGCCGATCGCCCGAAAATCATATCCGTCGTAGTAGGCCGCATCCTCCGTCGCGGGATGAACGCACACGAAAACAGTTTTGTCCAGCGCCTGCGTTTGCTCGCGCAGCGCGGTTAAAAAGCTGACAAACCCTTCGCGCAGCGCGGCTCCCCGCAGCAGCTCGAAATCGATGGTCACGCCCGCATACGCATATTCGCCAGACAGCGCGTCCACAATCTGTGTAACGGCAGCTTCCCGTGCGTCGGCATCAAGCAGTATTTCTTTGCACGCGTTGGAGGCCGTGCCGTCGGGCAGCGTCATCGCCTGCGACGCGCTCATGAAAACGCTCAGATTTGCCGGCACGCTGTTTTCCTGCGCGAGAGAATAGACCTCACCGCTTCCAGAAGGCACGCCGTACACGTTACCGCCCCCGGCGCTTTGGTTTAGCACAGCACCGTCTGTCAGGCTGTACTCAAGCCGGCTCCAGCCGAAGGAAACTGCGTCAAGGGCTGGGATCATCTCCTTTTGCGAGTACGAGGAAATCGCGTAAAAGGCGTGCGTCCAGTCTGTCTGCGTCGCGTATTTATCATGCAGACGGATCATCATCGCAGCCGCCTGCTCGCGCGTGGCATAGCTGTTGGGTGCAAATGTTGTGTCCGACATCCCGTCGATAATGCCAAAATCATACGAAATAGCTATGTAGCCCTTGTTTTCGCTCACATCCGCAAACGGAAGCGCTGCCGTTGAAACGCTTTGTGCAAGTGTATCATAGCCGAGCGCGCGCACGAGCATGACCGCCATTTCCCCGCGTGTAATCTTGTCTCCGGGTCTGAATTTTGCGCTGTCCTTTTTAACGGCGTTATGCGCAACCGCCGTTTCAATTTCGGCGTAGTACCATTTGGAAGTATCTGCGTTGTCCGTAAAGCTGGGCGTTTCCAGTACGCTGATTGGCCAGCCAAACAGACGTGTAAGCATCGCGGCAAACTGTGCGCGCGTGACCCGGTCGCCCAGACCGAACACAGTGGGGGCATAGCCCTTGATCACGCCCAGCCTGACCGCCTGACCGATGTAGGTTTCGGCCCAGTGTCCGGCGGGCACATCCAAAAAATCCGACTGCGCCGACGCGGCGGGCATATACCCGGCTACCAGCGCAACAGCCAGTAAAAGACATGCAATGCGCTTTTTCATATTTAAACCTCCGATTCGTACGGAAATCAGCCGGAAAACGCCGGCCGGATTCCCGCAATCGTAAAATGCGGCCCTTGTCCGCTTTGTCTTTTGTCGAATAAACACCTTTATTCTTACACAGTTTTTGCCATCTGTCAAAACATACCCCGCGGGCTTTTCGCCCGCGGGGTATGTTTATTTGAATGATAGCGGCCTAAAACTCCATTTTTTTAACGATCACGCCGTCGAGCTTCTTCAGCTCCGTTTCAAACTCCCCGACCTGCTTGTCCGTATTCTCGCAAAACTCCAGGATAATCAAGCCGTTTTCGCTGCAAAAGTCCTCCGAGGTCTGATGCACACCCAGCCGGGTATTGATGATACAGCCGTATTCCGACAGCAGTTCCTGAAGCTGCGGCGCCGTATCCATCCTCTTTTTCAGCTGAAGCCCCATGATTGTTTTTGACATGTTTTTTTGCTCCCTTCATACAGTTGTCTATTATGCATTCGTTTCTTTTTTCTATTCCTGTTTGTCTCCCGCCATGAGCGCGCAGATCATTTCGGAAAACTCCACCGGATTTTCAACGGAAAGCCCCTCGATCAAAAGCGCCTGATTATACAAAAGGCTGGCGTAGTCCTTCACCTTTTCCGCGTCGCCGGCATACACCTTTTGCAGGGTCTCGAAAACGGGATGAGACGCATTGATTTCCAACACGCGGCTGGCTTTGACCTTCTGCTCTGTGGGCATGGCGTTGAGAACTTTTTCCATCTCAAGCGAGATCTCTCCGTCGGCCGTCAGGCACACCGGATGCGTTTTGAGTCGGCGTGAAAGCCGGACGTCTCCCACCTTGCCCGCAAGCGCCGTTTTCATGGCGTCAAGCAGCGCGCGGCTTTCGTCTGTCTTTCTGTCGTTTTCTTCCTTTTCCTGCGCGTCCTCAAGCTTCAGGTCGCCGGCGGAAACCGATTTAAACGTCTTGCCCTGAATATCGCCGAGCACATGCAGCGCGAACTCGTCCACCTCGTCGGTACAGTAAAGGATTTCATAGCCGCGCTCCCGTACCATCTCGGCCTGCGGCAGACGGGCGATCTGCTCGACACTGCTGCCTGCGGCATAGTAAATATTCTCCTGATCTTCCTTCATGCGGGAAACATACTCTTCAAAGGTGACCATTTTCCCCTCGGAGGAGGAATGAAACATCAGCAGCTCCTGCAAAAGCTCTTTTTGCGCGCCGAAGCTGGAATAAACGCCGTATTTGAGCTGAAGTCCGAAACTTTTATAAAATTCAAGGTATTTTTCCCGCTCGTTTTTGAGCATCTCAAGCAGCTCTGATTTGATCTTTTTTTCAAGTCTTGTGGAAATAATCTTCAGCTGCCTGTCATGCTGGAGCATTTCGCGTGAAATGTTTAAAGACAGATCCTGCGAATCGACAAGCCCCTTTACAAACCGGAAATGCTCCGGCAGCAGATCCGCGCATTTGTCCATGATCAGCACACCCGAGGAATAGAGCTGCAGCCCCTTTTCAAAATCGCGGCTGTAATAATCATACGGCGCTTTGGCCGGAATAAACAGCAGGGCGCTATAGGTGGCGGCGCCCTCCGAGCTTGTGTGGATAACCTTGAGCGGATCCTCAAAATCAAAGTACTTTTCCTTGTAAAACGCATTGTAATCCGCGTCGGTCAGCTCGCTTTTAAGCTTTTTCCAGATGGGCACCATGCTGTTGAGCGTTTCATTTTCAATATATGTCTCATACTCGGTTTTGCCGTCTTCCCCGGTTTTCGGGCGGCTCTTTTCCACGTCCATGCGAATGGGATAGCGGATGTAATCGGAATAGCGTTTAACGAGGCCCTGAATGCGGCCGCCCTCAAGAAATTCGTCGTAGCTTTCCCCTTCGCCGTTACTTTTGATTTTGAGTATGATTTCGGTGCCGTGCGTATCCTTCTCGCATTCGGATACGGTATAGCCCTCGACGCCGGAGGATTCCCATTTATAGGCCTTGTCCGCGCCGTATGCGCGGCTGAAGACGGTGATATGCTGGCTTACCATGAATGCGGAATAAAAGCCCACGCCAAACTGCCCGATGATATCGACGTCCTCTTTTGCCTCCATATCCTTCTTAAACGCCATGGAGCCGCTTCTGGCAATCGTGCCGAGGTTGTTTTCCAGCTCCTCCTTTGTCATGCCGATGCCGTTATCAAAGATGGTCAGCGTGCGCTCGTCGGCATCCGCCCTGATCCCGATGAAAAGCTCCTCCCGCCTGATGCCGACGCTCCCGTCGGTCAGCGACAGATAATAAAGCTTGTCTATGGCGTCGCTGGCGTTTGAAATGAGTTCACGCAGAAAGATTTCCTTGTGCGTGTATATGGAATTGATCATCATTTCAAGCAGCCGCTTGGATTCCGCCTTGAATTGTTTAACTGCCATACCTTTCAGACCTCCGTGTTTCATTGGTGCGCCACCGCGTAAATTAGCACTCACATTAAACGAGTGCTAATAACATAGTACCAGATATTCTCAAAAATTTCAATTCCCTTTATAAAAACATTACCAGCCCCGGCTCGACCCTCCGCCGCCTCCGCTGCCACCCCCGCCGCTGAAGCCTCCTCCGCCGCCTCCGAAACCTCCGCCGCCAAATCCCCCGCCCCCGCCGCGCCGACCGGACATCAGGATGAGCGCGCGCGTAACGGTGCCATGCAGAAATATCCAGTCAAACAGGAAAAATAGAATCGCCGCACCGATCAGGAAAAGCTGGCCCACGCCGCTTGACGATTCGTCGGTATTACGGCTTTCCGCGGGCGCCGGAATATCCCCGAGCGTATCAACGTCAACGGAGTATTCCTCCGCCACCTCTTTCAAAACGGCCAGATAGCCGTTTTTTATTCCTGCGTCATAATCGCTCTCCCGAAAATACGGCAGCATATAGTCGTCCTGTATGCGCCCGGTCTTCCCGTCGGGCAGGCAGCCCTCCAGGCCGTACCCGACCTCGATGCGGCTTTTATGGTCGTTTACGGCAAGCAGGAGCAGCACACCGTTATTTTTCTTCGCGTCTCCGATGCCCCATGTGCGCAGAATATTGAGCGAATACTCCTCCAGGCTCTCCCCGCCGAGATCGTCTACCGTGGCCACCACGATCTGCGCGCCGGTTTTTTCAGCCAGCGCCGCGCTTGTGCGCACAATCAGCGCAGCCGTGTCGTCACTGAGCACGTCTGCGTAATCATTGACATAGAACTCCTGCGTCTGCTTCGGCGCATCCGCCGCAAGCGCCGTAAAGCCCGCAAAAAAGACAAGCAGAAGAGTTAAAACAACCACTCTTTGTTTTTTCATAAACACCCCTATGATAGGAAACGGCGGCTTTTTATGCCGCCGCTTTTATTCATCCTACTCAAACGATACCTGCGGTACCTCCGCTGCACCGTCCGCCGCCTCAAAATATTCCGCCTGATCAAAGCCGAACATTGAGGCAATAATCATCGTCGGAAACCTCTTGATTTTTGTATTATATGATTTTACCGTGTCATTATAATCCTTGCGGCTGACGGCAATACGGTTTTCCGTTCCTGCAAGCTCGTCGGACAGCTGAATAAAGTTCTGGTTTGATTTCAGCTCCGGATAGTTTTCCACCACCACAAGCAAACGGCTTAATGCACCTGTAAGCTCGCCGTCGGCGCTTGCCTTTTCACCCACGGTCTTCGCGCCCGCAAGCTTTGCCCGCGCGTCCGTCACGCTGTCGATGACGCTCTGCTCCTGAGCGGCAAAGCCCTTGACGGTGCTGACAAGGTTGGGTATCAGGTCTGCGCGGCGCTGGAGCTGTGTGTCGATATTTCCAAAGGATGTATTGACTTCTTCCCTCATCCCCACAAGGCCGTTATACGAGCCGATGAGCGACCCGGCCAGCACGGCCACGAGCAGAATGACAACAATGAGTATTATTAAACCACGCTTCAAAGCGGTTCCCCCTTTATATGAATATACCTTTATTATACTTTTTTTATTGGCTTTTACAAGCTTTGGTTTCTCTGTTCATATCAACAGGTCCCCCGCGCTCCGGCTCTCATGCGTCCGCACGCTATCCTGCTCGCATTAAAAAATAAAAGAACACCTTTTTCTTTCGAATATCGTGTGAAAACACTCTATAGTATGCCTCTCTACAGCAGAAAAAAGCACGCATCGCATCTGAATAAAACGGTGCGGCACGGTGTGTACTTCACCGTGCCGCAGGCAATCCTCTCAATCAGGATGTAAACAATCGTCTCATATTGGTTTCCGGCAGTTTGCCGTGAATGCCGGCATTGCTTTTCGCTCCGGCCTGTCACATTAATGCGACGCCTTATTTGTAGTCTCTAAGCGTTTTACCGAGCAGTTCGACGCCCGCAACGATCTGTTCGTCGGAGGGTGTGGAGTAGTTTAAGCGGAAAGCGTTGCATGGATATTCCGGGGAGATGGTAAAGGTCGTACCGGGAACCACCATGACTTTGTTATCCGCAGCTTTCATGCAATAATCGAGCATATCGATGGACTTTGGCAACGCACACCATACAAACAGACCGCCGTCGGGAATCAGGAATTCGCAGTCGGACAGGTGCTGCTGCATGGCCCCGATCATCAGCGCTGACTTACGGCGGTAGATTTCACGGATAAACGCAATATGCCTGTCAAGATCATACTTTTCCATAAACCGGTCGGCCATCACCTGAAAAAAGGTGTTTGTGTGCACATCGGAAACCTGCTTGGCCAGAATGATCTTGTCTGAAACAGGCTTGGGCGCATAGCTGAAGCCGACGCGAATGCCGGCTGATAGAACTTTTGAAAACGAACCGCTGTAAATGACGATGCCGTCGGTATCCATGGATTTAATCGGTGCAAGCGCCTGACCGGAATAGCGCAGCTCCCCATACGGATCATCCTCAATGATCAGGATTCCGTATTTTTTGCACAGCGCATACACAGCTTTGCGCTTTTCCATAGACATCGTGATGCCTGTGGGGTTCTGGAAGTTCGGCACAACATACAGGAGCTTGACGTTCTTTTCTGTTTTCAGAAGCTGCTCGAGCTGCTCAATATTAAGCCCGTCCTTTTCCATCTCAACGCCCTTGATGCGGACGTTATACGAGCGGAAGACGTTGAGTGCGCCCATATAGCACGGGCTGTCGCATATTACGGTGTCGCCTTCGTTGAGCAACACACGGCACGCCATGTCAATGACCTGCTGCGCGCCGGAGGTGATGAGCACTTCGTCAAAATCCTGCGTGCAGTTGTACTTATCCTTCATACGCTGCGCAAGCCGGTCACGCAGCGGCTGATAGCCTTCAGATATACCATATTTTAAAACCTCAAAGGCGTCGTTTTCGAGTATATCGGCCGTAATTTCCCTGATTGCGTCAAGCGGAAAGGATTCGGTGGCGGGGTTTCCGCTTGCAAATAGGATGTCATCCTTGTCAACGGCGTTTTTCATAATCTCCCTGACAGCGGACGGCGTCAAATCTGTCATTCTGGTTGCGAATTCATAATTCATTTGTTTTCTCCTTTAGCGTGATTGCTTTTTCACATTTGTACTATTTTGTCCGAATTTAAGGTTCTTGAGCAGACGGCTTCAGCGATCTGACGCGCTATACTCCAATTTCAGGTCAAAGTATAAGCCAACGATGCCTTTACCGCGGTAAATATTCACCAGATGTATGCGATTCGTGAATTTACTTTTCTGCAATCCTGCATATCCAGTTTGACCGGTAACCTTCGTGCAAAGAAACGATAAACTTTCAGCGCTTCTGCCATATTGCTAATCAGTGTCCCTATTTCCGGAATTATGCTCCAGTTTTCACTGATTTAGCGCGTCTGAATGAAATATCTCCAATAGAACAAAAAAAGATGCTGTTTTCAGCCCCATTGCTTGAAAACATAGCATTCCAAATTTAATATACAATACAATTTATACTTTTTACGCGTACAGCAAATAGCGCTCCCATATTTCAGACAATATATATTATATGCGATATTATGCAATATTGTCAAGCAACTCATGCATAATATTTTAACTTTCACACCATTTCTCAGCATTTTCAAAGTTATCTGCATATTTATTCCTGTCATGAATATTGGCTGCCATTGTTTAGCCGTGTCTGCAGTCTGTATTTAAAGTATGATGCTTTTCAATATTTGTACTATTTAATACTTCAAGTAAGTTTTTTGCTTTTCCCCGTCCTTATGCTTACACGCATCGGCATTATTGCGTACTATTTCTCAATATTATGGTAATTTATTAATACCATTCCCCCCGCCGATACGACGGCAATGTCCATTGCAGCAGCATGACGATTATACATGCACGTATCTTTATACGCGAAGCTGAAAACCTGGCCATATAAAAAACCCGTTCCATCATTTATTGATAGAACGGGTTTTCGTGGAGCATCTATCCAGATTCGAACTGGAGACCTCGTCCTTACCAAGGACGCGCTCTGCCGACTGAGCTATAGATGCATTCATAAACAAGTTTACTGTCACCACACGATTATGAGCAATAAACTGAAGAAGAAAAATGGCGACCCGGAACGGGCTCGAACCGTCGACCTCTAGCGTGACAGGCTAGCGTTCTAACCAACTGAACTACCGGGCCATTTCATGTATTCGAAATCATTATATGTGAATGTGTATTGATAACTGGCAGGGGCAGAAGGAATTGAACCCTCGGCACGCGGTTTTGGAGACCGCTGCTCTACCTGCTGAGCTATGCCCCTATTTCAATATTTTCGGCCGAAGTATTGAAAAGAAGGTTATCTTTGTAATAATCGCCGCTCTTTTCAACCGGCCCGCATAATCAGAATTGGTGGGCCTTCAGGGACTCGAACCCCGGACCGACCGGTTATGAGCCGGTTGCTCTAACCAACTGAGCTAAAGGCCCCAGTGAACATCCGGTATCCTCGGTAAGCATTGCCTGCGTGTAATACATTGTAATCTGTACATTGCCGCCGCGATAACTCACGGCGGCAATGTAAGTCCTGGCTCCCCAAGTTGGACTCGAACCAACG
>CAXXFP010000009.1:0-20002 GCA_963678505.2 Oscillospiraceae bacterium | reverse complement strand
CGCGCCGCTTCTCCCTACCCCTATCCTTTCTTTGCGGGCTTTAACTGGATCGAGGGCTCGCTGGAGTATGCCGCCCTGGCCGGCATCGCCGCGGCCGTGCTGTACTCAGCGATCCGTTTCCGCGACCCTCTGGCGCCGGCCCGAGGGTTTCATCGCCTTTGCCTTTGTCGCGATGGCGGCCGCCCTGTCCGCTCCCGCCGTATGGGTGGAGGCCTACGCCTTCGCCCGCGCCTTCACGCCGCTCCTCCTGGTGGTGGGCCTGGACGCGCTCCGCGCGCGGTCGTGGCTGGGGCTGCTGCCTCTCGCGCTGACGGCGCCCAGGGTCGGGCTGCAATACGCGGTACCGGCGGTGCACATCCTGCGGCGGTTGCTGGGCTTCCACCCATAGCTGGAAGCCTCCGGGCGGCGGCCTCTCAACGGTAGCGGCGTTTCAAGGCCCCTAACGTCCATGGTGTCATGCTTTGCATATACAATGGAGATGCAGTGTCCGACTTGGACGAAAACAATCTTCGGAAGATCCGTGCTCATCGGAATTCCGATCTACGAGCAGAACGTTGGAGGGGAACCGCGCTTTGTATACTACGGCGAGACGGATGCGGGACGACTACTTGCGGTCGTCTTGACGGAACGCGATGGTCGAATCCGCGTCGTTACTGCGTACAAGCTTGATGCCGGGCAGAACCATGAAAAAGACAATCCTGCCGCCGACGTTTGCAAACGAGGACGAAGAGGCCACCTGGTGGGCCAGTCCCCAGGGACGGGATTTCTTGAAGCAGAAATCAGCGGCGCCTCAAACAAAAGTGGCGAAGGGGTCGCCTCTCGCCGGTCAATTGAACCGGACTGCAAGCGTTCAGATCGCGTTGCGGTTGCCCCGCCCAGACGTGGAGAAGGCTCGAATACTCGCGACGCGCAAGGGCATCGGCTACCAGACTCTACTCAAAATGCTCGTCCACGAAGGTCTGCAACGTGAGGCGAAGCGGGTCTGAACTAATAGGCGCCTGGGTCTGCCGTTCGGCCCTCCGTATACGAGGCGCGGCGAGGCGGTAGCATGGCTCCTAGAAGCCGCCGGCCGCGCGGGCGAGGATCTCAGCGGGCGTGGCTGCTCCGGTACCCTTCTTCATGATGGTGACGGCGGCCGCGAGGTTGCCGAAGCGGGCGGCCAGAACGGGGTCGCCGGTGACTTTGAGCGCCAGGGCGGCGGCCGCCGAGAAGCTGTCGCCGGCGCCGCAGATATCCACCGGGTTGTCGATGGCGCGTTCCCGCGCCCATGCGAGGCCGCGGCGTTGCACCACCAGGGCGCCGTCCGGGCCGTGCGTGATGATGAGGCAGGGCGCCTGCATGTGGGCGCGCAGGGAGAAGTAGTCCACCTCTCCGAAGACGCGCAGGGAAGCGGCGCGCGCCTCGTCCCGGTTGGGCTTCACGATCATGCCGCGGAAGTGTTCGGCGCGCAGGCGGGAATCGGCCCAGAAGAGGACTTTCGGGTTGCAGCCGGCCAGGGCGGGCGAGCGCCTCGCGGACGGCGGGCGTGACCACCCCGCCCTGGGCGGTCTCGGCCTGGTCGGAAACCAGCACCACGTCGAAGCGCGGCGCGGCTTCCTCCAGGCGGGCGATCACTTCGCGCTCCACGTCCCCGGGCAGCGGCCGCGCGTTGATGAAGTCGATCCGCGCGAGGTCTTCGATCCCGGAGGCGGCGTTGATGAGCTTGGTGTAGGTGAACGTGGGCAAATTCGCGCGCACCAGCAGGTCGCGGGAGATGCCGCGCTGCGCGAGGGCGTCCTCGAGTTCGCGCCCGAAGCCGTCGTTTCCCACGGCGCCGAGCACGGCGATCTCCGCCGCGCCCAGCGCCGCCAGATTCCACGCCACCGTGCCTCCCGCGCCGGGCGTGCCCTCCGTGGAGACCACGGCCACGCGTGGGATGCCCGTTTCCCGCGATGGGTCGGCCAGCGCGGGTTCGTAGACGCACCAGCGATCCAGGCACACGTCGCCCACAACCAGGGCGCGCAGCTTGGGGAAGCCGTTCAGGATCTCGGCGGGGGTGGGCGGGGCCTGCGGTCTAGCGGGCGGGCGCGGCGGCGTGAGTCATCTTCGCTCCCCAGCATACGCCAGAGGGCGGGCACCGTGGCGCGATGGTCTCCGCAAAAATAGAAGCTCCGGCCGCCATCGGCCACCGTGCGGACCAGGATGGTCTTGTGAGGCCGGAAGTAGTAGCCCGGGTCGTCCTTGGGCAGCTCGCGCCGGAAGTCGCCGCGGATGGGGACCAGGTCGAACACGGCGGTGGTGAAACGGCGGATGGAGCGCTCCTCCCGCCGCGCCACGTTGCGCGCCATGGCGAGCGCCTTGAGATAGACTTCGGGCCCCATCACCGCCGTTCCGAAGTTGAGGAACACGCCGCCCTCCAGCGCCTCCACCCGCCGCGCGAAGATCAGGAAATCGCGGTAGGCCGCGGCGCCCAGCGCGGCCCCGTCGCAGTTCGGGTGCTCGTGCAGGATGTCGTATCCGATGCCGGGATGGACGGTGACGGGCACGCCGGCTCTCCATCCGGCGGCGAACAGCGACAGGGACTTGTGCGGGCAATCGCTTTCTGCGATGCGCCGGCCGATGTTCTCGCCCAGCCCGAGGCCGCGCTCCGCCGCTTCGGAAATCCATTCGTTCAGCTCGCCGGTTTCGCGCCACAGGCCGAACTCGCCGGCGCGGATGTAGCGGTCCACGCTTTCGGTGGTGGCGCCGATGCGGGCCAGTTCGTAGTCGTGTATGGCGCACGCGCCGTTCACGGCCACGTGATCGATCCAGCCGCGCTCCACCAGGTCGATCAGGTGGCGGCTCACTCCCGCGCGCAGTACGTGGGCCCCCATCATGAGGATGCGCGCCGCCCCGCGCCGCCGCGCGTCGTGGAGCAGGGTGGCCAGGACGCGCAAGTCCGGGTGCTCGAAGGGCGGGGCGGGGGAGTCCAGCGCGAGCCAGTGGTCCAGGCTCAGAAGGTGCTCGCGCGCGGCCAGCGGCTGCAACTGGAGCCGCGAGCGGTCGAAGACCGGATAGCGGGAGCCGGACGGTTCATCGGCGGCCATCGAAGAGGACCTCCATGAGTTCGTCGTGACAGCCGTAATGGGGGACGATGTAATCCGCGCCGGACGCGATCAGGCGCGCGCGCTTCCACTCGTTCACCACGCGGCACTCGGGTTCGTCCGTGGCCAACCCGACGGCTATGCCGCCGGCGCGCTTGATCTCTTCCGTCTCGACGGGGCCGTCGCCGAACCCGACCAGGCGTTCGCCTTCCATGCCGGGCTGTGCGATCAGGCGCTCGAGCAGGGCGCGCTTGGTGAAGCCGCCCGAGTTGTCGCGTGCGCCGTGGATGCCTTCGAAATAGCGCGCGATATCGAGCAGCGCGGCTTCTTCCAGCAGGGCGGGCTCATCGGTGCCGCTGGCAAGGTACAGGCGCATGCCGCGCGCGCGCAGCGTCTCGAGCAGGCGGCGCGTACCGGGAACCAGATGCCGGTCCGGCGGCCCGCCGCCGCGTATCTCTTCCATGCGGAGGTTCGTGACCCGGTACAGTCGGTCGAGGAAGCGCTGCTTGTAGACGGCCGCGTCCAGGGGACGGCCGCCGCGCCGGCGGATCGCCTCCGTAAACGCGATCATCTGGCAAATGGTGTCCTGGCCGGTGAAGCGCCAGATGTAGTCCTCCACCTCGGCGGCCAGGTCCGCTTCGCTCTCGCCGGTTCCGAGCGCGGTGAGGCCCTCCACCATCATCCGCTTCATCAGGGGAAACCAACCCGCGCGGATGAGTGAAAGGCTGCCGTCGAAGTCGAAGACGGCGATGCGGGCGCGGGCGGCCGGGATGGCGTGAATGATTTCGAGGCTCAAAAACCATTCTGGCATGGCGCCGGGCGCCGCCGCCCTATTGCAGGGACGCGGCCACGCTGAGGCCGTATTCCCTGGCCTTTTGCAGAATCTGGTCCTGGCGCAGGGTGAGAGCGGCCCCATCGCGGACCACCTGCTTGCCGTTGATCATCACGTCGCGGACGTCCGAGGCTTTCAGCGCGTAGACCAGTTGCGAGATGGGGTCGTAGAGCGGAAGGGCGTTGGGGCGGTCCAGGCGCACGGAGATCAGGTCGGCGCGCTTGCCGGGTTCGAGCGATCCGATTTCCTTTTCGAGGGCCGAGGGCGCGGGCCCCGCGTATGGTGGCCATCTCCAGGGCGGCGGTGGCGGGCAGCGCCTTCGGGTCGAGCGAGAACGCCTTCTGCAATTTGGCGGCGAGGTCCATTTCCTCGAACATGTTGAAGTCGTTGTTGCTGCCGGCCGGGCCGTCGGGTCCCAGGCCCACGGCGATGTCCAGAGCCAGCATCTTCAACACGGGCGCGATGCCGCTGCCGAGCTTGGCGTTGCTCGAGGGGCAGTGGGCCACGCCCACGCCGCGCGCCTTGAGGATCCCCAGGTCGGCGTCGCTCATCCAGACGCAGTGCGCGGCCACCGTGCGGCCGTTGAAGACGCCCAGGGCGTCCAGCGTCTGCGTGGGGCTGCGATGGCGTTTGGCCTGCTCGTCGTCATTCTCTTTCCTTCGTCTCCGAGAGGTGGATGACGAGCGGCGCGGCGTATTTGTTGGCGAGCGCGCGCGCGGCCCGGAGGGTCTCGTCGGAGTTGGTGTAGAGCGCGTGCGGGGCCACGGCGGGGACCACCAGGGGATCGCCGCGGAAGCGCTGGAGGTACTTTTCCGTGAAGCGCAGCGCGTCGGCCGGGGTCTTGGCGTCCGCCACGGGGAAGCCGATGACGGTCTCGCCGAGCACGCCCCTCATGCCGGCCTCCCTGGCGGTTTCGGCCACCACGTCCTCGAAGTAGTACATGTCGGTGAAGGTGGTCGTGCCGCCCAGCAGCATTTCGAGACAGGCCAGGCGCGTTCCCCAGCGGACAAAATCGGGCGTGACGTTCTTCGCTTCGGCCGGGAAGATGAATTTTTCGAGCCACTCCTGCAAGGGAAGGTCGTCGGCGATGCCGCGGAACAGGGACATGGCGGCGTGCGTGTGGGTATCGACCAGGCCGGGCGCGAGAATCGCGTCCCCCCGGTCGAGCCTGTGCCGGGTCTGGAAACGCGCGTCGATTTCGGCGCGGGTTCCCACCCCCACGATGCGGTCGCCCCGTATGGCCACGGCGCCGTTCTGGATCACGCGATGGCCGGCGTCTTCGGTGACTACCCAGCGGGCGCTCCAGATCCAGTCGGCGGGTTCGGCCGCCAGAGCGGCCGCGAAGAGGAAGAAACTACAGATACGAAACATCGAAGGGCTTCGGGAACAGTTCTTTCAAATGGTACGTTTCGGTTTTGCCGCGCGGATTCACCAGCAGGATTTCGATATCCCCGCAGAACTCCCACAGAATCTGCCGGCAGGCTCCGCAGGGAGGCGTCAGGGCCTCGGTATCGGCGGCCACGGCGATGCGGGCGAACTTCCGCACGCCTTCGGAGAGGGCCTTGAACACCGCCACGCGCTCGGCGCACACGGTGAGTCCGTAGGTGGCGTTCTCCACGTTGCAGCCGGTGTGGACGCGGCCCTCGCCATCTTCGAGCGCGGCCCCCACGGCGAAGCGCGAGTAGGGCGCCACCGCGTGTTCGCGCGCGGCCAGCGCGGCGGAGGCGAGCGAATCGGTCACCGGGGCGTTCCTTCCGCCAGGCTGGGCAGCAGCGCCTTCAGAAACTTCAGGAGCGTGCCGCGGACCATCGCGCCGGTTTCGAGGACTTCCTCATGATGGATCTTTTGCGGCAGCACTCCCGCCGCCATGTTTGTGACGCACGAGATGCCGAGGACCTTGAGGCCCATGTGGTTGGCCACAATCACTTCCGGAACCGTGGACATACCCACCACGTCGGCCCCGATGGCGCGCAGGAAGCGGATCTCGGCCGGCGTCTCGTAAGACGGCCCCAGCATGGCGGCGTAGACGCCTTCCCGGATGGGGATGCAGAGTTCCCGGGCCACCTGTTTGGCGGCTTCCCGATACTCGCGCGAGTACGCTTCCGACATATCGGGAAAGCGCGGCCCGAGAGTATCGTCGTTGGGACCCATCAGCGGATTCACGCCTTGCAGGTTGATATGGTCGGAAATGAGCACCAGCCCGCCGCGCTCCAGCGTGAGATTGATGCCTCCGGCGGCGTTGGTGAAGACCAGCGAGCGCACGCCCAGGCGCGCCAGCGCGCGCACGCCGAACGTGACCTCGGAGGGAGTGTAGCCCTCATACAGGTGCGCGCGTCCGGCCATCACGGCCACGTCGATATCGCCGAGTTTGCCCAGGATCAGCCGGCCGGCATGACCCACGGCGGTGGAAGAGGGCCAGCCGGGGATTTCGGAGTAGGGGATTGCGACCCGCTCGTCCAGCTCATCGGCGAACGCGCCGAGACCGCTGCCGAGAACCACGGCGATGGCCGGCCGCAACGCCGCGCGGCTCTCGATGTAAGCTTTGGCCTGGTCGATCACAGCAACATTCCCGCGATGCAGGCCGACATGAAGTTCGCCATCGTGCCTGCCGCCACCCGCGCGCAGTCCCAGGCGGGCCAAGTCAGACTTCCGCGTGGGCGCCAGCGCGCCGATTCCGCCGATCTGAATCGCGATGGAGCTGAAATTCGCAAAACCGCAGAGCGCGTAAGTGGCGATGGTGAACGAGCGCGGGTCCAGCGTCGCCTTCATCGGGCCCAGTTGCAGGAAGGCGACGAACTCGTTGAGCACCAGCCGCGTGCCCAGCAGATTGCCAATACTGTACGCGTCCTTCCACGGTACGCCCATGATCCAGGCTACGGGCGCGAACAGGACGGCGAAGATTTTCTGGAGCGAATCCGGCAGCCACGCCATGGCCGGCAGCGAGTGCGCCCAACCGAGGATGCCGTTTGACCATGGCGATCAGCGCCAGGAACGCCACGAGCATGCCGGCCACGTTCAGGGCCAGATGCAGCCCGTCTCCCGCGCCCTGCGCCGCGGGCGTCGATCACGTTGACGGCGGACTTCTCGATTTTCACGTCCACCCGGCCCGCCGTGACGGGGTTTTCCCGTCTCGGGGATGAAGATCTTAGCCAGCATGATGGTGGCCGGAGCGGTCATGATGACCGCGGTTAGCAGGTGGGTGATGTCCACTCCCGCCACCTTGACGTAGGCCGCCATCACCGATCCGGAAACGTGAGCCATGCCGCTGGTCATGACGACGAAAAGCTCGGATTCCGTGAGCCCCGCCAGAAACGGCTTGATGGTGAGCGGCGCTTCGGTCTGGCCCATGAAGATGCTGGCCGCCACGTTCAGCGATTCCGCCCCGCTCACGCCCATCACCTTCTGCATCCCGACCGCCATGCCGCGCACGATCCACTGCATGATGCCGAGATAGTAGAGGATCGAGAAGAACGAGGCGATGAAGATGATGATCGGCAGCACCTGGAAGGCGAAGATTACGCCGTAAGGACCGGCCTTCGTGCCGAGTTGCGGGCCGAACAGGAAACTGGTGCCGGCCTCGGAGAACTCGAGCATGGCGTTGACCCCGCGGCCGATGGCCTGAAAGACCTTGCCGAAATCGGTCTTCAAAACCAGTACTGCGAAGGCGAACTGGAGCCCCAGCCCCCAGGCTATGAGCCGCAACTTGATTTCGCGCTTGCGCGTGGAGCAGAGCCAGGCCACGCCCATGATGATGACGAGGCCCAACAAGCCCGTGAAGCGCCCCATTTACCCAACCACTTCCAGAATCAACTCCCGCTCGTCGGGTTTCTGCGCGGAAATGCGGAACGCATTCTCCACCATCTCGGCGGCGTCTTCCACGCGGTCTTCCTTGGTGTAGTACAGGCGGCACAACACCGAGCCGGCTTCCACCTTCTCGCCCACTTTGACTTCGAGGATGATGCCGACGGCGGGGGTCGATCGGGTCTTCCTTCCTGTCCCGCCCGGCGCCGATCATATTGGAGGCGCCCCCGATTTCCTCGGCGGCGATGGAGGTGACATACCCGCCGCGCGGCGAAGCGATTTCGCGCATGCCTGTGGCGTTCGGCAGCAATTCGAATTTGTCGAGCGCCTGCGGATTGCCGCCCTGCGCGGTCACCACCTGCTTGAGTTTCTTGTATCCGCTTCCGTCCACCAGGTGCTGCTCCGCCATCCGGCGGGCTTCGTCCAGGGAGGCGGACTTCTTGGCGAGGAAGATCATGCGGGCCGCCAGCTCGATGCAGAGCTTCGTCAGGTCGGTCGGACCCGCGTTTTGCAGGGTCTGGGAGGCTTCCATCACTTCAAGGGCGTTGCCGATCGCGTAGCCCAGCGGCTGGCTCATATCGGTGATCAGAGCCTGGACCTTCTTGTCCAGCCGGCGTCCGATGCCCACCATGGTCTGCGCCAGGCGCCGCGCGTCCACCTGCTTCTTCATGAATGCGCCGCTGCCCACCTTCACGTCGAGCACCAGGGCATCCACGCCCTCGGCCAGTTTCTTCGACATGATGGAGGACGAGATCAGCGGAATGGACTCGACCGTGCCGGTGACGTCGCGCAGCGAGTACAGCTTGCCATCGGCCGGCGCGAGGCGGTCGGTCTGGCCGATGAAGCACAGACCGAGCTCGGAGAGTTGCTTGGTGAACTCTTCGGCCGAAAGATTGGTCCGGAAGCCGGGAATCGATTCCAGCTTGTCCAGGGTGCCGCCCGTATGGCCGAGCGCCCGGCCCGACATCATCGGGACCACCACGCCCGCCGCCGCGGCCAAGGGGGCCACAATCAGGCTGGTCTTGTCGCCGACGCCGCCGGTGGAGTGCTTGTCCACTTTGACGCCCGGAATGGAGGAGAGGTCCACCGTATCGCCGGAGCGCAGCATGCACTCGGTGAGGCGGCTCACTTCGCGGTCGGACATCCCCGAGAAGTAGACCGCCATGAGGAACGCCGACATCTGGTAGTCGGGTATGCTCCCGCTGGTGTAGCCCTCGATTAGAAACTCAATCTCTTCAGGGGCGAGCTCTTCGCCATCGCGTTTCCGCTGGATCAAGTCAACTGTGCGCATTATAAGACACCTAGCCTACCACTCCAAGGGGTTGAAAGTAAAGGGCCATCCGGGGCGCCGTTCGGGGATGGCCAAACGGGCCGCCCGCCAGGATATTCGGCTCCGCTATAAGGATTTTGGGCCGATTTGGCGATAATATGAGGTGAGGCGCGAGGTTGACGAACCCCAGGGAACACCGGCGCCGGCCACGGGGCTGGATCGCTCTTTGGGCCGGCCTGCTTATCTCATTCATCGTAGCTCCGGCGAGAGCGCAGTCCTGGGATCCCATTTCCCGGGGGGCGGATTACCTGACGAATAAGTCCGAAGGGACCTGGAAGTTCTTCTTCGAATCGCGGGTCCGCTACGAAACACGAACCGGAACGGCGTTTGGTAAGGATCCGGACATTACCACCGGCCTGGCCCGCACGCGGCTGTCGCTCAGCTACCGCCCCACGAGCTGGATCCGTTTTTCCGGCATGGTCCAGGATTCCCGCACTCCCTGGTACGGCGAGAACGCCCCCAACAACGTGCGTGACCCGGCCGACTTGCAGGAAGCCTATGTCGAACTGGGGCGGAAGACCGGCTTCGGCGGCACGGTGGGCCGGATGATGCTGAATTATGGCGACGGGCGGCTGCTGGGCACTCCGCAATGGTCCAACGTCTCCCGCACCTTCGATCATGCCCGCATCGGCTACGTTACCCGCCGGGTACGGCTGGAGGCGCTGGCGACTTCGATTGTCAAAGTGCGCGTGGGCGAGTTCAACCGTCCGGCACTGGGCGATCGCCTTTGGGGGACGTACAACGTCTTCCCGGACCTTTGGGGCAAGAATCTCCTGGAAGACCTATCTCCTGCGGCGAGACCAGAACCGCCCGGGCGGGTTCACGGGCGGAAGCCAGGCCGCGGGAACGGACCGCATCGGCCTCAATACGCTGGGCGCAAGGATGGTGGGGCCGCTGGGGCCGGCCGCGAAATACGTGGTCGAGGGCGCCGTGCAAAACGGCAAGGTGGGTCCGGCCAGCCAGCGCGCCTACGCGTGGGTTGCCACTGTAACCCGAAGCTGGACCGCCGCGGGCAAGCCCCTGGACGTGCTGGCCGAATACAAGTTCGCCTCGGGGAGCAGGAATCCGGCGGATACCAGCCGCAGTGGGACCTTCGACCAGCTTTACGCCGCCAACCACGACCGTTTCGGCCACCAGGATCTGTTCGGCTGGCGGAATATCCACGCCGTCAAGACGCTGGCCACCTATACTGTTGCGAAAAACCTGGCGCTGAATTTCATGTATGACGATTTCTGGCTGGCCAGCGCCGTCGACTACCTCTACAACGGCGGTGGGAAAGCCATTGCGCGCTCCGCCGACGGCAAGGCGGGGCAGCATGTGGGCCGCGAAACGGATTTCTTCGGGACGTGGCGCCATGGCCATTTCCTGGCCGGCGCGGGCTACGGCTACCTGTTTGCCGGGGAGTTCGTGCGCCGCACCACGCCCGGCGTCAGGCAGTCGTACATCTACTTTTTCCATACCTACTCGTTGTGAAGGGAAGCCCGTTGCTACGATAGGAACTATGTCCCCTAATCAGCAGGGCGAGCCGCCCAAAGTTCCCATTGCCGGAGTGAAGAGCCTGATCGCCGTCGGATCGGGAAAGGGGGGCGTCGGCAAGACCACGGTTTCCGTGAACCTGGCCGTGGCGCTGGCCTCTCTCGGCTATAAGACGGGCCTGATGGACGCCGACGTGTACGGTCCCAACGTGCCGCTGATGATGGGCATCAATCGCACGCCCGTGGCTTACGGCGAGCGCATCCAGCCGCTCGAACAGTACGGCGTCAAGCTGATGTCGATGGGTTTCCTGAACCCCGGCGACAAGCCGCTGATCTGGCGCGGTCCCATGTTGCACAGCGTGATCCAGCAGTTCCTGCGCGGCGTGGATTGGGGCGAGCTCGACTACCTCATCATCGACCTGCCTCCCGGCACGGGCGACGTGCAGCTTTCCCTCATCCAGACGGCGCCGATCTCGGGCGCCATCGTGGTGACCACGCCTTCCGACGTCTCGCTCGAAGATGCGCGCAAAGCCATCTTCATGTTCCATCAGGTGAAAGTGCCGATCCTCGGCCTGGTGGAGAACATGAGCTACATGAACTGCCCCCACTGCAACGAGCGCATCGACGTTTTCAGCTACGGCGGCGGCCGCAGGACGGCCGCGCAAATGGGCGTCCACTTCCTGGCCGAGCTGCCGCTCGACCCGCAAGTACGCATCGGCGGCGACACGGGCGACCCGGTCACCCTGCGCAAGGGCGCCGGCGATCCCTTCTTCGAGCTGGCCCGCAATACCGTCGCGCGCGCCGAAGAAGCCCGCAAGCAGGAAGGGCCGAAGATCGAGATCGAAGACTGAGCTTTTGCCGGTGCTACAATGTAGCACATGAGGAAAGCGTCGGTCCGGGAACTCCACATCCGCACATCCGAGCTGGTGCGTGAAGCCTCGGCCGGAACCGCCATCGTCATTGAAAGCCGGGGTGCGCCGGTGGCGGAGCTTCGCCCGCTTCCAGCGGCCCGGCCGAAGCCGAAGTTGCCGGACATGAAGAAGTTCTGGCGCCGCTTCCCGCAAGTCCCGGGGGACAGCGGCCGCTACCTGGAAGAAGATCGCTGACCGCATGTACCTGGATTCCGCTTACATCGCGAAGTTTTATGTGAACGAACCCGACTCGAAGGCCGTGCGCGCCGTGGTTCGCAAAGCGGGCTCGCTGATTTCATCGGCCTGGTCGGTGGGCGAGGTGAGTTGCGCTCTCCATCGCCATTTCCGGCAGGATTACCTGACCGCGGAACAGGTTCGCGAACTCCTGCACGCCTTTCTGGAGCACGTCGACTCCGGCGTCTGGACGCTGGTTCCGGTCAGCGAGCGCCTGCTGCGCCGTGTTTCGGCCCTCGTCGACGCGGCCCCGCGCGGCGTGTACCTGCGCGCGGGGGACGCCGTTCACCTGGCCACGGCGCAGGACGTCGGCGAGCGGGAGATCTGGACCAACGACCGTCACATGCTGGCCGCGGCGGCGCACTTTGGCCTTGCCGGACGTTCGGTTTAGCGCCGCGCGCAGGCGCCTACCCGATGGCGAGGGGCGTGGCCTCTCTTGGGCCGTCCGCGGCGTAGGTCCAGAAGATCACCTGCACGCCCAACTCGCGCCGGTCCGCCCCGCCGGGCGCCATCGCCCGGTCCAATTCGAAGCGGACAGTTACATCGCGGCCGCACGCCTCGCGCGGAACCGGTTGTTCGTAGACATGCTCTCCGGCGGTGGAATATTTGCACGCAGGCAGCCGATGGCCGTCCACCGCGGCTTCCAGACGCAGCGCGCCGGCGGACCGCAGCGCCGCGCCGGGAACGGAAAAGCGGAAGCGCAGCGCCGGTTGGGCGGACTCAGCGGCGTGGAGCCGCGCCGTGAAGACCCGTTCCGTCCAGCGCCAACTGTCGTCCTCCATCGCGTGCCAGCCGCTTTCGAGGTCGCAGCCGAGCCATGGATCCGAGCGCTTACTGGCAAGCAGGCAGAAGGCGCGTTCGTCGCGCGCGGGGTCCGACGGGTTCGAGCCGCTCCGGCATCCCGTGCTGGCGAACTCGATCACGTCCCAACCCGTCCGGGCCAGGAGGCGCCGCAGTCCCGCTTCGGAGAAAACCCAGAAATTAGAGGCGTCGCTGTTCGCTTCGTAGGGGTCCAGCAGGTAGGCGACGGGTTCGGAGGCGATTCCGGTTCCCGAGGGCGTCCGCCGGGCGATGCGCGTGCTCAACAGGCAGTGCCGGGCGTGGCGCGACAGCGTCTCCAGCAGGCCGAACGGGTTCTTGAGATGGTAGAGCACGCCGAGGCATAGGGCCAGGCCGAAGGTGCGGCCGCGGAGGTCCAGCCCGGCATCCAGGTCGCGGTCCTGAAACTCGACGGAAGAGCCCAGCGCGGCGTGGAGCGTCTGAAAGCCCAGGGTCCGGTTCTGGTTAGGCCCCGAGCAATCGATGGCGGAGACGCGCAGCCCCAGCGATTCGAACAGGAAAGAGAGGTCGCCGTCGCCGCAGCCCACATCGAGCAGGCCGCCGGGGCGGGCGAGGGCCGGCAAGTCGCGGCGCTCCGGGCTGAAGTGGCTGTTCAGGACGTTGAAGACGCCGAAGGAGTCGTAGGGATACCAGGCGAAATCGGGAGATGCGTGGGCCTTCTTGAGGTCCAGCAACCGGCTCCGGAAGTGTTCGATGGCGGAGAGTTGCATGGGGGCGCTACGCGGCGCTCACGGGAACGGGCGCGGGCTTGCGGCCGCGCCACGCCCGGGTGCGCTCCAGGAAGCCGGCCATATAGGTGTAGAACACCGGCGTGAGGTAAAGCGTCACGAGCTGGGAAAAGAGCAGGCCGCCCACCACTACCAGGCCCAGCGGGCGGCGCGCCTCGCCGCCGGCGCCATAGCCGAGCGCGATGGGCAGGGCGCCCAGCAGCGCGGCCATGGTGGTCATCATGATGGGGCGGAAGCGGATCAGGCAGCCCTGGTAGATGGCGTCGCGCGGCTTGAGACCGCCCTGGCGCTCGGCTTCCAGCGCGAAATCGATCTGCATGATGGCGTTCTTCTCCACGATGCCGATCAGCATGATGAGGCCGACGAAGGCGTAGATGTTCAGGTCGATGTGAAACAGGTAGAGCGTCGCCAGCGCCCCGAAGCCGGCCGAAGGCAGGCCGGAAAGAATCGTCAGCGGGTGGATGTAGCTCTCGTAGAGGATGCCCAGCACGATATAGACCACGGCGATGGCTATAATCAGCAGCACCCAGAGGTTGCCGAGCGAGCTCTGAAAGGCCTTCGCCGCGCCCTGGAACTGCGTCTGGATGGTATCCGGCAGTTCCCTGTCCGCGATCTGTTGGATGCGCGTGGTCACGTCGCCCAGCGACGCGCCCGGCAGCAGGTTGAAGGAAAGCGTGGCCGAGGGCAGTTGGCCGTAGTGGTTGATGGTCTGCGGGCCGGTCTCGGTCTTCACGTTCGCCAGCGTATCGAGCGGGATCAGCTTGCCCCCCGGGCTTTTGAAGTAGAGCAGCGACAGGGCTCGCGGGTCGGCCTGGTATTCGGGCATCAGTTCCAACAACACCTTGTACTCGTTGATGGAACCGTAGATCGTCGAGACCCAGCGCGGGCCGTAGGCGTCGTAGAGCGCGTTCTCGATCTGGTTGACGTTGATCTGCACGGACGCCGCCTTGTCGCGGTCCACCGTGACGTTGACCTGCGGCGTCCGCACGGCGACGTCGGTGGTCACATCCGCCACGCCGGGCGTCTGTTCGATCAGTTTCTCCAGCTTTTCGGCGGCCGCGTACAACTCCGTCTTCTCGGGGGTCTGCATCGAGAACTGGTACAGGCTCTTGGACACCTTGCCGCCGATGCGGATGGTGGGCGGGTTTTGCAGGTAAGTCTTCATGCCCGCGAACGCCGGCCAACTGCGGGCGGAGTTCGGCGATCACCTCATCCACGCTTTTCGAGCGCTCGTGGCGCGGCTTGAGGCGGACCAGCAGTTCCCCATAGTTGGGACCGCCCAGGTTGGACGCGGTGGCGCCGCCCACGCTGGCCATCAGGGATTCGACGTTGGGATTCTGGACACGGCCTGGGCCACGCGCTGTTCGTACTCCACCATCTGGTAGTAGGAGGCGCCCTGCGCGGCCTCGGTATAGACCTGCATCTGGTCGGTGTCCTGGTCGGGGATAAAACCCTTGGGGATGGCCACGAACATATAGAGGGTGGCCGCCAGCACCAGCGCGGACACGCCCATGGTCAGCGGGCGGCGCCGCAGCACCCATTGCAGCGAGCGGTCGTAGACGCGCAGCATTCCGTCGAAGAAGCGTTCCGTGGCGTTGTAGAACCAGTTGCGCTTCGCTTCGTGCGCGGCGCGCAGGAAACGGCTGCACAGCATGGGCGTGAGGGTCACCGAGACCACGCCTGAAATCAGGATCGCCACGCAGATGGTAACCGCGAACTCCTTGAACAGCCGGCCCAGGATGCCGCCCATAAAGAGCACGGGGATAAATACGGCCGCCAGCGAGAGCGTCATCGACACGATGGTGAACCCGATCTCGCCCGAGCCCTTGAGGGCCGCCGCCAGCGGCTGCTCGCCCATCTCGATATGGCGGACGATATTCTCGAGCATCACGATGGCGTCGTCCACCACGAAGCCGATGGAGAGGATGAGCGCCATCATCGAGAGGTTATCGAGGCTGAAGTTCAGCAGGTACATGACGGCGAAGGTGCCGACGATGGAGAAGGGCAGCGCCAGGCTGGGGATCACGGTGGCGGAGAAGTTGCGCAAGAACAGGAAGATCACCATCACCACCAGGCCCAGCGTGAGGACCATGGTGAACTCGATATCCTGGTACGATTCGCGGATCGTGGCCGAGCGGTCGTAGAGAATGTCGAGATTGACGGAGGGCGGCAGTTCGGTGCGGAAGCGCGGCAGCAGGTCCTTCACCCCGTTGGTGACTTCGATGGTGTTGGTGCCGGGCTGGCGTTGGATGGCCAGTACGATGGCGCGGCTGCTGCCCTTGCGCGTGTAATACCACGAGGCCGTCTTGTCGTCCTCGACGCTGTCGATAACCCGCCCCAGTTCCTCGAGGCGCACGGGCGAGCCCTGGCGGTAGGCCACCACGACGGGCCGGTACTCGGCGGCCGTCAACAACTGGCCGCTGGCCTGGAGCGTGAAGGAGCGCTGGGGCCCGATGATCGAACCGGTGGGCAGGTTGACGTTCCAGGCCTTGAGCGCGGTCTCGATCTCGTTGATGCCGACCTGCCGGGAGGCGAGCGCGTGGGGGTCCATCTGCGCGTGCACGGCGTACTTCTGCGCCCCGAGCACCTGTACCTGGGCCACGCCCGAGATCATCGAGATGCGCTGCGCGATGCGGGTTTCGGCGTACTCGTCCAGGGTCCACAGGGGCAGGGTAGGGGATGTGAGCGCGAGGTAGAGGATGGGTTGGTCGGCGGGGTTGACTTTGGTGAACGTGGGCGGGGTCGGCATGCCCTGGGGGAGCATGCGGGAGGCCTGCGTGATGGCGGCCTGCACGTCCACGGCGGCTCCGTCCAGTTTGCGGCTGAGGTCGAACTCGAGCGTGATCTGGGTATTGCCGAGCGAGTTGGACGAGGTCATCGAGCTCAGGCCGGCGATCATCGAGAACTGGTTCTCGAGCGGCGTGGCGACGGCGGCGGCCATGGTCTCCGGGCTCGCGCCGGGCAGGCTGGCGGTTACCAGCAGCGTGGGCAGATCCACGTTGGGCAGGTCGCTGACGGCCAGGGCGCGGTACGCCACGCTGCCGAACAGGGCGATGGCCGCCATCAGCAGGCTGGTGGCAATGGGTCTCTTAATGAAGGTTTCGGAGATATTCATCCGTCAGTCTCCAGCCCCCGCCAGCACGGCGGCCACGCGCGGCTTGCGGGCCGCGCGCCAGCGATTCAGAATCGAAGCCATGTAGGTATAGACCACGGGCGTCAGGTAGAGCGTCATGAATTGCGAAAAGGCCAGGCCGCCCACCACGGCCATGCCCAGGGGTTTGCGCGACTCGCCGCCGGCGCCGTAGCCCAGGGCGATGGGCAGCCCTCCCAGCAGCGCCGCCATGGTGGTCATCATGATGGGGCGGAAGCGGATCAGGCAGCCCTCGTAGATGGCTTCGGCCGCCGTCTTGCCTTCCCGGCGCTCGGCTTCCAGGGCGAAATCGATCTGCATGATGGCGTTCTTTTTTACGATTCCCACCAGCATGATCAGGCCCACGAACGAGTAAATGCTGAGCTCGATCTTGAACAGCAGCAACGTCAAAAGCGCGCCGAAACCGGCCGAGGGCAGGCCCGAGAGGATCGTCAGCGGGTGGATATAGCTTTCGTAAAGCACGCCGAGCACGATATAGACCACCAGGATGGCGATGGTCAGCAGCATGCCCATGTTCTGGAGCGAATCCTGGAAAACCTTCGCCGTGCCCTGGAAGGCGCCGGTAATCGTGCCGGGCAGGTTGGTCCGGGCCGCCTCTTCGATGGCGTCGGTGGCCTGTCCGAGAGAGGTTCCGGGACGCAGTCCGAAGCCGATGGTCACGGAGGGCAGTTGGCCGGAGTGGGCGATGCTCTGCGGTCCGGCGTCCAGCTTCAGATCCGCCACGGCGCGCAGGGGGATCAACTTGCCGGAGTCGGATTTGAGATAGATCAGGTCGAGCGCGTCCATGTGCTGCTGGTATTTCGGGAGCAGTTCCAGCAGCACGCGGTACTGGTCGGTCGGCGCGAATAAATAGTGGACGAGAGTTGCGGTCCGAACGCGTCGTAGAGCGTGCTGGAGACCGTTGGTCCAGTTGAGATTCGAGCGCCGCCGCGCGGTCGCGGTCCAGTATGATGTTGACCCGCGGATTGCTTGAATCTGCAGGTCGCTGGTCACGTCCGCCAGACCGGGCAATGCGCGTTGACGATGCGCTCCAGTTTCTGCGCTTCCACATAAAGTTGCTGCGTGTCCGGCCCTTAGCAGCGTGTAGTCGTAGCTGCTGCTTCGACATGCGCCCGCCCACGCGGATGGCCTGCGGGCACGGTCAGAAAGACTTTCAACCCCGGCATGTTCGAAACGCTTCGGCCGCAGGCGATTGACAATTTCCGTCACCGACGCCTCGCGCTGCCGCCGCGGCTTCAGATTGACCGATGATGCGTCCGGTATTGGAACCGCCGCCGCCAAAACCGCCGCCCGTACTGGAATAGAAGCGTCTCCACATCGGGGTCCTGCCACAATGATCCGCGTCACCCGCTCCATGGTATTTGCACCATCTGGTAATACCGAAGTGCCCTGCGCCGCCTCCAGCCTGAATATTGAAACTGTCGTTGTCCGTGTCGGGAATGAAGCCCTTGGGAACAATGACATGTAGAAATAGCCGGTGGCACGCCCAGCACCACCAGGAACATTCCCAACATCACCGGGCGGTGGTCCAACACCCAGTCGCAGCGTGAAGGCCGTAGAGTATGCAGCAAAGCCTGGAAGGCCCGCTCCACGCCGCGGTACAGACAAGCCGTGCTTCACGCCGTGCGAATTGTCGCGCAGGAAGCGGCTGCACAGCATGGGCGTCAGACTGATCGACACCATGCCGGAAATCAGAATCGCCGTGCAGATGGTCACCGCGAACTCGCGGAACAGCCGCCCCAGAATGCCCGACATGAACACGAATCGGGAATGAACACCGCGGCCAGCGAAAGGGTCATCGACACGATGGTGAAGCCGATCTCGCTTCGACCCGTTGCCAGCGCCGCTTCCAGCGTACGGCTTCTCCCCGTGCTCGATATGCCGCACGATGTTTTCCAGCATCACGATGGCGTCATCCACCACAAAGCCAATCGACAGGATCAACGCCATCATGCGAAATGTTGTTGATGCTGAAGTTCGAGCAGGTACATGACCGAGAACGTGCCTACAATCGAAAACGGCAGCGCCATCGCCGGAATCATGGTGGCGGAGAAATTCCGCAGGAACAGGAAGATCACCATAATCACCAGCGCCAGCGTGGCGGCATCATGGTGAATTGGATATCGTTGCAGGGCTTCGCGGATGTTCTTCGAGCGGTCGCCGCGGACGCATGAGATGCACACTCGGGCGGCATTTGCTCTTCGAAGGCATGGGCACCAGCGCGCTTGATGGCGTCCACCACGGCGATGGTGTTGCTGCCCGGTTGCCGCATCACCGCCATGGCTGATGCCCTTGCGTGCCCTGCGTCCCGTATTCGCCGCCATAGATGCATGAGAAGTTCTGCTTGTCGTCCTGCAGGCCGTCCAACACGGTCGCCACCTGATCGCCCAGGCGTACTGCCGCTCCGTTGGCGATAGGCCACGATCAGATTGCGGTACGGTAGCGCGGCCGCGCGCATCAACTGGCCGTTAGCCACCACGATCTGGTACGAGCGAGTGCGCGGGCCGTACAGCGTTCCGGTGGGAAGATTGACGTTCCAGTTCTTGCATGGCCGCGTCCACTTCGTTCAGCCCGATGCGCCGCGTGGCCAAGAGCCTGTTCGGGATCCACCTGCACGCGCACCGCGAAGCTTGGCCGAGCCGAATGACCTGCACCTGCGCCACGCCCTCCACCATGGAGACCCGCTGCGCCGATCATAGTCTCGGCGTACTCGTCCAGGTCGGAGAGCCGCATGGTGGGAGAGGTGACGAACAGGCTGATGATGGGCATGTCCCCCGGGTTCACCTTGCGGAACGAAGGCGGGGTGGGCATGCCGGGCGGGAGCAGGGGCATGGCGGCGGCGATGGCGGTCTCCACATCCACCGTGGCGCCGTCGATGTCGCGGCTCAGGTCGAACTGTAAAGTGATGCTGGTGCTGCCCTGGCCGCTCGATGAGATCATCGAATCCAGGCCCGCGATGGTGGTGAACTGGCGTTCGAGCGGCGTGGCCACGGCGGACGCCATGGTGTCCGGATTGCCCCCGGGCAGGCCGGCCATCACGGTAATGGTGGGGTAGTCGACCTGGGGAAGATCGCTCACCGGCAGGGCGCGGTAGGCGATCACTCCGAACAGCCCTATGGCCGCCATGAGAAGGCTGGTGGCGATCGGCCGGCGGATGAAGTTCTCGGAGATGTTCACGGCCGGCTTACCCCAAGGGCCCCGCGCCCGCTGTCCGGGCTAACTCTTCGGCGCGCCCTTGCGACCTCCGCCGCGGCCGTCGCGAACCACCACCCGGCTGCCGGGCGCGAGCCGCAACTGGCCTTCGGTCACCACCGTCTCGCCCGGCTGTAGTCCCTGGTCCACTACCATGTCCTGATCGACGCGGGCGCCGGTGGAGACGGCTCTGGATTCCACGGTCCGGTCCTGCTTCACCACATAGACATAGGCGCCGGCCTGGCCGGTCTGCACCGCCTCGTTGGGTACTACGATGGCATCCGCCTGCGTCGTGAGGCGCAGCGTCACGCGCACGAACTCTCCGGGCCACAGCTTGTGATCGGCGTTGACGAACGTGCCTTTGAGTTTGATGGTTCCGGTGCTGGTGTCCACGGTGTTGTCCACGAAGGTCAGGACGCCTGTCTCGACCGTGTCGGGATCGTCCT